>NZ_JAMSHA010000001.1:0-1020000 GCF_025706525.1 Pseudomonas mercuritolerans
AAAACCAGGCAAGCCGCATCCCGTTTGAAATCTGTCGAAAAATATCGTCTGGTCATATCACACCTCGTCGCTGGGCGTAGATTACCGCCCTTTAGAAGTGTCCAGAATCATTAAGCCAGATCAGGTCAGTCCCCTCTCCCTCCGGGAGAGGGTTAGGGTGAGGGGCTTTTGATCTTCAGCGCTTGCAGACCTGAGTTCGACTCGATATTTCACGTCGGCGTATCTCTCACAAACAACTCGGTCAGTCCCCTCTCCCTCCGGGAGAGGGTTAGGGTGAGGGGCTTTTGATCTTCAGCGCGCAGCAACAACCTGCGCAGTGGCATCGCTGAAATCGAACACCTTGCCACCCTGCGCCGCAGCGTATTGCTGGGCCTGGCCCTTGAGCAGGAATGCGCTGAGGCGGCCCTTGCCGTCGCTGGCAAACCACGCCTGTTCAGCGAGCAGCTTGATCCCGCTGTCACTGGCCTGCGCATACACCGCACGAATGTTCTTGCCCTCCTGCTTCAACACCGCCAGCGCGGTGAACGCCGCTTCAGCCGAACCGTAACGGCGGACTTTTTCCTCGCCACGCACCCAGATCTCCGCAACATGGCTGAAATCGGTAATGGCTTTGCCCGCCGCCGCATCCACACCCGGCAACGGCGTCTGCGCGTAGTTGGCCAGTTGCGCGGTGTAATCGAGGTTCGAAGCCTTGAAGGCAGCGCGGATGTATTGGTCGTCGATGAAGCTGTTCAGGTCGAGCCCGCGATCGGCTTTCTTCAGCAGCTTCAGGGTATCGATGGCGGTACCGACGGCCTGGCGATATTCAGGCTTCCAGCTCAGGTCACGGGTCTGTACACCGAGCGGGCCATGGAACAGGTAGTTGACCTCGGCATCGACACCGGTGACTTTGGCGATCAGTTCGCTGTACTTCTCCGGTTCGGCGGCGAGCAGTTGGTTGGCTTCGATGCTCGCACGCAGGTAGGCGACGACGATTTCCGGGTACTTTTTGGCGTAGGCCTGATCCACCAGTGCGCCATGGAAAGTCGGCGCGTTGGCCTGGGCGCCGTCGTAGATCTTGCGGGCGAAACCACGGCTCGGGAACAGCTCGGCGAAGGGCACGAAATCGGCGTGGGCGTCGATCTTGCCGGCCTGCAATGCCGAGCCGGCGACTTCCGGTGGCTGGGCGATGATGTTGACATCCTTGAGCGGGTCCCAGCCCTGCTCTGCCACGGCGCGCAGCAACATGCCGTGAGCCGTCGAGGCGAACGGCACCGAAATGGTCTTGCCCTTGAGTTCGCTCAGGCTCTGCACCGACGAAGCGCTCGGCACGACGATGCCGTTGCCGCTGCCCTTGATGCTGCCCGACAGCACGCTGATGAACAGGCTGTGCTTGCCCGCCGTTTCGAATGCCACACCGTTGAACGCACCGGGGAAATCGGCCATGGCACCGAAATCGAGTTTGCCGGCGACCATCTCATTGGTCAGCGGCGCGCCACTGGTGAAATTCTTCCACTGCACGTCGTACTTCGCGTCTTTGTAGGCGCCATCGTGGGGCAGGTATTTTTCCAGCAGACCGAGTTCACGGATCAACAGGCCGCCGGCGGCGCAGTTGATGGTGGTGTCCTGGGTGCCGATGGCGATGCGGATGGTTTCGGCCGAGGCCGACAAGGTGAACGAAGCCAGGACCAGCCCAGCAAGTGCTGCACGCAACATAAGTGTTTCCCCTCGAATCATTGGTTTGAAGTTCGTCTCCGCCGCGATCGGGGCGCGGTGGGAAACGAGGGGTGTTTTGCATTCAGCGTCCGGGGTTCACCGGATGGCTATTGGATAATCACAATTGCAACGTGGGAGCGAGCCTGCTCGCGAAGGCGGCGGGTCAGTCACCATCATTGTTGAATGAACGATTGCTTTCGCGAGCAGGCTCGCTCCCACAATGGATTTGGGGTCAACGCAATAAATAGGGGATGTCGACTTTCACCGCCCCCGTCGGGCAATCCTTCTCGCACGGCATGCAGTACCAGCATTCATCGAACGCCATGTAGGCCTTTTGCGTGGCCGGGTTGATCGCTAGCAGGTCCATCGGGCAAACGTCGACGCACACGGTGCAGCCCTTTTCCGCGATGCATTTGTCCTCGTCGACGGTGACCGGCGCGTTGGAGCGGTAGAAGATTTCCTGAGCTTGATAAGCCATGGTTCGGACTCTCTGAAAAATGATGTCTCAAGCGGCGAAGGCGCCGACCCGCAGGCGGTCGTAAGCCTGCATTTCCTCGGCGTCGAGCGGGATGATGTAAGGCTCGACGGCCTTCTTGAAACTGGTCATCTTGCCGTCCTCGCCCTTCTTCAGATGGCAGTGGCAGAACCACTCGGCGTCGTTGCGCTGCGGATAATCGACGCGATAGTGGTACAGGCCCCAGCGGCTTTCGGCGCGGAACAACGAAGCGCGGGCGGCCATTTCGGCACAGTCGCGGATCACGCTGGTTTCCATCGCTCGCATCAGTTCGTGAGCGTTGTTGGCTTTCATCTGCTCGAGATCGCGCTCGATGTCGCTGAAGCGTTGCAGGCCGATCTGCATTTTTTTGGTCACTTTCGGCGGTTGCAGGTAATCGTTGACGAAGCGCCGCAGCTTGTACTCGACCTGCGCCGGCGGCAGACCGTGTTCGCGATCGAGCGGCGCGTAGACCCGGGCTTTCTCCTTGGCGATCTGCTCGCTGTCCAGTGCGGAAAACTCGCGGCCGGCAACAAAGTCCGCGGCGTTGTGCCCGGCGAACCAGCCGTAAGTGAACGCGCCGAGCATGTAATTGTGCGGCACCGCAGCCATGTCGCCGGCCGAGTACAAGCCCTTGACTGAAGTCTCGGCACGCTCGTTGACCCACACGCCGGACGCCGAGTGGCCGCTGCAAAAGCCGATTTCCGAAATGTGCATTTCAACCATCTGCGTGCGGTAGTCGGTGCCACGGTTGGCGTGGAACTGGCCACGGCTCGGGCGCTCGTTGCTGTGCAGGATTTCCTCGATGTTCTGGATGGTTTCCTCGGCCAGGTGATCGAGTTTGAGGAACACCGGGCCGTTGCCGCTTTCCAGTTCCTGGTGAAATTCCCACATCATCTGTCCGCTCCAGTAGTCGCACTCGATGAAGCGTTCGCCCTTGTTGTTGGCGGTGTAGCCACCCAGCGGGCCGGTGACGTAGGCGCAGGCCGGGCCGTTGTAGTCCTTGATCAACGGGTTGATCTGAAAGCACTCGAGATTGGCCAGCTCAGCGCCGGCGTGATACGCCATCGCGTAGCCGTCGCCCGCATTGGTCGGGTTTTCGTAGGTGCCCATCAGGTAGCCCGACGACGGCAGACCCAGACGTCCAGCCGCGCCGCAGGCGAGAATCACCGCTTTGGCCTTGATCACATGGAAGTCGGCGGTGCGGCAATCGAAGCCCATCACACCGTTTACCGCGCCCTCCTCGTCGGTCAGCAAACGCGTGCAGACCAGGCGATTGGTGATGCTCACCCGCGCACGTTTCAACTGCCGATACAGGACTTTCTTGATGTCGTGCCCTTCCGGCATCGGCAGCACATAGGCACCCATGTGGTGGACCTTTTTCACCGCGTAGTCGCCGGTCTCGTCCTTCTCGAATTTCACGCCCCAGCGGTCGAGTTGTTCGATGGTTTCAAAACTGTGCGTTGCATAGGCGTAGACCGCCGCCTGATTAACGATGCCGTCGTTGGCGATGGTGATTTCCTTGGTGTACTGCTCTGGCGTCGAATGGCCGGGGATGATCGCGTTGTTCAGGCCGTCCATGCCCATGCTGATCGCGCCGCTGCGCTTGACGTTGGCCTTGTCGACCAGCAACACGCGCAAATCGCGGTTCTTCTCCTTGGCCTTGATCGCTGCCATCGGCCCGGCCGTACCGCCGCCAATCACGACGATGTCGTATTCCTGTTCTAGAACGTTGCGGGTCATGCCTGCTCCCCTTTCTGCCGGTCGATCCGCAGGCGGTACTGGAACGCATCGCCACGGTAATAAAGGTGTTCGAAGTCCAGCGGCTGGCCCTGGGCATCATGGGTCAGGCGCTCGATGCGCATGATCGGCGAGCCCGCTTCGACGTTGAGCGCCTGGGTCAGGTCGCTATCGGCCAGCACTGCGTCGATGGCCAGATCGGCGTGGCCGAGGGCGATGCCGCAGTCGTTTTCCAGAATCAGAAAGATGTCGCGGGTGACCAGATCAGCCTTCTCCAGCCGTTCGCCGACGGCTTTGGGCAGGTAGGTAATTTCCAGCGAAATCGGCTCGCGGTTGATCAGGCGCACGCGTTTGATCTGCGCGACGATCTCACCTTCGGCCACCTGCAGACGCTCGGCGACACGCTTGTCGGCCGGAATGAATTTGAAACTGCGCAGGCGGTTGATCACCTCGTAACCGCGCCCGGTCATCGACTCGGCGAGGCCTTGCAGGCTGCTGACGTTCTGAAAGGTTTTCGGCTTGGCGACGAAGGTGCCCTTGCCGTGGATCTTGAAGATCAGGCCTTCCTTTTGCAGATCACCGAGTGCCTGGCGCACGGTGATGCGGCTGACTTTGAACAGCGCGCCCAGTTCGCTTTCGGAAGGCATCTGACTGTCTTGCGGGTATTCGCCGTCGAGAATCCGCGCACGGAGCACGTCGCGCAGTTGGGTGTGCAGCGGAACGCTACTGAGGGAGAGAACGTTATCGGTCATCGCGGGATCACTTGTCATAACGAGTTATGACGTGATCTTAGGGAGGTTATGACGAGGTTGAGAAATATTGTTTGGGCATAACCTTAGATGCGCGTTGCGCCGGCAAAACCTGTGGGAGCGAGCCTGCTCGCGAAAGCGGTGTGTCAGTCACCCAAAATACTGACTGACAGAATGCTTTCGCGAGCAGGCTCGCTCCCACAGGGGATCGTGAGCTATTCAGCGTTTGAGGATCCAGTCCATGACCCAATCGGTCTTGACGGCTTGCTCGGCCACGGCGGGATGCTGTGAATCACCACGAATATGCGCATTCATCCCCAGCACGTGATGCCACTGAATATGCTCGTGATGGGCAATCTCCAGGCTGATCTGCTCATCGGCAAACAGCTGCACCGGATGCTCGTCAAACACGGAAAAACCGATGCGCCCCTGGCTGCCGATAATCTCGACCCGATCTTCACGCCGGTCCGCAACAAAGTTCCAGCAGCCCATGCCTAGCGCCCCGGAGGCGAATCGCCAAGTGGCGCTGACCGCATCTTCCGCCGCGTACAACCCCGCCTGACGCGCGGTGAAACCGGCGACTTCAACGATGTCGCCAAGCAGGTACTGAAACAGGTCCAGGCCGTGGCTGGCCAGGTCGGCAAAGTAGCCGCCGCCCGCCACCGCCGGGTCGGTGCGCCAATTCTCCCGACCTTCAAGATCAGCCGGCGACGGTGCTTTGGTCAGTGTCCAGCTCAGATGGCGAACCTCGCCGATGCGCCCCTCCTCCAGCCATTGCCGCACCTGGGCAAAGCGCGGCAGCGAGCGGCGGTAATAGGAGACGAACAGGTGCAGACCGGCAGCGGCAAACGCTTGCTGCATCTCGCGGCTTTGCCCGGCGTTGAGCGCCATGGGCTTTTCCACGCAGCAATGCTTGCCGGCGGCGGCGACTTTCAGGCTGTAGGCGTGGTGGCTGTCGGGTGGCGTGGCGATGTACACCGCATCCACTTCGGGATCGTTGATCAGCGCATCGACATCGGTATAGACGCGGCTGATGCCGTGGCGCGCGGCATAGTCGGTCACCGCTTCGAGACGTCGGCCCATCACCGCAACCAGCGCCGAACCGGGCGCCTTGTAAAAGGCCGGTCCGCTCTTGCGTTCAGCGACACTGCCGCAACCGATCATGCCCCAGCGCACCACGTTCATATGCAGTCCTCAGCCGATGCGCAGCGCGCGCAGATCAAGGCGTCCGTCCTTGAGCGGCGGGCACCAGTAGTAGCCGCCGGTGATTGGTCGGCTGATCTGATACAAGCCATCGGCAATACCGTCCTCCAGACCGCTCATGCGCCGCAGCTGTGCTTCGAAGGCATCCAGCGAAAAGCCGAAGGCGAGGAACATCAAACCGGCACGATCGCCTTCAATCCATGGCATCGAGCGGCGCACGACGAACGCTTCCGGCGCGAAGCTCTCTTGCGCGGTGCGTTTGACGTGGGCGGAGATCGGCGCGTCGTCGATTTCTTCGTTATCGCTCAAGCGCCGTCCCATGATGTCGTCCTTGGCGCCGGCAGACAGGCGATGAAAACCCTTGAGGTCGTGCTGCCACTGCTGGATCGCGGCGAAGCTGCCGCCGACCAGTCCGTCCGCGCCACTGCTCAGCAGCGCGGCCGCGACAGCGGCGTCATCGTGAGGGTTTTCCGTGCCATCTTCGTAACCGGTGAGGTCGTGGCCGTCCATGTGGCGGAAGGCTTCCTGCATCTCGACCAGACGCAAGGCCGGGGCCAGCGCGGCTTCGATAGCGTTGCAGCGGTTGAGCAGCTCGCCACGGTCGACACCGTGCAGCCAGATCCACAGGGCATGCTGGGTCGACGGGTTGTTCACGCCAACGCCGGTCAGCGCCGGGAAGCTGCGCAGGCCAGCGATTTCGACATTCAGCGCCTTGGTCAACGACTCACCAAAGCCAACCACCGCCGACTTGCCATCCACCAGCATCAGCAGGTTGTCGATCGCTTGCGGCAAGGCTTCCACCGACGCCAGGGCGAAAAACAGATGACGTGCTTGCGCAGGAACAGGGGTAGCGAGAATGCCCGGCTGGTAGTAACTCATGTGAACTCCTTGAAAAAGTGCGCGGAGTTTACCTGTAGCCGGATCGTTTGTGTGGGTGGCGAGAGCGTCGTCGTTCAGCGTTCACCGCCTTCGATCAACGCCCTCAAAGCCAGCGCATCGGCCGTGGCGGCACCGCTGGCGGTGTTGTCGAAGATGCACCAGATGTCTCTGCCGTCGGCCTTCGCGCGCCGCAGGTTCTGAGCAAGCTGTTGCAGATAGGCCGCTTCATAAGCGCTGTGATAAATCCGTGGCGAGCCGTGCAGGCGCCAATACTGCAGGCCTTGCCAGCCACCCGGTGCGGTGTCGCTGCTGATCCGCGAGGGATCGACCACCGCCTGGGCAATCTGCAGATCCACCAGCACTGCCTCAGCCTCAGTCCAAGATTCGTGTCGCGGTTCCAGCACCACACTGCCCTTGAACCGCTCGCGCAGGGCATGAAAAAAAGCCTCGGCGACCGGTGCCTCAAACGCCAGTTTCGGTGGCAGTTGCATCAGCAGGCAGCCGAGTCGATCACCCAAGCCCTGGCACTGTCCGAGAAATTCATCGAGCGCGGCCGCGCTGTCCGCCAGCCGCTGTTCATGGGTGATGAGCTTCGGCACTTTCACTGCAAAGCGAAAGTCCGGTGCTACCGAGTCGGCCCAGCGTTCGTAGGTCTGACGCCGATGCGGGCGATAGAACGAGCTATTGATTTCCACACAGTTGAAGCGCGCGGCGTAGCGTTGCAGGTGCGTGCCCTCGGCGGGGAATGCCGGCCAGTGCTCGCGCCCGAGACTCCAGCCGGCGCAACCGATGAATATCGCTGGTTCGTTCAAGCGCCCACCGTCATTTCTTCCCGGGCAACACGGCGCCCAGTACCTGCTTGGCGGTTTGCATGATCACCCCGGCTTCGTCCGGGTCGCCCTTGAGCAGGGTCGTGGCGAATTTCTTCGCTTGCTCAAGCTTGATGTGCGGTGGCAGCGGCGGCACGTTCGGGTCGGTCTTGAATTCGATCAGCACCGGCACTTCCGAGGCGAGTGCCTGTTCCCACGCAGCGGCGACCTCTTCTTCACGATCAACGAAAATGCCCTTCAGACCGATGGAAATCGCGAACAGGTGATACGGCACATCGGGAATGCTCTGCGACGCTTCGAACTTCGGATCGCCCTCCATCACCCGCTGCTCCCAGGTGACCTGGTTGAGGTCTTCGTTGTTGAACACCGCGCAGATCCATTTCGGGCTCTGCCACTGGCGCCAATATTTGGCGACAGTGATCAGCTCGGCCATGTTGTTCATCTGCATCGCGCCGTCGCCGACCAGGGCAATGACCGGGCGTTCCGGGAAGGCGAACTTGGCCGCGATCGCATAGGGCACCGCCGCGCCCATCGAGGCCAGGCCACCGGAAAGTGAGCATTTCATGCCGCGACGGATTTTCAGGTCGCGGGCGAACCAGTTGGCGCAAGAGCCAGAGTCGCTGGTGATAATCGCCTGCTCGGGCAAACGCGGCGACAACTCGTAGACCACTCGTTGCGGGTTGACCGGATCGGCTTTGGCCATGGCGCGTTTTTCCAGAGTTTTCTCCCAACTCCCGCGCCAGCCTTCGATCTTCTTGCGCCATTTGTTCGAGGTCTTTTGTTCCAGCAGCGGCAGCAACGCGGCGAGGGTTTCCGCTGAATCACCGACCAGATTGACCTCCATCGGATAACGCAGGCTGAGCATGTCCGGCTGCAAGTCGATCTGCACCCCGCGCGCCTGGCCTTCCTTGGGCAGAAACTCGGAATACGGGAAGCCCGAACCGATCATCAGCAAGGTGTCGCACTCGCTCATCAGCTTGTAGCTGGGCTCGGTGCCGAGCAGGCCGATGCTGCCGGTGACCCACTGCAAATCGTCAGGTAACACTGCTTTGCCCAACAGCGCTTTGGCGACACCGGCGCCGAGTTTCTCCGCCACGGCGATGACCAGATCGGTCGCCTCCAGCGCACCGGCACCGACCAGAATCGCGACTTTCTCGCCGCTGTTCAGTACCTCGGCGGCGCGTTGCAGATCGGCGGCATAAGGAACGACTTTCGGCTTGCTGTAACCGACCCCGGAATGCGCGGTGCCATGGGCGCGCGCCGGTTGCTCGTAAGGCAGATCCTGCAAGTCATTGGGCAGAATCAGCGCGGTGACGCGGCGCTCGCCGACCGCAGTGCGCACCGCGCGATCAAGCAGATGGCGCACTTGCGACGGCGCCGAAGCCTGCTGCACAAACGCACCGGCGACATCCTTGAACATCGACACCAGATCCAGCTCCTGCTGGTAGTGACTGCCCAGCGCCGTGCGCGCCTGCTGACCGACAATGGCCAGCACCGGCATGTGGTCCATGCGCGCATCGTACAGGCCGGTGATCAGGTGCGAGGCGCCGGGGCCGGAGGTGGCGATGCAAACGCCCAGCTCGCCGGTGAACTTGGCGTGGGCCGAGGCCATGAACGCGGCCATTTCCTCGTGCCGTGCCTGAACGAATTCGATCTTGCCTTTGGCCCGGCTCATGGCGCCGAACACGCCGTTGATGCCATCCCCCGGATAACCAAAAATCCGCGTGACGCCCCATTCGCTGAGCCGCTCAACCAGAAAATCACCAACTGTCATCGTCATCTTGACCCTCGCCATTTACCGCTGCATGGACATGTAAGGGTCTGGACAGCCCGCTGCGCGATGAAGTTTCGCTGGATTTTCCGGGTATCAATTTCGGCGCCGTGTTTGCGCGGGAATGATTTTTTGAGGCGATTGCCCTGCGCTGCGGTCGACTGATAAATCGAGCGAAGGAGGATTGGCCATGACTGAAGTGCAAACCCTGCTGCTTCAACGCAATGACTGGGTGCCGAACAATCCGCGTCTGCCGGTGCTGATCTACCGCAGCGCGATTGCCGTTGAAGGCGACGATCCGGCCGCGCGCTTCGAGCAGACGTTCGGTGCCAATGGCTGGCCGGCGCAGTGGCGCTACGGCATTTATGACTATCACCACTACCACACTGAAGGCCACGAAGTGCTTGGCGTGGCGGCCGGTCAGGCGCGGTTGATGTTGGGCGGGCCTGACGGCCAAGTCGTCGACGTCAGCGCCGGGGATGTGCTGTTGCTGCCGGCCGGGACCGGGCACTGCAATCTGGGCTCGAGTGAGGATTTTCTCGTGGTCGGTGCTTATCCGCCGGGGCAGCAGGCGGATATTTGCCGGGCCGCGCCGAGTGATGCGCAGTTGGCGCGGATTGCGGGGCTGGCGTTTCCTGAGACAGATCCGGTGCAGGGACTCGGGGGTGCGGTTGGGCGGTATTGGAGCCATTAGGCGCGGCGACCCTGCCGACGCTTTCGCGAGCAGGCTCGCTCCCACAATAAATACGGGTGAACCCTGTTTCTCTGTCCAATACATACCCCTGTGGGAGCGAGCCTGCTCGCGAAGGCGGCAGATCGGCTTACATCATTCAATATGAATAACCGCACTCACCGCTGGCACCCGCCGGAAATTTTCCCTACGGTGTCTACCTGTTCTCTCCCAGCATCGACGAGGTCCGTTTCATGAGCAATGCGTCTTACGTTCCGCCCAAGGTCTGGAAACACGAAGCCCCGTCCGGCGGCCACTTCGCCAGCATCAACCGGCCGATCGCCGGGCCGACCCATGACAAAGAGCTACCGGTCGGCAAGCATCCGTTGCAGCTGTATTCGCTGGCCACGCCCAACGGTGTCAAAGTCACCATCATGCTCGAAGAGCTGCTTGCACTCGGGCACAGCGAGGCCGAATACGACGCGTGGCTGATCCGCATTGGCGAGGGCGATCAGTTCTCCAGCGGCTTTGTCGAAGTCAACCCGAACTCGAAAATCCCGGCGCTGCTGGATCGCAGCGTCGAGCCGCCGATCCGGGTGTTCGAGT
Source organism: Pseudomonas mercuritolerans (assembly GCF_025706525.1). NCBI lineage: Bacteria > Pseudomonadati > Pseudomonadota > Gammaproteobacteria > Pseudomonadales > Pseudomonadaceae > Pseudomonas > Pseudomonas mercuritolerans. Next base: position 10,637 of record NZ_JAMSHA010000001.1, read on the forward strand.
CCGGTTCGATCCTGCTGTATCTCGCGGAAAAGTTCGGCGCCTTGCTGCCCAAGGATCCGGCCGGTCGCACCGAAACCCTCAACTGGCTGTTCTGGCAAATGGGCTCGGCGCCGTATCTGGGCGGCGGTTTCGGGCACTTCTACGCGTATGCGCCGGAGAAGCTCGAATACCCGATCAACCGCTTCACCATGGAAGCCAAACGGCAGCTGGATGTGCTCAACCGCCGTCTCGCTGATAACGCCTATCTGGCCGGCGACGATTACACCATCGCCGACATCGCCGTGTGGCCCTGGTACGGGCAACTGGTGCGCAACAACGTTTACTCGGCGGCGGAATTCCTCGCGGCGCACGAGTACGCCCATGTGCAGCGCTGGGCCGAAGAAATCGCCAAGCGGCCAGCGGTTGTACGCGGGCAACGGGTGAACCGTACCTGGGGTGATGAAGAGACTCAGGTGCCGGAACGGCACGGTGCGCAGGATCTGGACTGATTTCAAAAAACCGTATAACCCTGTGGGAGCGAGCCTGCTCGCGAAAGCGGATTATCAGACAACGCATCTGTTGAATGACCCACCGCCTTCGCGAGCAGGCTCGCTCCCACATTTGCGTCCGAAGGCCATCGAATCCAATTGTGAAAAAATCATTAACTAACTGACTCGTACGGGTTTATTCCCCCGGAAACTTCCGACATACTAATGCGAATAATTCTTACATGCACTCGCATTAGTTTCGTTTGGGTAAATCTTGGGGAAGCAGATAGATGTCGTTTCACACCATTCACCGCCGCTCGAACCTTTCACCTAACCTCCTCGCAATCGCCATCGGCATGGCCAGCATCGCTCCTGCGTTGGCTGAAGAAACCGCAGCCACTGCGCCCACCAATGGCCCGCTGGAACTGCAAGCGACCGAAATCGGCGCCACGCAGATGAGCAGCACCACCGAAGACACGCAGTCCTACACCACCGGCCCGATGCAGACCGCGACCAAGCTGTCGCTGACCATGCGCGAAACGCCGCAGGCGGTGACGGTGATCACTCGCCAGCGCATGGACGACCAGAACATGACCAGCGTCAACGACGTGGTGCGCGGCACGCCGGGGCTGTTCCTCAGCGAGGCCAGCGGCCCGGGCCGGCAGACTTACAAGGCGCGCGGTTTCGACATCGACAACATCATGTACGACGGTCTGCCCAGCTCGTATTCGCCGTTCACTTTGGCAGTGCAACCGAATCTGGCGATGTTCGACCGGGTGGAAATCGTCCGTGGTGCGACCGGCCTGGTCACCGGTGCCGGCAACCCGTCGGCGGCGATCAACATGGTGCGCAAGCGTCCGACCGCTGACCAGCGCGTGACCCTCACCGGCGCCGCCGGCAGCTGGGATGACTACCGTGGCGAAGTCGATGCCTCCAGCCCGCTGAACGACAGCGGCACCCTGCGTGGCCGGGTGGTGACGTCGTATCAGGGCGCCGACAGTTTCCGCGACAAGGAAGAAAACGATCACGGCCTGTTCTACGCCATCGGTGAAGCCGACCTGAGCGACAGCACCACGGCGACCCTCGGTTTCTCCCGGCAGAACGATCAGACCAACTATTTCTGGGGCGGCCTGCCGATCGGCGAAGACGGCCACCACCTCGACCTGCCCCGCTCCACTTACCCGGGCACCGACTGGGAAAACCGCAAGCTGCAAGTCGACACCGTATTCGGTGAAGTCGAACACCGTTTCGACAACGACTGGAAACTGCACCTCGGCGGTTCGACCTCAACCCTCGAGGGCGAATTCTCCGGCACGTACCTGTCGCGCTACGACGGCCCGCTGGAAACCACCGCCTACCAATCGCACCACACCGACAAGCAACGCGCCTTCGACGGTTTCGCCAGCGGCCCGTTCGAAGCGTTCGGCCGCACCCACGAGTTGGTAGTCGGCGCGAGCAATCGCGTGTACGACGCCACCACCAAGGAATACGCGCCCTACGACACCGGCCTGCCGATCGCCGCGCCCAAGCCTGACTTCGTGCGCAGTGGCAAGTCGCGCAACGTCACCACCCAGGACGCGGTTTACCTGACCACGCGCTTGAGCCTGGCCGATCCGCTGACGCTGATTCTCGGCAGTCGTCTGGACTGGTATGACTACGACGATCGCAGTGCCGACGGTGACTTCAAGGTCACGCGCAACCTGACCCGTTACGCCGGCCTGATCTACAAACTCGATGACCATCACTCGGTTTACGCCAGCTACACTGACATCTTCACTCCTCAGACCCAGAAGGACCTCGGCGGCAAAGTGCTTGAGCCGATCGTCGGCGAAAACTACGAAGTCGGCATCAAGGGCGAATATTTCAACGGCGCACTGAACGGCAGCGTGGCGGTTTTCCAGATGGACCAGACCAACCGCGCCACCCAGGCGGCGACCCAGCTCGGCTGCCCGGAACTGACTTGCTACGAAACCTCCGGCAAGGTTCGCGCTCAGGGCGTGGACATGGAGCTGCAAGGGGCACTGACCGAGCAATGGCAAGTCGGCGCCGGTTACACCTACACCCGCGCCCACTACCTCAAGGACGAAAACCCGGCCAACAACAATCAGAAATTCGACACCGACATGCCCGAGCACCTATTCAAGGTCTCCACCGTGTATCGCTTCAAAGGCCCGCTGGAAAAACTGCGCGTGGGCGGCAACGTCTACTGGCAGAGCCGCATGTACAACGACATCGCCCTGGCCAATGGCGGCAGCTATCGTCTCGAACAGGGTGGCTACGCGGTCACCGACCTGATGGCCGGTTACGAGGTCAACAAGCACCTCGACCTGCAGGTCAACGCCAACAACATCTTTGACCGCAAGTACTATTCCTCCATCGGCACCGACGTGACCTGGGGCTCGACCGACAACTACGGCACGCCGCGCAGCTACATGATGACGGCCAAGTACAAGTTCTGAGCGATAGCGCTCAGCAAGCACCACACAGGGCGCCGGGAGTTTTCCCGGCGCCCTTTTTTGCAGGTTCATTAGGCAAGGCCGGTAATTACCGATAGTCTCTGGCGACACTTTCGCGAAGCACCGGCCATGCCCCAGACAGATTTCTCCTCCGACCTCGAAGCCATCGGCAGCATTGACGCTGTGCCGGTGATCCTGAGCATGGTCAAGCATATGACCGGCATGCGCTTCGCCGCCGTAGCGCGGGTCACCGCGAGCAAGTGGATCGCCTGCGCCGTGGATGATTCGATTGACTTCGGCCTGTTGCCCGGCGGCGAACTGGTGCTGGAATCGACGATTTGTCATGAGATCCGTCAGCACCATCAGCCGGTGATCTTCGGCCATGCCAGCCAGCACCCGCTGTTCTCCACGCATCACACGCCGAAAACCTACGGTCTGGAAAGCTACATTTCCATTCCGATCATCAAGGCCGATGGCGAGTTCTTCGGCACGCTGTGCGCCATTGATTCGGTGCCGGCGAACCTCGACGACCCGGCCATCGAAAAGACCCTCACCCTCTTCGCCCAATTGATTGCGATGAGCCTGGATACCCAAGGCCATTTGCACGCGACCAAAACCGCGCTGGCCGATGCCAACGAAATGGGCCGTCTGCGCGAACAATTCATCGCCGTACTGGGCCATGACTTGCGCACGCCCCTCAGCGCCATTCGCATGAGCGCCGATCTGCTGGAAAGCAAAGTCGAGGACAAGCGCTCGCGCACGCTGCTGTCAGCGATCCGCACCAGCTCGGTGCGCATGGGCGTGCTGATCGAAAACATCCTCGACTTCGCCCGGGGTCGGCTCGGCAGTGGAATTCCGGTACAGCGCAAACTGGTCGATGACTTGCAGCAAACGCTGCGCCAGACCCTTGAAGAAATCCAGGTGGCGTACCCGCAGGCGAAATTTATTGATTCGCTGGAGGTGCCGGCCGGGGTCTATTGCGACCCGCTGCGGATCAGCCAGTTGTTGTCGAATCTGCTGGGCAACGCCGTGACCCACGGCTCCACCGCCGAGCCGATCTTGCTCAAGGCGTTTGCCGAGGGCGACGAGATCGTCATTTCGCTGACCAACCAGGGCACGCCAATCCCGCCTGCGCTGATGCCACTGCTGTTCGAACCGTTTTCCCGTTCCGAAGCAGGCCAGCGTCATGAAGGGTTGGGACTGGGCTTGTACATCGCCGGGCAGATTGCCAATGCGCACAACGGCACCTTGAGCGTGACGTCCGACCGTGAAACGGGCACCTGTTTTGTCGCGCGCTTCCCTGCCCGCTTCAAGTGGGTCTGAGCGCCGTTCTAAGTATTCAGTGGCGTCTGCGGCGTGTCGGGGTTGAGCTGGCGGCGGCGGAACTGCCCCGGTGGCTGGCCATGAATCTGGCGAAACCGCCGGGAAAAATAGGCCTCATCGGCGAACCCGCACAACCGCGCCACCTCGCCCACCGAGCGCGTACTGTTGAGGAGGAAGTTGCGCGCCGCGTGCATGCGCCGCTCCAGCACCAGCTCGGTGAAGGTCTTGCCGATCTCTTTGCGCAGCCAGTGCGTCAGGTAGGTCGGTGACAGATAGGTCGCAGCGGCGACTTTGATCAGGTTGAGATCAGGATCGGCGATGTTCTTCCGCAAATACTCGAACATGCGGCTCAAGGCGTCGCGACGACTGTTCTCGGCAGCATTCTCTTCCGCCAGGCGCTTGAGCGGCTCGGCGTAGAGAAAACACACGCTACCGATCATCTGCAGCAACAAGCCCTTGAGCATTTCCCGCGTGCCGAACTGACGGTTCTCATCGAGTGCGCGCATCTGTTCGATCAGGCCGCAGACCTGAGCGAAATCCTCATCGCCCAAAATGAAATCCAGATGTTCCTGAAAGCGGAACGGCGACAGCTCAGGCGCGAGCAGGATCGACACCTCTTCCAGATCCATCGGGTCGCATTGCAGATGCGGCAATAGAAACGTCTGGGAAAAATTGATGACGATGAAATTACTGTCTGCGGGATGCGGAATCACATGCACGCGGTGCGGCAGGATGAACGCCAGAGTGTTGCGCGGGAATGGCCGCTGGACGCTGCCGATGTGCTGCACGGTGTCGCCACCGAGGTTGATCTGGATCTGGAAGTACTCGTGCCGGTGCGGCGCGGTTTCGGCGCGCCGACCCTTTTTGTCGCGAATGTAGAAATCGGTCAATTCGCTGCGTTGCTGCATGACGTAAGTCGGGATACGGCTGGGTGAAGACATGGGCAGAAGGTCCTCCGGGCAGTGAGGTAGCGCCTGTCATCTTGCAGGGTTGGGCGGTGGGCGGCAATGAGTCATACGATGACGTTAGCTTTTTTGAAAGAAGCCACGCCATGTGCCTGTCCAAAAACCGCATTATTATAAAAATACAATTAGTCGTTATTTTTCATACGCTTGGGAGTTGAATCTGATCTTTATTCTCAAGACAAATCGTATTTATCTTTTTGGACACGTTCGCCAAACCCACTTTTTTCAAGAAAAAACGTTCTAACCCATCGGTTGATTTAGAACCGTTGTACGACCACTGTAATGACCAACGCAGCCCAACCTCTTTCAAAAACAATCAAAGGTGCGCACGTCATGATCCTGCTATTTCCCCTCGCCGCCCCGCCCGACCTCCCCTTGAAATCAATCGCACAAAGACGTTCCTGAACGTCTGAAACCCGCGCTGCAAGCCGTCCGATTGCCTTGCCCCACACGTTGCGGGCAACGGCATCGGCTGCTCGAAAAATCTCGACTCTTCTAACAATAACGAGGTCTCCGCATGTCCAACTCCCACTCTTCCAGTGCCACGGTGCCGCCGGTGATAGCCGGTGCACGCGATGCCGTTTCGGCGCAGCGCCTGCCTACGCGGCGGCGCTGGTTCATGCTGTCGTTGCTGCTGATCGCGACGATCATCAATTACATCGACCGGGTGAACATCTCGATCGCCGCGCCGTTCATGGCCAAGGACCTGGGCCTGGACAAGATCGAGATGGGCCTGATCTTTTCCGCGTTCGCCTGGACCTATGCCTTGGCGCTGGTGCCGGCCGGCTTCATCGCTGACCGGTTTGGCTCGCGCTTCACCTACGGCGTTTCGCTGATCAGTTGGTCGACCGTCACCGTTTGCCAGGGTTTCGCCACGGGGTTTGCCTCGCTGTTCGGCCTGCGCCTGGCGGTCGGCGCCATGGAAGCCCCGGCTTTTCCGGCCAACAGCCGCGCGGTGACGGTGTGGTTCCCGGCGCGGGAACGCGGGATGGCCAGCAGCATTTACGTGTGCGGTCAGTACCTCGGCACAGCGCTGTTCACCGGCGCGCTGTTGTGGCTGGCGACCACTTTTGATTGGCGCCACGTGTTCTACAGCACTGGCGCACTCGGCATCGTCTTCGGTGTGCTGTGGCTGTACCTGTATCGCGATCCGCTGAACTGCAAGAAAGTCAGCCAGGAAGAATTGAAGTACATCGAAACCGGCGGTGGTCTGGTCAAGAGCAGCCAGGAGCGCACCCGCTTCAACTGGCGGCAGATCGCCGAGCTGTTCAGCTATCGGCAGATCTGGGCGATCTGCATCGGCAAGTTCGCCAGCACCTCGGCGCTGTACTTCTTCCTCACCTGGTTCCCGACCTACCTGATCGAAGAACGCAAACTGACCATGATCAAGGCCGGGATCTTCGCCGTGCTGCCCTTCGTCGGTGCGACGGTGGGGATTCTGCTGGCCGGCATCGTTTCTGACCTGCTGATCCGTCGCGGCTACTCGATGTCGTTTGCGCGCAAGTTGCCGCTGGTGGTCGGTTCGATGCTGGGCATGTCGATCGTGCTGGTCAATTTCACCGACTCCAACCTGATCTGCATCGCCGTGCTGACCATCGCGTTCTTCGCCCAGGGCATCGCGTCCTCGTCGTGGGCGGCGGTATCGGAAGTCGCGCCGAAAGAGCTGATCGGCCTCACCGGCGGCATTACCAGCCTGGCGGCGAACATCGGCGGCATCGTCACGCCGATCGTGATCGGCGCCATCGTCCACGCCACCGGCACCTTCGCCTATGCCTTCTGGTTTATTGGCGGCGTCGCGCTGATCGGCACCCTCTCCTATTCGTTACTGCTCGGACGCCTGTATCGCATCGAGCTGAAGGTGCGCTGAGGCAAGAACCCGGATTTGTCCAAACGCAGGCGGCTTTCGTCCAACTTCACCGACGCCAGCCGCCGTACGCTGCCCTTTCAAACAGGATGACCCGCAGGATGAACATGACTGAATACGTCTTTACCCCGGATCTGCCGGTGACCTTGCCGGTACTCGGCACCGAGCAGCGCTTCCCCGTCGGCCGGGTGTTCTGTGTCGGCCGCAACTACCCATGGCCGGACACTCAAGGCCAGTCGCGCCAGCCGCCAGTGTTTTTCATGAAACCGGCAAGTTGTGTGGTCGATGCCATTGGTGACGTGACCTTCCCGTCAGTGTGCGAAGACTTCGTTCACGAAATCGAACTGGTCGTGGCGATCGGTGAAGGCGGCGCCAATATTCCTGAAGATCAGGCTCTGGCCTACGTGTGGGGCTACGCCGCCGGCCTCGACCTGACCCGCCGCGACGTGCAACGCGCAGCCAAGAGCAACGGCCTGCCGTGGGAAGGCGCCAAGGTGTTCGACGGCGCCGCGCCGATGACTGCCGTCGTCCCGGTGAGCCGCAGCGGCCATCCCGAGGGCGAGTTGTGGCTGAACGTCAACGGCGAAGAACGCCAGCGCGACAACCTCGACAGCCAGATCTGGTCGGTCAGTGAAGTAATCGCGCGCATCTCGCAATCCGTGGCCCTGCGCGCCGGCGACCTGATCATGACCGGCAGCCCCGCCGGCGTCGACAGCCTGCAACCGGGCGACGTGATCAGCGCTGGCATAGACGGCATTGGCCACCTGGAAATGCGCGTCGGCCCACGGCCCTGATTCCAGCGGATTGAGAAAAAAGGAGAACAACAATATGACGACCTCTTTGAAAGTTGCGCTGGTCACCGGCGCCGGCAGTGGCATCGGCCGCGCTGTGGCGCTGGGCCTGATGGCCGACGGCTTCACCCTCGTGCTCGCCGGTCGCCGGCCCGAGCCCTTGCAAGCGCTGGCCGAACTGGCGCTGAGCCAGGGTCACCAAGCACTGGCGGTACCCACCGACGTGCGTGATCCGGCCAGTGTCGACGTGCTGTTCGCGACCATTGCCGAGGTCTACGGGCGCCTCGATGTGGTCTTCAACAACGCCGGCGTCAACGCCCCCGCCGTGCCGCTGGACGAGCTGACCTTCGAGCAGTGGCGCAACGTGATCGACACCAACCTCAACGGTGTCTTTCTCTGCGCTCGCGGCGCGTTCGGGCTGATGCGCAAACAACAGCCGCAGGGCGGACGAATCATCAACAACGGTTCGATTTCCGCACACACACCGCGTCCGTTCAGCAGCGCCTACACCGCGAGCAAACACGCCGTGCTCGGCCTGACCAAATCCCTTGCGCTGGACGGCCGCGAATTCAACATCGCCTGTAGCCAGATCGACATCGGCAATGCCCTGACGGAAATGTCGGTGCGCATGACCAAAGGCGTACTCCAGGCCAACGGCAGCATCGCCGTCGAACCGATGGTCGACGTCAAACACGTCGCCGACGCGGTGCGCTACATCGCCGGCCTGCCGCTGTCAGCCAACGTCCTGAACATGACCGTCATGGCCAGCGCCATGCCGTTTGCCGGCCGCGGTTGAGCCGGCCTTTTTATTGCGTAACGAGGTAGCCATGAAGCCAGAAATCCTGCAACTGAGCCCGATCCTGATCCCGCAAATCAACGCGCGTCTGGACGAACTGTTCACCGTACGCCGCTACTTCCAGCAAGCGGACAAACCCGCCTGCATAAAGGAACACGGCGCCAACATTCGCGGCGTCATCACTGGCGGCCACACCGGCATCAGCCAGGCGCTGATGGCGCAACTGCCGAACCTGGAAGTGGTCGCGGTCAATGGCGTCGGCACCGACGCCGTCGACCTGACCTACGCCCGCGATCGCGGCATCCGCGTCACCGCCACCATCGGCGCCCTCACCGAAGACGTCGCCGACCTCGCCATCGGCCTGCTCATCTCGGTCTGTCGCGGCCTGTGCACCAGCGACCGCTACGTACGCTCCGGCCAATGGCCACAAAGCCCGACCCCACTCGCCCCGCTGCCCTTGGCCCGACAAGTCTCCGGCATGCGCATCGGCATCGTCGGCATGGGCCGCGTCGGCCGCGCCATCGCCACCCGCGCCGCCGCCTTCGGCTGCCCGATCAGCTACACCGACCTGCAACCGATGAGCGACGTCCCTCACACCTTCGTCGCCGATCTCAAACAACTGGCCCGCGACAGCGACGCCCTGATCCTCGCCGCCGCAGCGGACAAGGGCGAAGCGATCATCGACGCGCAAGTGCTGCGAGCGCTGGGCAAGGACGGTTATCTGATCAACGTCGCCCGGGGCAAACTGGTGAACGAAGCGGATCTGGTTGCCGCGCTTTCGGCTGGGGAAATCGCCGGGGCTGGACTGGATGTGTTTGTCGATGAACCGAATGTGCCTGAAACGTTGTTTGCTAATGAACAAGTGGTGCTGCAACCGCATCGGGCCAGCGCAACATTGCAGACTCGCACGCGGATGGGGGAAATGGTCGTGGCGAGTCTGGTTGATACGTTTGCGGGGAAAGTGCCGGTTGGGTGTGTGACCGGGTGAATGGTTGTTTGGGATAGGCTGCAGATTGCGTTGAGTCAGTGAAATCCAGCCCCCTCACCCCAGCCCTCTCCCCCCAGGGGGCGAGGGGGAAAGGGAGCCGATCTTCGTTGAATCCAAGAACGAGCTCGACGCAGAGTCTCAGGTCGGCGCATCTTCAACAAACACCTCGACCAAGTCCCCTCTCCCTCTGGGAGAGGTTTAGGGTGAGGGCCGTCCCTGGAGAAACCGGATCGCAAGACAAAAGAACACTCCCCAATCATCATCGTGTTGCCTGATACACAGCCATCGCGAGCAGGCTCACTCCTGCAGTTTTGATCGGATGCATGCAGTGAGAAAACGGTCGGCTGTCAGGCCGCCTTCGCGAGCAGGCTCGCTCCCACAGAAAAGCAAAAGCAGCGCAGCTGCCCGCGGCGAAGCCGCCCCACTCAACAATGAGCGCAAGCTCGAGTAGCTTTTGATCCTGGAGCCCGTCGGCAGGCTGAGTGGAGGGATTGATCCGGGGGTGGGAGCGCAGCGACCGTCTGGCGCAGCCAGACACAGCGGAAGGAGGTGCAGCGGAGCAAACCGTAGCCGCTGCGCCCGGATCGATCCCGGAGCGAAGGAACCCCGAGCCCCAGCGAGCGGGCCGAACGTCAGGGCGAAGACCTTTTGGTTCCTTTTGGGGCGTTTGCCAAAAGGGACTCGCCGTAAGGGCGAAACCGCCAGCCGCAACACCCAAAAAAACGGATATTCACCCAAAACCCCCAAAGCATGGTCGGCCCAAAGGCCGCCAAGACCCAAAAAAAACCCCACAACCGAAAACCAGTGTGGGGCGAAAAAATTGGTTGGTTGCGGCCAACCAAAGGAGCTCTGTCAAAACCCGTCAAGCGCTCAGATCAAATGCAATCCTGAGCCGCCCGCTCAAAACTCGAAGGCAACAAATTCGACGCCAGCAAATGCCGTTCATAAATGAACACCTTGCCACCCTTCCCCGCCTTGTACGCCTCAAGCACGTTGTCCGCCGACACCTTGCTCGGCACCACGATCCGATAACTGCGCTGACTCTGCGAAACCGTCGGATTCAACGCACTGCCCTGCAACTTCGGCACCACGCACTCGGCGTACTGCGCCGGCGTCTTGCTGGTCTGCAACGTCAGGGTCGGATCGTTCGGCGCCGAAGCGCAACCGGCGAGCAACAGGGAAACAAAAGCCATGGCTGGCACGAATAAAGGACGCATCTGGGTAATCCTGAAAATAAAGGTTCGGTTCAACCGGCAACGGTTCGACTTCACGGCGCCGCCGTTGCCATTTACGTTTTAAGAATCAGCTCGACGCCACCAGGGCCTTGAGCGACACATCGAATTGCTTCAGCGCGTCGAGTTGCAGGTCGCGCTGCTGATTGATCTGCGCGGCGACTTGCGGCGCCGCCTGGTTGTGCACCCAGACCGAAGGCAGCTCTCGCTCGATCGCCCCTTCCGCCTTGCCGATGTATTGCAGATCGGCGTCGTAGAACCGTGCAGAGAAGCGCGCTTCGACCAGACTGTTGCGCTGGGTCAGCAAACGATTGAAGGTGTCGAGCTTGACCACCACGTCCGGATGGGCCTGAAGCAGCTCATCCAGATTGTCGTAAACGGTCACCGAGACGAACTGTTGCTGCAGCGAACTCATCAGCCAGTCGAGGGCCAGTTCCGGGTCGGAGCTGCCGACAAAGGCGTCGCGGATTCGCGAGTCCAGTGCGTCCTTCGCGCCGTTGAGCGCCATGTCGTGGTAGCGCTCCAGATATTGCAGGTTCTGCAAGGTGTTTTCGCTCAACAGCACACCCACGGTCTGCGTGTGCTGCAACGCAGAGGCGCTGGCGGTGATGGGTTGCAGGTGACACGACCGGGCGTCGTCTGCGTAAGCCGGTGCGGTAACTACCCCGCCCATCAGCAGGGCGATCATTGCCAGTCGAGTCAGAATGTTCATCGCGCAATTTCCTTGAGCTGCGTCTTCGATGGAGGCGATTTTCCGCCGATCTCCGGCAAAGCAGAACTTGCGTTTCTTGATGGTCACTATTACTTCCAGCAATAGTTGCGTGTCGCGCAGACTGATGCACACTGGATACATCCAAGAAAAATGATGAGGGTCTCGCCTTGAGAACGTTTGATCTGATCCGTGACGCCGTGCTGCCCGAATATCGCGACCGCGTGGCGGAATACCTGATGCAGTACGAAAGCGTCCTGCTGGACAAAAACAGCCGCGATGCGCAAGTGATCCGCGACACTGCCCAGCAACTGCGCGGTTACCTGCGCGGGCTCAACACCACGCGAGTGCTGGGCATGGCCTATTGGGAAGAGCTCGATCGCCGCGTGGTAGACACCTGGCTAAGCCCGCAAGAGTGACCGCTGAAGCGCCAGTGGTCTGCCCGGCAACGCGCCCCCTGCGAAAAACCTGACCAAACGCTTACAATCGCAGGCCTATTGCCATACAGACAGGCTTGCCCGGAAATGCCGCTCGACCCGCCAACGATGCTGACCATCACGATCGCCCTCGCAGCCGCTGCCGCGCTGTACCTGGCGGTCGAGTGGCGCAGCATCCGTGAGCCTTCGCTGCTGTTCTGGAGCGCCGGTTTCGCCACCATCACCATCGGTTCCACCCTCGCGCTGCTGCGCAGCAGCGGTTTTCTGCTGCTGGGCATCTGGTTCGCCAACGGCCTGCTGGTGACCGCGCACTTCTTTTTCCTGCTCGGTGTGGCGCGCTTCACCCAGACCCGACTGTCGCCGGCGTGGTACCTGATTTTCGCGACGTGGCTGATCATGTTGATGTTGCCGGACGGCCCGCTGTGGTCCAAGGCCATGCTGGTGGCCAACTCGCTGCTGGTGGCGATCCCGACCCTCAAGGCCAGTTCGCTGCTGCGCCCGCACGGCAAGTCGTTGAGCGTTGGCGCGGTGCAACTGCGTTATGTGCTGCTCGGCCACGGCATCTTTTATGTGGCCAAGGCCCTGACCGTGGTGATCCCCGGCACGCTGATCGATCTGGCGGCGTTTCGCGGCGAGATCATTCAGATCTCGCTGGTCGAAGGCGCGATGGCGATCATGTTGATCGCCCTGTCGATGACCGGCACCGAGCGTTATCGCCGGGAAAAGCAGATCGCCCGCCTCGCCGAGCGCGATCCACTCACTGCCCTCTACAACCGCCGGGCCCTGGAAAAACGCACGCCACGCCTGTTGGCCGGTGTCTCCGCGCAAAGACCGGGTGCGTTGCTGTTGATCGATATCGACAACTTCAAACTGGTCAACGACCAGTACGGGCATATCGCCGGTGATCGCTTGCTGATTGCTCTGAGCGAGATGATCCGCGCCCAGCTGCCGCCCCATGCGCTGACGGCGCGGCTGGGTGGCGATGAGTTTCTGATGCTGCTCAACAACGCCTCAGCCGAAGCTATCCTTGAACTGGGCAATGCCTTGCGCGAACAGTTTCTGGCCTTGGCGTCGCACACCTATCCCACGTCCGCCGCGGTGACTTTGAGCATCGGCGCAACCCTGTTCGACAAACCGCCGGCCAGTCTCGCGGCGCTGATCGAGCTTGGCGATGCCGCGCTCTATGAGTCCAAACGCGGCGGCCGCAACCGCTTGCGCCTGTCCGGCCTCGCCACTCCAGGATGAACCCAGCCATGTCCAGCCACGACACCCCGCTGCAAGACCTCGCCGCCCCCGAAGGCGTTTGTTACGGCTGCGGCGGCCGCAATCCGCAAGGCCTGCACGTAAAAAGTCGTTGGGATGAGGACGGCAGCCACGTCATCGCCGAGCATATGCCCGAAGCTCAATATTGCGGCTGGCCGGATCTGGTTTACGGCGGGCTGATCGCCATGCTCGTCGACTGTCACTCCAACTGGACCGCCATGGCCTGGCACTACCGCGCAGAAAACCGCGAAGCCGGCAGCCTGCCGCGCATCGACTGCGTCACCGGTAACCTTGGGATCAAGTTCATCAAGCCAACGCCGATGGGCGTACCGCTGCTCTTGCGCGCACGGGTCGAAGGCGAAGTCGGGCGCAAGACCCGGGTGATTTGCGAAGTGTATGCGGGGGAAGTGCTGACAGCGGTGGGTGATTCGGTGTTTGTGCGGGTGGATACAGGGCAGTTGGCGGATACGGCGCATGGCCGCAAAAGTCCCTCACCCTAGCCCTCTCCCAAAGGGAGAGGGAACTGACCGCGGTGTTTGGTGCAGATACGCCGACCCGGGAAACCGGGTCGAACTCAAATCCTGAAAAGCCTCTCACCCTAGCCCTCTCCCGGAGGGAGAGGGAACTGACCGAGTTGTACATGCGAAGTACGCCGGCCCGAGATACCGAGTCGAGTGCAGGTTTTGAACACCACACAAATCGGCTCCCTCTCCCTCGGGAGAGGGCTGGGGTGAGGGGCTGCGGTTCAAGCCTCGGAGCCACACTCAAGCCGAAAGCGAAACGTCCTGAGCCAGCTCTTCAACGCGACAAAGCCGCCACACCCGCCCGCGCCGCATGCAGCTTTTTATAGCTTTCGATCAAGCGCAAATGCCGATCCAGCCCTTCCAGCTTCATGCTCGTCGGCGTCAAACCGTAAAAACGCACACTGCCATTCACCGAGCCAATCGCCGCATCCATACGCTCGTCACCAAACATCCGACGGAAGTTGGCCTCGTAGTCTTCCAGCTCGAGATCCTCGTCCAGCTCCATCTCCAGCACCACATTCACAGCCTGATAGAACAAGCCGCGCTCAACGGTGTTGTCGTTGTATTGCAGGAACGCCTCGACCAGATCCTTGGCCTCGTCGAACTTCTGCAGCGCGAGGTAGATCAGCAGACGCAGTTCCAGAATCGTCAGCTTGCCCCATGGTGTGTTGTCATCGAACTCGATGCCGATCAGCGTGGTGATATCGGTGTAGTCATCCTGCTCGCTGCGTTCCAAGCCCTGGACCAGATTGCGCAGGCCAACCTTACTGAGGTTGTGCAGGTTGAGGATGTCGGCGCGAAATTGCAGGGCTTTGTTGGTGTTGTCCCAGATCAGGTCTTCGATCGGGTAGATCTCCGAGTAATCCGGCACCAGAATGCGGCAGGCCTTGGCGCCGATGTGCTCGTAGACCGCCATGTAGACTTCCTTGCCCATGTCTTCGAGGATGCCGAACAGCGTCGCGGCTTCTTCGGCATTGGAGTTTTCGCCTTGGCCCGAGAAGTCCCACTCGACGAATTCGAAGTCTGGCTTGGCGCTGAAGAAGCGCCACGACACCACACCGCTGGAATCGATGAAGTGCTCGACAAAGTTGTTCGGCTCGGTCACTGCCTGCCCGGAGAAAGTCGGCTGCGGCAAGTCATTGAGTCCTTCAAAGCTGCGGCCCTGAAGCAGTTCGGTCAGGCTGCGTTCCAGCGCGACTTCCAGGCTCGGGTGCGCGCCAAACGAGGCGAAGACGCCGCCGGTGCGCGGGTTCATCAGGGTCACGCACATCACCGGGAATTCACCGCCCAGCGAGGCGTCCTTGACCAGCACCGGGAAACCCTGCTCTTCCAGGCCTTTGATGCCGGCGAGGATGCTCGGGTATTTCTCCAGTACCTCTTGCGGTACGTCCGGCAGGGCCATTTCGCCTTCGAGAATTTCGCGTTTGACTGCGCGCTCGAAAATTTCCGACAGGCACTGCACCTGCGCTTCGGCCAAGGTGTTGCCGGCGCTCATGCCGTTGCTCAGGTAGAGGTTTTCGATCAGGTTGGACGGGAAGTACACCACTTCACCGTCCGACTGGCGCACGAACGGCAGCGAGCAGATGCCACGCTGGGTGTTGCCGGAGTTGGTGTCGTACAGGTGCGAGCCGCGCAGTTCGCCGTCGCGGTTGTAAATGCCGAGGGTGTATTCGTCGAGAGTCTCGCTTGGCAATTCGTCCTTAGGACCCGGCTTGAACCACTTCTCGTCCGGGTAATGGACGAATTCGGCGTTGGCGATGTCTTCGCCCCAGAACTGGTCGTTATAGAAGAAGTTGCAATTGAGGCGCTCGATGAACTCGCCCAGCGCCGACGCCAGTGCGCCTTCCTTGGTCGCGCCCTTGCCGTTGGTGAAGCACATCGGCGAATGCGCGTCGCGAATGTGCAGCGACCAGACGTTGGGCACGATGTTGCGCCACGAGGCGATTTCGATCTTCATGCCGAGGTCGGCAAGGATCTTCGACATGTTGGCGATGGTCTGTTCCAGCGGCAGGTCCTTGCCGGCGATGTAGGTGCCAGCCTGGGAATCGGACTGCGGCATCAACAAGGCCTGGGCATCGGCGTCGAGGTTGTCGACTTCTTCGATGATGAACTCGGGGCCGGTCTGCACCACCTTCTTCACGGTGCAGCGGTCGATGGAACGCAGGATGCCCTGGCGATCCTTGTCCGAGATGTCGGCGGGCAATTCGACCTGAATCTTGAAGATCTGGTTGTAGCGGTTTTCCGGGTCGACGATGTTGTTCTGCGACAGGCGAATGTTCTCTGTCGGAATATTGCGCGTGTCGCAGTACAGCTTGACGAAGTAAGCCGCGCACAAGGCCGACGACGCCAGGAAGTAGTCGAACGGCCCCGGTGCCGAGCCATCGCCCTTGTAGCGGATGGGCTGATCGGCGATCACCGTGAAGTCGTCGAACTTGGCTTCAAGTCGAAGGTTGTCGAGAAAGTTGACCTTGATTTCCATGCGGGATTACCAGAATACGGCTAAACGAATGGCGGCCATTATCCGGTTTTTGTGCGGGAAGTCTCGCCCTTTCGGGATTCGCCGCTGGCCGGCGGTTCTGGAAATTCCATCGGATTCGCTACACTTTGAAAAAATCCAGGCGATACCAATAACAACAATCTGAACATTGTGCGCTCGCCATTGTTCTAGATTCAGAAGACACCGGATCAAGGACGAGCACATGGCCGTTACTCTCCCTGCGCAGCCAATCCCCACCCCGCAACGCGCCGTGACCCGGCGCCTGGCCATCGCCGTTGGCGCACTGTTTGTTGCGGGTGTCATTGCCGCGATCAGCACCCTGCTTGGCATTGCCAATTCCCTTGACGCGAAAGACCTGGAACAGAACCAGTTCTATTCCGTGCGCGCCGTGGAAAACCGCGTCACCGCATCGAAAAACTACATCACCAGTTACGCCTACTGGACCCGCGCCTATGAGGCCTTGAGCGGGCCGATCGACGTCAATTGGGCCTATACCGAACAGAACATGGGCAAGACCCTGTTCACCAGCGACGGCTACGACGGCGTGTTCGTCCTCGATCGCAAGCGCACCAAGTACGCGGTGATTCGCGGGCAGATGGTTGAAACCGACGTATCCGGCGTACTGCAAGCGCCCGCCTCGGCACTGGTCGAGCAGGTGTTGAGCCAGCCTGATCTGACCAAGCCGATCAGTAGCTATTCATTGTTCGAAGGCTGGCCGGCGCTGATCACCGCTGCCGCGATCATTCCCAACGACGAGCGCCCGCTGGATGAATTGAGAAACACCTCGGTGCTGGTGTTCGTCGACAAGCTGACCCCGACCAAACTGCGCAAGATCGGCAGCGGTTATGGCCTGACGAACCTGACCCTGGTTCCGGACGACACCATTGAAAAAGGCCATCCAAGCGTGCCGCTCGACAGCACCGGCTACAGCCTGGTCGCCGACCTGCAACGGCCCGGTCAACAATTGTTGTGGACGTTGGTGCCGCCGCTCGGCGCGACGTTTCTGGTGCTGATGCTGCTGACGGCATACTTTTTCCGCCACGCCCTGCGCTCTTCGCAATACGTCGATAACAGTATCCATGCGATGCAGGCGTCGAATCAGGCACTGGAAGCCGCCAATCATGCCCTCGAAGCCAGTGAGGAACGCTTTCGCGCCGTGGCCGAAGCGGCGTCGGACTGGATCTGGGAAGTTGATGATCAGTTGGCGCTGACCTATCTGTCGGCGCGCTTCAGCGAAGTCACCGGCTACCCGCAAGCCCTGTGGCTGGGCCAGGACATCGGCGAATTACTGACTTGCGACACCACGCCACTGGAGCTGTGGCTGCGCAAACTCAGCGAAGAAAACAGCGCCGGCGATTTGCGCTGCACTTATCGCGATCACTCCGGGCAGCCACGCCACTGCCGGCTCTCGGCGCGGCCGATTTTCGACAAGGACAGCGTCGTCGGCTATCGCGGCACTGCCAGCGATATCACCGACGAAGTCGCCGCCCATGCGCAGATCCAGCACCTGTCGATGCATGACGCCCTGACCGGTCTGCCCAACCGCAACAAACTGGCGCGTTATCTCGACGAGGTCTTGGTGTTGAAGGAACATTCGCCACCGCTGTCGCTGCTGATGATTGATCTGGACAACTTCAAACCGATCAATGATTCCCTCGGCCATCCTGCCGGTGACGCGGTTCTTCAGGAAGTCGCAACGCGCCTGCGCGAATGCACCCGCGAACATGACCTCGTCGCCCGCCTCGGTGGTGATGAATTCGTCGTGGTGCTCAATGGCATGGACAGCCATAACGAGATCGACAAATTCTGCACACGGCTGATCGGCAGCCTGCATCAGCCGATCCTCTACGAACAGCATCCGCTGCACATCGGCGCCAGCATCGGCATCGCCCTGAGTCGTCGGCACGGTTTCGTCGCCAGCGATCTGATCCGCTACGCCGACATCGCGCTGTATCAGGCCAAATCCGACGGCAAGAACACCTGGTGCTATTTCGAAGCGCACATGAGCGATCAGATCCAGACGCGCCGGCAAATGGAAGATGACCTGCGCCATGCGCTCAAGCACAACGAATTCGTCCTGCACTATCAGCCGCGCTACAAGGTCGATGGCAAGCACATCGTTTCGGTGGAGGCGCTGGTGCGCTGGCAGCATCCGACCCAGGGCCTGCTCGGGCCGGACGTGTTCATTCCGCTGGCCGAGCAGACCGACCTGATCGTACCGCTGGGCCGCTGGGTGCTGCGCGAAGCCTGCGAAACCGCGCTGGAATGGCCCCATGACATTCTGCTGTCGGTCAACCTCTCGCCTGCGCAGTTCGCCCTCAGCGATGTCGTCGAGGATGTTCGCGAAGTGCTGGTGGAAACGCGTTTCCCGGCCAGCCGCCTGGAACTGGAGATCACCGAGAACGTGATGCTCAACGACACCGATGGCGCGCTGACCACCATGAACCAGCTCAAGGAGCTCGGCGTACGCCTGAACATGGACGACTTCGGCACCGGTTATTCGTCGCTCGGTTATCTGCGCGCCTATCCGTTCGACGGGATCAAGATCGACAAACGCTTTATCGCCTCGATCAGCAGCGGCACCAACGATCGTGCCGTGGTGCAGGCGATCATTGGCTTGGGCAAGGCCATGGGGCTGACGGTGACGGCCGAGGGCGTCGAGACCGAGGAGCAACTGGCGATTCTCGGCAAGGATCAATGCAACGAGGTGCAGGGTTATTTCATGAGTCGGCCGATCGACAAGACGGCTTTTGCTGATCTGCT
Source organism: Pseudomonas mercuritolerans (assembly GCF_025706525.1). Classification (NCBI taxonomy): domain Bacteria; kingdom Pseudomonadati; phylum Pseudomonadota; class Gammaproteobacteria; order Pseudomonadales; family Pseudomonadaceae; genus Pseudomonas; species Pseudomonas mercuritolerans. Next base: position 29,712 of record NZ_JAMSHA010000001.1, read on the forward strand.
ACGAGCTTCGCGCCTGTCGCTGGTGAGCAAAAAAGGTCGGGTAACGTGAATCTCAACCATCGTTGGCAACGCGCACCTTGCCGCTGAACACGCGGAAACCGAAGGTGTTGTAGGCCAGCGTGATGGGGATCAGCACGGCGAATCCGACCAGCATGAAGATCTGGCTGTTGGGGCTTGAGGCTGCTTCGCTCAAGGTCAGATCCGGCGGAATGATGAAAGGAAATAGCGCGACCAGCATCACCGCAAAAGCCAAGACGAAAATGCCCAGTGCGGCGAACAGCGGGATGAAGTCGAAGCGGCTGTGAAAACCTTTGCTGAATACCCATCCTAGAGCACCAAGGATAAGCCCTGCCGGCAACCACAGCCGAATATCGGCAAGCCGCCGGGCGTATTGCGGCTGCAACGTCGCCGTCCATGCGATCAGCACCAGCAATAACGCCACAACGACCAGCGACAGCACGCGGGCCTCTCGCGCCGAGTGCTGCTGCAGTTCATCAAGGGTGCGCCAGTACAGCCAGCACGTCCCCAGCCAGACGTAACCGAGCACCAGCACCAAACCGCAAAACACAGGGAACGGATTCAGCCAGTCGCGGCCATCGCCAATGTACTGACCGCCTTGATGGGCAACGCCTTTCACGAGGGTGCCGAGCACCATGCCCTGGACAAACCCGGTCAGCAGCGAAGCCAGGGCCAACACGCCGTCGACGATGCGCTTGCGTCGCTCGTTCGATGCGTAATCGCGAAACTCCAGCGCCATGGCCCGCGCGATCAAGGCGAGGAACATCACGATAAACGGCACGTACAAGGCCGGCAGCAAGATCGCATACGCCAGCGGAAACAACGCCAGCAGCCCGCCGCCGCCGAGCACCAGCCAGGTTTCGTTGGCGTCCCACACCGGCAGAATCGACACCGCCATAGCCCTGCGCTGCTTGCTGCAAGGCGTGAGGCCCATGAGCATGCCGACGCCCAGATCGGTGCCGTCGAGCACCACGTAGTTCATCACCGAGAACGCCAATGCGGCAGCGCACAACAGCGTCAGCCAGTCGGTGTCCATTTCTGCGACTCCTCAATGCCCGGTTTCGTCGGCAAGCGTGGGCTGCGGCCCGGGTTGATCCTCCTGAGGCGGCTCGCGCAACAGGCGCAGCAACACCCACAGACCGATGCCGAAGATCAGCAGATAAAACAGTAGAATCAACCAGGTCGAGCCGACCACTTGAGCCCTGGACACCGATGACAGGCTGTCCGCCGTGCGCAGCAATCCGTAAACGGTAAACGGCTGTCGCCCCACTTCGGTGACGACCCAGCCGCTGAGCATCGCCAGAAATCCGGCCGGCGCCAGCAGCACGCACGCGCCCAGCCAGCGACGCGCCGTGTACAGGCGATTACGTCGGCGCAGGATCAGGCTGACCACACCCTGCCCAAGCATCAGCAGTCCCAGCCCGACCATCAGCCGGAACGCGAAAAACACCGGCGCCACGGGCGGGATGTCCTCAGCCGGAAATTCATCAAGCGCGGCGATGGTGCTGGTCAGGTCATGCTGCAGGTAGAGGGAGCCGATGCGTGGAATGGCGACTTCCCAATGGTTGCGCCGCTCGTCCATATCCGGCCATGCGAACAGGCGCAGTGGCTCCCCTGCCCCTTGAGCCGGGCGCGTCCATGAAGCTTCGATTGCCGCGACTTTCTGCGGCTGGGCTTGCAAGCTGTGTCGCCCATGCAAATCGCCGACGACAATCTGCACCGGCATCAGCAGCGCAATCACCCACAGCGCCATGGAGAATTGCAGGCGAGCACGCGGGTTTTTCGGGGCCTTGCGCAATTGCCAGGCACTGATCCCGGCAATCAGCGTCGCGCTGCCGATGAACACGGCGAGCAGCATGTGCGCCAGGCGATAGGGAAACGAAGGATTGAAGATGATTGCCCACCAATCCTCGGCGAGGAAACGCCCGTCCGCGCCAATCGAATAGCCGGCCGGGGTTTGCATCCACGAATTGGCAGAAAGAATCCAGAACGCGCTGATCAGCGAGCCCACCGCCACCGCACACGTTGCAAAAAAGTGCAAACGCGGGCCGACCTTCTTCAGGCCGAACAGCATGATGCCGAGAAATCCCGCTTCGATGAAAAACGCCGCCATCACTTCATAGAACATCAGCGGACCGAGGACATCACCGGCCTGCACCGACAGCCGCGACCAGTTGAGACCGAACTGATATTCCAGAATCAATCCCGACGCCGTGCCCACTGCGACATTCAGCGCAAACACCTTGAGCCAGTAGCGATAGACATCCAGATAAACCTGGCGCCCGGTCCTCAACCACAACGCTTCCAGCACCATGAGGAAATTCGCCAGACCGATGCTGAACGCCGCCAGCACGATGTGGAAGCTGATCGTGATCGCGAACTGGGTGCGGGCGGCCATCAGGGCCGAATCAACAGGCTCCATCCATCAGCCGCTGTAGAACACAGCAAGCTTGTTGCCTTCAGGATCGCGCAGATAGGCCACGTAAAAGTCCGGCGTATAGGCCTCGCGAGTGCCCGGCGGGCCTTCGTCGCTGCCGCCACTGTCGAGCCCGGCCTTGTGCACCTGATCAACCCTGTGCCGCGAGTCGGCGCGAAACGCCGGCATCATGCCGTTGCCGGGTGTCGCCGGCTCACCATTGAACGGTTTCGAGATGTGCACACTGCCGGGGCCATTGGATTTGTCGACGCAATCGGGCAGGTAAAAACAGTAGTGTTCTTCGCGATCATGCCGGTAGCCAAGCGGCGTAAGGATCGCCTTGTAAAAAGCCGCCGAACGCTCGACATCGTTGGCGCCGATAAACAGATAACTGAGCATGGGATCTCCTCCGATGGCAGCTGTCAGCGCTGTGGCTGTTCCTCGTTCAGGGTGAAAACGTTGCCGGCGTCACGCACCAATTGGCGCCATTCGGCACTGGTGATCAGGCCCTGCTCCTCCATCTGATCCGCAGCCTTGAGCAACTCGTCATACTGCTGTTCCGGATCCAGATCGCCCTCGGCCTGCTCCGCCATCCTGCGCCATGCCGCCAGTGATGCCTTCTTTTGCTGATCGAACATATGGGTATCTCCTGAGGACTTACCCGGTAGAAAAATCAGCGCGACAGAGGTTCAGGGCAGACGACGGATGGACGGGTGATGCGCAAAACCTTGTGAGAGAGACCCTGCTCGCGATAGCGATATATCTGTCAAATTAAATTTGAATGTCCCTCCGTCATCGCGAGCGGGCTCACTCCCACAGAAAAGCAAAATCAAAAGATCGCAGCCTTCGGCAGCTCCTACAGTTGGATCGCGTACCACCTCGAGAACAGGTCGGCTGTCAGGCCGCCTTCGCGAGCAGGCTCGCTCCCACAAAAGCAAAAGCAAAGCAGCGCAGCTGCCCGCGGCGAAGCCGCCCCACTCAACAATGAGCGCAAGCTCGAGTGCTTTTGATCTTGCTTTTGATCCACCGGCGACGTCGGAAGGCTGAGTGGAGGGATTGATCCGGGCGTGGGAGCGCAGCGACCGTTCGACGAAGTCGAACACAGCGGAAGGAGGTGCAGCGAAGCAAACCGGAGCCGCTGCGCCCGGATCAGTCCCGGAGCGAAGGAACCCGAGCCTGCGAGGGCCGAACGCAGGAGCAAGCCTTTTGGGTTACCTTTTTGGCGTCTGAAAAAGGTGACTCGCCGTAAGGGCGAAACCGCCAGCCGCAACACCGCAAAAACGGATATTCACCCAAAACCCCCAGAGCATGGCCGGCCCAAAGGCCGCCAAGCCCCCAAAAACCCCGCAAATGTCAAAACCGCTCCGCCACCCGCTTATACGGATAATCCGGCTCCCGATACTTGCCCGGCTTCTGCCGTTTCGGCAACTCGACCTTGTCGCGCTCCACCTCCTCATAGGGGATGCGACTGAGCAGATCAGTGATGATGTTCAGCCGCGCACGACGCTTGTCATTGGAGTCGGCAACCCTCCACGGCGCCCAATCGGTATCGGTATGCTTGAACATCTCGTCCCGCGCCCGTGAGTAGTCATACCAGCGGCTGTAGGATTTCAGATCCATTGGTGTCAATTTCCAGGTCTTGCGCCCGTCATTGATCCGCGCTTCTAGCCGGCGGGTCTGTTCCTCAGGACTAACCTCAAGCCAGTACTTGAGCAGGATCACCCCCGAATCGACGATAGCGTTCTCCACCCAAGGGATCGATTTGAGAAACTTGTCAGCCTGTTCTTCCGTGCAAAAGCCCATGACCCGTTCGACGCCGGCGCGGTTGTACCAACTGCGGTCGAAGATCACCACCTCACCGCCCGCCGGCAAATGCGGCAGATAGCGCTGCACATGCATCTGGCTCTTCTCACGATCTGTTGGCGCCGGCAGTGCCATCACCCGGAAGACCCGTGGGCTGACGCGTTCCGTAATCGCCTTGATCACCCCGCCCTTGCCCGCACCGTCGCGGCCTTCGAAAACAATACACACCTTGACACCTTTGGCGATGACCCACTCCTGCAGCTTGACCAGTTCAATGTGCAGTTTGCGCAGCTGTTGGAGATAGTCCTTGTTTTTCAAGCGTGGGCGTTCGATTGCCTTCGCAGGTTTCTTCTTGTCTTTCGCCATGAACCTGTCCTCACGCTTCAACAGCCCGCTGAATTTGTTTATTGACCCGAAGGGCCTGATCCGTGAGGTTAGTTCACGCCGGGTTGTTTGCCATTGCCGGGCAAAAAAGCCCTGTCGCCATGTGTTTCCTGAGGTTGTTCCGACGTCGCACTGTTCATTGCCCGATCCCCTGTTTGCTGGAGTTTTTTCGATGCCGTCGTCCAAATCATTGCCCACTGCCCTGCTCGGTCTGACCCTGGCCTGCCCGGCGATGGCCGAGACCCAAGGTCTGGAGCTGGGGCAAGTGCTGATTTCGGCAAATGAGCGCAGTGGCAGCGATGCAGCGGTCGAAGAAGCGCGGGAACGCCTTCAGCAGGTTCCCGGCGGCACCAACGTGGTCGACATGCGCCAGCCGTTGCAGGGCCGCGTTGCCAGCAATCAGGATGTACTGGCCTATCAGCCGGGCGTGTATGCCCAATCGGCGGGCAACGAAGGTGTGAAGATCTCCATCCGCGGTTCAGGCATCAACCGCGCACCCGGCGCCCACGCCTCGGGGCTCTACACGATGCTGGATGGCTTGCCCCTCACCGGCCCCGGCGGCACACCGTATGAATTGCTCGAGCCGTTGTGGGTCGACCATGTCGAAGTGCTGCGCGGCGCCAACGGTTTCGATCGCGGCTCGCTGGCGCTGGGCGGCGCTATCGATTACGTCAGTCACACCGGTTACACCGCGCCAAAGCTGCAAGTGCGTTACGCCACCGGCAGCCATGGCTATCAGCAGCGCCAGGTCAGCTCCGGGCAAGTGCTGGGGGATTTCGATTACTACGTGTCGCTGACCGATGCCAATGCCGACGGCTATCAGGACCACACCGCCAGCGAGAGCAAAGGCCTGATCGCCAACTTCGGCTATCGCTTCAACCCGAATCTGGAAACCCGCTTCTATTTCCGCTATCGCGAAACCGACAACGACCTCGCCGGTCGCGTGACCAAGCATTCCATCGAACACAGCCCACGGGCCGCCAACCCGGCGTATGTGGCCCGCGATGACAGCCGCAAGCAGCCCGGCAGCACCTTCATCGGCAACAAGACCACGTTCTACCTCGACGACGATTCGAGCATCCAGACCGGCCTCGTCTACCACGACTACCCGATGGATTTGCGCGAAGGCCCGAACCGGTTGAAAGTGGCTTATACCGACGTCAGCGGCACCTTCGACTACAAGCGCCGCGACACCCTGTTCGGCATGGAAAGCCGCAGCAATGTCGGCCTGCGCGTGACCAAGCACCTGCCCAACGATGGCGCCAGCGAGTTCGTGCGCATTCCGAGTGGCAACACCGCCAGCTATGCCCCCGGCACGCGGATGCGTAATTTCACCTATCAGGGTTCGGATACCGTCCTGCATTTCGGTAACGACCTGGAAATCGCCGACGACCTCTGGCTGACCACCGGCCTCGCCGCGATCTACACCCGCCGCGAAAGCGCCGTGACCTATCCGCAGGGCGGCGGCAAAACCAGTCTCAGCGACTGGGACTATGCACCGCGCATCGGCCTGCGCTATCTGATCACCCCCGACGTGCAAGTGTTCGGCAACCTCAGCCGCTCCGTCGAAGCACCGCACCCGTGGTCGCTGATCTACAGCTCCAACGTGCGCTTCCCTGCCGGCAATGGCGCCGCCACCGGCACCCAGCGCGACCCGGTCGAACTGCAAAACCAGACTGCAACCACTCTGGAAATCGGTGGCCGTGGCGACAGCCATTTGGGCGAATGGAGCCTGGCCTGGTACTACGCGCAAGTTCGTCACGAACTGCTCTCGGTACTGCCGGACGCCAACGCCGTCACGCCCTACGAACTCAACGCCAGCCCGACCGTGCACCAAGGCATCGAGGCCAGCCTCAACAGCAAACTCTGGACCGCCGCCGACGGCCGCCAGCTGAGCTTGCGCCAGGCCTACACCTTCAGCGACTTCCACTACCGCGACGACGAACGCTTCGGCGACAACCGCCTGCCGGGCCTGCCGATGCATTATTACCAGGGCGAACTGCGTTACGACTGGCCGCAGGGCTTCTTCGCCGCCGTGAACACACAATTGGTGTCCAAAGTTGCCGTGGACTACGCCAACAGCTACTACGCCGACCCTTACGCCCTGTTCGGCGCCACCCTGGGCTACAACGCGCCGAAGGGCGACTGGCAAGGCTGGGTCGACATGCGCAACCTGACCGGCAAACGCTACGCGGCAACGGTCACGCCGGGGTATGACGACAAAGGTCTGGATGCCGCGCGGTCGACCCCGGGTGAAGGGATGGGGGTTTATGTTGGGGTTTCGTGGAGTTTGCTATAAGACCCAACGCGAGATTCAAATGTGGGAGCGAGCCTGCTCGCGAAAGCGGTGGATCAGTCGTGCATTATTTGACTGACACGACGCCTTCGCGAGCAGGCTCGCTCCCACAGTTGGCTTGGTGGTGTTGGTTAGAACGGCGCAGGATTCGAATCTTTGGACGAGTATATTCGTGAAAGCACGTACCCTCGAACCGACCAGATAATCTTCGCTCTCCACTGAAAATAACGGACTGACCTCATGGATACTTCCCAAGAAAACCCATTGGAAACATCACTCCGGCTGGCCGCGGACGAACCCGCGCATCGCCCTGACTTCTATCGCACCTGCTGGATTCCACTGTCTATATCCTCGGCACCGCCGGTGCGGCGCAAGGTCATGTCAATCTCGAAGCCGGCAGCAATATCAGCATCGCCCATTGGCAGAAGCCCGATGGCACGCCGGTCATTCCGTTCTTCTCCTCGCTGCCAACGCTGCAACAATCCATCGACAGCGAGCAGAGCTATGTGGAGATACCGGCCCGATCATTGTTCGAAATCACGCTGGGCGCGCTGCTCTTTCTGAATCCGAAGTCGCCGTACGGCAAGGAATTCCTTCCGGAGGAAGTGCAACGCCTGCTCTCAGGCGAAATCGGCCGGCCCGCCACGCAGCGTACCGTTGAAAAAGAAACCAACGTGTTGCTTGGACAGCCTTCGGACTACCCATCGACGATGGTCCATTCGCTCTCGCAACTGCTTGCCAAACACGCCAATGTGAAACGCGCGTTCCTGGCGCTGATGCACGACCCCTCGATTGATGAAAAACCGCACCTGATCGTGGGCATCGAAGCGGATGGCGATATCGAGCAGGTCATGCGCGAGGCCGGCAATGTCGCTGGGGACACGGCTCCTGATGGCGGGCCGGTTGACTTTTGCCGCGTGTTGACGGGACAAGCCGGGCTGAGTGATTACTTCCTCAGGGAGACCAAACCATTCTACGAGCGCAAGTCACCGAGCAAGCTGCGTTCGTTCTTTGGCTTTGGTTGACAGTCGCCTGCAGGCCGCTTGATCAGCAGGCCAATGGTCGATTCTGATAAGCGTAACCTTGGATTCTCTCAACCCGCCCTCATAACAGTGGGTATACCCCCATCGTCTCGAGAGGAAGCACACACCATGACCACTCAAACCGAAACTGCCATTCTCGCCGGCGGCTGCTTCTGGGGCATGCAGGATTTATTGCGCCGCTACCCGGGTGTGCTGAAAACCCGCGTCGGTTACACCGGCGGCGATGTGCCGAATGCGACCTATCGCAACCACGGCAACCACGCCGAAGCCATCGAGATTGAATTCGATCCGGCCGTGATCAGCTACCGGCAGATCCTCGAGTTCTTCTTCCAGATCCACGACCCGAGCACGCCTAACCGTCAGGGCAACGATCTTGGCCCGAGCTACCGCTCGGCGATCTACTACCTGAACGACGAGCAGCGCGCCGTCGCTGAGGACACCGCCGCCGATGTCGACGCATCGAAATTGTGGCCGGGCCGAGTGGTTACGGAAATCGAACCGGCCGGCCCGTTCTGGGAAGCGGAACCCGAGCATCAGGATTACCTGGAGCGGATTCCGAACGGCTACACCTGCCATTTCATCCGGCCTAACTGGAAACTGCCGAAGCGCGGTTGAAGAAACTGCTGGCGGGGTTCAATGCCCCGCCACCACCGAAGCTTCTACAGAGCGCGGGCCCGACTTGAAACCGTGGGCCCGGGCACCCCAGGCAATGGCGAAGGCGATAGCGACCAGTGCCAGCATGGCCCACGGAAATGAGGTAACGCCCCACTGATCGAGCAGCACGCCGCCGACGACACCGCTGCCAGCGATCGCGCTGTTCCACGCCACTACGTTCAACGACAAGGCGACATCCGCTCCGTCGCCCGCCGCATCAGCCAGCGCCGTTTGCAACAGCGTCGCCGCGCCGCCAAAGGTTAAACCCCATGCCGCCACGCCGAGATAAATCACCTCTGGGCTGCCTCCGCCAAATCCCAGCGCCACGCAGACGGCGGCAAAGGTCGCCAAACTCAGCAGAACCGTCGAACGCAGCAGCGGCTCGACCAGCTTCGCCGTCAGCCATATCCCGACCAGCGCGGCGATGCCGAAGATCAACAACACCACATCCACCCGCTCGGCCATGCCCGCCGGCGCCACGAACGGAGCGATATAGGTGTAGAGAATGTTGTGCGCCAGCATCCAGCTGATCACCACTGCAAGCACAGGACGCACGCCCGGGGTAGTCAAGACTTTGCTCAGCGATAGGCGTTGATGGGCCGGCTGCGGCGGGTAGTCGGGCACTTTCACCAGCACCCAGACGATCAGTACCAAGGTCAGCGCCGACATCAGGCCGAATGTAGTGCGCCAACCGACCAGCCCACCGAGCCACGTACCCAGAGGCACGCCCAGCGACAGCGCAATCGGTGTGCCGACCATCGCCAGTGCCAACGCCTTGCCCTGCTGTTCGGGCTCAACCATGCGTCGCGCATAGCCGGCCAACAGACTCCATGCCAAACCCGCTGCAACCCCGGCGAAGAACCGCGCGACCAGCGTAACGCCGTAGTGCGACGACAGCGCGGTAATCGAATTGAACAGCAGGAAACCGACAATCGTCAGCAGCAGCACGTTGCGGCGCCGCCAGCCCCGGGTGGCGATGGTCATCGGGATCACCGCCAGTACGGAACCCAATGCGTACGCGGTAACCATTTGCCCGGCCATGGACGGCGAAATCGCCAGGCCTTCACTGATCAACGGCAACAGGCCCGCCGGCAGGGTTTCGGTGACGATGCAGATGAAGCCAGTCATGGCCAGCGCCAGCAAAGCGCCGATGGGCAGACCTTTTGGCGTAGCCGTTAACGTGATTGAAGGTGTCACTGGAAGCTCCTCGAAAAACCGACTCAGATTTAAATACCGATCGATCTAGATCCTGAGGGTGCATGCGCAGCGTTGTCAACAATTTCTGTATCGACTAGTCTTTATATTAAATCAATGAGGAGTCAGGTCATGGCGAGAACCGGTCGCCCCCGTCAGTTTGATCGCGACGACGCCGTCGATCAGGCTTTGCAACTGTTCTGGCAACACGGCTACGACGCGACATCGCTGGCCCAATTGAAGGCAGGCCTGGGTGGCGGTATCTCTGCACCTAGCTTCTACGCCGCGTTCGGTTCCAAGGAAGCGTTGTTCGATGAATGCGTGCAGCGTTATTTAACCACCTATGCGCAAGTCACCGAGTGCCTGTGGGACGACAGCCTGCCACCACGCCAGGCGATCGAGACCGCTTTGCGCCAGTCGGCACGCATGCAGTGCGACGACACACACCCCAAGGGCTGCATGGTTACCCTCGGCGTCATGAGCGCACCGAGCCCGGAAACCGCCCATGTGGCGCAAGCCCTGACCCACTCAAGGCAGCGCACCCGTGCCGGCATTCAAGCCTGCGTCGAACGCGCTGTGAATGCCGACGAGCTGGCCAGCGGCACAAGTGCGGCGGCGATGGCGACGGTATTCGACAGTTTCCTGCAGGGCATATCCATCCTCGCCAGAGACAACACCGCGCTGGATAACATTGATGCTGCTATCACTCAGGTCATGCAAACCTGGGACATTGCCGTCACGCGTAAGGCGGATTGATCAAATCACAAATGCACCGGTGCCACCGGCGCCGAACCCGGCTCCGGCACATCGACATTGACCTTCAGTGCAATCAGCAGCGCGGCCAGTAACATCAGAATTCCAGCCGCTACAAACACGCCATTGATACCGCTGAAACTGAACACCGAACCGCCAGCGGCGGCGCCTGCGGCAATTGCCGACTGCACGGACGCCACAACCATGCCGCCCGCGCTTTCGGCCTGATCGGGTATCGAGCGCGCTACCCAGTTCGACCATGCGACCGGCACACCACCGAAAGCCATCCCCCACAGCGCCAAGAGCAACGCCTGCCCGGTGACCGAGGCCGGTAACCCGACCAACGCCAGAGCAGCAACGCCCACCAACACCGGCATCAGCACCAACGTTGTCCTTGGATTGCGCTGCAACAGCCAGCCGGCTAACAGCGTGCCGCCAAAGTTCGCCACGCCGAAACCAAGGAGCATCAGTGCTAGCGTCTGCGGGCCGACGCCGGTGGTGCTTTCCAGAAATGGCCTGATGTAGGTGAATAACGCGAAGTGGCCGGTGTGCACCAATACGCAGCCGAACATGCCGATGGCAATGCCCGGTCGCAGCAACACCTCGAGCACCGTGCGCAGGCGTGACGGACGATGCGGCGCCAGACTCGGTAGCGTGAACATTTGAAAGACCAGCGTCACCACGCCAACCGCCGCAGCTGCGAAAAACGCACTGCGCCAGCCAAACTGACCGCCGAGATAACTGCCCAATGGCACCGCGACCACGGTCCCCACGGCGATCCCGCTGAAGATAATCGACAGCGCCCGTGGCAGCAGCGCCGCCGGCACCAGGCGCATCGCCACGGCCGCCGCCATGCTCCAGAATCCGCCCAGAGCTATGCCCAAAAGAATGCGCATGATCAGCAACACCGCGAGGCTGGACGACAACGCCACCAGCAGATTCGACGCGATCATCAGTACCGAGAAACCGAGCAAGACCAGGCGCCGATCAAGACTGCGCGTCAATCCAGGTACGAGCAATCCGGCAAACAGCGCCACCACCGCAGTCACCGTCACCGCTTGCCCGGCCAGCGCTTCGCTGACGCCGAGATCGAGCGCCATCGGCGTCAGCAGGCTGGCCGGCAGATATTCCGCCGTGAGCAGACCAAACACGCCCATCGCCAGCGAAAACACCGCCATCCAAGCAGGCACCAGCGGCCCCCCTTCAGTTCGCCCATCACCTACACGTTCATTCATTTCAAGACCCCCTCGGACATTTCGAGAGGGCAGTCTATTGGCGACAACCCGGATGATCTATGATGCGCAGTCTTGAACTTTTGATCGAAACCCCGAACATGAGCAGCACCGATCCCTTTGCACTGTCATCAGACCTGATCACTGAATTGCTGCGCAGCATGCGTCTGCGTGGCGTGCAATATCGGCGGATCCACGCTGGTCCGCCGTATGGTCTGGGTTTCAGCGACAAGCCCGGCCATGCGTATTTCCACTTCGTCGCCGCTGGATCGACGGTATTGCGACTGGAGGACGGCAGCCTGTACGAGTTGTCAGCAGGCAATGCGGTATTCATTGCTCATGGTGCCGCGCACCAGTTGCTGTCACACCCGGGCGCCGAGGTGCAGGACATTGACAGCGCCGTCGCCGCACCGCTCGGCGACACGGTCTGCGCGGTGCAGGTCGGGCAAAGCGCCGATTCGCCCGATAGCGCCCTACTCTTTAGTGGCTGTATGGAGTTCGAACTCGGCAGCCTGCAAGGCCTCGGTCGGCTGATGCCGGGTCTTATGCTGATCGACGCCGGCGGCCAGCGTTATCCGGGACTTATGCCAATCCTTGCGACCATGGAACGCGAAGTCAGCGCAGCGCGCATTGGCTTCGCCGGCATTCTCGCGCGCCTTGCCGACGTAGTGGCGGCAATGATTGTTCGCGGCTGGGTCGAATGCGCTTGCGGCAATGCCTCCGGTCTCGTCGCCGCCCTGCGCGACCCTCGCCTGGCGCAGGCCTTGCTGGCCCTGCACCAACAACCGGGGCGCGACTGGAGCGTCGCCGAACTCGCAACGCTGTGCAACACCTCACGCTCGGTCTTCGCCGAACGCTTCCAGACCACCCTCGGCACCCCGCCGCTGCGCTACGCCACCGAACTGCGCATGCGCCTGGCCAGTCAGTGGCTGACGCTGGAAAGACTGCCAATCGAAGAAGTGGCGCAGCGCTTGGGCTACACCTCCCAAGCGGCGTTCAGTCGTGCGTTCAAGCGGATAACAGGAAACTCACCGGGAGCGAGTCGGCGCCAGCGCTGAAGACGAGAATCGCCGTAACAGAGCCGCTCTCATTATGTGCCCCCCCCCCCGGATTTCTGCCCAACACCGCGCTCGCCCGCTCACGGATAACCGAGCCTACGAGACACAGCGCTTTTGCCTACAAATCTTACGGAAGTCGCTGTCTTGCCCGCTTACCCTCCGCAATTTATCGTTTCCCCGTCGCCACCTGAGAGTTGAAAGCGCTGGGCACATTCGACTTTGTGCAAACAGGTCAGACGAAAAAGGTGTTGTTGACGTATCCGTCACTCCTACCTAATCTGCTCCCATCCCGCCCAAGGCAGTACGCCGTTCTAATCATCCAGAACGTGCCAAACCCTTGGGCGTTTTTTTAGGTAAAAAACATGCCCACTGCGGTGTTAGTCGATGGCGCCTTTTTCATCAAACGCTTTCGACGAATCGAACCTCAAAACGCCTTCAACGCTGAACGCGCGGCCGATCTGGTCCATCGATGGGCAACCGCCCACCTCCTCAATAAAACCTTGACCCGTCCAACGGGCGCCATTCGAGAGCTACGACAACGAGCCAGGAAAGAGCTTTACCGTATCTTCTTTTATGACTGCCCCCCACTGGACACCAAACAGCACAACCCAATAAGCAAAAAAGCTGTGGATTTTTCCAGGTCCAGGGAGGCGGCATTTCGCAAAGAGCTGCACTCCAGACTGCGAAGTAAACGTAAGCTGGCGTTACGACTTGGACATTTGTCGAAGGATGTCAGATGGACCATCAAACCCGCAAAAATCGCTGAGCTGTTGAAAGGCAAAATCCAGATGACTGACCTTATGGAAAATGACGTCAGTATTGAGACCCGTCAAAAAGGTGTCGATATGCGGATCGGCATTGATGTCGCGTCGCTGTCCTTTAAACAGCAGGTCGATCAGATAGTGTTGATAGCAGGCGACGCAGACTTTGTTCCAGCGGCAAAAATGGCAAGGCGAGAAGGTGTGGACTTCATTCTCGATCCGATGTGGCAGAGCATTCCCGATAGCCTGATGGAGCACATAGACGGTTTGCGCTCAACATGCCCCAAGCCGCCGCTTCGTGAAAATAAGGCGGCGTTCTTGGAGATGCAGCAACCAGGTTCAGTCATTGGTGAGAAATAATGGTACTGGTATCCCCGTCGACTTCAGCCCCCCAATTTCCCCAGCCCCGCGCCCACCCGCTCAGCAGCCTGCAAATCCCCACGCGCCTCCAATTCCCGCGCCACTTGCCGCAACTGCTCAACCGTCAGTCCCACATTCAGACTGATCTTCAAATGCGACTCCAGTTGCGACTCGACCCCAGCCATTGCCGCCAGCGCGCCGACAGTCGCCAGTTCCCGATCCGTCCATGTCAGATTGTCGCGGGCAAAGATGTCGCCGAACAGATGCACTTTCAGAAACTGATCGATCGCCGGGGCGAATTCGAACAGTGGGCCGGACACTGGCGCGCCGACCAGGCGGGTCTGATTGTCGGTGCCGAGTTCGGTGAGCGCATATCCCGACGGAACCGGACCCGGCTCGCGTCCCGGCACGTCTTCGATGCCCCGCGCGGCGCGTTCCTGCAAAACCTTCATCAGCAATGACAAGGCGTTAAGGCTGCGCGGGAACCCGGCGTAGGCGTACAGCTGCACCAGAACTTCCCTGGTTTCGCTGATGCTCAGCCCGGCATCGAGACCACGATTGAGTGCGTCGTGCAAACGCGGCATGTCGCCGATGGCAGCGTTGGCGGCAATCGGGGCGATCGCCAGTTGTCTAAGCGTCAGAGGCTGTTCTTTCATGATCGGTTTCTCCGGTGATCGGGAAGGATTGGCGCAGAGGGGATTCACGCAGGCTGAACTGGCAAGGACCGCGCAGCCGAGGGCCACAATGCGCAAAAGACGCCCTTGATTTAACGATTTCTGGTTCATCAATGACTCTCCTCACTCATGCAGAGTGAACGTCACCCGCACATCGCCGCGCCCCAAGACTTCGGCCAAGTCCTGCGGGCGTTCGATGCGGCCAAGACGCGAATAGCGGTAGGACGAATCGAAGGTTTTATAGAAGACCACCAACGTATCGTCGCCATACAAAAGGAAATCGCCGTTGTGGATCGTGCCCGGCCGGTAGGGCTGGGTGGGCAATGGCGGCTGCACGGTGGCGTATTTTTCATTGCCGTGCAGGTCAGCCATGTCCAGGCTCAGCGGCAATCGCGTGAGCAATTGCCGAGTGCTCGGGTTGTCCTCAAGAGCAATGGCAAAACGCTGTTCCCCGACGGTCATCCACATCGTGCTGGCCTCCATAGCGGTCGGTGCAGACAGAGCAACGGGCAGCCATGCCATCAGTACGAATCCCTTCCAGCCGTTGGCAAAAGTCCGCATCGCTTTGCTCCGTCGCGTTGAAAGTTACTTCAGGTTGCTCTTGAAGAACTGCGTCAGCTTGGCAAAAGGAATCAGCTCGACCCGGTCGTACAGATCGACATGGCCGGCATTCGGCACGATCACCAGTTCTTTCGGCTGCCCCGCCAACCGGAACGCCTCTTCGCTGAACTCACGGGAGTGCGCGTCTGCACCGGCAATAAACAACATCGGACGCGGCGAGATGCTCTCGATATCGACGAACGGATAGAAGTTCATGAACTTGGTGTTGCTGCTCAGCGTCGGACGCGTGGTCTGTTGCGGCGTCGAGCTGGCCGGGGTGAATTCGCCGCGCGGGGTGCGGTAGAAATCGAAGAATTCACGCTGGATCGGATGGGTGTCGGCCTTCAGTTCCAGCACCGTGCCGCCGGTGTATGCGACCTTGCCGCCAGTGAACTCGGCGTAACGCTGCTCTGCCGCTTGCGCAATGATCTGCTTGCGCTGCGCAAGGCTTTGCGAGTGCTTGAGGCCATCACGGTTGGCCGCGCCCATGTCGTACATGCTGACCGTGGCGATGGCTTTCATGCGCGGGTCGATTTTCGCCGCGCTGATCACGAAGCTGCCGCTACCGCAGATGCCCAACACGCCGATGCGCTCGCGGTCGATGAATGGCCGTGTGCCGAGGTAATCGACGGCCGCGCTGAAGTCTTCGGCATACATGTCCGGCAACACCGCGTTGCGGGGCGCGCCCTCGCTTTCGCCCCAGAACGACAATTCCAGCGACAGGGTGACAAAGCCCTGCTCCGCCAGTTTCTGCGCATACAGATTGGCGCTCTGCTCCTTTACCGCGCCCATCGGATGGCCAACGATTATCGCCGCGCTGCGCGCTTCCGGGTCGAGCCCTTTGGGGACAAAGAGATTGCCGACCACGGTGAGTTGATATTGATTTTTGAAGCTGACCTTCTGCACGGTCACCTTTTCGCTTTTGAAGAAATTGTCGGCACCGTGGGACATGTCAGCTCCGAATGCAGTAAATGAACTCAGGAGAAACCCGAGCAGTATGAACAGTCGTTTCATGGGGGCGTCCTTGATCGAGAAACCAGGCGAGGCCGGGATGGAGGTATTGTTGCGCAGGCGCGAGGCTTTGATTAGCTAATGAGTGCTTAATGCGGTTATAAACGCTGCTAATCAATAAACCCGAGCGTCACGCCATGGCTAAACCCAACTTCAATGACCTGCTCGCCTTCGTCACCGTGGCCCGCACCGGCAGTTTCACCCGCGCGGCGGTGCAACTGGGCGTGACGCAATCGGCGGTGAGCCAGGTAGTCTCGGCGCTGGAAGCGCGTCTGAAAATTCGCCTGCTGACCCGCACCACACGCAGCGTGTCACTGACGGCGGCCGGCGAACGCTTGCTGCACACCGTGGGCCATCGTTTCGATGAGATCGAAGCCGAGCTGGACGCGCTGACCGAGTTGCGCGACAAGCCTGCCGGTACGGTGCGCATCACCTGCGGCGACAACATCATCAAGACCACTCTGCTGCCCAAACTGACTCCGCTGCTGCTGCAGTACCCGGACATCAAGCTCGAGTTCGATATCAACTACGGTTTCCGCGACATCGTTGCCGATCGCTTCGATGCCGGCGTGCGTTTCAGCGATACCGTCGCCCAGGACATGATCGCCGTACCGATCGGCCCGCCGCTGCGCATGGCCGTCGTCGCCTCGCCCGACTACTTTGCCCGGCACCCCGCCCCGCAACATCCGCGCGATCTGGCGGCGCACCGCTGCATCGACATTCGATTTCCGACCTACGACGGTGTCGATGCCTGGGAATTCGAGCGTCAGGGCAAAAAGCTGAAAGTGCGGGTCGACGGCCAACTGGTGTTCAACTCCACCGTGCACATCACCGACGCGGCCGTGAACGGATTGGGAATTGCCTACCTGCCTGAAGACGAGTTCGGTGCGCATCTGGCCGAAGGGCGTTTGGTCAGAGTGCTGGAAGACTGGTGCGAACCGTTCGGCGGCTTCCACCTCTACTACCCCAGCCGCCGCCAACCGTCGCCGGCGTTTTCACTGGTGGTGGATGCGTTGCGCGTGGAGAGATCCAGCCCCGCTGTAGGAGCGAGCCTGCTCGCGATAACGTCGGCACATCCAACAGAGTAAGTGCCAGATCCAGCGCTTTCGCGAGCAGGCTCGCTCCCACAGGGATTTGCGTCAGACCCCGGAAATCAATCGATTCACGAATCAATTGTGGGAGCGAGCCTGCTCGCGAAGGCGTCAAGTCAGTGAATTGATGGCAAGGCTGACCCAGCGCTTTCGCGAGCAGGCTCGCTCCCACAGGATTTTGCGTCAGACCCCGGAAATCAATCGATTCACGAATCAATTGTGGGAGCGAGCCTGCTCGCGAAGGCGCCAGACCAGCCACATCATCTCTGCATGCCAGCCCCGCGACACCCTCACAACTTCGGCACGTCCCCGGTCGCCTCGGCAATCGTCGCCAACGTTTCCTCCATGCTGGCGATGTCTTCTTGCAGCTTTTGAAACACCAGATCCAGCGACTCGGGAGCGTCCACGGTCTGATGGCCACGCAGCGACTCGACGCTGGCGCTCTCCACGTGCTGGAGAATGTCCACACTTTCTCGCAGTGCCAACAGCTGATCGAAGATCGCGGCAATCTGCGCCTGGCTACGGGTGCTCATCATTTCCACCCAAGCCTGGCAATGATTTCACGGCGATACGGCGTGTCGATCTGCGCCGGCACCTGTTCGATATAGTCGCGCGCTTGTTCGTGCGCCGCGCCGCTCAACCCGGCCAGATAAGAAACTGCGTCGTCGACATTCGGCACCAGGCCTTCAATGTTCTTGAATCTGCCGGGCAGCGCCGTCCAGATCACCGCATCGAGTTGCCGAGGAATTGCCCATTCAGCAAGCACGCCCATCGCCGAGGGACCGAGGGTGAAGCTGCCGATGCCATCCTCCCTGCCCTCCGGCACGCCTTCTCGAATACGCAGGAGTTCGCGGGCCTGATCGAGATCGGTCACGTCCAGGACCGACCACAGCACTTTGCACGGCGGCGCGTTCGCGCTTATGGCTGTAGTCAACTCGCCAGTGTCACTGACGCGAACGAAGTCGATCGGGATCTGCGGCCCGTCCGCGAACCATTCGCTTGCCAAGGGCAAACCGTCCGGCTTCCAGATCAGCGAGCCCCATCCCAGACATGCAATGACCATAAATCAGACCCTTCTGAAGAAACGATGAACACAGAAAAGAACAGCCTGCTCAGCCTTTGGTTTTTCGCGGGTCGGCTGCGCGCGGAAAGGTGCGTTCTTCCTGGATCGTCCCGTCTTCTTTATGGATTTTCAGCGAGGCGGTTTTGTCCTGCAGATAGTCGCTGGCAATTTGGGTGATCTCGGCTTTGGTCGCAGCCGTTTTCGACGCACGCTGCGCGCCCTCTTTGACCAGTTCCCAGCGCTGCTGGTTTTTACTGATGTGGTAGTTATCCATTCCTTCACCTCTGATGTGAATGACGTGACCGTTACAAGGATTGACCTTGAGCGGTTCAGAGAGTTTGAAAGAAATCGCGATGCGCTCTGTGCCACGTAAACACTAGTGCACATCCGTTCTCTATCACTTCGGCGATCGATAGCTAGCGCATGAAGTGATGTGGAGGCGAAAAATCCGCTGAAACGAAAAAGCGTAAATACTTATACAAAGCTTGTCGTCCTTCCTGCGCTTATTGATTAATACCTTCGCCAATGGACGACTGCGCAATGCATTTATAGCGCTTAATAATTTCAATACTAATTAGCCATCAACGTTACGGTTGCGATTCTGCTTCCTCTTCGGTCTTTTTTGCCAATTTTAAAAAAGACACATTTTGTTTCATCCAATTATTCGTTGGATCCAACGGCCCGACAAACGGTAGCCTTACAAATTTCTTTTGATTTCAGCTGGATAGTCATCGGAAAAATGCCACTTCGGTAACTCGCCAAAAATCAGGCAGCCTTATTTCAAACTCCCTATCTATGGTTTTAAAACCATCCGTGGACGTCCACCCACCCATTTACAGGGAGTAGTAATGGACAACATCGTCATTGCCGACAAAGCCAATTCTCAGCTCACTGCCCAGAACTGGGGCAATGTTCAGCTCAGTCAGCCTTCAGTTGTACAAATGCCGGTCCGCCCCGACCAACTGGCGTCGACCAGTCGCAGCGGTCAGGATTTGATCGTCAATCTGAAGTCTGGCGAGCAAATCAAAATCTCCAATTTCTTTGTCACCAGCCCTGACGGCGTGCCTAATGACATTGTCTTTCAGGGTGACGACGCGACGCTGTGGCAGGCGCGCTACAGCGCCGAGCCGTTCAATGGCTTTACCTTTGACGAAATCAATTCGCTGGACGAGCTGATCGCTGGCGTCGGTGTGGTGGATGGGGCGACGCCGGCCTGGGCGATTGCCGGGCTTGGCCTGTTGGGCGCGGGTGGTGCGGCAGCCGCTGCCGGCGGAAGTGGGGGCGGCGGAGGTGGTGGTGGCGGTGGAGACGCGACGCCTCCCGCGCCTGCGACCGGATTAACCTTGTCGGCCGATGGCCGGGTGCTGAGTGGTTTTGGCGAAGCTGGCAGTGTCGTTCAGGTACGCGATGCGGCCGGCAACCTTTTGGGTTCCGGAACCGTTGGCGCCGACGGCAGTTTCCAGGTCGACCTGGGTACGCCACAGAACAATGGCCAGCCGCTCGACGTCACGCTCACCGATCCTGCGGGCAACGTTTCGACACCCGGTACGGTCACTGCGCCGGATACCACCGCGCCCACCGCGCCTGGCAACCTCGCTGTGAGCGCCGATGGCACGCAACTCGGCGGCACCGGTGAAGTCGGCTCGACCATCCAGGTGCGCGCCGCCGATGGCAGCCCGCTCGGCAGCGCCGTGGTTGCGGCGGATGGCACCTTCAGCGTCATCCTCAGCCCCGCGCAAACCGGCGGTCAGCCGCTGACAGTGAATGCCACCGATGCCGCAGGCAACACCTCGACCGGCGCAACGATCAGCGCGCCGGAGATCGTCGAACCGACGACGCCAGGCAATCTTGGTTTGAGCAGCGACGGCAGCCAGCTGACCGGCACCGCCCGGGCCGGCACCACCATTGAAGTCCGTGCCGCCAACGGCGAATTGCTCGGGCGCGCGGCGGTGGCCGCTGACGGTACTTTCCTGCTGACGCTGGTTCGTGCGCAGGCCAACGGTGAAACCTTCAGTGTCGTGGCGGTCAACAGCGCCGGTGCGCAATCGCCGGCCGTTACCTTCAACGCACCAGACATCACCGGCCCCGCCGCGGCGACCGATGTAGCGGTGAGCAGCGATGGCCTCTCGGTGACCGGCCGTGGCGAACCCGGCAGCACAGTCAGCGTCTCCAATGCCCAAGGCACGCTGCTGGGGACAGCTTTGGTCGCCGCCGATGGCTCGTTCACCGTGCAACTCAACCCCGCGCAAATCGATGGCGAGGCGCTGAGCGTGCTGGTCACCGACGCCGCCGGCAACCCTTCGCCAGCAGTGACTATCATCGCGGTTGACCTCGACGGGCTGACTCAACCGAGTGACATCGCAGTGAGCGTCGATGGCACGCAATTGAGTGGACGCGGCCAGCCCGGTTCGACCGTGACGGTGCGTGACGCCAACGGCAATCTGCTCGGCACGGCCGTTGTCGCGGCGGACGGCACGTTCAGCCTGCAACTGAGCAGTCCACAGAACAACGGCGAAACACTGCAGATCAGTGCCAGCGACGCCGCTGGCAACACCTCCGCACCACTGAGCTACGTCACGCCTGACACCCAAGGACCCACGGCCGTCTCCGATCTCGCGCTCGACGCTCAGGGGCAGACGCTCACCGGTAAGGGTGAGTTGGGTGCGTCAGTCACCGTGCGCGATCCGGCCGGCAATATCATCGGCACCGGCACGGTGGGTGCCGACGGTAATTTTACCGTTCCACTTTCCACACCACAGACCGATGCGCAACAGCTGCAAGTGATCCAGACCGACGCAGACGGCAATCCTTCGGCGCCGGTCAACGTGATCGCACCCGATCTGACCACGCCGGTTGCCGTGACCGATGTAAGCATTTCCGCCAATGGCGCCGTGGTCTCCGGCGCGGGTCAGATCGGCGCCACCGTTACTGTCACTGACACCAATGGGACCGTGCTGGGAACAGCTATTGTCGGCAGCAACGGCCGGTTCGAGGTCACCCTGTCCTCGCCACAAACCAATGGCCAGAACCTCAGCGTCGTGCAGAGCGACGGCTCGCCGTCGGGCTCGCCGGCAGTTCCAGTTGAAGCGCCGGATATCCAGGCTCCCACTGCCCCTTCGGATCTGACGCTGAATGCAGGTGGCACTGAACTGAGTGGCACCGGCGAACCCGGTGCCACGGTGTCAGTCAAGGATTCGGCGGGCAATATTTTAGGTACCGCGATCGTCGACGGCAGCGGCGCCTTTACAGTGCCGCTGAACAGCCCGCAGATCGAAGGCCAACAACTGCAAGTCAGCCAATCGGATGGCGTGAACGTTTCCCCCAGCACACCACTAACGGCGACGGACACCACCGCGCCGCTGGCGCCGGACAATGTCGTGCTCGCCAGTAACGGCGTGACCTTGACCGGCACCGGGCAAGCGGGCAGCACCGTAACCGTCAGCGCGCCCGACGGCACGGTGCTTGGCACTACGGTGGTCGCCAGCGACGGCAATTTCAGCGTCAACCTGAGTCCGGCTCAGCTCGACGGTCAGGTGCTGAACGTGATCCAGACCGATGCGAGCGCCCTGCCCTCGCCGGCCACGCCGGTCACCGCACCGGACATCACCGCCCCGCCTGCACCGACCGGGCTGGCCGTCGATCCTTCAGGTGCCACGGTCACCGGTACCACGCAGCCCAATAACACGGTGCAGGTGCTGGATGCCGACGGCAACGTCATCGGCACTGCGACCGCTGACGGCACGGGCGCCTTCACGGTCAACCTCGATAATGCGCAGACCAATGGCGAAGCCTTGCAAGTCGTGGTGTCGGACGGCGCCAACAGTTCGCTGCCAGGCACCGTTGCCGCGCCGGACAGCACGCCGCCGGCAGCGGTCAGCGATCTCGCGCTCAACCCGGCCGGCACGCAGGTCTCTGGCCTTGCCGAACCGGGCACGACGGTCACCGTCAGCATTGCCGGCGGTGGCGCTGTGCTGGGCACCGCGACGGCCGATGCGGATGGCCGCTTTGTCGTGACCCTCAGCCCACCGGCCGAGCCTGGCGGCAATCTGGAAGTCATCAGCACGGATGGCGGCGGCAATGATTCGCCCGTCGTGCCGCTGGCAGGACTGGACGGTAGCCAGGTCGCGACCCCGACCGATCTGGCCTTGAGTGCCGATGGTTTCACCCTGACCGGTGCCGGAACGCCCGGTTGCACCGTGACGGTGACCAGCAGCAGCGGCGCTGTGCTCGGCTCAGGTCTGATCAACAGCTTCGGCCGCTTCACCCTGTTGCTCAGTAGCAAACAGATCAACGCGCAAGTTCTCCAGGTGACGGCCACCAGTCCCGACGGGGACGTCTCGATTCCGGGCACGGTGACGGCGATCGATGGCACGGCGCCAGACGCTGTGACCGATCTGGCGCTGAATGCCAACGGCACAACACTCACTGGACGCGGTGAGGCCGGGGCGACGGTCACTGTCACCGACGCCACAGGTACCGTGCTCGGTACTGCACTGGTCGCCAGCAACGGCACGTTCAGCCTGACGCTGACGCCGGCACAACTTAATGGCCAGGCGCTTACCGCGATCCAGAGCGACGCCGCCGGCAACCTGTCGCAACCCGCTGGCATCATTGCCAGCGATCTGCAACCGCCCGCCGCAGCGACTGGCGTTACGATCAATGACGTCGGCACCGTGGTCAAAGGCCAGGGCGAAGCCGGCAGCACCGTGACCGTGCGCGATGCCGCCGGTAACGTGTTGGCCACCGGCGTAGTCGATCAGAGCGGCAACTTCCAGGTCACCTTGCCCAATGCGCAGAACACTGGCGAAACCCTGCAGGTCACTCTGACCGACGCCAACGGCAACGCCTCGACTTCCACTGGCGTGATCACTGTCGACGGCACCCCGCCGGCCGCTGTGCAGAATCCACTGATCAGCGCCGATGGCAGCACCCTCAGCGGCACAGGTGAGGCTGGCGCAACAGTCAATGTCACCACCGCCAACGGCACCCTGCTGGGCAGCGCCGTGGTGGGCGCGGACGGCTCGTTCAGCGTGACCCTGGCGCCAGCGCCGACCAATGGTGAGGCGCTGGCGATCAGCCAGACCGACTCTGCCGGCAATGTCTCGCCGTCGACCAGTGTCAACGCACCCGACATCAGCCCACCGGCGGCACTGACCCAAGTCGCGGTGAATGCCGACGGCGTCACCGTTACCGGCCACGGCGAACCCGGCGCCACCGTGTCTGTACGCAGCGCCGACGGCACCTTGCTCGGCACCGCACAGGTCGGCAGCGGCGGCGCGTTCACTGTCACGCTGAACGCAGCACAACTGAATGCCGAAGTGCTGACCGTCACTCAGGAAGATCCGCCGGGCAACGTTTCGACGGCGGTTGAAGTCATCGCCGCGGATTTGACCGCGCCGGCGATTCCGAGCGCATTGACCCTCAATGCTGCTGGCGTGCAACTGGCCGGTAACGCCGAGGCCGGCAGTACCGTGACCGTACGCGACAGCCAGGGCAATCTTCTCGGTACAACCACGGCGGCCGCAAACGGCACTTTCCAGATTACCCTCAACAGTCCGCAAACCAATGGCCAGTCGCTGAACGTGACGGCCACCGATGCGGCAGGCAATCCGTCGGCCCCGGCAATCGTCAATGCGGTCGATAGCACGGCGCCGTTGGTGGCGAGCGATCTGGCGGTCAGCGCCAATGGTGCCACCCTGACCGGCATCGGCGAGGTCGGCGCCAGCGTGGAAGTTCGCGATGCCGGCGGTGTTTTGCTGGGTACTGCGACCGTTGCCAGCAACGGCAATTTCAGCGTCACGTTGTCCCCGGCGGCGGTGGCTGGATCGAATCTTTCCGTGGTGCAGATCGATGCTGCCGGCAACACCGGACCGGCGGCGCCGGTGACTGCACCGGGCAATCTGGCGGAAAGTGCACCGACCAATCTGGCCCTCAGCGCTGACGGTCTAACCCTCACCGGCTCGGCCACCGCCGGCAGCACCGTGAGCATTCGCAATGCCTCGGGCGTGTTGCTCGGCAGCGCGCTGGTGGCGGCCAATGGCACTTTCAGCGTCACCCTCAACGCCGCGCAACTCAACGGTGAACAGCTGTCTGCCGTGGCAACCTCGAGCACCGGTATCAATTCGTCACCGACCGACTACACCGCTGCCGACATCGCCGCGCCAACACCGCTGAGTGAACTGAGTCTGGCACCGAACGGCACGGCCCTGACCGGGCGCGGTGAAACCGGCGCCACGGTGACCGTGCTCGGCACCGGCGGAGTGGTTCTCGGCAGCGCCGTGGTGGCGGCCAATGGCACCTTCAGCGTCACCCTCAGCCCGGCACAGACCTCTGGCCAGACTTTGAGCCTGAGCCAGGCCGACACCGCCGGCAACGAATCCAACAGCGTCAACCTGATCGCCCCGGACCTGCTCGCCCCCAATCCGCCGGCGGCGCTGGTGGCAAGCCCTGACGGCACCTTGCTGTCGGGTACCGGTGAGGCCGGCACCACGGTCAACGTATACAACGCTGCCGGAGCGCTGGTCGGCACCGGCACCGTGAGCATCGACGGCACGTTTGCGATCACCCTGACCACGCCGCAAGCCAACGGTCAGGCGCTGACCGTGTCGCTGACGGATGCGGCGGGCAACACCTCGGCAGCCACGCCGTTCACTTCGGTCGACAGCACACCGCCAGCGGCCGTTTCGCAACTGAGCATCGGCGGCGACGGCGCAAGCCTGACCGGGCGCGGCGAACCGGGCGCGCAGGTCCGGGTCATCGACAGCGACGGCAACGTGCTTGGCACCGCCGTGGTCAGCGCGACCGGTACCTTCACCCTGCCACTGAACCCGGCGTTGACCAATGCCGAAGTGATCACCGTGGTCCAGGCCGACGCGGCGGGCAACGACTCGCCGGCAGTGAACCTGACCACACCGGACTTCACCCCGCCTGATCCACTGGACAACGTCGATATCAACTCGTCCGGCGCGTTGGTCATCGGTACTGGCGAACCCGGCGCGACCGTGACCGTGCGCGATGCCAATGGCACCTTGCTCGGCACCAGCGTGGTGCTCGGCGACGGCACCTTCAGCGTCTCCCTCAATCCGCCGCAGATCAATGAACAGATCCTCAGCGTGCAGCAGGCCGATCCACCCGGCAACGTCAGCGCGCCGGTGTCGATCACCGCACCGGATCTGACCCCGCCAGCGACGCCGGCCGATCTGCAACTGAATGCCGATGGCGACACCCTCACCGGGACCGGCGAAGTCGGCGCCATTGTCCGCGTGACATCCGCAGACGGTACCGAGCTGGGCACCGGCACCGTGGGCAGCGATGGCCGTTTCCAGATCACCGTGACCCCAACACAGACCAATGGCCAAGCGCTGTTCGTGGTGTTGGCGGATGCGGCCGGCAATGCCTCGCCTGCCGGCACCCTGACGGCGCCTGACAGCACGCCTCCTGCAGCACTGACCGATGTCGAGATCGACGCCAGCGGCAGCCTGATCACCGGCTCCGGTGCGGCTGGCTCGCAGGTAGTCGTCACCAACGCGGTGGGCACCATCGTCGGCACCGGCACCGTCGCGGCCGATGGCAGTTTCAGCGTCATCCTCGATCAGCCTCTGCTCAACGGTGAAGCCTTGTCGGTGATCCAGCGCGATGCGGCGGGCAACCCTTCGCCGATCGTGCCCGTCACTGCGCCGGACATCACCCTGCCCGCTGCGCCCACCGGCCTCGTTCTCGCGCCCGACGGCGTGACATTGACCGGTACCGGTGAAGCCGGCGCCACGGTGCGCGTGCTCAGCGCGACTGGCACTGTTTTGGGCTCGGCAACCGTGACCGGCAATGGCTCGTTCAGCGTGACCCTCAATCCGCCGCAGGTGAATGGCGAGCTGTTGAGCGTCAATCAGACTGATCCGGCTTCAAACATTTCACCCACAGCACCTCTGCAGGCGGGCGACAGCACTGATCCGCTGGAAGTGGCCGACCTCAATGTCAGCCAGGACGGCTTGACCGTCACCGGCACCGGCGAGCCCGGCGCAACCGTCACCGTGCTTGACGGCGCGGTGGTGCTCGGCACGGCGACGGTGGCGGCAGATGGCAATTTCAGCGTCACGTTGTCGGCTGCGCAACTGGATGGCCGCGCGCTCTCGGTAGTGCAAGCCGACGCGCAAAACAACCAGTCCGAGCCCGTACTGGTCGACGCGCCCGACAGCACTGCACCTATCGCACCAACGGTGACATCGCTGACCGGCGCCGGCACCTTGCTCGCCGGGACCGCCGAAGCCGGCAGCACCGTGACTGTGCTGTCCGCCACCGGCACCGTGCTCGGCACAGCGGTGGCATTGGGCGACGGCACCTATACAGTCACGCTGAATCCGGCCCAGGCCAACGGTCAGTTGTTGTCGGTGATCGCGACGGACGAGGCGCAAAACGCATCGCCAGCGCTGCTCTACCCAGCGGCAGATACCACGGCTCCGGATGCCGTCACCGGTCTGACCATCAGCGGCGATCTGAGCCAGCTCGCCGGTCGTGGCGAAGCCGGCGCGATTGTCGAAGTGACCGATGCGCTGGGCAATGTTGTCGGCACCGGCACGGTCGCGGCCAACGGCACATTCCTGATCGATCTGGATCCGGGCATCACTGCCGGCCAGGTGCTGACAGTGAATCAAACAGACGTCGCGACTAACGTGTCCGCAGACGCCGACCTGACTGTTCCGGCAGTGCCAGCCCCGGCTGCGCCGGACAATCTTGTACTGACAGCCGACGGCGTGACGCTGACCGGCACGGCGGCGATCGGCACCACCATCAATGTCTACGCGCCGGACAACAGCCTGATCGGCACCGGCGTCACAGGCCAGGATGGCACGTTCAGCGTGGTGCTGACGCCTGCGCAAACCAACGGCCAAAGCCTCGAAGTCACCGCCAACACTGCGTTGGGT
This sequence comes from Pseudomonas mercuritolerans, assembly GCF_025706525.1. Taxonomy (NCBI): domain Bacteria; kingdom Pseudomonadati; phylum Pseudomonadota; class Gammaproteobacteria; order Pseudomonadales; family Pseudomonadaceae; genus Pseudomonas; species Pseudomonas mercuritolerans. The sequence continues at coordinate 57,041 of NZ_JAMSHA010000001.1, forward strand.
GGCGCCTCGCTGCCGACTGAAATCACCGCAGGCGACACCTCGGCGCCGGCGCCACTCAGCGATCTGGCGGTCAATGCCAGCGGCACACTGGTCACCGGTCGCGGCGAAGTCGGCGCGTCGGTGACCATCACCGGCGCGGGCGGCGTGGTGCTGGGCAATGCGACGGTTGGCGCCAATGGCACCTTCAGCGCACAGCTCAATACGCCGCAGGTCAACGGTCAGGTGCTCAATGCGACACAGACCGATGCGGCCAACAACACCTCATCCGGCCTTAACGTAACCGCGCCCGACATCACTCCCCCAGCCGCTCCGACAGCACTGGTACTCAGCGGCGCCGGTCTGGTGCTCGGCGGGCTCGGTGAAGCCGGCGCCATCGTCACTGTTCGCGGTGCGGGTGGCACGGTGCTGGGCACGGCGACGGCGGCGGGCAATGGCTCGTTCTCGGTGACCTTGTCATCAGCGCAACTCAATGGCCAGCAACTGAGCGTCACGCAGAGCGATGCGGCGGGCAACGTTTCGCCGGTTACCAATCTCAGCGTCGCCGATACCACCGCGCCGGCGCCGCTGAGCAATGTCAGCCTGAACGGCACCGGTCTGGCGGTCAGCGGCACGGGTGAAGCCGGCGCGACCGTCAGCGTGACCAACGCAGCCGGTACCGTCCTCGGCACCGCCGTGGTCAATGCTGGGGGCACCTTCACCGTGCAACTGTCCAGCGCGCAACTGAACGGCCAACAGCTCAACGTCCAACAGGCCGACCCGACGGGCAATCTGTCGCAGGTCTTCAATCTGACGGCCCCTGACGTGCAGGCGCCGATTGCAGCCAGCGGTCTGACGCTCGCTGCCAACGGTCTGACGTTGAGCGGTACGGGCGAAGCCGGTGCGACGGTCAACGTATACGGTCCGGGCGGCGCGCTGATCGGCACCACCACCGTGGGCAGTGGCGGCACGTTCAGCTTCGACCTGAACACCGCGCAACTCGACGGGCAGCTGTTGACCGTGCGTCTGGTCGACCCGGCCGGCAACCTGTCGCCCAACGCCAGCCTGACAGCGCCGGACATTACCGCACCCGGCGCGCCGACCGGCGTCAGCGTCAATGGCAGCGGCACCGTGCTCACTGGCGTCGGTGTGCCCGGTTCGACCATCAGCGTGCGAGGCGCCGGCGGGGTGGTGCTCGGCACCGCCACCGTCGCTGCAAACGGCAGCTTCTCGGTGACACTGGCCTCGGCGCAGATCAACAGCCAGGTGCTCAGCGTCACCCAGGCCGATCCGAGCGGCAACGTATCGGCTGCGGCGACCGCGACGGCGCCAGACCTGACACCGCCCGCTGCCGCCACGGCGCTGCTGGTCGGCGCCGATGGCCTGACCGTCACCGGTACCGGTGAAGCCGGTGCAACCGTGACCATCAAGTCGGCCAGCGGCACCGTTCTGGGCACCGGCACGGTCGACAACCTCGGCCTGTTTACCGTCACCCTGAGCAGTGCGCAGATCAACGGCGAAAACCTCACCGTCAATCTCAGCGACGCTCGCGGCAACGTTTCGGTAGCCGCCAACGTCATTGCGCCGGACGTCGACGTCAACGCGCCCGTGGTCGCCAGCGATAATCTCGCCGTCGGCACCGTCACCCTGGCCCCGGTCACCGCCTCGCAGACCTTCAACGACTCGTTCACTACGCTGCTGGCCGGATTCTCGAAAACCTTCACCTTCACCGTCGCCGGCGGCACGCGTCTTGATCCGACCCTGACGCTGACCACCAGCAGCCTGATTTCGCTGATCGATGGCGTGGTCTACACCCTGCAAGTCAAGGATGCCAGCGGCAACTGGGTGACTCTGGATGTCAATGGCAGCGGCGGCCTGCTCGACCTGATTGCCTTGGCCGGCCAGGGTGTGCGCGTCGACATCGGTAACCTGCTGTCAGGCGATTATCGACTGACGGTTTCGAGCACCGGCATCGGCGTGCTGACCACGGTCAATACCCAGCTGCAACTGGACGTCAGCAGCCTGACCCAGTTCAATGGCATTGCCGGGCCAGCGGTGACCGGCAACGTCATCACCAACGTCGGCGTCGATGGCACGGCCGATCAGACCGGCCCGGACAACGGCGCGCAGTTGCAGATCTTCAAGAACGGCACCTGGGTCAGCGCCGGTGCCGGCACCACGGTGCAAGGGTTGTACGGCACGCTGACCATCGACGCCAACGGCAACTACAGCTACAAACCGAACGGCAGTGTCGGCAGCGTCGGCAAAGTCGACGTGTTCAACTATCAACTGGTGCACCCGAACGGCTTGAGCGACACCGCCAATCTGTACGTGCGCATCGACAGCCCGCAAGCCAGCGAAGTGTGGAATGACGCCAGCCTCGGCAGCCCGGCACTGGTGGTGGATGCCACAGCGGACATCGCCTCGACTGACGTCACCCTGATCAACCGCGAAGTCACCACCAACTCCGCCCTTGGCACGTTCAATGTGCTGCTGGGCGGCGGCAGTGGTAACTACAACACCGTGGTCGCGGCCGATACCGTCAGTGACCTGACCGTGGTGGTCAATTCGAGCAACCTGCTGGCGCTGCTCGGTTCGATGACGGTGGGCCTGTACAAGCTCAACACCGCCACCAACCAGTACGTGCTGGTCAAGAGTTACGGCGGCAACGCGCTGGTCAATCTCGGCGGCGGCAACTACGGGATCAAGTTCGACGACCAGACCGCCGGCAGTTATCAGGTGCGGGTGGCAGTGGGCGGCCTCGGCCTGCTGACCAGCGTCAACACCAGCCTGATTAACGTCGCGACCTACAACAATCAGTTCGTGGTCGGCAGCTACACGCCGGTATCGGGCAATCTGCTCACCGACACCGCTGGCGGCGGCGCCGATGTGTTGGGCTCGGTCTACACCTTGCTCAGCGTGCTGGTCGCTGGCAGTTACGTGGCGCCGGGTCACAACGGCGTCTCGCTGGTCGGCAACTACGGCACCCTGGTGGTCCAGGCCAACGGCAACTACACCTACACGCTCAAGGCCGGGCTGACCGACGCGGTGATCGGCCAGGAAGACACCTTCACCTACCAACTCACCCACCCCAACGGCACCGTGGATACCGCGACGCTGACCATCGACCTGAACAATGCCGGCGCTTTCGCCAGCACCGCGTTCTCGGCGCTGGCCAGCGATGACCTCGGTCTGGCCCATGTCGCTGGCAGCGAACTGATCCAGGGCACCGAGGGCAACGACACCCTCGACGGCTCGCACGGGGGCGCCGTCACGCTGCAAGGTGGCGGCGGCGACGACACGCTGATCGTCGCCGACCAGCAGTTCGCTTCAGTCGATGGCGGCAGCGGCACCGACACCGTGCTCTGGGCCGGTGGCGACGTGTCGATCAACCTCGGCGATCTGCAGAGCAAGATCCACAACGTCGAAATCCTCGACCTCAACCATTCCAGTGCGGTTGCGCTGACACTGAATCTCAGCGATCTGCTGGCGATCACGTCCTCGGACAACAACACCCTGCTGATCAAGGGTGACGACAGGGACAGCGTGCACATGACCGATGGCTGGGTCTCCGATGGCACGCAACAGGCCGACGGCATCGACTATGTTCAATACACGGCGCAGGAGGATCCGAGCCACCACTTGTGGGTACAGAACGGCATTCAAGTGGTTTGAAACAAGACATCGAACGTTGGTCTCTCAACAGTAAGGGAAGTCTGTGGAGTCAGTTTTTCGCCAGAAATGGCCGGTGGTCCTGTTGACCATCGGCCTCTACCCCGCTTTCACCGTCGACGTTCGCGCCGACGACAATCTCGACAGCAGCTTGCGCAGCATCAGCCCCTCGCAACTGCAACAACCGGCAGGCAATGACAATCGTCAGCGCCCTGCCCCTGCTTCAAAAACGGCCGCCAACGCAGATACTTTGGGGCTGGAACAAGCGGTCAGGCTCGCCGTGGACTGGCACCCACGCATTGGCGAGGCCATCGGCACCCTGTTCCAGCAAGGCGAAGGGGTCAACGTCGCCGAATCCGGCTATTACCCGCAGGTCACCGGCGGCATCAAGGGTGGCTACACCAGCGGTTACGGCAGCGATGCCGGCAGCCAGTCGGTGAACATTTCCCTCAAGCAGATGCTGTATGACTTCGGCAAGGTTTCCAGTTCGGTCGACGCCGCCCGCGCCCGGGTGGCGCGCAGTCAGGCCGGGATTCTGCTGGCGATCGACGACATCGCCCGCGACACCGCCAGGGCCTACATCGAGGTGCAGCGTTATCAGCGTCTGCTCGAGGTTGCGCGTGAACAGATTCAGGGCATCGGCGGCATCGTCGACCTGGCCAAGCAGCGCAGCGACATGGGCGCCAGCACCCGTTCCGATATGGTCCAGGCGCAGTCCCGGGCCGAAGGCGCGACGGCGACGTTGCAGGAATTCAAGGCGCAATACGCACGCTGGCAAGCGACCCTGACCAGTCTGCTCGGACGGCGCACGCCGCCGGCGGTCAGCGACGCCGCCGCGCCTACGCTAACCCAGGCCTGCGACGCCTCGCAGATCTCCGACACCCTGCCCGCCGTTCTCCAAGCGGCTGCGCAACGCACCCAGGCCCAGGCCGAGTTGGCCCAGGCCAAAGCCGAGGCCTACCCGACCCTGTCGCTGCAACCGTCGGTCAACCAATACCTGGACGACCACTACGACGATCAGAACTCGCGCGCCGATCGCACTCAGGTCGGGATCTTCCTCAACCTCGAAGTGCCGATCTACCAGGGCGGTGCGATCAGTGCGCGCAGCCGCGCCGCCGGGCATGCGCTGACCGCAGCGGATTCGGCCGAAGACTTCGCCCGTCTGCAAGCGCGCCAGGGTCTGGCCGAAGCCCAGGCGCAAACCTCGGGTCTGAACCGGCGGCTGCGCTCGCTGGAATTTCGCCAGACCAGCATCACCGAGGCGCGCATGTTGTATGGCCGCCAGTACCTGGAACTGGGCACGCGGCCGCTGCTCGACCTGCTCAACGCCGAGCAGGAAATCCATCAGTCGCGCTTCGATCTGGTCAACACCCAGGCTGATCTGCAACGCCTGCAGATCGACTGCTTCTACAACAGCGGTGCGATTCGCCGGGTCTTCGGCATCGACCACAGCGCCATCCAGAATGTCGAGATCCTGCCATGACCGATGCCAGCATCACTGTTCCCGAACCCGCCGCTGCCGAGGCTCGCGAAGATTATTCGCCATGGCTGGAAGCGGTGCTCAAGGTCGCCCGCCACTATCGCCTCGACGTCTCCCCGGAAAGCGTGCGCCTGGCCTCGGTGCACAGCGAAGGCCGCGTCGAAGAAGTGGTTCGGCACATGGCGCGTCAGGCCGGTTTGAGCGTCAAATTCGCGGTGTTCGACAACAAGAGCCTGAGCCGCTGGCGCACGCCGCTGGTGGTGCAACTGCGCGACGGTCAGGTCGGCGTGCTCGAAAGCATCGGCGAAACCGGCGAGCTGGGCATCTGCTTCAGTGGCGATCAGGGTTTGCAGAGCCGCATGGAGGCTGGCGCGCTCGCCGAGCAGGCATTGCGCACGGTGATTCTGCGTCCGACGCAACCGGTGGCGGACGTGCGCACCAACGATTACATCAAGCCCTACGACGAGCACTGGTTCCGGCGCATCGTCCTCACCGATCTGCGCCCTTACAGCCAAGTGATGATCGCCTCGCTGGTCGCCAACCTGCTGGGCATGGCCGGCGTGCTGTTTTCCATGCAGGTGTACGACCGGGTGATTCCGGCCGAGTCGCTGCCGACCCTGTACGTGTTGTTCGGCGGGGTGATGCTGGCGCTGCTGTTCGATTTCGTCATGCGCATTCTGCGTCTGCGCATCACCGATGTGCTGGGCAAGCGCGCCGACTTGCGCGTCTCCGATCTGGTCTTTGGCCACGCCTTGCGTCTGCGTAATTCCGCGCGGCCGAAATCCACCGGTTCGTTCATTTCGCAATTGCGCGAGCTGGAGCAGATCCGCGACCTGATTACCTCCAGCACTGCCACGGCACTGGCGGACATGCCGTTTTTCCTGCTGTTCCTGCTGGTGTTCTATTTGATCGGCGGGCCACTGGTGTTGATTCCACTGGTGGCGCTGGTGTTCATGTTGCTCCCTGGGATCATCGCGCAACCGCGTCTGGCGCGACTGGCCAATGCATCAATGCGTGAAGCGGCGCTGCGCAACGCCATGCTGGTGGAAAGTATTCAGGGCCTCGACGATATCAAGGCATTGCAGGCCGAGCAGCGTTTCCAGCAACAGTGGAACCAGTACAACGCCGCCTCGGCGGACAGCAGCCTGCGCCTGCGCACCCTGACCAACAGCCTGGTGGCGTGGACGCAGAACGTGCAAGGCGGAGTGTTCGCAGTGGTCATCGTGTTCGGCGCGCCAATGGTGATTGCCGGCGACCTGACCACCGGCAGTCTGGTCGCGGCGTCGATTCTGTCGTCGCGGATGATGGGGCCGATGGCGCAACTGACCCACGTGCTCACCCGATGGCAGCAGGCCAAGGTCGCGCTCGAAGGCTTGAACCGGATCATGCAGATGCCGGTGGATCATCCCGAAGGCAGCCAGCGCGTGCACCTGCCGGCGATTCGCGGCGACTACCGCATGCGCCAGGCCAGTTTTCGCTACAGCGAGGAATCGACCCCGGCGCTCCACAACATCGACCTGAGCATACGTCCCGGCGAGCGCATCGCCCTGCTCGGCCGCAACGGCGCTGGCAAGTCGACGTTGCTGCAAGCGCTGGGCGGCGCGATGGATCTGAGCAGCGGTGAAACCACGCTGGACGGCATCGCCCTCGCGCATCTGGATCCGGCCGATCTGCGCCGCGACGTCGGCCTGCTGTCGCAACAGGCGCGACTGTTTCATGGCACCTTGCGCGACAACATCACCCTCGGCGCCGGTCAGGCCAGCGATCAGGAAATCATCGCCGCGCTGACCGTTACCGGTGCCCTGGACTTTGTTCGGCAGTTGCCCAAAGGCATGGATCACCTGGTGCTTGAAGGTGGCTTGGGCCTTTCGGGCGGTCAGCGTCAGAGCCTGTTGCTGTCGCGCTTGTTGATCCGCCAGCCACAAGTGCTGTTGCTCGACGAACCGACGGCCGCGCTCGATGACGTCACCGAGCGGCTGCTGTTGGAAAAACTCGCGACCTGGACCCAGGGTCGAACGTTGGTGGTCGCCACGCACCGGGTCAGTGTGTTGCAACTGGTCGAGCGGATCATCGTTCTCGACAACGGACGTATCGTCATCGACGACCACCGCGACGCGGCATTGGCGCGGCTGCGCGCACCGGGCAAAGGGGTGGCGGTATGAAGCCGATGATGACCGATGTGCCGGACCCGATGTCCTACCTCGACGGCCGCGATGAGCGCGCACTTGCCGGTGGCGCAAAGGTGATCTGGGGTTGCGCGCTGATGCTCGCCTGCTTCATTGCCTGGGCGGCGTGGTTCGAGATCGTCGAAGTCTCGACCGGCACCGGCAAAGTGGTGCCCAGCTCGCGCGAGCAGGTGATTCAGTCGATGGAGGGCGGCATTCTCGAACAGCTCAATGTCAGCGAAGGCGCATTGGTCGAGCGCGGCCAGATCCTCGCGCAATTGGACCCGGTGAAGAACCAGTCCAACGTCGGCGAAAGCGCGGCCAAGTACCGCGCGGCGCTGGCCAGCGTCAACCGCTTGCAGGCCGAAGTCAGCGAAAAGCCCCTGACCTTCGACGCATCGCTGCAGGAATTTCCCGATCTGATCCGCGCCGAAACCGAGCTCTACCAGACCCGGCGCAAAGGTCTGGCGGAAACCCTCGACGGTATTCAGAGCTCGCTGAAACTGGTGCGCAGCGAACTGGCGATCACCGAGAATCTGGCGAAGATCGGTGCTTCGAGCCGGGTCGAAGTGCTGCGCCTGACCCGTCAACGCTCGGAGCTGGAATTGAAGGCCACCGAAGCCCGCTCCGATTACATGGTCCGCGCCCGCGAAGACCTGGCCAAGGCCAACGCCGAAGCGCAGATGCTCGAAGCGGTGATCCGTGGGCGCACCGATTCACTGTCGCGCCTGACCCTGCGCTCGCCGGTGCGCGGCATCGTCAAGGACATCGAGGTCAGCACGATTGGCGGCGTCATTGCGCCCAACGGCCAGGTCATGCAGATCGTGCCGCTCGATGAACAACTGCTGATCGAGACGCGCATCTCGCCGCGCGACATCGCCTTCATTCACCCGGGCCAGGCGGCGAAAGTGAAAATCACCGCCTATGACTATTCGATCTACGGCAGCCTCGACGGCGAGGTGGTGACGATCTCGCCGGACACGATTCAGGACGAAGCCAAGCCGGAAATCTTCTACTACCGCGTGTTCATCCGCACCGCTTCGGATGAACTGCGCAACAAGGCCGGCAAACGCTTCGCCATCGTGCCCGGGATGATCGCCACGGTGGACATCCGTACCGGCGAAAAAACCGTGCTCGACTACCTGATCAAACCACTCAACCGCGCCCGCGAAGCGTTGCGCGAACGCTGATCAGCGACTGGCCAGTTTGGTCGCTGGAGGAGTCGTTGGAGTGATACTGGCCTGATAGCGCGACCACTCGCGATTGATCTCCGCGTACGGCAAAAAGATGCTTACGCGCGGTTGATCGAGCAAGTCTTTGCGCTTGAGGCGGCTGACGTCGTCACGGGTGAGGAACGCCACGTTGATGCCAACCACTTTGCCATCGGCGGAAAACACCGGCCCGCCGGACATGCCTTTGGCCAGCGCGCCATTGTGGGTGCCGTAAAGCACGTTGCCCTCTTTGACGTCGAGGCGAACCATGGCCGGCAAGGCCTGGCCGGTGCCCTTGACCGACATGTACAGCGAATTGAACCCCACCGAAGTCAGCTCCTCGCCCGGCTTGTAGCCGCGCCACGCCGGCACGCTATTGGCCTTGTGACGGAAGAACTGCACGTCTGCCTGCCCCTGGAAAACCGTGCCCGACAAGTAAGGAATGTGCTTTACCGTCACGGCGAAGTCTTCATTCCATTGCACAGCCGAACCCATCAGCAGGTAAGGCAAAGGCGCTCCGGAGTGAACGACAAAGGCTTGGTCTAAAACAGGATCCTGAACAAAAGCGACTGGCATTCCATTGCACCCGCTGAGCAGCAACGAGGCTGCAACAAGTGACTTGAGGGGGCGCATTTTCGGTACATCTTGAAGTGAGGGAAGGTGCTGCAATATGTCATTGCGCCATCACTTCTAGCAATAGGCTCAGCCTACCGCTTGTCGGCGTGCGATATAGTGAGTTAATGATTGGATCCAAGCAAATTCCCGGCAATGCACGCAATCAACAGCGAATGAACGCAAATGATCGCAATTGTCTTCAACCAGGTCGATTGATCCCGTGCTGACGAAGCTTGCGATACAGCGTATTGCGGCTGATCCCCAGACGACGGGCAACACGCGCGACATGCCAGTGTTCAGCTTCAATCAAGCTGAGCAGAGTTTGCCGTTCGGATACGCCCAGTGGATCGTCAACAGGTTGGTCGTCACTTGCGGGCAGTAACTCGTGCACGTCCTCCAGCGTGACCCGGCCGTCCACCGCCAACGCCACCAGCGTACGCAAACAGGTGCGCAGTTGCCGGACGTTGCCCGGCCAGGGCTGAGCCAGCAAGTGTTGTCGAACTCCCGCTTCCAGCCGCACATTCGCACCCGCCGCTTCTTCGCGCAGCAGCAGGTCGAGCAGACGGCCCTTGTCGGAACGCTCGCGCAGCGGCGGCAGTTCCACGGCGAAACCGCCAATGCGATAGAACAGGTCCTCGCGCAGGCGTCCGTCGGCCACGCAGGCTTGCAGATTCTGGTGGCTGGCGCTGATCAGGCGTACATCGAGCGGTCGCGGCGTTGCGCTGCCCAACGGCACGACCTGACGCTCTTCGAGCACGCGCAGCAGACGGGTCTGTAGCGCGAGGGGCATGTCGCCGATTTCGTCGAGAAACAGAATGCCGCCATGGGCCTGCTCAAGCTTGCCGACCATGCCGTCCTTGCGCGCGCCGGTGAAGCTGCCGCCGCGATAGCCGAACAGCTCGCTTTCGATCAACGTCTCGGGGATCGCCGCGCAGTTGATCGCGACAAACGGCTGGCCGGCGCGCGAGCTGGCGCGATGCAGCGCTGCCGCAAAGGCCTCCTTGCCGGTGCCGGTTTCACCCTGCAGAAACACCGGCACGTCACGCTCCAGTACACGCAACGCGCGAGCGAATCCGCGTTGCAGGCGCGGGTCTTCCAGGCACACGCGCTCATCCTTGATTGGCGGGACAGGCGCAAGGGTCAATGGCGCGGAGCGGATCGGTTCGCGCAACTGGCCGTAGAACAGGCGTCCATCTATCAACCGCATCGGCCAGCAGACGTGCGCCTGGGCACTGGCCTGATTGAGCAACTGCTCCATCGGCGTTTCCAGCAGCATAGTCAACGACTGCCCGACCATCTGCCCGCGGCTCAGGCCCAACAGATCCAGCGCCGCCGCATTCACCGAACAGATTCGCGCACTCTCGTCGAAGCTGAGCAGGCCTTCACCCAGCAGCCCGACAAACCCGGCATCCGGATGAAACCGCAGCAAATAGCGTTGCGGATCGTGGCCGAGGAAAAAACAGCTCTCGATCAACCTGGCCGACAGATTGGTCAGGGCCATGGCCTTGAAGCGTTGCTCAAGGCTGCTTTCCTCGCGCACGGAGGACAGGTTGAGCACCGCGAGCAACTCACCGCTGGCGTCGAATATCGGGCTGGCCGAACAGGTCAGGCCGACGTGCTGGCCACGAAAATGCTCGTCGCGGCGAATGGTCACGTGCTGGCGCTCGACCAGGCAGGTGCCGACACCGTTGGTGCCCTCGTGCTCCTCGCTCCAGACCGAGCCGAGCCACAGCCCGGAGCGCTGGAACTCGCCGCGTTCGGCTTCGTTGAACACGCTGTCGATTGCCACACCGCGGGCATCGGTGAGCAGCAGGACATGGCCGTCACGTCCCAGTTGCTGGTGCAGGCTGTTCATCTGCCAGTGCGCCACGGAAATGATGTGTTCCAGCGGCGCACGGTGTTCGCGCAAACGCGCCTGTTCGAGCACATCCGGCGCGCGGCGGCTGGCCGGATCGAGCTGGTATTGATCCAGGCAACGCCGCCACGAACGGGTGATCGCCAGGTCTGCCGCCGCGCTGTGGCTGGCAACAGAGCCCTGCACCGCTTGCAGTACCTGGCGCGCGTGGGCGTTGATCGAGGCCGGTTTCATTGTTGTTGTTCTCCGCTTCGGTGAAGACACGGGTGTGTCCGCAGCTTAGATGAAAAGCTCGTTGCGGGGGAATTTCGCGCCGAGTGACACAGTGTCATCCGCGATTCTCGAATTTGTGACATGTCGCCTGTGCCAAGCCTTGTCGGCCTTTGCATCAAACGCTCTGGCCCGCGTCTTTCAAGGAGATGGCCCAAGCCTTGCTCTGATGCCATGGCTTACCAAAACAACAAGATCGGGAGTGGCCCCATGAACATCGCTATTGAAACCCCTTTGCAATCGCCAACAGCGCAACTCGCCGCTTGGGTCGAACGCCTCGGCGGACGTCTGGCGCAACGAGATGTGGACGGCACGCTGGAGCTGTTTGCCGAAGAATGCCACTGGCGTGACTTGCTGCTGTTCAGTTGGAACCTCGTCACCCTGGAAGGCAAACCGGCGATTCGCGACATGCTCGAAACACGCCTTGAGCAGACCCGGCCCGAACGCTGGCAACTCGAAGGTGAAGCCACGCTCACCGATGGCGTGCTCGAAGGCTGGATGAGCCTGGAAACCGACACCGCGCGTGGCAAAGGCTACGTGCGCCTGAAGGACGGTCTGTGCTGGACGTTGTTGACCACCATGCGCGAGCTCAAGGGTTTCGAAGAGCCCAGCGGCCGCCGCCGGCCGATGGGTGCGAGCCATGGCCACGCCCACGCTGACAAGCGCAACTGGCTGGAGCGCCGCCGCGATGAAGAAGCGGCGCTGGGCATCACCACGCAACCGTACTGCCTGATCGTCGGCGGCGGTCAGGGCGGGCTCGGCCTCGGCGCAAGGCTCAAACGCATGGGTGTACCGACGCTGATCATCGACAAAGCCGAACGCCCCGGCGATCAATGGCGCGGCCGCTACAAGTCGCTGTGCCTGCACGACCCGGTCTGGTACGACCACATGCCCTACCTGCCCTTCCCCGACCACTGGCCGGTGTTCACCCCGAAAGACCAGATCGGCGACTGGCTGGAGATGTACACCAAGGTCATGGAACTCAACTATTGGCCGCGCACTGAGTGCCTCGGCGCTACGTTTGACGAGCAGACTGGCCGCTGGACCGTGGAGGTCCTGCGCAACGGCGAGCCCGTCACCCTGCAGCCGACGCAACTGATCCTCGCCACCGGCATGTCTGGCGTACCGAATGTGCCGGTGTATCCAGGCGCCGAAGACTTCCAGGGCCAGCAACATCACTCCAGCCGTCACCCCGGCGGCGATGCGTGGAAAGGCAAGCGCGCAGTGGTCATCGGCGCGAACAATTCAGCCCACGACATCTGCGCCGATCTGGTGGAAAACGGCGCCGAGGTGACCATGGTGCAACGTTCGAGCACGCACATCGTGCGTTCAGACAGCCTGATGGAAATGGTTTTCGGCGGGCTTTATTCCGAAGAGGCGCTCGAGTCGGGTCTGACCACGGACAAGGCCGATCTGCTGTTCGCATCGATTCCGTACAAGGTAATGCCACAGTTTCATCGGCCGATCTTCGACGCGATCAAGGAGCGCGACAAGGACTTCTATGAACGCCTGAGCCGGGCGGGTTTCATGCTCGATTTCGGCGACGATGAATCGGGTTTGTTCATGAAATACGTACGCCGTGGCTCGGGTTACTACATCGACGTCGGCGCCTCGGAACTGATCGCCAACGGCACCATCAAGCTCAAGAGCGCACCGGGCCTCGGTGTCGAACGCATCGAAGCGGACGCGGTGGTGCTCACCGATGGCAGCCGCCTGCCGGCCGATCTCATCGTTTATGCGACAGGTTATGGCTCGATGAACGGCTGGGCCGCGAAGCTGATTTCCCAGCAAGTCGCCGACAAGGTCGGGCGCTGCTGGGGCCTGGGTTCCGGCACCACCAACGACCCCGGCCCGTATGAAGGTGAACTGCGCAACATGTGGAAGCCGACCCAGCAGCAAAACCTCTGGTTCCACGGCGGCAACCTGCATCAGTCACGGCACTATTCGCTGTATCTGGCGTTGCAGTTGAAAGCCCGTTTCGAAGGCCTCGACACCGATGTTTATCGCCTTGCAGAGCGGCATCATCTGGGCTGATTCCTCAAGTGGTCGTTCGTCGGTGCGCAGGCCAGGCGCACCGGCGAACTGGAAAGTGCGTGCTAGGGTGTCTGGCCCAAGCACGTTTCAATCCAGGAAAAATGAGGAGGATTCATGCCACTTCATCCCATTCTGTTCATGGGCGGCTCCGGCGCCATCGGCCATCAGACGGCCCGCGCATTGCGCGCGGCGCATCCCGACGTCCCCTTGCTGATCGGCGGACGCGACCTCGCCAAGGCTCAGCAAACCGCCGAGCAAATCGGCAATGCCCAGGGTGTGGTCATCGATGCTCGCGCAGATGATCTGGGGCTGGGTGATCGCCCGGTCAGCGCCATCGCCTTGTTCTACATGGACCATGCCCTCGCCGGGCTACGCTTTGCGCAAAAGCGCAAGGTGCCGCACCTGAGCATCTCTTCCGGCGTGTTCGAAATCGCCCCGCAGATCGCCAGTTTCATGCACACGCCTGACGTGTCGCCCATTGTCCTCGGCTACGAATGGATGGTCGGCGCCACCACGGTAGCGACGCTGCACATCGCCCAGGCATTCGCCCGCGTGCACGACATCCGCATTCATGCACTGGTCGACGAACAGGACGGCGGCGGCCCGACCGTGGCCGTCGACTTCGAACACCTGAACAAAATGCTGCCCGCCGCGCTGACCCGCCGTGACGGCGAATTCATCTGGCGTGAAGGCGACGACGCCAAGGTCAGCTTCCGCGCCGTCGACGGCACGACCCTGCAGGGCACCGGCTTCTCCTCGATCGACGTCACCGGCCTGGCCGCCGCCACCGACGCCCCGAACGTCGAGTTCAACCTCGCCAGCGGCGTCAGCTCGACCCGGCGTCAGGGTCAGCCGATGTCGACGGAAATACTCATTGAACTCGAAGGCACGGATCACGATGGACAGCCATTGCACACCCGCCACGCCGTAGTTCACCGCGCAGGTGCAGCGGCGTTGACCGGGCTCAGTGTGGCCATGTTGCTGGAGCGGCTGGTTGGGCTGGATGGGCAAGCGCCGGTAAGGCCGGGGCTGTATTTTCCGTATCAATTGCTGGAGGCGCAGGTGTTTTTGCAGCGGTTGGAAAAGGAAGATGGCGAGCTGATCGAATTGGACGTGTGACCCCCTCTGGACAAAGGCTGGTCAATTTTGCCCGAGCGCCTGTACGACACGCTCCGCGATGGCGAGACAGCTCGTCAATCCTGGAGATTCGATGCCGAACAGATTAACCAGCCCCGGCACTCCATGCGCCGATGGGCCACTGATGACAAAGTCCGCCGCCGGTTCGTGTACGGCGTTGATTTTCGGGCGGATGCCGCTATAGGCCGGTTCCAGGCTGCCATCGGGCAGGCCGGGCCAATAGCGGCGAATCGCCTGATAGAAACCTTCGGCCCGCTGAGGATCCACACGGTAATCAACCTGATCGATCCACTCGACATCCGGTCCGAAACGCGCCTGCCCCCCCAGGTCAAGCGTCATGTGCACGCCAAGACCCGCGGCTTCGGGCGCGGGATAGATGAGATGGCGAAAAGGTATCCGACCGCTGAAGCTGAAGTAGCTGCCTTTGCACAACCTGGCCAACGGGACGTATCGTGAAGACAGACCGACAATGTGACCCGCAAGCTGGGGCGCAGACAAGCCCGCACAGTTGATCAGTTCGCCACAGCTGACGTTCATGGGTTGCGCACCGCCGATCTGCAACTCAAAACCCTGCGGGCGACGACAGGCCGATTCGAACGGCGTGTTAAAGGCAAACGAGGTGCCCGCCGCTTCGGCGTCTGCCTGCAAGGCAAGCATCAAGGCATGGGAGTCGACAATTGCGGTAGAGGGCGACCAGAGTGCCGCGATACATGACAACTCAGGCTCCAGTTCCAGCGCCTGCCGGGCGCTGAGCAGTTGCAGGTCGTTGACGCCATTGCGCCGTCCCTGCTGCCATAACCGCTGCAATGCCCCGCACTGCGCCTCATCGGTTGCGACAACAAGCTTGCCCAGAGGTTGGCGCGCTACTGCGTGCGCTTCGCAAAAGGCATACAGGCGATGCCTGCCGTCGACGCACATTTGCGCCTTGAGGCTGCCAGTGGGGTAGTAGATGCCGGCGTGAATGACTTCTGAATTGCGCGAGCTCATGCCCGTGCCAATGCGTTCAGCCGCCTCCACCACAATCACTTCACGGCCGCTCAAGGCCAGGGCCCGGGCGACAGCCAGCCCGAGCACTCCGGCGCCAATCACGACACATTCGATATCGACGCTCACCACCTCACCGTGCGTTCAAATTGCTTGATCAGCGTGACGACCTTTTCCACGTCGCCATCCGACAAATGATGGTGACAAGGAAGTGTGATCATTTGCCGGGACAGGCGTTCGGTTGTGGGTAACGCGATGCGTGGCTGACTACTCAACCATGCCTTCTGCCAATGAATGGGCACCGGATAATGAATGGCCGCTTGCACATCGTTCTCTGCCAGATAAGCCTGCAGCTCGTCACGGTGCGTGGATTGCACGACATAGTGATAGTAGGCATTTCCCGGTTTGCCGCGCCCCAGGTCAGTGCCCGTGCGGGTTGTCGAGAGGACGTCATCATAGAATGCGGCAATTTCCACGCGCCGCTTCAGCCACTGATCCAGATACTGCGCTTTGATGTTGAGTGCTGCTGCCTGCAACGAGTCGAGTCTGGAGTTGATGCCGAACCGGATCGATTCGTTACGGTTTTCCAGGCCGTGATTACGTGCAATCCGCGCGTACTCGGCAATTCCCGGATCGCGAGTCACCAGCATCCCGCCGTCACCCAGACCACCGAGCGTCTTCAACGGATGCATGGAAAACGCTGACGCATCAGCGCGAGTGCCGACTTGCCGGCCATCGATCATGGTGCCTATCGCCTGAGCGCAATCCTCGATCACGGCAACCCCGCGCGAGCGGCACAGGTCGATGATTGGGTCGATATCCAGAGGGCGTCCGCGCAGATAGACAGGAATCACGGCTTTGGTCCGATCAGTCACAAGTGGCGCAATCGTCTCGACGCTCAGGAGTTCATCGTCACCCACATCTGCCAGGATCGGCCGGGCACCAACAGCAACAATGGCTCCGACTGTGGCAACAAAGGTATTGGCGCAGGTGATCACCTCGTCACCGGGGCCGATATCGAGCGCGCGCAATGCCAGAAACAGCGCATCCGTGCCTGAATTGAGGGCAACGGCGTGCGCGCCGCCACAACGATCCGACATCCATGACTCGAACGCCAGAACCTGATCGCCGAGAATGAACTCGCCCGATTGCAACAGCTCCCGCCAGCGTTCAAAGATCTCGCCACAGAGATCCTGGGCCTGTTCCTGTACGTTATTGCACTTGATCATTACGCGCACTCCCTGGCATGAACATGATGGACGTCAGGACGATCAGCAGAGTGCCAACCGCGCTGATGACGGCGGTCAACGCAAGCGTCTGGGAATAGCCGATCATCCCGCCGACTACGCCGCTGCCCAGATAAATGAACGGGTGCACACCGCTGGTGACAAAGGTATCCACCGCCACGACTTTGCCCAGATCCTTTTCGGGCGACAGTGTTTGCATGGCGGTTGCCCAGCCGGTGAGCCAGGACGCTTCGACGATACCGACGAACGTCGCCCCCAGAACCGCCATCCATGCCGTCGTCCCCAGCCCGAGTAACGCCATCGCTCCGGCCAGGAACAACCCGCATACCACCGCAAGGCCCACCAGGCGTTCGTGCCCCGAGGCCAGCACGGTGACAACCGATCCGAGACAAGCGCCGAACCCTGATGCTGCCAGGCAATATCCCCACATTTCTTCGCTGAAACGAAGACTGATCGCGTAGGGTGCAACGACCAGAAAAATCGGAAAACACAGCACGTTCACCACCAGCGTCGCCGCAAACCCCAGCAGCAGCGTGGCGTTACGGCTGACCACGGTGATGCCCTTGAACGCCTCGCGCAGGGAGAACTCTTCTTCGGATTCATGACGGCCGACATTCGGTAACTGAGCGGTGTAAATCGCCGCGCCGAAGAAGGTCAAGCCATCGATCAGTATCCCCCAGACCGGATCCCACAAGATGATGAACACGCCCAACGTCGCCGGAAACAGAATGGCGATCAGGTTATCGAGGAAGTTCATCGCGCCGTTGCCCGCGACCAGCGCCTTTTTGGGTAACAGGCTGACCAGCAGCACCTGCGCGCAGGGCCGAGAAACGCCGATGCCGATGCCGAAGATCAGATAGGCCAGCACCAGCCAGCCCCAAGGCGCACCGGTCAGAAGCAGTGCGACGGCCGCAAGCTGCGCCATGCCTCGGGCCGTATCGGTGTAGATGAGCACCTGTCGAGGCGACTTGCGATCCGCCAGCATCCCTCCGGCCAGAGCACCGATGACGGTCCCTACCCCGACTGCGGCCATGATGAAGCCAAACACATCACCACCAAAACCGTGGCGGATCAGCGCTATCGGCAGCGCCGCCAGACAGATGGCGTCGCCGGCCATCGACAGGCCCTGGCCGATCAGCAACTTGCGAAAAGGCAAGACTCGCAGCGCATCGTTATAGGGGGATAAGCGTTCTTTGATAGAAATCATCGGTGCCCCTCCTTGAGGCATATATATCCATCCTGGCCACGTTCGGTTGGCAACTGCCGGCCGCCCTCGCGGATTTCCAGCTCATCGTCTCCGATTACGCAAATGCGCAGACGGCGGCCCCGAAACTCAAGGGTGAAGTGGTAGGCATCCCAATCGGCGGGCAACCTCGGGCGGAAGGCCAGTTGGTCCGCAATGAGATCAAGTCCTGCCAGCCCTTCCACCAAGCCCTGCCAGGCTCCGGCATAGGCGGAAAGATGCAGGCCATTGCTGTAGTCGTCGAGCGGGGTGAAATCCAGTTTGTAGCGGCTGGCCCGAGCAATGAAATCGGCACTGATCGACGTCTTGCCCAAGTGCGCGGCGACAACCGCGTGCGGGCCGTAGCTCAATGACGATTCATGCACCGTACGCGGTTCATAATATTGGAACGCTGCGCGTTTCACGTCCGTTGAAAAATCTTCTGGGAACATCGACATCAACAACACGATGTCCGCCTGTTTGACCACCTGCGACGCGAAATTCTGCAGATTCTCTGCGCTCTCCCGTTCGGCCTCGTCCGCAAACTGCGGCCCACGCTTTTTGTCGGAACGCAGCTGCGTGTCAGGTAAGGCGGCATAACCCTCGAACTCTTCAGGAATGACCACGCCACCCACAGTGATCCAGGGCAGAAAGACGTTATCGGCTATCGACTGCCAGCGCCTGGACTGTGCCTCGGGCAATCCCGGAAAGCCCGGCCGGTCGCACAGGGAAAGCGTTGACCGGAGACACCAGCGCAGCATGTAATTGGTAAAAAAGCTGTTGTCCACATGATAGTGGTATTCGTCCGGCCCCATGACCGATTCAACGACATACGCCTGACGACTCTCGGACCACTTGAACACGGACGCGGCGAAACGGGCGCACTCAAGCAGCATTTCAAAGCCGCGAGAGATCATGAACGCATCGTCACCGGTGACCTTCCAGTATTTGTTCACGGCATAGCAAACGTCTGCCGAAATGTGGAGCACCTCATGGACACTCCACTCTCGTCGAATGTCCTGTTCGGGATACGCCAGCACATAATGGGGACCATTTTCCCGCCCTCGATCATTGGCTGCTTCCGGAAAACGCGCTCCCTCATAGCCACTGGCCCGAGCAAACTCCCGCGCTTGTTCCAGACAGTGGTAGCGATAGTCAATCAACGCCCTGGCGACACCGGGTTCGTTCCAGATCCAGAACATGCACTTGTGCAGTTCGGTATCGAAAAACGTCGCTCCGGAGTGATACGTACTGGTCAGGCCGCGCGCCGGCGAGAGCGTTCCCCGCTCGGGGGGTGCGACTCCCACGCCGTGCTGTAGCAATTGAAACATCGCGTATTTGATGCCCAGATCGGTACGTCTCTGCGCGGTTTGAACAGTGACGTCATGCTCGCTCCAGATCCTGCTCCATCGGTCAAGATGGCTGCTCTGGATATGGGTCACATCGAAGTCGCCAGAAAGCGCGTCGGGCATACTGTGCTCGCCATCGATTGCAACCCGCCAATGCGTGGCGATGCGATGCTGCAGCACCGAGTTGAAATCCATGGTGACGGAAGCAATACAACCCTGCAGGCCGTGTCGCCAGCAAACAACGGAACTCGCCGCTGAACCGGACTGTTCGACACGTACGTCGTAGCGCAGCCGATACTCTGCGGCATCGACATCCACAGTGAAGGCCGTTCGATCGACAACACTTTGCCCAAAACGGTAATGTCGGGCGGTCAGCCAGTCACTGGTGCCCAGGTATTCATTCTCGGCACTGCCATCCACGCCGTAATCCAGTCGCAATCGGTGCGCACCGGTCGGCTCGCCCAGTCGAGTCAGACTGATGCGGGTCGACACGGCGCTGTCATCAGGGGCATCAATGAACTGATCAATCGTCAGCTCATAACGGACGCCCCGCAGTTGGAACAGCTCGCGGCTGCTGACTGTCGCCTGATCCATTGCCAACACCACCGCCGGTCCATCGCCTGATGGCTCGAGAGGTTCGCCCGTGTCCACATCGTAGAGGCGCAGGACTGCCGGCGCTGGCAAAGAAATGATCTCCCGCGAAACGCCGACCCCGGGTGCATAGACCCCCGCGCAGAGCAGTTGCGTTCGCCGTGTGCGCGGCGAGGCACTGGGCACATGCGGGCGCACGCCGATCAAGGGATTGGCCAGCATTGCCACGCAGGCTGCGAAGGACGATGTCCGCGGCTCGATACCGACGATATCCTCGCACTCCTCTCCATAAGCGATGGTCAGCACGACGTGTCCCCAGACGGCTGGAACGACCAGTCTTTGTGCAGCATGTTGCGCACATTGTGATAGCGGGTGTCGGACAACACATCGTCACTGTCGTTGAAGTTCCCGGATTGCCATTGCTCGCAGATTTCCACGATGGCATCCCTGATCGAATAGATGAACTCGAAACCCAGTGTCTCCTGCACCCGTCGCGAATCCAGACGGTAAGACCGAACATCATCGCTGCGGGTAGTGGTGATCGGCACGTTGACGAGGAAGTAGCGATCGACAACCTGTTTCACCTGATCGGCTATCTCGGTCACCGTGTGGTTTTCGTAGCCGACGTTGATTGCGGTTCCGCAGACTTCGTCCAGCGATTCGCGCTCCACGAGCATCGTATACAGCCGGGTCAGATCGCCGATATGCACATTGGGGCGGTATTGACTGCCGCCGAACACGGTAATTTCACCGCGCGCCAGCGCACTGGCGGTAAGGATATTGACGGTCAGATCCAGGCGCTGGCGAGGCGACCAGCCGCACACGGTAGCGGCTCGAACCGCGACGGTTTCAAAGGATGCATCAGTGAGCCCGAACAGTATTTTTTCGCCGTCAGCCTTGAAGCGGTTGTAGTCGGTGATGGGCACGCAGGGTTGGCGCTCATCGACAAATGGTTCTGTATTGACGCCGTAGACACTGGCTGAGGATGCATAGATAAAGCGCCGGCAGCCAAGGCGCTTTGCACTGCTCATGAGATGCGGCAGACAATCGATATTGATGGACTGGCCGAGTTCGGGTGCCGAATTGAAACTGGGATCATTGGCCACTGCGGCAAGATGGACAACGGTGTGCATCCCCCGAAGCGACTGCTCGACGAGCAGCGGATCGCGAATATCGCCCTTTATGAATTCCAGTGCCGGATGGTTCATCACGCCCTCCAGGCCGTTGCCGAAATAAAGCGCATCCAGTACCCGGACCCGGTAACCGGCAGCCAGCAGTTTTGGTACCAGACGCGAGCCAATGTAGCCCGCACCGCCTGTAACGAGAACAGCGGATTGATTATTCATGGTCCTTCCTTGGGATGGGTTTGCCAGGGGGTATTCATCAAGCGATGACAGCATTGATGCCTGTGGATGAGCAGCCTTGGGTTCAAGATCATGCCGGCGGATCTGCCAGGCATGGAGCCCCAGGCCACAGGCCAGATCCGTTGCATAGGGACTGTCGTCAATCAGCTCGACATCCTGCGGATCGCGGCTTCCGACCAGTTGTTGAATCAGTGCTTCGCGGCTCTGACCGGGCGCCTGTCGGGTAATCGACAACCTGGATTCTTGCCGCAGACTGGAGCGCTCGATAGCCGCCTCGAACAACTGCGGCGCATTCAGAGACGCCGTATAAAACATCACTGGCTGTGCGGCTTGTGCAATACGTTCCAGCAATCGCTTTGCGTCCTCGAACAGCTCAGTGCCTTGGGAGAGCTGTAGAAATTCCTTTTGTTTGTGCTGCGCCAGTTCGTCTGCGCTGAGCGAGCCGGTCATTTCAGCACCGATGTCATCGGTGATCAGCGCCAGCAATCGTGAAGCGCCTTCCATGCGAGGACGTCCGGCAATGTGGTCAATGTATTCGCGCTGAGTCAGTTGTTTGCCGGCAAGTCTGTGAGCGGCGTTGCTCCACGCTTGAAAATGCGGCGTGTCGATCATTGTTCCGTCGAGGTCAATCAGCAAAAGTTTCGACATGATTGCTTACCTGTCATCTGTGCGTGGACATGACGAGCCGGGCGATTCTGGACGTCGAGTCGAATATCTTGTCGTCCGTCAAGATCATTCGCCCCCCTGCGCTTTCAACCAGTGCGCGCTCCGCCTGAAGTCTCACGTCTGACCCGTCACTGTAATCCGCACCCTTGAAATAGAGGTTGGGACGCAGCGTCTTGATCATCAATTCAGCAGTGGGTGTGTGATTTACGATGACATGATCGCAATAGCGAATAGAGGCAAGAAACTCTGCGCGTTTTTGATCGGGGAATACCGGCCGGTCCGCTCCTTTATTGACATATGGGTCGGCGGTAACTGACACGAACAATCGATCCACCATTGTTCTGGCACGTTGCAAATGATAAAGGTGCCCAGGATGCACAATATCGAAACAGCCGTGACAAAGACCGATAGTCAAACCTTTTTCGCGGCAATAAACCGCCTCATCCTGCAGTGCAGTGATGTCACTTAAAACGCCCATGATTATTCATTCCTTTGAGATAAGAGATTTAGCCATGATGTTCAGGTGTTCAAGTTCTCCCCAGTAATCGGGAAGCTGCCCGACGATTTGAAAACCATTGCGTAAATGAAAACGGTAGGCTGCACGCTCTTTGTCAATATTTCCTATATCCAGACATAACCATGTCTTTTCATTTGCCAGAGCATACTTTTCAATTTCGTCATATAACAACGAAGCCACCCCGTATCGACGGTATTCGCTATCAACAATCAACCAGTCTGCCCACAGGACAGACTTCGAGGGGATCGGACCTGCGGCGCAGCCCATCGTCCCGATCACCCGTCCGTCCACTGTGGCGACAAATCGCCCTCCCTCAAATTGAGGATTGGCAAGTTCATTGGCAAATTGCTGACCCGCAGACTCGGTAAGGTCTTCGCCAGAGGCGATCTGGGCGACCAACCCAAGAACAGCTTCCATGTCAGCCTTTACAAATCGGCGCAGGCGAATCTTCGTAACAGGTTCACTTGGCATGGTATTGAACCCTCTTGAGTGCCGAATCCAGCCGCTCACAGGCGTCCGCCAACATTTCAGGCGTATGCGATGCACTCAGGGTGACAGGCTCTGGGCAATAACTGAGGGGCATCAAAAAGCCATACAAGTTGTACTCACGGGATAGCAGGGCGAACAACTTCTGGGCAAAGTCGATCGGGTAGAAATGCTCAATCTCCCTCATGGTTCTAGGACGTTCGGAGGTTCCGATGTGGACGCCGATTCGACCGCCGTACCCATCGATATGACAGGGTATGTGGTGTTTATCGAAAACGTCCCTAAGCCCGGCCTTCAAGCGCGATTCCAGCGCGGCGATATGCCGGTGCACCGCTCCATCCTGCAAATGCTCGATGGCGGCAAGCGCGGCGGACACGGACAGGTATCGCCCCGTATTGGTCCCGCTGACCTGAACAGGACCGCGTGGTGCGATTACGTCCATGTATTCGGCTTTACCGGCAATACCCGCGATCGGCATGCCGCAGCCGAACGCCTTGCCGAAGGCGGCGATATCGGGTACGACACCGAAGTCCTTTTGCGCACCACCAATGTTTGCGCGGAAACCGGTGAGCACTTCGTCGAAGATCAGCAGCGCACCCTTACGGCTGGTCAGCGCACGCACATTTTGCAGAAAACCTTCATCCGGCCTGATGCATCCGATATTCAATGCAACAGGTTCCAGGATCACCCCTGCCACATCGTCCTTGTATTTTTCAAAAGCATTTTCCAGCGCTTCCAGATCATTCCATGAAACCGAAACCGTCAAGTTGCCGAATTCGTCAGGAATTCCCACAGTGCCCGATAAACGCTCCAGTTCTCTTCCCGCCAATAACGCGCCAGAGCGCGGTGAAGAATCCACGTTCCAGGTCAAAGAATCATTCAGCCCATGAAAATGCCCTTCGAACTTGATGATGATGCGTCGACCGGTGACGGCACGGGCGATACGCGTCGCATACATGGTCGCTTCCAGTCCGGAGTTGACCAGCCGCAACTTTTCGGCGCAGGGAACGACCGCACAGAACCGCTCACTCAACAGACGATGTTCATCGGTCTCATACTGCTGAAGAAAGCCCCGCTCCAGTGCCTTGAGAATAGAGTTTTTGATGACCGGACTATCGTGCCCCAACAGGCAGGATCCCCAGCCCATAATATAATCATCGCGCCATTCGCCCGATGACAGCTGAACCCGCGCGCCGGCGGTATTCTGCACATTTATCGGCCCGACTACCGACAAGTGATTCCATCCCGACAGCACATTGCCGACTCGTGTTTCCTTTAAACAATCCATGACGACTGACTCTCCCTTTAAAAAGTTTAGAGCGAACAAAGTCCAATACCCAGGCAAATGAAATTCGCCATGGCGTTCAAACAAGATTCAATCGTGCGATACGCAATAACGCACAAAGCAGCGCAGCAAGTTGGAGAAAAAATTAGCCCCGCCATCTACGCTGCGTCAATTTAAAAAATAAATGACCAGCTAACAGCTTGTTTGCCAATGAAAACTGTTTTTCTTAAGAGAAAGTCGCGCAAAACATCAGGCGCATTATTTCAAACAGATATAAATGAATTTTCGCACTTATATTTCAGCAAGTTAGCCACAGCAAAACGCATTCTTTCAATGATGGGAAAATCTGATCCGCAAAATTCGCAAACAACTGTGATGCTTATTAATCACATCCTGTATAAGCGGCGGACCTGGTTAATTACGAGGGTCAACTCCGCACACTTGAAAATCTCCAATAGCCAAGAGAGAGAGTTAGTCGCGGATAGCAAAAGGCCCGTCATTGACGGGCCTCTTTCAAACTTGACCTTATACCGAACGCGAGGGTTGAACCTGCCCCCTGTTTTCAGGCCGAATCCTGAACCAGATCGCATACATCGCCGGCAGAAACACCAGCGTGATGATGGTGCCAACAAACGTGCCGCCGATCAGCGTGTACGCCAGCGTGCCCCAGAACACCGAGTGGGTCAGCGGAATGAACGCGAGAATCGCTGCCAGCGCGGTCAACAACACCGGCCGCGCCCGTTGCACCGTCGCTTCGACCACGGCATGGAACGGCGCTAGGCCTTCCTGCTCATTGTGATGAATCTGCCCGATCAGAATCAGCGTGTTGCGCATCAGAATCCCCGACAGCGCGATCAACCCGACCAGCGCATTGATACCGAATGGCTGGTTGAAGATCAGCAGCGTCGGCACCACACCGATCAAGCCTAACGGCGAGGTCAGGAAGACCATGATCATCGCTGAGATCGAGCGTACCTGGACGATGATGATGAGCAGCGTCATGGCGATCATGATCGGCAGCAACGGCAGAATCGCTTTGCCGGCCTTGCCGGATTCTTCGATGGCGCCCGCCTGTTCAATCCGGTAGCCGGAAGGCAGGTTTTCGATGATCGGCTGCAACTGCTGGATGATCGCGCCGGAAACGTCCGGTGGCTGCAAACCTTCGGCGATGTCGCCACGCACGGTGATGGTCGGCGTGCGATCGCGGCGGCGCAGGATCGGGTCTTCCATGCGCACTTCGACCTGGCCGATCTGCGACAGCGGGATGCGCTGCCCCGCTGCGCCGACCAGGGTGAAGCCTTCGATCTGCGCCGGGTCGAGGCGGATATTGCCCGCCGCACGGCCGACGACCTGCACGGAACGAATGTCTTCGCGCACCGCCGTGATCGGCACGCCGCTGAGCAGAAACTGCAACTGCTGGGCGACTGCGCTGGACGTCAGCCCCACCGCCTGCAAGCGGTCCTGATCCAGGTTGAAATGCAAGGTCGGCGTCAGCGGCCCCCAGTCAGTGTTGACGGTTCTCATCATCGGGCTGTCCTGCATCACTGCCCTGACCTGCTCGGCGATGTCGCGCAATTTCGCCGGATCAGGCCCCATCACCCGATAGGCCACCGGAAATGGCGAATACGGGCCGAATACGATCTGCGTCGCCCGAACCCGCGCCTCTGGAGCAAGCCCTTCGGCGACCGCTTCGCGCAAACGCAACTTCAGAGTTTCACGGGCGTCCTGGCTGTCGGTCAGCACGACGATTTTGGCGAACGATGGGTCCGGCAACTCAGGCGCCATCGCCAGGAAAAACCGTGGCGCGCCCTGGCCGATATAGGCGGTGACGATTTTTGCTTCATCCTGCTTGTGCAGCCAGGCTTCGACTTTGGCCGCCGCAGCGCTGGTCTGCTCGATGGACGTGCCGTAGGGCATCTGCACTTCGATCATCACTTCAGGGCGGTCAGAGGTCGGAAAGAACTGCTTCTTCACCAGCCCCATGCCCGGAATCGCAACAGCAAACAGCGCGACCACCGCACCGGCCACCAGCCATTTGCGCGTGATCACCCATGCCAGAACACGCCGGAAACGGTTGTAGCGCGGCGTGTCGTAGATTGCCGCATGCCCGCCTTCGACTTTCTTGATGTCCGGCAACAGCTTCACGCCCAGGTACGGCGTGAAAGCCACGGCGACGACCCACGAAGCAATGAGCGCGATGCCGACAATCCAGAACATGTTGCTGGTGTATTCGCCTGCCGTTGATTGCGCAAAGCCGTTGGGCAAAAAGCCAATCGCCGTCACCAGCGTACCGGCCAGCATTGGCGCTGCCGTGTGGCTCCAGGCATAAGCGGAGGCCTTGATGCGGTCGTAGCCCTCCTCCATTTTCACCACCATCATTTCAATGGCGATGATCGCGTCATCGACCAGCAAGCCGAGCGCCAGAATCAGCGAACCCAAGGTGATCCGGTCAAAGTTCTTGCCGGTGGCCGCCATCACCACAAACACGATCGCCAGGGTCAACGGCACCGCCGCTGCAACGACCACGCCGACGCGCCAGCCCATGCTGAGAAAGCACACCAGCATGACTACCAGCAGCGCGACAAAGAACTTGACCATGAACTCGCCGACGGCCGAGTCGATATTCACCGCCTGATCGGTGACTTTCGACAGCGTCATGCCCAACGGCATTTCCCCGTTGATCCTGACTGTCTCGGCATCCAGCGCCTTGCCCAGATCGAGACCGTTCCAGCCCTCGCGCATGATCACGCCGAGCAATAACGCTTCTTCGCCGTCGTTGCGCACCAGAAAGGTTGCCGGGTCTTCGTAGCCGCGCTCGACCGTGGCCACGTCAGACAGCTTGAGTGTTCGGCCTTGGGCGACAACAGGCGTGTCACGGATTTTCTGCAGCGTGTCGAACGCGCCATCGACGCGCAGAAAAACCTCCGGCCCTTTGGTTTCGACCGACCCGGCCGGCGTCAATACGTTCTGATTGTTCAGCGCGGCGAAGATGTCCTGCGGCGACAAGCCCAGCGTCGCCAGCCGATCATGGGAAAACGAAACGAATATCCGCTCGGCCTGCTCGCCGATGATGTTGACCTTTTTCACCCCCGGCACGTGCAACAGGCGCTGGCGTAAAGTTTCCGCGTCGCGCACCAGCAAGCGCTGCGGCTCGCCCTTGGCTTTCAGGGCGAACAGCGCGAAGGTCACGTCGGAGAACTCGTCGTTGACCATCGGCCCGATAACACCCGCCGGCAGCCTGATCGCTTCATCATCGAGCTTCTTGCGTGCCTGGTAGAACTCTTCCTGCACTTGCGACGGCGGTGTGCTGTCGAGCAACGAAACCATGGTGAATGCCAGTCCCGGACGCGTGTAGGTTTCCGTGCGGTCGTACCACTTCAATTCCTGCAGACGCTTTTCGAGGGGTTCGGCAACCTGATCCTGCATCTCTTGCGCGGTCGCCCCCGGCCACGCGGTAATCACTGTTAGCTGCTTGACCGTGAACGGCGGATCTTCCGCCCGGCCCAATTTGAAGAACGACAGGACGCCGGCCACGGCGATGAGAAAAATCAGAAACACCGTGATCGCACGTTGGCGCACGGCGATAGCGGAAAGGTTGAACCGGCCCTCGCTCATGGACGACTCCCGGCAATCTGGCCATCGTCGCGGGCAAGCAAGCGCACTTCTTCGCCATCACGCAGCAGATGCGCGCCCAGCGCGACAATCGGTTCACCGACGTTGAGCTGGCCAGCGACACGGGCCGAATCATCGCTCAAGCCCAGCACCTCGACCGGGCGCCAGCTCACTTTCGCCGGTGTGCCGGCGATGACCCACACGCCGGGGCCTTTGCCCGGGTCGTAGATCGCCGCGACGGGCACTTTCAGCGCCTGATCTGGCGAAGAACCCTGGGCAATTTCGACGGTGACCGTCGAGCCGATTGGCGCATTGGCCAAACTGCCTTCGAGCACATAGCGCGCCTCAAAAGTACGAGTTGTGCTGTCAGCCGAATCGGAAAGCAGACGCAATTTTGCGCTCACGGCAGCCGACGTATCGCCATACAGTTTTGCCTGAGCGGTTGAGCCCGGCGCGGGGCGCAAGGTCTCGGGCAGATGGACGATGGCCTCCCGCTGACCGGCCCGCGCCAGCCGCACCACCGGTTGTCCCGGGCTGACGACTTGCCCGGGTTCGGCGAGGGTTTCCACCACCACGCCATCAGCGTCCGCCACCAGAACCGCGTAGCCCGAGGCGTTGCGCGCTACGTCCGCTTGCGCCACAGCAGCATTGAGCTGCGCCCTGGCGGTGTCAGCGGCGGCTTTGAACTGATCGTAGGCCGATGCCGAAATAGCGCCGGCGGCGACAAGTTTGCGATTGCGCGCTTCGTCACCGGCAGTCTGTATGGCTCGGGCGCGAGCGGCGCTCACCGCTTCTTGCTGGGCTCGCGCCTGCAGGCCGAGGTCGATCGGGTCGAGGCGCATCAGTGGCTGGCCGCGCTTGACCGTCTGGCCGGTATCAACCAGACGCTCGAGCACCTTGCCCGAAACGCGAAAGCCCAGATCGCCCTGGGTGCGCGCAGCGACGACGCCGGTGAACGATCGAGATCCATTTTCTGCCGGTTGCACCGCCGCCGATCTGACAATCGGCGCCAAGGTACGTGGATCTTTTGCGCTGGAGGAATCCCCGCACGCCGTCAGGGCCAAGGGCAACAAACATACCGCGAGGGGGAAAGGTCGGAGCCGGCGCATGGAATTCCTTCACTGAAAATAGGATGATCATCATATTCTCAGTCTTGTGACCAATATCGTCAACAGTCACAAAGTCACCGGCCCGATGTTCAGCGCTGAATCAGAAGCGATAGCTGACAGAAGTACCGAGCCCGCTGGCGCTGTTCTTGTATTTGGCGCTGTACGAACCTTTGCCTGCCGAAGTGTCGTTGATCTCGACGCTGAATACGCGGCCCGCGATT
Organism: Pseudomonas mercuritolerans; assembly: GCF_025706525.1. Lineage (NCBI taxonomy): Bacteria > Pseudomonadati > Pseudomonadota > Gammaproteobacteria > Pseudomonadales > Pseudomonadaceae > Pseudomonas > Pseudomonas mercuritolerans. The sequence continues at coordinate 86,109 of NZ_JAMSHA010000001.1, forward strand.
GGTGTTGTTCGCGGGAGGCTGATCAACCGAGACCCAGTAAGCAGCACTGAAATAACCAAACTGCGGCGGCCATGTTGCCCTAGTGACCATACCAGTCAAGAGTCACAAACAGAACAGCGGAAATGTAGTTGCGTCAGGAACAGGATGGGGTTGGGGCGACTGATCCGAGTATTCGGATCAGCAGAGGGTCAAGGCATCAAGCTGCGCAAGATGAGGTTCGAAGTCAGCGTGGGCGCCACTTCGATGAAATCGAGGTTGTGTTGCAGCATCAGTGGATTGACGAAGGGCCGCAGCGCCAAGTGGATCGACTCGACCGTCTCGTCCAGCGGCGTCCTGCGCTCGAACTCACCGGCCTCGCGCCCTTCGCGGACAATGTCGGTAATAAAGCGCTTGATCTGCGCATCGTAACGCTGCGCACTTGGCCAGTTCTCACCCGCTGCAAACGCGGCAATGTCGTAGAGCTTGCGGTCGTTGAAGAACAGGTTCACGCCCGTAGCGATCACGGTTTTCACCAAACGACGGAAACGCTCGGTGGGCGTCAGGTCTTCTTCGTTGATCGCTTGCTCGACCGCCATAACGATCTGCCCCAGACAGTTCGCGCAGATGGCTTCGCCGATCGCCTGCTTGGAATCGAAGAATTTGTAGATGTACGCCTTGGAGAAACCGATGGCCTTGGCCAGATCGGACACCGTGGTCTTGGCGTAGCCGTACTGGCTGAAATGCTCGTTGGCCGCCGCGACAATCTGATCACGAATGTCGTGATCGACGGGACCACGCGGGCCGGGGAAGGATGGGGAAATTGAGGACTGATTCATATCGGCAGCTTACTCACCCGCCCGCCGACTGACAACGTGTGACTCATTCTGAAAAACACCACCCATCCACTGTGGGAGCGAGCCTGCTCGCGAATACGCCCGCCCAAACAACACCAATTCCCCAAGCTGCTGCACTACCCGGCCTTACTGATCGCAGAAAAATTGATACGAGAAAAGCCATGCAGCAACATCCCGACAATGATCAACGCCCCCGCGCGCAACCATGTCTCCCACCCCTGCTGACTGAGCAGCACCAGACACGACACGATCGCAAGCACCGGAACGAAGGTCGGCACGCGAAAGTGATCCTCCTCGACCCTGTCACGACGAAGAACCAGCACCGCCACATTGGTACTCAGAAAAACGAACAGCAGCAGCAAAACCACTGTCTCTGCCAACGTTGCCAAAGTACCGGTGAGCGTCAGGGCAATCGCTACCACCGTGGTTGCAACAATTGCAGCCCACGGAGTTTTTCGTTCAGGCAGAACCGCACCCAAAACACCCGGCAACAGCCCCAGATTCGCCATGCCATAGGTCAATCGGCTGGCCATGATCATGGTTAACAACGCACCGTTGGCCACAGCGATCAGCGCAATAAAGGAGAACAGCGCCGGCGGGATTGCGAGGGTCGATGCGCGGACAACTTCGAGCAAAGGCGCCGACGTTGCCACCAACTTCTCGGTAGGCAACACCGAAGAAGCCGCCACGCCCACCGCCATGTAAACCACGCCAGCGGTGAGCAAAGCGGCGAACAAGGCACGCGGGTAAACCTTGCGCACGTCTTTGATTTCCTCCGCAAGATTGGCCGAGGTTTCGAAGCCAACGAAGGAATAGAACGCCAACAATGCCGCCCCCAGCACCGCCAGCACGGGACTGACGCCCGGTTTGAACGTGAGCGTCCGTCCCAGGTCCGCATTGCCTGTGCGGAAATACCAGACAGCGGCGACGATCACCAGAATCAACCCGGACAGTTCAATCACGGTCATCACCAGGTTTGCCCCAAGCGACTCCTTGATCCCCCGCGCGTTGAGCAGGCCGATAGCCAGGAGAAACACCAGCGCTGCAATCTGCGGCGATACGTCGACAAAGGCGTTGAGGTAATCACCGGCAAACGCCAGCGACAAACCCGCTGCACTGGTGACCGCAGCCGCCAGCATGCAAAAACCGACCAGGAAGGAAATGAGCGGTGACTTGAAGGCTTTTTCCGCGAATACCGAAGCCGCCCCGGCGTGGGGATATTTGGTCACCAGTTCTGCGTAGGAACCCGCCGTCAACATGGCGAAGAACAACGCGATCAGCAGCGGCACCCAAATCGCGCCGCCCACCTCCCCGGCAATGGTTCCGGCGAGTGCGTAAACACCCGCGCCGAGTACATCGCCGAGAATAAACAGAAACAGCATCGGGAAAGTGATAGCCCGGCGCAGAGCAGGTTTATGAGTGGGAGCCGTCACGGTCATTCCTTGGTTCAGGTGGGTAGGAGCTGGAGGGTTGTCACCTCAAACAATGGAAAATGGTGAGCAAAGCAAAGTTCCAAATCTATGACGGCCCGATTGGCACGGCGCTATAAACATTGCCCACTCGACACCTGTGGGAGCGAGCCTGCTCGCGAAGAAGCCAGCCCGATCAACACAAAACCTCAGCCCAAACCAATTCCCTAAACACCCCGTTTAAAGCCGACATCCAGACTATTCCAGCAAGCTACAACGCCTTGCGCCATTGCCTACGACTACGCCAGAATCCGCCGGCTTGTGCGCCTCAGGCCGTGGTTCTATCGTTGGCCGGTCACTGAAAAACAGTGATCGGGTTTGGTAGCCCGTGTATTCGAGGTGCGCAATATCATCATTTGGCGAAAGTCTTCGCCTGACTTTTTATGGTGGTCATGCGCAGGGCGCTTTCGAGCGCGCCGGTTTTGCCTCGTGTCCCGGTCTACCAACCTGTGCATGGCCGCCACCCATCGTTTGGTAGCGAGCGGGTGATGGCTCCTTTTCAAGCGGCACGAGGAGACACATCATGTTCAAAGTCACACCGAATCCCCCGAACACCGACCCAACCTCCCCCTACGAATCCCTCGACTCAAAAAAACTCCACGAAGCCGCCGACCGCGCCCTCGACCACTACCTCAAACCCAGCGACACCATCAAAACCACGCCCTACCAAACCAGCAGCATGTTCCTCGCCAACCCAAAAACCGCCACTGAAGAACTGCTGGTCAACGCTAGCGAATCGCTAGGCTCGGCCTCGGTGATGCTGAGTGATGTGATTGGAATGGTTGAAGGATCTGCTCGCAAGACACTGCAAGGTATCGCGCAAGTGGTCATGCTCGGCGAACTGGCGGTTAATCAGGCGTTGGATAACGTCGTGCCGGTCGAGTAATTCTGCGGATGCAGGCGTTCGCTAATGCCTCGCCCTCATCGCGCGCGCCTCGATAGCCCAGCCTTGCGCTGGGCTTTTTGCTCGTCAGTGGCAGTGGTAGTCGTTGGTTTTATGGTTGCGATGGCAACCCTTTGCATCAGTGCCACCGCTGTGCGCAAAGGGCCTTATGCGCTCAGCCCGATCCAGCCATGAAAGCCGACATACAGGCCAACGCCAATGATCAGCACGCTGGACAGGTAAGGAGCGCGGCGCGCTACGGTTCCCAGCCACGGCCAGCGATTGGAAGCCTGTCTGGCGCCAATGGCCGCAGCGGCACCGACAGTGACCAGAGTCAGCGCCAGGCCGATGCTGAAACACAGAACGAGCATGCCGCCGAGCGCGACCTCTTTGACTTGCAGGCACAGCAACAGGACAGTGATGGCAGCCGGACAGGGAATCAGGCCGCCAGTCAGCCCGAACATGACGATCTGACCCGTGGTCACTTCGCGGTTGGTGAAGCGTTTACGGATGTCGTTGGCATGAGCACGTTCGTGCGCATCCTGATAGCCATCAATCGACAGCTCCAGGCCTTCCAATTCGGAATGCGCATGCCCGTGATCATGCTCCTGGAACGTCAGGTCGTAATCATGCGAATGCCCGGCATGCCCAAGGCTCAAGCGGGCGCTGAACTGGTGCGGTTCCGGAATATCCACCGTCGAATGCAGAAAGCCTTCACGCTCGACGAACGCGAACGATTGGCTGCTGCCGTCCGGACGCGTCGTGGTCAGGCGAACATCCGAGGCTGCCCAGGCGTGTCCGCTCAGGGTCTTCAGGCGCCAGTGCGGTGGCATGCCCTCTTCGAAGATCGACAGTTCAACACGGCCATGACCGGTATCGATCTGGTGGGTCTCATCATGATGGCCATGCTCGTGCTCGTCGTGATGATGATCATCACCTTGCTCGAACTTGAACATCTGCTCACCGCGCCAGGTACGCCACAGCATCCACAACGCAATCGCGATGATCAGTGCAGACGAAGCAAGCTGGAAATACGGCTCAGTGGTTTCAGCGTCCAGACCTTTGCCCAGGTACATGCCGCCGATGGCGACCAGCCACACCACGGCGGTGTGCGAAAGCGTTGCGGCCAACCCCAACAAAACAGCCTGTTTGACCGAGCCACGGATGGCCACGATGAAGGCCGCCATCATGGTTTTCGAATGACCTGGCTCCAGGCCATGCAAGGCGCCGAGCAGAATCGCGCTCGGGAAATACAGCCAGGCGTGAGCCCCGCCTTGTTGCAGCAGTTCAGCAAAGTTGGGCATGTCAGAACTAGAGGTACTTGGTGATTTGTTTGAAGGCTTCCAGCGGTGCGCGCTCGCCATTGCCCAGGGCCGAAACGGTATCTTCGAGGCAGTGGTCGATGTGATCCTGGATGAGTGTTCGTTTGGCCTGGCAGATCGCTTTCTCGACCGCATGAAGCTGCTGGGCGATATCCACGCACTGACGCCCTTCTTCGATCATGGTGATGATGCCGCGCAAATGCCCGTCCGCCCGTTTGAGGCGTTTGATGATCGCCTCATGACTTTGGTGGGTGTGGGGATGGCTGTGTTCGTGTTCGTGTTCACTCATGAGTTGAGTCTCAGGGCTCGATGAATCGCTGGCATCCTATCCCCCCAGGGGGGATTAGGCAAATCGCTTGAACGCCCGGTCAACGAGTTGAAACCTTTAACGCCATGTACAGCAAAACACTAACAACGACGGTAGTAATCGCGCTTGCTCTCGCCATGTTCATGGCCTGGGCCGGGCATACCTATTCGTTGTCAGTCACCTCGGGGCAGCCAGCCTGGGAGATCGCTCAGGACGTCCATCATGCTCACGGCGAAGAGTCGTCATCCAGCCACGACCGGCGATTACCTGAGCGTCAAACAGTAATGCGGAACACATTGAAAACGAGGCCGGAAATGCGGCCTCGTTTTTTTCTGCGCGAAGAAAAGTGCTGGATTCAAATTCCACAAATGTCCGTGCGCAGCCGCCAAGCGTCTTTCGCCGGCGGCATACCGAACAAGCGGGCGTAGTCCCGACTGAACTGCGAGGGACTTTCATAACCGACTGCATATCCCGCCTCTGCGGCATCCACTGCTTCAGTGACCATCAGCCGGCGTGCTTCCTGTAGCCGCAACTGGTTACGAAATTCCAGCGGGCTCATCGAGGTGATCGCCTTGAAATGCGTGTGAAACGAAGAACGGCTCATGCCGGCGATTTCGACGAGTTGATCTATTCGACACGCTTCGTTGTAGTGGCTGCGCAGCCAGGCAATAGCCTTGGCGATCTGGTTCAAGCGGCTGTCTGCTTGTGCCATCTGCCTGATGATGCTGTTGCCGTTTTCGGTTAGAAGGCGATAAAGCATTTCGCGAATCACCAGCGGAGCGAGCGCTTCGATATCCCGTGGCCTGTCGAGCAGCCCGGCCAGCCGAACCGCAGCATCCAGCAGTTCTGGAGTCGTATCGTTGAGCGTAATGCCTGCCGGCGGTGCACTGACGCTCTCTTCTCTTAGCGGATGGCGCAGCGCAAGTTCACTCAATACAGCGGTATCGAGATCCAGCGCCAGGCACAGATAGGGAACAGCCTCACTCGCCTCGATGACCGAGCCCATCACCGGAAGGTCTACCGATGCAATCAGGTATTTGGCCGGATCGTAAACATAGGCGGTAGTGCCCAGCATCGCTTGTTTTCGTCCCTGAGCCACTAGGCAAAGTGTCGGCTCATACACCACCGGCATAGGCATCGTGGGCGAAGCCGAACGAATCAGGCTGACACCCGGAATCGCGGTGCTGTGAATGCCGTCATTCTGGGCGTGACGACCAATGATATCGACAAGCTTGGACAGGGAACTCAAACGCAACTCCATAACGAGGGCATGCGGCGGTTGAACAACTGGTATCGGATGATCAAGCAAGAAATCAGGACGATCCTGCAACAGCCCTCCTCCGCTCATAAGTCACACTTCAGATGAAGCCCAGAGGTACTGCCGGCCACACCCGCGCCGATTCTTTGCCAAAGCCCCATATAGAGCAACGGCGTGAGGGAACGCAACTAGCGGCTTACAGATAACAACAACGGCCCATCCAACTCGACGGGGCTCATCGAACAGATTAAGGAGCACAGGAAATGACGCTTGTTCAACGCCTCTCTACAGCGCTAGCACTGGTCCTCACCACACTCATCGCAGGGCCGGCGCCCGCCAGGGCCAACGAACCGACTACGGAACGCAATCGCCAATTCATCGCGCAAGCGTTCAACCAGTGGGCTCAGGGCGGCCGGACGTTCTTCACAGATGTCCTGGCTCCCGATGTGATCTGGACAATCAAGGGGACGAGCCCTTCGGCGGGCACTTATCGCGGCCGAGATGACTTCCTCAAACGCGCAGTCCAACCCTTCGCAAAACGGCTCGCCTCGCCCGTTCGCCCGACGGTGACGGATATCTGGGCTGAAGGCGACGACGTCGTCGTGCACTGGGACGGCACCGCCACCGCAGCTGACGGCGCGCCTTATCGCAACAGCTACGTGTGGATCATGCGCATGCAAAATTTGCAGGCAGTCGAGGTCACTGCCTTTCTGGACCTGGTGCCTTATGACGACGTTATCAGGCGAATTCCGCTTGAAGCGGGAGATCTTGAATAGATAAGCCCGCCAGGATCGACTGGAGGATCTGCCCGGAACACGGTGCAAGATGATGCAGATAGAGATGTCACCGAATGTCGGCTTTCGGCCAATAGCTGCCTCTCATTTCAGCAGCAATGGGCAGGTGAAGACTGCATCTTATGACTGAGTACGGGTGCAATTCAGAGGGGGCATTTCTTCATTGAGAGCCGTAGTCGTTGCCATTCATTCCAGCAGTCCTCGGCGACTAAGTCCCGGAACCCACGTTCGTTCTCCATATCCAGGGCGACGTCGAATGGAACTGCAACACACGTCGCGTGATCACGAATTTTGAGTGCCTCGGACTCTGTAAGTGGGGAGCCTTTGTTCGTTTCGGCGCTTTGCAAAGCCACCGAAAGCGCCGGAATGAATACAACGCAAAGCTGTTCCGTCATCTGTTGCTTGCCTCAATTGTGCGAGAAGGCCGAAAGATTACGCTGGTCGCTTAATCACGGCTATTGGCCAGAAGCTGCCTCCCAGGCAGCGAACCGTGAATGGTCACTCGTCAAACAAGGTCCAGCCATGACAAATGCCGGCAAAGTCTTTTGCCGTAAAAAATAATGTCAGTTCCTTTGGGTCAAATTCTTTGTAGAGCCAATGCCCAGGAATGGGGCCTCTCGTTATCGCGTATTCCAAGCGGTATTTTTGAACAGGTCCAAAACCGAAGGATCGTGAATTCAACTCAAACCTGTCACCTCTGTTGAGCGCCCATAGCTTTTCAACAAGGCAGTCATCAAGCACCACCTCTCCCGCTACCTCAATCAGATACTTTGAATGAAGTTTTTGTTGAAGCCTAACGCTTCTGGCCATGCATCAACCTACCTATGAACAGTCCGAGCATCGGCGCAATAATACTTGAACATGATGACGACCGCTTTGGGTTGGAAAAAAGTGCGTTGAGCGTCCGCTTTTGGCCGATTGCTGCCCGTCGCAATGCGCACCTTGCTGGCAGGCAATGCAAATGGATAACGGTGAAGATCCTGGAAAATCAAAAAACCCCGACAGCCCCATAACCCGTCCAGACAAGCTATCGTGTCGAGCCCTCGCTTCGTCAAAAACCCCAGGAAAGCCAATGCCCAGCTTACTTGTAATGAATGGCCAGGCTCACGAGTTCGACCGTCCAGCCCCCATAGCCCCATGGTGGAGCTTTACCAAAACAGTGTTGGCAGCGACCGCCCTTTCGTTGGTACGTGACGGTCTGATCGAACTGGACGAGCCAGTTCTCAACCAGCCTTTTACGCTGCGTCAGTTGCTGCGGCATGAGTCAGGCCTCGCCGATTATGGCGAGCTGGCTGAGTATCACGACGCCGTCGCTGGCAATGAGGACGCATGGCCGGTGATTGAAATGATGCAACGTCTTGAGGGTGCGCGACTTCGATACCGCCCTGGCACCGGATGGCGTTACTCGAATGTTGGTTACCTTTTCGTCGTGAGACTCATTGAACAGCTCACTGAGCTGACGCTTGAAGAGGCCATCCGCCGACGCGTTTTGACCCCCTTAGGCCTTTCTAGCGTTCGCTTTGCTAAAACGCGGGCCGATTTGAAGGAATGCCAAGGTGGAAATACGTTGAACTACGACCCCGCCTGGGTTTATCACGGCTTGCTGATTGGTCCCCTCTCCCAAGCAGCGTTATTGCTGGATCGACTCCTCGCCGGCCAACTCCTTCCCTCGACGTTGCTCCAGGCAATGCAGACAGCAAAACCCTTGGGCGGCCCGATTCCAGGACGCCCATGGATCGCTCCGGGGTACGGCCTTGGTTTGATGCAGGGTTCGATTGAGGGCGGATTGATCCTGAGCGGACACACAGGTTGCGGACCCGGCAGCGTCATTGCCGTTTACCGAGTCTGCGATGGCAACGCATCAGCCTGTTGCGCGGGTTTCGAGATGGGAGCCAATGAAGGTGCCGTTGAAGCCCACGTCGTCCAACGATTGGTGCAGGCCTTACGACACGGTGCTGACAACGCCTGAGTTCTCTGCCGGCTGCCCTTCCCCCCGCAAAAAATCCACAAACGCCCTCAGCGGCGAAGGCATGTGACGGCGGCCGTGGTAGTAAAGAAACGGGCCGTCGAAGGCCTGCCACCAGTCCTCGAGTATCGGCACCAGTCGACCATCGGAGAGCGGCTCGCGCAGAAAGTCCTCGAAGGTATAGACGATGCCCAGCCCGTTGATGGCCGAGCGAATTTTCAGATCGTGCGACGACGTCAGCAGTTGCCCCTGAGGCGGGATACGCACGACACGGCCGTCTCGATGGAACTCGAATACGCCGACTTTGCCACTCTCGAAGCGATGGCCGAGCAGGTCATGGCCCGGCAGTTCTTCGGGGTGAGTGGGCGTACCGCGTTCAGCCAGATAGCCCGGGGCGGCCGCTGCAACGAAGCGTTGGCGACGCGGGCCGATGGGCACGGCGATCATGTCTTTCGCCAGGCTTTCTTCATAGCGCACGCCGGCGTCATACCCGCCAGCGTTGACGTCGACGAAGGTGTTGTCCATGACGACTTCGACACTGACTCCTGGATAAAGGCGCAGAAAACGCGCCAGCAGGTCGGGCAACAGAAAACGTGCCACCGGCACCGGCACATTGAGCTTCAGCGTGCCGACCGGGCGCTGAGCGTCGTCGTCGAGATCGTTGAAAGCGGCGTCGATTTCTTGCAAGGCCGGGCGCAGCCGCTTGAGCAATCGTTCGCCGGCTGCCGTCGGCGTGACGCTGCGCGTGGTTCGATTGAGCAGGCGCACGCCCAGGTCGCTTTCCAGCCGACGCATGCAGTCGCTCAGCGACGAGGCGGACAAACCGCGCTTTTGCGCGGCAGCACGAAATCCCCCCGCCTCGACCACCGCAGCAAATATCGACACATCGGTAAGGTTTGGTTTACGCATGGACGCTTCCTCCGCAAGCGGCTGACTGTACGCCATACCGTACGGGCCATCCACCAATGCCCGACTTATCCTCGGGCACTCGTACACCGATACTGCTCACTCGCCCCGCCGAGCGGGAACCTGTCACGCGAATGAGAATCCCCCGATGAGCCATTCACCCGCTACGCCGAGCAATACCGCGACCCAACGCCTTCTCAAAGCCACCCGAATGCTGTTCGCCATTTCCGCGATGGCCGGCACACTGGCTGCGCAGGCGACTTCCCGAACGGAGCCGAAGCCGGACTGGTCAACCCACGACATGCCCAGCCAGAAAGGTCGCATCGTGCTGGTGACCGGGGGAACCAGCGGCATGGGCTATGAAGACGCGCTGGCCCTGACGCGCGCCGGTGCCGAGGTGATCATCGCCGCACGCAACGCCGAGCGCGGCCGCGAGGCGATCGCCAACATCAAGCAAGCCGTGCCCGAGGCGCGCGTGCAATTCGAAACGCTGGACCTTGCCAATCTGCAATCGGTGCGCGACCTCGCCAACCGTCTGCAAGGGCGCCTGCCGAGGCTCGACGTGCTGATCAACAATGCCGCGATCATGTCGCCGCCTGTTCGAGGCGTTTCCGCCGATGGCTACGAGATGCAACTGGCGACCAATTATCTGGGGCATTTCGCCTTGACCGGCCTGCTGATGCCCCTGCTACGCAAAAGCGACGATGCTCGGGTGGTCAGCCTGTCGAGCATCGCCGCCGGGCGCGCAAGCCTGAACTTCGATGACCTGCAGGCTGAGCGCAGTTACGACCCTTTCGCCAGCTACAGCCAATCGAAACTGGCGGTTCTAAAGTGGAGTATTGAGCTGCAGCAGCGCAGCGATGCCGCCGGCTGGGGTATACGCAGCATCGCCGCGCACCCCGGCGTCGCCGTGACCGAGCTCATCGCCCGGGGGCCTGGCCTGGACAGTGAATTCGGCAAACAATGGGCAGTAGAGCGGGACCTGTATCATTCCGCAGCGCAGGGCGCGCTGCCCACGCTGTATGCAGCGACGGCGCTTGAGGCGGTTGGCGGCGCCTACTATGGCCCCACCGGAGATAACGAAAAGCGCGGGCCGCTGGGCTTCGCCAAGATGCCGCCGGCCGCTGCCGATCGCTCGAATTCGGCCACACTGTGGCAACTCTCCGAGCGACTGACCGGCGTCACCTACCGCTGACCGCCCGGCACGGGCAGGCCCCGTGCCGTTGCCCCGCCACTCCCACAGGAGCGCAACATGGATATGTCTCTTCTTGCCCACCGCGCCGGCGCCATCATCAATGCCGAGGCTCACGAGCTGCGCCCTGCGCTCAACGGTTTTCTGCTGTTCTTTTGCCTGTTCGCCGGCTATTTCATGCTCCGTCCGATCCGCGAATCGATGGGCATCACTGCCGGCGTCGAGAACTTGCAGTGGCTGTTCACCGCGACCTTCCTGGTCATGCTGGCGGCCGTTCCGCTGTTCGCCTGGCTCAGCGCACGCGTGCCGCGCCTGCATTTCGTGGACTGGGTGTACGGATTCTTCTGCACCAATCTGCTGTTGTTCGCCGCCTTGTTCCTGGGCGAGGAAAGCCCTTGGCTGGCGCGCGTGTTTTACGTGTGGATATCGGTCTACAACCTGTTTGTCGTATCGGTCGCCTGGAGCCTGATGGCCGATGTCTTCGACAGTGCCCAGGCCAAACGTTTGTTCGCGTTCATCGCGGCGGGCGCCAGCGTCGGCGGCCTGAGTGGCCCTGCGCTGAGCGCCTTGCTGATCGGTCCGCTGGGCGAGTCCGGCCTGATGCTGCTGGCCGCTGTTCTGCTGGCCGCTGCGATGTGGTTCAAGCGCCAGCTGATGCGCTGGCGTGAACGGGGTGGCGCAGGACGCCCCGATGCCGCGCCGAGCGAAAGCCCTCGCAGGCCGTTGCCGGGCAATCCGTTCAGCGGTATGACGGCCGTTTTGAAATCATCCTATCTGCTCGGCATCTGCGGCTTTGTGGTGCTGCTGGCGACAGTCTCCACCTTCCTTTACTTCGAGCAGGCACGCGTCGTCGCCGAACACTTCCCGGACCGCGAGGCGCAGGTGCGCGTGTTCGGCATCATCGACTTTGTCGTGCAGGCGGGCGCCCTGCTCTGTCAGCTGTTCATCACCGGACGCCTCGCCCAAAGGCTCGGTGTCGGCGTGCTGTTGGCCATGGTGCCGCTGGTCATGTGTGCGGGGTTTATCGGGCTGATCTTCGCCCCCGGCTTTGGCCTGATCGCCGCGCTGATGATCGTGCGCCGCATCGGTGAGTACGCCTTCGTGCGCCCAGGCCGAGAGATGCTGTTTGCCCCGCTCGATGCCGAAAGCAAGTACAAGGCAAAGAACTTCATCGACACCGTGGTCTACCGCGCCGGCGATGCCATCAGTGCCTGGGCGAAAAGCGCGCTGGACGCCCTCGGCCAAGGTGCAGGCATGTCAGCGCTGGTCGGCGCGTTGTGCGCACTGCTGTGGGGGCTGCTGGGATGGCGGCTCGGCGAGCGGGCGGACCGCCGAGCCAGTTTGTCGGCGGCGCGGCAAAACCCCGCCTAGCGTTCATCGGTCATTGACTGAGACAGGCATTGCCGTAGAATCGCCCGCCCAAAAAATCAGCTTGCAGAGCGAGAAGGAGCTTCGATGCAACGGGTGATGATTGTTGGTCAGCCTGGGTCTGGCAAAAGTACGTTGGCGCGCAGGCTTGGTGAGCGCACGGGGTTGCCGGTCGTGCATATCGACACGATCCATTGGCAGCCAGGCTGGATCGAGCGAAGCCCGGATGAGAAGACCCGACTTTGCCTGGAGGTCGAGGCGCGTGATCGCTGGATATTCGAAGGTGGCCATTCAACCACTTGGGAAAATCGCATCGCCCGTGCAGATCTGCTGATCTGGATCGATCGTTCGCCACCGCTTCGATTCTTGCGCGTCCTGCGTAGAACGCTGCTCAACCACGGTCAGTCTCGGCCTGACTTGCCGGAAAACTGCCCCGAACAGCTGGCGAATCTGCCGGAGTTTCTAAAGTTCATGTGGCGGACGAGAAAAACCTCGCGAGCCAAAATGCGCCAATTCGTGTCAACGGCGCCATCGGCTTGCCGGGTGGTTCATCTGCGGTCGAATCGAGAGACGAAGATATTTCTTGAAAGCATTCGCCATGCACAGGGCCAGACTTTACAGACTGACTGACGGCTGACCGCTCCACCAGGGAACTGCCGGTGCCAGGCATCGTCCGAGCTTAAGCGTTTAAGCAAACTGCTCGCCACGAGGTTTCCGTTTGAAAGCTGCCATCGTCAAAAAATACCGTCTGATCATCAAGACCCTCGGCTACGTGGGCTGGTCTTTGTTCTGGTTGCTGCTCTGGGACATCGCCGTCACCGTCGACTTCATGCTGTTTCTCAACGCCAAACTGAACCTGCCGTTGATGCCGCTGACCTTGCTCGGTTCGGCGTTGATCGTGTTGATCAGTTTTCGCAACAGCAGCGCTTACAACCGCTGGTGGGAAGCGCGGACTCTGTGGGGGTCGATGATCAACAATTCCCGCAGCTTCGCCCGGCAGGTGCTGACGCTGCTGGACGACGCTGGTGGCGAGGTTAACCCGGTCAAATCCACGCTGCTGCGCCGCCACGTCGCTTACGTAAATTGCCTCGCCGCGCATCTGCAAGGCCAGCCGTGTCCCGACGAGGTACGGGTCTTTATTCCCGCCGAAGAATTCGCCCGCAGTGGCACGACCAATAACTTTGCCAACGATATCCTCACCGGCTCGGCGACTTTGCTCGCTCGCGAATACAAGGCTGGGCATCTGGACAGTATTCGTCTGGCGCGGCTTGAGTCGACGCTCGTGGACTTGTCCAACAGCCAAGGCGGCATGGAGCGGATCGCCAATACCCCGCTGCCCTACCCTTATGTGTATTTCCCACGGCTGTTCATTTCGCTGTTCTGCCTGATCGTCCCGATAGGTCTGGTGGAATCCCTCGGCTGGTTCACGCCGCTGGCGTCGACTGTGGTCGGGTTCATGCTGCTGGCCATCGAGCGCATCGGCACCGATCTGCAAAGCCCGTTTCGCCACAGCGAACACCAGATTCAAATGGAAGCGCTGTGCGAAACCATCGAAAAGAATTTGCAGTCAATGCAGCGTGATTCGTTGGGGGATGTACGCAGGGTTGAGGAGCCCGCTTGAGGCGCTGCTTAAGCAGCAGCGCTTTTCATCAGATGCCCAGTGACTATTGACGAGTGTCCGCCGCCTCGGCCGGGTAAAACTCGCCCTGCTTGCCCATTTCTTCGAGTCGTTCGCGCGCTACCGCCTCAACACGTGCCACTGCCTCTCGATCGTCAGGGTCAACCAACTGCAAGCACAGGCGTCGAACATTCTGATCATGCGTCCCCTCGCTGAGCATTTCGTGGGTAAAGACTTGTTCAGCACGCCATAGGCATAACTGGGTATGGGTCCCGCCGAGCCATATCTCGTTGATTGATCCAAGATCAGTGGTTGCCAGTTGATCCACGGTGATTGTCTTATCCATTGCGCCGCACCTTGAAAATGCTTGTACAGGTACGACTGGCAGGCATAGCGAGTCGTTCAAGTCGTCGACATTCCACCCACGCCCCACTTATTCGGAAGACTCTTATGAAATCGCCAAAAATTGAAGACTACATCGCTCAATGGCCATTACTGGGCGTGGACTCCGCTGCCCCTTGGGCGGTGGTTCAGGATTGCGAGAGCCGGATTCTGGAATTGCTTGAAACGCTCGGCCCGGGATACCGGCGCCACGACTATTGTGCGATTCATGAAACCGCCATCGTTGAGCAAGGCGCCGTTCTCAAAGGCGCAATCATCATCGGCTCGGGCTGTTTCGTAGCAGCGGGCGCTTACCTCCGTGGAGGCGTTTACCTGGGCAGAAACTGCATCGTTGGCCCCAGCTGTGAGCTGAAAAGTACGTTCATGCTCGATGGCAGCAAGCTTGCCCACTTCAACTTCGTCGGCGACTCATTGATTGGCGAAGCGGTAAATATTGAAGCCGGCGCGATCATCGCCAACTACCGGAACGAACTGGACGGAGCCGATATCAAGATCCGCCACGAAAATCAGGTGATCGAAACAGGCGTCAGCAAATTCGGAGCGCTGGTGGGTGACGGCTGCAAGATTGGCGCAAACGCTGTGATTGCTCCTGGCGCTTTGTTGCGGCCCCACACACGTGTTCCTCGTCTGGGGTTGATTGATCAGTTTGCTTATGAGTGAAACCAATTTTGGCGAGAGTACGTCTTCGGCCAATGGCATCCATCTTCATAGGCGCGTCCGTTATGCCCGCTTTCATAACATCGATTTTTCCTGGCCCAGATCCCAAACACCTCTTGCACAAAGGATGACCGCTTTGGGCCGAAATCGGCCAATAGCAAAAATCCGACCTTCGCCACCCCACCGACTGACACCTTGTTCAATCAGAATGCTTGGGCAAAGTCTGCTTGTGCACGCGATTTCTTGGTTCACCTCCAGCCATTTCGTATGATGAGCAATCTAAGTTTGGGATGCTTGGCGTGAAACCGTCATCAAAAAAAGCTTTAACCACTCCGCCCGTACCAACCGGCGTCACCCAGAATTTAAGCGATGCTGTAAGTCAGCTTTCTTGGGACGACTTGCGAATCATCAAAACGCTAAGCGAATGCGGTAATAGAGCCACGACAGCGAAACGGTTGGGGATCAATGTATCCACCGTATCGCGTCGCGTGGCTCAAGTGGAAAAGACACTTGGGGTCGCCCTATTTGACCACCGTCGCTCTGGGTACATGCTCACGCCAGAAGGCATCGAGTTAAGGGCGCTCGCCGAACGCGTCGAGCTTGATATCGTCAGCGTTACACGTCGGGTTTCTCGGGCAGGTCAAGGGCCACAGGGAAAGCTTCGGATCACTACCAGCGACTCCCTGCTTTTGTATTTCCTCACGCCGATCATCGCCGACTTCAAGGCGCTTAATGAAGGAATTGCCATCGAGGTGCTGGTCGGCAACGAGACGTTAAGTCTCGCCCGCGATGAATCTGACGTAGCGGTAAGAGCGACCAAAAAACCTGCCGAAAGTCTCGTCGGGCGCAAGCTCGCTTCGATCGCATGGGCGCCTTATGGCAGCATAAAACACGCGACTACTACCCCCTTCGCAGAAGGCCAGCGATGGGTGTCGTATTCCGCAGGATTATGTGGACTGAAGGCCAAAAGCTACGTCGAAGACAGAATCGGCGCCGACTGTATTTCTTATCGTACGGACTCCGTCGCGGCCGCGAGCGTCGCCATTGCGGCAGGACTTGGTTACGGCTTTCTTCCGTGCATGCTGGGAGACATTACGCCTGGGTTAACACGCGTAGGGCCAGTTGTGCGCGAACTACAGGACGAGCTCTGGCTGCTTACGCATCAGGACATTCGAAAGTCATGGAGAGTCAAAGCATTCATGACTTTTTGTGCAGCAGCCGTAGCGCATCAAAAGCCTTTGATCGAAGGGCAATTGGATCTCCCGGTTGCGCAGGGCGAAACCGGGAGCGTCTCTTAGTCGGCGCGAGATCCGATGACAGCTTTGCAGACAATTTCAATCAGCTGTGAACGTTGAGCCAACCTGGATACACCGATGATATTGCTCGCGCACTGTGGCCGCTCAGTGCGATATGCGGCTTTGCGCACATCACCTACGACGGCGAATGCCGCGTCCATATCCAATACGTACAGCGTTTCTTCGACGACATCATCAAGGGTTGCTCCATAGAGCGCGAGCAGCTTGGCGATATTGTCGTAGGAGGCGCGCATTTGCTCTCCTATCGACGAGAAATCGCTGGGTTTACCCTCGCTATTCAGGGGCGCGGGAGCAACGAGATTACCCTCCTCATCGTGGTTGAACTGACCCGAGATATAGATCTCGTTTCCGACTTTTCTGGCCTGGGGATAGCCGTAGCCCTCCTCCCATGAGACTCCCCAGTAAGCGGTGTTTTTGCCGTGCGGTTGTGAGGCAGCCATTGCTTTCTCCTTGCAGATGACGAATCGAATGATGTCGATTCGAGTTGTCGGGAGGCAAAGGCTAGCATCGGGAACGCGACTGGGAATGTGCATTTTTGCGCCTCCAGTAGCGCAAAATTGCGCCCCCATCCCGTCGCGCCTTCCGTTAGATTTTTCCCATCGACTGACCGCTGGATTGAGCTGATCAACCGGCTAATGGGAAAAAGGAATCAGGATGAACAAGGAAACATGCGCGTCCTCACAAAAGGATCCGGCTAAACAAACCGGACAATTGAAACCCTGGCAGATCCAGCGCGCCAAGCAGCTGATGCTCGATAACCTGGACGCACATATCTCCGTGGCAGCTATCGCACAGGCGTGTGCGCTGTCGCGCAGCCATTTCACTCGTCAGTTCAAAAAAAGCACTCTCGTCTCACCCAAAGAATGGATGCGAGAGCAAAGGATTCTACGGGGCAAGCAGCTGCTTCAGACGTCAAGATTGTTGGTTGCAGAGATCGCACTAGAATGTGGTTTCTTTGATCAGTCTCACTTCAGTCGAACATTTGTGCAAACCGAAGGTGTGACTCCCAGGGCTTGGAAACAGAACAGTCAATCGCCTGCGCTGTGATTTGATGAGCTGCATAACGGGGCTAATTCGTACTTGCAGATTTAACCCCAGAATGCTGCGAATGGAGATAACAGAATCAGTCCGCCGACGACAACTGCCCAACCCCATGCTAAACCACTCTCTACCTTGAAACGGCCGTCATTCATTAAGTCCAACACGAACACGCCAATCCGATGACCTATCAAATCGATAATCAAGTCCATGGTCCTTTCTCATAACAATCTTTGCATGAGAAGTCAGAACCCGCTTTTAACTCATAGCTGCTGGTCAGGTCAGCAATTGCAACTCTGCGCAGACATTGCACAGGATGTGCGTTGGATTATATCCAGACGTCGTTCAAAGCCGTTCTTTCGCCATCTTCATGCCCCGTGTTCAAGATGCCTCGCGGCTCGATCATCATCAGCTTGGCTTCACCTTGGGCAGCCGTGCGATGTTCCACGCCGCGGGGTACCACATAGAGTTCACCTGGATTCACATAGACGCAGCCTTCCAGCAGATCAATGCGCAAGGTGCCTTCCAAAACAAGAAATGCTTCATCGGTCTCAGGATGCGAGTGCCAGATGAATTCGCCTTCGATTCGCACAACCTTGAACTGGTAGTCATTCATCTCTGCCACAACCCTGGGACTCCATTGTTGTTCGATCAGCGAAGCCTTATGTGCCAGGTTTACAGGAACTGATGAATATTGATGACGGAGCTCTGCCATGACGAATCCTCTGTGGTTGAAGTCGCCAGCCTATAGAGCAAGGAATAGGGTCTCTTGTACGATCCTGCAACTCAGCGTGCGGCGCGCAATCGTTCCAGCCAGCGCATGGGCGGGATGCCGTAACAGCGGGTGAAATGTCGCGTCATATGACTTTGATCGTGAAACCCCGCGACGAGCGCTGCATCGACCAGGGTAAAACCTTCAACCACCAATGAGCGGAACCGGTCCAGGCGGCGCAGGGTGACAAATCGGTAAGGACTCGTACCGTAAAGCGTTCTGAAGTCGCGTGACAGGCTCCAGCGTTCGCGCCCGCTGGCACACTCGAGCATCTCCAGCGTGATGCATGAATCCAAGTGTTCCAGGATGAACGCTCTGGCACGCTCGGCTGCGCGGTAATCCAGGCGCTTGCGCCCGCGCGGCTTGCCCGCGACGGCACGCAACGCCATTGCCAAGTCATACAGCGCGTCCTGTTGCTCCAATGCTTCCAGCGGATGATCCACTGCTTGCACAAATGTTTCACTGGCATGGAACAGCCGTGGGTCGTTTGAAAGCCCCCCCGTGATAAAAGGCAAGGGCTCGCCACCCAGGATGTTTTGAATCATTGCCGGATCAATGTAAGCCATCCGATAACGAAAGCCTGCATCAGTCCCGGCCATACTGGATGAAGCACGAGCGTATTGCCGGGGATACCGTGGCGCAACGAGCCTACATAGTGAAAGCTCTGGACGCCCGCCAACGTGCGGCCGATGGAGTAGGTGTCATGTCGATGAGGATCGTAGCCGTGGCTGCCGAACCACGCTTCAATACGCTCGATTCCTCCTGGTTGAACACTGCGGATGACCCAGTCAGTGCTGTCTGGTTGGCCTTTTTTCCTATCCATGAATGCGTACGTTCCCGAGTCTGTTCGGTCGTGGTGATCCGTCTGCCGAGAATATACAAGTGCAAGTATTGACTGTCTGCTTTTGCCTGAAAGCAGTCCATGGTTCCAGTCCTGTCACTGAACCGTCACGCCTGTTCCCTAGGCTCTACCAGTCTCTGCCATCGCCCCAAGAGCCCGCATTCCAAAATGCCGCCCATCACCGCCACCTCCCCACCCCGCCAAAAAATCATCCTGCGCTCCGACAACCTCACCTCTTCCGACTTCGGCGCCCTGTTCTCCAGGCTCTTCGGCAACCGCTACGCCGATACTCCGCCGCCACCTTCCAACATCATCATCGGCGGGGTCTACGGGCGGCACGACGGGGTGAGTTTTCGGCGTATGCATTACCACGGCGACTTCAGCGTCGCCCTCCCCGATCCGCAGAACGAAATCACTTTCGTCATCCCCACCGCCGGCAAGATCGTTTTCAACCACGTCACTGAATCCATTGGCATGGCGCACATCGGTCTGGCGATCGACAAAGCGGATATCCGTTCGATGCGCTTTATTGATGATCACGCCCATCACGGCATTTCGATCGATCGTCTTCAGCTCACCGAGCGGTTGTCGGCGCTGCTGGAGAAACCGGTCGTGCAGAAGATCGTGTTTGAGCCAAGCGTGGATCTGAATACCCCGGCATTTCAGGGCCTCAAGGCGTTGATTGATCTGGCCACGGGCACTGAGTTCGATGCCTTGATCAACAGCGGCACGCTGATGCCGTCGCGCTTACGCGAGATGTTGATCGATGCGGTGCTGGAGGCGTGGCCGCACAATTTCACTGAGGCTTTACGGGGGCCGGCACCGTGTGTGGCGCCGCGTCATGTGAAGGTGGCGATGGAGTTTATTCAGGCGCATCCGCAGCAGTTGGTCAGTGGCGTGGATCTGGCGCGGTTGAGTCATGTCAGCCAGCGCGCCTTGCAGGAAGGCTTTCGACGTTTTGTCGGGATGTCGATCGTGGCGTATCAGCGGCAGGTGCGTTTGCAGCGGGCGTATGAGGCGTTGGCGCGAGGGCATGCAGGCTCTGTGACGGAGGTGGCGTTGCGTTTCGGCTTCAGCAATGTCGGGCGCTTTTGTCAGTATTTTCAAAGTGCTTACGGCGTAAGCCCAGCGGAGTTGAAGGCCAGGCGTTGACCATTCGGTCCGGCGAAACCTGCATTTGATTGAACAGCAGGAATCTCAGGGCGACTAACCCCAGACAGGTCACTTGGCGAAAAGGGGGTTTCCATGACCGAGGATTTCATCGGCTTTTTCACGGCTCACACGATTTTAGGCATTTCACTGGCGAACTGGGTGCTGGCGTTCCTCGCCGCGACACTCAGTTATCTGCTGACCACCACGGCTATCCGTTTCGTGTTCCGCAAGGTGCAGGCGCGGGCCACTGCCGGCAATGGGCATCTGACGTACATGGCCAGCGAAGTACTGGCGGCGACCAGCACCACGTTGCTGCTGTTGGCATCGATTCTGGTCGGCATCGGCTTGCTGGATTTGCCGGAGCGCTGGCTCGGGCGGGTCAGCAGTTTATGGTTCGTGGTGGCGGCGTTGCAGGTCGGCCTGTGGACCAACCGCGCGCTGGCGCTGGGGTTGCATCGGTATTTCTCGCGGCATAACGCGACCGGCACTTTTCAGGCGAGCGCCCTGGCGACCCTGAGCCTGTGGGGCGTCAAGGTGTTGCTGTGGGCGGTTATTCTGCTTGCGATGCTGTCGAACCTGGGCGTCAACATCACTGCGTTCGTCGCCAGCCTGGGTGTCGGCGGTATCGCGGTGGCGCTGGCGGTGCAGAACATTCTCGGCGACGTGTTCGCCTCGCTGTCGATTGCCGTCGACAAGCCGTTTGAGGTGGGTGATTTCATCGTCGTCGGCACGCTGGCCGGTACGGTGGAGCACGTCGGTCTGAAGACCACGCGCATCCGCAGTCTCGGCGGTGAGCAGATTGTCATGGCCAACGCCGACATGATCGGCAGCACCATCCAGAACTACAAGCGCTTGCAGGAACGTCGGGTGGTGTTCGAGTTTCGTCTGACTTACGAGTGCACCAGCGAACAGATCCGCCAGATCACTCAACGCGTTGAAAGCATCATCAAGAACGAAAAACAGGCACGCTTCGACCGTTGCCATTTCCGCAGTTTTGGTGAGAGCGCGCTGGAATTCGAGACGGTATATATCGTTCTGGACGCCAGCTACAACGTCTACATGGACGTGCAGCAACGCATCAATCTGGCAATCATGGAAGCGGTGGCCGAACTGGACGCGACGTTCGCCTTCCCGGCGCGCACCGTGCATGTCGCCTCGCTGCCCGAACCCAGCGTGCAGCCGGCACGCACACCGCAACCTTCGCGTGCGCAGCATGCTTGAGCGCAAGAGCCCGGCAATTTGCCGGGCTCGCTGTGTTCAAAACGCGTAACTGGCCTTGAGTCCGCCATTGAAACCATGGCTGTCACCGCCACCGTTGGCGCCGACCTCAGCGCCTACACTCAGGGCGCCGAGGTTGGCCATCAGATTAACGCCGCCGCTGAACTGGTCGCGATTGTCGAACGCCGCGCGCTGCTCGATATCCAGCCCCAGCAGGTGGCCTTCGCTGTCGACTTGCTGATCGCCCAGCGCCCGCTCGTAGCCCACGCGCACGCCCGGCACCAACTGCCACGCACCCATCGCCATCGGGGCGAATGACACGTCGAGGTTGGCCACGGCGCTGCGTCGGGTCTGCTCGATGCCATCTACGTCCAGCGCCAGCTCACTGCCCTTCTCTTTGAAACCTTGCAAGTCGAGATGACTGACGCGAAAGCCCAGGCTCGGTTCGAGAGTCACGCCGTTGAGCGGTGCGCGATAACCCAGCGCCAGGGTCGCGCCGGTGAGGTTGCCATGGCTGTCGCCTTTAGCTGTGCCGAGGCCACCGCCAAGCTCGCGTTTGCTGTCGTAGTCGACATAACCGGCGCTGGCGTTGGCATCGACAAACATCCCGCGCTCAAGGCTGGTGAGGCCGTAACGCACACCGAGGTTGAGGAAGGTGAAGTCCGTATCGGCCTCGCCACCCGCGCCGCCCACGCTGCCCTTGCTGTAGCCAAAGCTGCCGCGCGCGCTGAGTTGTTCGCTGAAGCGCTGGGTGATGCCGAGCATCAAGCCCTGGCTGTGCTCGTTGCTGCTATCGGCGTGGGCTGAGCCGTCGGTGCCGACGTAGCTGGCGAGCGCGGTGCTCCAGAGGCGGTATTGGCCGACCTTCAAATCGCTGCCGCTGGCGAACGGCGCGGCGGCTTGTTCGATCATCGCGTTCTGCCGTAGCAGGTAGCTGGCCGCATCGGCGTAGACCTGACCGCCGACCTGCGATTCGACACCGCCCAGAGTGCCGGCGTCGATCGCCGATTGCAGGTAGTCGTTGTAGGCGCTGTAGGTGCCGGACAGCTCGGAGTTCTGCAACTGCCGCAGCAATTCGGCACCAGCGGCGGCGTTGCCGACCAGCCCGGCCTGCCCCGGCAAGCTGTTGTACTCGACCAGTTTGCCGCGCAGTACGTAAATGGTTTCCTGGGACAGACCGAGGCCCTGCTTGAGGTAGTTGTCCATGCTGCCGTACTCAGCGGCGACCTGGTCGAGACCGGCCTGCAGGTAACTGGCCTGCACCCCGAGCAGCGGCCCGTAGACAGCGGCCATGCTCGGCGGCAGCGCTTTCAGGGTCGCGGCGACACGGGCGGCGGTGTAGTCGTTGGTCGCCAGATAATTGGCCATGATCGTCGCCTCATCGACGCCAGCGATGCTCTGCAACACGGCGGCGGTCCAGCCGGTGCGATCCTTGCCGGCGGTGCAGTGGAACAGCTGCGCAGCGTCGACACTGGCCAGCTCATTGAACAACTGGCCGAACTGCCCGCGCATGCCGGCATCGCTGACGAAAGCGCGGTTGGTTTCCTCCATCATTGCCACCGCTTCGGCGGCGCTGTGGAACGAGATATTGGTGATGTTCGCACCCGAGGTGGTGCTGCCAATGATGTCGATATTGCGATAGGCCGCGCCCGTGATCATCGTGTCGGGCGTAGCGGCAATTTCGCTGGGCGTGCGCAAGTCGTAAATGGCTTTGATGCCGAGCCCATTGAGTGTCGCCAGATCCGCCGCCGACGGCGTCAATGCGTTGGAGCGGTAGAACACGCCGCTGCGCATAAAGCCGTCGTGGGCGGTGGAGTACGCGGTGGTGATGCCGGCGATGTCGCGAAAGTTGTCGATGCCGGACAAGCGCGGCGTATCAAGGATGACAGGCTCGGCCGCGTGGGCAGCGGCGATGGACAGGCTCAGAACGGACAGCGAACACAGAAGACGTTGGAACACAGTGCAGCCTCATGAAATCAGCGTTGGGCTGGTCACTATGGGCAGACGAGTGGGAGGGAATATGACAGTTTCGGCTGGCGACAAAATGCCTGCGCGAATGGGCCGTGGGGTGCGTGATCGGTCCACAAATCTCGAAATTGTTGAGGATCCCTGTGGGAGCGAGCCTGCTCGCGAAATCGGTGTGTCAGGCGACTCGATTGAAAATGGAAAAAAGCTTTCGCGAGCAGGCTCGCTCCCACAGGGGTATTACAGTGGACGTGGGAAAGTATCCGGTTTTTCTACTTGTCGCGCGCAATCACAACCCCTTATAAGACTGCCATCACTTTCAAGAACAAGAGGCTGTACCCATGAGCAACGCCTGGAACGAAGGTTATTTCACCGACGAAGGCTACACCTACAGCTATAGCCGGGAGATCAATCCGGTGTTCCTGCGTTACTGCCTGTTGTTGCGCGGGTTCGCCACGCTGGAAAGCAACGACGGCGTGCACTGCGAACTGGGTTTCGGTCAGGGCGTGTCGATCAACATCCACGCCACCGCCAACCCGGGTTCGTTTGTCGGTACGGACTTTCACCCGGGTATGGCGGCCCATGCCATCGACCTCGCGACTGCCGCCAACAATGGCGCGCGTCTGTATGACGACAGCTTCGAACAACTGCTGGCGCGCAATGATCTGCCGCAGTTCGACAGCATCAGCCTGCATGGCATCTGGACCTGGGTCAGCCGCGACAATCAGAAACTGATCGTCGAATTCGCCCGCCGTCACCTGAAACCGGGCGGCATGCTCTACGTCAGCTACAACTGCTTCCCCGGCTGGTCGCCGTCGGCGCCGCTGCGCAATCTGTTCAGCCTGCATGACCGTTTCGCCAATGCCTCGGCGCGCTCCGATGAGCGCATCGACGCCGCACTGGAGTTTTCCGAAGCGTTGCTCGCGGCCAATCCGAAGTATGCCGCGGCGGCGCCGAGCCTGGGCGCGCGGCTACAGAGCATCAAGGGCCAGGATCGTCACTACGTCGCCCACGAATATTTCAACCGCGACTGGAACTGCATGTACTTCGCCGACATGGTCGACGCGTTGGCCCCGGCCAAGCTTGACTACGCCACCACGGCAGTGCCGCTGGACTCGGTCGACCCGCTCAACCTGAGCGCCGAAGGCATGGACTTCCTGGAAACCATCGAACACCCGATCATGCGCGAGCAAGCACGGGACTACTTCGTCAACCAGCACTTCCGCCGCGACCTGTACGTGCGTGGCGCGACGCGCCTGTCCGCTGCCGAACGCCGGGCGAGAATGCTGCACAGCCGTTTCGCGTTGCTGCAAGCCTGGGAAACCGTGGCGGGCTCGGTCACCGGTCCTGCCGGCGAAGCGACCCTGCAAGCGGAAATCTACGGCCCGGTGCTCGATGCCTTGGCGGCGCAGAACTATGCGGCCAAATCAATGCGCCAATTGCTCTCCGAGACTGCAATGGCTTACGACGACCTCGAACAAGCCCTGGCCGTGCTGATCGGTATGGGCGCTGTCGCTCCGTGCCAGAGCGAGGCCGCCGAGTCGCAGGTCAGCGGTCGCTGCGCCGCGCTCAATCTGCAACTGTGCAAACGCTCACTGTACGGCGCCAACATCCAGACCTTGGCCAGCCCGGTCACCGGTGGTGGCGTGACGGTCAGCCGCTTCCAGCAGTTGTTCCTGATCTCGATCAAACAGGGCAAACAGCAGCCGGCCGAATGGGCGCAACTGGCGTGGGGGGTGATCAGCGAACAAGGTGAAGTGCTGGTCGACAATGGCCAGCCGCTGCTCACCGCTGAAGCCAACATCGCCGCGCTGACCGCACAGGCGGAGGTGTTTGCCGAGCAAACACTGCCTGTGCTGAGGGCGCTTAAAATCGCTTGATTGCAAACGAACCAAGGTGGGAGCGAGCCTGCTCGCGAAAGCGCTGGATCAGCCGCCAAATCGGTGGCTGACGTACCGCATTCGCGAGCAGGCTCGCTCCACATTGGTCGAGGTACGTGGCTAAGCCAACCGTCCTGTTTACGGAACTTTCCGCCCTCTGCCGCCCGTCCTGTCACTTGGCAAAAAACGAAATTTCTGCTGCGCGCCCTCCTCACAAACTATGCATGCGCCAACGCCCACAAGGGTGACTGCGCGATAGCCTGGTCTGAGGAAAATTTGAATGTTCATACATAACAAGCGACTTCAGTACACCGTTCGCGTGGCCGAGCCCAACCCGGGTCTGGCCAATCTGCTTTTGGAACAATTCGGGGGCGCCAATGGCGAACTGGCGGCGGCAGCGCGCTATTTCACCCAAGCCTTGGCCGAGGAAGATCCGGGGCGCAAAGACCTTCTGCTGGACATTGCCACCGAAGAGTTGAGTCACCTTGAGGTGGTCGGCTCGATCATCGTCATGCTCAACAAAGGCGCCAAGGGCCAACTGGCAGAGGGCGTTCAAGAGGAAGGTGAGCTGTACCGCGCGCTGAATGGCGCCGGCAATGACTCGCACATCACCAGCCTGCTTTATGGTGCCGGCGCGCCTCTGGTCAATTCGGCTGGTGTGCCGTGGACGGCGGCCTACGTTGACTCGATCACAGAGCCGACCGCCGACTTCCGCTCCAACATCGCAGCCGAAGCGCGGGCGAAAATTCTCTACGAACGCTTGATCAACATCACCGATGATCCGGGCGTCAAAGAGGCGCTGGGCTTTTTGATGACGCGGGAAATCGCCCATCAACAGTCCTTCGAAAAAGCCCTGCACTCGATCCAGCCAAACTTCCCGCAGGGCAAACTGCCGGGCATGCCTGAGTTCACCAACAAGTACTTCAACATGTCTGGCGAGCCCAACGTTCGTGGTCCATGGAACGAGGGCGGCGTTTGGGAATATGTGGAAACTCCAGAGCCGGCAGTAGATGGCGGTGACGGTCTGGCGACCGTCAGCCTCCCTGCTGACGACGCAGAGGTCCTGGAAGCCATGAAGATCCGCACGGCGTCTGACCCACTCAGCGAGCCGGTGACCGGTGCTGATCTGGGCTCCGGTTACGTGCAAGGCAAAGATGTCTGAACCCCGTCCGGCGACCCCGGATCGGGGTCGCCACTTGCTCAAGGTGATCAACATGAAAAACAGCAAAGTCTCGGCACTGACCTCTGAACATTTTCAACGTTTGATGGAGCACGCATACGCCGGTTTTGAGCTGGACTGCAAACAGGCCTGTCGGGGATTGAAAGTCAGCATGGCGGTGAATGTTTTTGGCCTGGGCACCCTGCTGCCGAATAATTTCGCTGAGGAGACTGCTGTCCCGCCAGCGGACGAACATCCAGCCGTCGACGACGCCTTGCCCACGATGCCGGTGGTCGCCAAGCGCGTATTGGCGCAGCGCAACCGTTCCATCGATGTGGCTGAAAGTTTTCATCGGTAACAGGAGCGCGACATGAGAACTGATAAAAACCTGAGCTTCCCCTCAAGCCTGAGCGTAGCCCCGGGACTCCAGTTTCTGCTGGGCTGTGCGATATTCGCCGGCGGAACGCTGATCCTGATGAGCGAACTGGCGGGAACCTTCTTTGCGATGTGAGCCTTGGTTTGCTATCGGGCCTTCAAAACAGCACCGCAGCCGCTTCTCTCATGAAGATCTCAACGGTCTTCGGCCCGATCCCCTCGAATTCGGACAGGCGCTTCTCCAGCGCCTTACGATCCGCGCTCGCCGCCACGATATTAGTGACCTTACCGGCGTACTCGCTGTTGAGCTTGTTGGCCAGCGCGAGTAATCGCGACGCCGTGCTTTCATCGTAACGAACGTAACGCGCCTGCCCCAGCATCGACACCAATTGACGGTGTGTGCACTGCGCGAGCTTTTGCGGCGTGTCTTTTTGATGCTGCTCTACTATGACTTGATACGCCTTCGCTGCGATCGCGCCCTGAATCCTTTTGCCCATCAGAAAACTCGCCAGCAGCCATTTGAACAGGCCGGTTTCGTTGGCGTTTTGCAGGTCGATGTTCAAGTCACCGGCGGTGATGATTTCACTCACAAGTCTCACCTCAGGGCGCGCTTCAATTACAGATGTTGACCGGGCATGACTTTGAACGATCCAATGGCCGCCGCCTGACCATGCCAATAAATTGAATCCCCAGTGGAAAAGGATGGTCATCTTTCAGTAGATGAGAGATGACAAGCATAAGGATCTTTGAATGCTCGGTCGTAAAATGCCCGAAACCAAGGGGCATGACGCCGCAGAAACGGCTCCCATCAAAGCGGCAAGTGATATCGCTGCCTTCCGCCTGACCGTGATTTTCCTGCTGACGGTCATTCTGGCGTTTCTCGGTGTGGAAGGATGGCGCACCTGGCGTGACTATCATGCGGCCTTCTCGTCGGCGCGCGATTCGGTCACCAACCTCGCTCGCGCAACCGCGCAGCATGCCGAGGACGCTATCCGCCAAGTGGACGTATTGACCGCCGCCCTGGGCGAGCGCGTTGAAGGTGACGGCTTGCAAAACATCGACGTACCACGCATCCACAAGTTGCTGGTCCAGCAAGCCAAGTTGATGCCGCAGCTGCATGGGCTGTTCATCTACGGCCCGGACGGGCACTGGATCGTCACCGACAAGGAAAACATACCGGACCCGGCGAACAACGCCGACCGCGATTACTTCCAGTATCACCGCACTCACACCGATCGCAACGTGCGCATCGGAGATGTCGTCACAAGCAAATCCACCGACGACCTTATCATCCCGATTTCCCGCCGCTTGAATAACCCGGACGGCTCCTTCGCCGGCGTGCTGCTGGGGACGATCAAGGTCAGTTATTTCGTCGACTATTACGGCGATTTCAAGATCGACGACAAGGGCGCGCTGGTACTGGCGTTGCGCAACGGAACCATTCTCGTGCGTCGCCCCTTCATCGCTTCAGTAATCGGTCAGAGCCTCGCCGACAGTGAGGTGTTCAAGAACTACCTGCCCATTTCCAACCAAGGGATCGCCGAGGTGAAAGCCATCGTCGACGGCACCGAGCGCTTGTATGGCTACCGCGCGCTGAGCACGTACCCACTGGTGGTGGAAACCGGACTTTCGCGCGAATCGATCATCGCGCCGTGGCGCTGGGATCTGATCAAAACCGGGTTTGTGCTGTTGTCGGTAATCATCGCATTCACGGTCTTCGGCTTGATCGTCTTGAGACAACTGCGCCAGCGAATGGTGATGGAAAAGGATTTGCGTCGGGCACACCAAGCCATGAAAGACATGGCTCTGACCGACAGCCTGACCGGTCTGGCCAACCGTCGGCGGCTGGACACTGCACTGCTTGACGAGATTCGCCTGGCAAGACGGCAAGGTTCGTCAATCTCGCTGATCATGCTCGACGTCGATCATTTCAAACTCTACAACGACAGCTATGGGCACGCGGCAGGTGACGATTGCCTGAGCGCCGTTGGCCAGGCGATTGCGCATGCGGTAAAAAGACCGGGAGATCTGGCCGTGCGCTATGGCGGCGAGGAGTTTTCCGTGTTGCTGCCCAATACCGATCTTCGTGGAGCAGCGCTTGTCGCTGAGGAAATTCTCGAGGCCATTCGATCCTTGAGGCTCGAGCACAGAGCTCATCCGCTGGGCCACGTCACCGCCAGCGCGGGTATTGCGGTCGGCAAACCCGCCGAACAGGAGGTGAGCCCCGCCATGCTGATCGATTCGGCCGACAAGATGCTTTATGCGGCGAAGCAGCACGGCCGGGATCGTTATTGCAGTGGCGGGGACAGCGGCTTGGAATGCGATGGACCGTGAAGGTCAATTGGTCCGGCTGACCACCCGGATATGTGTAATCCCTACCCGCTCGGCCTGCTCGAGAATCTGTTCTGGCGTCGAATCCGCCGTGGGCATGACCAGGCTGTTTTCCGCATCGCCCAGATGCAGTTCCAGCAGATGCATCGCCGCGTCGTGCTCGGCCAGTTGCGCTTCCTTGAGTTCGAGCAGATAAGTACGAGGCTCGCCATTGAAACGGTATTCGATGTGATAGGTGTACATGATGTCGTCCGCGTCGGTGGGAAAAGGCAGTGTTTATCCTGACGCGACGGTCAGCTTTTAGTTCAACCTGACTGCCATTTTGCGTTTGCAAACAAACTTTTTGCGCAGCGAAGCGTCCTCTTCTTAACTCTCCATAACAGCTGATCACAGCTAAGGACTGGCAATGACCTTTTTCATCTTCCTTCTAGCCTGCGCGGCGGCGGCAACCACTGGCGTGATGTTCAAACCCGGCCCGTGGTACGAATCCCTGACCAAACCCTCCTTTACCCCGCCCAACTGGGCCTTCCCGGTAGCGTGGACGATCATCTACCTGCTGCTGGCCTGGGCCGGTTATCGCTTGAGCCTGATCCCCGGCAGCCAAACGGTGCTGGCTTTGTGGGCCGCGCAAATCGCCCTGAACACGCTGTGGACGCCGGTGTTCTTCGGCGCGCATCAGGTGCTGGCGGCGCTGGTGATTCTGGCGGTGCTGTGGGTGGTGGTCGCGGTGATGGTCGTGCTCGCACTGCAACTGGACGTAGTCACCGGGCTGATTCTGTTCCCGTACCTGGCGTGGCTGTGCGTTGCGGCGGCGCTGAACTGCTCGATCCTGATGAAGAATCGCCTGTGAGCGATTTTCCGTGGCCACAAGGCGAGCGCGAGCTGGCGCAGGTTCGCGCGTTCAACAAAAAGCTCGCCTGGCTGCCGCGTTTCAAGATTCGCAATCGCCTTACCCCGAGGTTGATTCAGGCGTTGCTGCGGGCGGGTCAGCTCGGCGGCGACGGCAAGCTGCGCCAGCATGGGCTGAGCGCCGAACGGAAGATCATCGACACGGTGCCCGTGCGCATCATTCGCCCCAAGGGCAAAGCCAAAGGCGTGGTGCTGGATTTCCATGGTGGCGGCTGGGTGATCGGCAATGCGCAGATGAACGACAACTTCAACATCGCCATCGTCAACACCTGCGACGTGGCGGTGGTGTCGGTTGATTATCGGCTGGCCGTTTCGACGCCGATCGAGGGCTTGCTGGAAGACTGCCTGCGTGCCATTCGCGGCATCTTGAACGATGGCGAATTTGCCGGACTGCCCGTAGTCGTCGTCGGTGAATCGGCCGGCGGGCATTTGGCGGCCGCCACCCTGCTCGCGCTCAAATCTTCGCCGCAACTGCTGCAACGGATCTGCGGCGCGCTGCTGTATTACGGCGTCTACGACCTGACCGGCACGCCCAGCGTGCGCGCCGCGCCCGCCGAAACTCTGGTGCTCGACGGCCCCGGCATGGTCGAAGCGTTGCGCCTGCTCACGCCGGACATCAGCGACGAACAACGACGCCAGCCACCGCTGTCGCCGCTGTACGGCGATTTCAGCGGACTGCCACCAGCGCTGCTGTTTGCCGGCGACCTCGATCCGCTGCTGGATGACACGCGGCTCATCGCCGAGTGCTGGCAACACGCGGCGCCGGTGGAGATGTACGTGCTGCCGGAGTGTCCGCATGGCTTCATCCACTTCCCCACCGCCACTGCAGACCATGTGCTGGCTTACAGCCGCAAGTGGATTTCGGCACGAGTGGCAAGCTACTCAGCGAAATCCGCCGAAATCAGCCCAGTGCTTTCGTAGCTGCCGATTGCATGGCGAGCCGTAAAAAACCCAGATAAGCAAAAAGGCGCCCTCACCGGCGCCTTTTTTGTTTGCGCTGAACCCTGCGCGATCGTTCACCCCATGCCGATTGTGGCTCAAACCGTAAACAGTCTTTACCCGATCCGCGCCTGTTTCCCCCGCCAGCCGCCGCATAGAGTTTGTTCCAGCAGCACACTCAACTTCAGCAAAGGAACATCTTCCATGAAAGTCTCAATGCTCGTCCTCGCACTCTTCGGCTTCAGCTCGGTGGTCATGGCTCAGGAATCGACTACCACGCCACCAGTCGAGCAATACACCTACGCCAGTCACCTCGACGTCGCCAAAATCATCTCGGAAGATCCCGTGCCGGATGTCTGCGCTGTAGTGCCGGTGCACATGACTTATCAGGATTCCCAAGGCAAACAGCACATCCTGCAATACGAGGTCATGGGCAGCGGCTGCAGCAACGGTTGATCTGGCCAATACCTCGCACACCCATTGCGTCTCAGAGTTGGCTCGCTGAGACGCAAATGCCTTTACCGCTTCAATCGATAAGCGCCTGAGCAGTGCTCGCCAACTGCGCGCCGACCCGGGTTTTCAAGGTATCGATGAATCGAGTGATCTTCGCATCGACAAACTGGCGAGACGTGTAGACCGCGTAAACATTGCGCTCATAGGTGTGGTAATCGGGCAGCACCCGCACCAGCCTGCCGGTACGCAAATCATCGATCGCCGTGAAGCCTGCCAACAGACCAATCCCCGCCCCTTCGCGAATGGCCACGGCCATTGCGTCCATATCGTTCACGCTGAAACTCGGCCCGCTCGGGATGAACGTCGCGTCGCCCGCCTTGCTTTTGAGCTGCCATTCATCGCGCACGTAATCCACGGTACCGAGCAGCAGGCATTGATGATCGCAAAGCTGCTCCGGCGTTTCGGGTGCGCCATGCCGCGCCAAGTATTCCGGGGAGGCCACCAGTACACAGTGACTGACGCCGATCTTCTGGCTGACATACGCCGAGTCCGGCAGCGTTCGCGCGATCAGAATGGACACGTCCAACTGATCCTCAAGCAGATTGGGCATGCGTTGGGAGAGCATCAAATCGACGGTCACTTCGGGAAACGCCTGGCGATATTCCAGCACCGCGCCGGTCACCAGTTGCCGCGCCAGTCCGGGCACGCAGTGCACCCGTAACGTCCCTCGTGGTTGCAAGGCGGCATTGCTCGCCTCGGCTTCGGCGCTTTCCAGGTCAGCGAGAATCTTCACGCAGCGTTCATAAAACCGCCGGCCCGCATCGGTCACCGAGAGACGCCGGGTCGAGCGTTGCAACAGGCGAGTGTCGAGCACGTTTTCCAACGCCGAGACCGCACGCGATACGTTACCGACGGTGGAGTCGAGATGGTTGGCCACGGCAGTGAAACTACCCATCTCGACTACCTTGATGTACACCGACATGTTTGAAAGTTTGTCCATCCTGATCGTCCTGTAGACCTGCCACTCACTGCGGATAACGTCGGATCCTACACGCTCGCTCCTGGGATCGATATTACCTTCTGGGACAACAATGATTCCCTCGTGGCCGGCTAAATCAAACGGCACGCCTTCCATAGACTGGATTCCACGGGACGCCTGAACCACTGCGTACAAGGCGCCGAATGAATCCTCAACCATGAAGGCGACATCCATGAACACTCCTTACGATCCGCTCTATCTCTTCATCGGTGGTCAATGGCTTACCGCCCAAGACCGCGCGACCGCTGCCGTAGTCAACCCGGCTACCGGCGACGAAATCGGCCAGGTGCCACTCGCCACCGCCCAAGACCTGGATCACGCCCTCGAAGTGGCCCGACTGAGCTTCGACCAATGGCGTCAGACCGTGCCGGACCAGCGCGCAAAAATCCTCAAGCGCGCCGCCGACCTGATCCTCGAACGCGCCCCGCACATCGCTGCGCAAATGACGCTGGAAGAAGGCAAGCCACTGCGCGAAAGCCTCGATGAAGTGACCCGTGCGGCGGAATATTTCGAGTGGTTCGCCGAAAGCGCACGACGCATCGACGGCCGTGTCGTCCCGGCCAATCGTCCGGGTGTACTGCAACTGGTCAAACGCCAGGCAATCGGCCCTGTGGCAGCGTTCACACCGTGGAATTTCCCGGCCATCACCCCGGCGCGCAAGCTCTCGGCAGCGCTGGCGGCCGGTTGCAGCGTGGTGCTCAAGCCCGGCGAGGAAAGCCCTTCCACCGCTCTGGCCCTGGCCCGGGCGCTGGACGATGCCGGTTTGCCCAAAGGCGTCCTGCAAGTGGTGTTCGGTGTGCCGGATCAAGTGTCCAGCCATTTGATTGCCTCACCGATCATTCGCAAAGTGACCTTCACCGGTTCGGTGCCGATCGGTCGGCTGCTCTCGGCCCGCGCTGCCGAAGGCGTCAAGCCGATCACCCTGGAACTGGGCGGCCACGGCCCGGTGCTGGTGTTTGCCGATGCCGACATCGAAAAGGCTGCTGTGGAAGGCGTCGCCAATCGCTTTCGCGGCACCGGCCAGGTGTGCATTTCCTCGACTCGTTTTCTTATCCAGCGTGAGGCCTACGCCGAGTTCGTCGAGCGCTTCGTTGCTGCCACCAAGGCACTGAAAATCGGCGATGGCATGGATCCGCA
The DNA here is from genome assembly GCF_025706525.1 of Pseudomonas mercuritolerans. Taxonomy (NCBI): domain Bacteria; kingdom Pseudomonadati; phylum Pseudomonadota; class Gammaproteobacteria; order Pseudomonadales; family Pseudomonadaceae; genus Pseudomonas; species Pseudomonas mercuritolerans. The sequence continues at coordinate 119,608 of NZ_JAMSHA010000001.1, forward strand.
GACCCAGGTCGGCCCTCTGGCCAACCCACGGCAACTGGCGAAGATGGAGCAACTGATCGCCGACGCCGTCGAGAAAGGCGCGCGGGTGCTGGCCGGTGGCGAAGCGTTGCCGGGCGCGGGCTTCTTCTTTCAGCCCACCGTATTGGCCGATGTGCCAATGAATGCGCGAGTCATGCACGAAGAACCCTTTGGCCCCATCGCGATACTGATGCCTTTCGATGAGTTGAGCGACGGCCTGCAAGAAGCCAACCGCCTGCCCTACGGCCTCTCGGCCTACGCGTTCACTTCCAATGCGCGCACCGCGATCGACGTCGCCGATGGCCTGGAAGCCGGAATGATCGGCATCAACCAGTACCGCATCGTCGCCACCGAACTGCCCTTCGGCGGCATGAAAGAAAGCGGCCACGGTTCTGAAGGCGGCATCGAAGGCATCGAGCACTACCTCACCAACAAATTCATCAGCCAGGTTTAAGGGGATTTCCATGTCGACTATCGATTTCAGCAGCCCACGCGAAGCCGCGCGTGCCTTCACCCCGAAACTGGCGCAATTCGTGGACTCAACGCTGTACCCGCAGATCTGGAGCGACCCCGCCTTGTCACCCCGCGAGCGCAGTCTGATCACTGTCGCTGCGCTGATTGCCGGCGGCCACTGTGAAGAATTGCCCGCGCACCTGCGCCGCGCTGTCAGCAATGGCGTGAGCCATGAAGAGTTGTCGGCGGCGATCACTCACCTGGCCTTTTACGTCGGTTTCCCGGGCGCCATCACCGCCTCGGCCATCGCCAATGCCACCCTTGCCGACACGGAGCAACGCTGAGATGAAAGCCATCAACCTGAAAGCATTCGGCTCGGCAGAAGTGCTGCAACTCGGTGAAGCGCCCAACCCTGAAGTGCGCGCGACCGACCTGCTGGTGCGTGTCTATGCGGCCGGCGTGAACCGTGCCGACCTGACCCACCGAACCGGCGGCTACGGCCATGCGAACTTCGGCGACTCGCTGATCATCGGTCTGGAGATTGCCGGGGAAGTGATCGAGACCGGCAGCGAGGTGAGTGGATTCGCCGTCGGCGACCGGGTAATGGGCGTGGTCGGTGGCGGCGCCTACGCCGAACTGGCGCGCATCGACTACCGCATGGCCATGCCGATTCCGGCGCAGCTCGACTATGTGCACGCCGCGGCGATTCCCGAAGTGTTTGTCACCGCCCACGAAGCGATGCTGCACCTGGCCCGACTCAAGTCAGGCGACTCAGTGCTGATTCATGCCGCCGCCGGCGGCGTCGGCTCCGCTGCCGTGCAACTGGCCTACGCCACAGGCGCCACGGTGTACGCGACCACCGAGGGCGGCAAGCTGTCACGTGTTGAACACCTGGGCGCCGACGTGGCCATCGACTACAAGACCGAGGATTTCGCCGCAGTCATCGCCGACAAAACCAACGGGCGCGGCGTCGACGTGATCATTGATTTCATCGGCGCTCCCTACTTCGCCCGCAACATCGCCTCGCTGGCCCACGGCGGCCGCCTGGTCCAGGTCGGCATTCTTGGCGGCGGCGGCAAGGTCGACGTGGAGCTGGAGCACATCCTCTACCGGCACCTGCAAATCATCGGCACGGTGATGAAGTCACGCACTCAGCCGGAGAAGCACGCGATGATCCAGCGCTTTCGCGACCACTGGCTGAAACGCTTCGCCGGCGCTGCGAGTCTGGAACCGGTGGTGGACAGCATCTTTCCGTTGTCCCGCGCAGCCGATGCCCATCGGCGGATGGAGTCTTCGCAGAATGTCGGGAAGATTATTCTGACGATGCAGCCCGAGGATTTGCGTTAAGACAGACATAAAAAAAGGCCAGTCAGTTGAGCTGACTGGCCTTGGTTTGTCTGACGTTTTCGCTGATCAGCTCACCTTGATCACAATCTTGCCAAACGCCCCTTTCGCCAGATGCTCATAGGCCTCACGCGCCTGTTCGAACGGATACACATGGTCGATCACCGGCCGAATGTCGTGCTCGGCGAGGAACACGTTCATCCGGTCGAACGATGAACGCGGTGCCACCGCGATGCCGCGAATGGTGGTCTGGCGGAAGATCAGCGGCATCAGGTTCAGCTCGACGGTCTGCCCTGTCAGAAAGCCAATCTGCGCTATCCGCCCCGAAGCCTTGGTCGCTGCTACCGACTGATTGATGCCATTGCCTCCCGCCACATCAAGGAGCAGATCCACACCCTTGCCCCCGGTGAGTTTCAGCACCTCGTCCGCCCAGTTCGGCGTGCTGCGGTAATTGATACCGGCGACCGCGCCCAGACGTTTTACCGCGTGCAGATTGTCATCGCTGCTTGAGGTAGCGATGACTTTGGCGCCCAGCGCGGTGGCGATCTGCACGGCGAAAATCGATACGCCGCCGGTGCCCTGTACCAACACGGTCTGCCCCGGTTGAATAGCGCCGAAATCCACCAGCGCGTACCACGCAGTCAGTGCGGCGATAGGCAGCGTCGCCGCCTCTTCATCGCTCATGTTGGCCGGCGCGCCGACGGCGCTGTCCTCGTGAATGATCATGTACTCGGCGAGGCCACCGGGCAGCGGCGAACCGAAGCAATAATCCGGCTCGTTCGGCCCCGGCTCGCCATCCAACCAGCGCGAGTACAGATGTGAATTGACGCGGTCGCCAACCTTGAAACGAGTAACACCGGCGCCGATTGCAACTACGGTACCGGCGGCATCGCTCACCGGAATCAGCGGTTTCGGCACCAGGTGCGGCTCGTAGATACCGTCAACGATGGCCTTGTCACGAAAATTCAGCGAGACCGCGCCGACCTTGACCAGCAGCTCGCCAGCCTTGGGCTGCGGGGTTTGCGTCTCGCCCAGTTGCAGATTGTCGAGCCCGAAATCTTTCAGTAACCACGCTTTCATGATGTGTCTCCAAATGCATTATTGGCCGCAAACCCTCAGGGGGGTTGCCTTGGGGCCATGATTGGCTTTTACATCAGCGCAATAAATGCTTGGAAACAGACAGGATTGTTCTATTCTCAGGCAACAAATACAGATACTGAAGCTCACCGGAAAAGTCATGGAATTACTGCAATCGATGCGCCTGTTCGCCCGACTGGCGGAGCTGGGCAGTTTCACCAAAGCCGCTGAGTCGCTGGACATCGGCCGGCCGCAGGTCACTCGCTATATTCAGGAACTGGAAACATCGCTGGGCGTGCGCCTCTTCCAGCGCACTACCAGGAAAGTCGCACTCACCGCCGAGGGTGAACTTTTCTATCAGCGGGTCCAGGAAATTCTGGCCGAGATCACCGCCGCCACCACGATGTTCGATCGCACCGGAGCCACGCTGTCCGGCCGCCTGCGCATCGACATTCCCACTGCGTTCGCGCAACTGGAATTCATCAAGAGCCTGCGCGAGTTCACCGCCACCTACCCCGGCATCGACATGGTGCTGGGCGTCACCGATCGTGCGGTTGATCTGGTCGGCGAAGGCATCGACTGCGCGCTGCGCATCGGCGAGCTGCCCGACTCAACGCTGATCGCCCGCCCTATCGCCCTGGCGACCATGGTCACCTGCGCCGCGCCCGAATACCTGCGGGAGCACGGCACACCCGAAACCCTTGCAGACCTGACGAACCATCAAGGCGTGAACTTTCTCTCGGGCCAGAACAACCGCACCTTGCCTTGGCAGTTTTCAGTTGAGGGCAAACAGAAAAGCTATGTCAGCCGCAAAGGCATTACCGTCACCGAGTCGAACGCTTACGTGCAGTGTGGCGTGTCGGGCTTCGGCATTATCCAGGCGCCGGGCATCGCGGTCGCCGAGCATTTGGCTAGCGGTGCTCTGGTGGAAATTCTGCAACCGCTGCGCCCGCTGCCTCGGCCGGTATCGCTGCTGTACCCGAGCCGCACGCATTTGCCGGCGCAGGTGCAGGTGTTTATCGAATGGCTGCAGGTGCGGTTTGTGCAGTTGTATGCGGGGTGGGTGGAAGGTTGAATCTGGCTTTATCGCGCAGTTTCTGCAGCGTGCTGCACCTAGGATTTGACACTGATCCCGCGAGCAGCAAAGACTTCACGCGCAGCCGTTATTCCGTTCAAGGCGCTGGGAAACCCTGCGTATACGGTCATTTGCAAGATCACATCGACCACCGCCTCCGGTGTGCACCCGACGTTCATGGCACCGCCGATATGCACTTTCAGTTGTGGCTGGGCGTTGCCCAGTGCGGTCAATGCCGCAACGGTTGCCAGCTCACGAGTGCAGTGATCTAGCCCGGGGCGGGCGAAGACATCGCCGTAGGCAAAACTCAGAATCCAGTCCGCAAGCTCTGGAGCAGTATCCTTCAATGAATCGACCACTGCCTGACCAGGTCCGCCAGTGATCTGCGTCAGAGCGGCTTCTCCGCGCGCTCGACGATCAGTCATCTCCACCGGCGCTGCCACACTGGTCACGCTTGCGCCAATCAGTGTGGCGGACAGCAAACGATTGAGACCGGGAAGTTTACGGATCATGGTGATGCTCCTTTTGCTCGAGTTGGTGGTAGATCTGAATCTTGTTATCCAGAACCTCCAGGGACTGGCTCAACTGGCTGATCTGCGCTTGCACGTCCCGGCGATGCTGCTCGAGAAGTTCGCGGCGTTCTGCCAGGGTCGAGTCGCCTGATCGACGCAATTCGGCATACCGCAGCATTTGCTGGATCGGCATTCCGGTCGCCTTCAGCCGGAGCAGAAACTCGGCCCACAGCACATCCTTATCGGCGTATACCCGGTGGCCATTGCCACCGCGCCCAACCGGGTCGAACAGCCCGATGCGCTCGTAATAGCGGATCGTGTGAGCGCTCAAATCAAGGCGCTTGGCCAACTTTGAAATTGTCAGTTCTGAATTCATGTCATCACCGTAAAGGTTTGAGTGCGCTCTAAGTCAATGGCTATTTTCCATCGAGCAGAATCAGGCAAATCGCGGGCAATATCCGTGCGGTCCGCCGCTATCAGTCTCGACGGTTCAACCGCTGTTATATTCGCTTTACCAGATATATGCTTATGCGTATATTCGGTCATCCGTATCCATTGCCCGGCAATCATCCCGCCGCCTTTCATCCTACGCATCACGACATCCGCAAACGCATCAGGCTCTTCGTTTTGGTCAAGACAAAAGCATCTGGAGGACGAATGACAGAACCCATGACCCCCACCACCTTGTTCAAGTGCCTGGCCGACGACACCCGAGCCAAAATTTCCCTGCTTGTCGTGAGCCAAGGTGAACTCTGTGTATGCGAGCTGACGGCAGCGCTCGACCTGAGTCAGCCGAAGATTTCTCGTCATCTGGCGCTGCTGCGCTCCGCCGGTTTGCTGCTGGATCGTCGCCAGGGTCAATGGGTGTACTACCGAGTCAATCCTGATTTGCCCGCGTGGGTGGCTGCAGTTTTGAAGGAAGTGGTAGACGCCAATCAGCAATGGCTGGAAACCGAGGCCAAGCGCCTGTGCGGCATGAGCGACCGTCCGATCAACCAAGCCGTGTGCAACTGATTCACGCCCAACCGGATTAATGAAATGCTGATTGCCGTATTGATCTTTATCGCCACCATCGTCCTTGTCATCTGGCAGCCCAAGGGACTCGGGGTTGGCTGGAGTGCGACGTTCGGCGCCATCGTGGCGCTGCTGGCAGGCGTCGTTACCCTTGCAGACATACCCGAGGTCTGGCGCATCGTCTGGAATGCCACTGGGACATTCATCGCGGTCATCATTATTAGTCTGTTGCTTGATGAGGCAGGCTTTTTCAAGTGGGCTGCATTGCACGTGGCTCGGTGGGGAGGCGGAAGCACCCGCAAGCTGTTCGCATTTATCGTCCTGCTGGGTGCGGCTGTATCGGCACTGTTCGCCAACGACGGAGCGGCATTGATCCTCACTCCCATCGTAATCGCGATGTTGCTGGCGCTGCGTTTTTCTCCCGCCGCGACGTTGGCGTTCGTCATGGCCGCTGGATTTATCGCAGATACGGCGAGCTTGCCATTTGTCGTTTCCAACCTGGTCAACATTGTTTCTGCCGACTACTTCAATATCGGCTTCAACGAATATGCTTCGATCATGGTGCCGGTAAACATCGTCAGCGTGGCGGCGACACTAGCCATGCTGCTGTGGTTTTTCCGCAGAGATTTACCAAAGACCTATGACCTCAACCAACTGGACAACCCGGATGACGCAATCCATGACCGTGCCACTTTCGTAGCCGGCTGGTGGGTGCTGGCACTACTGCTGATCGGCTTCTTTGTCATTGAGCCATTGGGGGTTCCGATCAGCGCCATTGCAGCGATCTGTGCATGCATTCTCTATGTCATCGCGGCTCGTGGTCATGCCATCAACACAAGCAAGGTGCTCAAAGAGGCGCCATGGCAGGTGGTGATTTTTTCTTTGGGTATGTACCTGGTTGTTTATGGCCTGAAGAACGCCGGCCTTACCGACCACATCGCGCAGATCCTGAACGTGTTCGCCGGTTATGGCGTTTGGGGCGCGTCCCTTGGTACAGGACTGCTGACAGCATTGCTGTCTTCGATCATGAACAACATGCCCACCGTTCTGGTAGGCGCCTTATCCATTCATGCCGCCGAAGTCGACGGTGTAGTCCAGCAAGCGATGGTTTACGCCAACATCATCGGCTGCGACCTGGGCCCGAAGATCACCCCGATCGGGAGCCTGGCCACGCTGTTGTGGCTGCACGTGCTCGCCCGGAAAAACATAACGATCAGTTGGGGTTACTACTTCAAGACCGGGATCGTGCTGACCTTGCCCATTCTCGTCGCCACATTGTCCGCCCTGGCACTGCGCCTAAGTTTCTGAATCAAGGAATCGTCTGATGAAAATCCTGTTCATGTGCACCCACAACAGCTGCCGCAGCATTCTGTCCGAGGCGCTTTTCAACCACTCGGCGCCCGAGGGTCTAGAAGCCATCAGCTCGGGAAGCTTTCCCAGTGGCCGGGTGAATCAACGGGCACTGCAAACGCTGGAGGCGGCGGGCGTCTCCACGGCGGGCTTGAGCAGCAAGGCTTCGGATGCTTTTGAGGGCTCGCCTCCCGACATCGTCATTACCGTCTGCGATCGCGCTGCTGGAGAAGCATGCCCGATCTTCTTCGGCCCAGCCTTGAAGGCGCATTGGGGGCTGGCCGACCCGTCCGAGGCTAGCGGGTCGGAAGCCGAGATCACCGCTGCATTTGAAAGCACACTGGGCAAAATCCAGGAACGCGTGAATGCATTTCTTGCACTGCCGCTCAAGACCCTGAGCCCTGACCAACTGCAAGCTGAACTGAACCGCATCGGTTCGCTTTAAAGATCAACCGAGGCGGCGCCCCTCCACGCGCCGCGCAGGAGTTCATATGCAAGACACATTGCCGAACGTACACGCCGACCTGATCGACATTCCTACGCTGGAGCAGCTGTCTCCTCGTAATCCTTCGCAGCATAAACCTCGCATTCTGCTGTTATACGGATCGACGCGGGCACGCTCATTCAGCCGTCTGGTCACGCAAGAGGCGGCACGCCTGCTGAATGAGTTTGGCGCCGAAACCAGGATCTTCGACCCTTCGGGTCTGCCGCTGCCTGATGACGCACCCGACACCCATCCCAAAGTCGTGGAGCTGCGCGAGCTGATGCAATGGTCAGAGGGTCAGGTGTGGTGCTCTCCCGAGCGTCACGGCTCCATGAGTGCCGTGTTCAAAGCGCAGATCGACTGGGTTCCGCTGGCACTGGGCGCTGTACGACCTACGCAAGGCAAAACCCTTGCTGTGATGCAGGTCTGCGGCGGCTCGCAGTCCTTCAACGTGGTCAATCAGTTGCGGGTACTTGGCCGCTGGATGCGGATGTTCACCATCCCGAACCAGTCCTCCGTGGCCAAGGCGTTCACCGAGTTCGATGAAGCGGGTCCCATGAAGCCTTCTTCGTACTACGACCGCCTGGTGGACGTGATGGAAGAATTGATGAAGTTCACGCTTCTCTTGCGCGATCGTCAGGATTACCTGGTTGACCGTTATTCCGAGCGCAAGGAATCCGCCGAAGAGCTGTCCAGACGAGTCAACCAGCGTTCGATTTGATGCCTGTGTGGGGCAACGGTATGAGCGCACCACGATCTTTCACAAGTTGAGGCCGTTGAGCCTGGAGGATGCTGGTGAGTCAGAATTCGAAACTTGATGTCGTGGTCATTGGTGGTGGCCAATCCGCGCTGACTGTCGCTTATTTTTTGAAGCGCACAGGCTTGTCTTACGTGCTGCTGGATGCCGAGCCGGGACCAGGAGGCGCCTGGCGGCATGGCTGGGATTCGCTGCGGCTCTTCTCGCCGTCAGCATGGAGTTCGATTGCAGGCTGGCCGATGCCGGCCCTGTCCGAGGGGACGCCCGGGCGGGACGACGTTGTCCAATACCTGACTCAGTACGAGCGCCGGTATGACTTCCCCATCATCCGCTCCACGCGGGTGACCCGTGTCGAAAAGATCGAAGGCGGCTTGCGTGTTATCTCAAAGGACAAACACTGGGACGCCAAAGCGGTTATCAGTGCAACAGGCACCTGGAGCCGCCCGTTCGTACCGGACTATCCCGGCCAGGCATTGTTTGCAGGCAGGCAGCTTCATTCCGCTCATTACGTCGGGCCGAACGAGTTTGCGGGTAAAACCGTCCTTGTCGTCGGTGGCGGCAACTCGGGCGCCCAGATTTACGCCGAGGTCTCCAAAGTGGCTCAGGCAACCTGGGTTACGCAACAGGCCCCAACGTTTCTACCTGATGAGGTGGATGGACGCGTCCTGTTCGAACGCGCTACCGCTCGACTGAAGGCGCAGCAGGATGGCGTGGAGCCTCAACAGCCCGTTGGAGGACTGGGCGACATCGTCATGGTGCCACCGGTCAAGGAAGCTCGCGAACGCGGTGTATTGAGCGCGGTACGGCCGTTCACGCGTTTTACTTCGACAGGGGTTGTGTGGTCATCGGGGATCGAGACAAAGGTGGACGCTGTCATCTGGTGCACCGGGTTTTCTCCGGCGCTCGACCATCTGAACAGCCTGAATATTGTAGGCCGGGATGGCAAAGTGGCTGTGAACGAAAACCGGAGTGTCGCGTTGCCCGATTTATGGCTGGTGGGTTATGGCGACTGGACGGGGCTCGCTTCTGCCACATTGATCGGCGTAACCCGCACCGCCCGGGATGTAGTCAGGCAAGTGCAAAGCTATCTCACTGGCGGAACCTGATTGCTCGCGCCGACAAATTCGCGCGAGCTTACTGTGATGCGACTTCAAGCTCGGGGAAGATGATTGGCTCCAGCGGTGGAGTCGCCTGGTTCAGGCCGAGTCGCCAGTAGCCGACATCGTGCCATTTTCCAAGCTTGAACCCTACCTCCGGGTACATGCCGATTTGGGTGAATCCTAGTGACTCATGCAGGCCCACGCTGCCTTCATTTGGTTGCGCGATCCCAGCGTAGGCTGAGTGAAATCCCTGCTTTTCGAGAATCGAAAGCAAGGTCCCGTAAAGTTCTCGGCCGACGCCCTGACGACGAACTGATTCTGCGATGTACACGGTCACATCAACGGCCCATCGGTAGGCCGGACGTGCGCGATGCTGACTTGCGTATGCATAGCCTTTGATCTCGCCCTGCTCTTCAGCCACCAGATAGGGATAAGTCTGAAGCGTCTTAGTTATCCTATGCGCAATTTCCGTAATGCTCGGCGGTGTTTCTTCGAAAGAGATCGCAGTATTCAGAACGATTGGGGCATAAATGCGCTGGATGGCATCTGCATCGGTTGCCGCCGCCGTACGGATATTCAAAGCCATGGAGGATCGTCCTTGAGACCAAGCCTGAACCTTAGCTTTTCCAAGCCACTTTTCAATATCAACGAATGCAATATCGGTATTCAGTGTCGGAATCACAGCTTGAAGCCTGAAGGTCGGTAGTCTGTAAAATCATCTTCAGCGAGCAGAATCAGGCAAATCGCCGACAGTATCCGCTTAACGCCGACACCGCCCTGCCCCCTAATCTGAACCCATGCAGAACACACCACTGCAACGGGTTAACCAGAGACTGATCTGAACGACCCGGACCTCAATCGAAATTTGACCGGAGTCACCGCCATGAAAACTGTAAGCCAACTGATCGCTATCGCCACCTTCGCCCTCAGCGCAAGCGCATTCGCCGTACCGAGTAATCAGGAAGAACGTTTCTTCACCCAGGTCAGCGAACCACAGCAGACTGTTGCTGCCGATGGCTCGGAACGTACGCCGCAGGGCCAGGCTCTGGCTGAAAACGGCCGCAACCGCCTCGAGGAACAAGGCCTGGTTGAAGACGGTCATGACAAGACCCCACAAGGCCAGGCCATCGCTGCCGACGGCTCAGACCGCACCCCACTGGGTGAGGCCCTCGCCGCTGATGGATCGGACCGTACACCGGGCCGTCGCGCAGCATAAGTGCGTGTTGCCGAGACAGGAAAAGTCCTGCGGGTATGAGACCTGCAGGACTTTTCCGTTTTTTGAGGCAAGACCTGATCGAAAACTCTATTGATAGGAACAGGCAATACTTCGATCCGATTCGGCATCGTCCGCCAGCGTTATCCGCCCTAGCATGGCCTCTCCAATTGCCTGCTGGAGTACAGATCCATGAAGACCCTTTTCATCACCGGTGTCAGCAGCGGCTTCGGCCAGGCGCTGGCCAAGGAAGCGCTCGCTAAAGGTCACAGGGTTATCGGCACAGTGCGCAGTGAATCCGCTCTGGCAGCCTTCGAAGCGCTGTCGCCCGAGCGCGCGCATGGGGTGGTGCTGGACGTTACCGAGTTCGATGCCATCGATGGGGTGGTTGCGGCTGTGGAGGATCGTCACGGCCCGGTGGACGTGCTGGTCAACAACGCAGGTTATGGCCATGAGGGGATTTTTGAAGAGTCATCGCTGCAGGAAATGCGCCGCCAGTTCGACGTCAACGTATTCGGCGCGGTGGCGGTGACCAAGGCTTTCGTCCCGTATTTCCGCCAGCGCCGCGCGGGGCATATCCTCAATATCACTTCGATGGGCGGCCATATCACCATGCCCGGGATCGCGTATTACTGCGGCAGCAAGTTTGCGCTTGAGGGGATCTCCGACACCTTGAGCAAGGAGCTTGCGCCCTTCAATATTTTTGTCACCGCTGTGGCGCCGGGGTCATTTCGCACCGACTGGGCAGGCCGTTCGATGCAACGCACGCCGCGTAGCATCAGTGACTACGACGCAAGCTTCGATCCGGTGCGCAAGGCCCGGGAGGAGAAAAGTGGCCATCAGCTGGGCGATCCGCAGAAAGCTGCACGGGTCATGCTGACGATCATCGACAGTCCAAACCCGCCGGCTCATCTGCTATTGGGCAGTGATGCGCTGGCGCTGGTGCGTGACAAATTGCAGCGCACGGCGGAGAGTATTGAGCAATGGGCAGCGCTTAGCCGTTCGACGGATGGCTGAAAGATCAAAAGCACCCTCACCCCAGCCCTCTCCCGGAGGGAGAGGGAGCCGATCGCGGGTGGATTCAACTCCTGAGCCTGCCTCGAAGATTTCCGCAGGGCTTATTACTCTAGAACAGCGCGGTCAGCATTCGGCGCGATATTTCAGGTCGGCAGATCCCGATCAAACACCACGGTCAGTCCCCTCTCCCTCTGGGAGAGGGCTAGGGTGAGGGCTCTGTCTGATACCCCGCCAATCAGCCAGACAGGTTCAAACCCGCCTTTTCACAAGGAAACCCACAGCCCATGCCGAAACCGAAAGACCCTATCACAGCGCGCATGGTCCAGTTAATGAGCCAGCTCGCCCCGCTGGAGGGTTACAACCTGAGCCCGCTGGACGATGTGCGTTTCCTGCGTTCCAACCGACCGCTGACCCGCACGCCGGTGTTGTACGAACCGGGCATCGTGATCCTTTGTCAGGGGCGTAAACGCGGCTATCTCGGCGATGAAATCTACGTCTACGACGCTCAGCATTATCTGGTGGTGTCGGTGCCGGTACCCTTCACCATGGAAACCGACGCCAGCGAAGCCGAGCCAATGCTCGCGGTGTACGTGCGCCTGGATTTCGCTTTGGCTGGCGAGCTGATTCAGCAGGTCGATGAACTGTGGGATTTCCCCAGATCCCAACCGATGGGCATGTACGCCTCGCCGCTCGACGAACCGCTGCGCCGGTCAACCCTGCGTTTTCTTGAAGTGATGAGCGACGATGCCGACGCGCAAATCCTCGGCCCGGCGATGCTGCGCGAACTCTACTACCGTATCCTCACCGGCGAACAAGGCGGCACCCTGCGCGCCGCCATCGCCCAGCAAGGTCAGTTCGGCAAAGTGACCCGCGCCATCCACAAGATCCACAGTTGCTATAACCAACATCTCGACGTAGAAACCCTGGCCGAGGAAGCGCAGATGAGCGTGCCGAATTTTCATTTGCACTTTCGCAAGGTCACCGATTCCTCGCCGATGCAGTACCTGAAATCGACGCGGCTGCACCAGGCGCGATTGCTGATGCTGCGCAACGACCTGACCGCGGCAAAATCTGCGTTTCTGGTGGGCTACGAAAGCGCCTCGCAATTCAGCCGCGACTTCAAACGCCTCTTCGGCCGCACACCGCTGGCGGAAGTGGCGTGGATGAAACAAGCCTATGCGCTGCCGGCACCGACGACTGCTTCGCCGTTTGTGTCGTCGCACTGACTTTACCCGCGTCTTGAACAAACAGAAATCCTCATCACCTTGAAGGCAAGAAAGTGAATCTGAGAGCTGAGATCGAAAACGCATTTGGACCCCAGGCATTCGCCCGCCCGCTTTTCTATTCCTGGCCCGGAGGATTGCGTTTCGAACTCTCCGAAACGGGCGGAATGATCGAGCAATTCCTGACCGCTATGCGCAAATCCATAACCATCTGCGGCGACATTTTCCAGGGGGACGCATCGTTTGTCGCATGCCTGCGCATTCATTCCGGTCGCAATCGATTCGCCCATCGCAGCACTCTTCGCGCCCTTAAATCTGCTGGCATCGACACTCCATCAGCGCTGTGCATCTGGAGCGAAGAAATAGATAACGAGGAATGGTTCAGTGAGGAAGAGCCGGAATACTGGGTCAACGTCGCCTTCGAAGCGTCTGCCGCCCGCATTCAAGCATTACTCTGGTGCGCATTGGCCAAGGACTTCGGTGCTATCCAACCGCGTGGGAACTGTGCTGTCTACCTGTTCAATCTGCCCAAGCGAGTCATGGTCTTTCCCTATGACGACAGAGGCATGGACGTGGTTGGAGCCAACACCGAACTACTTTTGCAGCTTTATCAACGACATCATGCCTGGTTGCTCGACCATGACCGGGCAGCGATGGAAACCACATTCGGCAGGCTTAAACGTTAGGTGAACGCTATCGTTTCAACTTCTTCGCCATGATGATCGTGCGCTCCGTCTGATGAAACTCATCTCTGATTTTCTTGAAGCCGAGCGAAGCATAGAAGCCTTCTGCGGTGACTGAAGAAGGAACGCGCAGCAAGTTGAAACCTGCGTCCATGGCGAGTGATTGAATGCTCTTCATCAGCTGGCTTCCGACACCCATTCCTTGAAAGTCCGGGTCGACAAATACGCTTCGAACAACGTCTCCATCAAGACTTGCCGTTGCGACGATTTGACTGTCGAGCGTAGCGACCAGCACCTGACGCTCAGACAACAAGCAAAGGATCTTCGAGGGCGAAAAACTTTTAATCACTCGATCAATGATTTCGGGTGGATAGTCGCGAGCATTGCTCTCACGGAGCGTCTTGATGATCGTCTCACTGATAGCCGATGCATCCGCATCTTTCGCAATGTGAATTTGAATATCCATCACGTAGCTCCTTGCTGGTCAGTTCCGTGTACAGCACTTATCGCAGCAAATTCCCCATCCGCATAGTGCTTGCCCCTTCCTGCGATTCCCCGCTCAATCGCACAGGTCAGCCACCTGCATCAGGATGGGATCATGAACACCACGGCCATTCCCGAAGGTTTCACTCCATTGACCCGCAGCAGTCCGTTGCTGGATCTGCTCGGCCCGATCTACGCCAGAGGCCACGGGCTGCAATTGGAACTGGGCTTGCTGACCGACTCCCGCCACGCCAATGGTCGCGGCACTTTGCATGGTGGTGTATTGGCGACTTTGGCCGATGTCGGCATGGGCTACGCCATGGCCTTCTCCAGCGATCCGCCGCAGCCATTGATTACGGCGAGCATGACCCTGGATTATCTCGGCGCGGTGCAAATCAACGAGTGGCTCGAAGTGCGTCTTGAGCACTCCAGAAAAGGCCGCCAATTGGCGTTTGCTGGCGTCAGTCTGCACGTCGGTGAGCGAACGGTTGCGCGCGCCAGCGCCGTCTTCGCCGTGCCGCTGAGCTGAAGCGCGAAACCTCAGTCTGACGCTTCAGAATCATCCCGCGCTGGAACAGGAATTTGCCATGAGGGTTTCTTGCCGATCTGGCTATCGAACGTGCGTCGCGCTTGGCGGAAACCCTCGACGTTTTCCACCACCCAAGTCCAGATCGGCGACATCCGCACCAGCAAGCCCATGCCCAATGGCGTCAGCTCGTACTCGACGTGCGGCGGCACCTGGTCGAGCTCGCGCCGGGTCAGCAGGCCGTCGCGTTCCAGCGCACGCAGGGTTTTGGTCAACATGCGCTGAGTCACGCCGGTCATCTGCCGTTTGATCTCGGCGTGACGCATCGTGCCGTAGACCCCCAAGGCATGCAGGATGCCCAACGACCAGCGACTACCGGCGTGCGCAAGCACTTCGCGGCGCACGCCATCATCGTCTCGTCTGAGCGTCTGGCAGATTGCTTCTGCCTCACTGAGCGCTTGCTGATCAGTCATTTCTTCACCTGGTATCACGCGTGTGCCTTCTTCTGAGTGCTGCCCGATCGTGCCAGCATTTGCCGATCTTACATGCAGATCTCAGGAGACATCATGACCGAATCGAACCACCCTTCCCCGCAATCCATTCTCGTCCTGGGCGCAGGTGAGCTCGGCCTGCCGGTTTTGCGCAACCTTGCGGGAGTGGCAAAGCGCTCGCCCGGCAGCACGATCAGCGTCCTGCTCAGGGCCTCGACGATTGACAGTCAGGTGCCGGCAAAGAAAGCCGAAATCGATGAACTGCGCAGTCTCGGCGTGCAGATGGTAGCGGCAGATCTGGTCAACGATTCGATCGACCAACTGGCCGAAGTCTTCGCACCTTTCGATACCGTCATTGGCTGCGCCGGCATGGTCGCTGGTCGCGAGACGCCGATGAAGCTAGCGACCGCCGCGCTCAAGTCCGGCATCAAGCGCTACTTCCCGTGGCAGTTTGGCGTGGACTTCGAAGTGATCGGCCGGGGCAGTCCGCAGGATCTGTTCGATGCTCAGCTCGACGTGCGCGAACTGCTGCGCGCGCAGGACAAAACCGAATGGGTGATCATCTCGACCGGCATGTTTACCAGTTTCCTCTTCGAGCCGGTGTTTGAAGTCGTTGATTTCGACAACGACACCGTTAACGCCCTGGGCAGCCTGGACACCAGCGTGACGCTGACGACCCCGGACGACATCGGCAAGCTGACCGCACAAATCGTTTTCTTCGAACCGCGTTTTCGCAACGAGATCGTGTATCTGTCGGGCGACACGCTGACCTATGAACAGGTCGCGGGCCTTCTCGAACGCGTGCTCGGACGGCCCTTCAAGCGTAACGTCTGGACAGTGCCGCACCTGATGCAGGAACTGGAAAAAGACCCCACTCACCACATCAAAAAATACCGCGCGGTGTTTGCCCAAGGTCGAGGTGTGGCGTGGCCGAAAGCGGGCACGTTCAATGAGCAGCGGGCGATTCAGGTCACGACGGCTGAGCAGTGGGCGAGGGAAAATCTTGCGAACGAGTGAAAGCAGATTTTGCGCAGCGGGGCGTTGTGGGCGCTTTATACTCCCGCAAGCACCAGCTCCGCCGCCCGCTCACCAATAACGACACACGGCGCCATCGTGTTGCCAACGGTGATGCGCGGCATGATCGAGGCATCTGCAACGCGCAGCCCGTCGATCCCGTACACGCGCAATTGGTGGTCAACCACCGACAGCGCATCGCGACCCATTTTTGCCGTACACGACAGATGCCAGTAGGTCATGGCCGAGTTGCGGATGAACTGTTCCATAGCGCGGCGTTCTCTCGGCCCGGGCACCACTTCGCGCTTGATCAGCCCATCGAAGGCCTGGCTGTTGCCGAGCGCCCGGCACAGTTCGATCGACGCATGGGCTGCGGCCATGTCCTCGGGCTCGCTCAGGGAGTTCGGCTCAATGATCGGTGCATCCAGCGGCCCTGCACCCGACAGTCGCAGGCATCCGCGACTGGCCGGTCTGGCCAGCCCGGCGAACATCGTCCAACCATGCTCCGGCGGTTGTATGGCGACCTCTGGCGGAGACGGTACCGCAAATGCCAGCTGACACTGCAACAGATCCGGGGCTTCCAGGCGACTGTCGCTTTTCCAGTACAAGGTGGTTTCGCATCCGCTGCCAGCGACCGCTTGGGGTTGTTGGTATTCCCACGTGCAGCCGAAAGCCAGATGATCCTGCAAATTCTCGCCGACACCGGGTAAATGAACGACCGGTGCGATGCTGTGTTTTCGCAGTTCATCCGCCGGGCCGATGCCCGACTGCATGAGCACTTTCGGTGATTGCACCGCGCCCATGGACAGGATGACTTCAGCTGCGGCATGAAAGCGCCGCCGCTCGCCGGCGATCAACACTTCGACACCGACGGCCCGGGTGCCGACCAGCAACACGCGGGTCACCAACGCCCCGGTCAGCACCGTCAGGTTCGGAAAGTGCAGGCGTGGCCGGATGTAGGCGTCGTAAACCGACTCGCGCTTGCCCTGTTTGATGCGCAAGTCGGTGACAGCGATCCCTCCTGCGCCTTCCATCATCTCGCCATTGGGACTGTCGAATCGGGGGATGCCCAGATCGCTGGCCGCCTCCAGCGTTGCCCACGCAAGGGGTTGAGGCGTGGCCGGCTGTTCGACATGTACCGGCCCACCTGAACCACGCCGGGTGGCGTCCGGGCTGCCTTGCCAGTTTTCGATCCTGCGGTAGTAATCGAGGACCGATGCGTAGCCCCAGGCCGGGTCGCCAGACTCGGCAGCAAAATGCTCCCAATCGCAGCGATGGCCGCGCGACCAGACCATCACGTTGATGCTCGAACCTCCACCGAGCCCCTTGCCCATGCTCAGCGGGAGCCGTCGACCGTTGAGGCGTGGATCGGATTGCCCCTCGAATGCCCAGTCGCGCGTGGAGCCGAGGTTCAGCGGCCATTGCGCCGGTTCGGTCACCTCGGGGCCTGAGTAACCTTCGCCGGCTTCAATCAGCAGAACCCGTGCGCCTGACTCATCGGCAAGCCGCGCAGCGACCACGCAGCCCGACGTGCCGGCACCACAGACAATGAAGTCATAGTCGTGATCGCTTCGAGGGTTCATACGCCCGCTCCCCTTCGATGCCGCGATCACTGCTTAGCAACGCTGTGCACGGCTTTGAGAATCACTGCGGCGACCTCGGCCGGCTGCGATTGCTGCGGGACATGGCTGGCGTGCACTTCTGCAAGGGTCGCACCAATACGCTTGGCGGCAGAACGCTGGACATCGGGATGAATCATCCGGTCTTCGGTAGCGAGCAGGTACCAGGACGGCTTGGTTTTCCAGGACGAAACGGTGGTTTTATCTTCGAAAGCCGAGGCCTTGATCGGCCCTTGCGTGGCGGTCATGACGGCAGTTTGCGCGGCCGGCAGATCCTGAGCGAAGTCCTTGGCCATGCCTTCGGGGGTCAGATAGAGGAAGCCGTTAGCGTCGGCCTTGATCTGACTGATGCCCGGCGGCGTCGGCGCGCCTTTACCCTGCTCGCCACTGGTTTGCCCGGCGTCTGGCGCGAAGGCGGCGACATACACCAGCGCGCTGACTTTCTGGTCGCTGCCAGCCTCGGTGATCACCGTGCCACCCCAGGAGTGACCGACCAGCACCACCTTGCCCTGCTGGTTGTTCAGCGCGCGGCGCGTGGCGGCAACGTCGTCGGCCAGAGAGGTGAGCGGGTTTTGCACAACGGTAACGGCCACGCCTTTGGCTTGCAGCAGTGGCACCACCTTGGCCCAGTCGGAACCGTCGGCGAAGGCGCCGTGTACGATCACCACCGAAGGCGTTGTATCCTGCGCGTGGCTGGCGCCGGCCATGAAGGTACTGGCCAGGGCAAAGGCGACGGTGGCGAATTTCGATTTGATTGTTTTCATTGGATGAGCTCCTGTTCGGGAGTTCAGAGTGTGCTGGCCGGCCTGCGATGTGGGCATCGGTCAATTATCCGACCCCGAGGCATTTTTCATGGATAGTGGCTTGCAACTGGACATCTCACTGGACGGCGCACTGGCAACCATCGCCCAGGTCGGTGACCTCAGCATGGGGCAACCGCTCGGTCACTCCCGGCGCGTTGCCGCTTTGGCGCGGATGCTCGCGCAGGCATGCCATGGCGACGGTGAGCATCTGCAGGTTGCAGAGCAGATTGCCTTGCTGCGCTGGTCTGGGTGCACGGCCAACGCCGAAGGCTTTGCCGACCTGCTGGGCGACGACGTCGATGGTCGCCGCGCGATGCTCGATCTGACCCTGGGCAATGAACAGATGAACGCGGTGCATCAGGCAACCCCGCTGGCCGTGGTGCACTGTGAAGTGTCCGGTGCAATCGCCAAAACCCTCCAGCTCGGAACCGCCGTTGAAGCGGGCCTGTGTCGGGTGTTCGAAACCTACGACGGCACTGGCCGACCACTGGGCGTAAGCCATGAGCACATCCCGGAAGTCGCCTATCAGGTGGTCATGGCCGGTGATCTGGACATTCTCACCCGCGCCCATGGCCTGGACGCGGCGCTGCGCTGGATCAGCGAGCAGTCGGATCGGCGCTATCCCGCATCGCTGGTGTCGTTGCTGGTGGCCAATGCCAAGGAATGGCTGGCGGATCTGGAAACGCTTTCCTCTAAAGTTGAACCCGCGCCCGAGCAGCGTCATGTCTCACTGACTTTGGTCGGAGACATCATTGACTTGAAGCTGCCATGGCTGGCCGGGCATTCGCGTCAGGTCGCCCATGTTGCCGTGGAAGCTGCGCGCCTGTGGGGCCTGGGTGAGCCGACGCTGACAGACATTGGCAAGTCCGCGCTGATTTACGGTCTCGGCCGCGCAGCCGTTTCCAATCACCTATGGAATAGCCCAGGGCCGCTGCCCTACGGTGCGGCAGAGCGAGTGCGCCTGGTGCCTTACTGGACGCAACAGGCGCTCCGACCGGTTCCTGAACTGACCGCGCCCGCCGAGATAGCCACCCACGCGTATGAACGGCTCGATGGCAGCGGCTATTTTCGCGGGGTGGCGGGTGATGCACTGAATGCCGAATATCGGCTGTTCGCCACCTCGGTCGCCTGGGTGGCGTTGAGGCAAGCCCGGCCATGGCGATCAGCCCACGACGAAACCGCAGCAGCCACGCTACTCAAAAAGGATGCTGGCCGTGGTCTGTTCGATAACGATGTCTGCGAAGCGGTCATTGCTGCCGCCAGTGGCGAGCGCCGCCTGCGGCAACCCAAGCCTTCGCTGCTGACAGCCCGTGAGTGCCGCATTCTCCTGGAAATCAGCCGTGGCGCGAGCAACAAGCAAGTCGCGCAACTGTTGGCTATCAGTCCGAGCACGGTGCGCACGCACATGGAAAGCATCTTTCGCAAACTGCAATGTTCGACCCGGGCAGCCGCCACCCTGAAGGGGCTGACACTGGGCTTGATCGCCTGAGTCCACCCGGTCACGCCTGATCAGCCTGCCTGGCGCGAGCCAGTTCGATGAATGCCCTGGCGGCCGCAGAGGGATTGCGGCGGTTCGGGTAGTACAGGCACAACCTGTCTCGGGGCGGCGTCCAGTCCTCGAGTACCTGCACGAACTCGCCGGTGCGGATTTCGTCACGAACGTCCTGCTCCATGAAAAAGCCCAGCCCCATGCCCGCCTGCACCGCGACCTTGACCACGCTCGATTCATCCAGGGTCAGCGGACCGTTCACATCCAGACGGGTGACTTCTCCGTCCCGCTCGAAATACCAGGGGAAAATCGCCCCGTTCGGCAGTCGCACGCGGATGCATCGATGCCCGGGCAGATCGGACGGCGTGCGCGGTTTGCCGTGTTGTGCAAAATACCCCGGCGAACCGACCACCGCGTAACGTTGCGGCGGGCCGACTGGCACCACAATCACATCGTTGGGCACAAGGCCTGCCGAGCGCACGCCGAAATCGAAGCCGTCAGCCACGATATCCACCAGCCGGCCTTCGGTTACAAGGTCAATATGGACTTTCGGATGCTGCTGCAAAAACTCGATCACCAGTGGCAGCAACGCCGAACGCGCAGCGCTGGCGAAGGCGTTGATGCGCAACGTACCCGAGGGCCCGGCGTTTTGCGAGCGCACTGCATCGAGTGCCGCACGCAAATCCTGCAAGGCTGGCCCCACCTGTTCGAGAAACACTCTCCCCGCTTCGGTGATGGCGACGCTGCGGGTGGTGCGGTTGAACAGTCGCGATTCGAGGCGCGCTTCCAGTTGCGCAATGGTGTTGCTCAGCGCAGTGGTGGAGACGTCGAGATCAATGGCGGCCTGGCGAAACGACCCCCTTCGAGCGACGGCTATGACGGCGTCCAGTTCATTGAGGGCCAAGCGATCCTGAACCAATGGATTGTCCTGTTTTTCGGGATAGGTCATTAAGGCTTGTCCCAGTTGAACAAACTATCTGCAGCGCAGCAAGATGACTCCAGTTAATCAATCAGGAGTCAGCCAATGAACCTTCAACTTCCCGCCGTCGTGCAGACGTATGTCACAGTCATCGACGAGAAAGAAAACTACGACGCGACCCATCAATTCCGAGCGCTGGAGATTTCGCCATGCTGAATTCAGGATTGACTGGCAAGCGGGTCCTCGTCACCGGCGGCACCAAGGGAATCGGCAAAGCAGTGGTCGAGTGGTTCCTGGCCGAGGACGCAAAGGTCATCACTTCGGCTCGGCAAGTGGACGTCGAAATGCCGGGCGCACTGCTGGTTGCGGCTGATCTTTCGACACGGGAAGGTTGTGACGCACTCATCGCAGCGGTCCAACAGCAACTGGGCGGCGTCGACATAGTGGTTCATGTCCTGGGTGGCTCGTCGGCCCCCGGTGGTGGTTTTGCAGCGCTGGACGAGGAGCAGTGGCAACGCGAGCTCAATCTGAATTTGCTGCCAGCGGTGCGCCTCGATCGCGCCCTGCTCCCGGGCATGTTCGAGCGTCGGGATGGCGTGGTGATCCATGTCACCTCCATCCAGAGTCGACTGCCACTGCCGGAATCGACGACAGCGTACGCGGCGGCCAAGGCTGCGCTGTCGACCTACAGCAAGAGCCTGTCGAAAGAGGTGTCGCCCAAAGGGGTCCGTGTGGTTCGGGTTTCCCCGGGCTGGGTCGAAACCGAAGCATCGGTGGCATTGGCCGAGCGACTCGCGCAGGAGGCAGGCACTGACTATCAGGGTGGCAAGGACATCATCATGCAAGCCTTGGGCGGTATTCCGCTCGGCCGCCCATCGACGCCAGCTGAAGTGGCTGAGCTGATCGGGTTTGTGGCGTCGCCGCGAGCGGCTTCGATCACAGGAAGTGAATTTGTGATCGACGGCGGGACCATCCCGACGGTTTAGCCGCCAGCCTGCGGGTCAAGGATGACTCGCTGAATCCGACCGGCACGCTTACATCCGATGCTGCTCCAACAAAAAATCCACAAACAACCGCACCCGCACCGGCATCGCCGCGCCGCCCACAAACACCGCATGAATCGGCTCCTCATCGCCAGGGTTGAACGTTTGCAGCAGCGGGATCAGCGTGCCGCGCTGCAAGTCTTCCCTGACGGTGAACTCGCCAATGCGCGCAATGCCTGCACCGAGCCTGGCGAACTGGGCCAGTGCTTCGCCGCTGCTGCATTCGATGTTGCCGCTGACTTTCAGCGAGAACTCCTTGCCGTCGCGGATAAACGGCCAGTTGGCTTCGGCGCGGCGGAAGTTGAAGCGCAGGCAGTTGTGCTTGAGCAGGTCTTCCGGTTCGAGAGGTGTGCCGTGGCGTTTCAGGTAGTCGGACGATGCGACCACGACTTGGCCGGTGTGGCCGAGCCGGCGTGCGGTCAACGGGCTGTCGGGCAGATGGCCGAAGCGGATGGCGACGTCCGCCTGACCGGCAAGGATGTCGACTACTTCGTCGCCAAGGCTGAGGTCGACGACGATGTTCGGGTAACGGACGGTGAAGGCTGCGACCAGCGGCACAATGGTCAGCCGTCCATGGCCAAGGGCGGCACTGACACGCAAGCGGCCCTTGGGTACGCCTTGATCGGTGATGGCCCCTTCCACTTCGTCCATGTCGGCGAGAATTCGCCGGGCACCGCGCAGGAAGGCTTCGCCCTCGGCGGTAAAAGTGAGTGCGCGGGTGGTGCGCAGCAGCAAGCGGGTGCCGAGGCGCTGCTCAGCGCGGGCGATGATCCGACTGACCGCCGAAGGCGTCAGCCCCAGCGCACGCGCAGCCGCTGAGAGGCTGCCCTCCTGCGCCACGGTGACGAACACGCTCATTTCCCCTGATCTGCCGTTGAAGTCCATTCGTGCCTCTTACGCAAAGGTGATTGCCAAAATCGCCATCTACCGCCTGAAAACGATGGATCGTAGCATTGGCGGCATAGATGAGGAGACTTTCCATGCGTATCAATCCACCACTTGTTGCACTCGCTGTCGGCGCCTTTGGCATCGGCGTCACCGAGTTCGCGCCGATGGGCATGTTGCCCGGCATCGCCGCCGATCTCGGCGTTTCCATTCCCGCTGCGGGGTTGCTGGTCAGTGCCTACGCCTTGGGCGTGCTGCTCGGCGCGCCGCTGATGACCCTGACCACCGGCAAGATCCCGCGGCGCTATCTGCTGATCGGGCTGATGGCGATTTTCACCTTGGGTAACCTGATGTCAGCGCTGGCCACCGATTACTCCAGCCTGATGGTCGCCCGAGTGATCACCTCGCTCAATCACGGCGCATTCTTTGGGGTGGGCTCCGTGGTCGCCGCCAGCGTGGTCGCGCCGGAAAAACGTGCCGGCGCCGTGGCGGCAATGTTCATGGGCCTGACGTTGGCGACCATTGGCGGTGTGCCGCTGGCGGCGTGGTTTGGTGAGCTGTTCGGCTGGCGCACGGCGTTCTGGGGCATTACCGGCCTCGGCGTGCTGACGATGATCGCCTTGTGGTTCGCCCTGCCCAATCTGAAAGCAGAGCAAGGCGCGGGTGCGCTGGCGGAAATACGTGTATTGGGCCGAGGTCCGGTATTGGCCGCGCTGGCCCTGACCGTGGTCGGCTCGAGTGCGATGTTCACCGTTTTCACTTACATCGCGCCGATCCTCAGCAGCGAGACCCACGCCTCCACCGCGTTCATAACCGCCATGCTGGTGTTGTTCGGGATCGGGTTGACGCTGGGCAATATGTGGGGCGGCAAGGCTGCCGACCGTTCTATCGACCGCACCCTGATCGTGTCGCTGAGCGCATTGATTGTGGTGTTGCTCGCATTCACGGTGCTGATGCGCTGGCCGCTGCCGGCCGCCGTGGCCATTCTGATCTGGGGTATCGCCAGCTTCGCTTTGGTGCCGCCGCTGCAGATGCGCGTGATGGAAGCGGCCAAGGACGCGCCGAATCTGGCTTCGGCGGTGAACATCGGTGCGTTCAATTTCGGCAACGCGATCGGGGCGGCGCTCGGTGGCGCGGTGATCAATGCCGGGCTGGGTTATCCGGCGATATCCCTGGCCGGCGCGGCGATGGCTGGTCTGGGCCTGCTGATGGTGCTGACGTTCGCCTGGCGCTCCAGAGCCAGTGCCGCTGCGCTGGCGTAAGTCTTCGCAGCGCTACGCCCCGCCCTGCTGATATTCGCGGGGCGTGCAGCCGAACTCGCGACGAAACACCGTGTGCAGATATTGCGCAGACTTGAAGCCGCAGGCCTGGGCAATGTCGGCAATCGCCGCATCGGTGTTCTTCAAACCGCTGGTAGCCGCCGCCAGTTTGAAACGCAGAATCTCGTCATGCACGCTGCAACCGCGCTCAGCGCGGAAATGCGCTTCCAGCGATGAACGCGACACGCCGACATAGGCCGCCACCTGCGCGGTCTTGATGCCTTGGCAGGCATATTGGCGGATGAACAGCAGCGCTTGCATGACGTAGGGATTGCCCAGCGGTTGATGCAGGCTCGACACCTGCACGTTGACCGCGTCCGGCGGAATCAGGATTTGCGTACCGGTGGACGGCATGCCGTGGAGCATCTGGTGCAGCAATTGCGCGGCGGTGCGGCCCATGGTTTCGGTGCCCTGAATCACTGAACTCAGCGGTACGCGCGTCAGGCTGCGGGTCAGCGGGTCGTTGTCGATGCCGATCAGCGCGACCTGCTCCGGCACGGCGATGCCGGCGGTCAGGCAGGCTTGCAGCAACTGCCGGGCGCGCGCGTCGCTGACGGCGATGATGCCGATCGGTTTTGGCAGGCTGTGCAGCCAGGCGATCAGTTGCTCGACGGCGCTGTCCCACAGCGGCGCGCTGGTGCCCATGCCGCGATAGATCTCAGCGTGCAGGCCGTCGCGCTGCATCAGTTTGCGAAAGGCTTTTTCCCGCTCCTGCGCCCAGCGATTGGCCTGCGCCTCCGGCAGGCTGAAACAGGCAAAGCGCTGCAACCCCGCCTCGACCAGATGCGAATAAGCCAGCGTGATCAATGCGTTGTTGTCAGTGGCAACGTAGGGAATCGCTTTCGGATAAGCGCGTGCATCCTCGTAGGAACCGCCCACCGCTACTACCGGCAAATGAATGTCGGCCAGCGCCTCGCCAATCAGCGGATCATCGAAGTCGGCAATGATCCCGTCACCCTGCCAGCGCTCGATGCCTTTCAAGCGGCAGAGAAAGTCCTCTTCCAGAAACAGGTCCCAGGAAGCGCGGGTGCTGCTCAGGTAGTTGCCAATGCCGCTGATGATTCCACGGTCGTAGATCTTGCTGCCGTTGAACAACAGGGCGATGCGGTGCACGGGCGGTAGGCTCTTCATTCAGTATCCGGATTTTGCGTCAAGCCATTCGCGAGCAGGCTCGCTCCCACAGGGTTTTGTGAACGACACAAGTTCAATGTGGGAGCGAGCCTGCTCGCGAAAGCGGCCTCAAATTGTTTTTGTACTGTTCCAGGCCGCCATGTCGCGGCGACGATGGACACAGACTAGGCCTGCGAGCGCTGAAGCTCAATACGCAAAATCGCACTCGCAGTTGAGGCTTTTCATAATCAGCGGGCACGGGGCCGTTGCTAGTATCGAGACACCGCCAAGAACAACAAGGACAAGGTCCATGCAGTATTTCCCCAATATCGAGCCGGTTCGCTACGAAGGCCCGAACAGTGATTCGCCCCTCGCATTCCGTCACTACGACGCCGACAAACTGATCCTCGGCAAACCCATGCGCGAACACCTGCGCATGGCCGCCTGCTACTGGCACACCTTCGTCTGGCCGGGCTCCGATGTGTTCGGTGCCGGCACCTTCAAACGCCCGTGGCAACGCAGTGGCGAACCGATGGAACTGGCTATCGGCAAGGCTCAAGCCGCATTCGAGTTCTTCAGCAAACTGGGCATCGATTACTACTGCTTTCACGACACGGACGTCGCCCCCGAAGGCAACTCGCTGAAGGAGTACCGCGAACACTTCGCGCAAATGATCGACCGCCTCGAACAGCATCAGGAACAAAGCGGCATCAAGCTGCTCTGGGGCACCGCCAACTGCTTCAGCAATCCTCGTTTTGCCGCCGGTGCAGCGAGCAATCCCGATCCGGAAGTGTTCGCCTGCGCCGCCGCGCAAGTGTTCAGCGCAATGAACGCGACTCATCGCCTCAAGGGTTCCAACTACGTTCTGTGGGGCGGTCGTGAAGGCTACGAAACCCTGCTCAATACCGACCTGAAACGCGAGCGCGAACAACTCGGGCGCTTCATGCGCATGGTGGTCGAGCACAAGCACAAGATCGGTTTCACCGGCGACCTGCTGATCGAACCCAAGCCGCAGGAGCCGACCAAGCACCAATACGATTACGACAGCGCCACGGTATTCGGCTTCCTCCAGCAGTACGGTCTGGAGAAAGAAATCAAGGTCAACATCGAAGCCAACCACGCGACCCTGGCCGGCCACAGCTTTCATCACGAAATTGCCACGGCTGCCTCGCTGGGTATTTTCGGCAGCATCGACGCCAACCGTGGCGATCCGCAGAACGGCTGGGACACCGACCAATTCCCCAACAGCGTCGAAGAAATGACCCTGGCGACCTATGAAATCCTCAAGGCCGGCGGTTTCAAGAATGGCGGTTTCAACTTCGACTCCAAGGTGCGCCGGCAGAGCCTCGACGAGATCGACCTTTTCCACGGCCACGTCGGCGCCATGGACGTTCTTGCCTTGTCGTTGGAACGCGCCGCCGCGATGGTTGAGAACGATCAACTGCAAGTGCTCAAGGATCAACGCTACGCCGGCTGGCGTCAGCCGTTCGGGCAAGCGGTGATGGCGGGCGACTTCAATCTCGAGTCACTGGCCGAGCACGCGTTCAGCAACGAGCTGAACCCGCAAGCCGTCAGCGGCCGCCAGGAAATGCTCGAAAACATCGTCAACCGTTACCTGTATCGCTGATCGCCGAGACCCTCTGTCGACGCAACGACGCTGTGACAATTGCACGACAATTCTGTGCCTGCTGCGTCGGCAGATTCTCTACAGTTCTACCAGCCCGATTCATCGTCAGGCCGTGTCTTTCCAACAAAAATAAAAGGACGCACCACCATGAAGAACTTGAAACGTACGCTGTTGGCCAGTGCCCTGGCGTTGTTGGCTCTGCCGGTAATGGCCGACGCCACCCACCCGAAAATCGGTTTCTCCATTGACGATCTGCGTCTGGAACGCTGGTCGCGCGACCGCGATTACTTCGTCGCGGCGGCAGAAAAAATGGACGCCAAAGTCTTCGTGCAATCGGCGGACGCCAACGAGCAGAAGCAGATATCGCAGATCGAAAACCTCATCTCTCGCGGCGTCGATGTAATCGTCATCGTGCCGTTCAACGCAACAGTGCTGACCAACGCCGTCGCCGAGGCGAAGAAAGCCGGGATTAAAGTGGTGTCTTACGACCGGCTGATTCTCAACGCCGATGTCGACGCCTACATTTCCTTCGATAACGAAAAAGTCGGCGAAATGCAGGCCGGCGGCGTGCTGAAAGCAGCGCCCAAGGGCAATTACTTTCTGTTAGGTGGCGCGCCGACCGACAACAACGCCAAGATCCTCCGTGAAGGCCAGATGAAAGTGCTGCAACCGGCCATCGACAAGGGCGATATCAAGATCGTTGGCCAGCAGTGGGTCAAGGAATGGAACCCGACCGAAGCGCTGAGCATCGTCGAAAACGCGCTGACCCGTAACAACAACAAAATCGACGGCATCGTCGCCTCCAACGACGCCACCGCTGGCGGCGCCATCCAGGCACTGGCCGCGCAGCAACTGGCCGGCAAGGTGCCGATTTCCGGTCAGGACGCCGACCTCGCAGCGGTCAAACGCGTGATCGCAGGCACGCAAACCATGACCGTTTACAAACCGCTGAAACTCATCGCCTCGGAAGCGGCCAAGCTCTCGGTGCAACTGGCGCGCAACGAAAAACCGGCCTACACCTCGCAGTACGACAACGGCAGCAAAAAGGTCGACACCATCCTGCTCACGCCAACGCCGTTGACCAAGGACAACATCGACTTGCTCGAACAGGACGGCTTCTACACCAAGGCGCAGATTGCCGGGCAGTGATCCGGTCGTAAATCTTGATCAGACCTGTGGGAGCGAGCCTGCTCGCGAAAGCGGAGTGTCAGTCAGTAAAGCTCTGTCTGAAAAGGCCCCTTCGCGAGCAGGCTCGCTCCCACACAGGTTCAGTGGTGTTTGAGTCCCTGGTATACGAGCCTTTTCCATGTCCGACTATCTGCTGCAAATGAACGGCATCGTCAAAACCTTCGGCGGTGTCAAAGCGCTCAACGGCATCGACATCAAGGTCAGGCCCGGTGAATGCGTGGGCCTGTGCGGCGAGAATGGCGCCGGCAAGTCGACGCTGATGAAGATCCTTTCGGCGGTCTATCCCCATGGCACCTGGGACGGTGAAATCCTCTGGGACGGGCAACCGCTCAGAGCGCAATCGATCAGCGAAACCGAGGCCGCCGGCATCGTCATCATCCATCAGGAACTGACCCTGGTTCCGGATCTGTCGGTGGCGGAAAACATCTTCATGGGCCATGAGCTGACGCTGCCGGGCGGGCGCATGAACTACCCGGCGATGATCCATCGCGCCGAAGCGTTGATGCGTGAATTGAAAGTGCCGGATATGAACGTGTCGCTGCCGGTTTCGCAGTACGGCGGCGGTTATCAGCAACTGGTGGAAATCGCCAAGGCCCTGAACAAACAGGCGCGTCTGCTGATCCTCGACGAACCCTCCTCGGCCCTGAGCCGCTCGGAAATCGAAGTGCTGCTGGACATCATCCGCGACCTCAAAGCCAAGGGCGTCGCCTGCGTCTACATCTCGCACAAACTCGATGAAGTCGCCGCCGTATGCGACACCATTTCGGTGATCCGCGACGGCAAACACATCGCCACCACCGCCATGGCCGACATGGACATTCCGCAGATCATCACGCAGATGGTCGGCCGCGAAATGAGCAATCTCTACCCCAGCGAGCCGCATGAAATTGGCGAGGTGATTTTCGAGGCGCGCCACATCACTTGCTACGACGTCGACAACCCCAAGCGCAAACGGGTCGACGACATTTCCTTCAGCCTCAAACGCGGCGAGATTCTTGGCATTGCCGGGCTGGTCGGGGCCGGCCGCACCGAGCTGGTCACCGCACTGTTCGGCGCTTACCCCGGCCGCCATGAAGGCGAAGTCTGGCTGGACGGCCAGCCGATCGACACGCGCACGCCGCTGAAAGCGATCCGCGCCGGCCTGTGCCTGGTGCCTGAAGATCGCAAGCGCCAAGGCATCATTCCGGATCTCGGTGTCGGTCAGAACATCACCCTCGCCGTGCTGGAAAATTATTCGAACATGACCCGCATCGATGCCGAAGCCGAACTGGGCTGCATCGACCGGGAAATCTCCCGTCTGCATCTGAAGACCGCAAGTCCATCCCTGCCGATCACCAGCCTGTCGGGCGGTAACCAGCAGAAAGCTGTGCTGGCGAAAATGCTCCTGGCCAAACCGCGCGTATTGATTCTCGACGAGCCGACCCGAGGCGTGGACGTCGGCGCCAAGTACGAGATCTACAAGTTGATGGGCGCGCTCGCCGCCGAGGGCGTGTCGATCATCATGGTGTCGTCGGAGCTGGCCGAAGTGCTCGGCGTCTCCGACCGAGTGCTGGTGATCGGCGAGGGCCAGTTGCGCGGCGACTTCGTCAACCATGAGCTGACCCAGGAACAGGTACTCGCCGCCGCCCTCAGCCAGCCGGGCAGCCATAACAATAATGATCGGAAAACCGCGTAAATGAATCAGGTCAAACAACTGTTCACCCGCTACAAAATGCTCGCGCTGGTATTCGCCGTGGTGCTGATCTGGCTGTTCTTCAGCTGGCAGACCGAAGGCGGTTTCCTCACCCCGCGCAACCTTTCCAACCTGCTGCGGCAGATGTCGATCACCGGCATCCTCGCCTGCGGCATGGTGCTGGTGATCATCAGCGGCGAGATCGATTTGTCGGTGGGCTCATTGCTCGGCCTGCTGGGTGGCCTCGCGGCGATACTCGACGTGGTCTATCACATTCCGTTGCTGGCGAATCTGAGTCTGGTCGCCCTGTGCGGCCTGATGATCGGCCTCGCCAACGGCTACATGGCGGCGTACTTGCGCATACCGTCATTTATCGTCGGGCTCGGTG
Source organism: Pseudomonas mercuritolerans (assembly GCF_025706525.1). Taxonomy (NCBI): domain Bacteria; kingdom Pseudomonadati; phylum Pseudomonadota; class Gammaproteobacteria; order Pseudomonadales; family Pseudomonadaceae; genus Pseudomonas; species Pseudomonas mercuritolerans. Next base: position 149,504 of record NZ_JAMSHA010000001.1, read on the forward strand.
GCATGTTGGCGTTTCGCGGGATTTTGCTGGGGATCACCGGCGGCACCACCATCGCCCCGGTATCGCCGGAGCTGGTCTATGTCGGCCAAGGTTATCTGCCCCACGCGATCGGCACTGGCCTGGGTGTGCTGCTGTTTGCGCTGACAGTGTTCCTGACCTGGAAACAACGACGCAATCGCGCCCTGCATGGCCTGGCGGCGCATTCACTGGTGCGTGATGTTGTGCGCGTGCTGGTGATCGGCGCGGTGCTGGCCGGTTTTGTTCAGACCCTCAATAGCTATGACGGCATTCCCGTGCCGGTGCTGCTGTTGCTGATTCTGCTCGGGGTGTTCAGTTACGTCACCAGCCAGACCGTGTTCGGCCGCCGGGTCTATTCGGTCGGCAGCAACATGGAAGCGACGCGCCTGTCCGGCATCAATGTGCAAGCGGTCAAGCTGTGGATCTTCGGCATCATGGGCGTGATGTGCGCCCTCGCCGGCGTGGTCAACACCGCACGCCTCGCCGCCGGCTCACCGTCCGCCGGCAGCATGGGCGAGCTCGACGCAATCGCCGCCTGCTTCATCGGCGGCACCTCCATGCGCGGCGGCTCCGGCACCGTCTACGGCGCCCTCCTCGGCGCGCTGGTGATCACCAGTCTGGACAACGGCATGTCCATGCTCGACGTGGATAGTTACTGGCAGATGATCGTCAAGGGCAGCATTCTGGTGTTGGCGGTCTGGGTGGATGTGAGTACGCGTACGGCGCGGCGTTGATCGCCGCGAGCCTGGAGGGATCTGCTTCAAAAGGGAGCAAGAACGCAAGCCGCTGCTACGCTACGTAACACAATATTATGGAATACCAGATACCACAAAACATTGCTTTGAACGCTTGGTCCGCTCTGGCTCAATGGCTTCGAAGGCCTTGCACAGCTTGGCCCGTATCTTGCTCCTCCAGTGCATATCGCGCTCAAGGTCTATGGCCATGCCTGCATCCTCCGCAAATTTCGGCGACGCTCACACCCGCTCTTCAAGCGCGGTGTGTGCGTTGCCGTGCGCAGCCATGGCGCGTTATCTCCGTCGATTCCGCCCTTCGTCCTCCATCGTGCTGCCGCAGCTGCCATCCTGCGTGAGCGCGAAGCAAAACGGTTTCTGGCAGATAGTCAGGTAACACCTCCCCACGAGAGTCTCTCTCGCACTCTCGCAGTTTCCGCCTTGGCGGATCGCTGCGCACCGTCATTACCGAGTTTCCAGGTGAGTCCCTCCGGCTCGCCCGGCGCTCTGCATCCGGAACAAACCTGATGAACCAAGACACCGCCTTGCTTGTGATCGATATGCAAAAGGAAGATGGCTTCCCGCTCGAACGCTTCGATCAAGTGGTCGATAACGCCGCGTCCCTGATCGATCGCGCTCGCCAGTTGCACATCCCGATTTTCTATACCCGCCATGTCAACGACGCTCCGGGCCGCGATCTGGCGCTGGGCGAACCGGTAGACGACCAAGGCAGGCCAACGACTTACCGCGCCGGCACATCAGCGATCGAGATCATTGACGCCCTGGCGCCTCGAGACGCTGACGTCGTCATCGATAAACGCCGCTACAGCGCCTTCCACGGCACCCGTTTGGCTCAGATGCTCAACCGCCGAGGCATCAAGCACCTGGTGGTCATCGGCGTGCTGACGGATGTGTGTGTCATGAGCAGTCTGTTCGACGCCTATCAGCACGACTTCCAGATCAGCCTTGTCGCTGACGCCTGTAGTGCGACTACAGAGGGAGCGCATTACTCGGCACTGTTCATCCTTTCCAACTGGCTGTACGGGCTGGAGCTCTTTACCACCGAGCAGTTGTCGAGACGCTGGAACAACGAGCCGGCAACATCGCTTCGAACCGCAGAACCCGATCACCTCGCCTTCCAGCCAGATGAATTCCCACAAGTCGTAGCGCGCTTTCAACGCCGCCTCGTCGACGCCTGCTGAACGGAGAACAGACATGAAAGTTGAAAAACGCAGCATCGACTTTATCCCTGAGAGCGAGCGTCACGGTCGGCCCCGTTCCCTGTTCTTCGTCTGGTTTGGTGCCAACGCCAACATCACCACGGTAGCGGCTGGAGTGTTGCCCATCAGCCTGGGACTCAATCTTTTCTGGAGTGCGCTATCGATCCTTATCGGTTCGCTGATTGGTGCAATCTTCATGGCTTCGCACTCCGCGCAGGGGCCGAGACTGGGTATTCCGCAGATGATCCAGAGCCGGGCACAATTCGGGGTTTTCGGCGCTATCGTCCCGCTGCTGTTCGTCATGCTTATCTACTTGGGCTTTTTCGTCAGCAACACGCTGTTGGCTGCTCAGGCGGTGAGCGACCTGAGCCCGTTGAGCACCGCTGGCAACATCGCTCTGCTGGGCGCGGCATGCTTCCTGGTCGCGCTGTTCGGCTACCAACTGATTCATCGCGTGCAGAAGCTGCTTTCGCTGATTTCGATTGCCGTTTTCGGCATCGCCACCCTGCTCGCCCTCGCGCTGCCGATAGAGGCCGGCCAATGGACCGCGCAGGGTTTCAATCTGGTCAGCTTCCTCGCCTCCGTCAGCATCGCGGTCACTTGGCAATTGTCCTACGCACCTTACGTGGCGGATTACTCTCGCTATTTGCCGAGCGACACTTCCACTCGCCAAGTGTTCTGGTACAGCTATGCCGGTACCGTGATCGGCGGAAGCTGGATGATGTTGTTAGGCGCCGTACTGGCCAAGGGCATGGTGGGGTTCTCCGATAATGTCGGGCTGCATCTGATAGGCCTGCTCGGAGGAGGCACGCTGCTGATGGTGGCATTCGTGCTCTACGGCCAGATCGCCATCAACGTGTTCAACCTGTATGGCGCTTTCATGTCGACGGTCACGATGATCGAGCCTTTCTCTGCACTCAAAATCACCCCGTCTGTACGTGCGGGATTCCTGCTGATCATCTGCACGACCGCTACCGGTTTATGCACTCTGGCGCAGGACGACTTTCTGCAGTTCTTCCTGAATTTCATCTTTTTCATGAGCTACTTTCTGATCCCCTGGACGGCGATCAATCTTGTCGATTACTACGCGCTGCGCAAAGGCGTTTACCGGATTGCCGACATCTTCGATCCGGCAGGCATCTACGGTCGGGTGAACTGGACAGCAATCGCAGTATTCCTTTGCACCATTGCTCTGGAGATTCCGTTCATGAATACCTCCATGTACGTCGGGCCTGTTGCCACCAGCCTGCAAGGCGTAGACCTGGCGTGGGCCGTTGGCTTGCTGTTCCCTGCGTACGCTTATTACGCCCTCATGCGCCGGCGCGGTTTGCCGTTGACCAAAGCAACGGGAGTCTGAATGAGCAGAGCAGATCTGCTTTCCAAAACCCGGAGACAGGGGCTGAGGTCTGTCAGCGCAGACGTCAGCCCCTCTTCGGACCAGCCCGTCAGGGCATGCGCATCTCATACGCAGTGCCGGACCTTAACCATCTGTAATGCACGAACGTCTGCTAGGATCGCAACTCACTGACGGAACAGGAGCACGGTGCGTGAGCAAGCACAATGCGAGCAGCGACAGCGTTTCCAAGGGCATAGTGCTGATCAGCGCTGCTGTCTTTCTGCTCTCGCTGGCCGATGCAGCGGTCAAATACTTCAGCGCACGCCTACCGCTCTGGCAGCTGTTCCTCCTGGTGTCTTGTCTGTCGGTTCCCGCCCTTGGAGTCTGGCTCGGCAGGCACATCAGATCGGGCCGCCAGGGGATTGCTTCGGTGTACTGGGTGACCGTCCGGAGCATCCTGCTTTTGTTGATGTGGGTAACGTATTACGCGGCATTACCGCTGATTCCATTATCAGTGGCTGCCGTGGCGATCTACACGACGCCCCTGTTCATTGCGCTTTTTTCCACCCTTTATGGAGGTGAGCCGTTATCACTGCGTGGCTGGGTGGCGATAGCAACAGGCTTTGCGGGTGTCGCAACGGTGTTACGTCCAGGCTCGGACATCTTCGTTCTCGCAACGCTGCTGCCCGTCATCGCTGCTGTGTTCTACGCGCTTGCGATGGTAGTGACGCGCCGACATTGTCGCAGTGAACATCCACTGGTATTGGCTCTTGGTTTGAATACAGCTTTCCTCGTCGCCGCCAGCATCGGCGCAATCGCTACGCTGATGGTCAGTGACACGGCTGCCACAACTGGCGGTTTTCTACTCTCCCCATGGCAAACGCTTGATTGGCAAGTGACACTGTTCATCTTCTGTTATGCCTGCGCTCTGATCTTCATCAACACCGCTACCGCCAAGGCTTATCAAATCGCGCCCGCGGCACTGATCGGCACGTTTGATTACGCCTACCTGGTTTTTGCCTGTCTTTGGGGTTACGTGGTGTTCCACGAGGTCCCGGATATTTTTACATGGGCAGGAATGGCGTTGATTTTGATTGCCGGCTTGCTGGTAATCCGCGCCCAGAAAGACGGCCAGTAACTTCTCCTGTGACAGTTGACAGTCGGGCCTTCTGACAGTGTTTTGCCTTTTCTGGTCAATTCCCCGGCAAATCAGATATTTCTGCCTAGACTTGAACATGTCTCGGCACTTGAACGCGTTCAGCGCGTCGAGCGGTCATCACAATAAAAACAAGAGGAATCACCCAGATGCTCAGATCTCTGTTCAGCGCACTTGCCTGCGCTTTGGCGGTAAGCAGCATGAACCCGGCCATGGCGGCAGACCCGGTGATCATCAAGTTCTCGCATGTGGTCGCTGACCAGACGCCCAAGGGGCAAGGTGCGTTGCTGTTCAAGAAACTGGTCGAGGAACGCTTGCCGGGCAAGGTCAAAGTCGAGGTGTACCCCAACTCCTCGCTCTTTGGTGACGGCAAGGAAATGGAAGCCCTGTTACTCGGCGATGTACAGATGATTGCGCCGTCGCTGGCCAAGTTCGAGCAGTACACCAAGTCAGTGCAGTTGTTCGACCTGCCCTTCCTCTTCAATGACATCAACGCTGTCGACCGCTTTCAACTGAGCCCGCAGGGTCAGGGCCTGCTCAAATCCATGGAAAGCAAAAACATCACCGGCCTGGCTTATTGGCACAACGGCATGAAACAACTGTCGGCCAACAAGCCACTGCGTGTGCCCGCTGATGCGCGCGGCCTGAAGTTCCGCGTGCAGGCCTCGGCGGTGCTGGAGGAGCAGTTCAAGGCGGTGCGCGCCAATCCGCGCAAGATGAGTTTTGCCGAGGTATACCAAGGCCTGCAGACCGGTGTGGTCAACGGGGCGGAGAATCCTTACTCGAACATCTACAGCCAGAAGATGCATGAAGTGCAGAAATACATCACCGAATCCAACCACGGTGTACTGGACTACATGCTGATCACCAACACCAAATTCTGGAACGGCCTGCCGCCCGACGTGCGCAGCGAACTGGACAAGATCGTCGTGGAAGTCACCACCCACGTGAACAAGGAAGCCCAGCAACTGAACGAGGGTGACAAGCAGCGGATCATTGCCGCCAAAACCACGGAAATCATCACGCTTACGCCAGAAGAACGTGGGCAATGGCGCGACGCGATGAAACCGGTGTGGAAGAAATTCGAAGGCGAAATCGGCGCTGAGCTGATCTCTGCTGCCGAAGCCGCAAACCAGGCGCAATAATCGCAAGGCAGGCGCCGCTGCGTCGGCGCCTGCCCGTCTTCACTCGACGTGAGATGCCATCCATGAAAGCGCTTCGGCGAATCTGGGAACACTTCGAGGAAGGCTTCATCGTCTTCCTTCTGGCGGCCATGACCCTCGTCACGTTTGTCTACGTGATCCTCAATAACTTCTACAGCCTGTTTTACTGGCTCGCCGATCATTGGCCGGCGGCCAGTGTTCCGCTGTTCGCTGTTGGCGATCAGATCATGGGCATGGCGCAGGCCATGACCTGGAGCACTGCCCTGACCAAAGCGCTGTTTGGCTGGCTGATTTTTTTCGGCCTGGCCTATGGCGTGCGCACCGCCGGGCATATCGGTGTCGACGCACTGGTCAAACTGGCGCGCAGATCGGTACAGCGTTACATCGGCATCCTCGCCTGCCTGTGCTGTCTGGCCTACGCGGGGCTGCTCGCCGTCGCCAGCTTCGAATGGATCGAAACCTTGATGAACGCCGGTATCGGTGCCGAGGATCTTGGCCATTTCGGCGTCATGCAGTGGCATGTCGGGTTGATCGTGCCGCTGGGCTTCGCGCTGGTGTTCATCCGCTTCGCTGAAATTCTCCTGCGCATCCTGCTCAATCGTCAGACCGGCCTCGGCCTGGCCGATGAGGCGGCCGACGCGCTGAAACTTGCCGAACACGAGGAAGACAAGCCATGACCATTGCCTTCCTGTTCGTGGCCCTGTTCGCCTTGATGTTCATCGGCGTGCCGATCGCCATCTCGCTGGGCCTGGCCGGCTCCTTGACGATCATTTTCTTCAGTCCCGACTCGGTGCGCTCGCTGGCGATCAAACTGTTCGAGACCTCGGAACACTACACGCTGCTGGCCATTCCGTTTTTCCTGCTGGCAGGGGCCTTCATGACCACCGGCGGCGTCGCCCGCCGGCTGATCGACTTCGCCAACGCCTGTGTCGGGCATATTCGCGGCGGCCTGGCCATCGCGGCGGTGCTGGCCTGCATGCTGTTCGCCGCCCTCTCCGGTTCAAGTCCCGCCACGGTCGCTGCGGTGGGCTCGATTGCGATTGCCGGGATGGTCCGTTCCGGCTACCCGCAAGCGTTCGGCGCAGGGATCATCTGCAACGCCGGTACGCTGGGCATCCTTATCCCGCCGTCGATCGTGATGGTGGTTTACGCCGCCGCTACAGAAACTTCCGTGGGCAAGCTGTTCATGGCCGGCGTGGTGCCTGGCCTGCTGCTGGGCACGGCATTGATGGTGGCGATCTACATCGTTGCGGTGAAGAAAAATCTCCCCGCCTTGCCGCGTGCGACGCTTCGCGAGTTTCTGAGTACGGCACGCCAGGCAATATGGGGCCTGTTGCTGATGGTGATCATCCTCGGCGGCATCTATTCGGGCATGTTCACCCCGACCGAAGCTGCCGCAGTGGCAGCCGTCTATTCGGCCTTTATCGCTCTGTTCGTCTACAAGGATCTGACCTTTCGCGAGACACCGAAGGTTCTGCTCGACTCGGCCAAGCTGAGCATCATGCTGATGTTCATCATTGCCAACGCCATGCTGTTCGCCCACGTGCTGACCACCGAACAGTTACCCCAACAAATCACTGCCTGGGTGATCGACGCCGGCCTGACGCCGGTGACGTTCCTGCTGGTGGTCAACATTGTCCTGTTGATTGCCGGCGCGTTCATGGAACCGTCGGCGATCATCCTGATCCTGGCGCCCATCCTTTTTCCTATCGCGATGAAACTGGGCATCGATCCGATTCACCTCGGCATCATCATGGTGGTCAACCTTGAGATCGGCCTGATCACGCCACCGGTGGGCCTGAACCTGTTCGTGACCTCGGCGGTGACCGGCATGTCCTTGCCCGCCACAGTCAAAGCCGCGATGCCTTGGTTGTCGATTCTGCTGTTGTTCCTGATCCTGATTACTTACGTGCCGTGGATCTCACTGGTGCTGCCGAACTGGCTGGGGATGAACTGACGTCGTGACGATCACGTTCAGCCGGGACCGGCTAGAGTGCAATCACTCTGCTTAAAACCATAACAAGACGGAGAAGTGCCCCCATGCGAGTCAAAACACGCTTTGCCCTGCTGGCCGCCGCCACGCTGACCCTTAGCAGTGCTGCGCAGGCCGCGCCCGTGTTCATCAATATCCTCACCGGCGGAACCAGTGGGGTTTACTACCCGATCGGGGTCGGTCTGTCGCAAATCTACAGCGACGGTATTGCCGGCTCGAAGACATCGGTGCAGGCCACCAAAGCGTCGGTAGAAAACCTCAACCTGCTACAGGCCGGTCGCGGCGAATTGGCCCTGGCTTTGGGCGACTCAGTGGCCGACGCCAAAAACGGCGTGGAAGACGCCGGCTTCAAAACACCACTGACCAAGTTGCGCGCCTTGGGCGGCGCCTATCCCAATTACATCCAAATCGTCGCCAGCAAAGAGTCGGGGATCAAAAGCCTCGCCGATCTCAAGGGCAAGACCATCTCGGTAGGCGCCCCAAAATCCGGCACCGAATTGAATGCGCGGGCGATATTCAAAGCGGCCGGCCTGACCTACGAGGACATGGGCAAGGTGCAATATCTGCCGTTTGCCGAATCGGTGGAATTGATCAAGAACCGGCAACTGGACGCCACCCTGCAATCGTCAGGACTGGGCATGGCCGCCATTCGTGACCTGTCGTCGGTGATGCCGCTGAACTACGTGGCTATCCCGAGCGAAGTGGTGGCAAAAATCGGCAATCCGGCCTATCAGAGCGCAATGATCCCGGCCAACACCTACGACGGACAGGCCGAAGCCGTGCCCACCGTGGCAATCACCAATATTCTGGTGACCCGCGCCGACCTGCCGGATGACGTCGTCTATGACATGACCCGCCTGCTGTTCGACAACCTGGGGCGCTTGGGTAACTCCCATTCGGCGGCCAAGGACATCAAGCTGGAAGCGGCTGCGAAAAACCTGCCGATCGCGCTGCACCCCGGCGCCGAGCGCTACTACAAGGAAAAAGGCGCTTTATAAGCGCTTGTGCGCAGTGGCGTGACGGCCACTGCAGCGTCGATTCCTTTGTGTGGTCATGAGGAAGGCAGCCAATGAGTGACGAGCATCACGGTATTTCCGCGAACCCACGGGACTGGCCGAAAACCCTGTTTTACGTAGCGTTGCTGTTCTCGATTTTCCAGATCGTCACCGCAGCCTTTTCACCCCTCTCCAGCCAGGTGCTGCGTGCGGTGCACGTCGGTTTCCTGCTGTGGGTGGTGTTTCTCAGTTATCCGGCACACGGCACAGACCGTCCGTGGCAACCGCTGGCGTGGCTGCTGAGCCTGGCCGCCATCGCTACCGCGCTGTATCAATGGGTGTTCGAGGCCGATCTGATCCAGCGCTCCGGTGATCTGACGTCGGCCGACCTGGTTATCGGCATCGTGTTGATCGCTCTGGTTTTCGAAGCCGCACGACGAGTGATGGGCATCGCGCTGCCGGTGATTTGCGGGCTGTTCCTGGCGTACGGTCTGTTCGGGCAATACCTGCCCGGCGAACTGGCCCATCGCGGCTACGGTTTCGACCAGATCATCAACCAGCTGTCGTTCGGCACCGAAGGGCTGTACGGCACGCCGACCTACGTATCGGCGACCTACATTTTCCTGTTCATCCTGTTTGGCGCGTTCCTTGAGCAGGCCGGCATGATCAAGCTGTTTACCGACTTCGCCATGGGCTTGTTCGGGCACAAGCTGGGAGGCCCGGCGAAAGTGGCCGTGGCCTCGTCGGCCTTGATGGGGACAATTACCGGCTCCGGGATTGCCAACGTCGTCACCACCGGCCAATTCACCATTCCGCTGATGAAGCGCTTTGGCTATCGCGCCGCGTTCGCCGGCGGCGTGGAAGCCACCTCCAGCATGGGCAGCCAGATAATGCCTCCGGTGATGGGCGCGGTCGCCTTCATCATGGCTGAAACCATCAATGTGCCCTTCGTCGAAATCGCCAAGGCGGCGCTGATTCCGGCCCTGCTGTATTTCGGTTCGGTATTCTGGATGGTCCATCTGGAAGCCAAGCGCTCCAACCTCAAGGGCTTGCCCAAAGACCAATGCCCCAGCGCTTGGGGCGCGGTGAAAGCCCGCTGGTATTTGCTGATTCCTCTGCTGGTCCTGGTTTACCTGCTGTTTTCCGGGCGCACACCGCTGTTCTCGGGCATGGTCGGCCTGGCATTGACTGCCATCGTGATTCTTGGCTCGGCGATCATTTTCCGGGTGCACAGCTTTGGCCTGCGCTGTGCGTTCTGGATTGCACTCGGCGTGCTCTGCACAGGTTTTTTCCAGCTCGGCATCGCGGTGATTTTCGCGGTCATTGCCGTCCTGGTGCTGGTCTGCGCTTTCATCAAGGGAGGTCGCGAAACGCTGCTGATCTGCCTGCACGCGCTGGTCGAGGGCGCCCGCCACGCGGTACCGGTGGGCATCGCCTGCGCACTGGTCGGCGTCATTATCGGCATCGTTTCGCTCACCGGCGTCGCTTCGACGTTTGCCGGCTACATCCTCGCCATCGGCCGCGACAACCTGCTGCTGTCGCTGATCCTGACGATGATCACCTGCCTGGTGCTGGGGATGGGCATTCCGACCATTCCCAACTACATCATCACCAGCTCGATCGCCGCGCCCGCCCTGCTGGAGCTGGGCGTGCCACTGATCGTGTCGCACATGTTCGTGTTCTACTTTGGCATCCTCGCCGACCTGACCCCGCCGGTCGCCCTCGCCTGTTTTGCCGCCGCACCGATCGCCAAGGAAAGCGGCTTCAAGATCAGCCTGTGGGCCGTGCGCATTGCGCTGGCCGGTTTCGTCATCCCGTTCATGGCGGTCTACAACCCGGCACTGATGCTGCAAGGCGACAACCTGTGGGCGACTGCCTACATGCTGATCAAGACTCTTCTGGCGGTTGGTCTCTGGGGCATGGCATCTACCGGTTTTCTGCAACAGAAAATGCTGCTTTGGGAACGTTTGCTGAGTCTCGGTGCGGGCGCTCTGCTGATCGTGGCACTGCCCGTGACCGATGAAATCGGCTTCGCACTCGGGATTCTGGTAATCGTGCAACACGTCTGGCGCTCGCGGCGCGCCGCAGCGGCCAATGCATGATCGGCTTGTGCCTGGGTCTGGCCGGCAGTATCTGGGCACAGTTGCCGGTAGCGAACTTCACCCTGGCATGGAACCACAGCATCGAAAAGATCCGCTGGGAGGAAGACTACCGCGTCACGGCCCAAGGGCTGGTTCTTGAGCAGGCCAGGGTTCGCGGCAACGGCGCTGGCATGGAGATACCCGACGATGCCCGGCTGGAGAACGGCAGTTGGCATTTCCGACGCCACTTGCCGCCGCTGCAACCACTGCAATTGGGCCGAACCCCGCAGGCCGGCGATTACCAGTTATGCATGGATGGCGAGTGCGAACTGGTCAGCCGATGGGTTGGGCCGGCCACTGTCAGCGAGCCGTTTTTGCAGTTGTGGGGGTGTGAGATGACCACGCTATCGCCTTCGCATGAACGCCAAGCCGCTCATTTCTAATCAAGCGGTCATTTCCCGATTGATCGCAACCATCTGCTCGCGGGTGAACTCAGTGCCGGGCGCCATGAATCGGGCCATCAACCCATCGCGGTTCAGCGGCGCGCGGGCCTTGTCCGCAGCTTCGAGCGCTTGCTTCAGTTCCGGCAAGGTCAGTTCGGTGCAGTAAGCCGGGGTCCCGGGTTGTTGACGCCATGACTCCTGAAGGCTGCCCGCAGCGAGCGCGGTGAATCCGGTTTCTTCGACCAGATCCTGTGCGATCGCCTCGGCACGCACATCATCGCCGGCGACTGGCAAGGCGATGCGAGTTGCGGATTCGGCAGGTTGACCTTGATCGGCCAGCGTAGCGGCGAGTACGGCATTCCACGCTTTGATCAGCGGGCGGCCGATCTGCTCGCTGACCCAGACGCTTTCAGGCTTGCCCTCGTCCACTTCCTTGATCGCCCCGTCACGCTGCGGATAGTAATTGGAGGTATCGATGACCACGACTTGCTCGGGAACCTGGCTCAGCGTCTGCTTCAAATCAGGGTATCGGGCGAAGGGAATCGACAGGATGATCACATCGACATCGGACACAGCCTGCTCTTTGGTGACAGCCTTGGCACCGACTTCTTCAGCGAGTGCCTGAATGCTTTGCGGGTCTTTCGAGTTGGCCAGTTTGATCTTATGACCGCACGCAGCCAGCTTGCGCGCCAGTGTTGCGCCGATGTGGCCGGCGCCGATAATTCCGATGTTCATTTCAAAACCCTCTCTGTTACGTGTGTTATCGCCCGGTTGAGCGCGCTTTTGGACGGTGGGCTCAGTCAGCCGCCGGATGGGCAAGCGCATCCAGCGTCAGACGAAGCGCCTCAATCCCCTGCTCATCAAGCTGGCAGGCCGTCTTGATCTTGCCGGTGATGGCTCTGATGTCGTCTTCCATGGCCCGGCTTTCGGGCGTCAGGTCGATCAGCACGCGGCGCTCGTCTGCCGGATCGCGCTTGCGCGTGACCAATCCGGCGCCTTCCAGACGTTTGAGTAGCGGCGTGATGGTTCCCGCGTCCATGGCCAGGTAAGTGCCGAGTTCGCCCACAGACAACGGCGCGCCATCCAGAAGCTGCAGGATCACCAGATACTGCGGAAAGGTTAAGCCGAGTGGTTCCAGATACGGCTTGTGCAAGCGCACGACACGGTTAGCGGCGGCGTAGAGTGAAAACGACAGCTGCGTTCCCACGTGATTTCGGTTCGAGCTCATTTCATAGTTCGCTATTGTATAGTGCACTATATATTTCATGAGTACGAAAGGAGTGTCAACCCAGGCAGCCCGTGCGGTGTCGATCAGCACCTCTGTCAGCGATCCGGATCGCCAACAGAGGTGCTAATCGCCACGCTTGGTTTACTTGTGCGCCAGCAGCGCCTTGCGTGCAGCCTTGGCGTGTTTCATGGCAGCGATTTCCCGCTCGCACGCTTCGACATCGAAGGAGTTGTCCCACTTGGCAATGGCAATGGTGCCGATGCCGTTGCCGATCAGGTTGGTCACCGCTCGCGCCTCGTTGAGGAAGCGGTCGATGCCCAACAGCAACACCAGGCCCACCAGAGGTATGGAGTGAATGGTGGTGAGCGTGGCCGCCAAGGTCACGAATCCTGCCCCCGCCACACCGGCCGAACCTTTGGAGGTCAGCAGGAACACGCCGAGCAGGATCATCTGATCCATGAAGGTCAGCGGCGTGTTGGTCGCCTGGGCGATGAAGATCGCCGCCATGGTCAGGTAAATGCAGGTGCCGTCCGCGTTGAAGGTGTAGCCCGTCGGCAGGACCATGCCGACCACGGATTTCTTGCAGCCGAGCTTTTCCAGTTTGACCATCATTCGCGGCAGTACCGCTTCGGTCGAACAGGTGCCCAGGGTGATCAGGATTTCATCCTTGAAATAACGCAGAAACTGCATCAGCGGCATGCCCGACCATCGCGCCACCGCGCCCAGTACCACGACGATGAAGATCAGCGTGGTGATGTACAGCGCGACCAGCAACTGCCCCAACGACAGCAGAGTGCCGATGCCGTATTTACCGATAGTGAACGCCATGCCGGCCCCCGCGCCCAGCGGCGCCAGACGCATGACCATCGCGACGATTTTGAACAGACCTTGCAGGAACAGATCGATGGTGTTGATCAGCGGTTTGCTGGTTTCGCCCATTTGCACCAAGGCGACGCCCATCAGCACCGACAACAGAATCACTTGCAGCATGACGCCATTGGAGAAAGCACCGAGGAAGGTGTGCGGAATGATATTGAGGAAGAATTCGACGAGGCCGCCCTGCTCGCTCGCCGCCTGGCTGTATTTGTTGACAGCGCTGCCATCGAGGGTGCCGGCGTTGATATTCATGCCGGCGCCGGGCTTGACCACGTTGACTACGATCAGGCCGACCACCAGTGCGATGGTGGAAAGAATCTCGAAGTAGATCAGCGCTTTCACACCGATGCGGCCGACCTCCTTGATACTGCCCATCTTGGCGATACCGACCACTACCGTGCCGAAAATAATCGGCGCCAACAGCATCTTGATCAGCTTGATGAAACCGTCGGCAAACGGCTGCAGCTTGGCGCCGATGTCCGGCACGAAGTAACCGATGGCAGCGCCGATGACGATGCCGATCAGCACTTGCACATAGAGCTGGCTGTACCAGCGTGATTTTGAAGTATCCACGGAAGCACCTCATTTTATTGTTGTGGTGGGCATGTGGCTTTGGCGTCGAGGATGACGCCTGAAGCTGCGGCCTCGGCAAAACGAGGCCGCAGGTGAAACCGAATCAGCCCTCGCCCAGTTCGCGCATGACGGCATACAGCGCAGATTTGGCTTCGAAGCCGACACCCGGGATATCCGGCAGCCCGACGTAGCCGTTTTCCACGCGAATGCCATCGGCAAACCCGCCGAATGGCTGGAACACGTCCGGGTACGATTCGTTGCCGCCCAAGTGCAGACCGGCGGCGATGTTCAACGACATCTGGTGACCACCATGCGGCACCACGCGGCGCGAAGACCAACCCAGCTCTTCCATCACTTTCAGCGTGCGCATGTACTCGACGAGACCGTAGGACAGCGCGCAGTCGAATTGCAGGTAGTCGCGGTCAGGGCGCATGCCGCCGTGGCGCAACAGGTTGCGGGCATCCTGGTGAGAGAACAGGTTTTCGCCGGTGGCCATCGGCAGTTCGTAGTGATTGGCCAACTCAGCCTGGAGCGCATAATCCAGCGGGTCGCCGACCTCTTCGTACCAGAACAGGTTGTACTTCTTGATCGCTTCGGCGTAGGCGATACCGGTCTGCAGATCGAAGCGGCCGTTGGCGTCGACCGCCAGGCGCTGGCCGTCGCCCACCACTTCGAGCACCGCTTCGATGCGGCGGATATCTTCGTCCAGCGGCACCGCGCCGATCTTCATCTTGACCACGTCGTAGCCACGATCCAGATAGCTCTGCATTTCGGCCTTGAGCTTGCTCTGGTCCTTGCCCGGGTAGTAATAACCACCCGCCGCATACACCCAGACTTTGTCATCGGCGACGCCGTTGCGATAACGATCGGCAAGCAGGCGATACAGCGGCTTGCCTTCGATCTTCGCTACCGCATCCCACACCGCCATATCGATGGTGCCGACCGCTACTGAACGCTCGCCATGCCCGCCCGGTTTTTCGTTGGTCATCAGGGTTTTCCAGATGGCGAACGGATCGAGGTTATTGTTCTCGTGATCGATCAGGGTTTCCGGGTCGGCTTCAGTGATCCGCGCCAGAAAACGATCGCGCATCAACGCGCCCTGGCCGTAGCGACCGTTGGAGTTGAAGCCGTAACCGATGACCGGTTTGCCGTCGCGAATCACGTCGGTAATGACCGCAACGACCGAGCAGGTCATCTTCGAAAAATCGATGTAGGCATTGGCGATCGGGGAAGCAATGGAGACGGTTTTTTCACGGATATCGACGATACGCATGACGGGTTCCTCTTGTTGTGGTGACCCAACGTTATGCTTTGCGACGACACCCGCCCAATGCTATTAATGCCGCGCCCTATGCACAGGAGGCATTGCCCTTGGAACTGGTTTGGCTTGAGGATTTTTCAGCACTGGCCGAGTACGGCAGCTTTGTCCGGGCCGCCGAAGCGCGCCATGTGACGCAGCCGGCGTTCAGTCGCCGAGTGCGCTCGCTGGAGAACTGGATGGGTGTCGAATTGTTCGTGCGCACACCGCAAGGCGCGACGTTGACCGAGGCCGGCCGGCAGATTTTGCCCAGCGCCCAGGAAGCTGCCAGACGCCTGTACCGCATGCGCTCCGAGGCCCAGGAAGTGGCTGGCATGGCGGCGAAAACCTTGCAGTTTGCTGCCACTCACTCGCTGTCATTCACCTTCTTCCCACGCTGGTTGCGCAGCGCCGAAAGTGGCGCGCCGATCGATGCGGTTCGTCTGCATTCCGACAGCATGGCCGTGTGCGAACAGATGCTGATTCATGGCCAGGTGCAGTTCCTGCTGTGCCATCGCCACCCCGACGTTCCGCCATTACTGGCGCCTGATCAGTTCATTGGCAAGAAGGTCGGCGAGGACGTACTCGTGCCGCTGGCGAGTGCTTCAGCCCAGTTCGGCACGTCGCCTGAAACCCTGCCCTATCTGGCCTACACCCACGAATCCGGCCTGGGCCGAATCGTCGCCCACAGGTTGCATGGCAAGGCTGATTATCTGCACCTGAAACCGCTGTTCAGCAGCCACTTGGCCGCAGTGCTGATGTCGATGGCGCTGGAAAGCAAAGGCGTCGCCTGGCTGCCGAAAAGCCTGACGGAACAGGAAATGGCTGACGGGCGTCTGGTCAGGGCACTGGATGAAAGTTGGGATATTCCACTGGAAATCCACCTGACTCGCCCGACGGCACCGATCAGCCCTTCGGCCGAGGAATTCTGGGCGAAGCTGGGGGAGTGATATGCCAGTCAGCCTCTTGAGCCTGGGCGCGTCGGCGACACGCCCAGGCAGGCCTGAATCAATCAGAACTGCAACGCAGCACCGTCAGCCGGGATATCCACGCGGCTGTCGATGCCGTGCTTTTGCACATAGCTGCGCAGCTCGTCACGGGTCAGCGACATGTGGTTGATCGCGTCCATGTGCACGGCGACGATTTTTGCGTCTTTCGCTACCTGCGTCGCTCGCAGTACATCTTCCTCGCCCATGATGATCGAGCCTTCGTAACCGCTCATTTTCGCTTTGCCGGCGTTAAGCACAATCACCTCAGGCTGGAATTTCTCGATGGCCTGATCGACTTCCGGGCGCCAGATGGTATCGCCGGCGAGATAGAGTGTTTTGTAGCCGGGCGCCTGGAACACCACGCCCATGGCTTCGCCCAGCGGTTTGGCGAGGGCCGGCACGGCATACATTTCGTCAGTGCCGTGCTGGCCGCCGGTTTTGCTGATCTTCACGCCGCCGAACTCAGCCTCGTTCGTCAGCACGCGCACGTTCTTGAAGCCTTGCGAGCGGATCAGTTGCGCATCTTCTTCATGCTGGGCGAACAGAGGGATGTCTTTGGGCAGCGCTTTCTGTGCCGCGTCATCCCAGTGGTCCAGGTGCGTATGCGTGACGATAACGGCATCGACGCCCGCAATCACCTGCTCCGGGGACTCAGTCAGGTCGACCAGCGGGTTACGCAGGTTGCTGCGGTAGGTATTTTCGAACCCTGGGTACGCGCCCTTTTTCGCCAGCATCGGATCGATCAGAAAGGTCGTGTCGCCGTAGGTGATCTTCACCGTGGCATTACGCACTTGCTGCAGATTCAGCTTGTGTGCAGCTTCAGGGTTTGCCCGCGTTTCTGTCTCTGCGAAGGCCGGTGCGGTAGCAGCGGCGCAAGCAATGCTCAGGGCAAACGGTAGAGTCTTGAGTGTCATCGGAATCATCCTGTTATTTATGAATGGGTCCATTTTTGCTGAAGCCTGGCGCAGCCAACAATGGCCTGAAAGACATATATCGATATAATCGGGCCAACCCGATAGTGTGCAACCGAGATTTGTTTTATGCCCCCCATTCGCGTTGCTGTTCTGGCGTTCGACGGCGTCAGCCTGTTCCACCTGTCGGTGCCGGGCATCGTACTGGCGACGGCGAATCCAGCGTCGACTGAGCCTCGTTACCAGATCAATTACTGCGCGGAAGTACCCGGCATGGTCGCCAGTGACCAAGGCATCGGCCTGGCGGTCGCTCATGGCCTGGAATTGATGGCGGCGTCCGACGTCATCATCATTCCGGCATGGGGCGATCAATCGATCACTGCTTCGGCAGCGCTTGTACAGGCGCTGCAGAATGCCCACGCCGAAGGCAAATTGATCGTCGGTTTATGCCTGGGCGCGTTTGTGCTGGGCGATGCCGGGTTGCTTGATGGCAAGGAAGCCACGACGCACTGGGCGGCGCGCGACGAGTTTGCCAAACGCTTTCCCATGGTTCGCTTTCGCCCCGAGGTGTTGTATGTCACCGACGACAATCTGATGACCTCAGCGGGCACCGTAGCGGCCATCGACTGTTGTCTGCATCTGGTGCGCCAGCGGTTCGGGGCTGACGTGGCCAATCACACGGCGAAAATGCTGGTCACGCCACCGCACCGGCAAGGCGGCCAGGCGCAATACGTCGAGCACCCGGTGCCACAGCTCTCAAGCGAAACGCATCTGGCTGAAGTTCTGGATTGGGCGCGCATGCATCTGGGTGAAAATCTGTCGCTGGACCTTTTGGCGGAGAAAGCCCGAATGAGTCGCCGCACTTTTACCCGGCGCTTCAAGGAAACCACCGGTACGACAGTATTCAAATGGCTTAACGCCGAGCGTGTGATCAAAGCGCAGGCGTTACTGGAAACCACGGATTTGCCGGTTGAATGCATTGCCGGGGAAGCCGGGTTTGGCACGCCGCTGTCGTTGCGGCAGCAGTTTGCGGCGCACTTGGGAACTTCGCCGTCGGACTATCGGAAGATGTTTTGTCTTGGGGTGAAGCGCGAAGGCGGTGCACGGGCGTGACGAGCAATTTTTGGGGTCGACTTGATTCCGGCGGCGCGGCAGCCCCTCACCCCAGCCCTCTCCCGAGGGAGAGGGAGCCGATTCGGGTGCTGTTCTAGAACTGAGTTCGGCTCGGTATTTCAGGTCGGCGAATTTCTACTAAACACCTCGGTCAGTCCCCTCTCCCTCCGAGGAGAAGGTCAGAGCCGATTTGGGTGCTGTTCAAAACCTGAGTTCGACCCGGTATTTCAGGTCGACGTTTCTCTGCTAAACCACTCGGTCGGTCCCCTCTCCCTCCGAGGAGAATGTGAGAGCCGATTTGGGTGCTGTTCAAAACCTGAGTTCGACCCGGTATTTCAGGTTGGCGAATTTCTACTAAACACCTCGGCCAGTCCCCTCTCCCTCCGGGAGAGGGTTAGGGTGAGGGGCTTTTGGCCTTTGACTCGATTCATGCCACCGTGAGCCCTGTCCATAGCTCCGAAACCGCCCAGAGTCGCTCAGCCAGCTCAGCATCCGCCGCCCATTTCGCAACACCCTTGCGGCCTGCTTCCGGTTCATTGATCGGGGCAACATTGCAGTCTTCGCAATACACACCACCCAAATCCGCAAGCACTGCACTGGTCGCGCACCACAACCCCGTCGCCGCGCCTTGCTCGACAGTTTTCATCCCATTGTGCGCATCCAGCCGTGGCCGGCCCTGCTCATCCAGCGCGTCGAATGCGGCAAGTTCCTCTGTGCTGAGGTGCCGTGCCAGATCCGTCAGAATCTGCCCCGGATGCAATGAAAACGCGCGAACGCCATGGCTACGCCCGCGCCGGTCGAGTGCGATGGCAAACAAGGCATTGGCCGTTTTCGATTGGCCATACGCAACCCATTTGTCATACGGCCGCTGTAAAAAATCGATGTCGTCAAAATCCACCCCGGCAATCTGATGCCCGCGCGAGGACACCGACAGCACCCGCGCCTGCCCAGCCCTTACCAGCGCGGGCCAGAGGCCGCAGGTCAGGCGGTAATGACCAAGATGGTTGGTCGCGAACTGGCTTTCATGGCCATCGGCATCGCGCAGCAACGGCGCGGCCATGATTCCGGCGCAGTTGATCAGCAAGGACACTGGCTGCCCCGCGCTGACCACGCTTTGGCTGAACGCCGCCACCGATTCAGCCTGCATGAGGTCCATGGGCAGCACGCGGACGCCGTCAACACCGGCCAATGCCACCTCTGCCCGCTCCGTATCTCTGGCCGGCACAATGACCTGCGCCCCTGCCGCAGCGAGGCTTTTCGCCGTCAGCAGACCCAACCCGGAATAGCCGCCGGTGACCACAGCGAGTTGCCCGCGCAGATCGATGCCCGCCATGACTTCAGCGGCTGTGCTGGCGGCGTTAAACGGTGATTGCACAGGTTGTTGGAGCGTAGCCATGGGCGTAATCCTGAGTGAGCTATCGAAGGCCTTCATTCTTGGCTAAGCTCTCGGGACGAACCAGTCTGATAAATCCAGGTTTCTGTCGTGATCATCCAAAATCCTGCCGGCGATCCACTCTCTGCCGTATTGGCGCTCTCGGAACTGCGCGCAGCCTGCTCGGTTCGCTTGCAAGCGGGGGGCGTCTGGGCGCTGCGTTTCCAACCCATCGAACTGAAATTCAACATGGTGCGACGAGGCGCATGCTGGCTGTGCATGCAAGGCGCGCCGGCGCGACTGTTGCAGGCCGGCGACTGTTTTGTGGTGTCGCGCACGCCGTTCATTCTGGCCAGCGGCGCCGACGTCGAGGCGGTGAATGCAGCGGAGGTTTTCGCCCATGACGAAGCCTCGGCGACCTTTGGCGTCGGCGAGGAAGTCGAGTTGCTGGGCGGCAGCGTGTCGCTATCGGGACCCGGCGCAACCGAACTGCTCGATGTGCTGCCGACCTCGCTGATCATTCGTGCCGAAACCGCAGGCGCCTCGTCGTTCGGTTGGCTACTGGATGAACTGGGGCGCGAGTGGCCGTCGCATCAGCCTGGCTCGCAGGCGATGTGCAACGACCTGCTGCGGCTGATCTTCATCCATGCGCTGCGCCACCACATCAACAGCGCGGATGCCGAACAACTGGCGTGGCTGGGCGGACTGCGGGAACCGGCGATTGCCGGCGTGTTGCGCGCCGTTCACGGTGCTCCGGAAAAGGCCTGGCGACTGACGCAAATGGCCGAGATTGCCTGCATGTCGCGTTCGGGTTTCGCTGCGTTATTCAAAACTTGCATGGGTGTAGCGCCGGTCGAGTACGCCACGCGCTGGCGGATGCGCGTGGCCGCGTTCCGCTTGCGCAATGGCCGGGACAACGTGACAACGGTCGCCGCGTCACTGGGCTATCTGTCCGACGCGGCGTTTGGCGCTGCATTCCGCCGCGTGCACGGAATATCGCCGGGGCAATACCGTCGCGATCCATTCTTATAGACCGATGATCGAGGTTATGATCGCGACAACCGCCGCCAAGGACATCCGCCGATGCCTGCCATGAAAATCCGCCCCACCTCCGCGCCATTGCTCAAGCCCGGCGAAACCGTGGTGCTGTTCGACGGTGTGTGCAAGCTCTGCAACGGCTGGGCGCGGTTTCTGATTCGGTATGACCGTCAGCGCCGCGTGCGGCTGGCGACCGTACAATCGCCCGAGGGCCAGGCCTTGCTGGCGTGGGCCGGTTTGCCGCTGGACGAGTTCGACACCATGGCGGTGATTCGCGACCGCAATTATTGGGAGCGATCAGATGCATTCCTTGAAGTGGTCGGGCAACTGCCAATGCGCTGGCAGCCGCTGAAACTGCTGCGCATCTTCCCGCGTCGTCTGCGCGACTGGGCTTACGATCGCATCGCGCTGAATCGCTATCGGCTGTTCGGCAAGTACGACACTTGCCTGCTCCCGACAGCGGATCATGAAAGCCGTTTTCTAAAGGCCCACGGCTGACCCGATCAGTTGCAGCGGCGTCATCTTCGTCACCATCATCAGCACGATGACAAACATTCCGGCAAACCCGGCGACGCCCATCCAGAACCACCAGCGGTACGTGCTCGCGTAGCGATCATCCAGAGGCAGGCTACCTTCGCCCGCGCTCAGCGCCATGCTCTGCAAACGCTTCTGCAATACCAGCACCGGCAGCCACAACGCGCCGACACAGAAGAAAATGATCAGCGAAGTCAGCAGCCATTCGGTGCTCATCGAAAGCCCGGAAAGCCGCATCAGCAGATAGCCAGTGATGACCTGCACAATCCCTGCCGGCGTGGTGATCCACGTATCAAAGCGCACCACCATTCGTGCGACATGGGCGATCACTTGCGGGTTGCCGCTGCGGCTGGCGGCGATCAGGTAGAGGTAGGAGCCCATGCCGAAACCAAAGAGGAAAATCGCCGCAATGACGTGCAGGTACTTCAGGCAGAGATAGAGCATCTCAACGCTGCCCTTCGGCGAACTGAACCGACAGGCTCAGGTTGCCCGGATCGTTGATCGCCGCCAGATATTCATCGACGCTGATTTCGCCAACACACGGCCGCGCGCCAGGTTGCGGTGCATAACCCCGCGCCATTTTGATTGCCAGGGCGACGGCGGCGCAGCTGGGGATTTCCGGGCCTTTGTCATTCAGCGCTGTGAGTTGCGCGGTCATGCTCAGCGGCTGGTCGTCAACCCCGATGCCTTGAACATCGATGTACATCGCGCTTTTGCCGTCACCGAAGCGTTCGAACCACGTGCCCAAGCGATGCAGACGTGCCGCCCAGCGTACGTGATCGCGCACCAGACCGAAGCGCAAGGCTTGCGCCAGCAAGGCGTTGGCGACACCGCCGAGTTTCAGGCCAGCGCCAGCCTTGAAGCGCAGCGTCTGTGCGCCATAGCGACGCGCGAAAATATCCATGTCCGGCACATCGACATTGGCCAGCACCCGCGTGCCCAGTTGCGGCATGCTGCGCAGGGTCAGGTCGAGCCAGCCCAATACTTCGTGAACCTGGCCATTCTGTAACTGCCTGATCGGCTTGCCGGCATAAGCGAGCACGCCTTCGACCGTGGACAGCCCCGGCATTTTTGCCGAGGAAGAAATGCCATGCTCGATCGAGTCGATTCGCGCAAAGCGTGAGCGCTGCTGATCGATGATCGCCGAAGACAAGGTCGGCACCGAACTGCAACCGCTGAGCACGGCCACACCAGCCTCCCTGGCGCGGGCGTCGAGCACATCAATGCCGTTGACGAAGGTGCGGCAGTCAGCCAGATCGCAGTAATTGACCCCGGCGCTGATGCAGCTTTCAGCAACTGCGTAGGATTGCCCCTGAAACGGCCCGCCAGTGTGCACCACTAACTGGATGTTCAGCTCGCGCAGCGCCGCTTGAAAACCTGCGCCCATCGCATCACCGCACCAGCCTTCGCAAGCTCGGCCCGACTGCGCTTGCAGCTCTTCGACCTTGTGTTGCAGCTTGCGTGCATTGCGGCCCGACAGCAGCAGTTCAATCTCTGGCATCTGCGCCAGATGCCGACAAACGATACTGCCGAAATTGCCGTAACCACCGACGACCATCACCCTGAATGCCATTGCCCTGTCCCTGTTCCAGCCCAAACGTGTGGCGCAGAGGATATAGGGCGCAGCGGCGACCAGACATCTATTTTGCAACCGGGTATCACTGCGTCCGCTTGTCCCGGGCAAAAAGAATGAACCCAACGCCCCTCTCGTCGCCTAACGCACAGACCATCAGGAGTTAAGCCTATGCAAATCGAAACCGTGTGGATCGTATTGGCGGTCATTCTCGTGCTGATCGAGCTTTGGGCCATCAATCGGGTGCGTAAAAGCGAGGGGAAATCGAGCAATAAAGGCGTGTGGATCGTGCTGATCGTGTTCGTGCCGCTGTTCGGCCTGATCGCCTGGGCGTTGGCGGGGCCCAAGCATATCGGTCGCGGCTCACCTTCCCAGGCCAGCCGTTAAGCAACGACGCAGGCCCCTCTCAAGCATCACCCTCAGCCCGGCTTTTGCCGGGCTTGTTATATGCAATGCCCGTTGCGCGGATTTCTTGCAGGCTGCACGAAAGCATTGTGCCTGCTTCGATGCCAGCCCTTGATTTAGAAGGGTTGCGCTCGATCAGCGAGTTGGCATGAGTCCTGCGATAGCCTCTTCCTGAATACACAGCAGCGCGAAAAAAAGAACGCTGTGTTCAATCCGTGAAAAGCAGAGGCCTCAAAAATGAATGCCATCGACCTTCTCAAAGCCGACCATGAAAAAGTCAAAGCCATCCTCAGCCAACTGAGTGAGTCCACCGACCGCGCACTGAAAAAACGCGTCGAGTTGCTGGGCAAACTGGAAATGGAAATCACCCTCCATACCCGCCTCGAAGAAGAGATTCTCTATCCCGCGTTCAAGGAAGCCGGCAGCAAGGAAGAAGACATCATGTACTACGAAGCCAAGGAAGAGCACCGCACCGTGGACTCACTGGTACTGCCTGATCTGAAAGAAACCGATCCAGGCACCCCGGAATTTGCCGGTCGGGTCAAAGTGGTCAAGGAGCTGCTGGAGCACCACATCGAAGAGGAAGAACAGGAAATGTTTCCGAAAGCGCAGAAGCTTCTGGGCAAGGCAAAACTCGAGGAACTGGGTGCGCAAATGGAAGCCATGAAGGCAAGCCACAAAAAGGAGATGGCGGCCAACAAGATCGCCGCGTAAAGCGTTGAAGACACCAAAGCCCGGCAGCAATGCCGGGCTTTTTTGTGCGCTCAAACTTGCCCTCGCTCTCACATTGGATATTTGGGCGTTCGGGAGCTTCTGAGCAAGCCACGAAACCTGTGGGAGCGAGCCTGCTCGCGAAGGCGTCAGGTCAGCCAGACCCTCTATGACTGACACTCCACTTTCGCGAGCAGGCTCGCTCCCACATTGGATATACGTATGTTCGGCAATTCCTGAGCAAGCCACGAAACCTGTGGGAGCGAGCCTGCTCGCGAAGGCGTCAGGTCAGCCAGACCCTCTATGACTGACACTGCGCTTTCGCGAGCAGGCTCGCTCCCACAGGGTCAGAGTCAGTCTTGATGCAGACTGGACTCAGAGGGCCCAAGGTGGCCCGGTCTCGAATTTCGCTTCGATCCACTCCTTGAACGCCACCACCGCCGCCGCCGGAAACCGCGAAGACGGTCTGATCAGATAGACGCCGCCCGCCGAATCCAGCTGCCAGTCGGGCAGCACGTGAATCAATCTCCCCGCCGCCAGGTCGCGGCTCATCAGCCAGTCGCCGGCACCGAGTATGCCGGCGTCGGCACGGGCGGCGGCGAGCAGGGATTCGCTGTCGCTGGCGGTCAGGTTGCCGTGTGGCGTAATGGTCTGCACTTCGTTGCCGCGATGCAGGCGCCACAGCGGGAACGACGCCAGCCCGCTGAAGCGCAGGCAATTGTGTTGCAGCAGGTCCTGCGGGGTTTGCGGCATGCCGTGCGCCTCTATGTAGGCCGGCGACGCGCAGAGAATCCGTCGATGGTCACTGAGCTTTTTTGCAATCAGCCGGTTGTCATCAAGCTCGCCGATGCGAATGGCCGCGTCGAAGCCCTGCTCGATGATGTCGACCAGGCCTTCGCTGTAATCGGCCACCAGCGAGACGTGCGGATGGGCCTTGAGAAATTCCGGCAACAGCGGCCCCAGCCACAAACGCCCCATCGCCGCCGGCAAGGCCAAGCGCAAGGTGCCGCGCACTTCGCTGGCGCCCTGCACCGCTTGTTGCTGCGCCTCGTTCATCAACTCGACGGCCGCGCGCAGGCGCTGTTCGAGTTGCAGACCAGCCTCGGTGATACGCACGTGTCGCGTCGAGCGCTCCACCAGCCGCACGCCGAGTCGCTTCTCCATCGCCGCGAGGCGCTTGGAAACGATGGTCGGATGACGCTGCAACAAACGCCCCGCCGCGACAAACGAGCCTTGCGCAGCGACGGCCAGGAAAGCAGCGATTTCATCGCTGTGCGGGTTGCTCAGAACATCCAGATTCATGGTTTTAAAATGATCGCCCCTGATGATCGGCCCGATTCAAGATCGGCGTGCGCTTGTGCCGCGTCAGCCAATGAATAACGCGCGCGGATTTGCGGCGTGATGATACCGGCGGCAACAGCGGCCAGCACATCTTGTGCGCGCTCCTGGTATTCGGCTGTCGTGGCGGTGTGCGCGGCCAGCGATGGACGGGTCAGAAACAGCGAGCCCTTGGCGTTCAGCGTGGCCATTTCCACCGCCGCCGGCGCGCCGGCCTGCGCGCCGAACGAGACCATCAATCCGCGTGGGCGCAAGCTGTCCAGCGAGGCCTGAAAAGACACCCGACCAATCGGGTCATACACCACATCGACCTTGCGCCCCTCAGTGATACGCCCCACATCGGCGGCGAGAGTCTCGGCATCGAACACCAGCACTTCGTCACAACCGGACGCGCGAGCCTTGTCGACGCTGGCCTGCTTCGACACCACACCGATCACCGTTGCGCCAAGGTGTTTGGCCCACGGCACCAAGATTTCCCCCAGACCTCCCGCAACACCGTAAACCAGCATCGTCGTGCCCGGCCCGACCGGGTAGGTCGCCTTCAGCAGATACTGCGCGGTGATGCCTTTGAACAACACCGCCGCCGCGTCTTCGAACGACAACTCTTCGGGAATCTTCACCAGACGCTCTGCCGGAAACAGCCGCGCCGAGGCGTAACCGCCCAAGGGACCTGTGGCATAAGCGACTCGATCACCGACGCGGACATTGCTCACACCGGCACCGACCGCCGCCACCCGACCCGCGCCTTCCAGACCCAGCCCCGATGGCAACGCCACGGGCACTGCACCTTTGCGCTGGCTGACATCGAGGTAATTGACGCCCACCGCCGCCTGCTCCAGCCAGACCTCGCCGGGACCAGGGGTTTGCTCGCTGACAGCGTGCAATTGCAGCACCTGCGGAGCGCCCGTTTCGATGAAGCGGATTGCGTTGGCCATGATCATCTCCATTCATTCGATAAGCGTTGAGCTCAGTTTGAAAGCACATCACTCAACGAACAACCCAGCCTGAATGCAGTTCATTGATGCACCTGATGCAGTTATGCACGCATAAAAAAGGGGCGGCACGTGCTGCCGCTCCTCTTTCAACAATCAATCGAACGCGCCGTTGAGCACCTCGTAGATCAACCCGGTGGCCAGCGCAACAAGGATCAGGTCGGTGCCCACCTGTTGCCATTCGTAGCCGTCATAGTGAGGCAAATGCCCAAGCATGCGCCCGTCCAGCTTCTTGGCGATGCCCGGTGGCAGCGGTTTGCCCCGCGCCAGATTCTTTTGAATACCCGGCGGCAGCGGCGGCCCCGGATTCCAGTATTGCCCGCGATAACCATCGATGATGCCGAGAATATTGCCGCGATCAACGCTCGGACCACCGCCGCGATTGCCAGAGGATTGCTGGCCTTTGTTGCCATTGCCCTGACCGCCACCACCCTGATTACCGTGATCCTGCATGTTCTGCGGTTTGCCCTTGCCGTTGCCCTGGCCGCCCTGGCCACCCTGCCCCTTGCCATTGCCGGGGTCGGCCAGTGCGGTCGTGCTGCCGATTACCAGCGCGAGGCAAGACAACGCGGTAATCAATCTGCGAGCTTTTCTCATGTGCGATTCCTTCGGTTGGGGGATGCTCTTGAGTATGGGCGAATGTGCTCAGCTTAGTGGATTTCTTCTTGCTGACCACTCGGCCTTGCGTCAGGATTCCCACCCTCTCCACCCCTGATCGAAAAATCATGAATCGCCAAAAGAAGCTGCAGCAGTTGTTCAAGGAAAAAGCCAAGAAGGCCAACGCCAAACTGGCGCCGAAAAAGCCCAAATACATCTGCAAGGCCGACCGCCTGAAGCTGGAAGCCGAAGCGGCGCAGGCGGCGGCCGAAAACACCGAAAGCTGATTCAGGCCGTCTGCCGCGACGTCAGCCATGTCATCAGCGCCGCTAGCACAAGCAATGCCGCGCTGGCGAAAAACGTCAGCCGATAGCCGCTGCCGTCGAACAGCAGACCACCGACGGTAGACCCCGAGGCAATCGACAACTGCACCACCGCCACCATCAGCCCACCGCCCGCCTCGGCATCGTCGGGCAGCGTGCGCGCCAGCCACGACCACCAGCCTACCGGCGCGGCAGTGGCGATCAATCCCCACAAGCCCAGCAATACGAACGTCGCCACCACTGAACCGCCCATCCCTATGAGCGCCACGGAGATCATCGCCATCAACAGCGGGATGGCGATCACTACGCGATACAGCCCCTTCTTCAAAACCGAACCGATGACCACGGTGCCGATAAACCCGGCCACACCAATGACCAGCAGGATGATCGACAGCATCGAAACGTCGACCCGGGTCACGGTTTCCAGAAACGGTCGCAGGTAGGTGAACAGAACAAACTGGCCCATGAAGAACAGACCTGCGCCGAGCATGCCCAACGCCACCCGGCGGCTTTTGAACAACGCAAACACATTGGCTGCGCTGGCTTTGCGTGGCGCGGCCGGCAGCGCGGGCAAGCTGATCCATTGCCAGAGCAGTGCAATCAGCGCTACCGGTATCAGGCAGAAAAACGCCCCGCGCCAGCCAATCACGCTGCCCAGATAACTGCCCAACGGCGCCGCCACAACGGTCGCCAGGGCATTGCCGCCGTTAAAAATCGCCAGCGCCTTGGGCACGCTGGCGGAGGGTACCAGACGCATGGCCAACGCCGCCGACATCGACCAGAAGCCGCCGATCACCACGCCGATCAATGCGCGACCGATCATGTACACCGTGTAATTGGGCGCCAGGCCCACCACCAGCCCGGACGCGCACATCAGCGCAGTCAACAGCAGCAACAGGCGCTTGCGATCCATCGAGCCGGCGAGCCTGCTGATCGTCAGGCTGGTCAGCACCGCGAACGCGCCAGAGATGGCAATGCCGTAGCCGGCCAGGCCTTCACTGATGTGCAAGTCCGTAGCCATTGGCGTGAGCAGACTGACCGGCATGAACTCGGAAGCGATCAGGGCGAAGACGCACAGGGTCATCGCGAACACACCGCTCCAGTACGCCGGTTGCTCGCCTGGTGCGGATGCTTTGACAGACTGCGCTGTCGGGTTGTCGATTGCTTGGGCCGTCATGCAAAACCTGCTTTGGAGAAGAACTAATCGAGGCATTCTTGCCCCGCTACTCAGGCTGCAAAGCTTGACGGATCGCGCTTAACTTGATTAGTAGCGGTAATCTTCATGTGCTTTTGAGAAAAATTCATCAATGAGCAACGCCAAAATCAACGACCTGCAGGCCTTTCTGGCGGTGGCGCAGGAGCAAAGCTTCACCAAGGCTGCCGCCCGGCTCGGCGTCACTCCGTCTGCGTTGAGCCATACGGTTCGCGCGCTGGAGCAGCGTCTGGGTATTCGCTTGCTCGCTCGTACGACGCGCAATGTCTCGCCGACCGAGGCTGGCGAACGCTTGATGCACTCGATTGCGCCGCTGTTCGAGCAGATCAACGCCGAGCTCGAGGCCCTTGGCGAATTGCGCGACGAGCCCAGCGGCACGATCCGCATTTCCTGCACGGACGATCAGATCGAGTTGTGCATTCGGCCGATGCTTGCAAAATTCTTGCAGGACTACCCGGACATCACCCTGGAGTTCTACGTCGATTACGGATTTACCAATGTGGTCAAGGAACGCTTCGACGCCGGCATTCGTCTCGGTGAATCGATCAGCAAAGACATGATCGCCGTGCGCATCGGCCCGGACTGGCGCCTGGCCGTAGTGGGCTCGCCCGAGTACTTCGCTCGTCACCCGCTACCCGCCACGCCGCATCAGTTGATGGAGCACACCTGCATCAACATCCGCCACCAACCGGCCGGCGCGATTTACGCCTGGGAGTTTGCGCACAAGGGTCAGGATTTCAGCGTGAAGGTCGATGGGCAACTGGTGTTCAACAGCATCATGCATGTGCTCAACGCCGCTGTGGATGGCATCGGCGTAGCGTACGTGCCCGCACAATTGGTCGCGCCGTATCTGGCGGACGGTCGACTGGTGGAAGTGCTGAGCGAGTGGTGCCCGACGTTTCAGGGCTATCACCTCTATTACCCCAACAGGCGCCAGAGCTCGGCAGCGTTTGCAGCGTTTGTCGAAGCGCTGAAATACAACCGCTGACACCACAAATCATCTGAGCAAAACGCCGATCCCTGTGGGAGCGAGCCTGCTCGCGAAGAGGCCAGATCAGATACATCCACGTTGAATGACACACCGCTTTCGCGAGCAGGCTCGCTCCCACAGTGATCCGGGGCAGATCTACAATCTTCGTTGCACCCCAAATCCCCTGTGGGAGCGGGCTTGCCCGCGAAGGCGTCGGCACATTCAACATCATCATTGCCTGACACACCGCTTTCGCGAGCAAGCTCGCTCCCACAATGGTCCGGGGCAAGGCCACAATCTTCAGCGCAACCCAAATCCCTGTGGGAGCGGGCTTGCCCGCGAAGGCGTCGGCAAATTCAACATCATCATTGCCTGACCCAGCGCTATCGCGAGCAAGCTCGCTCCCACGGTGATCCGGGGCAAGACCACAATCTTCAGCGCAACCCAAATCCCTGTGGGAGCGGGCTTGCCCGCGAAGGCGTCGGCACATTCAACATCATCATCGCCTGACCCAGCGCTATCGCGAGCAGGCTCGCTCCCACAGTGATCCGGGGCAGATCCACGATCTTTGTCGCCCCCCAAATCCCTGTGGGAGCGGGCTTGCCCGCGAAGGCGTCGGCACATTCAACATCATCATCGCCTGACCCAGCGCTATCGCGAGCAGGCTCGCTCCCACAATGGTCCGGTGCAAGGCCACAATCTTCAGCGCAACCCAAATCCCTGTGGGAGCGGGCTTGCCCGCGAAGGCGTCGGCACATTCAACATCATCACCGCCTGACCCAGCGCTATCGCGAGCAAGCTCGCTCCCACAATGGTCCGGGGCAAGGCCACAATCTTCAGCCCAACCCAAATCCCTGTGGGAGCGGGCTTGCCCGCGAAGGCGTCGGCACATTCAACATCATCATCGCCTGACCCAGCGCTATCGCGAGCAGGCTCGCTCCCACAATGGTCCGGGGCAAGGCCACAATCTTCAGCGCAACCCAAATCCCTGTGGGAGCGGGCTTGCCCGCGAAGGCGTCGGCAAATTCAACATCATCATTGCCTGACACACCGCTTTCGCGAGCAGGCTCGCTCCCACGGTGATCCGGGGCAAGACCACAATCTTCAGCGCAACCCAAATCCCTGTGGGAGCGGGCTTGCCCGCGAAGGCGTCGGCACATTCAACATCATCATCGCCTGACCCAGCGCTATCGCGAGCAGGCTCGCTCCCACAATGGTCCGGTGCAAGGCCACAATCTTCAGCGCAACCCAAATCCCTGTGGGAGCGGGCTTGCCCGCGAAGGCGTCGGCAAATTCAACATCATCATCGCCTGACCCAGCGCTATCGCGAGCAGGCTCGCTCCCACAGTGATCCGGGGCAAGGCCACAATCTTCAGCCCAACCCAAATCCCTGTGGGAGCGGGCTTGCCCGCGAAGGCGTCGGCACATTCAACATCATCATTGCCTGACCCAGCGCTATCGCGAGCAAGCTCGCTCCCACAGTGATCCGGGGCAGATCCACGATCTTTGTCGCACCCCAAATCCCCTGTGGGAGCGAGCCTGCTCGCGAAGGCGCCGGCACATTCAACATCATCATCGCCATTCACACCGCTTTCGCGAGCAAGCTCACTCCCACAATGGTCCGGTGCAAGGCCACAATCTTCAGCGCAACCCAAATCCCGGTGGGAGCGGGCTTGCCCGCGAAGGCGTCGGCACATTCAACATCATCATCGCCTGACCCAGCGCTATCGCGAGCAGGCTCGCTCCCACAATGGTCCGGGGCAAGGCCACAATCTTCAGCGCAACCCAAATCCCTGTGGGAGCGGGCTTGCCCGCGAAGGCGTCGGCACATTCAACATCATCATCGCCTGACCCAGCGCTATCGCGAGCAGGCTCGCTCCCACAATGGTCCGGGGCAAGGCCACAATCTTCAGCGCAACCCAAATCCCTGTGGGAGCGGGCTTGCCCGCGAAGGCGTCGGCACATTCAACATCATCATCGCCTGACCCAGCGCTATCGCGAGCAAGCTCGCTCCCACAGTGATCCGGGGCAGATCCACGATCTTTGTCGCACCCCAAATCCCCTGTGGGAGCGGGCTTGCCCGCGAAGGCGTCGGCACATTCAACATCATCATCTGACCCAGCGCTATCGCGAGCAAGCTCGCTCCCACAATGGTCCGGGGCAAGGCCACAATCTTCAGCGCAACCCAAATCCCTGTGGGAGCGAGCCTGCTCGCGAAGGCGCCAGATCAGATACATCCACATTGAATGACACACCGCTTTCGCGAGCAGGCTCGCTCCCACAGGTCCAGCGGCATCGCGAATAGCCTGGCACCACGCAATCTGAATTTTCCCGCCAATCTGCCCCCTAAATTCTGAGCGGTCGATACACGTCCGCCGATGCAAGGAGGGTCAGTACGCATGTCGGATAACCAAACGCCTTCGCCGCACAACTCGCAGCAATCCACCCAAACACTATTGAGCCGTTTGCTCATGGCGCGCGGGCCCGGCGGTCAGGAAGATGAGGTCCGGGCGATCTGCCTGGAAGAACTGCGGCGCCATTGCGACGAGGTCTGGACCGATCGGGCCGGCAATGTCATCGGCCTGCTCAAGGGCCGCGAACCCGATCCGGACGGCGAGCACGCTGTGCGCATCATGGGCCACATGGATGAGATCGCCATGCTGGTCAAACGCGTCGAGCCGGACGGTACGTTGCGAGTGGTTGCCCTCGGCGGTGCGAACCCGGTGAATTTCGGTGTGTGTCCGGTGGATATTCTCGGCGACGCGCAAACCCTGCCCGGCGTGCTCTCATTCGGCTCGATGCACGCCACCACAGGCTCGCCGCAGGGCCAGGATGTGATGAGCGGCGCGGTGGAGTGGAAAGACGTGCACATCATCACCCGCCACGACCCGCAAACCTTGCAAGACATGGGCGTGCGTCCCGGCACCCGCGTCGTGCTCAGCCAGCACTGGCGCACGCCGTTCCGGGTGGGTGACGCCACCGCTGCGCATTTTCTCGATGACCGCGCGCCCGTCGTCGCCATGCTCCAGGCCGCCGAGCAACTCAAGCGTAGCCCGACCGAATTGGCGCACGACACCTACTTTGTCTTCACCACCCTCGAGGAAGAAAGCAACGCCGGCGCAATGTACGCCGCTGCGCACCTGCCCGGCGACACCACAATCGCGGTGGAAGTAGGCCCGGTGATGAGCGAGTACGCAACGCGATTGAGCGTCGACCCGATCATCGATACCGGCGACCAGAAAGGCTATTACTCGCGCGGGGTGGTCATGGCTCTGGCCGACGCCGCCAAGCGTTGCGGCTTCGAACCACAGTTCGCCCTGCTGGTGGATTTCGCTTCTGACGCCAGCGCGGTGATGAGCTCAGGCATCAGCGCCCAGGCCGGATGCATCGCAATCCCGACCGAGAATACCCACGGGTTCGAACTGGTCGTGGATGGCGCGATTGAAGCGTGCGCGCAGACGTTGGTGGAATATCTGCAAGGCCTGCAGAACGAGGTATCCACTTGACCCGAGCACAAAAAAGGGAGGCCCATTACAGGCCTCCCTAATTCTCAGCGTCAGGACGTACCCAACCCCTGTGACAAATCCGAAGACGACGGCCGCGCCGGATCAGGCTTGGTTTCAACCTCGGTCTGTTCAGTGGTCCGAGTCACCGTGTCACGCACTGCTTCATACCCTTCCTGAGCTTTCTGCTTGGCCTTGTCGACCATGCCCGCGCTGGTACGGCCCATGTAGCGCTGTTCAGTGGAAGTAGTCGGCAACGCCGCGCCGAGCAATGCACCGAGCGCAACCCCGGCGGCAGCGACCATCAGCGGTTGCTCCTTGAGCATGTGACTGAACTGCTGGCCAAGCACTTGCGAATTACGCGACAGTCGATCACTGGCGTCATGCATCGCATGGGTCAGATTTTCCTTCGCCGCACCGACGTTTTCCCCGAGGTGGCTGGCCTTGCCTTTCAGCGACTGGTAGCCGTCCTTCAGCGAGTCAGTGGTCGAGTGCAAATGCGCGCGGGCGCTGTCGATGCCGTCGGCCAAACCATCGGCCCACTCGCCGGCCTTGTCTTGATCCGGCCCGCTGCGATAGGTCGGTTGCGGCACGGGCGGGCGATTCTGGCTCATCATCAACCAGAGCAGGCCCACCGAAGTCAGCACCGCTGGCACCGGGTTATTGCGCACGCTGGTGCCGAGATTGGTGAAGAACGTCGAGCCGTTGCTCTGCATCATTCCCCAAGCCTGATCGATCATCTGCCCGGGAGTGAACTTGCTTTCCAATTGATCGACGATGTTGCCGATGCTCGCACGTTGCGCATCGATTTCGCGCTCGATCTGCTCCGGGCTTTTTTCCGCTTCGATATCCAGTTCGCTTTTCATGAGACTTTCCTCCGCAGCGCTTCCTGATCCTTGTTCAAGGCGTCGAGAGTGCGATCAGGTTTGAAGTGAGATGGCTCGAATTGTTTCTTCCCGGATTGCAGCATGGCGAAGCCAATGATCATCACCACCACGCCAACTATCAGCGCAGCCAGCCACGGCGCCATGAACATGCTCAGGCCGTACACCGCTGACATCAGCAGAATGATGAAGCCGGCGAGAAACACGATCGCACCACCGGCAACCGCACCGATGCCCGCCTTCAGCGTGCTGAGGCTGTTCTGCAGTTCGGCTTTTGCCAATGCCAGTTCCTTGGTGAACAACGCTGGCACCTCGCGCGACAGTTGTCGCAACAGGCCGACCACCGAAGCGTCATCCGTTTGGCCGAGGGGCCTTGCCCCGCTCAGATCAGATTCATCTCTGTTCATCACAGTTCTCCTTTGGCGTCGGGTGCGTGCGGTACGGAAGCCGCGGCAAAATCAGAGGGGTGATCGCTGTCACTGGGCGAGGTCGGGGTGATGCCGGTGGCCAGCCCCGGATTGGCGTGGGCCGATGACGGCACTGACGATTCATAGGGTCGCTGCGCACCGTAATCGGCTGGCGGTGGCGTCGATGTCGTGCCCGCCGCCGGATCATGTTCGGCGCTGACCGTCGCTGCTGCGGCCGTGCCGGCTTTGAGAAACCGCGACAGTCCGAAACCGATGGCAATGCTGCCGGCGATGAACAGGCCCGGATTGCTGCGCGCCAGATCCGCCGCATCGTGCAGCAACTGCTCGGCACTCTTGCCGCGCAGGTTGCCCGCCAGCCCGGTCATGGAATCCGCCATGTCCGTCAGGTAGTCGGACATGCCCAGCGTGTCCTTGTCCTGCAACTCCGAGACGAAGCTCTTTGCGCCTTGGGCCAGTGCTTCTATCTGTTCCGCCGCGGTGTCGCGGTACTGTCCGAATTGTGCGTCGGCCTGTTGCCGCGCACCGCCGAGTGCTTCATTGACGTCGTCCTTCAAATGTTCAAAACCCTGTCCAGGCTTGCTGTTCGGATCACCTGATTCAAAGCCTGCCCTGCTGTCTTGAGTATTCATGTGGCCCCTCGCGTTCTGACTTGAAAACGGAAAAACGGGACTACACGGCAACATTGCCTCGAGCCCCCACATAGAAGATGACGGAGCAGCTTGCGCGAGAGTTCAAAGAGGTTGATGAGCGTGCGACATCAGGTCTGGATCAGCGACGAAAGGTTGCGCTTGGCACGATTGCGTTGAGCTTCTGCGCCTGGCTGCGGTCAAGACAAGGCACAAGCATTTATCTGCAACACGACGCTGAAACCCGCAACAACGCCGATAGATGGCAGAATCCCCACACCCTGATCACTTCGGAGACCGCAATGCTTCGCCTGTTTGAAGAAAGGCTCGACCCCTTCCCGCCCGATGAGGCGCCGCCACCGCCAGTCGGCCTGATGCGCTTCTTGTGGGCGTGCACCCGGGGCGCGCGCGGCTACATCCTGGCCTTCGCCCTGCTCAGCGCCAGCGTATCAATCTACGAGGCGTGGCTGTTTTCTTTCCTTGGGCAAGTGGTGGATCTGCTCTCGACCTGGCAATCCGGCGGCGCTGCCGGTGATGAGGAAAGCCGCGTGTTGTGGGGCATCGGCATCGTGCTGGTAGTCAGCATTGGTCTGGTAGCGCTGCGCACGATGGTCCAGCACCAGATCCTCGCGATCAATCTGCCGCTGCGCCTGCGCTGGGACTTTCACCGGTTGATGCTGCGGCAAAGTCTGTCGTTCTTTTCCGACGAGTTCTCCGGCCGGGTGACGACCAAGGTCATGCAGACTGCGTTGTCGGTGCGCGAGGTGCTGTTCACCTTGATCGAAATTCTCCCCGGCATCGGCGTGTACTTCATCGCGATCATCGCGCTGGCCGGTGGCTTTGCGCTGAAACTGATGCTGCCGTTCCTTGCCTGGATCGTTTTGTTCGGGCTGGCGATGGTGTATTTCGTCCCGCGTCTGGGCAAGGTCGGCCAGGAACAGGCCGATGCACGCTCGTCGATGACCGGGCGGATTGCCGATGCCTACACCAACATCACCACGGTCAAACTGTTTTCGCACTCCAAGCGTGAAGCGCACTTTGCCCGTGCGGCGATGGAAGATTTCAAGCTCACCGGATTCCGCCAGATGCGTCTGGTCAGCCAGTTCGAAATCGTCAATCAGGCGCTGGTGGTGGCGTTGATTCTCGGTGCCGGCGGTTATGCGTTGTGGCTTTGGCATCAGGGTGAAGTCGGCACCGGCGCTGTTGCGGCGATCACCGCCATGGCGTTGCGCATCAATGGCATGTCGCACTGGATCATGTGGCAGATGACTTCGCTGTTCGAAAACATCGGCACCGTCCAGGACGGCATGGCCACCCTGACCAGCGGTCCGAAAGTCCAGGACGCACCGGATGCCAAAGTGCTGGAGCCGGCCGGCGGCGAAGTGGTTTTCGACAATGTCAGCTTCAACTACAACGGCGAACGCCAGGTGCTCGACGGCTTGACCCTGCACATTCGCCCCGGCGAAAAAATCGGTCTGGTCGGCCGCTCCGGTGCAGGCAAGTCGACGCTGATCAACCTGCTGCTGCGCTTCTATGACGTTGATCGCGGCGAGATCCGCATCGATGGGCAGAACATCGCCGAGGTGACCCAGGACAGCCTGCGCAGCGTGATCGGCATGGTCACCCAGGACACCTCGCTGCTGCACCGCTCGATCCGCGACAACATCGCCTACGGTCGCCCGGACGCCACCGACGAAGACATCCATCGCGCGGCGGTGAACGCTCAGGCCGATGGTTTCATCAGCCAGTTGAGCGACAAGCAGGGCCACAGCGGTTACGACACGCTGGTCGGCGAACGCGGCATCAAGCTCTCCGGCGGCCAGCGCCAACGCATCGCCATCGCCCGAGTGATGCTGAAAAACGCACCGATCCTGCTGCTCGACGAAGCCACCAGCGCACTGGACTCGGAAGTCGAAGTCGCGATCCAGGAAAGCCTCGATGAAATGATGCAGGGCAAAACCGTGATCGCCATCGCCCACCGCTTGTCGACCATTGCGGCAATGGACCGGCTGATCGTCATGGACGAAGGCCGCATCATCGAACAAGGCACCCACGCGCAACTGCTGGAGAAGAACGGCACCTATGCGCGTCTGTGGCAGCACCAGAGCGGCGGGTTCCTGGGTGAGGATCGGGGTTTGGTTGAGGTGATGGAGGAGTGATCAGGCTGGAGGGCCGGGGCCGGCCCTCCATCGATTGGCCTAGATGGTGACGGGGCTTTCGGCATCAATCGGAAGCTTTACGCGGAACACCGTTCCACCGTCCCGGTCAGAGCTGACCTCAATCGAGCCTGCATGCGAGGCGACGATTTCCGAGGCGATAAACAGGCCCAGCCCCAGCCCAGCGACAGGCCCGTGATCAACCACGGAGCGCTGCGAGAACCGCCCCATCGGATTGAAGATGAACGGCAACACGTCTTCCGGAATCGGCTCGCCGCCGTTGTGCACCATGAACAGCGCGCAATCCGCCCGAGCTTCCAGTTCAACCGTAACCGGAAACTGATTGTCGCCATGGGTCACCGCATTGCTGATGATGTTGGAAAAGACCTGTTCCATCCTGGCGCCATCGAACGCTCCCATCACCGCCTCCTTCGCATCGAACCGCACGTTGGCCTGCGGATGAAAGGCGCGGATTTCCTCGATCACCCGCTCGCACACAGGGCTGAGATCGATCAGGGATTTTTTCACCGGAATCCCCGGCCCCATCTGGCAGCGCGTCAGATCCAACAGGTCGCCCACGATCTGGCTGGCGCGCTGCACGCTGGCGTAGATCTGCCTGGCCACTTTGCTGGTGCGCGGGTCAGTGGCTTCGGTACGACGCAACATATCCGCACCGAGCAGAATCGCCCCCAGCGGCGTGCGCAAGTCATGGCCGAGAATCCCCAGAAACACATTGCGCGACGCCTCGACGGCGCGCGAGTAGCTGGCAATCGACTCGGCCAGCGCCTGGTCGATGGCTTCGTGAAAGCGTGTCATGTCGTCGACATTCACCGATTTGCCATCCTTGACCTGACGCAGCCACTGGCTCAGCACACTGGTGCGCAGCGCGCGGTATTCCGACACCATCTGATCGATGGTGAAACCGGCCATCAGCCGCGTCACCGCGTGGGTTTCCGCAGCTGTTTCTTCATCGTCGCGCGGCGCTTGGCCCTGGGCTTTGGCGATTTGTTCGCTCATGGTCTGCTTGGTCCGCAGATCGATGACGATGGCGCGCAACATCTGCTCGGCGTGATCGCGCAGCGCGACGTTATCGAGTTCCACCCCCGGCGTCTCGATGGTGCGGGCGAAATCTTCCCAGGCCTGCAGGATCGGCTCTAGGTTTTCGAGAATGAAATCTGGCAGGCGCATGGCTGTGGTCCGCAGGGGAAATCCATCAACGCCAGCAACTGAGCCGGCGCAGATTTCGGAAAGGGCAATTCAGGAGTACAGAAGGTACGGCTGACCTCGTGCAGCCTACCATCATTGCAGTGGTTCAACGCGGGAGGAAAATCGGCAGCAGCCGCTTGTGACGAAAGCCATCAGTACACTCAGCTCCCTGTGCTTGAGCTGCTGCCCGCAACGCTCAAGTCGCCACCCGGAAAAGCACCACCCTCAATGTGATACACGCTCGGCTCTGCGGAAAAATAATCCTCCAGCCCCAGCATGAAGCGCTGATGGTCGTCACTCTCTTCAAACCCCGGCGAGTGATCTTCAAGCGATTGCCAGCGCACGATCAAATTGAATTGCTCGGGGGTTTCAATACCTTGCGCCAGCAAGTGGCCGCCATATCCCTTGGCGCGGGTGAGCAACGGTTCGACTTCGGCAAATGCCCGTCGAAAGGCTTCAGTCTGTTGCGGGTGAACGGGCAGCACAGCGATCTCGTAAACCATGATGTTTCTCCAGAATCAGTGAGCGGATTCAGACGATGAGTGAAGGCTCGACGGCGATGGCGATTTTTCCCAGCAGACCGTTGTTGGCGCTCTCCAGTCGGGCATGGGCGAGCGGGATGTCGGCAAGGGAATAGACCGCGCCAACATGGGGCCGCAACTGGCCGCGCTCGACCAACGCGCTCAGTTCATCGAGCTTGCCGCGATTCTGCCGGGTGAAAACGAAGTGGTAGCTGGCGTTCTTGCCCCAGGCCTGAACGAGGTTTTGTGGCTGCGCGATGTCGACGATCGAGACCACGCGGCCAAGCTGGGCGAGCGCGTCGGCACTGCGAGACAGGGTATCGCCGCCGATGGTGTCGAACACCACATCAACGCCATGCCCGGCGGTTTCGCGCATGATCGCTTCGGCGTAATCCTCTTGGGTGTAATCGATCACCACGTCGGCACCCAGGCTGCGGACGAAATCGGCGTTGGCCTCGCGCACGGTGGTGAACACTCTGGCGCCCATGGCTTTGGCCACCTGAATCGCCACATGGCCGACCCCGCCGGCGCCGCCGTGGATCAGAATGCTTTCGCCAACGCGGAGCACGGCGCGCACGGTCAGCGCTTCCCAAACCGTACCGCCGACCAGACTCAGACTGGCCGCCTCAAGGTGGCTCAGCGAGCCAGGCTTTCTGGCGATGATGCTTTCGGCTGCGACGTGGTACTCGGCATAACTGCCCTGCCCGTCGAATATCTGCGGGGTGTACCAGACTTCGTCGCCCGGTGCGAAAGCGCTCACGCCCGGCCCGACGGCTTCAACCACGCCCGACACGTCGTGACCGGTAATGGCTGGCAGCGGCACAAGATCGGGATAGTCACCGCGCCGAACCTGATAATCCAGCGGATTGATGGAAGTAGCGTGCACTCGGACCAGCACTTGGCCCGCTTGCGGAACCGGTTTTGGAACGTCGCTGAGTTCGAACGAATCAGGACCGCCGAAGGATTTCAAAATCATCGCTTTCATGGCAAAACCTCGTATCGATAAAGAGGGATATCGAGAATTCTCGATATCCTAGAGTAAAAAAATTTACAGCTCTTTCCCTATGATCTCTGCAAGCGCGCTGATAGCAGCCTCATTGCGTTTGTAGTAGGTCCATTGACCGATGCGTCGCACTTCCACCAGCCCCACCCGCTGCAACGTGGCCAGGTAACTCGACACCGTCGACTGCGACAAGCCGATACCTTCCTGGATGCTGCTGACGCAGACACCCTCGACGAGAACGTCACCCTCATCCTGCGGGGGGAAGTTCTTGACGGGATCCTTCAGGCCTTCAAGGATCTTGAGGCGCGTCGGGTTCGAGAGGGCTTTAAAGATTTCGATCAGTTCCATGCGCCGAGGATATCGAGATTTTTCGATATGTCAATGTGGTTTTTTGACTCGTTTCTTTCAGGAAACAATCGGGTCCTGAAGAATGCGCGCGTCGATGCAAGGCCGACCGTCCAGATAGAGCTGTTGGAACTGTGCGCACTCCATGGCTTTCGCAAACAGCCATCCCTGTGCATAGCGCACCTGGTTGGCGCCCAGGAAGTTTAGCTGTGCCGGGGTCTCGACGCCCTCAGCGACAAGTGTCAGCCGTAGCGCGTGGCCCATCTGAATGACGTGAGTGACCAGTAAGGTCTTCTCCTCTGCTTCGCTGATCTGCTCAACGAAGGATCGGTCGATCTTGAGCACGTCCAGCGGTAATTGCTGCAGGTATTGCAAACTCGAATAGCCGGTGCCGAAGTCATCCAGCGCGACAACAAACCCGGCGCTCCGCGCGCGCTCCAGCGTTATTTTCGCTGACGTTAGATCGACGAGGCTGCGCTCTGTCACCTCAAGCCATATCTGCGCGGGTTGCACGTCGAGGCGACGGCTTTCATTCAACAAAGCAGGGATCAGTCGCCCGGAGCTGACGTCGGCTGCGGCCAGATTTAACGCTACGTGCAGTGAACGATCACTGGCGAGCATGGCGCCAAGGTCTGCGAATACGCGGTGAACCACTTGGTCAGTGATCGCTTCGATCAAGCCACTGGATTCGGCCAGCGGGATGAACACGTCCGGGTAGACCAGCGTGCCGTTGGGTTTGCGCCAGCGGATCAAGGCTTCGGCGCCGATGCAGCGCCGGGTCTCAATTTCGATGATCGGCTGATAATGAACCACGAACTCCTGTCGCTGCACCGCGCGCTCCAGTGCCGCCAGCGGGGACAGCTTGCGACGCCACCAGCGCAGGCTCGCAATGACCAGGCCTACGCTGATGACAAGACCGATCGGCAGCAGATAAAGCACGTGCTGCCCGAGGCTGCGCAGCAGTTCCTGTCGCGGGATTGCGGCAATTACGGTGAAGTTGCCCTGGGCCACCAGTGTGTAGAGAAAGCCGTCCTTGAGGCCATGCGTAGGCCCCTCATGCACCAAGGCTAGGAAACTCGCCATGTTCGGGTCCGCCGGGCCGAGCAAGCGGCCCTGACGTGTGCCGACGGCCAGCCTCACGCCTTCATCCAGTACGACTTCGCGAAATTGTTCCGGGTCGACCAGCACGTTGAACGCAGCAAACTGCAACGCCAGCATCGGTTTGATCAGCTCGTTGTCATCCTGCGCATCGATGGACACCTTCACCCCGTCGTCGGTGACGAAATCCTCCGCCCATTGCTTCGACCGCGGCGGCGTGGCGCCCCATGACGTGCAGGCAAATACATCTTCTTCGTAGCCGACCGTCTCGACCGAAAACGTATTGATGGCAATCATGCGCATCTGCTCGATGCCCTGTGGCGAGCAGGGTTCGAGGTCAGTGACAGCAATGCTTTTCAGTGCCTGGGAGGCCTGCGCAAATGTCTGACTGGCGCGATCGTTGGCAATCGCAGCGAGCGTTTGCAGGCGGTCATGAGCCGCGTAGATCGACAGCATCCAGCCAGCCGCGAGGGTCATGCCCAACGGGACGATCACCGCAAGGGCCGTCAGCAATATTCCTCGCCGCATGATCTTGGAACGCTTCATTTCACCGCCCGAATGATTTGGTCCATGACGCGTCTTCGCGACTGCTGGACGCGCCGTTTGCGCGGCACCTACCGCTGCTTTTAGCGTGGAATCGAGCCAGAATCAATAACTCTGCCGATTAGTTGAAAGCCCCGTGACATGCATCAATTTGTAGCCTCATTCGGAATCGCTTGAGGCCATCGACAAGTACGATTCAACTCGATTGCGTCCACCCTGTTTGGCGCGGTAGAGGCATTCATCGGCTTTCTTGAGGACGATTTCTGCAGTAGTCGGTAAGTGTTTACACGTCGCCACGCCGATCGAAGCGGTAATGCGCCCCACGGTCGGAATATCACTGGTCGCAATGGCCTGACGTATCCGCTCAGCGATGGCACTGGCTGACTCGACATCGGTTTGCGGCAAAATCAACAAGAACTCCTCTCCCCCGGCTCGGCACGCCAGGTCGCCGACGCGGGAATAGGATTGCAGCGTATGCGCGACCTGTTTGATCGCCAGATCGCCCTTGTCGTGGCCGAAGGTGTCGTTAACCTTTTTGAAATGGTCGATGTCCAGCGATAACACCGAATATGTCTGCCCGCTGCGCTCAAGGCGGCGCAACTCCTGATCCATGGCTCTGCGATTGGCCAGCCCGGTCATGGGGTCGGTCAGCACCTGCTGGTTAAGGTGGCCCAGCTTCGCTTGCAACAACTGCACGCCGGCAAGCATCGCCTGGCGGATGGAAAATGCCTCGTGATACCAAGCCTTGACGTGGCGAAGTTGCTCGCTGGCCTGCGGCGCTGACAACTGCCGGGCAATACGCGACAGCTGGTTGAGCGGGCGACAGATCAGCAAGGTGCCGAACCAGATCAGTACGAAGCCGATCAGTGCGGCAGGCAGCATTCCCAGCAGCACATCGCGCATCAAGGTGTTCAGCGGCGCCAGACTCACTTCGCGCGGCTGCTGCGCGACCACCGCCCAGCCAGCGCCCGGCACCTGAGCGTACCCGGCGAGCATGGGTACGCCTTTGTAATTACGCACGCTCATCGAGCCGCTCTCGCCACGCAACGCCGCATCGACGGTTTTGCTCCAGCCCAGGGTGTCGCCAATGCGCGCCGCCTCAGGGTGAAAAAGCAGTTGGCGATCCTGATCCGCCACAAAGGCAAAGGTGCCTTCGTGGTGAAAATGGCGGCTGATCAGGGTGTGCAGCGCGTTGTCTTCGCGCAGATAAACCGAGCCGCCAATGATGCCCACGTAACGCTCAGCAGAGTCGTAAACGGGTTCGGAGATAAATACGACGAGATTGCCGGCGGCGGATGTATATGCGGAGCTGATGAAGGGCCGCTTCGCCTCGATGGCTTTGAGAATGGCATCCGAACGCAGCGTTGAACCGTTGATTTGCAGAGTATCCGGGTACGCCTCCAGCACCTTGGCAGTGCTATCGATGATGGCAATCGAGTTGAAATCGGCATCCTGTTTTTGCAGGCGCAGCGCTTCGGCGCGCATGACGCTGGGGTCACCCCAGGCCTTGCCCAGTTCACTGGCGCTGTACCGCAGATGGTTCTGTGCTGAATGAATGAATTCAGCGAGACTCGAAGCGACCTTAGCTGCATAGGCGCTGTTCGACTGCAGCGCATGATCAACCAAGGCATCGCGCTGCACGCGGTAGGCCGTGACAAGGCTGTTGCCCAACGTCGCCAGAACAGACAGCAGTACCAGGGAGAGAATCAGCCAACGCAAATTCAGCGCAGTTACGGGCTGCGTGGCACCCAGCGTCTCGTCGCTGGCCGATTCATTTGGGGGGTCCGTTCTGTCGATCATCGTCTGCCCTGACAGGTCTCTTTGGGAGTTCGCAGCGAAAGCGCCTCAGCGAGTATATGCGCTTGTGCGTGACACGCCTGAGGGACTTCCAATAGGAGAGCGTCTGCCTGCTGCGTTTGAACTTCAAACCGGGTCCAGCAACACCCACAACCGCACGATTTTCCCTTCGCTGATTTCCGCCACGTCGACACCGCTGACAACAGTTGGCCCAGCGCTCGGGCCCGCATGCCAGCGCAGGTAACCCAAGCCATGGTGCCCAACCGCCGGCCCCTCGGGAACAAAAGCGAAGTCCGCCCCGAACTGATCCAGCAACGCACCGGCCACCTCTGAAATCGCCGCCCGCCCGGTGACGATGCCAGTCGGTTCGTACATCGTCGGTGTGCCTGCAAAAAGCTCCTGCACCGCCGCAATGCGCTTCTGTGCATCGCGCTCGTTGAACACGCGCTGCAGGTTGGCCCGCAGCAAGGCGTCGTAGTTTTCCACCTCATTGATATTTCGCGAATCTGAGCCAGACATTTTTGAATCCTCGATTGGTATGTGAAGCCCGGTTGCCCGGGCTCAGCGGTCAACCATGTTTGACCAGGTTCAAGGCTGGCAGCGGTCCGCCCGGAAACTGCGCAAGCATTCCCTGCTGC
Organism: Pseudomonas mercuritolerans; assembly: GCF_025706525.1. Taxonomy (NCBI): domain Bacteria; kingdom Pseudomonadati; phylum Pseudomonadota; class Gammaproteobacteria; order Pseudomonadales; family Pseudomonadaceae; genus Pseudomonas; species Pseudomonas mercuritolerans. Next base: position 193,441 of record NZ_JAMSHA010000001.1, read on the forward strand.
ACACCGCCCAGGTCGATGCCGTAAAAACCCAGTTGAGTAATCAGCTCTGCAACTTTGGTTTTGCTCGCGGCATCTTCACCGGAATAAAACAGCACCCGCTTGCCGCCCTCGGCGGAGGGATCGCTCAGCAGAGCCGCGAGCAAATGGTTGAAGGCCTTGACCACGTGCGCACCGGGCAGCATCTGCGCCACCACTTGCGAAGACGGCTGGCCGCCCAGATCGAACGGTTTGAACAGTGGCGCCTCGATCGGGTTGTTGGCGTCGATCACGATACGTCCATCCCAAGGCCCGAGATCGCGTACCGCGTCGGGGATCTTCGACCAGTTCACCGCCAGAAAAACAATGTCCGCCTGACTGGCTTGCTGAGCGGTCACCGCTTGTGCGAGTGGACCCAGTTCGTCGACCAAACCGGCAAGGCTCTGCGGCCCACGGCTGTTGGCCAGACTGACCGGCAGGCCTGCGTTGACGAGCAACCGAGCGATGGCGGTGCCGATGGAACCAGTACCAATGATGCTGATAGTCATGATGCTCTCCTTACGCTGTGAAGCCGCCGTCGACGATTAATTCTGCGCCGGTGACAAACCCGGCGTCCGCACTGGCCAGGTACGCCACCGCGCTGGCAACATCCTTGCCCTCGCCGTACCGCCCCATGGCGATGTTCGGGCGTAGGAAATCCGCAATGGGCCCGTCGGCCGGGTTCATGTCGCTGTCGGTCGGGCCAGGATGGACGGTGTTCACAGTGATGCCGCGCGGCCCAAGATCGCGCACCAGTCCACGACTGAAACCGGTCAGCGCACCTTTGCTCAGGGTGTAGACGGAGGCGGTAGCGAACGCAGCGTATTGCACCATCGAGCTGCCGATGTGAATGATGCGACCGCCCTGCCCCATGTGTTTGAGCGCTTGCTGAGTGGCGACGAAGACGCCGGTCACGTTCACCGCAAGGATGCGTTGAAAGTCCTCAAAGGCGATGTCCTCGGGGGCACCGAGCAGGCTGATACCAGCGTTGTTCACCAGAATGTCGATCTTGCCAAAACGCTGTGCAACCTCGGCAATCGCTGCACGTACAGCCTCGGGATTGCCCGCATCGGCCGCCAGCGCCACAGCCTGGCCGCCCGCCGCGACGATTTCCTGCACGACCGCTGCGGCGCGATCTGGCGATGCGTTGTAGGTGATAGCGACGTTGGCGCCATCTGCCGCGAGCCGCTTGGCGATTGCTGCGCCGATGCTGCGTGAGCCACCGGTAACGATGGCGATTTTGCCGGTCAGTGGAAGCGTGGAAGTGTTCATGGTCAAGCCTCTGGGTGGTTGGAGTTGATGAGGCCATGAGACGCCTTTTGATCTTCCACCAGTAGTGGAAGCCCACTAGAATCACTTTCAATCATTCGTTGAAGGTGCGCAGATGGAAACCTTAGGCAATTTGCTCTCATTCGTGCGCAGCGCCGAGGCGGGAAGCTTCTCTGCCGCCGCGCGGCGCCTGGGCCTGACTCCCGCGGCGGTCAGTCGCAATGTCGCGCAACTGGAGGCCAACCTCGGCGTACGCTTGTTTCAGCGCAGCACGCGCAAACTCACGCTGACCGAAGCGGGAGAACGCTTTCTGGCCAACGTCGGTTCGGGACTGGAAAGTGTTCAAGCGGCGATTGCCGATGTGGCCGGCAATGCCGGAGAGCCTTCAGGGCTTTTGCGTCTGAGCGCAGCACCCGGTTTCGCCAGGGATTTTCTGCTGCCGCTAATGCCCGAGTTTCTCAAGCAATACCCCGCCGTGACCCCTGAATGGCACGTCGACAATCGCCAGGTCGATCTCATCGCGGATGGATTTGATGCGGCTATCGGCGGCGGCATCGAACTCGCGCAAGGTGTGGTCGCCAGAGCCATTGCCCCGGCGCATCTGATTCTGGTGGCATCGAGGGAATATCTCTCGGCACACCAGCGCATCCGGCATATTGAAGAACTGTCGACGCTGGATCACCTGGCCATGCGCTCGGTACAGACCGGCAAGGTGCGCAGCTGGATGCTGCAAGGGCCCGACGGGCAACGAGCACCGCTGGAGTTAGCGCCGCGCCTGTTGGTCAACGACCCGCAAGCGCTGTGTAAGTGCGCGCGCTTGGGATTAGGGGTTGCGCTGTTGGCGGTTCCCGATGTGCTGCCTTATCTGCAGGACGGCACGCTGGAGAGGGTGTTGCCGGGTTGGCATGTCGATGCGGGACAGATCTATTTGTACTTTTCCAGCCAGAAACTGTTGCCGGCCAAAACCCGGGCTTTTGTTGATTTTCTGGTCGGTCAGGCTCGAGCGGATGGGTGGGCGACTCGACTCGATGCTCGGGCTTTAGCAAGCGAGTTATACGACCTCTGAAACTCAACCAGCATCACGCCTATGCGGTTTTTCAAGCCTTTCGAGCTTGCCGCGTCTGCCCGATTACGGTACAAACCGAGCAGTTGTACGACAACATAATAAAAACCTGAGCCGCCCTGAGTGGCTATTATTTTTGAGATCTGCCATGTCCCGTCCTGAATTTGCCCCAACCGTACCGCCGCCCTTCCCCCGTTATCTCGCCGTGATCATTCTGTTGTGCATGGGTTGTGCGTTCGCCGGCAACCACGTCGCGGCACGGGTGGCTTTTGATGACGGCGCGGGTGTATTGCTGGCGATTCTGATGCGCTCCGGCGGGACCCTGCTGGTGCTGGCCATTCTCGTACTGTGGCAGCGGCAAAGTCTGCGCCTGCCGACGGGTGCGTGGCGTTGGCAACTACTGTTGGGGCTGTTGATCACCGCACAGAGTCTGTGTCTGTACTCCGCTGTCGCACGGGTGCCGGTCGCTTTGGCGCTGCTGGTGGCCAACGTATTTCCGATCCTGCTCGCCTTGCTGACCTGGGCGCTGGGCGGCCCACGACCAAGCGCGCGCACCGCGATGTTGATGGGCTTGATTCTCGTCGGGCTGGTGTTCGTGCTGGACGTCCCCGGACGTCTGTCAGACAGCGCCAGCGTCGGCCCGGAATGGCTACTGGGCGTCGCACTCGCCTTCTGCGCCGCCAGCGTCTTCGCCTGCGCGCTGTGGATCACCGACCACAAACTGTCGCAAGTGCGCGGCTCGGTGCGCAGCCTGCTGACCATCTTCATCGTGTTCAGCAGCGTCAACCTGGCCGGCCTGACCGGCGCCCTCCCCGGCGGACTCAACCTCCCCGCCACCTCAACCGGCTGGCTGGCCCTTGCCACGCTTGTCGTGCTTTATGGGACCGGCTTCATTGTGTTGTTCATCTCCGTGCCCCGACTGGACATGCCACGCAACGCCCCGGTGATGAATATCGAACCACTGGCGACGTTGTTGATGGGCTGGATTGTGCTGGATCAAATGCTCAGCAGAGGACAGATCATCGGTGGCGTGATTGTGGTGAGCGGGATTGTTTTGCTGACGTATCGCAAAGCGCCGGTGAAGGTTGGGGTGAAGGCTGAGGTTTGAGGGGGTGTCGTGGCGGGACTCTTGATGGCGAGTCCTGCTTATCGCCCCCGGCTCGATACCGGATCAGCAAAATTGCAGGCTCTCGAGGTCTACCTGGGCGTAGCTTCCTATTTCACCCTTGTAGAGATAAATCGCAGTTACCTCCAGCTCCGTTCGTAAGAATTCCGCCAGCGTTCTGAGTCTGGTGCTTGTGGTCATGGCAGGGCGTACATAGATTGCCAGCGTACGAAAATTCGCTTGGGCAGATCTGCGCCAATATCCGGTTTCCCCGTACCTCCCAACCTACCCAACCGCGCGCGGATTCTTTGTCGTCATTTGGTTCAGCGCCGCTGGCGCTCCCTCCCCCGGCTCGCAGAAACGTTCGACCTTGTTCGTAGCGGTAGTTTTTCGGCGGGTTTGGAACGTAACCACTCAATCCTTGATTCCTTGTTCTGATCCTTGAAGAACGGCCCGAAGGGTGACAGTCGAGGCCGGGTGGTGCAAGCCGTGGCCGTGTGCCAGCCGTGGTGCGCCTGGGTGTTGCGACGAGGTCTTGCGCTCGTCGCATTGCGGGTTATTTGGCTATTTCGACTTTGTCCAAAGCCTGATTGACCGCGATTTCGCCGAGCATGACGACCTGGGCGATGCCCAGCAGCGTCTTGCGGCGCGGGTTGTCGAGCAGCGCGGCGAAGTCGTAGAGCATGGTGGTGGCCGAGCCGAGGGATTCGCTGGCGTTGGCCAGCAGGGATTCGGTGTCGTATTTCGGGTTGGCGAGGAACATCTGTTCCGGTGTGTTGGTGCTGGCCAGGATGTCTGCCGGGCCGAGGTAGTGATCGAGGGCGCGTTCGGCGGCTTCGTGTAGTTTTTTCGATGCACCGGATTCGTAGGGTGATGCGGGGTCGCTGGTTGGGGGATTGGGTGTGACTTTGAACATGGTGAAACTCCTAGTTAGGAAAAGGAGCCTTCACATTCGCTACCAAACGAAGGTGGCGGCCATACGCGGGTTGGTAGACCGGTAACTAGGAACCGGCACACCCGAAGGTGTCCTGCGCATGGCCACCATTGAGCAGAGACCTGAAGCAGGCCTGCGAACGGTGCGCAATGCGACTAGTTATGGCGGGCTACCAAACCCGATCACTGTTTTTCAGCGACCGACAGACGATAGAACCCGCGACCTAGACGCACAAGCCGGCGGATTCTGGCGTAGTCGTAGGGAATGGCGCAAGGCGTTGTAGCCGTTTGCTTAATGCTTGAGTTACTGTTTAAACGGGCTAAGGGTTTTCTGTTTATGTGGCGGTGAATGGGCTGGCGTCATCGCGAGCAGGCTCACTCCTACAAGGGGATCAGGCGATGGGCAGTCACAGCATTCTGCTCCTGCACATTCAACTGTCGCTTCTTAAGCAGCCGGTCAGTCTCCATTTTGTTCCTCAGTCGTGTGCCGCTAGTTGTTCTTGGTACCTAAACGTCTCCATCAAAAACCCCAGCGCTCGACGAAAGACAGGATGGCAATCGCCATACGGTAACTCATCGAGCGAGGCCCAAAAAAATTCGAAGACATGCCCATGATCATCCAATGTCTGGTGAGACCATCGCTCTGACAGTGGCTCACGCACCTCGCAACGTTGGAACGACCAGACTTGCCCGTGGTGGCCAGACTCCCAGCATCCTAAATCTTCACTGATTGTCGCATTGTGGATACCGGACTCTTCCGCCAGTTCTCGCAAAGCGGCCTCGGCGGGTGTTTCTCCGCGCTCAATGGTTCCTTTTACTAACTGCACGCCAGCCTGTGGATGTCGAAACAACAGGATTCGCGGGCGCTGTGCGAAACAAAGCACAACAGGACAGGCCTTGTCAGGATGCATAAAGATTTCCTTATCGGTTTAAACGATCAATCGGGGCGGCATCAACCCTGCGTTACGAGCGTCAACTTCGGCCAGATCTCGAGCCATCTCTTCGACTGCAGGCGCTCCAGAAACACCACGTATTTATCACTTTCAAATCGGGCGGTTGGCCGCACTTTCAGCGCAAACAAATCCTCCAGCCCCAACGGCGCCGAAACCTCTATCGCACCGTGCCGATCAAGCCTGACACCTACTGCCGTAGCAGTTTCCGGCCAGAACGTCATTGAATCCGCAGCCGCCCCATAAGGCGCATCGGCGTTCCGCTGGTGCATGCGTGCCTGGTTTTTCACCGACCACTTCAAGTCACTGCACAGTGCTGCAAGCTCGACCTCCACGGTCAGGTCTGTTTGCGCACTGGCACATGCTGTGTCAAACCATACGACATCAATGTCCTCGGGCAACGGCGAAGGTTGGCGCTGATGCAGATGATCCCAAACCAGGCTGCGCACAAAACCTGCGGCAACCCAGCAGTCCGGCAAGTTGAGATCCCTGACTATTCGCAAGATGTGCATGCGGACGGGATCTTCAGCAATCAGATCCCGCAGTTGCGCTTCCTGATTCATTTATTTCAATCCAATGACCATGGTTGCGAGAGCCTATCAGTGGTCTCTGTAAGCGCTCGGTCCCTTGTGCTGAATGACGAGTGCAGGCGAACTTTTCGGGATAGGGCCAACTGCCGCCCACTTCTCAAACCTTGAACTCTTCCTTGAGCAAATCGGCAAACTTGTCTTTTGCGCGATGAGATTCAACGTGCCTGTTCCAGATAAAATAATTCTGCACAGGCTTTAAGTCATTGAAGAAGAATCCTTGAATACCGCCGAGCTGGCGGAACTGTTCAAACATGCCTCTCGGCACCAACGATATCCCGGCGCCTGAACTTACGCAGCCAAGGATGGTGCCATAACTGGCTATGCTTGTTATCGGGTTGAAAACTTTGTACCGCTCCAGCCAGGTTAACAAAGCCTTTCTGTAGGGACATCCTTCAGGCCACATGAATAAATCCACACCGCGCAGGTCCTCTGGCTGGTTTATCACCCCCGCGGACGGCGAGGCAATCACTACTAGATCCTCTTCATAGATCTCCAGACTCTCGATGTCCGGATGTTCTGGCCTGACGGCAATTATTGCCCCGTCCAACGTGTAGTTGACCACTTCTGCGGATAATTGTGACCAATCGCCAGTGCTGAATTGCATTTGTACAGCCGGATAAAGTTGATGAAACCTGGATAGCACTTTGGGTAACCGGCCGGTAGCGGATGATTCTATGGCACCAATCCTGAGTTCTCCCGAAGGAGCTGACGACGGATCAAGCGCTCGTTGCGATTCTTCGCACAAAGACAGGATTTTGTTGGTATAGCCGAGAAAAAGCCGACCTGAAGGGCTGATGATCAATCCTCTGCCTTTCCTTATAAACAGGTCAACTCCAAGCTCACGTTCCAGAAGCTTGATGCGGTTGGTGATGTTGGACGGCACGCAGTGCAATCGCTCCGAGGCACGGACGATACTGCCCAGATCGGCTACTGCCTTGAACATGACCAGTTGCGAAAACTCCATGTAAACGCTCATTAAAAATGAATGATTGGGTCAGTATAAGTCACTTGTCGCAGGCCAACAAATCGGGCTAATTTCGCCGCTGCAAGGCAAGAAAGTGCGTTAAAACCAAACATTTCATAGGTCTTTAGGGAGAAGGACACATCATGAGCTCAGCATCGCCACAGAGTCGTTTGGAACCGCTTGAACATAAATCCATGCAAGAATTTGGCGAGACATTTATCCAGGCCCTGCCCAAGCACATACGCAACTTGAAAATTCCCGGACGTACCTTAGAAGAGAACCAACGGCGTCAACCGTTGCTGGCCTGCGTCGGCAACGTTGCTGAGATACAGGACGCCATGCTTGAGGTACTCAATCATTCCATCACGCAAGACGCGCAACTGGCGGCTGAAAGCGCATTCAGGGCGTTCCTCGAAAAGCCAGTAATGGACTCGTCGGTATTGAGCTTTTTCAATGGGTGGAATGAAACCCATAAAACCACCAGCCTTGTCTCGGCAAAAATCATCATGCGCTGTCGGCGGATGCGATATCGGTATCTGCCGACAGACGTGAGGGTTACCACAATGTCATGGCGCATATGCATGAAGTGGCGAAAGATGATTTCGGTCTTGGACATCAGGGCCATGACGGAATGTACAACTACATGACTGCAGCTTTTGGTGCGTCAGCCTGGGTTGAAGAACAATTCAAAATTGCTGAGTGCAATGACTTCGCGGACTTCCTATACAACACCGGGGTCGCCAAGCATAAAACGGCACTAAACTCGCAGGAACACAAATCTTCAATTATGGATGCGATGATGGTTTCAATCTCATCTGAACTGTGGAACGGTCGTGAATACAATTTCATCGCTCAATATATTGAAGCAAAGCTCCTCGCGGCCAATCCGTTCTTGAGGACAAACACGCAAAACCTGCGTAACGCCAAAGGCTACGTAATGGGGCACTCCGGAGAAGTTGAGAACAAACACGGATTGCATGCCTTGGCGGCCGCGCAAGCTTACGGTCAGACGGTAGGTCTGGAATTCAAGCCTGCGCGACTGAAGGGCATCATGCTCAATTACAATGAAAGAGTCGGCAATGCATTCTCCGCCATGCATCGGATTATGACCTGTTGATCTCTATGGATTAACGAAGCATGCCGATGAACTCTCATAATGTGAGCTTGGAGAATGATCGGCATGTTTTGACGATATTTAAACCAAACCACGAGCGACTCATGAACCTTCCGGCTAAATGACGTTCCGCAGGGATCTATCGCATGGATGTTGAACACGCTGTTCTTGCATTGGGTTTCTTCGCGTTTTGTGGTGGCCTGATAGACGCTGCGGTCGGTGGCGGAGGCCTGGTACAGGTGCCGGCACTTCTACATGCTCTACCCCAGTACAGCCTTGCCACCATTTTCGGCACCAACAAACTGGCCGTTCTGGCAGGCAATATTTCATCAATATCGGGTTACCTGAAGCGCATAAAAATCCGCTGGAAGCTAATGCTTCCGACCATGCTCGCCGCTTTTTTATTTTCTTTTCTCGGAGCTCTCTCAGTATCCCTTGTCCCTAAAAGATTGATGGAGATCGTCGTCTTTTTCATATTGATAGTCATGGCTATCTACACGTTTATGGAAAAAAAACTTGGTTTGGCAGGCAAAGACCGCCACTTCGGAACGAAAGACATTTGCCTTGGAGTTTTCTTCGGCAGCCTGATCGGTTTCTACGATGGTGTCTTCGGACCGGGCAGTGGCAGCCTGCTGCTGTTTATCTTCGTCAAGGTCTTTGGCTTTGATTTCCTCAATGCATCAGCCTCTGCAAAACTGGTCAATCTGGGGACGTTCAGCGCTGCGCTCATATTTTTTATCCCCTCCGGTAATGTCTTGTGGGCGATTGGCGGCATAGTTGTTTTATGCAATATGGCCGGTGCACTGACCGGTGTCTTCTTGGCATTACGGTATGGAAGCAGTTTCATCAGAGTTTTCTTCCTGATTCTGCTCGTATTCCTGATCGGCAGAATGGGGATCAACATTTTTTCGTAGACCCTGGTCACGTCATACCATCCGCCGCGAATCCCGCCGTACCGCCTGCGGCGGCACGCCAAAGCCGCGCATGAACACCTCGCGCATGTGCCGGCGGTCACGAAACCCGGTTTCCCTGGCGACTACATCCAGACTGTGACTGCTCTGCTCGATCAGCAAACGCGCCGCTTCCAGGCGCAGGCTCTCTATCGCCTTGGCTGGAGACTGGCCGGTTTCGGCGGTGAACACGCGGGTGAATTGCCGCGGACTCAGGTGCACCACTTCGGCCAGTTCTTCGACGCTCAGCGGGCGATTGAGGTGCTTGCGCGCGTAATCCAGCGCACTCTGAATGCGGTCGGATTTGGGCGACAGCGACAGCAATTCCGAATGCTGCGACTGGCCTCCGGACCTACGCTGATGCATCACCAGTCGATGGGCGACCGAGCGGGCGATTTCGCTGCCCAGGTCCTTCTCGACCATACCCAGCGCCATGTCGACACCAGCGGTCATGCCCGCCGATGTCCACACCGGGCCGTCGATGATGAAGATGCGGTCGTCCTCGACATTCACCGACGGATGCATCCTGCGCAGCGCCGGGGCGAACGCCCAGTGCGTGGTCACGCGGCGGTTATCCAGCACACCGGCCTGCGCCAGTAAGAACGAGCCGGTGCAGATGCCGGCCACGCGGCGTGCGCCGTCGGCGAGCCCGCGCACGCTTTGCAGCACGTCAGCATCGGGCGGCGTCAGCGGAGTCAGCGTGCCAGCCACCAGCCAACTGTCGGCCAGCCCCGCCTGCGTCAGTGGCAACGTATCGACGTGCAAGCCCAGCGAGGAGCTGACGATGCCGCCGGCCTGGGAAAAATTCTGCACCTTGTACACGGCTTTGCCGGTGACGATGTTGGCGAACTCGAACACCGACTGGGTCGCCAGCGCCATGACCTGAAAACCTTCCGTGAGCAGATAGCCGACTCGATGCATGGTCGCGCTCCGTTTATTGAATGTCCTGAAACACTACCACATACGTCATTCAGGTCGGAGCAGGTTTTCTCCATCATGGCTCGCATACCAATCAATCCACTCGCGGGACGCAGCTCATGAAACTTGAAGCCAACACCATCTTCATCACCGGCGGCACTTCCGGCATCGGCCGCGCACTGGCCGAGGCCCTGCATCAGCGCGGCAACAAGGTCATCATCGCTGGTCGTCGCCAGACCCTGCTGGCAGAGATTGCCCAAGCGAATCCGGGCATCGACACCGTGCAGCTGGACATCAACGATGCGCAGCAGATCAAGGACGTCGCCGCCGAAGTCATCCGCCGCCATCCGTCGTTGAACGTGATCATCAACAACGCCGGGATCATGCCCTTCGACAACGCGGGTTCCGGCGACTACGACGATGCGCAAGCCGTCGCTCTGTTGCAGACCAACCTCCTCGGCCCAGTGCGCGTCAGCGCCGCGTTCGTCGAACACCTCAAGCGTCAGCCCGAGGCCTACATCATCAACAACAGCTCGGTACTGGCCTACCTGCCGCTGGCGACCACGGCGCTATATTCGGCGACCAAAGCGGCGATCCATTCCTACTCGCTGTCGCAGCGTTTCATGCTGCGCGACACCAGCGTCAAGGTCCTGGAAATCGCGCCACCTTGGGTTGATACCGACCTGATTCACAAGAGCGGCGACGAGCGCGCCATGCCGCTGGGCGAGTTTATCGAGGAAACCCTGATCAAGCTGGAAACCGCCACTACCGAAGTGCTGGTTGACCGAGTCTTGCCGCTGCGAGCCAACCAGGGCGCGAACGAGCACGGGTTGATCGAGCAGTTCAACCTGTCGCTGCTGGAAAATCCAATTCCGGTGGCCTGAACTCACCGACAGAAACACCCGGGCTCAATGCCCGGGCAGCCTGGCTGTTGATCATGTTCATTCACAACGCGGCAAGCCAAACACCACCCGCGCCCCGCTCGGCTCATTGCGCTCGGCCCACAATTTGCCGCCGTGTCCTTCAATGATCGTGCGGCAAATCGACAGGCCCATGCCCAGCCCGGTGGATTTGGTCGTGTAGAACGCCGTGAACACTTGCTCCGCCCGCTCGCAGGCAAAGCCCGGCCCCGAATCGCTGACACTGATGTGCACGTTATCACCCAGCGCCTCACTGTGAATCAGCAGACGTCGCTGCCCCTCTGCCATGATCGTCATGGCTTCGAGGCTGTTGATGATCAGGTTAAGCAGCACCTGTTGCAGTTCGACCCGGTCCGCCACTACGAAAGGCAAATCTGCCGCCAGCTCAACGCTGACTTCGGCGCCGTGCTTGAGCGCTTCGCCACGGCTGAAACCGACCATTTCTTCAATCAGCAGATTGAGGCTGACAGGCTGACGCTGCGGTGGCGTTTTGTGTATCAGCGCGCGGATGCGCCCGAGTACGTCGGCGGCGCGGTTGCCGTCGAGAATGATATGCCGCAGGCCCTGCTCGACTTCGTTGATATTTGGTGGCTTTGCACCGAGCCAGCGCAACGCGGCATTGGCATGGGTCACCGTGGCGGCGATCGGCTGATTGACTTCGTGGGCAATCGATGCGGCCAACTGGCCCATGGTTGCCACACGATTGGCGTGGGCCAGTTCCGTTTGCACCTGACGATAACGACGCTCGCCTTCGCGCACTTGCTCTTCAGCCAGCTTGCGTTCGCTGATATCCAGCACAAAGGCCAGGCCCTGTTGCTGACTCGCTTCGAAGGCGGCCAGACCGACAATCACCGGCAGCCGACTGCCGTCCTTGCGGATGTACTCCTTTTCGAATGGCTGGGCCCGGCCGGTGTGGATCGCCGTTGCCAGTGCAATATCGCTGTTAGCGCGCATCGCCGGCGGGGTCATGTCACGCCAATGGACATTGCCCGAAAGCAACTCATCACGGGTGTAACCGACCATGCGCAGGAACGCGTCGTTGGCCTCGATGATTTCCCCTTCCACGCCCCAGACGATGATGCCGATGATGTTGGCGTCGACCAGCCGACGGATCTTCGCTTCTCGCTCGGCGAGGTCGCGGTACAGGCGCGCGTTGTCCAGCGAGATCGCTGCCTGCGACGCCACCAGGCGCAACACGGCGAGACGCGTCGGGCTGAACACCCCGGCGGACAGGTTGTTTTCCAGATACAGCGCCCCGGCGACCCGCGCCTGATTCATCAATGCCAGGCAAAGGATCGAGCGCGCGCCTCGTTGCTGAACGTATGGATCAGCGGCGAACAGCGGATCGGCAACCGCGTCGTCCAGGCACAGGTTTTCGCCGGTGCGCAGCGTCTGGTAGAGCACCGACTCTGCCAGCGCCACCGTGTGCAGCGGCGCGTTGCACAACTGCGTGGCACCGTCGCCGATACGGGTTCGCGCAGCGACATAGGGAACGTCGGCGTTCAACAAAATAAGCAGGCCATGCTCGGCCCCGGCCTGTTCGATCGCGGTGCGCATCACCGTTTCGATCAAACGGTCCAGGACGATCTCGCCGGAGACTGCTTGAGAGACCTTGAGCACCGTTGCCAGGTCGAGATGTTCAACTGGCGTAATGAGCGTGGTGACCGGATTCGGTTGCGCCTCTTCGGCACGCAGAAAACGATGACGTCGCTCCAGCTCCCGCACCTTGCCAGCAGCCCCCCAACGCAGATAGGCATAACGTGCGTCGCGCAGGTAGACGCGGGATATCCTGGCCAGACCGCGAGCGCTGTAGAACCGTGCGGCCAGTTCGTTGGCCAGCGCTTCGATATGGAGCAAACCATTGTCCTGAGCCAATTGAATGGCTTGCTCGTACTGCAATTCGGCTTCGAGCAACTGCCCGGTGACGCGCGCCATTTCCGCGCCGACCAGCGCCACCTGACTGGCGAAGGTCTCTGCACACAAGCGCGCCCACGTCTGCAACTGTTCATGATGTTGACCCAGACGCTGCAAAGCTCCGGCGTCAGTTTCGCCGTGGGCCGCCAAGGTCAACGCCGCGTAGAAATGGTATTCGGCCTCCTCGAAAAACGCCGAAACCACCCACAAAAGTCCCTGCGCCTTGGCCGCGCACTCAGCGGCCGCCGCGTAATCCCCGGCCAGATAGCGCGCCTGCAACTTGCGTACCCAGTACTTGCCGCGCGCCAGCGCCAGATCCGCCGAACCGGCCAGATGTGCCTCGACAGCTGTTTCATCGAACCCCTCATCGTCGAAACAGCCGAACGTCGGCGTCTGCCCGCGCAGCATGCGGATCAGCGTCAACTGGCAGCGCATGAAATCCGCCACCAGACCGAAACCGACCTTTTGTGCATAGACCAGCCCTGATTCCGCTTGCGCCTGCACCTCGGCCAGCGGCTCGCCGATGAATAACAGATCGGAAATCAGGCTGTTTCCAGCGAACGCCGCATACGGCAGATCGCCGCTGCGATGGGCCGCGTTGAGCGCACGGCGCAACAGTTCGCGGCACTCGCGCACTGGCCGCATCCAGCGCACCACGAAGATCGAGAAGCACAACCAGGTGCTCGCCTCATAACGCGTGAGCCCGCGCCGATCAACCAGATCGCAGCCCAGACGGCCAAATCGATAACCAGCGGCATAGTCGCCAAAACGCGGCCCCGACACGCGCCCGAAGTTGGCATAGAGCAGGCAGGAGGCGTCGCAGTTGCCATATTGCAGGCTCAGGCTGATCGCTTTGCAAATGGTCAGGCTGGCGAGGTTCAGATCCGACTGCACCGCCGGCGCGAAGAGTTTGCCCAGCGCATCGAGGGTGGCCCGCGCGGCAGGATCCTCCATCAGCGGCAAGTCGATCATCTGCTCGATACTGCGCCCGCGCAGGTTGGTCCAGACCTGCTGGTATTCGTCGCGCACCTGGCTATCGTCCGGACGCGCTGGCCAATCGATGCCGACCTGACGCAGAAAGGCCAGACACACCGTCACCGCCCGGTCACTGCGATCAAGCAGCAAGTAGACATCCATCTGCAGGCACGCCACCGCCGCGCGCTCGACGGTGGTCAGGGCGCGCTCGGCCAATGTCGCCAGGCGCGAGTCGGCAAGCTGCAGTTGGCCGGTGAGAAATTCGCACTCGGCACGGTTCAGCTCCAGAGCGAAACCCAGTTCATGCCGACTGTCATAACCCTGCTCGCCCAACAGTTCTGCGCCGGCGCCCAGATAGGTCAGTGCTGAGGTATAAGCGGTCGAGGCCTTCGCTCGCTGGCCGGCGAGCAGGTTGAACTCGGCCAGCTGCTCGCGCTCGGCACGCAGGCTGATCAGATGCGCACCGCGATTGAGCTGGCCGACAATCTCGAAGATCGCCTCCTCGCGCCGCTCCCCCTGGGTTTGCAGTGCCAGCAGCCGGCCGATGCGCAGGTGCATTTGCGCCCGTTCGGTTTCAGTGATCAGCGAATACGCCGCCTCATGGATGCGATCATGCACAAACCTGTAGGCACCGTCCTGACGCTCGACCAACTCCAGCCGCACCGCCGGCCACAATGCGGAGTGAGCGTGAGGCACCGGCACATCAAGGACTGTGGCCAGCGTGTCGAGACGTGCGACGTTGCCCAGGCAGGCCAGTTGTTGCAGCGCCTGGCGGGTTTCCTGGGGCAGCCGCGCCAGTTTGCCGACCATCAAATCGACGACATTGTCGGTGTAGTCCTTGCCGTTGATCAGGTGCACATCCCAACGCCAGCGCTGGCGCGCAGGCTCGTATGTCAGCAGCTTCTCCTCGGCCAGGGCGTGCAGAAACTGGATGACGAAGAACGGATTGCCAGCGGTCTTGTCCAGTACCAGCCGCGCCAGCCCGACAATGCTCGCCGGCGGGCAGCGCAGTGATTCGCTGATCAGTTGTTCGATGTGCGCGCCAGCCAGTGGAGCCAGACGAATTTCGTCAATGTGTACGCCGGCGTGACGCAGGGTCTTGAGTGTGCGGCTGAGTGGGTGATCGCCATCTACCTCGTTGTCGCGATAAGCACCGACCAGCAGCAGATGAGGAGTCTCTGCGCGACTGAGCAAATCTTCGAGCAGATCAAGGGTGGCCGCGTCGAGCCATTGCAGGTCGTCAAGAAACAGCGCCAACGGATGCTCGGCCTGAGCGAACACGCCGATAAAACGCTGCAAGACCTGAAGGAACCGCTGCTGCGCCTGTTGCGGCTCCAACTCAGGCACGGGCGGCGGCTCGCCGATGATCAGCTTGAGTTCGGGGATCAGATCGGTGATCAACCGCGCATTCGCTTCCAGTGCCCGCAACAGTGCTTCGCGCCAGCCCGCCAGTACGTCGGTGCGCTTGCCCAACAGCGTCCGCACCAGCCCCTGAAATGCTTGAACCAGGGTCGAATAAGGCACGTCGCGCTGGTACTGGTCGAACTTGCCGGCGGCGAACAAGCCACGCGACGGCACCAGCACCTTGTGCAGTTCACTGACCACCGACGATTTGCCGATGCCGGAATAGCCGGATACCAGCACCAGTGTCGGCGCGCCTGTCTGCACCACATTGGCGAAGGCATCGATCAACGTTTGCACTTCGTGTTCGCGGCCGTAGAGTTTTTCCGGAATCAGCAAGCGCTCGCAGGCGCCCTGCTCGTTCAACGTGAACGTCTCGATCTGCCGCATACGGCGCCAGTCATCGAGGCAACGGCGCAAGTCATGCTCGACACCGGCTGCGCTCTGATAGCGTTCCTCGGCCGTTTTCGCCAGCAGTTTCATGACCAGTCGCGAGAACATCGGCGGCACCGTCGCCACCCGTTCACACACGGGCATTGGCAGCCGCGCGATGTGGCAATGCACCCACTCCGTCGGGTCATTTGCACTGAACGGCAGCGAGCCGGTGAGCATCTGGTAAAGCGTCACGCCAAAGGCATACAGATCACTACGCGAATCAATCGAACGATTCATCCGCCCGGTTTGTTCCGGCGCCATGTAGGCCAGCGTCCCGGCGATAGATTCCGGTGGCGTGGGCGCTTGCCGCTCCCGTGGCAAACGCGTGGCCAGGCCGAAGCCGGTCAGCCGCGCCTGCCCATCATGGCAATGGACAAAGACATGCTGCGGTTTCAGGTCTTTGTGCACCAGGCCACGCTGATGCATATGGCCCAGTGCCTTGGCGATGTTCGTGGCCAATTCCAGGCAGGTTTCAATATCCAGCGGGGCGACCAGCAATCGCGACAACGGCTCGCCGCCCGGATCGTCGAACAGCAGACGAACTCGGGTGCCCGTACGCTCCAAAGCTGTCGGCTGCAACGCCCAGGCAGGATTGAGGTCGTCCCTGAGGCTGTATTCATGCGCCAGACGCTCCAGGGTGCTCGGCAATGGCTGGCCCAGCGCCGGACGCACCGCCAGTAAGCTGCCATCATTCGAACCGCGCTCACGGGACAGCACCCGCTCGCCGTCGTCCCACAAAATCTGTTTTCTGCTGGCCATCTGCGTCGACACTGCTCAGGTTTTTGCCGCACGGTGAGTTGCACTTCGCCAGCGCTCAGGGGTTGCGCTGGACAGGCTCGATGCCCAGCGCTTCTGCGATACGCACCAGATCGGCCACTGAACGTGCGGCCATTTTGCGCATGACCTGGCCACGGTGGACCTTGACCGTGACCTCGCTGAGGTTGAGCTGTCCGGCAATCTGTTTGTTCATCAGCCCGGCAATGACGAAGCCGAGCACTTCGCGCTCACGTGCGGTCAGGGTTTGGTAAGCCCGACACAAAACGGCGCCGGAGTGTTCGGCTGCCAGCCGCGCACGGTCGCGAGCCAACGCACTGGCCACGGCGTCGAGCATGTCCTGATCACGGAACGGCTTGGCCAGAAAATCCACCGCGCCGGCCTTCATCGCCTTGACGCTCATGGCGATGTCGCCGTGGCCGGTCATGAACACCACGGGGATGCGCAAGCCGTTTTTTTCCATCTGTTCCTGAAACGTCAGGCCACTTTCGCCGCGCAGGCGCACGTCGAGCACCAGGCAACCGGGTACGTCACGTTGCGCTTGCGCGAGAAAATCTCCGGCGCTGTCGAAGGTTTGCACCTGCAGGCCGATCGAGCGCAGCAAGCTGTCGAGGGCCTGGCGCATCGAGGCATCGTCATCGACCACGTACACCACTGGCTCGCCGAGCACGCCGGGACTTTGCGCAGGGCTGGAATGCGACCACAAGGTCATTGTGTCTCCTCGGCGAGATCGCAGCACGCATTGGGCTGGTCAATAAATCTAGTTCAGGATGGCCACCGCATCCAGCAACCGGCCGGCCGGACGTTCAGCGATCAGGCTAACAGTCAGCGCCATTGCCGGCCGGCCAGAAACCCCTGAAAATCGGCCAGGCCGAGGCAGTCCCGCCTTTAGCGATGCAAACAGGCAGGCCCGCGATGTCCAACCATTCCTCTTTTCCATCGGCCCCGCGCGACGTGGTGTTTATCGCCTACCCACGCCTGAGCCTGCTCGATCTCAGCGGTGCGCAGACCGTGTTCTGGGCCGCGAGCAAAGCCATGGCCGAGCGCGGGCAGCCCGGTTATCAACTGCACACCGCCAGCCTCAGCGGCGGCTTGATCCAGACCGTCGAAGAGCTGGCCATCGACACCCAAGCGTTAACCACGCTCGACACCGCCGCGCTGGACACGCTGGTCGTGCCCGGCGCCCCTGACATCTGCCAGACCCTTGAGAAGCACCGCGAACTGAGCGACTGGCTGCAGGACCATGCTCACCTCGCCCGCCGCGTGGTCTCGGTGTGCAGTGGTGCGTTTCTGCTGGCTCAGGCCGGATTGCTCGACGCCCGCCGCGCTGCCACTCACTGGGCGATGTGCGACGCTTTGCGCGATCGCTTTCCAGCGGTCGAGGTAGATGCCGACGCGATCTTCATTCAGCAAGGCAAGGTCTGGACCTCGGCCGGAGTCACCGCCGGGATCGATCTGGCGCTGGCGCTGGTCGAGGCCGATTGCGGCCGTGAAGTGACGTTGCAAGTCGCGCGGGAATTGGTGGTGTACATCAAACGCCCCGGCGGCCAGGCGCAATACAGCACGCTGCTGCAATCGCAGGCGCAGGACGCTGCAATGTTCGATGATCTGCACCTTTGGCTCATGGAGCGCCTCGGCGATCCGAATCTGACGGTGGAGCGCCTCGCCGAGCAAGCCGCAATGAGCCTGCGCAACTTCACGCGGGTCTATAAAGCGCGCACCGGGCGCACACCGTCGAAAGCGCTCGAGCTGTTCCGGCTCGAAGCGGCCAAACGCCTGCTGGAAAACTCCCCGCACAAAATCGAACGAATCGCCCGCCTCTGCGGCTTCAACGATGAAGAACGCCTGCGCGCCTGCTTCCAGCGCCACCTGTCGATCTCCCCGCGCGAGTACCGCAGTCGCTTCAGCCGCGATGGTTGAACCGCTATACCTACGTATAGTTTTGCCCGCTGGCCATCAGCGTATGGTGCAAGAACGACAGGAGTCACCAAGCTCGGCCGCCCGGCCCGGGAGCGTTATGTACAAGACGCATGTCATTGCGGTAGTGGACGACGACGAGGCAATGCGCACATCGCTGAGCAGCCTGCTGCGAGCGTCGGGGTATCAGGTGTTCTGCTATGCGGCGCCAGCGGACTACCTTGACTCGGACGGGCCGGCGCAGACTGATTGTCTGATTTCCGATATGCAGATGCCGGGCATGAGTGGTTTGCAGATGCTGGATGCACTGCGGGCGCAAGGCTGGAGGATGCCGGTGATTTTCGTGTCGGCGCATCACGGAGATTTGCCTTGCGACAAGTCCCGAGCGACTGATGTCGTTGCCTGCCTGCGTAAACCCTTTGCGGCGGACGAGTTAGTTGCCTGGGTTGAGGTTGCACTGCGTAGATCCGGAAATACTTGATGAGGCCGTCAGCGGATTGAATTGCGTGTCGCCTGGATTTATCCCATTGACCCACCACAACCCTATGCAGGAGTGAGCCTGCTCGCGATTGCCCAAGCCGCAGCACCGTTTTCATCAAGCCCAACGCAAAGGTGTGTTCAATGATTCACCCCAAAAAACATGACATTGCAAAGGAATCAGTTGTTAGCGCGAACGTGCGGGATGATCGACAAATTGGATATGCTTTTCTTGAATAACGCTTCGAATGAAAACGACTTAAAAACTAGTAGTTATTACAGTTCCAGAGTTACCGGTTCTTCACCATACTCAAAAACAGCCACGCTGCAATTCGAACGGAGTCGACCTCATGCCTAATCCAGATCTTTTGCCGAGCCTACTTTTTAAAATCAACGAAAACCAGTTAGCGCTAGAAGCGGCGATACTGGAGCTTTCAAAATGGGTAGAGCAACGCGGTAGTGCAGAAGTAGCTAATAACGTTAGGGATGTATTGGACACGTGTGATAGGAATGAAGGGTTTATCAAAATAACTCTGGCCTTACTGATGGCACCCGACTGATGGTTCCAATACGAATATCAATGGCATCGGTAAGGCTCGGTGACGTTCAGCATCAAGGCCCTTACCGAGTTGCCAATTTCCAAGCACGCTCCCCATGGCTGCATCCGAAATGCAAGTTCAGGACCTCCATCCTCACGGTCGAAATTAAGCAACAAACCCTCCACCAATTCGAAGACGCCATCGGGGATCTAACCCGCACGCGCATTGATATGATGGGCCGCGATGCGGACGGCAACATCTCCTGCGTCGAATGCAAATCTTCGGAAACAGCGCCACTGACGCGCAATCAGAAATTGGGCTTTCCAGAAATAGAAAAGACCGGCGCAACCGCCGTCGGCAAAGGTAAACCCGGCTTCACCGGAGGCACCCGAATCCCACCCACCAGAGTCGACATCATTCGACCTGACCCGACCCTCTGAGGGAGCAGACATGTCCATCACCGAAACCAAAGTCGTCGACATCATCGCAGTACCCGAGTGGGAACCCGACAATGTCGTACTCGTCATCACTGATCACTTGGAATGGGGCGACAAAGCCCAACAGGGTGAACACCTGTTGTTGCTACAGGAGAAGATCAATACCTACATCGCCTTCATCGAGAGCGGCGAACTGCTGGAAAGCTATCCGCCAGCCAAGGGCAAGAATCCGAAAATTCGCATCAATGGTTTATATGAGCTACCTGAGCAAGGTGAAACCTTTGTCGACCGCGTGACCGAGGTACTCAAAGGCGTAGGCATCGGAATGGAATTTGTGCTTAAGGACGACTTTGCTGTTCGACACTAGGCGTGTGAGCTAGTAGAGCTAAAGCAAAGCAAAGGGCGGCAAGCCACAGAGCTGTAGCTCGGTTCCCTCAGAGGGATTGAACAAACCGGCTGGAGGCCAAGGATCCGCAGTGTCCTTAACAGACCCGAACATTATCGATATGTGGGGAATCCCCAAATCGGACAGTGGCGCCATCATCTTGGGCATCGCTGACCACCTAGAATGGGGCAATAAGACCCTACAAGCCGAGCACCTGCTCGCGCTACAACGGAAGATAAACGGCTACATCGCTTTCATCGAAAGCGGTGAGATCTATAACAAGATTCCCGCTGCACTCGGCAAGTCACTTGTAATCCGTACGGCGCAACGGCCTTGAGATCGGCCTAAACAGATTCGGGTCTCCGATATTCTGAAAAGGTGAGATGAGCAGGCACGTACAGCGCATAAACACGACTTGGCAAGCACGTTTAAATTACACCGATTTCTCCTCCAAAAAGCCTACAACGCCTTGCGCCGCTGCCTACGGGTACTTCAGAATCCGCCGGCTTGTGCGTCTAGGCTGCGGGTCCTATCGTTTGTCGGTCACCGAAATAGGTGATCGGGTTTGGTAGCCCGCAGTGTTAGATATACAGATCTGCCGTCGAGATTTCTGTCTCGGATTTGCGGTGGCCATGTATAGGGCGTCCTAGGGCGCGCCGGATCCTAACACCCGGTCTACCAACCTGTGCATGGCCGCCACCCTTCGTTTGGTAGCGAAAGGGTGAAGCCTCCCTTAAATGTGTTAGGAGCTTCATCAATGTTCAAAGTAACCCCAAACCCGCCGGAAGCCGATTCAATCCCGTACGACCCTGCTCTGGAACCTCAGCGGATAAAAGATGCGGCCGCTCGCGCCATCAACTTTTACCTCGACCCCCAGACGCTCAAAACCACCATTCCCAAGCGCCAGCCAGGCAGGATCTTTCTCATTGACCCGACGGTGGATGAGGAAACGCTGCTCGTCGAAGCCTCTGAATCGCTGACAGCCGCCAATGACATGGCCCGCGAAATCGGCGGCGTGATTGATCACCCACAGCGTCGATCGCTGCTGATGTTGCAACAGGTGATCATGTTGAGTGAGCTGATCGTCAATCGCGTGCTCGACAGCCGACGCGTGTCGAACTAGCTGGCAACCCAGGCACGAGGGGGCATGCTCCCTCACTGCCAGCGGACGCGCCACTGCTGTGGCGCGGCATCCTCTTATCCAGACGCTCAAGCCGCTCTCATCGGAGTTTCAGCTGATGTCACAGACACCGCCCCATCCGCCGGTCACCGACCCGGTATCGCCTTACGAATCCTTCCATTCAAAAAAACTTCATGACGCCGCCGAGCGCGCGCTCGACCATTACCTCGCGCCGGCCAAGGTCAACGCCACGCCTTACAGTCCCAACACGCTGTTTATGGTCAACCCGGAATCCGACACCGAATCCTTGCTGGTCAATGCGTGCGAATCCCTGGCGTCCGCCACGGTGATGCTCGGTGATTTCGCCGGGATGCTGGAAGGCTCACGGCGCAATACGCTGTTAGGCATTGCACAGGTGGTCATGCTGGGGGAATTGGCCGTCAACAAAGCGTTGGATAACGTAGTGCCCACCGACTGAACAACGGCATCGGCCGTGCAGGCGTGCTGGCGCCCTGCGCGGCGATGTTCGTTTCGAACAACACCTCGCCCGGTATTCCCACCTCGCCCCCCCATACCTTCGTATACCCCTCTTCCACCCATGCGTACCCCACGCACACCGATGGACAACTGCGCCCGCATCCTCCCCGCCCTAGCATGACTCTCGACGGCGAACGATTGAGCGCCAGGTAGTACGGCAAGCAGTTGCGGCGGCCACTGATCGTCACGCCAGAGTCCGCGCCGGGCTCGGGTGTCATCCATCCATCAGCGTCAGGGAGCACATTATGAAACAGCAATTATTGGTGATCGGTGCAGGGTTCGGCGGGCTGTGGAGCGCGCTGAGCGCTGCGCGTTTGCTGGATATGCATGCCCGTCAGGATGTCGAGATCACGCTGCTCGCCCCGCAAGCCGAATTGCGTATTCGCCCGCGCTTCTACGAGCCGGACGTGCACAGCATGTACGCGCCGCTCGACGCGCTGTTCGATGCGGTGGGTGTGCGCTTCGTCAAAGGCACCGCTGAAAGCATCGACGCCCGGGCGCGCCGAGTCGGTTACCGCGACGAGGCCGGGCGTCCGGGTGAACTGGCCTACGATCGGCTGGTTCTCGCCAGCGGCAGCCAGCTCGCTCGGCCTCCGGTGCCTGGCCTCAAGGAGCATGCGTTCGATGTCGATCAGATCGAATCCTCGGCGCGTCTGGAACGCCATCTCATCGCCCTCGGCAACCAACCGCCCAGTGTTGCGCGCAACACCGTGGTGGTCGCCGGTGGCGGTTTCACCGGGATTGAAACTGCGACGGAAATGCCGGCGCGCCTGCGTGCGATCATCGGTGAGGATCAAGACCTGCGCGTGATCATTGTCGATCGCAGCAAGGACATCGCCGCGACCATGGGTGATGGCATTCGCCCGTCGATCATCGAGGCGTCCAATGACCTGGGTATCGAATGGATCGTCGATGCCAGCGTTGCCGCTGTGGATGCCAATGGCGTCACCCTCGCCGATGGCCGCCACATCGAAAGCCACACCGTGATCTGGACCGTAGGTTTCCGCGCCAGCCCGCTCACCGAACAACTCGACGCCGAACGCGATGGCCAGGGCCGCCTGCACGTCGATGGCAACCTCAAGGTGCAAGGCATCGATCACGTCTTTGCCGCTGGTGATGTCGCTCGCGCCGCCACAGACGACCTCGGCAACTATGCCGCGATGTCTTGCCAGCACGCGATCAGCCTGGGTCGCTACGCCGGCAACAACGCCGCCGCCGATCTCCTCGGCGTCGCTCCGACAATGTATCGCCAGCCCAAGTACGTGACTTGCCTGGATCTGGGCGCCTGGGGCGCGGTGTACACGGAAGGCTGGGATCGTCAGCTGAAACTGGTGAAGGCCGAAGCCAAAGAGCTGAAGACGCAGATCAACACGGTGTGGATCTACCCGCCCGCCGCCGATCGTCGCGCTGCCCTCGCGGCCGCCGATCCGCTGATCCCTGTAGCCTGATTTCACCCTCCGCTTTAGCCCTGAAAACAAGGAGAACACCATGACCCTGCATCTGGATTCCTTCACCGCCAACCGCGCGGTGGCCCTGCAAACCCAAAGCGAAGAACTGGTGCCGTCGCGCTACGCCCTGCGCCTGGGCGACATTGACGTGATGGTGATCAGCGACGGCGTGTTGCCGTTGCCGACCCAGACCATGTCAACCAATGCCGACCCCGCCGACCGTGCCGCCTGGTTCAAGGAAATGTATCTGGGCCCTGACGCCTTTGACTGGGCGCTCAACGTGCTGGTGGTGCGTAGCGGCGAACAAGTCATCCTCGTCGACGCCGGCCTCGGTGGCCAATTCCCCGGTTTCCCGCGTGCCGGGCAGTTCCCCAAGCGCCTGGCCGCTGCCGGGGTGGATCTCGCCGACATCACTGATATCGTCATCACGCACATGCACATGGACCATATCGGCGGCCTGCTGGTCGACTCGGTGAAGAGCCGTCTGCGTCAAGACGTACGCATCCACGTCACCGCTGCCGAAGTGAATTTCTGGTCCACGCCAGACTTCACCAGCACCGACATGCCCGCACCAGTACCAGACGTCCTGCGCAGCACCGCCAACGCGTTCATCGACCACTATGAAAGCAAATTGCACATCTTCGAAGACGAATGCCAGGTTGCACCTGGCGTAGTTGCAAAACTCACCGGTGGTCATACGCCAGGGCACTGCGTGGTCTACGTCAACTCCGGTGGCGAGCGCCTGACCTTTGCCGGTGACGCGTTGTTCCCGGTGGCGTTCGATCACCCCGACTGGCACAACGGTTTCGAACACGATCCGGCCAAATCGGTGGAAGTGCGCGTGCGCATGCTCAAGGAAGCCGCCGCCAGCGGCGAGCTGTTCGTCGCCACGCATCTGGCCTTCCCTTCGGTGGGTAGGGTCGCGATCAATGGTGCTGCTTTCCGTTGGATACCTGCGATTTGGGATTACTGATTGCGCGCCTGAAATCTTCGCCCGGCTTCTGCCGGGCGAAACCTTCTTCACCGCCATTGCGACGCAGAGCCGTGCGGGCGGTGACCATCCTTCGGTTGCTGTGTACCCTTTCCGTATCAAAAAATCTGTGCAGAGGACAGAGCGTTGGCATATCTGGATTGGGTGCAATGGCCGGCGATGCTGGTCACCGTTCTGGCCGCCTGGCTGATCGGTTCGCAACGACCGCAACGGCGCATGAGCGGTTTCGTTTGTTTCAGTCTGAGCAATTTGCTGTGGGTGATCTGGGGCGTCCATGCCGGGGCTTACGCGCTGATCGTTCTGCAGCTTTGCCTGTTCCTGATGAACCTGCGCGGTTTCATGAAGAACCGCGTTTTAGAGCGCTGAATGACGCTGATCATCCGGCCAGAAAATCCTTTGAATTTTTCTTGTCGGACAAAATCATTTACGTATGAGCGTAAGGAGGAACTCATGCGTAGCACCGATATTTTCGTCATCGAATACAAACATCACGACCAGCCAAAATCATTCGTCATCCGCGCCAAGAGTATGCGCAACGCCGACGCTTGGCATTGGGCGAGCTGTGACGCCGGTATTGCGCCGATTCCGAAACCGGGTAAACCACCGTTGAAAGTGGTTTCCAAACCCCAGGCCGAGCGCTATGGGATTACTGAGGTGAAGTGGCGCGAGACGGCAGCGCTGGACTGGACGGAGGCTTAGGCAAATCGGGTCGCCTGGCTGAGCTTGCACGTCAGCCAGGCGCCCCAGAACAGACTGCTGAAAAACCGTGTTGCATCGCCGAATCCGGCACAATGTAACAAGGCCTGCACCGCCGCCTCCGAGTGCGGCGGATCAGCGCCCTGCAAAATCTTCCCGAGTTTCGCCTGCACCTCGTCAGCGGTTGCGCCCTGCTGTCGCCAGCGCTGGCTCCAGGCTTGCAGCAGCAACGGCTGACTGGCGTAAGCGTAATGATTGCCGGCCACGATCAATGGCGCGCCGGGTTTGAGGCGGGCCTGAATGGAGCACAGTATTTGTTGCTTGGCCTCATCACCGCCCAGGTGATGGAGTACACCGATCAGGGTGGCGGCGTCGAAAGATGCGTCGGCCGGCAAGTCTTCGACATGACCGAGATGCACATGGGTTCTGTTCAGCAGATCATTGGCGCGCAGATGTTCGGCCGCAGCATCGAGCATCGGCCCGGAAGGATCAACCGCAGTGAAGTGCCAATCCGGCTCCAGCGCGGCCATCGCGATAATTTCCTGCGCAGTGCCCCCCGCGCCCACCACCAGCACGTTTGCCGGACGCGACTGCCCAAGGCTGGCGGCGAGCATGCAGGCCGACAGGTCGTGACAGGCATCGTAGCCAGCCAGGGCAATGCGGCTTTGCCGGGCATATTCGTTGGCGCGGGAGGTGTCGAATTTGCCGGCGGCGTCAGTGACGGGTTGGGTCATGGCGATTCTCCTTGTCTTTGCGACACGCTACGCGGTGAGCGTGGAGAAGAAAAATCCAATGATTTCATGGGGGGCATTCCGCTGGGGAATGTGTGGATGTCATCCCGGCAAAGTAAAAGTGATGCAGAGCGTCAGCGGATGCGTCCCCACGCAGGAGCGTGGGAACGATCCATAACAACTAAGACCAGAACCCTTTATGCGGCTCAGCCGCCTCTGCCTCCAGCATCGGCCCGAAGACACTGACCGTGCGCTGCCCTCTGGCAAACACTTCGCGACACGGCAACGAGAACGTCGGGTTCTCCGGATGATCGCCGGTCAGCCCGAGCAAAGCATGCTCCGATAACGCGTACACCACTCGCCCGACACCGGTCCAATACACCGCGCCCGCGCACATGCAGCAAGGTTCGGCGCTGGTGTACAGCGTGCACGCCTCCAGCTCCGTGGGTGACAACCGCTTCGCCGCCGCAGCGACCGCGACCAGTTCGGCATGCTGGGTGGGATCACCCTCCGGCGGCATCGAATTGTTGCCCGCTTCGGCAATGACCTTGCCGTCGCGGTCCGCCACCAGCGCCGCAAACGGGTGCCGGCCACGTTGTTTCGACGCCTGCGACAGAGCGATGGTCTGGCGCAGCAATGCCAGGTCCAGATCGCTGACGCCGGCCGGAACAAGCTGAGTGAATTGATTCATGGGTAACTCCTGGGCAGTGGGAAAAGATAAGGTCAGTCAGCCAGTCCGGCCGCGGATGCGCCGACGGCGTCGGTCGATGGTTTTTGTTTGTTGAGCAGTACATTGAGCAGAATGGCGGTGATCGCACCGAGGAAAATGCCGCTGTCGAGCACCAGTTTCAGCGTCGGGCCGACATGTTCGAACAGGGCCGGAAACGACATTGGCAGGACGCCGACGCTGACCGACACCGCAACAATAATGGCGTTGCGTGTGCCTTCGAACTGCACCCGTGACAGTTCCTGAATGCCCGCCACCGTGGTCATGCCGAACATGACGATCGCGCAGCCGCCCAGCACTGGAGTGGGCACCGCCGCAATCAACGCGCCGAGCTTGGGGAACAAGCCCATCAGCACCATGATCGCGCCAGCGGCCGCGACGACGAAGCGGCTCTTGATGCTCGAAAGTGCAATCAGGCCGGTGTTTTGCGTGAAGGCGTTATAGGGAAAACTGTTGAACAGGCCACCGAGCATGGTCGACAAGCCGTCGGCGCGGAAGGCGTTGCCGAGGGTCTGCTGCGTAGTCGGTTTGCCGACCAGTTTGCCGATGGCCAGGCAGTTGCCAGTGGTCTCGGCCATGATCACCAGCATCGCCAGGGTCATGATCAGAATCGGTACCAGAGAAAATTCCGGCGCACCGAACGCCATTGGCGCGCTCAACTCGAACCACGCCGCCTCGCTGACCCGATTGAAGTGCGTCATGCCGCAGGCGGCAGCGATCAGGCTGCCGACAAACAAGCCGATGAGCACACTGAGATTGCCGATGAAACCGCTGAATTTCGCATAAATCACCAGCGTCACACTGACCGTGGCCAGGCCCAGCAGCAGATTGGCCGGGCGACCGAAGTCAGGCGAATCGGGATTACCGCCACCCAGCCAGATTGCCGCCGCCGGCATCAGTGAAATACCGATGATGGTGATCAGGCTGCCAATCACCACGGGCGGAAAGAATCGCAACAAGCGGCTGAACACCGGCGCCAGTGCGATGGTCAGGAAGCCGGCGGCGATCACCGCCCCAAAGATCTGGCTGAGGCCGAACTCCTTGCCGATCATGATCATCGGCGCCAGCGCAATGAACGAGCAGCCCTGAATCAACGGTAACCGCGCGCCGAACTTCCAGAAGCCGAGGGTCTGAATCAGCGTCGCCACACCGGACGTCAGCAGGTTGGCGTTGATCAGTAAAACCACCTGAGCCGACGTCAGCCCCATCGCACTGCCGAGAATCAGCGGCACCGCCACCGCTCCCGCATACATCACCAGAACATGCTGCAGACCGAAGGTGAAAAGCTGCCGCAGGGGCAACACCTCATCGACCGGGTGAACGCGTTGTGTAGTCATGGCACAAGCTCCTGAAGGGGCAGCGTTGGTTGTAATCGCGGGCGCTCAGGGACAGATGCACAGAAAGAATCGGCCCCGGCGTTCGAAGACGCGGGGTCATCCTTGAATGTTTTTAACGATGAAACAAATTGGCAACCATCGCTTTTTTCGATGGCAAAGACGCGGCACAATCGCCGTCTCGCTCAACCTCGGAGTACACCGTGTGCGCTTCTCACTCGATCAGTTGCTGATGTTCGTCCAGGTGGTGAAAAGCGGCTCGTTCTCCGCCGCCGGGCGCAAGCTGGGCAAGACGCAATCGACCATCAGCGCAGCGATCGCCAATCTGGAAACCGACCTTGGCGTCGAGCTGTTCGACCGCCGCAATCGCAGCCCTGCCCTCACCGCCAGCGGCCATAAATTGCTGGTCCAGGCAGAGGCGGTACTGGAGCGCTGCATGACCTTCGAGGCCCACGCCGATTGCCTTTCCGATAGCGTCGAACCGAGCCTGACCCTGGCGATTGAAACGCCGTACGGCCCGATCATGCCGGTGCTGCAAGCGTTCGAGCGGGCCTTCCCGTTTGTCGATCTGATCATTCGCCACCCGGTCTACGGCGATGTCAGCGAACTGGTCAGCAGTGGCGAGGCGGTGCTGGGCGTGGCGTTTTCGCAGCCGGGCTATCCTCGGGAACTGGCGTTCCAGCAGCTGGGCAAACTGATCATGCTGCACGTCTGTCATCCCGATCATCCGCTGGCGCAACTGGACAACGTCACCTTCGACGATTTGCACGTGCATCGGCGCCTGGCGTTCAGTGCGCACGCCAGCAAACTGCCGAGCAGTGAATACCTGCGCTCGACGCAACTGTGGCAAGCGGAAAGCTATCTGGCCCTGCTGGAAATGGTCCGCGCCGGCCTCGGCTGGGCGACCTTGCCGCGCCAACTGATCCAGCGTGAACTGGGCAATGGCGAACTGGTCGAGTTGCAGCTGTCGGCGTACCCGCATACCGACTGGCAAATCGGCGTCGACCTGTTATGGGCACGCCAACGGCCGCTGGGCACCGCCGAGCGCTGGCTGAAGGAAAAGCTGCAGGCCACCAAGGTTTATGAACGCGATCGCAACGGCCAGATCACTACGCTGTGATCATTTGGCAAACACCTGACTCATGTCCTTGAACGCCTTGAATTCCAGCGCATTGCCGCAGGGATCGAGCAGAAACATGGTCGCCTGCTCGCCGACCTGACCCTTGAATCGAATGTAGGGCTCGATCACGAATTGCGTGCCGAATGACTTCAGTCGCTCGGCCAGTGCTTCCCATTGCTCCCACTGCAAAATGATGCCGAAGTGCGGGACCGGTACGTCGTGACCGTCTACCGGGTTGCTGTTGACGCTTTGCTGGGCAGCCGTTTTCGGCTGTTCGTGGATCACCAATTGGTGGCCGTAGAAGTTGAAATCGACCCATTGCGCGCCGGAGCGCCCCTCCTCCAGGCCGAACACTTCACCGTAAAAACGCCGGCAAGCGGCAAGATCGTAGACCGGGATGGCGAGGTGGAAAGGTGAAAGGCTCATCAGGCACTCCCGTAGTCGCGTTGCTGGAAATATGGCAACGGCGCACCGCTGCTGATCGAGGATCGAAAACAGCCTAGATCAAAAACCCGGCGGTTGCCGACTCGACTTTTCATGCCATGGAGATAGCGCGGCTGTGAATACACGCCACGGCTAAATGCCCGGCTTCATTGCCGGCGCGTCACCACTTTTCGGTGACAGTCCGCCGGGGCCAGCACCGCGCCCGCCCGGGAGCGCACGACGATTGTCTCAACGGGCTCGGCCCGTTCGTTGTCGAGCAGAATCGAGTGCTCCTCGCCTTCCGCAAACAGAAAGCGCTCGCCCCACTGCCGCAGGCTGACGACGATGGGGAATACCGCGCGGCCCATGTCGGTGAGCACGTATTCCTTGTAGGCACTGCCGTCTGACGCGGGCCGAAGCTCCAGCACGCCCAACTCGACGAGCATTTTCAGTTTGACCGTGAGGATGTTCTTGGCCAGGCCCAGACGCTTCTGGAATTCACTGAAACGGCGCACGTCATCGAACGCGTCGCGAATGATCATCAAGGCCCAGCGATCGCCAATGGCTTCGAGGGTTCGGGCCACCGGGCATTCGCTCTGCGCCAATGTTTGTTGTCGGGCCATGTGGTTCCTGATGGATCGGTTATTGAATGTGGTTGCATTTAACAACCCGAATGAATAAAGATCAACGTATCGGTTTCAATTCAAAACCACACTACGAGGAAGCAAGGATGCCCTGCCAGACGCAAACCCTGGTCAATGCGCAAGCCGCAGCTGACAGCGCAACGACCGGGCTGAGTCGTTTGCAGACTTTTCTCTTTGCGATCACCTGCGCCATGGCGGTGGCCAATGTTTACTTCGCGCAGCCATTGCTGGAATCGATGGCCGCCAGCCTCGGGGTTTCACCCGGTGCAATCGGCGTTGTGGTCACGGCCACGCAAGCCGGATATGCCGTGGGGCTGCTGTTCATTGTGCCGCTGGGTGATCTGCTCGATCGCAAGAAACTCATCGTCAGCCAACTGCTGTTGTCTGCAACGGCGCTGTGTGCCGTGGGGCTTTCAGAGAGTTGGGGCATGCTGCTCGGCGCCATGATGCTGGTGGGATTGCTGGCAGTGGTGGTGCAAGTGGTGGTCGCCTGCACCGCCAGCCTTGCTCGCCCGCAGCAGCGCGGCGCCGCCGTAGGCACCGTCACCAGTGGCGTGGTACTGGGCATTTTGCTGGCGCGTTTCGTTTCCGGCGTAGTGGCTGATCTGGCCGGTTGGCGCGGCGTGTATTTTGTCTCGGCAGTCATGATGATCGGCTTGGCCCTGCTGTTATGGCGCACCCTGCCCGCCTCGGCAAAACCGCCCGCACAAGGCAGCTACTGGCGACTGCTGCGCTCGGTAATGGAATTGTTTTTGACTGAGCGGGTACTGCGCGTCCGCGGCATCTTCGCCCTGCTGATTTTCGCCGCCTTCAGTGTGTTGTGGACGTCGATGGTGCTGCCGCTCAGCGCCCCGCCCCTGTCGTTGTCCCACACGCAGATCGGCCTGTTTGGTCTGGCCGGAGTGGCGGGCGCGCTCGCCGCCGCACGGGCTGGGCGCCTGGCCGATCGCGGCTTGGGCAATCGCACCACCGGCATCGCCCTGGCGCTGCTGACGCTGTCCTGGCTGCCCATCGCATTTGTCGACAGTTCGCTGCTGGCGATGGCCGTCGGGGTGATCTTGCTCGACTTCGCCGTGCAAGCAGTGCACGTGACCAATCAAAGCCTGATCTTCGCCGCACGGCCCGATGCGCAGAGTCGACTGGTCGGTGCGTATATGTGCTTTTACTCGGTGGGCAGTGGTTTGGGCGCTATCGCGGCGACGTATACCTATGCGCAATCTGGCTGGGTGGCGGTGTGTTTTCTCGGAGGCGGGATCAGTGCTGTGGCTTTACTGTATTGGGCATGGCTGGAATACCGCTACTCGAACTGAACCAGTGCGGGAGCGAGCCTGCTCGCGAAGACGGAGCATCAGTCAGCAGCGAATTGTCTGACCTGACGCCTTCGCGAGCAGGCTCGCTCCCACAGGGTTTACTTGCCAGCAGTTACTTGCCCTCCTCGGGCTTGTCGGTCTGCATCTGCACCGACGGCTTGCTTTTGTCGCCGTCCTTGTTGGGTGCATCGTTGGAATCAAAGCAGCCGCTCAACAGAAACATTGAGCAGAACCCCAGACATACGCAGATTTTTTTCATGACGATCTCCTGTCAGCAGTGGTATCGCTACCCGGTTCAAGCTTGACCTTGATCCAGCCGGATTGATGTTGATCAAACGCCTTGAACGCCGAAATCGCGTCAGTCAAAGGCTCGTCCTGAGTCAGCACTTTCGCTGGGTCGACGCGCCCGGCGAGGGTCATTTCGATCAGCTTGGGAATGTATTTGCGGTGATGACAGTTGCCCATGTTGATGCGTACGTTCTTGTTCATCGCCTCGCCAATCGGGAAGCTGTCGAACCCGGCGGGATAGACACCGATGATGGAAATCGTGCCGGCCTTGGCCACAGTCTTGACCGCCCATTCCAGCGCCTGCGCCGGCGCATCGCCCGGTTGCCACTGCGCAGGATGATGATGGCCGTGATGGGAATGGTTGGCGTCGATGCCCACGGCCTCGATCACCCGATCCACGCCAATTTCCGCAGTCAAGCGCGCAATGGTTTCAACTGGATCTTCTTTCTCGAAGTTGATGCACTCGGCACCCAAAGCTTGCGCGCGAGCGAGGCGATCTTCCAGGCCATCAATGGCGAACACGCGGCCGGCGCCCATCAGCTTCGCGCTGATAATCGCAAACAGTCCGACCGGTCCGCAGCCGAACACCGCCACCGTGTCGCCGTCCTTGATCCGGGCCATGTCGGCGCCGAACCAGGCAGTGGGAAAGATATCCGACATGGCAATCGCCTGATCGTCGGTGATGGCGTCGGGCAGCTTGATCAGACCAATGTTGGCGAAAGGGATGCGCGCTTTCTCGGCTTGCAGGCCATCGAACGGCCCGGTGGTTTTCGGCCCGCCAAAAAATGACGTGCCAGCGGTTTTGCCGTTGGGGTTGGCCACGTCGCACTGGGCGAAATAGCCGGCGCGGCAGTATGAGCAGTTGCCGCAGGCAATGGTCGAGGGAATGAGCGCGCGATCGCCTACCTTGAGGTTGCGCACGTCTTCACCCAGCGCTTCGACAATCCCCACGCCCTCGTGCCCAAGGATCGTGCCGGGCTGCATGTCCGGCGCACTGCCGCGAATGAAATGCAGATCGGTGCCGCAAATGGCCGACGCGGTCAGCCTGACGATGGCATCGGTCGGCGCTTGAATGGTTGGCTCGGGAACATCGTCCAGGCGGATATCGCCGACGCCATGAAATACAACAGCTTTCATCGTTCACCTCCAATTTTCCGGATGTGCGCAAATCAGGGTTCTTAACCCTTACTGTGCTCCGGCGACGAAGGCCCTTCCTTGACGCCGCGCGGGCCGGCGATGCCCCACACGATCAGGCCGAGCACCGGGAATACGATCAGACCGATCGCCCAGGCGGCTTTGACGCCGACGCTTTTGTTGCTGCGAAACACACTGACAATCGCCCACAGATCAACCAGCAGAATGATCACCGCCACGGCGATGGAGAAGTAACTCGCTGCCTCGTTCATTTCGCAATCCTCCGATGACTTGTAAGCATTGGGCTGTGAGGCTTTTCCAGCGTTCAAAAAAATTGCGGCCGTGGGGCGCCAAATGTTCAGCCGCCTTCCGGATCCTGGCGGATCACGGAAATCTTGCCGTTGCGTTCGATGATTGCGAATTTGATCTGGTCGATGGTTTCTATGCCCTGACTGGAGCGTGCCGCCTCCATGACATCCGCCTCGACCAGCCGCGCATGACGCAGGCGTCGGTGCAACAGCTTGCCATTCTCGACAATGATCGTCGGCTCGCCATCGATCAGCCGCGACACCCAACTGGAACGCTGTTTGAGCAGGGAAAAACCGACATCCACAGCGATCAGCGTAATGATCACCAGAAACGCATTGGTCAGAGAAAAATCATCACCGAGCAGCGCTTGCTGGGTGGCTTCACCGATGATCATCAGCAGGACGAAATCAAACGTCGTCAGCTCGGCCAGCGAACGCCGGCCGGCAATTTTGAACAGCACCATCAGTGCCAGATACATCGCGAGTGCGCGCAACACCGAGTCCATGGGTCACCTATGGATAAATAAATTGAGTGAGCTTCACTTCGCTCGAGCCCGGCACGCGGATATGGCTGCGAAACAGGCCCAATCCGTCACCGCGCAGCGTCACATAGAGCGTCGCCTGGCCCTGGGCATCCGCCTGCAACCACAAGCGCATGCCCTGTTTTGAGCTGCGCATACGCACCGGGGCCGGTTGCATGGTTTCGACGCTGAAGCCATCGAGCATCTCGCCACCGATGTCGAGTTCGACAGTGGCTTCAGGCGCCGCGTGCACGCTGAGTTTCAGCGGATTGGTCGAGCCGTTGCGGTGGAACATCTCGTATTCGACCTGGACTTTGCCGTCGTCGCTGCGGGCGTCCTGCGAACTGAGCACGCCCCGGGAAAACAGCCCCAACAGACCGAGCAGCATGCACAGCACCAGCAGGTACCAACCAATGTGCTCGAAGCGCCAGACCTTCAACTGATAGGCCATGTCCTCCTGCACCGGGAACTGCCGACTGCGCAGATCGGGATGGTCAGCGTCGTGCTTCATCGGTGCCATCCTCCTTCGCCGCGCAAGGCGCGACGGTGATAGTCCGGCAACTGCTGCAGGGCGAATTCAGAAGCGATGGTCTGCACTTCACTGCGCGATCCGGGAAACCATTGCTGGCTGCTGAAAAGAAAATGTCGGTCATCGAACTGAAACGCCCAGGCGAAGCACACCGTACCGGCCTTGATGCCATCCATATCGTCGGGTCCGAGAATGCCGGTGGTGGCGACGGCGACGTTGGCGGTGCTGTCGCGCAATGCACCGATGGCCATTTCACTGGCCACTTCCACGCTGGTCAGATTGAAGGTTTCCATGGTCGCCGGGCTGACGTGCAGCAGGCGCTGCTTGGCTTGCGGCGAATAGACCACATAGCCGCACTCGATCAACTCGCCGCTGCCGGGCACCTCCGACAGCAACATGACGATTTCCCCGGCCGTGCAGGATTCGGCGGTGGTGATGATCAGTGAATGTTGGCGCAGGTATTCAATCGTTTCCTTGGCAATGGACATGGCATGCTCTCGAAGCTGTTATTGCCGGTTGACCGCTCGCCGCGCGGATCATTCCGCCGGATTTGATGAGCGTGTAAGCGCCTCTTGCAGAGAAAGTTTTCCGCCCCGTTCGGCGCGATCACCTACCCTCATAGACTGTGTGATCCACTCGAGCTCGCCGCCCCCATGTGCTGTTCATTCAAGTCGTTGTTTTTCATTCTGTTCCTACTGCTGATGCCGGGCAGCGCTGCACTGTGGGCGGCGGACCTTGGCGCGCCGGCAAACTCCGGCGCAGCGCCAATGCCGGTGATTTCGCAAAGCGATCTGCAAGCCCTGCAACAACGCCTGGACGGGCTCAAGCAGCAGATTTCGGCGGCAAACAATTACAACCAGCTCGAAGGCCCGCAGGATCGGGTGCAGGCGTTCATTCTCGATGTCGATCGGTTGTCGGCAGCGCTGTTGCCGCAACAGGCGCAACTGGCGGTGCAACTGGGCGTCCTCGGCACCGCTCCAGACGCCGAGGTGGCCGCCGAGCAAGCCGATATCGTCGCGCAGCGGGCGGCGCTGGCGGAGCAGAAAAGCAAGATCGATGGCACCCTGAAAAGCCTCGCCGCACTGAAACAGAACGCCGCCGATCTGATCACGCAAATCGCCGGCATCCGCCGCACCCTGCTGGAAAGCGAACTGACCCTGAGCACGCGCAGCGTATTGAGCCCGTATTTCTGGGCACCGCTGGTCAATCCAAGCGAAGACGACCGCCAGCGCCTGCGACTGTTCGTCGAGCAGGTGGCTGACGTATGGGCGACGGTCTGGGCGCCGGGCGAACGTTTTTATACTTGCGTACTGGTGCTGTTGGCACTGCTGATCTGGACCTTTGGCCGACGTCTGGCTGAGCGCGGGCTGACCTGGTTCTGCATTCATCGCGTGGCGGAGGGCCGCTTGCGCCGCAGTGCCTTGGCCTTCGCCTCAGCTATCGCGACCTTCATCACCACCGCCATCGCCCTGAGGCTGTTGTTCTACGCCTGCACCCGCCACGACGCACTGCCTCCGGTGCTGGAAACCTTCTCCGAAGAATTCGAGAAAGTCGTCTATGCCTGCGTGCTGATCACCGGGCTCAGCCGCGCATTGCTCTCCACCGCGCACCCGTCCTGGCGCCTGCCGGCGATTGCCGATCCAGTGGCGCTGGCCCTCAAGCCTTATCCGCGAATCCTCGCCTGCTCGTTGCTGGTGTTGGTGACGCTGGTGCAAGTCGCCAATGCCACAGGCATGAGCAGCCACATCGTGATGGCCGGGCGCGGCGTGATTTCCATGGTGGTGCTGGCGATCATCGGCACGATGCTGTTGCGCGTCGGCAAAGTGCGCAAGGCCTTGATCGCGGCCAATGACGCGTCAGCTTCCAATAGCATGTTCGCCGGGCTGATCTACAGCGTCGCCAGTCTCTCGATGTTGGTGACGGCCATCGCCCTGCTGGCCGGCTATGTTTCGCTGGCGCGATTCATCAGTTATGAATTGGTGTGGGGCTATGTCGTGCTGTCGGGCTTCTACTTGCTGATTCAGCTGGTCAAGGACGCCTGTGAGCACCTGTTTTCGCCGAAACACGCGAGCGGCCAGGCGCTCAAGCAATTGCTCGGCGTCAGCGATCGGCGCCTCGAGCAGACGTCGATCCTGTTGTCCGGCGTCAGCCGCGCCGGCCTGATGCTGATGGCGCTGATTTCGTTGTTTGTCGGCGGCATCGGCACCACCCTCGGCCAACTGGTCACCAACATCATGTCGATCCTCGGCGGCGCCGGTTTGCGCAAGCTGAATATCGTCCCGGCGCATCTGCTCAACGCGCTGCTGGCACTGCTGATCGGTATCTGGCTGATCCGTGCATTGAGCCGCTGGCTCGACAATGAGTTCCTGCCCAAGACCGACATGGACCCGGGCATGTGTGCGTCGCTGAGCACGCTGTTTTCCAATATCGGCTACGCCTTTGTGATTCTGCTGACGCTGTCGTCGTTGGGCGTGCAGTGGACCAATCTGGCGTGGATCGTCAGTGCGCTGTCAGTGGGGATCGGCTTTGGCTTGCAGGAGATCGTCAAGAACTTCGTCTCCGGCCTGATCCTGCTCACCGAGCGCCCGGTGAAAGTCGGCGACCTGATCAGCATCAGCGGCGTCGAGGGCGACATCCGCAGGATTAACGTGCGTGCTACGGAAATTCAGCTCAGCGACCGCTCGATCGTGATCGTGCCCAACTCGCAGCTGATCTCGCAGAACCTGCGCAACGTTACCCTCGGCGGCAGTGCTCAAGGTGTGGCATCGCTGGAGCTGATGTTTCCACTGGATATCGATCCTGAGCAGGTCAAACAACTGCTGCTCGACGCCTATCATGAGAACGAAACCATCCTCGATAAACCGGCACCATTCGTGCGCTTCAGCAAATTGTCGCCGGACGGCATAACCCTCACGGTCACCGGCTATGTCGGCAGCCCGAGGATCGTCGGGCTGACCAAGAGCGATTTGTTGTTCGAAGTGTTGAAGCGGTTGGGTGCGGCGGGGATTGCGCTGGCGAAGCCGCCAGCGGCGTGATTCGGTTAGCGCTTGCCCGAGTTGTCGATGCGGGCCGTGCTGCTGCGTGGCGTCAGCTCGAACGGCAAGACGACATGCCGCTCTGTCAGCGGTTGTTTTTCGATCAGCGCAATCAACATCTCGACCGCCTTGGCCCCGAAGGCCTCGGCCGGTTGCGAGATGGTGGTCAGCGGCGGATCGCAGTACGCAGCCATGGGAATGTCATCGAAACCCACCAGGGAAATATCCTCGGGCACACGCAGCCCAGTCTGCCGGATGCGCTTGAGCGCACCAATGGCCATTTCATCGTTTTCGCAGAACAGCGCGCTCGGCCGCTCGGCCAATGCGAGCATCTTTTGCGCTCCCGCAAAACCGGCCTCGAGGCTGAAATTGCCATGGCAGATCAGTGCTTCATCGAAGGCAATCCCGGCCTCGCGCAATGCCGTTTCGTAACCCGCCAGTCGATCCAGGGTCAGCGGGCTGTTTTTCGACCCCTTGATCAGGCCGATGCGTCGGTGTCCCAAGGCGATCAGGTGGTCGGTCATGGCTTTGGCGGCGGCGACGTTGTCCAGGCTGATGGTTGGATAACGCCCGGCCTTGAGCACTTCGCAGGCGTTAACGATCGGCGGCATATCGGCGTCGGCCGGAGCGTTTTCGAAAGGATCGTAAGCGCGCAACTGGATCACCCCGTCGGCCTGATAGGCGTACACCAGCTCGGCGAATTGTCGCTCCAGTTCTTCCCGGCCCTGGGTATCGCACAGCAGCAGGCGATAACCGGCTGCCTGCGCCGCTTGCTGCGCGCCGCTGATGACGCGGGCGAAGAAGG
The DNA here is from genome assembly GCF_025706525.1 of Pseudomonas mercuritolerans. Lineage (NCBI taxonomy): Bacteria > Pseudomonadati > Pseudomonadota > Gammaproteobacteria > Pseudomonadales > Pseudomonadaceae > Pseudomonas > Pseudomonas mercuritolerans. The sequence goes on from NZ_JAMSHA010000001.1 coordinate 231,187, forward strand.
TATTGGCGATGGTCGGCACCAGAATCACCAGATTGCCGGTGCGCCGCGAACGAAACTGCACGGCCATCAGGTTCGGCCGATAGCCGGCCTGCTCCACGGCGGCCATGACGCGCTCACGGGTTGGCGCGAGCACACGCTCGGGCGATTTCAAAGTCCTCGAAACCGTCGCCACGGAAACCCCGGCCAGCCGAGCCACTTCGCGAATATTGGACAAAACCACCTCGTTGATTCATGCCGATCAGGCGCGGAGCTTACCGCAGGCGACGAGCGATCGAAACGCTGTCGATCATCCGCTGACATTTGACACTCGGCTAATTCAAGCCTAGATTTCGCCCACGATGTAACCGGTTACATCGCTCATCAACATTGCATCCAGCTACCGAGACGACTGCCATGTACGCTGCCGCAAAAATAAGAATGGGTTTTGTTGGAGGCGGTGAAGGTTCATTCATTGCCCGTGCCCACCGGCAAGCCGCCGGCCTCGACGGACGCTTCGAACTGGTCTGTGGCGCGTTCAGCCGCGACTCGGAGAATAATCAGCGCACCGCTGCGGCCTTGGGTGTCGCGGTCGAGCGTTGTTACGACGATTGGCAAACCCTGCTCGCCCGCGAGGCCGCCCTGCCCGCCGAGCAGCGCATGCAACTGCTGGTCATCGTCACTCCCAATCATCTGCACGCACCAATTGCCCGTGAGGCATTGAGCGCCGGTTTTCATGTGTTCAGCGAGAAACCCGCGGCGCTGAACCTCGCCGAGGTGCAGGCGCTGCGCTCGGTGGTCATCAACAGCCAGCGAATTTATGGGCTGGCGCACACCTACCTCGGCTACGCGATGGTCTGGCAGGCTCGCGAAATGGTCGCCAGCGGCGTGCTCGGGCGCGTGCGCAAAGTCCTTGTTGAGTACCCGCAAGGCTGGCTCAGCACCGATGTCGCCGGGCAAGGCAACAAGCAGGCCGGCTGGCGCGACGACCCGACGCAATCCGGGATCGGCGGCTGCATCGGCGACATCGGCACCCATGCGTTTTCCCTCGCCGAGTTCGTTGCCGGCCAGTCGATCCAGTTCATCAGCGCAATGCTCGGCTCGCATGTCGAGGGTCGGCAACTGGATGACGATGTGGCGATGCTGTTCAAAATGCGCGACGGCGCCAGTGGTGTATTGCTCGCCAGCCAGGTCTGCGCCGGTGAGGAAAACCCGCTGAAGATCCGCGTCTACGGTGACAAGGGTGGGCTGGAGTGGCGCCAAGAGGACCCGGCCAGCCTGATTCATCGACCGTTGAACGAGCAGATGCGCATTCTGCGCTCCGGGGTCGGTCAGCCGTGGCTGTGTGCCGCCGCAACCCGACGCATGCGCCTGCCTGCGGGGCATCCCGAAGGTTATCTGGAAGCCATGGCCAACCTCTACGGCGATCTCGCCGAAGCGATTGTTCGCGGTGCCGAGGGCCATCTGGCACCGGGCGTACCGGGCATCGAGACCGGCCTGCGCGGCATGGCCTTCATTGAAACCGCGATCGCCAATCACCTTGGCAATGAAAAGTGGAGCGAGATACCCGGCCCACTGACAGGAGCCCAGCACAATGAACAGTGATCAGCAAAATTTGACTGGCCTGAAAGGTCCGGGGATTTTCCTCGCGCAATTCATCGCCGACGAAGCGCCTTTCGACTCCCTCGCCAACATTGCCGAGTGGGCCGCTTCGCAAGGCTACAAAGCCATTCAGGTACCGACCCTCGGCACGCGGTTCATCGATTTGCAGCGCGCCGCTGAGAGCCAGGATTACTGCGACGAACTCATCGCCGTCTGCGCCCGCGCCGGTGTGGTGATCAGTGAGCTGTCGACGCACCTGCAAGGGCAATTGGTCGCGGTGCATCCGGCGTTCGACAGCCTGTTCGACGACTTCGCCCCACCAGCACTGCGCGGCAAGCCGCAGGAGCGCACCGAATGGGCCATTGAGCAGTTGAAACTGGCCGCCCGCGCCAGCCAGCGCCTCGGACTCAAGGCCCATGCGACCTTCTCCGGCGCACTCCTCTGGCCCTACGTCTATCCGTGGCCACAGCGTCCGGCCGGTTTGGTCGAGCAAGGTTTCGCCGAACTGGGCAAGCGCTGGCTGCCGATTCTCGACTGCTTCGAAGAGGCTGGCGTTGATCTGTGCTACGAAATCCATCCCGGCGAAGACTTGCATGACGGCGCGTCGTTCGAACAGTTTCTCGAAGCGGTGAATCATCACCCCCGCGCCGCAATTCTGTATGACCCGAGCCACCTGCTGCTGCAGCAAATGGACTACCTCGGCTTCATTGACCGTTACCACCAACGCATCCGCATGTTTCACGTCAAGGATGCCGAGTTCCGCCCCGATGCGCGCTCAGGCGTCTATGGCGGCTATCAGGGCTGGGTCGAGCGTCCCGGGCGCTTTCGCTCGCTGGGCGACGGCCAGATCGATTTCAAATCGATCTTCAGCAAATTGTGCCAATACGACTTCAACGGCTGGGCCGTGCTGGAGTGGGAGTGCTGCCTGAAAGACTCCGCACAGGGCGCGGCGCAAGGCGCGGCGTTCATCGAGCGACACATGATCCGCAAGACCGCCAAGGCCTTCGACGACTTCGCCGGAGTCAGCGCTGACGCTGCTTCCAACCGACGCCTGCTCGGCCTGACTGACGATTGATTCATCCGCGTTACCGACATAAAAACAATACGGTGATCTGAAATGAACGTAATGAATGCGCGACTCAGCGTGATGATGTTTTTGCAGTTCTTTATCTGGGGCGGCTGGTTCGTCACCCTCGGCACTTTTCTGGCGACAACGCTGGCCGCCAGCGGTGGTCAGGTCGGCATGGCCTTCGCCACGCAATCCTGGGGCGCGATTCTGGCGCCGTTTGTCATTGGCTTGATTGCCGACCGTTTCTTCAATGCCGAACGCATTCTGGCGGTGCTGCATCTGCTCGGCGCGGTGCTGCTCTATCAGCTCTATCGCGCGGCAGACTTCAGCGCGTTTTATCCCTATGTGCTCGCCTACATGATGGTCTACATGCCGACATTGGCACTGGTGAACGCCGTGGCGTTCCGCCAGATCAAAGACCCGGCGCTGGAGTTCTCGCGCATTCGCGTGTGGGGCACGGTGGGCTGGATCGTCGCCGGCGTGGTGATCAGCTTCGTGTTCGCCTGGGACTCTCAGCAAAGCATCGCGGCCGGAGGCTTGCGCAATACGTTCCTGATGTCCGCCGTGGCGTCGCTGTTGTTGGGGCTTTACAGCTTCAGTCTGCCGAACACCGCGCCGCTGAAAAGCGCAGCCGGCTCATCAAGCCTTAAGCAGATGCTCGGCGTCGATGCGCTGGGTTTGCTCAAGGATCGCAGCTATCTGGCGTTCTTCCTCGCCTCGATCCTGATCTGTATTCCGCTGGCCTTCTATTACCAGAATGCCAATCCGTTTCTGGCCGAGATAGGCGTGACCAACCCGACAGCGAAGATGGCCATCGGTCAGGTGTCGGAAGTGCTGTTCATGTTGCTGTTGCCGCTGTTCATCCATCGCTTCGGCATCAAGATCGCCCTGCTGGTCGGCATGGCTGCCTGGGCGTTGCGCTACGTGCTGTTTGCGTTCGGCAATAACGACGATCAGGCATTCATGCTGCTGATCGGCATTGCCCTGCACGGCGTGTGCTATGACTTCTTCTTCGTGTCCGGGCAGATCTACACCGATGCCAAGGCACCGGAACGCTTCCGCAGCTCGGCGCAAGGTTTGATCACCTTGGCTACGTACGGATTGGGCATGTTGATTGGTTTCTGGATCGCGGGACGGATTACCGACCACTTCACATCAAGCGCGGGGCATGACTGGAGAAGCATCTGGCTGTTCCCCGCTGGTTTTTCCGTGGCGGTGTTGCTGTGTTTCTGGGCGACATTCAAGAGCCGCGATCGCGACAAGGCTGTGCTGCCGAGTGCGGTTTAGAGCAGAGTTGTAATGCATGAACAGAACGAATGCCGCCTGTGGTTGAGGCGGCATTCATTATCGATGCTCATCGTTGCGCTCAAGCATTGCGACGTTCGATCAGGCGGTCAGCGCCACCTTCGGCGACCCGATTGCCTTGCAGATGATCGGAACCGTCAGAAGCTACTGCATCGCTGAACAGTGGGTCAGTTTCGGTTGCGGCTACTGCGTCGCTGAACAGCGGGTCGGTTTCGGTTGCGGCTACTGCATCGCTGAACAAGCGGTCTGTTTGAGTGGCAGCGACTGCGTCGCTGAACAGTGGATCGGTTTCGGTGGCGGCGAAGGCATTCAGTGCAAAAACCGAGAAAGCGATACCGAGGATAGTCTGGCGTTTCATGATGATGTGCTCCGAGTTGCAGTGGTTGGGTATGGAGCCGATCTTACGCCGCACCGTGGATATGAGAACTTCATTGACTTAATGGTTGTTATTGACGCGATCAATAGCTGGTCGAGCATGAGCTGCTAATGGATTGATCTTTATGCTGTTGCTTACGTCATTAAGCGAAACGCCCTACAAAGTCGAAAACATAAACCGACAATCTCATTTTTGACAGCATTATCCACACAAAAAAAGACCCGTATCAGTCGAAACCGAAACGGGTCTTTCCCCACTCAGACGACCCTTATTTCAAGTCGTCAAAGTGGTCTCGCAGGAACTCGTAAAAGCGCAAGGCTTTCAACAATCTCCATACAAGGCTCAGCGTACGCAGCAAAAGCTTCATACGTTTTGGCCTCCAGGGCTGGCGGCCAAACCTCCAGCAAACTTACCGGACCATGCGTGCCTTCAGCCGACTGGTTAGGGTGGCTGGTGAGGCGGCCGGTTGAAATCCCTTCGAGACATCATTCCGGCACGGGTGCGAATCCGTGTCGAAGGGCGTAAAACCTTTCGCGCCCCCGGCCAAACCTCTCAGCCGCTCTATCAGTTGAGCGCGGGCATATTAACCTGAAAACCCCAAGACAAAAGTGCCGCGCATACCGTTATCCATCAAACAACGACACGCCTTTGTTAAATGTTATTTCTGCCAGACAATCTTCAACAAACATAAACATATAAATTTTTCGCAGGGCTGTAGACGCGCTTGTTTCGAACGGCTGTTCAACCGTTGCAAGGCGCGGTAAAACTCCATACCATGGCAACCCTGGTTAGGGTGGCTGGTGAAGCACATGGCTTCGATCGTAAATCGATGCCCATAAAAAACCGCCCCGCGAAGGCGGTTTTTTTTCGTCTGCGTTTTCTGGTCCCCTCCCATCCAAGGCACATTGCCTGACGCGATCCCCCTGCGCATCTGCACAAATCTTCTAAACACTCTCCTCCCCCACGCGGTATTTTAGAAACGCCCCTGCTCAACCGCCCTATGGAGTCCTCCCATGGACAAACGCAACTGGATCTCTCTTTCCCAGGATGTCGATACCGGGATCGAGTCAATTCGGGCGCATTTCCGTGGGCATGCCTACGATCCGCACTGGCATGACAGTTTTCTCGTGGGCGTTACCGAACAAGGCGTGCAGCAATTCAACTGCCGCCGCGTGCGTCATCGCAGTACGCCGGGGCATGTGTTTCTGCTTGAGCCGGGAGAAATCCACGATGGCCATGCGCCGACCGAGGATGGCTTTACCTACTCGATGCTGTACCTCGATCCGCACTGGCTGGAGCGCGAACTGCACGCGCTGTTCGAAGAGGCGCCCGCCGACAGTCAGCCAGGCTTTGCCGACACACTGAGCCACGATCCGCGCCTGTCGACTGCGATCGTGCAAGCCTTCCACGTGTTACATGACGGCGATCTGCGCATCGTCCGGCAGACTGCGCTGGATGGCCTGCTGGCGTCCCTCACCCGCCACCTCGACTGGCGCAAGCGTCAGGACTTCGATCCGCGCCTGCCACTGGTTGCGCAGGTTGCGCGCGACTATCTGCATGCCCACACCTACGAAGACATCGGCCTCGACGACCTAGCGCAAGCCTGTGGTGTCGATCGTTTTCGCCTGACCCGCGCGTTCAAAGCCGCTTTCGGTCTGGCACCTCACGCCTACCTGATCCAACTGCGGCTGGCCAAGGCGCGGCAATTGCTCGCGCGCGGCGAGACGCCAGCGCAGGTGGCCAGCGTGCTTGGTTTTGCCGATCAGAGTCATCTGGGGCGCTGGTTCCGCCGCGCCTATCAATTGACCCCGGCGGACTACCGCAAACGCTGCTCAAATCTTCCAGACTGAGGCCCGCCCGCTGACGATCATGGTGTCCTGCTTCGACTCTCAGGAATTTGCACCATGGCTTCTTTACTGCCCTTTCTGCTGTTTGCTTTCGTTGCCTCGATCACCCCGGGGCCGACCAATATTCTGGTGTTGAGCCACAGTTCGCGGCGCGGATTGATTGCCACGTTGCCGATCATTTTTGGCGCCTGTGCGGCGGCCGCGCTGATCGTGCTGGTGGTCGGTCTCGGTGCTGGCGAAACCCTGTTGCGCTTTCCGCGCGTGCAGCAAGCGATGGCCTGGGGCGGCGTGCTCTGGTTGAGCTGGCTGGCGTGGCAGATCTTTTGCAGCCCGCCGCCGTCGCTGGACCCGAATGCCGCCCAGGAACAAGGCTTGAGCGTATTCGGCGCGGCGCTGCTGCAACTGGTCAACCCGAAGGTGTGGATGATGGCTGTGGCGGTGGTCAGCGTATTCGTCGGTGGCGGCGACAAGACGCTGCGCCTGCTGGTGTTGTCGCTGGCGTTTCTGCTGGTATCGCTGCCGTGCATGACGCTCTGGGCGCTGCTTGGCGTCGGCAGCGCGCGGTTGCTCAGCTCACCGCAAGCGTTCAAGCGCATGAACGCGGCACTGGCCCTTCTTCTGCTGCTCTCGGCATGGCTGGCCGTGTTGGTCTAATGCCCGGTGGCTTGCCGGTATTCGCGTGGTGTAAACCCGGTCGAGGCCTTGAACTGACGAGTGAAAGCGCTGTGATCGGTGTAGCCGCATTGCAGCGCCACCTCGGTGATCGGCAAGTCGCTGTGCAGCAGTCGATGCGCGTGTTCCAGGCGGACTTTCTGAATCATCTGCCGTGGTGTCAGGTGAAAAACGCGTTTGCAGTAGCGTTCCAGTTGCGCCACGGAAATCCCGGCGATCCGCGTCAGCTCACCCAGCGTCACCCGCCGGTTGAAATTGCCGCGAATGTATTCATCGACAGCCGCCAGGCGCTCGAACGCCGGGTGGGTTTCACTGGCTGACTGCAGATCCACCGAGATCCCCACCAAGCCGATGATCGTCCCGTCACGATTGTAGATCGGCCGCTTGTGGGTCAGGCACCAGCCCGGCTCGCGACTGCCATACAGGTGCAGTTCAAGCTGATCCTCCAACACGAAACCTTGCTCCAGCACCTTGCGATCCTGCTCGGTGTAACCCGGACCCAGCTGCGCCGGGAAAACCTGCGCACTGGTTTTGCCGAGCAACGGGCGCAGGTCCTTCAAGCCACAGCGCTGCACCAGCGTGCGGTTGGCCAGCACATAGCGCGCTTGCAGATCCTTGATGAAAATCGCCGCATTGGGGATCACATCGAGTATTGGCAACAGCTGCGCGGCGCCGGCGACCACTTCTTCGAGGGTCTGCGGACGCACGCCGTCAGCGCCTTGGCACAGGATCGAAAACGCAGACTGCATCAAAGACTTCCCCCCTCAAGATGAACCGCCAGAAAAGCCGTCCGCGAGCAGATTGCAGCAACGTCACGGCCCTGTCGAGGCCCAGCAATCGCCAGCGCCATTGTGCTGAATTCGTCATCGATCCCTGCATAAAACATCAATCGCCGCCGCCGTCGACCGGTGCAAAGTCTGGCCGTCCACGTGACACAACTGCCTATCCAATAACTCACAAGAAGGCGATGCCATGTCAGGCCAAGGCAAGTTCAAAAAACAGCTTTCATTGATCGACCTCACCTTTATCGGACTCGGCGCGATCTTCGGCTCCGGCTGGTTGTTCGCCGCCAGCCATGTCTCGGCGATTGCCGGTCCGGCGGGGATTTTTTCCTGGTTGCTGGGCGGTTTCGCCGTGTTGCTGCTGGGCATCGTCTACTGCGAACTGGGCGCGGCATTGCCCCGTGCCGGCGGTGTGGTGCGCTACCCGGTTTATTCCCACGGCCCGCTGCTCGGCTACCTGATGGGCTTCATTACTCTGATTGCGTTTTCCAGTCTGGTGGCGATCGAAGTGGTCGCCTCGCGCCAATACGCGGCGGCGTGGTTTCCTGGCCTGACCAAGGCTGGCAGTGGCGATCCGACGATCCTCGGCTGGCTGGTGCAGTTCGGCCTGCTCTGCGTGTTTTTCCTGCTCAACTACCGCAGCGTGAAGACCTTCGCCAAGGCCAACAATCTGGTCAGCGTGTTCAAATTCATCGTGCCGTTGCTGGTCATCGGCGTGCTGTTCACTTTCTTCAAACCGGAGAACTTTCAGGTTCAGGGATTCGCTCCATTCGGCCTGTCCGGCGTGGAGATGGCGGTCTCTGCCGGGGGGATCATCTTTGCCTACCTGGGCCTGACGCCGATCATTTCCGTGGCCAGCGAAGTGAAAAATCCACAGCGCACCATTCCCATCGCGCTGATTCTCTCGGTGCTGCTGTCGACTCTGATCTACGTGCTGCTGCAAATGGCCTTTCTCGGCAGCATCCCGACGGAAATGCTCGCCAACGGCTGGGCTGGCATCAGCAAGGAATTCGCCCTGCCCTATCGCGACATCGCTCTGGCGCTCGGTGTCGGCTGGCTGGCGTATCTGGTGGTTGCCGATGCGGTCATTTCGCCGAGCGGCTGCGGCAACATCTACATGAATGCCACGCCGCGAGTGATCTACGGCTGGGCGCAGACCGGCACCTTCTTCAAGGTTTTCACGCACATCGATGAAAAGTCCGGCATCCCGCGTCCGGCGCTGTGGCTGACTTTCGCCCTGTCGGTGTTCTGGACCCTGCCATTCCCGTCGTGGGAAGCGCTGATCAACGTGGTCTCCGCCGCGCTGGTGTTGAGCTATGCGGTGGCGCCTGTATCGGTTGCGGCGCTGCGGCGCAATGCGCCGGACATGCCGCGCCCGTTCCGGGTCAAGAGCATGGGCCTGCTCGGGCCGGTGTCGTTCATCATCGCCGCGCTGATCGTTTACTGGTCGGGCTGGAACACCGTGTCGTGGCTGCTCGCCCTGCAAATCCTGATGTTTGTCATCTATCTGTTCTGTGGCCGCTTTGTGCCGACCGCACACCTGAGTCTGGCGCGTCAGGTGCGTTCATCGGCGTGGCTGATCGCCTTCTACGCGGTGACTATCGTGCTGTCGAAACTCGGCACCTTCGGTGGCCTGGGTATCCTCACCCATCCGTTCGACACGATCGTCGTCGCCGCTTGCGCCACCGGCATTTACTACTGGGGCGCAGCGACCGGCGTGCCTGCCCATCTGCTGCGCCTGGACGACGAGGACGAAGAAAGCGACAGCCCTGCGCCCTCGTCCACCGTCAGCGCCCGCCCTGCCGGCGCCTACTGAAATCATCCAACGGGATCTCTTCATGAAACGAGTACACGTCATTGATTCCCACACCGGCGGCGAGCCGACGCGGCTGGTGATGAGCGGCTTCCCCGAGCTGTCCGGCAACAGCATGGTCGATAAACGCGATGCCCTGCGCAGCCAGCACGATCAGTGGCGCCGCGCCTGTCTGCTCGAGCCGCGTGGCAACGATGTTCTGGTCGGCGCGCTGTATTGTCCGCCGGTGTCGGCAGACGCCACCTGCGGGGTGATCTTCTTCAACAACGCCGGATACCTGGGCATGTGCGGCCACGGCACCATCGGCCTGATCAATTCGTTGCAGCATCTGGGGAAAATCCAGCCGGGCGTACACAAGATCGACACGCCGGTGGGGCAAGTCAGCGCGACGCTGCACGACGATGGCTCGGTCACCCTGGGCAACGTGCCCGCTTACCGTTATCGCAAACAGGTGCCGGTGGACGTTCCCGGTTTTGGCCGCGTGGTCGGCGATATCGCCTATGGCGGCAACTGGTTTTATCTGGTCTCCGAGCATGGCCAGACGTTGACGATGGACAACGTCGAACACCTGACCGCGTACACCTGGGCCATGCTCAAGGCGCTGGAGGACCAAGGCATTTGTGGCGAAGACGGCGCGGTCATCGACCACATCGAACTGTTCGCCGATGACGATCAGGCCGACAGCCGCAACTTCGTCATGTGCCCCGGCAAAGCCTACGACCGCTCGCCGTGCGGCACTGGCACCAGCGCCAAACTTGCCTGCCTGGCCGCCGACGACAAGCTGCAAGCCGGCGCGCCGTGGATCCAGGCGAGCATTACGGGCAGCCAGTTCGAAGGGCGCTTCGAATGGGAGGGCGAGCGCATTCGCCCGTTCATCACCGGCCGCGCCTACATGACCGCCGACAGCACCTTGCTGATCGACGACAGCGACCCGTTCGCGTGGGGCATCTGAGCCGCCACGCCGTTTTTTCACCTCGAATCAAACGAAATGCCAAGGAGTTGAACCATGAGCGACAACATCTTCACCGGCTGCATGCCGGCCCTGATGACCCCGTGCACCGCCCAGCGCAAACCGGACTTCGATGCGCTGGTGGCCAAGGGGCGCGAGCTGATTGATGTCGGCATGAGCGCCGTGGTCTATTGCGGCTCGATGGGCGACTGGCCGCTGCTCACCGAAGCCGAGCGTCAGGAAGGCGTGGCGCGGCTGGTCGCTGCCGGGGTGCCGACCATCGTCGGCACCGGCGCGGTGAATACCCGGGAAGCGGTTTCCCACGCAGCGCATGCGGCGAAAGTCGGCGCGCAAGGCTTGATGGTCATCCCGCGCGTGCTGTCCCGTGGCGCTTCGGCGACGGCGCAAAAGGCCCACTTCGCCGCCATTCTGCAAGCCGCGCCGAACTTGCCGGCGGTGATTTACAACAGCCCTTACTACGGCTTCGCCACCCGCGCCGAGCTGTTTTTCGAACTGCGCCGCGAGCACCCGAACCTGATCGGCTTCAAGGAATTCGGCGGCGGCGCGGACCTGCGCTACGCGGCTGAGAACATCACCTCCAAGGATGACGACGTGACGCTGATGGTCGGCGTCGACACGCAAGTGGTGCACGGCTTCGTCAACTGCAACGCCACCGGCGCCATTACCGGCATCGGCAACGCCCTGCCCCGCGAAGTGCTGCAACTGGTGGCGCTGAGCAAGCAGGCCGCGCAAGGCGATGCCAAGGCCCGGCGGCAGGCGCGGGAACTGGAGTCGGCGCTGGCGGTGCTGTCCTCGTTCGACGAAGGTTGCGATCTGGTGCTGTATTACAAGCATCTGATGGTGCTCAACGGCGACAAGGAATACACCCTGCACTTCAATGAAACTGATGTGCTGAGCGACTCGCAACGGCGCTATGCCGAGAAGCAGTATTCGCTGTTCCGTCACTGGTACGAAAACTGGTCCGCCGAGCAGAACTTCGCCTGACCGCCACCTGCCGCGAGTCATCACGATTCGCGGCAGGCCTCGCTCATTTCACAGGAAGACACCATGACTCTGACGGGCAACATGCTGATCGGCCAACAATCCGTGGCGGGCAATCGTCCGGCCTTTCGCGGGATCGATCCGGCGACCAACCAGGCACTTGAACCGCAGTACGCCGGGGCGTCAGCCGAACAGGTGGAACAGGCCTGCGCCCTGGCCTGGGCGGCGCAAGACGCGTACCGCGAAACCAGCCTGAGCACCCGTGCGGCATTTCTCGAAAGCATTGCCGAACACATCGAAAACCTTGGCGATGAACTGATCGAACGCGCCCACGGCGAAACCGGTCTGCCGCGTGCACGCCTTCAGGGCGAACGTGGCCGCACTTGCCAGCAATTACGCCTGTTCGCCCGTACCGTGCGCGCGGGTGAATGGCTGGACGTGCGCGTCGACAGTGCGCAACCACAACGCCAACCGCTGCCGCGCTCCGACCTGCGCCAGCGGCAGATTGCCCTGGGGCCGGTCGCGGTGTTTGGTGCGAGCAACTTTCCGCTGGCATTTTCCGTGGCCGGTGGCGACACCGCCGCAGCGCTGGCGGCCGGTTGCCCGGTGATCGTCAAGGCGCACAGCGCCCATCCGGGCACCAGCGAACTGGTCGGCCGCGCAGTCGCGCAAGCGGTCAAAGCCTGCGGTCTGCCCGAGGGCGTGTTTTCCTTGTTGTTCGATTCTGGCTACGAAGTCGGCATCGCATTGGTCAGCGACTGGCGCATCAAAGCTGCTGGTTTCACCGGCTCGCGCACTGGCGGTCTGGCCTTGATGAAAGCTGCGCAAGCGCGGCCCGAGCCGATCCCGGTGTATGCGGAAATGAGCTCGATCAACCCGGTTTTGCTGTTTCCCGCCGCGCTGGAAAATCGCGCGCAGGCGCTGGCCGAAGGGTTTGTCGCGTCGCTGACATTGGGCGCCGGGCAGTTCTGCACCAACCCGGGATTGCTGATTGCCCGCAAAGGCCCGGCGCTCGACGGGTTCCTCAGCGCGGTGGCTGAACTGATCCCGCGCAGTGCGGCGCAAACCATGCTCACGCCCGGCATCTTCGGCGCCTATCAAGCAGGCGTGACGGCTCTACAGGACAATCCCCACACGCGCGCGGTGGCGGTTGGCAAACCGGGAAGCGGTCCGAATCAGTGTCAGACGCATGTCTTCAGCACCGATGCGGCGGATTTCCTCGACGATCAGCGTTTGCAAGCTGAGGTGTTCGGCGCGACATCGCTTGTCGTGCAATGCAGCAGTGACGAAGAAATCCGTCAGGTCTGCGAACATCTGGAAGGCCAACTGACCGCGACCCTGCACATGGATGACGCCGACCTTGCACTGGCGCGCACGTTGTTGCCAACCCTCGAGCGCAAGGCCGGGCGCTTGCTGGTCAATGGCTGGCCGACCGGCGTGGAAGTCTGCGATGCGATGGTGCATGGCGGGCCTTACCCGGCGACCTCGGATGCGCGCAGCACCTCGGTGGGCACTGCGGCGATCCTGCGTTTCCTGCGGCCGGTGTGCTATCAGGATTTCCCCGACAGCTTGCTGCCGACGGCGCTGCAACAGGCCAATCCGCTCAACCTTCGGCGCTTGCTTGATGGCCACCGGGAAGCGACACGCCATGGCGAATAATCCTTCGCACGACATCGCCGTGGTCGGCGCCGGAATCATTGGCGTTGCTTGCGCACTGCGCCTGGCCCGCCAGGGTTTGCGCGTGGTGGTCATCGATCAGCAGGAACCGGGGCATGGCGCTTCGTTCGGCAACGCCGGACATCTGGCTACCGAGCAAGTGTTCCCGATTGCTGATGTGTCGATCCTCAAGCGCCTGCCGGCCATGCTGATGGACCCGATGGGGCCGCTGCGTCTGGACTGGAAATACCTGCCGCGCGCCCTGCCGTGGTTCACCCGCTTGCTGCTGAATCTGCGGCCCGAGCCTTTTCAAAAAACCGTCGCCGGCTTGCGCGCGCTGAATGAGAGCAGCCTCGACGCGTGGCAGCGCTTGCTCAGCGAAATCCAGCGTCCGGATCTGCTCAAGGTTGACGGCTCGTTACTGGTCTTCGAAAAACCTGAATCCCGACAGGCCATCGAGGCTTTGCATGCGCGCCTGAATCAGCAGCAGGTGCCAGTGGACTATTGGCAGGCCGGGGCAATTCGCGAGACGGCGCCGCAGCTCAGCGAACAGATACAGGGCGGACTGTTTTTCCCGCGCACCGGGCATTTTCTCGACCCGTATCGGGTGGTGTGTGCGTTGGTCGAGGCGGCTCGCAGCAGCGGCGTAAGTTTTCTAAAGCAGCAGGTTCAGGGCGGCTACGTGCAGGAAAACGGCGTGCTGTTAGTCACCGGCAATGGCGGCGTAACAGCCGCTCGAGTGTTACTGGCCTGCGGTGCGCATTCGGCAAAACTCACCGCCGCGCTGACTGGCAAGCAAGTACCGTTGGACACCGAACGTGGCTATCACCTGATGCTGCCCCACGAGCATGATCGCCTGCCCTTCCCCGTCACCTCGCTGGAACGCAAATTCATCATGACGCCGATGCGCGAGGGCCTGCGCCTGGCCGGCACGGTCGAGTTCGCCGGATTGGAGCGGCCAGCGAACATGGCGCGCGCCTGGCAGTTGCAGCGTTTGAGCCAAGGCCTTTTTCGCAAGGATCTGAACGCTGATGGCGCCACACCGTGGATGGGCTTTCGCCCGTCGCTGCCGGATTCGCTGCCGGTGATCGATCAGGTTTGCGCCGGCAAGGTCTTGCTTGCCTTCGGTCATCAGCATCTGGGCCTGACTCAAGCGGCGCTGACGGCGGAATTGATCGGGCAGATGGTCTCAGGCGCCACCCTCGCGTTGCCGAATATCGACGCCTACCGACTGGCACGTTTCTAAGCGTGCTTCAGCGCGTCGCCGTGATGCATGGCCAGGTGGCCGGTCTTGTCGCTCTTGACCTCGTACTGCGGCGCATCTTTCGAGGCCGGGCGGTGGCGGCCCATGAACTCGGTATCGCGAGTGTGCACCTTGACCACTTTGCCGCGGATCTCGCCGGCCTCGGAATTCCAGCGCACCGCATCGCCGACTTTGAATGAACTGCTCATCACTGCGTCCTCGCTCTGGCTTGTTGGTTTATGGAGCCGCGCGCGTTGCAGAAATTCCGCATTTTTGCGAGGCGACCGAAGGCAGGCAAAAAAATCGAACGGCGAAAATCGCCCGCACCTCCAACTTGCACAAGCCATAGAAAACGGCCATGACGAGGTGTGAGATGAATAACGATCAAGGCAAGCAAGGTGACGATCCGCTTCCAACCACCCCCGACCCGCTGAGTCCGGGGCGAACCGAGGTCGATCCGATGAAGGAACGCGGCATCGACGAACTGCCCGACAACGAAGGCGAAATCCCGCTGGATGATGACGATACCGGTCTGGATCCGGAGCGCGTACGTCAGGAAACCGATAACGCCGAGATGGACGACCAGCCCAATCCGCGTTGAGGGCTGAAAGGCAGCCGTCGCTATACGGCTGCCTTTCGTTTCTCCAGTCAACGGCAGAATCAGGCAAGCATTTCACAGAAATGCACTACTTCGCGCTCCAACCCAGGCGTAACAATGGGCGTCCGACTACCCCATGGAGGATGCTCACATGCTCGTACAAGCCTACGGCGCCCACGCTGGCGACAAACCTCTTGAGCCGATGCAGATCAACCGCCGTGCCCCGGCGGCGCACGACGTACAGATCGATATCGCCTTCTGCGGCATCTGCCATTCCGACCTGCATCAGGTGCGCGCCGAATGGGCTGGCACGCAATTCCCTTGCGTGCCCGGCCATGAAATCGTCGGCCGCGTCTCGGCGGTTGGCGATCACGTCAAAGCCTACAAGGTTGGCGATCTGGTCGGTGTCGGTTGCATCGTCGACAGCTGCCAGCACTGCGATGACTGCGAATCCGGTCTGGAAAATTACTGCGACGGCATGATCGGCACCTACAATTTCCCGACCCCGGACGCACCGGGCTGGACCCTCGGCGGCTATTCGCAAAACATCGTCGTGCACGAGCGCTATGTGTTGCGCATCCGTCATCCCGAGGCGCAATTGGCCGCCGTCGCGCCGCTACTCTGCGCCGGCATTACCACCTACTCGCCGCTGCGTCAGTGGCACGCTGGCCCCGGCAAGAAAGTCGGCGTGGTCGGCATCGGCGGCCTCGGCCACATGGGCATCAAACTGGCCCACGCCATGGGCGCCCACGTGGTCGCGTTCACTACCTCCGAATCCAAGCGTGAAGCGGCCAAGGCGCTGGGTGCGGACGAAGTGGTGGTGTCGCGCAATGCCGAAGAAATGGCGGCACACACCAAGAGTTTCGACTTCATCCTCAATACCGTCGCAGCGCCGCACGATCTCGACGCCTTCCTCGTCCTGCTCAAGCGCGATGGCGCGTTGACTCTGGTCGGTGCGCCTGCCTCGCCGCATCCGTCGCCGAACGTGTTCAACCTGATCACCAAGCGCCGCACCATTGCCGGTTCGATGATCGGCGGCATTCCCGAGACTCAGGAAATGCTGGATTTCTGCGCCGAGCACGGCATCGTTTCCGACATCGAGTTGATCCGCGCCGACCAGATCAACGAGTCCTATGAGCGCATGCTCAAGGGCGACGTGAAATACCGCTTCGTCATCGACAACGCAACCCTCGCCGGCTAAGCGCAAGCGCCCATCGGCAGCGCAAGGCTGCCGATGGGTCGAGGAATTGCACCTGCACAATTGACAGCGCCCGCGTTGCTCGCCAGAGTCGCACCCCTTTTTCCACCGCTGGGTGAACAGGGGTCGCCGTTGAACCAACAGACATTGTCCATGCGCCTTGAACGCGTCGCGGCTCACGTGCCGGTCGGCGCACGACTGGCCGATATCGGTTCCGATCACGCCTATTTGCTGGTTGCCCTGATGCGCCGAGGCCTGATTACAGCGGCGGTGGCTGGCGAGGTCGCGCGCACGCCGTTCCACGCAGCGCAACGCACCATCAATGACAACGACCTGCACGGCCAGATCAGCGTGCGTCTGGCCGATGGTCTGGCGGCGATCAGGCCTGACGACGGCATCAGCGCCATCACCCTGTGCGGGATGGGCGGCGAAACCATTCGCGATATTTTCGAATCCGGCAAAGCCCATCTCAGTGGCCACGAAAGACTGATCCTGCAACCCAACGGCGGCGAGCAAGCGCTGCGCCAGTGGTTGATGGATAACGGCTACCGCATCGTTTGCGAAGAAGTGCTGCACGAGAATCGCTTCGACTATGAAATCATCGTTGCCGAGCGCGGCTCTGATCCGGTGACTTACGATGCCAGGGAACTGTTTTTCGGACCGCTGCATCTGCAGGCGCGCTGCCCGGCATTTCTGCACAAATGGCAACGCAGGCTGAGTCAGCGGCAAAAGACGTTGGGGCAGTTTACGCGAGCGCAACAGGTGTTGCCGCAGGACAAAATTCTTGCGCTGAAGCAAGAGATGCAGTGGATCAGCGAATTGCTCGGGTGACTGCGCGGCCGTCTACGCGAGCAGGCTCGCTCCCACAGGAAATTGCATTTCTCTTGAGGAAACACGGTCAACTGTGGGAGCGAGCCTGCTCGCGAAAGCGGCGTGGCAAGCTACACAGCAACCAAATTGGCCGCATCCGGCCGAAAAACAAAAAGCCTGCTGTTGAAAGCAGGCTTTTTCGTGGGTCGTGAACTTACTTCTGCTGCGTCAGCGCCGAGTAGCTGTTCATCAGGTTGCGGTAGTTGGGGATGCGCTGCGACAGCAGATTGCCCAGGCCTTCGATGTCGTTGCGCCAGTCGCGGTGCAGCTCACAGGCCACCGAAAACCAGTTCATCATCTGCGCGCCGGCCTGAGTCATGCGGTTCCATGCGGCTTGCTGCACGGTGGTGTTGAAGGTGCCGGACGCATCAGTGACCACGAACACATCAAAACCTTCCGCCAGTGCCGACAGGGTCGGGAACGCTACACAGACATCCGTTACGACACCGGCGATGATGATCTGCTTGCGCCCGGTGGCCTTGATCGCCTTGACGAAGTCTTCGTTGTCCCAGGCGTTGATCTGACCTGGGCGAGCGATGTACGGCGCGTCCGGGAACATCTCTTTCAGCTCCGGCACCAGCGGGCCGTTCGGGCCTTGTTCGAAGCTGGTGGTGAGGATGGTTGGCAGGTCAAAGAACTTGGCCAGATCCGCCAGCGCCAGCACGTTGTTCTTGAACTCGTTCGGCGAGAAGTCCTGCACCAGCGAGATCAGACCGGTCTGGTGGTCAACCAGCAGCACGATAGCGTCGTCTTTGTTCAGGCGGTTGTAGGTTGGAGTGGTCATGGTGTGCGTCCCTTTTCAAGTTTGGAGTTTTGTTGTTGCGTTCAAGTTGGGTACAGATTACTGACGCACAGCAAAGGGATAAATCGGCTGAAAAGCGTTTCACCGTCCACTCAAACGGGACAATCATTCGAGGCCCGCTCTGATTAGATACACCACAGTACAAATGATGTACCTCAGCCCCCATTTATCAACTCGGCACAACTTCCTAAAGTCTCCTCCAACAGCCACCCGCCATCCTGACGGGCCAGCGACAGAGGAAATCATCATGAGCACATCGAAAAAAGTAGTTGTCATCACCGGCGCCTCGCAAGGCATTGGTGCAGGTCTGGTCGAAGGCTTTCGCGCCCTTGGCCATCAAGTGGTCGCTACCTCGCGCTCGATCAAAGAGTCGAGCGACCCGGATGTCCTGACCGTCGCCGGCGACATTGCCGATCCGCAAACCGCCGAGCGCGTGATTCGCGCCGCTGTTGCCCGCTTCGGTCGCGTCGATACGCTGGTCAACAATGCCGGGATCTTTCTGGCCAAGCCGTTCACCGCTTACAGCCAGGCGGACTATGCCCAGGTCGTGGCGACCAACATGAGCGGCTTCTTCTACATCTCGCAACTGGCCATCGCCGAGATGGAAAAACACGGCAGCGGCCACGTCGTCAGCGTCACCACCAGCCTGGTCGATCATGCAATCGACGGCGTGCCTTCGGTATTGGCGTCGCTGACCAAGGGCGGCATCAACGCCGCGACCAAATCCCTGGCCATCGAGTACGCCAAGCGTGGCATTCGGGTCAACGCCGTGTCGCCGGGCATCATCAAGACGCCGATGCACGCTGAGGAAACCCATCAGGCGCTGGGCAGCCTGCACCCGGTCGGCCACATGGGCGAAATCGACGACATCGTGCAAGCGATCCTCTACCTCGACGGGGCAAATTTCGTCACTGGCGAGATCCTGCATGTCGACGGTGGCCAGAGCGCCGGCCATTGATCGAAACCCTGCAACGCCGCCGGTGGATACCGGCGGCGTCGTTGGTTGTGGTACACAGAGGATGAACGTCCGTCGATCCTCGGTGCGAGCCACAATGAAACGCCATTTTGAAGATTTGCAGTTAGGCAGTATCGAACTGTTCTGCCTGGCCGCCGAAGCCGGCAGCTTCACCGCCGCCGCGCAACTCGCCGGGGTCACGCCCGCTGCGGTGAGCCGGTCGATTCTGCGTCTGGAGCAACGCTTGGGTTCGCGACTATTTGCCCGCACCACGCGCAGCATCCGCCTCACCGACGCCGGCCGGAGCTTCTTCGAACAGTGCAGCCAGGCGCTGACGCAACTGGTCGAAGCGCAGCAGGAAGTCATGGGCGCGCAGACTTCGCCCTCGGGTCGACTGCGCATCAGCCTGCCGACCACCTACGGGCATCACCGCATCCTGCCGCTGCTACCGAAATTTCGCGCGTTGTACCCCGAGGTCACGGTCGACGTGCACTTGGGCAATCGCAATATCGACTTCGTTGAAGAGGGCTATGACCTGGCGATACGCGTGCGCGCACAACCGGACTCGACGCTGATCGCGCGCTTGCTGGAAGACGCCGCCCTGGTGGTGGTCGCCGCCCCTGAATATCTGCATAGAGCCGGCACGCCGCAGACGCTGGACGATCTCATCGCGCATGAGTGCATCCAGTTCGAATTGCCCAGCAGCGGGCGGCGGATTTCCTGGCTGTTTCAGGAAAACGGCCGGGACCTGGAAGTGATTTCCGACGGTGGCTATTCCTGCTCCGATGACGTGCTCGGCGGTGTGACGCTGGCCAAGCACGGCGCCGGGCTGTTTCAGACTTACCGTTTCATCGTCGAGCAGGAACTCGCCGATGGCCGCCTGATTGAAGTGCTGCAACCGTACACCGGACGTTCGCGCCCCTACACCCTGCTCTACCCGCACGGCCGCTATGTGCCGCAACGGGTGCGGGCGTTTGTGGATTTTCTGCTGGGGTTTCGTGATGAATGGGCGGGACCCGCGCGGTAATCAGCCGGTCTGACGCAGGCGGCTGAGTTCCTTGGACGGCGGGCAGCCGAACTGGCGGTTGTATTCGCGGCTGAATTGCGAAGCGCTTTCGTAGCCGACGCGGTAACAGGCGCTGGACACGTCCAGCCCTTCATTGATGATCAGCCGCCGTGCCTCTTGCAGGCGCAGCTGTTTTTGATATTGCAGCGGGCTCATGGCGGTGACGGCTTTGAAGCGGTGATGCAGCGCCGAGTTGCTCAGGTTGGCCACCTGCGCCAGCGCGTCGATACGCAGCGGCTCGGTGAAATTCTTGTTCAGCCAGTCGATAGCGCGCGTGACCCGGTGGGTCTGCGAATCGTTGACGGCGATTTCATACAGCAGATGCCCGTGCTGGCCGCGCAGCAGGCGGTAATACAACTCGCGCAACGCCATCGGCGCGAGCATGCCGATGTCGCGCGGATTATCCAGCAGGCGCACCAGACGCAGCATGGTGTCGAGCAGGGTCACGTCGATCTTGTCGAGAAACATCCCGCGCCCGGCGTCCTGCGGCATGCCGGTCAGCGGCGATTCGGCAATCAGTTGCGTCAGTTGTGCCGGATCGAAATCCAGCCGTACGCAAAAATACGGCGCCTCGGGCGAGGCTTCGATCACTCGTCCGGACACCGGCAATGTCACCGACACCACCAGGTAATTCAGCGGGTCGTAGAGGAAACGTTCGTCACCCAGCCCGACTTCCTTGCGCCCCTGCACGATCAGGCACAGCGCCGGCCGGTGCACCACGTGAATCAGCTCGGACGGGCCATCAAGACGGATCACATGCAGCGGCGCAATCGCCGTTTCGTAGGTGCCCGGCGCGTCAAAGCGTTGAGTCAGCAGGCGCACCAGTTCGGCGCGATACACCGCCGTGTCGTGGAGGATGGAAGCGTCGTGGTTATCCATGCAAAGGGCCTCGAAAGCAGACGAAGGTGGGTCAACTGCGGAGGAAGATTAGCCAGTTTTACCCAGCGGCGACTAGATCAAAGATGCTGCAGATTTGCCTGATTCTGCGTGCTCGTGTTACTGGCAAAGCCATGGGCGCGTTATCACACGCGCCCTTGGCTTCTCACGCCACTATCAACCCGCCGTTACCGTCATGCCGCCATCGGCCATGACCACCGAGCCGACCATGAAACTGGCGCGGTCGGAGGCGAGGAAGGTGACGATTTCGGCGATTTCTTCCGGCTGCGCCGCCCGACCGATCGGCGCCGCTTCGCCGTGCTGTGCGAGGAAGCCCGGGCCATCCTCGACCACGTCATTAAGGATATTGGTCACCACATCGCCGACGCCGATGGCATTGACGCGAATGCCGTGCTCGATGACTTCCAGGGCCAGCGTGCGGGTCAATTGTGCCAGCGCACCTTTGGAAGCGGTGTAGGCGGCAATGGTCGGAAAGGCAAAGTACGACGCATAGGAAGCGATATTGACGATCGCGCCGGACTTGTTCGGGATCATCGCCTTGACCGCTTCGCGGCAGTGCAGGAAGGCGGCCGTGGCATTCACTGCCTGGATCTTTTCCCAGTCGTCGCGGCTCATGTCGATCACTGCTTTGTTGATAATGATCCCGGCGTTGTTGACCAGAATATCCAGGCGCCCGAACTGCTCGACGGCAAGGCCGACTGCGCGTTCGGCGGCGCCGTCCTCGGTGATGTCCGCCACCAGCGGCACCAGATCGGGACGAGCCAGTTCTTCGACAGCCGGGTTGAGGTCTTCGGCAATCACCTTGGCGCCGCGAGCGTGCAGCATCAACGCAATCGCCTTGCCGATGCCACTGGCCGCGCCAGTGACCAGTGCAACTTTACCGGCGACTTCTTGTGGCAGGGTGTGGTTGAAATCAGTCATGGTTTTAACTCCTCGATAGCGAATCGGTGTTGCGCCTGATGGCGCGGTCGTAAACACGGCTTCACTGTCGCGCACTGTCCGCCGCCGGGCTTTCGGGCGATTGCCGGGGCTGTCGGAGTTTTGCGCTGGAATTTCTCATTCGCCCGCCCTAACCTTCAAAATCATTCGCAGCCAAAGCTTTTGATGGAGCGTTCTGTGCCCTCTGCCAGCCCCGCTACACCGACAATCAGCCAGCCCGCGCGCATCGCCGCCGAAGCCATGCCGGAGCATCTGCCCGGTATTGCGGAAACGACCACGCCCCGGCCGCAGATCAAGGATGCGGTGGTGCAGCTGTTCCGCCATCAAACTCTGCTCGAACCGATCCGCGTGCCATGCGTGGCCGAACCGCTGCTGGTGCTGGTATTGGCCGGCACTGCCCGGGTCGAAGAACGTTCGTTGGGCGGAGAATGGCAGGCGAGCCAGGTCATGGCGGGCGACTTCTTCCTGACCAACACCCGCGAACCCTATGAAATGCGCTGGCAAACCGAAGGCTGTGAGGTATTCGAAGTCATGCACCTCTACCTAGGTCTGGGCCTGATCGAACAAGCGGCGCGCGAAGCGTTCGGCGAACAGGCCGGTGCAGTGACGTTTGTCGATGTGTCTGGTGCGCGTGACGAGCAGGTCAGCTTCATCCTTGAGCAACTGCGCATCGAACTGACCGAACAGCGCCAACCCAGCGCACTGCTGGTGCACAGCCTGGCTCAGGCGTTGGCGATCCATCTGCTGCGTCATTACCTCGACCCCGACAGCAACCCGCGCCGCGACAACGCCCTGCCCGCCTACAAACTGCGCCGGGTGATCGAAGCCATGAATGCGAATCTGGCGGAGGATTTCAGCCTCGGTCATCTAGCCCGGATTGCCGAACTGAGCGACTACCATTTCAGCCGTACCTTCAAGCGCGCCACCGGCTTGTCGCCCTCGCAATACTTCATCCGCCTGCGCATGAGCCGCGCGCGCCATCTGTTGCTGGAGACTGCGCACAGCGTTATCGACATTGGTCTGGAGGTTGGCTATTCCAGCCCCAGCCACTTTTCCCAAGTGTTCCGCCGCGAAGTTGGCGTCACTCCGAGCGCCTACCGCGATGCGCCGCGCGGCGGGTGAAAAACCGCTCGAAAAGCGATGCAGCAGAATTGGGCAAATCCCGTGGAGGAATCGATTAATAGCCCATGAGCCGCCGCGCTTAACCTTCTTCCAAGCCCACTCACGGGCACACAGAAGAGGACGACATCATGCTGAACATTCAAGACAAAGTGATCGCGATTACCGGCGCCAGCAGCGGCATCGGCGAAGCCACCGCACGCCTGCTCGCCGAACGTGGCGCCAAAGTGGTGTTGGGTGCACGGCGCACCGAGCGTCTGGCCGTGATTGCCGAAGAGATCAACGGCGCCGGTGGCCACGCGCAGTTCCGCGCACTGGACGTCACCGATCAGCAGGATGTGCAGCGCTTCGTCGATTTTGCCGTGGAGCATTACGGCCGCGTCGATGTGCTGGTCAACAACGCCGGGGTCATGCCGTTGTCGCGGCTGGACGCGCTGAAGGTCGATGAATGGAACCGCATGATCGACGTCAACATCCGTGGCGTACTCCACGGCATCGCCGCCAGCCTGCCGTTGATGCAGCGCCAGCGCGCCGGGCAGATCATCAACATCGCCTCGATCGGCGCTTACGCGGTCAGTCCTACTGCGGCGGTGTACTGCGCGACCAAATATGCGGTACGGGCGATTTCCGAAGGCTTGCGTCAGGAGGTGGGCGGCGATATCCGCGTCACCGTCATCGCACCGGGCGAGACTGAATCGGAACTGGCCGAGAGCATTTCCGATGAAGGCGGCCGCGAAGAGATGAAGTCATTCCGCAAGATCGCCATCCCCGCCGAAGCCATCGCCCGCGCGATTGCGTATGCCGTTGAACAACCGGCGGACGTGGACGTCAGCGAACTGATCGTACGCCCAACGGCGAGCCCTTACTGAGACCCGGAGTCAATCTGTGGCAGCTAGCCTGCTCGCGAAAGCGCAGGGTCAGGCGAACATGATGTTGAATGTACCGCCGTCTTCGCGGGCAAGCCCGCTCCCACAGGGGGTTGTGGCACCACCAAATCATTGGTCAACACGGAACATTGTGGGAGCGAGCCTGCTCGCGAAAGCGCTGGGTCAGCCGGCAAAGATGTTGAATGTGCCGCCGTCTTCGCGAGCAGGCCCGCTCCCACAGAGGTTGTAGCACCACGAAATCATTGGTCAACACGGAACACTGTGGGAGCGAGCTTGCTCGCGAAAGCGGTGGATCAGCCGGCAAAGATGTTGAATGTGCCGCCGCCTTCTCGAGCAGGCTCCCACAGGGAATCGCGGTGCCGCTGACGAAACGGGCTGGAACTCATATCTAACCTAACGCGCCCCCGGCCCGATCAACATGCTTTCGATCTCGGCGCCGGGCATCATTTGCTGCAATCCTTCGATGAGCTTGTCGCCCGCCTCGGTCAGCGCTTCCAGCGGCATCGTCGGCAGGCTTTCGAGGATGAACCACATGTGCTGCGCCTGCGCATCAAGGCGGGTTCGCACGCCTTGGCGCCAGTTCCAGCGCCGGCAGGTCACGCCTTGGTCATCGCGCCAGACCACTTCGCCGGCATCCGGAAACTCGTGCGCGGGCAGGCCTTCCTTCATCGTGTCGAACGGCTCGCTGCCGTCGGCGACGACCAGACGCGGCGAGCCGACGTAGGCCTCGGCATTCTCGCCCCCCACGGGAATCGCGTATTCCAGACTGATGGCGTTGTACAGATCGACCACCGGATCAATGCTCGGCAAGTTGCCGTCGCGCAACACACGCTTGCGCAGTGCCTCGGCCGAGCAAGGCGTGCGCTGCGGTTTGGCGCCGAACTGGCGAAACACGTCAGCCCAGGCCTGAAGATGCGCATGCGCCCACGCCGGACCACCGTTGGCGACGATCTGGCAGGCTTTGGCCAGTGCTTCACCGGCCACGTATGCCTGAGTAATCGGCGCCGCTTGCACAACAATACTCAGCGCTCTGAAGCCCGGCGCGAGTTGCGCAACAGCCGGATCGATTGACGGCACGACAGACAGCATCCCAGAATCCCCCTCATACCCGAATTTCAAACGATGCTAGCGATCAATGACCAAGAAAGTCAATATATCGACCGAAGCCGGCGCCGACGTCGAGACCGTCAGCGCGGCGGTGTCGCGCACGCTCAAACAGGCGCGCAAACAACAGGGCATCACCCTGGATGAACTGTCCAGACGCTCCGGCGTGAGCAAAGGCATGGTGGTCGAGATCGAGAAAGGCTCGGCCAACCCTAGCATCGCGACATTGTGCAAAATCGCCGCGGCGCTGGGCTTGTCCGTCGCAGACTTCGTCAACGTCGCCGATACACCAACGGCGCACCTGATTGATAGTCAGGACATCCCCACGCTATGGACCGGTGAACTGGGCGGATCGGCGCGCCTGCTGGCCGGCACCAGCGGCCCGAACATGCTGGAGTTGTGGCGCTGGGAGCTGTTTCCTGGCGAGTCGTTTTCTTCAGCTGGTCACCCGAATGGCACCACCGAGTTGTTTCATGTCGAAAAAGGCACGTTGCATCTGCAAGTTGGCGATGCCGAGCTTATTGTCGGCCCTGGGTGTTCGGCGGTGGCGAGGACCGATGTGGCGCATGGGTATGCCAACCATGGGCGAGCGAAACTGGTTTTCACGATGTCAGTGACTGAACTGCATCAGGGTGCCAGGGAAAGCCCCTCACCCTAGCCCCCTCTCCCCGAGGAGAGGGAACTGTCCGGGTTGACCATCATAGGGAGCGTTCCCCTTCAAACAGCACGGTCAGCGTGACGGCGGATGCTCCGTCGAAACCGAATTGGCCGCATCCACATCCGACATGTCTTCTTCCACAGGTGCCTCGTCGTCCGGCGGCAAAGGCACCTCGGGGTTTTCGCGCTGGGGATCGTGCCCGGTCTCATTGTCGGTGGTGCGCGTCACGGCCTGTTGCGACTGGTTGCCCGGTGCGTTTTCATCAATGTCCATGTCGGTCTCCGAGGTGATCAAAAGATGTGTACCTGAGCGTGTGAAATGCCCAAACGTGACAAGTGCCCGACAATGGACGAACGGCGTTCTGTAGAAAACGCAAAAAGCCTGCTTTCGAGGCAGGCTTTTGCTTTGGATTTAACGCTTACTTCTGCTGCGTCAACGCCGAGTAGCTGTTCATCAGGTTGCGGTAGTTGGGAATGCGCTGCGACAACAGATTGCCCAGGCCTTCGATGTCGTTGCGCCAGTCGCGGTGCAGCTCACAGGCCACCGAGAACCAGTTCATCATCTGCGCGCCGGCCTGAGTCATGCGGCTCCATGCGGCTTGCTGCACGGTGGTGTTGAAGGTGCCGGACGCATCGGTGACCACAAACACGTCAAAGCCTTCCGCCAGTGCCGACAGGGTCGGGAACGCTACACAGACATCCGTGACCACACCGGCAATGATGATCTGCTTGCGCCCGGTGGCCTTGATCGCCTTGACGAAGTCCTCGTTGTCCCAGGCATTGATCTGGCCTGGACGAGCGATGTATGGCGCGTCCGGGAACATCTCTTTCAGCTCTGGTACCAGCGGGCCGTTCGGGCCTTGCTCGAAGCTGGTGGTGAGGATCGTCGGCAGGTCGAAGAACCTGGCCAGATCCGCCAGCGCCAGCACGTTGTTCTTGAACTCGTTCGGCGAGAAGTCCTGCACCAGCGAGATCAGACCGGTCTGGTGATCCACCAGCAGCACGATAGCGTCGTCTTTGTTCAGGCGGTTGTAGGTTGGAGTGGTCATGGCGTGCGTCCCTTTTCAAGTTTGAAGTTTTGTTGTTGCGTTCAAGTTGGGTACAGATTACTGACGCACAGCAAAGGGATAAATCGGCTGAAAAGCGTTTCACCGTCCACTCAAAGAGGACAATGCCAAGAGTCGAAATGCTAGACGGCTAATCCGCCGGAACGGCGCCATGCTATGCTCCGACAGAGAAAACGAGGGGTTAACAATGAGCGAATCAGCCACTGACAGCGTCGCGAGCGAAGTATGCAAGCTTGCGGAAAAACACCGCATTGGCGCCGAGCGTGACGGCCTGAGCCGCATGGCGGCAACGATAACGCAACTGGCTGGTGATACCGTCGAGCTGGATAATGTTGAGCAGTTGCTGGTTAATCTGAAGCGAAAGGGTGTGTTGAACAAGGCAGAAATCATGGCCTTGCAAGGACGTTACCTTCAGGAAAAAAGGCGTTCGAAAAAGCAGCTCAGCGCATGACGTTCGACCCCTTCGGCGATTTCGAAACTGAAGGCTACCTTCGCAACTCGCTCAAGCTGAAAGACCCGGTTGAAGTAAAGGAATCGGAACATCTCTCTTTCGAAGCCAGTATCGAAGACGCCCTTGCTCATCTGGCAAAAAAGAGATCCATCGACTATCAAGCGATACTCAAAACTCATGAAATCCTGTTTGCCGGTTTCTACCCATGGTCAGGCAAAGACAGGAATGAGCTTGTTCCCCACCTCGCGGTTTTCAAAGGATCAAAAGAAGATCCGCATCACACACCTTTCGAGCGACCTGAGCTGATCAAAAGATCCGTCGAATATGCGCTGGAGCTCGCTACAAACAAAAAACGCTTCCGCGAGCGCCCCGGCGAGGTGATGGGCCAATTGGCTTTCGCTCATCCGTTTCTGGATGGTAATGGGCGGACTATCCTGCTCGTTCACATGGAACTGTGCTATCGAGCCAAGTTCGCCATCGATTGGTCGAAGACCAACAAAGATGCGTATTTACGGGCGCTCAGCGACGAGATCCGCGATCCTTCCAGAGGCCACCTGGACGACTATCTGAAGCCCCACGTCGTAGACATCTCAAGCCGTGAGGAATGGCCCGAAGTGATTGGCGGTATCAAAGGGTTGGACGGTTTGGATAAGGAAGGAATCGTCTACGCGAATCTGGACAATCCCGACATTCAGCAACTGTATGAAACCTACAGAACGCAGCCAATAAAGTGACCAAGAAGCCTGCTGTTAAAAGCAGGCTTTATTTGTCTGGCGGCCTGCGCGACGCAGACCTGCTTACGCGCCCTGACGACTCAAGCTGAAATTCACTCAATCGTAAAACGGCTCAACCAACGCCCGACTACCGACAAAGAAACTGTCCGCCACCAGGCGCAACGGTTGCAGATCCAGGTCGCTGGCCTTGTCGCTGATCAATTGCTGGAAGTGGCGATAGACCGCTGCGTACTCGCCCTCCTCCGAGACGCTTTGGCGCACGCCGTCGATGCTCAGCACCGCGCCGCCATTGTCCAGGCGCAGAACGCCCTCGGTGCAGCGGATTTCGATGCTCCACAGTTCGTCGTGGCCGTGGTCGAAATCAAACTCGGCGCGGACGTCCAGTTGACGTGCGTCAGACATTTTGATCGAGGCGGCAATCGGCGACTGGCAGTTGCTCGGTACGCGCAGTTCGGCGGCTTCGACAAACAGCGGCAGCGCCAGCAGGTGGGTGATGATCGACAAGGCGTTGATGCCCGGGTCGAAGACGCCGAGGCCGCCCGGTTGCCAGATCCACGCCTGGCCCGGATGCCACTTGCGCACGTCTTCCTTCCAGTCGATCTGCACGCTTTGCAGGGTGCGGCTGGCAAGCCATTCACGTGCAGCAGCGATGCCCGGTGCATAGCGTGAATGCCAGGCGAACAAAGCGCTGACGCCTTGTTCCGCGACTTGATCGACCAAGGCCATGGCTTCGCCCAATGTTGCACAAGGCGGCTTTTCCACCAGCACGTGCTTGCCGACCGCCAATGCCTGTTGCACCAGCGCGAAGCGCCCTTGTGGCGGCGTGCAGAACGCAATTGCGTCGACAGTCGGGCCGTTTTCGAGCAGTTCGCCCAGCGACTGGAAGTTCTCCACCCCGGCGCAAGGTTTGCCTTGGGTTGCGACCGCCACCAACTGGAACGCAGGGTTGGCGAGGATGGCGGGGACGTGTTGATCCTGGGCAATTTTGCCGTAGCCCACCAGGCCGAGACGAATCGGTTGCATTACAGACTCCTGTTGTTGTTTTGGTCGTTGCAGCGCAGCGGCAAGAGTACGTGTTTCTGCGCTCGCCTCCAATCGTCATACTATTTAAATCAGGTTTGCTCGCGGCGAACGCATGGCTTATTCGTCATTTCTTCTTACACCTTTTGTCGTCCGATCCCGCACTGCGCGGCGATCGGCAGCCGGCGATCAGCCTCAATTTGCTATCATGCGGCGCTTTTACGGTTAACCCCCCGCCAGTCCTGCCGACTCGCGGGCTGCAAAAGGCGGTATTAGATGACGGCTTTGTTGACTCGCCGCAAGGTACTTGCGGGAATGGGCGTGCTCGGGCTCGGCCTGCTCGCCGGTTGCGATACCCGTGGCCAACTGTCCTACAAGTACGGCAAGGATCTAAGTGACAAGATCCTCGGACGCACCTTCAAGCTGAAGAATCCCGAAGGCGAAACCATGTCGCTGTCGAGCTTTCGCGGGATGATGCCGATGATCTTTTTCGGCTTCACCCAGTGCCCGGCCGTTTGCCCCACTACCCTGGCCCGCGCCGCACAGATCAAAAAACTGATGGGCCGCGACGGCGACCGTTTGCAGGTGGTGTTCATCACCCTCGACCCGGAACGCGACACGCCGCAGATCCTCGACGCCTACGTCAAAGCCTTCGACCCGAGCTTCGTCGCGCTGTACGGCACGCTTGAGGAAACCAAGGCCACCGCCAAGGAATTCGACGTGTTCTACGAGAAAGTCCCCGCCGGCGACACCTACACCATCTCCCATACGTCCACCAGCTACGTCTACGACTCGCGTGGTGAGTTGCGCCTGGGCCTGTCCACTTCGCTGACAGCCCAAGAGTGCACGGAAGATTTGCTTACTGTTATGGAGGTCTGCTGATGCATCCCGTTCTGAATCACCTCAAACGCACCGTATGTGCACTGTCCCTGCTCGGCCTGGCCTTTCAGGCGTCGGCGCAGACCAAAGTCGACGACGCCTGGGTCCGTGCAACGGTGCCGACCCAGTCTGCCAGCGGCGCGTTCATGACCGTCACTGCCGACAGCGACAGCAAACTGCTCAGCGTCGCCTCGCCAGTGGCCAAGGACGTACAGATTCACGAAATGAGCATGCAGAACGATGTGATGACCATGGGCCCGGTAAAGTCGGTTGAGCTGCCTGCCGGCAAAGCCGTGAGCTTCGATCCGAACGGCTACCACGTCATGCTGATGGGCCTGACCGGTCAGTTGAAGGAAGGCGACAGCGTGCCGCTGACCCTGACCGTGGAAAACGCCAAGGGCGAGAAAGAAACCATCGAAGTCAAAGCACCGGTCCGCGCGCTGACCAACATGGGCGGCCACGATCACAGCAAGATGCATTGATCGCTGACGAAAATACTGTTCGCCCGACAGAAAAACGGGGCGGCCTGATCGATGATCAGGCCGCCCCTTTTTTTTTTGATGTGTGCAGAATTAACGCTTGCGGGCCAATGCGTTGCGCACGCTTTCCGGTGACATCCCTGAGCTGGAACGGGTCATGGGTTCAACGACGGTCGCCTTGGCCAACTGTTCCTTGCGCTTCGTGACCTGACGCCAGTGGTAAGCGAAATATCCGACTGCTACCACGATCCCCAACCAACCGAACACCGAACTCACGAAGAACCACAGCGCCAGTGTGACCCACACGGTTTTCGAGTTGAACAACTTCAAACTGTCGTCGGCAGGCACCGGTTCGACCGGCGTCTGTGGCGCCTCCGGTACTTTCTGCATCCCCTGCAGATCAAAGCGCAGCGCGAAGTCCGCCCCGGGCACAGGCACCTCGATCTGATTGCCTTCAGCACGATGCACGCGAATTTCGCCATCGACGAGCGAGACGGAGCTGAAACTGATCTGGGTGTCACAGCGAATCTCGCCGTTGACCAAGGTCACGACCGTTCGTTG
Organism: Pseudomonas mercuritolerans; assembly: GCF_025706525.1. Classification (NCBI taxonomy): domain Bacteria; kingdom Pseudomonadati; phylum Pseudomonadota; class Gammaproteobacteria; order Pseudomonadales; family Pseudomonadaceae; genus Pseudomonas; species Pseudomonas mercuritolerans. Next base: position 261,762 of record NZ_JAMSHA010000001.1, read on the forward strand.
TGAGTCAGCGGGAGTGTCGCGCATGTCGATTCCTTGAGCGTTCCACGCCGGACGACGTGCGAAGGGAAAATCCGTTGGAGGCAAATGCTACTGAGTGGCTAATACGCTGTCCAGAAGCGTGAACCCGGCTGCAAGTTATCCGGCTCGAGCGTGTTCGAAGTAACCAGCCTGATGGAAAGCGTGCTTTACATCTGAAACAACATCAGCAACCATGTAAAGGGTCTTTTACATAGGAAGTGAAGAATGAACCGGTACCACCTCGAATTGGGCGCAGCGTTAATCCTCTACATGCTGGTGCTGACAGCATCATTGATTGCCTCGCAATACCTGATGGATGCGCACCTCGTGCTGCGCTCGGCCGTCGCACTGACGCCGATCATTCCGGCGGCCCTGATGTGCTGGGCCATCGTGCGGAACATGCGGCGCATGGACGAAATGCATCTGCGCATCCAGTTCGAAGCCTTGGGGTTCGCCTTTGCCGCCTCGGCATTGGTGACCTTCAGCTACGGTTTTCTGGAAAACGTCGGCGCCCCGCATATCCCGTGGACGTGTGTGTGGCCGGTAATGGGGCTGATGTGGATTGTCGGCCTGCACATTGCGCGACGCCGCTACCAATGAAAAACCGTCTCAAGGAATTGCGCGCCGAGCGCAAGTGGTCGCAGGTCGATCTGGCCGAACGCCTGAAAGTGTCGCGCCAGACGATCAACGCCATCGAAAACGAACGCTACGATCCGAGCCTGCCATTGGCGTTTCAGATTGCCCGGGCGTTTGAGCTGCCGATTGAGAGCATTTTTGATGATGGCGAATCTTGAATGGCAAAAGGGGCAACACACGTTGCCCCTGTTCGATCAACTCCCCGCACCACCATGCGCCTCTTCAAAGAAGTAATCCTTCCAGCTCCCCGCCTTGTTTTTCAACACACCCAGTTCCTGCAATTTCTCGGCGTAGATGAACGTGCGTTGCGGTACGACGGTGAAGTCGATTTCCGGGTCTTTGACGATTTGCTCGACCAGAGCCAAGGGCAATTTCGATTGCTCTACGCGGATGTAGGCCTGGGCAGCGGCGGGCTTGTCGGCTTTGATGATCTGCTCGGCTTCGGCCAGTGCGTCGTAGAACGCCTTGTAGGTTTTCGGGTTGTCGTCGTGAAATTTTTCCGTGGTGTAGAGCACGTTGAACGTCGCCGGGCCGCCGAGGATGTCGTAGGAACTCAGCACTTTGTGCACGTTGGGGTTTTGCAGCGCCTGGTACTGGAACGGTGGGCTGGAGAAATGCGAGTTGATTTCCGAGCCGCCAGCTATCAGCGCGGCGGTGGCGTCCGGGTGCGGCAGGCTGACCGAAATGTTGTCGAACTTCTTGAACTGGTCATTACCGTATTCCCTGGCGGTTTCAATCTGCAGGGTGCGCGACTGGAAGCCTACGCCTGCGGCTGGCACGGCGATGCGATCCTTGTCGCTGAAGTCCTTGAGGGTTTTGATATTCGGGTTGTTGGTCAGCAGGTAATTGGGCATCGAGCCCAGCGCGGCGATGGCTTTGACGTTCTGTTTGCCCTTGGTGCGGTCCCACACAGTAAGCATCGGCGGCACGCCGGCCGAGACCACGTCCAGCGCTCCGGTCAGCAGCGCCTCGTTCATCGCCGTGGCGCCAGAAATGCTGTTCCAGTCGACCTTGATCTCCAGGCCCTGGGCCTTGCCGTGTTTCTCGATCAATTGTTGATCGCGCACGACGTCGAGAATCAGGTAACCAATGCCGAATTGCTGGGCGATGCTGATTTTGCCCTCGGCCCGGGCGCCGCTGCTGAACAGCGCGCCCGCTGCCAGAGTTGCGGCCAACAGAGTCAGCGCAGAACGTTTGAACGGTGTGGCCATGACAACCTCGCAGCATGGGGATGGGCTGAAAAGCCTGACTTTATAGCTATAAAAAATTGAAATTAAATATCTTTATCGCATATCGATAGCACTGAGCGATTTGACGTCTGCTGCTGGAATTCAGGAGCAGTGGATGGACCTACAACAGTCTGAAACAAAAAACTGCCGCTCCGAAAAACGGCCATACGTCCCACAACCCACGCCCGCTATGGGCACGCGCCGTTCCAGCGATCGCCAGCCGCAGGTTTAAAAAGCCGATCAGCCTTCTTGCCCTTGGTATCATCACCCACACTTTTTTGACCCTTTGATGACATGCAGGCCTTTTTTGTGAGTGCTCTTTCCAACTGGCTGCGGCGGCCGAATGCCCGCCTTTTTTCTCTCATCGTTCTGGTATTGATCGTGCCGGTGTGCCTGCGTGCAGCGTTGGGCTGGTCGACACCGCTGGGCTTTCTGTCGGACTTGGCCGTGGGCAGTTTGCTGGTGGTGACGCTGCATCGCCGCGCATGGTGGCTGGCATTGCCGGTGCTGATGTTCTGGGCGCTGCTGGCGGTCGCCACGGCAGAATTGGTCAGCGCCGTCGGCCGCCTGCCGACGCCTTCGGATATTCACTATCTGATCGACCCGCAGTTCGTCGAGAATTCCACTGGCGGCGGACTTGCGCACCCTGCCCTGGCCATGGCTTTGCTGGGTGCCCTGGCTTTCTGGCTGCTGACTCAGCTTGTTGGTCGCGGCTTGTCTCGCCCTGCTCTGCCTCGCTCCGTCTGGGCCGCGCCAATCGTGTTGTTCGCCGCACATTGGGGCGCGCAAAACCTGTGGCCGAATGACGGCGACGCCTGGCGCCTGTACAACCTGCCGCATCAGTTGCTCGCCAGTGAAGTCGCCGACCTGCAGATCCAGGCCGAGGAATGGCTCCACGGCGACGTTGAAGAACCCACACCGGCGATGGCCGGGCTCACCGACGTCGATCTCAATGGCCAGAAGCTGCTCGCCGCGCCGGGCCAGGCGCGCAATGTATTGATCATCGCGCTCGAAGGCATCCCCGGCGCCTACATCCGTGCCAACCGTGAGGCGATCGGCAGTCATTATCAGGAAGACCTGATGCCCAACCTCAGCCGCTGGGCCGAGCGCGGCATGAACACCCCGGATTACGTGCTGCACACCCATCAGACCATTCGCGGTCTGTACGCCATGCTGTGCGGTGACTACGACAAGCTCAACAATGGCACGCCCAAAGGCGTGGAAATGCTCACCCTCAACGAACGCAATCAGGCCTGCCTGCCGGCACAATTGCGCGAGCACGGCTTCAGCACGCATTACTTGCAGGGCGCGGGCCTGCGCTTCATGGCCAAAGACAAGATCATGCCGCACATCGGTTTCGATGCGACCCACGGTCTGGAATGGTTCAGCAACAGCAACTACCTGGAATTCCCCTGGGGCAAGGATGACAAGGCGTTTTTCGAAGGCGCGCTGGATTACGTCGGCCAACTGAAGAAGCAAAAACAGCCATGGATGCTCACGCTGCTGACGGTCGGTACCCACCAGCCCTACTCCGCACCGGACGATTATCTGCAGCGTTATGAAACGCCAAAGCAGGCTGCTGTGGGTTATCTCGACGATGCGCTGGATGAATTTCTTTCGGGGCTGGAGCGCCAAGGCATTCTCAAGGACACGTTGGTGGTGATCACCTCGGATGAATCCCACGGCATCGACGGCGTGCGGCTGGCCTCCTCGTGGGGTTTCAATCTGACGCTGGCGCCGGAGCAGGCGCAACTGCCGCGCCTGAATGCCGGGGTCTATGGTCACGTCGATCTGAGCACCTCGATCCTCGACTATTTCGACCTGCCGGTGCCGACTGCGCTGAGCGGCCGCTCGCTGTTTCGCGACTACGATTCCGGGCGCGAGATCATGTCGTTCACCAACGGCAAGCTGCGCTATCACGACGGCCAGGGCATCTTCTCCGAATGCGACCTGCCGCGCCGCTGCCGCTACTACCAAAGCACCGGTTTCATTGCTGACAGTGCCACCTACAAAGGCACCTACAGCGGCCACCCGGCCCGGCAGATCGCCGCGCGCGCCGATGCGCTGGACCTGTCCCTGCTGCGCACACCACTCAATCATCGCTACCAGTTCGGCAGCAACAACATCATCCCTCTGCAAGCGCAGATCAAGGATGACTGGGCCGACAACCTTATCGGCGCGCAATACCTGGAAATGCCCAAAGGCTCGCACACCCGCGTGCGCCTGACCGTGCGCTCGGTCGATCCGCAGCAGGCGGCGTACATTCAGCTCAAGGCCAAGGAATTTGAACAGGACGTGCAACTGGGCCTGCCAACAGAAATGATCGCCACGGCGGACCAGCCGCTGGAGATGGATTTCAGCTTTGAAAACCCGCAGCCGCGCAAAGCCTTCTCGTTTCATTTGTTGGGTTATGGGCAAGGCGCAGTAGAAGTCAGCGACTTCAGCGTCATCACCGAATTGCCCGGCCAGGAAGACATCCTCGACGACGTGCCGGAGGACGACACCGCACAATCGAGCTAACCCCTGTAGGAGCTGCCGAAGGCTGCGATCTTTGCTTTTGATTTTTTGATGAACAAAGATCAAAAGATCGCAGCCTTCGGCAGTTCCTACCTGTGCGGTGAAAGAGTTTGCCTATCGGTATCCAATAGTCGGGCTATTAGCCGACTTGCCAACTCGGGTCTAGCCTTACCAGTCCGAAGTCGGCACGAGCCGGCCGCAGACCTGATAGGGATACGAACATGGCAAACGAATCGAAATGCCCGTTCAACCACGCCGCCGGCGGCGGTACGACGAACCGTGACTGGTGGCCGAATCAACTCAATCTGAAAATCCTCAGCCAGCATTCACCCAAGTCCGATCCGCTGGGCCAGGACTTCGACTACGCCAAAGCCTTCAAAAGCCTCGACTTCCAGGCGCTGAAACAAGACATCAAAGCACTGATGACTGATTCTCAGGACTGGTGGCCGGCCGACTTCGGCCATTACGGCCCGCTGTTCGTGCGCATGGCCTGGCACAGCGCCGGGACCTATCGCACCGCCGACGGCCGTGGCGGCGCCGGCTCCGGACAGCAACGCTTCGCCCCGCTCAACAGCTGGCCGGACAACGTCAGCCTCGACAAGGCCCGCCGCCTTCTCTGGCCAATCAAGCAGAAATACGGACGCAATATTTCCTGGGCCGACTTGATCGTGCTCACCGGCAACGTCGCCCTAGAGTCGATGGGCTTCAAGACCTTCGGTTTCTCCGGTGGTCGCGCCGATGTCTGGGAACCGGATGAAGATGTGTACTGGGGTTCGGAAACCGAGTGGCTGGGCGGCGACAACCGTTACGGCAAGAGCAACGGCCCGGTGCAGGAGCCCGGCGACGGTACGCTGGTGGCTGAGCCTGATTTGCATGGCCGTGAAGAAAGCCGCACCGATCAGGGCGAACGCAACCTGGAAAATCCCCTCGCCGCCGTGCAGATGGGCCTGATCTACGTCAACCCTGAAGGCCCGGAAGGCAACCCGGACCCGGTGGCCTCGGCCAAGGATATTCGCGAAACCTTCGGCCGCATGGCCATGAACGATGAAGAAACCGTGGCGCTGATCGCCGGCGGCCACGCGTTCGGCAAGACCCACGGCGCCGGCCCGGCCGACAATGTCGGCCCAGAGCCGGAAGCGGCCGGTCTGGAGCAGCAAGGCTTGGGCTGGAAAAACGCCTTCGGCACCGGTAAAGGCGCCGACACCATCACCAGCGGCTTGGAAGTGACCTGGACCACCACACCAACGAAGTGGAGCAACAACTATCTGGAAAACCTGTTCGGCTTCGAGTGGGAGCTGACCAAAAGCCCGGCGGGCGCCAATCAGTGGCAACCGAAAAACGGCGCCGGTGCAGGCACCGTTCCCCACGCACACGATCCGAACAAGAAGCTCTCGCCGACCATGCTCACGTCCGATCTGGCGTTGCGCTTCGATCCTGCATACGAGCAGATTTCCCGGCGTTTCCTGGCCAATCCCGATCAGCTCGCCGACGCATTCGCCCGCGCCTGGTACAAGCTGATCCATCGGGACATGGGCCCGCTCTCTCGCTACCTCGGCCCGGAAATGCCACAAGAGGAATTGCTTTGGCAAGACCCGCTGCCAGACGTAACTCATCCGCTGATCGATGACAGCGACGCCACTGCGCTGAAAAACAAAGTGCTGGCTTCAGGGTTGTCAGTGTCGCAACTGGTTTCGACCGCGTGGGCTGCAGCATCGACCTTCCGCGGTTCAGACAAACGCGGCGGCGCCAACGGCGGACGCTTGCGTCTGGCCCCGCAGAAGTTCTGGCAGGCCAACCAGCCCGAGCAATTGGACAAGGTGCTAAGCACACTGGAAGGCATTCAGAACGAGTTCAACGGTTCTGCTGCCAATGGCAAGAAGATCTCGTTGGCGGACCTGATCGTCCTGGCCGGTAATGCCGGGGTGGAAAAAGCCGCGCAGAACGCCGGGCATTCGGTGTCGGTGCCGTTTTCACCGGGCCGCGTCGATGCTTCGCAGGAGCAGACCGATGTCGAATCGTTCGGCTTCCTCGAACCGATTGCCGATGGCTTCCGCAATTACAGCAAAGGCAAATACACGGTTGCGGCGGAAACCCTGCTGATCGACAAGGCGCAGTTGCTGACGCTCACGGCACCGGAAATGACCGTGCTGCTGGGTGGTCTGCGAGTGTTGAACACCAATGTCGGCCAGACGCGGCATGGCGTGTTCACCGATAAAACCGAAACGCTGAGCAATGACTTCTTCACCCACCTGCTGGACATGGGAGTTGAGTGGACCCCAACTTCAAGGGATGCCGATGAGTTTGAAGGCCGTGACCGCAAGACCGGGGCGCCAAAGTGGACGGCGACTCGGGTGGATCTGGTGTTCGGCTCGAATGCGCAATTGCGCGCATTGGCCGAGGTGTATGCCAGTTCCGACGCGAAGGCGCAGTTCGTCAACGATTTCGTCAAGGCATGGACAAAGGTGATGAATCTGGATCGGTTTGATCTGCGCAAGTAGCTGTTTATTGTGCCAATGAAAATGCCGCTCGTTGAGCGGCATTTTTTTGTTTGCTTCGGATTATGTGGTGCGGGAGATAACCAGCCCCTCACCCCAGCCCTCTCCCAATGGGAGAGGGGGAAAGGGAGCCGATCCCTGTTGGTTTCAAGACCTGAGTTCGATGCCGGAATTTCAGGTCGGTGTAACTCGAATATTCACCTGGTCAGTCCCCTCTCCCTTTGGGAGAGGGTTAGGGTGAGGGGCGGTCTGAAGCTGGAATACCGACCTTTATGATCATCAAAATCAAAAGATCGCAGCCTCGTTTCCCTCGACAGCTCCTAAATGATCGGGTTACGCGAGGCTTTTGCTTACCACTTCATACACGTCGCTGGACAACGACCCCGAAGCGAGAATCCGCTCCAGCTCAGCCTTCATCAATGCCTGACGCGCGCTGTCGTATTTGCGCCAGCGGGTCAGCGGGGCCAGTTGGCGCGAGGCGATCTGTGGGTTGAAGCCGTTCAGTTCGATCACCAGATCGGCAAGGAAGCGATAACCGGAACCGTCCGCCGCGTGGAAGTTGATCAGGTTCTGCCCGGCGAACGCGCCGATCAGTGCCCGCACCTTGTTCGGGTTCTTGATGTTGAACGCCGGGTGCTGCATCAACGCCTTCACCCGCTCCAAACCGCCCGGCAAGGTGCTGCCGGCCTGCACGCTGAACCACTGGTCCATGACCAGCGGATTGTCCTTGAAGTGCTCGGCGAAGCTCGCCAAAGCCAAAGCCTTCTGCTCTTCGAACGGCGAGTTGACCAGCACCGCCAGCGCAGTCAGGCGCTCGGTCATGTTGTCGGCGGTCTCGAACTGCTCGAGCGCCGCCGCCAGCACTTCCGGCTTGCCGCTGAGCATCAGGTACGACAGGGCGATGTTCTGCAAGGCGCGACGGGCGAAGTGCTCGGCCTCGGCCACGTACGGAGTCTTTTTCGACAAGTCGCGATTGGCCTGATAACGCAGCCACAGCGCTTCGAACAAGCCTTCGGCGAGTTGCTTGCGGGCGAACTCGCGAGCGACATGAATCGCCTCGACGTCAGCCACTTCGCTGATCTCGGTGAGATAGGCCTCACCCGGCAGCGAAAGCATTTCGGCAACCATCGCCTGATCCAGCGACTCGTCGGACAGCACCGTGCGCAGCGCCGACACCAAACGCGGATCGAGCTTCAGGCTCTCGCCTTTCTGATGTTGGCCGATCAACTCTTGAAGCACTTGCACCGACAATTGCTGACCGGCATCCCAGCGATTGAAACCGTCGCTGTCGTGCTGCATCAGGAACATCAGTTGATCGCGGTTGTACGGGAAGCTCAGCTTCACTGGCGCCGAGAAGCCGCGCAGCAGCGACGGCAACGGCTGTTCGTTGATGTCGACGAAAGAGAATGTCTGCTCGGCTTCGGTCACCGAGATCACCCGAGTGGTGCCTTGTGCCGAGGCTTCGCCAGCCAGACGCAGGGCGATTTCATTGCCCTGGCTGTCGAGCAGGCCGAGCTCGACCGGGATCACGAACGGCAGTTTTTCCACCTTGTCCGGGGTCGGCGGGCAGCTCTGGCGGAAGGTCAGGCTGTAGGTTTTCGCCGCAGCGTCGTAGGACTCGCTGACGGCCAGACGCGGTGTGCCGGCCTGGCTGTACCAGCGCTTGAACTGGCTGAGATCAACGCCATTGGCATCTTCCATGGCCTTGACGAAGTCGTCGCAGGTCACGGCCTGGCCGTCGTGGCGCTCGAAGTACAGATCGCTGCCCTTGCGGAAGCCGTCGGCGCCCAGCAGGGTGTGGATCATGCCGACCACTTCCGAGCCCTTTTCGTACACGGTCAGGGTGTAGAAGTTGGAAATCTCGATGAAGCTGTCCGGACGCACGGCGTGGGCCATCGGGCCGGCATCTTCGGCGAACTGGTGGGTACGCAGGTACGCCACGTCCTGAATGCGCTTGACCGTCGCCGAGTTCATGTCCGAGGAGAAACCGGCATCGCGGAACACCGTGAAGCCTTCCTTGAGCGACAGCTGGAACCAGTCGCGGCAGGTCACGCGGTTGCCCGACCAGTTGTGGAAGTATTCGTGGGCGACGATCGCCTCGACCCGCTGGTGCGCAGCGTCGGTGGCAGTTTCGGCGCGGGCCAGCACGGCGCTGGAGTTGAAGATATTGAGGCCCTTGTTCTCCATCGCGCCCATGTTGAAATCGTTGACGGCGACGATCATGAAGATGTCCAGATCGTACTCGCGACCGTAGACCTCTTCGTCCCAGCGCATGGATTTCTTCAGGCTGTTCATCGCGTGCTGGCACTTGTCGATGTTTTCCGGCTCGACATAAATGCGCAGCGCGACGTTGCGCTGGCTCATGGTGGTGAAGGTGTCTTCGACGCACCACAGATCACCGGCGACCAGCGCGAACAGATACGCCGGTTTCTTGAACGGATCTTCCCAGGTAGCCCAGTGCCGGCCGTCTTCGCCGGGGCCGGAAGCGATCGGGTTACCGTTGGAGAGCAGCACCGGGTAGCTGTGCTGTTCAGCCACGACGGTGGTGGTGAACTTGCTCATCACGTCCGGGCGATCGAGGTAATAGGTGATCTTGCGAAAGCCTTCGGCCTCGCACTGAGTGCAGAACATCGTGCCGGACTTGTACAGGCCTTCCAGCGCGGTATTGGTTTCCGGGTGGATGCGCACGCTGGTGTCGAGGGTGAACGTTTCACTGGTCGGCTGCAGGGTCAAGTGACTGTCCGAGACTTGATAGTCAGCAGCGCTCAGCTCCTGGTCCGCCAGCGTCACCGACAGCAGCTCGAGTTGCTGGCCGTCGAGCACCAGCGGCGGCAGGCCGGCGCCACGTTCAGGATTACGGCGCATCACCAGTTGCGCGTGAACCAGGCTGTGGTCCTCGAACAACTCGAAGGTCAGGTGCGTTTCGTCAATCAGGTACTCGGGCGCCTGATAGTCCTTGAGATAGATCATCTTCGGTTGTTCGGTGCGCATGCTGGAATCCTTATTGATGCACGGCGAGCTGGTACGCCGTGTATTTACGAATGTTGATCACGCCGGTGTCGAAGATCAGGTACTGCCCCTTGATCCCCAGCAGCGTGCCTTCGGCAATCGGGTTCTTGTCCAGGTTGAAGCTGACGATTTTCGCCGGGTATTGCTCGACGGGATAGCGGATTTCCAGCGGTTCGACATCGGCAATCGTCTGAATCGCCTGTAGGCCGAATCGCTCCTGCAACCCTTGCAGGCCTTCGGCGCAGCTTTCGAACAACTGATCGCGCACCTGCGCCAGATCCACCGCCGCCGCATCACCTTTGAGCAGCGCGCGCCAGTTGGTCTTGTCCGCCACCTGGCTGCGGAACAGGTCCTCGACAAACCCCGATTGCTGGCGTGTCGATACACGCATGATTGGCAAGGCTTGACTCGCACCCTGGTCGAGCCAGCGGGTCGGCAACTGCGTGGCACGGGTGATGCCAACCTTGATCCCCGACGAGTTGGCCAGGTAGACCACATGATCAGTCATGCAGAACTGCTGGCCCCACACCGGATCACGGCAGGTGCCGGCGTCGAAGTGGCAACGCTCCGGGCTCATGATGCACAGGTCGCACTGCGCCAGTTTGGTCATGCACGGGTAGCAATAACCCTGACTGAAACTGGTCTTGGTCTTGCGCCCGCAATGGGTGCAGTGGATCGCCCCCAGGAATTCCAGACGCAACGTGCTGCCGATCAACGGATTGACCGGCACCTCGACGTCATCCAGACGAAACGCGTATTGCACGTTCGACCCGTCCAGGCGCGCCGACATTTTGCTGATTGCACCGCGGCCAATCTCGATCAATGGATGGCATCCGACTTGAACAGGATGTTCGGCACTTCGATCGACTTCGACGCACATTCTTGCGGGCCCATGTAGCCAGTGCGCTGGTCTTCCGGCAGGTTCTGGATTTCCCAGGCAATCATCGCCTGCAACGACAGCTCGCGCTGTTCGGCGGTGAGTTTGTTACCGTCGGACCACTTGCCGATTTCCACGGCGAGTTTCAGGCTTTCGTAGATGTCCGGGGTGATGTTGCTGATCATGTCGTTGAAAGAGGACATCAGGGTCTCCGTGCTCTTTGCTGAACCAAAAATTTTAGACGGCCAGTTTACGGCGGTTATACAAACCGCCCAACAAACCGGTGAAGCATCCGATGAGTAACCCGCTCAGGTGCGCGGCGTTGGCGATCTGGCCGAAACCGATCAGCGAGATCAGCCCGGACATGCACACCACCAGCCACACCAGCATCATCACCAGCACGCCGCGCGGCAGGCGATAGGCCGGGTTCGGCGCCAGCAGCTGGAAGATCCAGCAATGCCCGAGCAAGCCGTAAAGCACGCCGGACAGCCCGCCAAACAGGCTCGGGCCGCTCCAGACAAACTGGGCGTAGTTGGACACCAGGCTGAACAGCAGCGTCAGACCGATCAGGTTGATGCTGCCCTGGCGCGACTCGATGCGCCGCCCCAGCTCCCAGTACCACATGCCGTTCATGGCCAGATGAAGGATGCCGAAGTGGATCAGCATCGGCGTGACCAGCCGCCACCACTGCCCTGCCGCCAGACTGTCGGCCAGTGGCGTGAAGTGGATGTACTCGCCGATCACGCGAAAATCGAGGAAGGTCAGCCAGCGCAGGGTCTCAAGGTTTTCGCCGAGGAAAGTCAGACCGCCAACGATCAGGCTCAACAGCAGAATCAATCCCGTGGCCCTGGCGTGTTTCAGCTGTTCGGCGAAACCTGGCCGTTTAAAGGTCTGGCCCACGGGAATGTCCAGTTGCTGATCCGGGTCGCCGGCCGGGAAGCGCTCGTACAGCGAACGCACGTCCTCGCTGATTTCCTCCGGCGCCCATAGCACCTGCTCGCCCGCCTCTTCACTGACACGATGGGGCACTTGCATGCGTTGCAGCAGTTTGACAAAACCGCTCAAATCCACCGCCAACGGCAGGCGCAATACCGCTACCGCACTCATTGCAGGACCTCCGGCCGCTCGACATCGACCCAGACGAATTTTTGCGGATCCAGGCGCGTTTCCTGGTCCAGACGATAGGCCACCAGTTTGCCGTAGAGCACCGCACTGTAATCCAGGCACGCGAGGTTCGGGCGGATCGGCGCCGGTTTGCCGCTGCGCCAGTAGTGGCCGACGAACAGCAACGGCTCGTCGACGCCATAGCGCAGCAGGGAATTCTTTTCGGTTGAAGTCAGCGGCGTCTGCGCGACAGGCTCCGGCAATGCATCGGGCTGGAAGACGATATCGCCGTAGGTTTTGGGATCGTCTTCCCAGAACTTGGTGCGGAAGAACGAACGCACCAGACCGTCGCCGCTGGTCATGGTCAAGCCGCCCGGCAGGCGCATGTCGGTGCCGCGCAGCAAGCGGTCGAACACGGTACAGGCGAAGCTGCCGGGAACGGCCGAGGCCTGGAGGAAATGCTCATCGACGCAGCCATTGGGGAACAACGCCCGCAACGGCTCGATCAGACCGGCGTCCCAGCACGCATGGACGACGCGAAAGCGCCCGGCATCGACGAACAGCGGCAGCTCGTAGAACCATTGCTGGAAGTCATGCCAGTCGCCGGGATGGTCTTCAAATTGAGTCAGGGTTTCCTGCAACAGCCGCGCATGGCGCTTGGTGTGTTCGCGCACGAACTGCTTGCCGCTGCCCGGTGGCGCCGGGGTGACCCAGCCGAGCGCGTTGAATTCGTGGTTGCCCATGATGCACAGCGCCTGCCCTGCTTCGACCATGTCGTGGACGATGTGCAGCGCCTCGCGAATGCGCGGGCCACGGTCGATGATGTCGCCGACGAACACCGCCATGCGTGACGGATGGCGCCAGACCCCGCCCTGCTTGTGATAACCGAGACGGTCCAGCAAGTGTTCGAGGGTCATGGCGCATCCGTGCACGTCACCGATCAGGTCGTAACTGCGCGCGGGATCGAGCATCAGTCGCCTCCGCCCCCCAGCTTGCTGCCCCAGCCAAGCTTGGTGCGGCACACCTCGTAGTAATTGTGATCGAGCGGATGAATCAGGCGCAGCTTCTGCGCTTTCTTGCTCACGGTAATGGTGTCGCCCGGTGCGCAGGTGAAATGGTTCTGGCCGTCGCAGGAGACCTGCGGGTAGATCTGCATATCTTTGGACACGACGATTTTCAGCTCACTGTTGCCATCGACCACTATTGGCCGACCCGACAAGGTATGGGGGTACATCGGCACAATCACAATAGCGTCGAGCTTGGGATGCATGATCGGCCCGCCAGCAGACAACGCGTAGGCGGTGGAGCCGGTCGGCGTGGCGACGATCAGGCCGTCGGCCTTCTGGCTGCAGACGAACTGGCCGTCGATGTACAGCTCGAATTCGATCATCCGCGTCGATTTGCCCGGGTGCAGCACCACGTCGTTGAGCGCATCGCCCTGGCCGATGGCCTCGCCATGGCGACGCACTTCGGCTTGCAGCAGGAAGCGGTTTTCCACCAGATAGTGGCCGTCGAGCACTTCGGCGACCTTGATTTCCAACTCGTCCGGGCGAATATCGGTGAGGAAGCCGAGGCTGCCACGGTTGATGCCGAGCACCGGAATATTGTGTTTGGCCAGCGCCCGCGCAGCGCCGAGCAGGCTGCCGTCACCGCCGACGACGATGACCATGTCGCAGACTTCGCCGAGCATCTTGCGCGACGAGGTTTGCAGGCCGTGGCCGGGCAGGACTTCAGCGATGGTGTCTTCGAGGATCACATGCAGGTGACGGTCGAGCAGAAAGCGTTTCAGTCGGCGGACGGTATCCAGCACCTGGGAACTGCCCAGGCGACCGATGATGCCGATATTACGAAATTGCTCCATGGGACCTCTGCGGACAATCGAAAACGCGAAAACCCGATTATGGGCGAAAGCGCCAGATAGACAAAATCCTTTCAGCCTCAAGGGTGCGCTCAGGTTTAAGGCTATGCTCGCAAGATGATCCTGTTTCCCGATTTGTTGCAGTTGCCCCATCAGTTACGCCATCCCGAAGTGCGGGACCTGGCGTGGGTGATCCTCGCGCCGCCGATGCTCGCCGCCACGCCGTGGCCACAGCGCCATCCGCTGGCGGGCAGCGACTGGGTGCACGACCCGCAGCGCCTCGAGCATTGGCTGCGCCAGCTCGACCGCGACAGTTATGGCCTGCTGCAATGGTTGTCCCAGGCGCGCACCCGGCGTCTGGGTCTGTATTACGAGCGTCTTTGGCAGTTCGCCGTCTCGCATGCGCCGGGCATAGAATTGATCGCCGCCAACCTGCCAATCCGCCGCGCCGGGCACACCCTTGGCGAGCTGGACATGCTGCTGCGTGACCGCGACGGCGTGCATCATCTGGAACTGGCGATCAAGCTCTACCTTGGCCCGCAGGATGGCGATGGCCGCGATCCGGCGCAGTGGTTGGGGCCGGGTTGTCATGATCGGCTGGATCGCAAACTGGCGCATCTGGCCGAGCATCAGCTTCCAATCTCGGCGCGTCCGGAAAGCCGCGAAGTGCTCGCGGCGCTGGATATCGAAACCTTCAGCGCGCAGCTGTGGCTGGGCGGTTACCTGCTGTATCCGTGGCCCGGGCAGGCCGACTCACCGCACGGCGCCCATCCGCAACACTTGCGTGGCAGTTGGCTGCATCAGAAGGACTGGCCGGCGTTTGTCGCCCAACGCCCGCCGGGCCGCTGGCAACCCCTGCCCCGCCATGCGTGGCTGGCGCCGGCGCATTACCCGGCGGATCAGGTCTGGACAGATGAGCACCTGCGTTTGTGGCTGGAAGACCTGCCAGCACTGGCCCCGGCGCAGCTGATGGTGCGCCTGACCGAGAACGCCCAGGGCGAATGGGAAGAGGCGGAGCGGTTGTTTCTGGTGGCGGATCTTTGGCCGAATGTCCCGGGGCAAACCTGAGATTTGTGGTGTCTGACCCAATTCGCGAGCAGGCTCGCTCCCACAGAGAATGCATTTCAAATGTGGAATGCGATCCCCTGTGGGAGCGAGCCTGCTCGCGAAAAGAGCAACTCGATCTATAGGGATAACCGCACGGCCAACGCCGCCAACGTCACCAGCAACACCGGCACCGTCAGCACAATCCCGACGCGGAAGTAATAGCCCCAACCAATGTGAATGCCCTTGCGTTCCAGCACATGCAGCCATAACAACGTTGCCAGACTGCCGATCGGGGTGATTTTCGGCCCAAGGTCGCTGCCAATCACGTTGGCGTAGATCATCGCTTCTTTGATCACGCCGCTGGCCTGACTGGCGTCGATCGACAGCAAGCCGATCAACACCGTCGGCAAGTTGTTCATGATCGACGACAGCAGCGCCGTCAGCACCCCAGTGCCCATGGCCGCGCCCCATACACCGTGCTCGGCGAACACGTCCAGCCATCCGGCGAGGTAACCAGTGAGCCCGGCGTTGCGCAGGCCGTACACCACCAGGTACATGCCCAGCGAGAAAATGACGATCTGCCACGGCGCTTCTTTCATCACTTTGCGCGTGGAGATTTTGTGCCCACGCGCGGCGATGGCCAACAGCAGCGCGGCGCACACCGCCGAAATTGCGCTGATTGGAATGCCCAGCGGTTCCAAAGCGAAGCAGCCGATCAACAGGATCACCAGCACCGCCCAACCGGCGTAGAACGTCGCCTTGTCGTGGATCGCGGTGTGCGGGTTTTCCAGTTGTTCAGGGTCGTAAGACGCAGGAATGTCGCGGCGAAAGAACCACAGCAACATGCCCAATGTCGCCGCTACGCTGACGAAGTTGACCGGCACCATCACCGCTGCATAGCGGTTGAAGCCGATGTGGAAGAAGTCCGCCGAAACGATGTTGACCAGGTTCGATACCACCAGTGGCAGGCTGGCCGTGTCGGCAATGAACCCGGCGCCCATGACGAATGCCAGCGTCGCCGCCGGTGAGAATCGCAGCGCCAGCAGCATTGAAATCACGATCGGCGTGAGAATCAGCGCCGCACCGTCATTGGCGAACAGCGCCGAGACCAGCGCGCCGAGCAGCACCATGAAGGCAAACAGTTTGCGCCCACTGCCCCGCCCCCAACGCGCCACGTGCAGCGCTGCCCAATTGAAAAAGCCAGCCTCGTCGAGCAACAGGCTGATGATGATCAGCGCCACGAAGGTGCCGGTGGCGTTCCAGATGATCTGCCAGACCAGCGGGATATCCGTGAGGTGAACGACGCCAAAAATCAACGCCAGCACGGCGCCCAGCGTTGCACTCCAGCCGACGCCGAGACCTTTGGGTTGCCAGATGACGAGGGTGATGGTCAGCAGGAAAATCAGTGACGCAGCGAGCATTCGCAGGAGCCTTCAAATATCGAAACGGGTGGAAATCGAACAAATGTGGGAGCGAGCCTGCTCGCGAAGGCGGTGTGCCAGACATGAAATTATTATCTGACACACAGCCTTCGCGAGCAGGCTCGCTCCCACAGTGAGTTTCGGTGAGCTTATTTCTTGTGTTGCTCGACGAACTGGCCGTACGCATCGATGAATTTCTGCAGGAACGGTTTCACCGAGTCGCTCAGCTTGCCCGCTTCATCAAACGCGTTGCCCGCACCGCCCAGATACGCTTCCGGCTGTTGCAGGCAATGGATATCGAGGAAAACAAAGGTCTGGCGCAGGTGCTGGTTGGCGCCGAAGCCACCGATGGCGCCTGGCGATACGCTGATAACCGCGCCGGGTTTGCCACTCCACGCGCTCTGGCCATAAGGGCGCGAACCGACGTCGATCGCGTTCTTCAGCGGTGCCGGGATCGAGCGGTTGTACTCGGGGGTAACAAACAGCACCGCGTCGGATGACGCCACTTTCTGACGGAAAGTGCTGTAGGCTGCCGGCGGAGAATCGCCGTCGATGTCTTCGTTGTACAGCGGCAGTTCACCGATCTCGACAATCTCCAGCTTGAGATTGGCCGGTGCCAGTTCGGCGATGGCCAGTGCGACTTTGCGATTGATCGATGCTTTGCGCAGGCTACCGACCACTACAGCGACGTTGTAGACATTGCTCATGGAAGACTCTCGATGGTCCGTGGGAAGAGTCGCTAGTTATAGATGATCCAGTGGCGCTTTCACCAGTGGTCATTGGTTTTTCCTGCGCGGCGAATATTTTTTTCCTGTAGGAAAACTTACCGAGCTTGGTGACGGTCTACAAAGCCGCAAATCAAGCGTTTTATCTCCAGAGGTTCTAAGCAGATGGCAGCAGTACTCGTCGGTCAGTTTCATGCAAGAGATGCGGAAGGCCGCGTTTATTCCGTGCATGAATTCCAGGAATCGAACCCGTCTGCAGACGGATCCACTGGCTCGGAGCCCATTTACAGACTGGCCATTGGCGATCGGGTCAACAAGGTCAGTGACAGCGAGTTTCTCCTGGTTCAATCAGGCATTACCCTGATTCGCGAACCTGAGCCAACCGTCGCTCAATAACCCAGCGTTATGAGCAGAAGTCATGCGAGCGGACTTGGGGTAGGATTCAGCGTCTGACCCCACCTGCTGAACATGGACTTCACGCATGCGTTTACGCCACATCGAAGTGATTCAGGCGCTCTTGCAGACCGGTCACATGGGCACCGCCGCCGAATGGCTGCAACTGCCGGTGACCGAAGTCGAAGAGCGTTTGCGCGAAGCCGAAAGTCAGCTGGGGTTCATGCTGTTCGCCAGCGTTCGCGGGCGCCTGCAATCGACCCCTGAAGCGCGCGCCCTGCAGGTGGAAATCGCGCACATCTATGAAGCGCTGGAGCCGGTGCAGCGTCTGGCCGGCAGCCTCAAGCAGTACCTCGCCCCGCCCTTGCGCATCATCGGCACCCCGCCGCTGGCCCAGCAATTACTGCCACAAAGCCTTGCGACCCTGCGTCGGCGCTTGCCGGACGCACCGTGCAGCCTGCTCAGCGCGCCGACTCGCGACATCGTTCGCAGCCTGTTACTGCGCGAAAGCGATCTGGGCCTGAGCCTGCACGATCCCGAACACCCCGATATCCACTGCCAGCCGCTGGCCCAGGGCAAGCTGCAATTGCTCGCTCCGCACGGCTGGCTGCAACCGAAACAGAAATATATTTCTCTGGCAGACCTGTCCGGTCAGGCCATGGTCGGTCTCGAAGGTCAGGATCCGCTGAGCCCGGCGCTGGAAAACAAACTTCAGGCCTTGCGGCCGGCACCAAGCATTCAGACCCGCGTGCAGACCCATCAGATGATGCGCAGCATGGTCGAGGCCGGCGAAGGTCTGGCGATCGTCGATCCCTTCACCGCGTTGGGCGCCCGCGCCGGTGGGCTTGACGTCTGCCCGCTCTCACCGGCAGTGCCGATCAGCCTCTATGCCCTGACCTTCAAGCATGCCACGCCGTCGGCGGCGATTCAGACACTGCTGACTATCGTCACG
Organism: Pseudomonas mercuritolerans; assembly: GCF_025706525.1. Lineage (NCBI taxonomy): Bacteria > Pseudomonadati > Pseudomonadota > Gammaproteobacteria > Pseudomonadales > Pseudomonadaceae > Pseudomonas > Pseudomonas mercuritolerans. The sequence continues at coordinate 280,043 of NZ_JAMSHA010000001.1, forward strand.
GAACAAGCCGAGGCGATGTTGTCGAGCTGAGTGGTTTTTCCAGCGGATTGTCGAACAGGCGATACCAGAACAAGGCAACTTCGGCGGTGTGCGCATCAATGCCGCGATAGCGCAACTGGTCGATGCCGCCGATCACATAACCGCAGCGCTCATACAGCCGACAGGCGCCGAGGTTGTTGTTCTGGGTTTCGAGCATGATGCCCGGCAGTTTCTTCTTGCGACTCCAGAACTGCGCGACATCGAGCAACGCCTTGGCCACGCCGTGGCGACGGGCCGGGGCATGCACCGCCAGTTCATCGATGTGGGCAAAGCCGTTCCAGTTGGTGCTGATCACCAGGTGACCGACCGGCTCGTCATCCAGATACGCCATGAAAATCGCGCTGTCGGGCGCATTGTGAAAAGCGCTGAACTCTTCCGGATCGATGCCGTAGCACTTGCGATACGGCACGATTGGCGTCACCAGCCACTGCTCGACCGGCTTGCCGATCACGGCAGCGCCATAGGCGGCCACCTCGAAACTGAAGTCGCTGCCCCAGATATACGGCGCAAAACCTTCGTCGGCGACCCGTACCGACAACCCTGGGTATTTCGGATTCATGACCGGTTGCATACTGGGAAAAGTCCTCATTCCTTGACGCAGCCGACGGTGTCGACCTTGCTGTCGCGATGGATGATTGCCAGCGCAAATTTCAACTCTTTGTACATGAGGCTCAGTGTCCTGAGGCGGCAGATTTGCACCTGACCAGTGCACTCAGGGTAGAGGGTTGCAGCGAATGTGGCGAGGGTGGCAACTTGGCTCCATGTCGCCAAACGCAAAAAATCGCTGCCTCCTCGTCTCCTACTATGGAATGCAATCCCTGTAGGAGCTGCCGAAGGCTGCGATCTTTTGATCTTCAGGTTTTTCAGGCCTGCGCATCAGCCTCGGCAATCTGCGTCCACAACGCCGGCGCTCCCGCCGATTTGGCGATGATTTCCAGCCGCACCAGATGCGCCGCCAGTTCTTCTTCAGTCGCGCGGATGATGCGTGCTGGCTGGCGATCAGCCGGCAGACGACGGATTTCCGTGGCCGAGTTATCCGCGCCCTCGCCCGTACCATTGCCGTCGGAGGCGTTGCCAGCCAGCGACAGGCTGGTCTGGCCGCCGGTCATGGTCAGATAGACGTCGGCGAGAATCTCCGAGTCGAGCAAGGCGCCGTGCAGTTCACGGCCGGAGTTGTCGACGCCGTAACGTTTGCACAATGCATCGAGGCTGTTGCGCTGCCCCGGGTGACGTTCCCGGGCCATCATCAGGGTGTCGAGGATGGTGCAATGCTGGGTGATATCGGCGCGATCGTGCTGGCCCATCAAGGCGAATTCGTTGTTGATGAAGCCAACGTCGAACGCCGCGTTGTGGATGATCAGCTGTGCGCCCTGGATGAACTCGAAGAACTCGTCGGCGACTTCGGCAAAGCGCGGCTTGCCGACGAGGAATTCGTTGGTAATACCGTGCACACCGATCGCACCTTCGTCGCTCTCGCGATCCGGTTGCAGATAAACGTGAAAATGCCGGCCCGTCAGGCGCCGACCGATCAGTTCGACGCAACCGATTTCAATGATCCGGTGACCATCGGTCACCGGCATGCCGGTGGTTTCGGTATCGAGTACAACGGATCTGGTGGCCATCAGTGCTCAGCTCTCAACGGGTCAATCGTGCAAAGGCGCGGATGTTAACACGCTCGGCGGGGTGTTTCAGTCACACCGTGGCGGGTCCTTCGCGAGCAGGCTCGCTCCCACATTGGAATGCATTCCAATTCAAGGCCCGGAATACATTCCCCTGTGGGAGCGAGCCTGCTCGCGAATGGCAGCGCCACGGCTCACAAGCGAAATCAGCTCTGCTTGTAACCGCGAACTTCATCCACTCCACGGTTGGCCAGTTGGTCCGCCCGCTCGTTACCGTGATGGCCGATGTGCCCGCGCACCCATTTCCAGGTGACTTTGTGGCGATTGACCTGCTCGTCCAGCTCTTTCCACAGGTCGGCATTCTTCACCGGCTCTTTCGCAGCCGTTTTCCAGCCGCGCTTCTTCCAGTTGGCCATCCACTCGTTGATGCCTTTCATCACGTATTGCGAGTCGGTGACCAGCAGCACGTCGCAGGGACGCTTGAGTGCTTCGAGGCCGCGGATCGCGCCGAGCAGCTCCATGCGGTTGTTGGTGGTGTTGGCTTCGCCGCCCCACAGTTCCTTTTCGACGCCCTTGCACACCAGCAGCGCGCCCCAGCCGCCGGGGCCGGGATTGCCCTTGCAGGCGCCGTCGGTGAACAGTTCTACGGTGTCGACGCTTTCCACGCTTTCGCTCATGCCAGTCTTTCCAGAAAAATGCCTGTCCTGCCAATCACGGATCGACAATGACCGCGGCCGGGACAAGCCCGGCCACAAATAAAAGAGGGTTTACGGTTCGATGCGGCGGCGGTTGACCTTGGCCATCGGCAGCGGAATCAGCTTGCCCATCGGCTCGCGGCGTTCCTGGCGCAACGGCCTGAGCCCCACCACGATCTTGCGCGCCACCAGCAGATAGAAGCCACCGCCGGACAGCTGCCAGTCACCGGCCTTGCGTTCCCAGCCGGCCAGACGGTTCTGCCACTTGGGCGACGCGAGCGGCGGACGATAGCACCCGAAGCGGCGTTTCTCCAGCGCGAAGCCGAGCAGATTGAGCCAGTCGGCGACCCGCGACGGGGAGATGCAGCGCGCCTTGCGCAGGGCATCATTGGCGAAGAAATGCCGCAGGCCCCAAGTGCTCCAGGGATTGATGCCGATGATCAGCAGATGCCCGCCGGGACGCACGCTGCTCGCCGCTTCACGCAGCAAACCGTGGGGCGACAGACAGAAATCCAGGCCATGCTGCATCACCACCACGTCGGCGGCGTGCTCGCTCAACGGCCAGGCCTGCTCTTCGCAAACGATCTCGACCCCGGGCAACGGCGCGCCGAGACGCACGTTGCGCTGCACTTGCGGCGCGGCCGGCGGGGTTTCGGCGGACGGGCCGTAATGCACCAGATAACCGCCGAAGAAGCGACCGAGCTCGTCGTCGAGCATGCGCCGCTCTTCATCCAGCAGAAATTGCCCGAGCGGCCCCGACAGCCATTCGCGGGCGGCGCTGATCAATGCCAGCCAGTCGGGATCGGCCTGAGCGAACGCTTTATCGGTCATGTCATTCTCCAACGCGCCAGGAACTACTAAGATGCGCCAATGTTTTCCGCTTGGCGAATTCCGACGATGATACAGATCAGTGCCCTGCCCGCGTTCACCGACAACTACATCTGGTTGTTACAGGATCACCAGACCCAGCGCTGTGCGGTGGTCGATCCGGGCGACGCCGCCCCGGTGCAGGCGTGGCTCGATGCGCATCCGGGCTGGGTGCTCAGCGATATTCTGATCACTCACCATCACCATGACCACGTCGGCGGCGTTGAGCGCCTGAAAGCGGCGACCGGCGCTAAAGTCTACGGTCCGGCCAGCGAAAGCATTCCGGCGCGTGACATAGCCCTCAAGGACAACGACAGCGTCAGCGTGCTCGGCTGGGACTTCGACGTTTATGCGGTGCCCGGTCATACCCTGGGGCACATCGCCTATTACCACCATGGCCTGCTGTTCTGCGGCGACACCCTGTTCGCCGCCGGTTGCGGCCGGCTGTTCGAAGGCACACCCGAGCAGATGTACCACTCGCTCAGCCGTCTCGCGGCCCTGCCGGAAGATACGCTGGTTTACTGCACCCATGAATACACCTTGAGCAATCTGAAATTTGCCGCCGCCGTCGAGCCGGGCAATCCGGAAGTCGCCGCCCGTCTGGAAAAGGTCACGCAGCAACGGCAGAACGGCGTGATGACATTGCCGTCGACTTTGGCCCTGGAAAAGCTTACCAATCCGTTTTTACGCACTTCTGAAACATTGGTTACACAAAAAGTGGACGAACGGGAAGGCGCTCAAAACCGGGAGCCGAGCGAGGTATTTGCGGCTCTGCGGGCATGGAAAGACAAGTTCTGACAAGCGCGCCGGCCGGGGCAAAAATTCTCAATGGTTGACCGCAGGGGGTGCGCTTTCTAGAATCGCCCGACATTTTTGCCCGGAACTTACTTCCAGCCAATGTCGTCATCCATACGTAAGTCCGTCAATTCAGATGCTTTGACCCGCCTGGCGCAAGCCATCGCGGTGGCTGTGTCCGCCACGCTGGCGGGTTGCTCCAGCCACGCTCCGCAGACTGAAGCGACGCACACGCCGAACATTGCTGCGCGAGCCAAGCAGAAGCCGATCTGGCTGACCGAGAAGCCCACTCCCGTGGCGCCCCAGGACATCTGGGAACGCATGCGCCAGGGCTTCCAGTTGCAGGAAGGCCTTGGCGTCAATCCGCGCATCGAGCAACAGCGCCTGTGGTTCGCCAGTAATCCCTCTTTTCTCGAGAATGCCGGCGAACGCGGCAGCCTCTACATTCATTACATTGTCGAACGCCTCGAAGAACGCAACATGCCGTTGGAACTGGCCCTGCTGCCGGTGATCGAGAGCGCGTACAACCCGATGGCCTACTCCCGCGCCGATGCGGTGGGCCTGTGGCAATTCATTCCGTCCACCGGGCGCTACTTCAACCTGCGCCAGACGCGTTTCTACGACGGCCGTCGCGACATCACCGCTTCGACCACGGCAGCGATGGATTACCTGACCCGCCTGCACGACATGTTCAACGGCGACTGGCTGCTGGCTCTGGCGGCCTACAACGCCGGTGAAGGCACCGTCAGCCGCGCGATCGAACGCAACGAAAAGCTTGGCCTGCCCACCGACTACTGGAACCTGCCGCTGCCGGCGGAAACCCAGGCCTATGTGCCGAAGTTGCTGGCGCTGTCGCAAGTGGTGCTGGCGCCGGAAGCCTACGGCGTCAACCTCAACCCGATCGCCAACGAGCCGTACTTCCAGGTCGTCGAAATCAACCAGCGCATGGACCTGTCCAAGGTCGCTGCGGTGGCCAACATCGATGAAGACGAATTGTTCCAGCTCAACCCCGCGTTCAAACAGCGCACCACCATCGACGGCCCGCAGCATCTGCTGGTGCCGACGTCCAAGGCGCAACTGCTGACCGCCAGTCTGCAGACCATGCGCCCGGACGAACTGATCAGCCCGCGCTCGCTGAAACCGGTGTTCGAAGGCGCCGATCCGTCGGAAGTGGCACAGCTCAAACGTGCTTATCGGGTCAAGCGTGGCGACAACCTCGGCTCCATCGCCAAGGCCAACAAGGTCGAAGTCAAGGATCTGCAGCGCTGGAACAAGCTGACCGGCAAGAACCTCAAGGTCGGCCAGACGCTGGTCATGCAGGACAACACCAAGCGTGCCCCGGCGCGCAAGTCCGGCCGGGTCAACACCGTGGTTGCGGCCAACAGCAAGAGCAAAGGCAAGGACGAGAGCAAGCAGCAGACCCAGTACAAGGTCAAGCGCGGCGACACCCTGTATGTAGTGGCCAAGCGCTTCAATGTCGAGATGCAACATCTCAAGCGTTGGAACCCGGGTGCGGGCAAGGCGTTGAAGCCGGGGCAAATGCTCACGGTTTATCAGCCGCACTGACAGAAGAGCCCCTGAATTCAGGGGCTTTTTTTGGATGAAGTTTTTGGTGTGCTTTAGAACCATCCCCCTCACCCCAGCCCTCTCCCCCAGGGGGGAGAGGGGGAAAGGGAGCCGATCGGGGGCTTTTCAGAAACCGAGTTCGACTCGGTATCGCACCTCGGTGCAATTCGTCCAAACACCACGATCAGTCCCCTCTCCCTCCGGGAGAGGGTTAGGGTGAGGGGCTCTTTAAGCCGCATCTTTTTCCTGTCCAGACAAGCTGTTACTGTACGGCCCACAAAGCCCAAGCCGCTGGATCGGATCTGACTTGAAGCGTGCCCTATCCCTGCTCCTGATCAGCCTGGCCTTGAGCTCATCCGCAAGCGCGACGATTACCGAAAGTCACGGTTATGCGCAGTTCGGCACGCTCAAGTACCCGGCCAGATTTACCCACTTCGACTGGGTCAACCCGCAAGCGCCCAAGGGCGGTACGTTGCGGGTGATGGCGTTCGGCACCTTCGATACGGTCAATCCGTACACTTTCAAGGGCACCAGCCCGGTCACCACCGCCAATTTTCTCCAGTACGGCATCAACGAGCTCAACGAGCCGCTGATGGTTGGCACCGGCCAGTATTCGCCGTCCGGCGACGAACCCGCGTCGAGTTACGGGTTGATCGCACAATCGGTGGAGTACAGCGAAGATCGCAGCTGGGTCGTCTTCAATTTGCGCCCCGAAGCGCGCTTTCACGACGGCGCGCCGATCACCGCCTACGACGTGGCGTTCTCCTATCGAACGCTGCTCAAGGACGGTCATCCGCTGTATCGCACGGCCCTGCAGGAAGTGCTGCGAGTCGACATTCTCAACAAGCAGCGCATTCGTTTCGTGTTCAAGCGCTCGGGCAATCCGCTGCTGATCCTGCGCCTGGGCGAATTGCCGGTACTGCCGCAGCATTACTGGAAAGACCGCGACTTCAAAGCCACCACCTTCGAACCGCCGCTGGGTAGCGGACCGTACCGCATCACGTCGGTCACGCCAGGCCGGCAGCTGATTTTCGAGCGGGTCAAGGATTACTGGGGCAAGGACTTAGCGGTCAATCGCGGCAAGTACAATTTCGATCGCATGGAGGTCGAGTTCTACCGCGACAGCGATGTCGCCTTCGAAGCGTTCAAGGCCGGTGAGTTCGACATCTACATCGAGCATCAGGCAAAGAACTGGGTCAACGGCTACAACTTCCCTGCCGTGCGTCGTGGCGAAGTGATCAAGGTGCAGATCCCGCATCAGATCCCGACCCAGACTCAGGGCCTGTTCATGAACAGCCGCCGCGCGACCTTCGCCGATGTCAGGACGCGCGAAGCGTTGGGTCTGATGTTCGACTTCGAATGGACCAACCGCGCGCTGTTCAGCGATGCCTATAAACGCACCACCAGCTACTACCCCAACAGCGAATTCACCGCGTCTGGTTTGCCGGTCGGGCATGAATGGCTAATGCTCAAGCCTTACAAGGAGCAGTTGCCAGCCCGGCTGTTCACCGAGCCGTTCACCCTGCCGAAAACCGACGGCCGTGGCATCCCGCGCGAGACCATGCGTAAAGCCCTCGCCCTGCTCGCCGAGGCCGGTTGGAAGCTCCATGGCCAGCGCCTGCAAGACAAAGACGGCCAGCCGCTGCGTTTCGAATTGCTGCTGGTCAATCCGAGCCTGGAGCGTCTCTATCAGCCGTACATCGAGAACCTCAACAGCATTGGCATCGACGTGCGCCTGCGCACAGTCGATCGCGCGCAATACAAACAACGCCTCGATCAATTCGATTTCGACATGATCTCGATGACCCTCGGCCAGACCCTGAGCCCGGGCCTTGAGCAGTGGCAGTACTTCCACTCCAGTCAGGTCGGGGTCAAGGGCAGCAAGAATTACGCGGGCATCGCCAATCCGGTAGTTGATCACCTGCTTGAACAATTGCTCGCCGCGCGCACCCGCGACGAGCAGGTCGCCGCCGGCAAGGCGCTCGACCGCGTGCTGCTCTGGCAGCACTACAGCATTCCCAACTGGTACCTCAATTATCACCGTCTGGCCTACCGCAACCGGTTGGCCTTTGTCACCACGCCGCCCTACACCCTGGGCCTGAGCGCGTGGTGGCTGAAGTCTTCGGAGAAAGATCGATGAACGCTGTTCGCACCCTGCTCGTGCAGGCCGGCGGCTTGCTGTTCGCCGGGCTGGCCTGGGCCGCCCCGCAACACGCCGTGACCCTGTACAACGAGCCACCGAAATACCCGGCCGATTTCAAGCACTTCGACTACGTGAACCCTGACGCGCCCAAGGGTGGCGTGTTCCGCCAGGCCGGGTTCGGCGGCTTCGATAGCCTCAACCCGTTCATCAACAAAGGCGTGCCGGCCGATGACATCGGCCAGATCTACGACACCTTGACCAAGCACAGCCTCGACGAGCCGTTCACCGAATACGGCCTGATTGCCAGCAAGATCGAGAAAGCCGACGACAACAGTTGGGTGCGCTTCTACCTGCGCCCGGAAGCGCGCTTCCATGACGGCCACCCGGTACGCGCCGAAGACGTGGTGTTCAGCTTCGAAACGTTGACCAAGGAAGGCTCGCCGATGTTTCGCGGCTACTACAACGACGTCGCCGAAGCCATCGCCGAAGACCCGCTGAAAGTGCTGTTCAAGTTCAAGCACAGCAACAACCGCGAGCTGCCGCTGATCCTCGGCCAGTTGCCGGTCCTCCCTAAACACTGGTGGGCCAGTCGCGACTTCAACAAGGGCAATCTGGAAATCCCGCTGGGCAGCGGCCCGTACAAGGTCACCCAAGTGAAGGCCGGCCGTTCGGTACGTTACGAGCGGGTCAAGGATTACTGGGGCAAGGACTTGCCGGTCAACCGTGGCTTCTACAACTTCGACACGATGACCACCGACTATTACCGCGACAACACCGTCGCCCTCGAAGCACTGAAGGCCGGACAGTTCGATTATTGGCTGGAGATGACCGCGAAGAACTGGGCCAGCGCCTATAACGTTCCGGCGGTCACCGAGGGCCGTTTGATCAAGGAACTGATCCCCAACAGCAACCCGACCGGCATGCAGGGCTTCGTCTTCAACCTCCGCCGCCCGGTGTTCCAGGATGTGCGCGTGCGTCAGGCTCTCGGGCTGCTGTTCGACTTCGAATGGACCAACAAGCAATTGTTCAACGGCGCCTACGTGCGCACTCGCAGCTACTTCGAAAACTCTGAAATGGCCGCCACCGGCCTGCCCGACGCAGAGCAACGGACGATCCTCGAACCGTTCCGCAGCCAACTGCCGGCTCAAGTATTCAGCGAAGCCTTCGAAAATCCCAGGACCGACGCCAGCGGCATGATCCGCACCCAGCAGCGCGAGGCGTATCAACTGCTGCAAGAGGCCGGCTGGAAAATCGTCGATGACAAAATGGTCGACGCCACCGGCAAACCGGTGGTGATCGAATTCCTCCTCGCCCAGACCGAATTCGAACGCGTGCTGCTGCCGTTCAAGCGCAACCTCAGCGACCTCGGCATCGATCTGGTGATCCGCCGCGTCGACGTCTCGCAGTACATCAACCGCGTGCGCTCGCGGGATTTCGACATGATGGTCGGCAGCTTTCCGCAGTCCAACTCGCCGGGCAACGAGCAGCGCGAATACTGGATGAGCGCCGCCGCCGACAAACCGAGCAGCCGCAACAGCATGGGCCTCAAAGACCCGACCGTTGACCAACTGGTGGAAAGCCTGATCAACGCCGACTCGCGCAAGAGCCTGGTGGCCCACGCCCGCGCGCTGGATCGCGTACTGCAATGGGGCTACTACGTGGTGCCCAACTGGCACATCAAGAGCTGGCGCGTGGCCTACTGGAACCACATCGGCCACCCGAAAACCTCGCCCAAGTACGACATCGGCATCAACACCTGGTGGGTCAAGCCTGACGCCAAGCCTGCCGTAGAAGTCGAAACCCAACTGCAAGCCGACCCTGCGGGCACGGAGTAATCAGATGCTGGCGTATATCTTTCGGCGACTGCTGCTGATCATCCCGACCCTGTTCGGCATCCTGCTGATCAACTTCGTGATCATCCAGGCCGCGCCCGGCGGGCCGGTCGAGCAGATGATCGCCAAGCTCGAAGGTTTCGAAGGCGCCACCAGCCGGATTGCCGGCGGCGGTGCCGAAGTGGCGATGGCCGGCTCGTCGTACCGTGGCGCGCAGGGGCTGGACCCGGCGCTGATCAAGGAAATCGAGCACATGTACGGGTTCGACAAATCGGCCCCGGAACGCCTGTGGATCATGGTCAAGAACTATGCGCAGCTGGATTTCGGCGACAGTTTCTTCCGCGACGCCAAGGTCATCGACCTGATCAAGGAAAAGATGCCGGTGTCGATCTCGCTGGGGCTGTGGAGCACGCTGATCATGTATCTGGTGTCGATCCCGCTGGGCATCGCCAAGGCCACGCGACACGGCAGCCACTTCGACGTCTGGACCAGTTCGGCGATCATCGTCGGCTATGCGATCCCGGCGTTTCTGTTTGCGATCCTGCTGATCGTGGTGTTTGCCGGCGGCAGTTATCTGGACTGGTTCCCCCTGCGCGGGCTGACTTCGAACAACTTCGATGAGCTGAGCCTGGGCGGCAAGATCCTCGATTATTTCTGGCACCTGGCATTGCCAGTCACGGCGCTGGTGATCGGCAACTTCGCGACCATGACTCTGCTGACAAAAAACAGCTTTCTCGACGAGATCAACAAACAGTACGTGGTCACCGCCAAAGCCAAGGGCCTGACCCGCCATCGCGTCCTTTACGGCCACGTGTTCCGCAACGCCATGCTGCTGGTGATTGCCGGTTTTCCTTCGGCGTTCATCGGCATTTTCTTCACCGGCTCGTTGCTGGTGGAAGTGATTTTCTCCCTCGATGGCCTCGGCCTGATGAGTTTCGAAGCGGCGATCAATCGCGATTACCCGGTGGTGTTCGGCACGCTGTTCATCTTCACCCTGCTCGGGCTGGTGGTGAAACTGATCGGCGACCTGACCTACACCTTTGTCGATCCGCGCATCGACTTTGCAAGCAGAGAGCATTGAGATGAACCTGTCCCCTCTCAACCGCCGGCGCTTCGAACTGTTCAAGGCCAACAAGCGTGGCTGGTGGTCGCTGTGGCTGTTTCTGATCCTGTTCGGCCTGAGTCTGGGCGCCGAGCTGATTGCCAACGACAAACCGCTGGTCGTGCATTACGACAACAACTGGTATTTCCCGGCGATCAAGCGCTACCCGGAAACCGCGTTCGGCGGCGAATTTCCGCTGGAAGCCAACTACAAGAGTCCGTACATCCGCGAGCTGCTCAAGGCCAAGGACGCGTGGATTCTGTGGGCGCCGATCCCCTACAGCTACCAGAGCATCAACTACGACCTGAAAGTCCCGGCGCCGGCGCCACCCTCGGCGGACAACCTGCTGGGCACCGACGATCAGGGCCGCGACGTGTTGGCGCGGGTGATCTACGGTTTCCGCATTTCCGTGCTGTTTGCGCTGACGCTGACCGTGCTGAGTTCGATCATCGGCGTGATCGCCGGGGCGCTACAGGGTTTCTACGGCGGCTGGGTCGATCTCGCCGGGCAGCGTTTTCTCGAGATCTGGTCGGGGCTGCCGGTGCTGTATCTGCTGATCATCCTTGCCAGTTTCGTCCAGCCGAATTTCTGGTGGCTGCTGGGCATCATGCTGCTGTTCTCGTGGATGAGCCTGGTCGATGTGGTGCGCGCCGAGTTCCTGCGCGGGCGCAATCTGGAATACGTGCGTGCCGCCCGCGCGCTGGGCATGCAGAACGGCGCGATCATGTTCCGCCACATCCTGCCCAACGCCATGGTCTCGACCATGACCTTCATGCCGTTCATCCTCACCGGCGCCATCGGCACCCTGACCGCACTGGACTTCCTCGGCTTCGGCCTGCCGGCCGGCAGTCCGTCGCTGGGCGAACTGGTCGCGCAAGGTAAATCCAATTTGCAGGCGCCGTGGCTGGGCATGAGTGCGTTTGCCGTGCTGGCGCTGATGTTGAGCCTGCTGGTGTTTATCGGCGAGTCCGCTCGCGATGCCTTCGACCCGAGGAAGTGAAATGAATCAGGACAATCTGATCGAAGTGCGCGACCTCGCCGTCGAATTCGGTTTCGGCGAGCGCGTCCACCGCGTGGTCGAGGGCGTGAGCTTCGACATCAAGCGCGGCGAAACCCTGGCGCTGGTCGGTGAATCGGGCTCGGGCAAATCGGTCACGGCGCATTCAATCCTGCGCCTGCTGCCCTACCCCATGGCGCGGCATCCGGCCGGCAGCATCAATTACGCCGGGCAGAACCTGCTGGATTTGAGCGAGAAGACCATCCGCCACATTCGTGGCAACCGCATCGCGATGATCTTTCAGGAGCCGATGACCTCGCTCAATCCGCTGCACTCGATCGAGAAGCAGATCAATGAAGTGCTCGGCATCCACAAGGGCCTGAGCGGCAAAGTCGCGACCAAGCGCACTTTGGAGCTGCTGGAGATGGTCGGCATTCCCGAGCCGCACAAGCGTCTCAAGGCCCTGCCCCATGAATTGTCCGGCGGCCAGCGCCAGCGGGTGATGATTGCCATGGCCCTGGCCAACGAGCCGGAATTGCTGATTGCCGACGAACCGACCACCGCGCTGGACGTGACCGTTCAGCTGAAAATCCTCGATTTGCTCAAGGATCTTCAGGCTCGATTGGGCATGTCACTGTTACTGATCAGTCACGATTTGAACCTGGTGCGAAGAATTGCGCATCGCGTATGTGTCATGCAGCGCGGTTGCATCGTCGAACAGGCATCGTGCGCAGAGCTGTTCCGTTCGCCGCAGCATCCGTACACTCGGGAATTGCTCGGCGCGGAGCCCAGCGGCGGCCCGGCGAGCAATGAAGTCGGCGCGCCGCTGCTCGAAGTCGAGGACCTCAAAGTCTGGTTCCCGATCAAGAAAGGCCTGCTCAAGCGCACGGTGGATTACGTCAAGGCAGTGGACGGCATCAATTTCAGCCTGCCGCAGGGTCAGACCCTGGGGATCGTCGGCGAAAGCGGTTCCGGCAAATCCACCCTCGGTCTGGCGATTTTGCGGCTGATCGGCAGCAAAGGCGCGATCCGCTTTGAAGGCAAGCAGCTAGACTGCCTGACGCAGAGTGAGGTTCGCCCGCTGCGGCGGGAGATGCAGGTGGTGTTTCAGGACCCGTTTGGCAGCCTGAGCCCGCGCATGTGCGTCAATGACATCGTTGGCGAAGGCCTGCGGATACACAAGATGGGCACCGCGGCCGAACAGGAAGCGGCGATCATTGCGGCATTGAAGGAGGTAGGTCTGGATCCGGAAACCCGGCACCGCTACCCCCACGAATTTTCCGGTGGGCAACGGCAGCGAATCGCCATTGCCCGGGCCTTGGTGCTGAAACCGGCGCTGATCCTGCTGGACGAGCCGACTTCGGCGCTCGACCGGACGGTGCAGCGGCAAGTGGTGGAGCTGTTGCGTTCACTGCAAGCCAAGTACAACCTGACGTATTTGTTCATCAGCCATGACCTGGCTGTCGTCAAAGCGCTGAGCCACCAACTGATGGTGGTCAAGCATGGCCAAGTGGTCGAACAGGGAGACGCGCAAAGTATCTTTGCCGCCCCCCAACATCCGTATACACAGCAGTTGCTGGAAGCCGCTTTTCTGGCACCAGCCACTGCGCAATAACCTGAAAGAGGAGCAACACATGGGTTTTCTCGCCGGTAAGCGCGTACTGATCGTCGGTGTCGCCAGCAAGCTGTCCATCGCATCCGGCATCGCTGCCGCCATGCATCGCGAGGGCGCTGAGCTTGCCTTCACTTATCAGAACGACAAACTCAAGGGTCGCGTCGAAGAGTTCGCACAAGGCTGGGGTTCGAGCCCTGAGCTGTGCTTCCCGTGCGACGTGGCCAGCGATGAAGAAATCGCCAAGGTCTTCGAAGAACTGAGCAAGAAGTGGGACGGCCTGGACTGCATCGTGCACTCCGTCGGCTTCGCCCCGGGTGACCAACTGGACGGCGACTTCACCGAAGCCACCACCCGTGAAGGTTTCCGCATCGCTCACGACATCAGCGCCTACAGCTTCGTGGCGCTGGCCAAGGCCGGTCGCGAAATGATGAAAGGCCGCAACGGCAGCCTGCTGACCCTGTCGTACCTGGGCGCCGAGCGCACCATGCCGAACTACAACGTGATGGGCATGGCCAAGGCTTCGCTGGAAGCCGGCGTCCGTTACCTGGCCGGTTCCCTCGGTCCGGACGGCACCCGCGTCAACTGCGTTTCGGCCGGTCCGATCCGCACTCTCGCCGCTTCCGGCATCAAGAACTTCCGCAAGATGCTGGCCGCCAACGAAGCGCAGACTCCGCTGCGCCGCAACGTCACCATCGAAGAAGTCGGCAACGCCGGCGCCTTCCTGTGCTCCGACCTGGCGTCGGGCATCAGCGGTGAAATCATGTACGTCGACGGCGGCTTCAACACCACCGCCATGGGCAACATCGAAGAGTGATCTTCGTGTAGCCAATAAAAAACCCGCCGAATATGGCGGGTTTTTTTATGCCCCTGGAAAACGTCGCGCAGTAAATATCTACCGCCCGCCAGCCAGCCCTCCCCGCGATACTCGGCATTCAATGCTTATCAACCGCCAGGGAGGCACACATGAGCGACACACCGGTACCTGAACAGACGCTGATCCAGAACCTCATTGCCGAATTGACTGCCAAACCGGTAATCACTGCCGCTGATCCGGCGCGTACGCTGGACGTTCCCCGGCCATGCCTGCTGCGCGAATGGATGGAGCTCTACTGGAACGCCCTCGAACGCCCCGAATTTCTCGACTGGGCCAGTCGCTTCCATATTGATCTGGATACGTTGCAGATCAAGGGTGACACCCTGCAAGCACAGATCCCCTCGAACGGCTCCGCCGGGCTGCGCATCTTCACGCTGGAGGATGACTCAGGTTGGTGGCAGATGGCGCCGCTGCTGCTGTCGATTTCCCAGCGTATCGATCCTGCGGGGCTGGGCCTGCCTTACATCGGTGGTACATCCGCCAACCCGCTCTACCGGTTTCCGCGGCAAGTCGTGCTGGCGTTCTACGGTTATCCGGAACCGCAAAACCAGATTCAGGCCCGGGTCATCGTCGCCGAGTGGAAGGCCCGCGGTCTGGCTGCCATCGATGAAAACGGCCACACCACGTCGGCTGTGGTGAAGGAGCGCAACGCGCAACTGGAGGACTTCCGGGCCATCGCCGATCGAATCGATGAGGTACTGCTGACCAGCAACCCGTTCGAGCAGCGAGACTTTGCCGACACTGCGGTCACGCTCACTTCGGCTTCTGTTACCGCACCAGTCAGAGGGCCGCGGCTGAAAATGGGCGAGCTTCTGAGTCGCTATGAATTTGCGTTGCCGCAAGATGCTGGCGAAGCCAAAGAACTTGTGCAACGCCTGCGCCAGCAGCGCTGGCCTGAGCTGCCCTACGTCAGCGATTACGTGCAAACCAGCGCCCCCATCCGCAGTTATCGCGAAGAGTTTGGCGATCTGGAAGATGTCCGGCACATCGTGCGACGCCTTGAAGCGCTGTGCTGGAACATGGAGCCGAAGGCCAAAATCGATTACAAGGAACTCAGCGAGACTCATCCGGATTCCACGCTTGCGCATTGGATGAAGTATGGTCAGCGTCATTTGCGCAAACTCAGCGCCGATGTGGATTTTCAAGCCATTTTGAAGCAGCAGGGACTGCCCGCCGACAGTCAGTTGCTGATTACCGAATCCGGCCATGTCGGTACCCCAAGCGCCAAAGGCTGGGTAACCCTGACGGCGCAGGTGGAAAGATATGCTGATCTGAAACTCTTCCGCGACCAGCTCAAAGCCAAGGCAAGCAAAGCCGGCGGAGCCATGCGCTCGAGCGGTAAAGTCACCCTTGGGCAGATGCTGCGCTTCTACAAGCTGCCCACCCCGACGTCTGTCGAGCAAGCTCTCGCGCTGGTCAAGTGGTACAGGATCAATCTGCACACCCACCCCGCCCACATGAACCACTGGTATCTGTTAGGTCAGCCCTGGACCCAAAGCGATCGGTTCACGGAGCAACAGCGCCAGCGCATCATCGACACCACACAGACGTTCTTGCCCGAAGGCACGACGTCATTGCTCGACTATCTCAGT
The DNA here is from genome assembly GCF_025706525.1 of Pseudomonas mercuritolerans. Taxonomy (NCBI): domain Bacteria; kingdom Pseudomonadati; phylum Pseudomonadota; class Gammaproteobacteria; order Pseudomonadales; family Pseudomonadaceae; genus Pseudomonas; species Pseudomonas mercuritolerans. The sequence goes on from NZ_JAMSHA010000001.1 coordinate 295,779, forward strand.
GAAGGCGTCGATACCGATCTGCCACCCAAAACGCTCAAGGCAAAAGCCGACTTCCTTATCAGCCGTATCCTGATCACGCCACGGGCGCAAACACTGGGCAATCTGCTGGTGAAGAACCTGGGGGCTCCGGCGCAGAAGAAACGCCTTTTGGCGACCAACCGCGAGCGCCTGTTGCTCGCCGCATTGATTCTCAGTCTGGAGCCAAGCGCCGGCGAAGATCTGAACCGAATCGTCACCCATCGGCTGGAGGGCAGCGACCTGTGGGGCGAGAGTTACGACGAAGTACGTCGACTCATCGATACACAGCCGCATCTTGGACGAACCAGGAACAGGGCGTTGGCAACGCATTTGTTATTGTCCGGTATGGCACCGGAGTTTCTGACCCGGGATATTCCCGCATCACTCTCCTACATGAGTTCTCTGCGCTGGGTAAGGTTGAAGCAGGTCGTGCTGTATATCGAAAGCCAAATGCCGGGCGTTGCACGCATGATGAGCTACGAGCAGCTCAACCAACTGACAAAAGGCCCCGCCCCCCTGCATTTCTACAAGTTCCTGCGCGAAGATTCATGTGCCTCGCTGGTAGTCGACTGGGCGGTTGCAAGAGGACTGATCCAGCGCGACGCCGAATTCCCGGTGACGGTGTACGACGCCGCCACGCTGAAGAAGGCCGATGTCCTGTTTCGCAATCACAATCGCCTGGTAAACGACCTGTATCGCCGGGGCTTCCTCACTGCACCGCCCACCCCCACCACCGTTGCGCTGATGGATCTGCGCAAGGTTTTCGCCGATAACCTGTACCTGACGGAAAAGGCGCTGTTTGTTCCAGTCTCGGACACTGAGACGCCGCCCGCGTATTACTCTCTGAGCGAACTGCATATCGCCGGCAAACTGGCGGGCAACATGCAGGGATGGCAATCGAGCAATGCGCAGTTGCAACTGGCGCCGATGATTGCCTCGTTGCCCAGACTGCACAATGTGGCAACGTTCTTCCATGTGGCACTGGCCGCCCGTCTCAAGCAGATGAAGGAGGCGCATATCGCATTAATCAAGGAAGCGTTCTGTCGCTTGCCAATTACGCAACGGTTCGACGTCGAAACCCGCACGTTTGATTTGTTTGCCCTGCGACCGGTATCCGCTGCCACGGACAAGCTTGCCGCCGCCCACACTGCGCCTTTTGGCATCATTGCGCGGTTGCTCGGGACGCCAGCCACGGTGTTCGAGATTTTCCCCTGCAGATCGAAAGTGGTTCTGCGGCGCGATCTGGACCTCAGCCTGCTGCTGCCTTTTGCCGAGAACGAAGCAGCGCGATTGCTGCCGGTCGACGCCCAGGCTTACCAACACGGAACCCCGCCCGCGGCAAACGCCACCTGCCATGCCTTCGTCACTCCTCTCGACACTGATGGAGCCCCTCTTTTGTATAAGGTGCCGCTCGCCGTACCCGACACTTTTGCATCGGAGAGAGTCAACGCCATTGCCAGCACTGCTGTCAGGCATCTGTTTGCAGCCCATGAAGCGCAAGCCTTGCGAGAAGCGCTGCTCGTGCCCGAGCTCGAGGATGCTGCAGCCTGCCATGAGAAATGGCTGGCGTTTTACCAGAAGCTGAGCCCGCCAAAAAGCTGAATCCTGGCGGGCATTGCGCAAACTGAGCACCACCCAACCCTGTAGGAGTGAGCCTGCTCGCGATAGCTGTCTGTGACTACGACACTGCCTGACACACCGCTATCGCGAGCAGGCTCGCTCCTACACAGGATTCACGCCAGGACTAGCAGCCTTTCAGAGCTTGCTTGTGCGCATACATCGCGCCGTCCGCATCCGCCAGAAGGCGATCCACGGTGTCATGGCGTTTGGGGTCGTATTCGATCTGGCCGACGCTGAAGCGAATGGCGTAACCGCGGTGCAGCGTGGCGTTGCGCTCTTCGAGGATTTCCTTGAGCCGCGCCATGATCCGCGTGGTTTCGACGTGGCTGGAACCGGTCAGCAATGCGACGAACTCATCGCCGCCCAAGCGCCCGACCACGTCGCTTTCACGAAAGGCAATGCGCAATACGTCGGCAAAGGTCTTCAGCGCGCTGTCACCTTCGGCATGACCGTACAGATCATTGATCTGCTTGAAGTCGTTGAGGTCGAAAAACAGCAACGTCGCCGGCCGGCTCAAGCGCGCGCACGCATCCAGCGCATGCTGGGCCAGTTGCTTGAACCCGCGGCGATTGGACAGCAGCGTCAGTTCGTCCATGCTTGCCATCTGCACCGCCATCAGCTCTTGCTCGGCCATCTGCGCGAGATCACGCAGCAGCGCGCGCTCTTCGTCGTCGAGATGGCGGGGTTTGGTATCGATCAGGCACAAAGTGCCCATTTTGTTGCCGTCCGGCACCGTCAGTGGATAGCCGGCATAAAAGCGAATATTCGGCGCACCGGTAACCAGCGGATTGTCATGGAAGCGCAGATCTTCCAGCGCATCGGGGACCAGCATCAGCTCGTTCTGCAAAATCGCATGGCCGCAGAAAGAGACGTCGCGCGATGTCTCGCTGACATCCAGACCCACACAGGATTTGAACCACTGGCGATCCTTGTCGACCAGCGTGACCAAGGCGATCGGCACGTTGAACAAGCGCTTGGCCAGACGCGTCAGGCGATCGAAACGCTCTTCGGGAGCCGAGTCGAGCTTCAAGCCATGCAGCGCGTCAATTCGGGCAGCTTCGTTGGCAGGTTTTCCGGGCACCAGCATGCGCACACTCCGTAGACAGTCATGCGTTGAGCGTAGCGTTAAATCGCCGAGGCTTCACATCTGCGCCACCGGACACGGCCCGCCGGCATCAGCCCAGAGTTTGAATTGCGCGACGAAAATATCGTGCGGCACCGGTACCGGTGCGCGCCCTGCCCCGGGATTCCAGCCCCAGAGCACCAGTTTGTCTTCGCTGACGTGTTTTAACAGCGCAGCGAAATCCCGATCGCCGTTGCTTGCGCGGTCCTTGATCATCGCGCAGAGCTTGTCCGAGGGCAGACCGATCCAGGCCATTTTGTGCGCCGCCGGTGGCAGGCTCCAGTGCGGCGCACCCGGCGGCGCGTGAGGGCCGTAACTGGCCGGCGGGTTGCTTTCGGCGTGGCACGTGGCGCAGGGCAAACCGGCGGCGCCCTTGCCGTCCATGCCGCGCACCACATTCATCGCGTGGGGGATGCCGGCGTCGAACTGCAACGGCGAATCGCCGGGAATGTGGCAGTTCTGGCAGCGTGGGCTCTGGAACACTTTCTGCACCGTGGCGAAGGCTTTCAGAGCTTCCTGATCTTCGGCAAACAGGTCCGAAGCGTAGCCACCGAGACCAAGCAAAACGACGGTGCCCAACACAAGATGTCGTTTCATTTCACACCCCCGACAGTTGCAGTGGCAGTTCGCGCAGGCGTTGCCCGGTCAAGGCGAACACGGCGTTGGCCACGGCCGGCGCGGTCGGTGGCACGCCGGGCTCACCGATGCCGCCGGGTTTTTCGCTGCTGGGGACGATGTGCACTTCCACCACCGGCATTTCGTTGAGCCGCAACACCTGGTAATCGTGATAGTTGGACTGCACGACGCCGCCGTCCTTGACGGTGAGCTTGCTGTGCAACGCCATGCCAAGACCGAAGGTGATGCACGATTCCATCTGCGCGGCGATGCTCTGCGGATTCACCGCAATGCCGCAGTCCACCGCGCAGACCACCCGATGCACACGGATCGCCAGGTTGTCCTGCGACACCTCGGCGACCTGCGCCACGTAGCTGCCGAACGACTCGTGTACCGCCACGCCCAGAGCATGCCCGTCCGGCAACGGTGCGCCCCAGTTGGCCTTCTCCACCGCCAGATTGAGCACGCCGAGGTGGCGCGGGTGCGCCTTGAGCAGCGTTCGCCGGTACTCCACCGGATCCTTGCCCGCCGCCGTCGCCAGTTCATCGATCAGCGATTCCATGACAAAACCCGTGTGGGTATGGCCGACCGAACGCAGCCACAACACATTGATGCCGGTCTGCGGCGAATGCAGGTCGACCTGATGGTGAGGCAGATCCTTGATGTACGGACTGTCAGCCACGCCCTCGACCGACGTCGCATCGATGCCGCTCTTGACCATCGCTGCCTCGAGCAACGTCCCGGCCATGATCGACTGACCGACCAGCACATGCTGCCAGCTCATCGGCAAGCCATCAGCGCCCAGCCCGACCTGCGCCTTGTGCAGATACATCGAGCGGTAGTAGCCGCCGCGAATGTCATCTTCGCGCGCCCACACGGTTTTCACCGGCAGGCCCGCCGCTTTCGCCACTTGCACGGCTTCGGCGACGAAATCCGAGGTCGGATTGGCGCGGCGACCAAAACCACCGCCGAGGAATTCGGTGTGAATTTCGACCTGCTCGGGCTTGAGCCCGGTGATCTTGCTGGCGACCATTTGGTCCAGCGTCTGAAATTGCGTGCCGGTCCAGATTTCACATTTGCCGGCGCTGATTTTCACCGTGCAGTTGAGCGGTTCCATCGGCGCGTGGGCCAGATACGGCACGCTGTACTCGACCTCGATTTTCTTCGCGGCTTTGCCGAAATTGGCCTTGGCGTCTCCAGCCTGAGTGGCAGAGGTGCCCGGCGTCGCCGCCAGTTTGCGGAAACTCTCCAGCAGTTTTTCACTGCTCATGTCGGCCAGCGGCCCGAGATCCCAATCGACCTTCAGAGCATCACGCCCGAGTTTCGCCGCCCAGAAATGCTCGGCCACCACCGCTACTCCGCTGGGCACCTGCACCACCTTGTGCACGCCGGGAATGGCCAGCGCTGCGGCGCCTTCGAAGGATTTCACCGTGGCTCCGAACACCGGGGCGCGGGCGACCATCGCGGTCATCAGGCCCTCGAACTGCACGTCCATGCCGAACTTGGCGCGGCCGGTAATTTTCTCCGGGGTGTCGAGGCGCTTGGTCGGTTTGCCGATGACTTTCCAGTCCTTGGCCTCCTTGAAGGTGATGGTTTTCGGATCCGGCACCGGCAGTTGCCCGGCGGCATCGGCCAGTTCGCCGTAGGTCGCGCGTTGGTCCCCGGCGATGACCACGCCGGACTCCGTGCGAATCGTCGACGGCGCGACATCGAAACGTTTCGCCGCCGCTTCCACGAGCATCTGCCGCGCCGTCGCCCCGGCCAGTCGGTAGCGGTCGAATTCCATCCAGGTCGACGTCGAGCCGCCGGTGATCTGCATGCCGCCAAATGCCGGCAAGCCGTAATCCGCCGCTGAGGCTGGCGAGTGCTCGACGCGGATTTTCGACCAGTCGGCGTCCAGTTCTTCGGCGATCAGCATGGTCAGGCCGGTCCAGATGCCCTGCCCCATCTCCGAATGGCCGAGCAGCACGGTGACGCTGTTGTCCGCCGCAATGCGCAGAAACGCATTGGGCGCGAACGTCTTGTTCTGATCCTCCGCCGCGTGAGCGAAGCGATTGGCCCCCGGCACCACGAACGCCACCATCAAGCCGCCGCCCAACACAGCGCTGCCTTTGAGAAAACCGCGACGTGATAGCGGATTGTTCATCGTCCATCTCCCAGAGAATGATTCAGCCGATGTCGGCGGCGCGTTTGACCGCCGCGCGTATGCGCGGATAGGTGCCGCAGCGGCAGATATTGCCGGAGAGCGCCTGATCGATATCGCTGTCGGTGGGCTTGGGAATTTTCGCCAGCAACGCGGCAGCGGACATGATCTGCCCGGACTGGCAGTAACCGCACTGCACCACGTCCAGCTCGGCCCAGGCCTGCTGTACCGGGTGCGAACCATCGGTGGACAAGCCTTCGATGGTGAGGATTTTCTGGCCGTGAGCAACGGCGGTCGCCGGGGTAATACAGGAGCGCAATGGCGCGCCGTCTACGTGCACGGTGCAGGCGCCGCACTGGGCCATGCCGCAACCGAACTTGGTCCCGGTCAGGTGCGCGACATCGCGCAGAACCCAGAGCAGCGGCATGTCGGCGGGGACATCGAGCTCGTGGTCCTTGCCATTGATATTCAGGGTCAACATCGGGTGATTTCCTCAGACTCACGGTGTTGCAAAGGGGCATCGCTGTGGTCGTGAAAACCTACGGATGCCCGCGCTTATCCCTTTCAGCAAAGCCTAATTTGCGCCTGAAGCCAGCCGTTGTGACCAGCGGTCATGCAGACCCCGGCATTGCTCCTACAGTTGATAACGGTTCGAATGAGTCGTCGTACCTCTGCACAAGCGGTCCGCGATGCATCGCGGTTGACCATCCTTTGAGTCAGGAGCAGCACCTATGGGCTTTGTCACCACTCGAGACGGCGTCGACATTTTCTACAAGGACTGGGGCCCGCGCGACGCGCCGGTGATCCACTTCCACCACGGCTGGCCGCTCAGTTCGGATGACTGGGACGCGCAGATGCTGTTTTTCCTGGCACAGGGCTTTCGGGTGGTTGCTCATGATCGACGCGGGCACGGGCGCTCAAGCCAGGTCTGGGACGGCCACGACATGGATCACTACGCCGACGATGTGCTGGCCGTGGTCAATCATCTGGGTACGAGCAACGTGGTGCACGTCGGCCATTCCACCGGCGGCGGCGAAGTGATCCATTACATCGCCCGGCATGGCCAGGACAAGGTCAGCAAAGCGGTATTGATCAGCGCCGTGCCGCCATTGATGGTGCAGACCGAAAGCAACCCCGGCGGCTTGCCGAAATCGGTGTTCGATGGCTTTCAAGCGCAGTTGGCGGCGAATCGCGCGCAGTTCTATCGCGATGTGCCGAGCGGACCTTTCTACGGCTACAACCGCCCGGGCGCCGAGCCGGCGGAAGGGATCATCGCCAACTGGTGGCGCCAGGGCATGATCGGCGGCGCCAAGGCGCATTACGACGGCATCGTCGCGTTCTCGCAGACTGACTTCACCGAAGACTTGAAAAAAGTCACCGTGCCGGTGCTGGTCATGCACGGCGAGGATGACCAGATCGTGCCCTACGCCAACTCCGGACCGTTGTCAGCGAAACTGCTGCCCAACGGCACACTGAAGTCGTATCCGGGCTTCCCGCATGGCATGCCGACCACGCAAGCGGAAACCATCAATGCGGATTTGTTGGCGTTTATTCGCGGCTGACAGAGCTGAGGATGTACCCATAGCAGCGGACACCACAAAACAAATTGTGGGAGCGAGCCTGCTCGCGAAAGCGTTCGTTCAGCCACTTGCATGTTGACTGACCCAACGCCTTCGCGAGCAGGCTCGCTCCCACAGTTGGAATTGGGTATATATCCGCCAGAGACTGGTCGGCTGGAAGGCCGCCATCGCTGGCAGGCCAGCTCCCACAGGGATCAGGGTAGATCCGCTGTTCTTTCGTATCCTTGAGATAGCAATCGCGAGCAGGCTCACTCCCACAGAAAAGCAAAGCAGCGCAGCTGCCCGCGGCAAAGCCGCCCCACTCAACAATGAGCGCAAGCTCGAGTGCTTTTGATCTTGCTTTTGATCCACGGGCGACGTCGGAAGGCTGAGCGGAGGGATCGATCCGGGCGTGGGAGCGCAGCGACCGTCTGGCGCAGCCAGACACAGCGGAAGGAGGTGCAGCGAAGCAAACCGTAGCCGCTGCGCCCGGATCGATCCCGCAGCGAAGGAACCCGAGCCTGCGAGGGCCGAACGCAGGAGCAAGCGTTTTGGGTTACCTTTTTGGCGTCTGAAAAAGGTGACTCGCCGTAAGGGCGAAACCCTAAGCAGCCGTTACCGCAGCAACGGATATGTACTCGGTCAACCGAACAAATCATCGCTCGACAACAAGCCTTCGCGAGCAGCCTCGCCCCCACAGAAATCGCAGGCGTGCTGAAGGCTGAATCAATCCCCTACCCCTCTGCCCGCCCTTTGCCTTCACGATCACCACGGTAATGCCTGGCCAGCGGAAAATCCGGCAACCACGATTCACGCCGCACAATCCAGCTCTCATAAGTCGGCTTCAACTGATCCGGCGCATCCAGCGCGCCGAGGTTCACCTCGACCTCATCACCACTGCGGTTGAACACCGACGAGCCACAGCGCGGGCAAAAGTGCCGCCCTTGATACTCATGGGTTCCACCGCTGATGGTCACCGCGTCCTCAGGAAAAATCGCCGAGGCATGAAACAGCGCACCGTGGATCTTGCGACAGTCCAGGCAATGGCACAGCCCGACCCGGTAAGGCTCGCCAGAGGCTTGAAAACGCACATCGCCGCACAGGCATCCGCCGGTAAATGCAGTCGTGGTTCAGCTCCATCGCGTTCGTGGTGTCACGCCCCCAGAGCCTATAACAGTCGGCGCTGCAATGCAGACGATGTTTCAGATGAAAGAACTCAATGTTGCCGCACTGCAACGGGCATTCGACGGCCAGAGCTAATACACTCGGACGCTGACCTGCCGGGACGATAACAATGAAACACGCCGCTGCGAAAAACCCAGAGAAAGCTCCGCGTTTCTGGCGCGACGACGCCCTGCCTTTCATCGAGGCGCGGGCCATCGCGGATGGGCGCGAGGTCTGTTATGCGCGGCACTCCCACGCGCACTTTTCCATCGGCGCGATCACCGCAGGACGCAGCACTTATGTGCATGAGCAAGCGCAGTATGAGGTGGCGGCCGGCACCGTGGTGCTGATGAATCCCGGCGATGTGCATGCCTGCAATCCGATCGATGATCAGCCTTGGTCGTACGTGATGTTGTATGTCGAAACGCCGTGGCTGACGGATTTGCAGCATCAATTGGGGTTTGCCGGGGAGCTGGAATTTCGCCGATTTTCCGACACGCATCTGACTGATGCCGAACTGTTTGGCAAGTTGATGGGGTTGTATGAGGTTTTGCTCGACGACCAAATGGAGGCGCTGGCGAAACACAGCGCGGCGGTTGAGTTTTTCAGTGATTTGCAGGGGCGCCTGAATCCGGCGGATGAGCCCGTTGCCGAGCCGAATTTCAAGCTGGAGCGCGCCGCTGATTTCATCCGTGGACATTGCACCGAAGTGCTGAGCCTCGAGGCAATTTGCGCGGCGGCGCAACTATCGCCGTCATACCTGATTCGCGCGTTCAAACAGCGCTACGGGATGACGCCGCATGCCTTCCTGGTCAACCAGCGCATCCAGTTCGCCCGCGAGCGCTTGCGCAGTGGGCGGTTGATTGCCGATGTGGCGCTAGAGGCCGGATTTGCCGATCAGGCGCATTTTCAGCGGGCGTTCAAACAGCATCTGGCGGCAACGCCGGGGCAGTATCGCGGCTGATCCCGATCTGCAGCAAACACAGATCCCCCTGTAGGAGCTGACGAGTGCAACGAGGCTGCGATCTTTTGATCCTGATCTTTAAAAGCAAGATCAAAAGATCGCAGCCTCGTTGCCCTCGTCAGCTCCTACAGAGGGAATGCGGTCAGGAAATCAAGTGAACAACAGATAAAGCGCACTCACCGCCAGTAACAACGCCATCAACCGGTTGAACCAGCGCATCCCGGCGGTATTGCTCAGATACCCGCGCAAGAACGTCCCGGCATACGCCCAGCAGCCTACCGACAAATAACAGATCACCAGATACACCGCTGCAAACTGCCAGACCAGCCGCGCCTCGCCATCAGCGACAAACGCGCCCATGCCGGCTACGCATGCCAACCAAGCCTTGGGGTTGAGCCATTGCATCACCGCGCCATAGAGCATCGAAGGCGCGCGGCCGGACTCGCTGGTGTGCAACTGGCCGTCATCGCTGGCCAGTTTCCAGGCCATGAACAACAGAAACGCCACCCCGGCCCATTGCACCACGCGGGTCATGAACGGCCAAAGTTGCAGCACCTCATGCAGGCCCAGGCCCATCAGCACCAGCAACAGCACAAACCCCAACGTCGCCCCGGCGACGTGTCGCTGACTGGCACGAAAGCCATACTGCGCGCCGGAACTCAAGGCGACGATATTGACCGGCCCGGGGGTGATGGATGCGGCCAGGGCAAACGCCGCCATGGAAAGAATCAGACTCATTGCACACCTGCTTCAAACGAAGAACGAGGTGGCTACGGTAGCTAGGGGCTTATTTCAGGTATTGAAGAAAATGACCCTGAGGATGCGAATCACCTGTGGGAGCGAGCCTGCTCGCGAAAGCGGTGGGTCAGTGAGTGCAGTTGTGGATGACACACCGCATTCGCGAGCAGGCTCGCTCCCACAGGGATCGGCGCTGCACCCGACGTTCTGATCGTTCCCACGCGCAGCAAAGGAATGCCTCAAGGGACGCTCTGCGTCCCAGCAGTGAAGGGACGCGGAGCGTCCCGGGCTGCATTCCCACGCAGAGCGTGGGAACGATCAATCCCCACAAGAACAGTCAGGCCAGGCGCGGCACGGTGAAGCGGAACTCGCTGCCCTGCCCCGGCTCGCTCTCGGCGACGATCTGCCCGCCGTGGGCTTCGACGATGCCCTGGGTGATGTACAAACCCAGACCCGTACCGGTCGGGTTGCCTTCCTTCACCGTCCAGTAACGATCGAACACATGCGGCAGATGCTCCTTGGGAATGCCTTCACCACTGTCGCGCACGATAAAGACAATCTCATCGCCCACCGACTTGGCGTGGACGCCGACGGTGCCCATGCGCGGAGTGAACTTGATGGCGTTGCCGACCAGGTTCGACAGCACCTGGAACAGCCGCTCGGGGTCAGCGTGGATGCGCAAATCAGGATCGGCCTGGAAGGAAATGCTGATGTCCTTGACCTGAGCCAGCGGCGACAGTAATGCCTGCGCCTCCTCAAAGATAAGCCCGACCTCCAGCGCTTGCGGGGTGATGGAGTAGCGCCCGGCGTCGATTTTCGAGGTATCGAGCAAGTCTTCCAGCAGCGTGTTCATCCGCGCCGTGGCCTGTTGCATGGTGTCGATCGCCGTGGAGATGCGCCGCGAGGTGTGCGCGCCTTCCGAGCTGAAGGCTTTCTGCATCATGCCGCAGAGCATGGAGATCACCGTCATCGGGTTGCGCAGGTCGTGGGAAACCACCGCCACCAGATCGTCGCGCGCCTGCACGGCCGCCTGCTCGCGACGCACCTGGCGGGCCAGATCGTTTTCCAGTGCCGAGCGGCGCAGATCGTTGGCGGCGAACCGATCACCGTGGCTCCACTTGGTGGAGATCCCGGCCATCTCGATTTTCCAGATCTCGAACGAGGTACGCGGACGCAGGCGCATCCCGGCGTCGGAGTTTTCCAGATCCAGCGGCTTGCGCGGGTCGCCGCTCCAGTTGATGTTTTCCTTCACTTCCGGACGGAACCACAGCACGCCGTTGTCCACCGGTTTGGGCAGGCTCATGGCGAGCACACCACTGGCCACCGACTGAAACTGCGCCGCCGGCGGGTAAACGCTGGACAGGTGATGGCTGGCAAACACCGGCTCGCCGCGCGCCTGCAACCATTTGTGCAGCGCGCGAATTTCTTCCGGCGCCGGGCAGTTGCCGTAACGGTGCAACTGTTTGTCTTCGATGATCGCGATACCGCCGGCATTGACCAGCGCCATCAGCGTTGCAGGCTGCTGGGCGAGGCCGTCGAAGACGTTCTGCGGCGAATCGATCATCGCCTGATTGAGCCGCGCCAACGCCTCGACCTTCTCTTCACGCTGACGGGTCAGCTCAAGGGTTTCCATGGCACTGATCTGCAACGACAGGACTTGGCCGATGGTCTGGCAGGCCATGCGCAATTCATGCGGCACGTGCAGCGGCTGGCGGTTGCCGCAGCTGATCAGGCCCCAGAGCTTGTCGCCCTTGAGCAGGGAGATGCTCATCGATGACAGCACGCCCATGTTCTTCATGTACTGGCAGTGAATCGGCGAGACGCTGCGCAGCGTGGCGAAACTGAGGTCCAGCGGCGTCTGCGTGTCCGGGCGCAGCTTCGGCACCAGCGGCACTGGCTGATAATCGGCGTTGGGGATGATCCGCAGCCAATTGGTGCGATACAGCTCGCGCGCCTGCTCGGGAATGTCCGAAGCCGGGAAGAACAGGCCGTTGAACACTTCCATCGATGGATCGGACGCTTCGGCGATGACCTGACCGTGGCCCTCCTCCTCGAAGCGATAGATCAGCACCCGGTCGTAACCGGTCATCGCCTGGATTTCCTTGACGCTGATGTCGTACAGGGCCTGCAGCGTGGTCGCCGCTTGCAGGCGCTGGAGCATGCGGCCCAAATGGGTGTTGACCCCAGCGACGTTGCGCGGCTGGAAATTCTTCACATGAATTTCCAGTTCGAGAATCAGCACACCCTGATGGCGGTGCAGCAAACCTTCGAACTCAGTGCCATTGAGCTCGAAGCGCAGCGGCGCCGCCTCGGAGAACGTCGCCTGTTGCAAGGCTTGCAGCACTTGCGCGGTGTGTTCGGCGCCGATCAGGCTGTGCAGCGGCTGGCCGATCAAGGATTCGGGCGCGCGGGCCAGCAGGGTTTCGACGTTGGCGCTGACCTGAATGATCTGCAGCGCAGGCTCGGTCAGGGTCAGCAGCAGACCATGGGGCTGGATCGCGCCAGGAAAGCGGATCGGCTCGTCGGCACAGTTGGCCAGCAGTTCTTCAAAGGCTTGTGGGTCTTGCGGGTTCATGCCAGTACCTCCTGGCGCTCGAGCCATTGCTCGAAACAGCTGAATGTGGTTTGTGCTGCGCTGACCACGGCCGCGCGTTCGCTGGCCGCCATGGGCCGGTTGCTCAGGTATTCGATGAACTCACGCCAGCGCCGCCCGGTGGCCGCGCCGTAGACATCGAGAAACGCGGCGCCGTTGTCGGCGTCCAGATTCAGCCGCGCGGCGATCTCCCGGCGCAGGATCTGCCCGCCGAGGGTCGCGCCTTCGAGCACGTACAGAACGCCAAGGCTGGCAGCGCTGGAGTCGATGACTGGCAGGTCCTCGCACAGCGGCAAATCATTGGCCGTCGCGCCCAGCGCGCGCAGGTCGGCGTGCAAGGTCTCGGCTTTCAGACGAGGCGTCAGATTGAAATCGTCCGGGACCGCGCCACTGGCGAGTAACGCCCGTTCCAGCGGCTGATAAAAACCGTAATAGGCCGCCATCAGGCGCTCGAAAGCGGCGGTATCGAGGGTGTCGGAGAAAAAGGGAAGGCGTTTTTCCAGTGCGATGTGCAGTTCGGCTGTGCCGGCCCGCAGATCCTGCAGCACCGGTGGCACATAAACCTCACGGGCCTTTGCTTGCATGTAGATCGCTCTTGGTGGGACCCGGCAGGGGCCATTCTGGGTGGGCTCGACGTGCGGGGAATTTATCACGCCACGCAGCTTTTTCTGACTGCCGGAGCGTTTTTTCTGTCGAACCGCGACCCTATGACACGTTCAGAGTGGCGCCGGATCAAAAAAGTTCGACCCGCGCCACATCTGCCAGTCTCAGGGCTTGAGATCGGGATCGCTGTCCAGATTCTTCTGCTGCACGGCGTCGATATTGCCCGGCGGGTTTTGCGCCGGGGCCTGATCGATGCCCGGAGGCGGCGTGAGTTGCAGCACTTCGCTGGTGTAGCGCCACTCCTCCATGACCTTGTCCGGGTGTTCGTTCAGGCGCGTGCCATAGCTGGGCACGATCTGCCGCAGCTTGTCCTGCCACGGCGCCGAGGCCAGTTTGTCCTTGAACACCTTGCCCATCAGATCGAGCATGATCGGCGCGGCAGTCGAGGCCCCAGGGGATGCGCCGAGCAGCCCGGCGATGCTGCCATCCTTCGAGGCGACAACTTCGGTGCCGAGTTTGAGCACCCCGCCCTGCTGCTCATCCTTCTTGATGATCTGCACGCGCTGGCCGGCCTGCCACAGCCGCCACTCTTCCTTCTTCGCGTGGGGGAAGTAGGTGCGCAGTGCCTCGAAACGGTCATCATCGGACTGCATCAACTGGCCGGCGAGGTATTGCACAAGATCGAACTCGCGCACGCCGACCCGAACCATCGGCCAGAGATTGTGCAGGGTCGTACTGGCCGGCAGATCAAAATACGAACCCTCTTTCAAGAACTTGGTGGAGAACGTCGCGAACGGGCCAAACAGAATCACCCGTTTGCCATCCAGCACTCGCGTGTCGAGGTGCGGCACCGACATCGGCGGCGCGCCGGTGGAGGCGATGCCGTAAGCCTTGGCCATGTGCCGCTGCGCGACTTCGGGGTTGTCGGTCACCAGAAACGAGCCGCCCACCGGGAACCCGGCGTAGTCTTTCGCTTCCTCGATGCCGGACTTCTGCAACAGCGGCAACGCCGCCCCGCCAGCGCCGATAAAGAGGAATTTGGCGTCGGTGGCGGCCGTGGTGCCGTCCTTGAGGTTCTTGTATTCGACGTGCCACGAGCCATCGTCGTTGCGGCTGATGTCGCGCACTTCCGTGGACAGTTTGAGGTTGAAATTATCGCGGCTTTGCAGATGGCTGACGAACTGACGGGTGATCTCGCCGAAATTGACGTCGGTGCCGATCGGCGTCCAGGTGGCGGCGATCTTCTGTGTCGGGTCGCGCCCTTCCATCATCAACGGTACCCATTGTTTGATCTGCTCCGGGTCTTCGGAATACTGCATCGGGCGGAACAGCGGGCTGGCCTGCAACGCCTCGTAGCGTTTCTTCAGGAAACGAATGTTGTCGTCGCCCCAGACAAAACTCATGTGCGGCGTGGAGTTGATGAACGAGCGCGGATTCTTCAGCACGCCGGTTTTCACCTGCCAGGCGAGGAACTGCCGGGTGATCTGGAACGCCTCGTTGATCTCGACAGCCTTGGTGATGTCGATCTTGCCGTCCTTTTCCGGCGTGTAGTTCAGTTCAGCAAGCGCCGAGTGGCCGGTGCCGGCGTTGTTCCAGCCGTTGGAGCTTTCCTCGGCGACCTTGTCCAGACGCTCGACCATTTCCATCGACCAACCCGGCTCCAGCTCACTGAGCCAGACCGCCAGCGTCGAACTCATGATGCCGCCGCCGACCAGCATGACGTCGACTCGATTGGTTTGTTCGGCATACGCCTGGCCAATGCCGACCGAGAGGGTCAAGGCGACCAGTGCGCAGGTGCGCATCGGGTTGTTCATGGGGCCTCCTTGGGCTCTGTCGGCGATAGCGCCAGTTTAGTCGGCGCCGTCGTTCTGCACGGCTGGATCACCATTGGCGGGCACGCTGCTGTCGGGAACCGGTTTCGAAGGGTTGTTCTTTTCCGCGCCGGGATAACCGGGCAGACCGCGAGTATCCTCGGGCGTCATGACATCTTCGTTGTCGCGGCTGACGTCCCAGTCGGTGGTGGCGTTGGGGTCTTCATCACGCCCGGCCGTGCCAATGACGAAACCGTCGTCGTTGGGATTGATGGTTTCGTTGAGCGCCTTGTCGTTGCTGGATGGGTTGTTCATGTCTGCCTCCAGAACACGTTGATCGGACTGTTTGGAAAACCGCAGGCCCTCCAAGTGCAATGGAAAAGACCAACGGTGCATTCGCGGCGCTGGTCGCCTGGCGTGAACCACCGCTGCCACGCGCGGTTCCCATGAGAAACAGTTGCGTGAGCAGCGCCATGACCAGCCCGCGATTTGGCATCGAGGAAGAATATTTCATCACTGACCTGCAAACCCTGCGCATGGTCGGCAGCCCGCCGCCGCAGGCCATCGAGGCATGCCGGGCGGCCATGGGCGCGTGGTTTGCCACGGAGATGTTCCAGGGCCAGATCGAAGTGGCTTCGCCGGTGTTCGGAGATTTCGTGCATGCCGGCGATTTCTTGCGTGGCAGCCGTCAGGCCCTGCGCGCAGCCCTTGAGCCGTTTGGCCTGGGCGTGCTCAGCGCCGGCAGTCATCCGCTGGCCGACTGGCGCGAACAGATTCCGACCGACGAGGACCATTTCCGGTATCTGTTCGAACGCTACGGCCATGTCGCCCGCCGCAGCGTGCTGTCGGGCTTGCATGTGCACGTCGAGGTGGCAGAGCCGCTGGATCGCGTTGAGGTGATGAACGAAGTGCTGCCGTGGACGCCTCTGCTATTGGCGCTGAGCTGCTCCTCGCCGATCTGGGATGGCGCCGCCAGCGGCTTCATGAGCTACCGGCAGACCGCGTGTGACGAGTGGCCACGCATGGGCATTGCGCCGCTGTTTGCCGATCAGCGCCATTACGACGAACACTTGGCGTTTCTCACGCGCATCGGCGCCATCACTCAGCCAGGCGAATGCTGGTGGGGCGTGCGCCCGGCCGCGCGTTTCCCGACTCTCGAACTGCGCATGACCGACGCCTGCCCTCGGGTCGACGATGCGCTGACCCTGGCGGCGTTTTTCCGGGTATTGGTGGCTCATGCCAGTGCACAGCGGCGGCCCGGATTGCTGTACGACCAGACCGCGCGTTCGATGCTGGAAGAAAACCGCTGGCGCGCCAAGCGCCTGGGGCTTAATGCGCGCTTTCTGGTCGAAGGTATCGACGGCGACTGTTCGATCGGGCAATGGCTGGAGCTGGCCGAGCAGCGTTTCGCCGATACGGCGCAGGCATTGGGCGCGGCGCAGTTGTTCGAGCGTGCGCGGGCGATCATCGCCAGCGGCACCAGCGCCGACCGGCAACTGGCGCTGTTGAATCTGGCGTCTGAACAACCGCAAAACGGCCGCTCGGCTCTGGCGCAAGTGACCGAGTTGCTGCTTCAGGAAACCGCTGGCTGATCGCTCTCGGACGGGCCTTTGAGTTCGACCTGATTGCCATCCGGGTCGAAACAGTAAAGCGACAAGCCGTAACCCTCGGCGCCAAAACGCCTGGCGGCTTGTTCAACGGTCAGCCCGAACGATTGCAGGTGAGCGATGAGCGCGGCTTCGTCGAACGGTTCGATGCGCAGGCAGAAGTGGTCGACATTGCGTCGCTGCGCCTGCGCCGCGCCACCGCCCTTGCGCCCGAGTTCGCCGTGCAAGTCGACCAGATCGATCATCGACGTGCCAGCGCGCAAATGCACCAGCCCCAGCGGCTGGTTATGCCTGACCACTTCGGCGCCGAACACCCTGGCGTAGAAATCGATGCTGCGTTGCAGGTCGGCGACGCGCAGGACGATATGATCGATGTGCTGAATGGAAAATGGATGCATGGGCTGGCTTCCTCGAAAGCGGCGACCCGCCCATTGTGCTGCACAAGGGAAAAAATTCACTGTCGATTTTTCGGTGGAGCCATCGACAAAGCGGATTTACTCTCACGCCATGAACATACCAGCCGCTGTCCTGCCGCCCCACGCCGAAATGGTTCGCGCCATGCTCGAGCGCGACACTGCCTATGAAGGCGTGTTCTTCACCGCCGTGAAAACCACCGGGATTTTTTGCCGCCCCAGTTGCACGGCGCGCAAGCCGAAACCGGAAAACGTCGAATTCTTCGCCCACGCCGACGAGTGCCTGTGCGCCGGTTACCGCGCCTGCCTGCGCTGCAAACCGCTGGACGCAGCAGCCATCGCCCCGGACTGGGTGCAGCGCCTGCTGAATGCGGTGGACGCCGATCCCGAACGGCGCTGGAGCGATGCGCAGTTGCTCGCCGAAGGCATCGAACCGCTGAAATTGCGGCGCTGGTTCAAGCAGCACTTCGGCATGACCTTCCACGCCTGGCTGCGCACACGACGCCTCGGCATGGCCCTGGGCGGAATCAGGCAAGGCACTTCGATCGATCACGCCGCTTTCGACTCCGGCTATGAATCGCTCAGTGGTTTTCGCGACGCGTTTCAGAAGTCCTTCCATATCACCCCGGGCCGCGCGGCCAATAGTGAACCGTTGCTGTTCACTCGCCTGACCACGCCGCTGGGGCCGATGATCGCCATGGCCGAGCGCCGTGGGCTGGTGCTGCTGGAATTTCTCGACCGCCCGGCGCTGACCCGGGAAGTCGAAGCCCTGCAAAACCGTTACGGCTACGCGATTGCACCGGGGCATAACGCCCACTTGCAGCAGATCGAGGTGCAACTGGCGGATTATTTCGCCGGCAAACTCACTCGGTTCAACGTGCCGCTGCACCTGCCCGGCAGCGCGTTCGCCCGTGAGGTGTGGGCGGCGCTGTTGCAAATTCCCTATGGCCACACCAGCACGTACGGCGCCATCGCGGCAGGCCTGGGCAAACCCGGCGCCAGCCGTGCCGTCGGCCTGGCGAACGGGCACAATCGGCTGTCGATCGTGGTGCCATGCCACCGAGTGATCGGCGCCGACGGATCGCTGACCGGCTATGGCGGCGGACAACCGCGCAAGGCGTTCTTGCTCAGGCTGGAAAACGCCGCACTGCAAATGACTCAACAATTGGCTTTTTGAGCCATGCAATCCAACACGCAAGTAAGGATTTCGATGGGTATGTCCGAATCACCGCAACATGGCTGACATGTATGAGATGGCCAGCGCTTTTCTGGCCGCGATAGACACTGACTGGCAGCGCCATGTCAGCGCCGTCGGCCCGTGCCTGCATCAGCCACATCCGGCGCGCGATCCCTATGAATCGCTGGTCCGGGCGATTGCCTATCAGCAACTGCACGCCAAGGCCGGCGATGCGATCCTTGGGCGTTTGGTGGAGTTGTTTCCGGGGCAGGCGTTTCCGCGTCCGCAGCAGATTCTGGCTACCGAGGTCGAGCAACTGCGCGCTTGCGGATTTTCCGCCAGCAAGATCGCGACGATCCAAGGGATTGCCCAGGCGACGCTGGACGGCGTGGTGCCGGATTACCCGACTGCACGGGCGATGGGCGATGAAACCCTGATCGAACGCCTGACCAGCCTGCGCGGTGTCGGCCGCTGGACCGTGGAGATGCTGCTGATCTACAGCCTCGAACGCATGGACATTCTGCCGGCCGATGACTTCGGCGTGCGTGAGGGATATCGGCGCTTGAAGAGACTGGAGGTGCAGCCGACGCGCAAACAGATGATCGAGATTGGCCAGGCGTGGAGGCCTTATCGGACGGTGGCGGCCTGGTATCTGTGGCGCGTGGCCAAGGTTTAGACCGCGTTATCGTTCTTCGCGAGCAGGCTTGCTCCCACATTAATTGGAGGCGGCAGGTAGAACCCGGGAGTTGAAACTAAACGCGGTCGGCTCCCTTTCCCCCTCTCCCTGGGGAGAGGGCTGGGGTGAGGGGGAAATCGAACTGCCGCTGCAAATTTTCCGCCCTGAGAATCTCGAACAACGCCTGCGCCGCCGCCGACAGTTCATTGCCCGGCTCGGTCAATACACCAATCGCGCGTTCGACAGAGTCATTCAAGGTTAGGCAATGCGCGCCCAGTTCGCGCATCTGCCCCGCGCACAATGCCGGCACCGCGCTGACCCCAAGCCCGCTGGCAACCATTCGCCCGACCGTCGCCAATTGATGACTTTCGAACTCCACCGGCAACTTCATTCCGCGCGCCTGCAAATGCTCTTCCAGCATCACCCGCACGGTCGATGGCCGCTGCAGGGTGATGAACGGTTCCTGCAGCAAGGTCTGCCAATCGATATCGGCGCGACCGGCCAGCGCTGAATCGGCCGGCACCACGGCGACAAAGCGATCGACATACAGCGGTGTGAATGTCATCGACGTGCTCTGCATCGGCGCGAACGCCACACCGAGTTCAACCTGACGATCGCGGACCATTTCCAGCACTTGTTCGTTGATCACGTCATTGACCGTGACGTTGACGTTCGGATAGCGCGCGCGAAAGCTCTTGAGAATCGGCGGCAGCAGATTGCCGGCAAACGACGGCATCGCCGCCAGCGTCACGCGTCCGCGCTGGAGGCTGAAACGCTGGCGCATCTCGTCTTCGGCGTTGTCCCAATCGGCGATCAAGCGGCGCGCCAGCGGCAGCAGGGACTCGCCTTCCGGGGTCAGCGCGACATTACGCGTGTTGCGGCTGAACAGGCGCCCGCCCAAGCCCTCTTCCAGCGCTTTGATGGTCAGGCTCAGCGCCGATTGCGACAAATGCAGACGCTCGCAGGCCACGGCGAAGCTCAGGCTATGGGCCACGGCGAGAAAGGCACGGATCTGTTTGATGGTCATGGTCGCTTTGCTCCAGTTGCGAGCGGCAAGCTTCAAGCTGCAAGCCGTGATGCGATGGCCCTGATCGTTCCCACGCTCCTGCGTGGGAACGATCATCGCCGACGCGTATTAGTGAGATTTATCAATCAATCAACCGCAAAAATCAACTTAACAAATATATCCCGCAGAGAGACACTCCAGTCATTCGGCTAGCCAGCCGCCCGCAAATAATAAAAGAGGTGCCTATGGCAGGTTTCGACAAGCGTGTGTATTCCTACGAGGAAGCGATGGCCGGGCTGGAAGACGGCATGACCGTCATCGCCGGCGGCTTTGGCCTGTGCGGCATCCCAGAAAACCTGATCGCCGAGATCAAGCGCAAGGGCACCCGTGACCTCACCGTGGTTTCCAACAACTGCGGCGTTGATGGTTTCGGCCTTGGCGTGCTGCTCACCGACCGCCAGATCAGCAAAGTCATCGCTTCCTACGTCGGCGAGAACAAGTTGTTTGAAGAGCAACTGCTCAAGGGCGAGATCGAAGTCATCCTTACCCCGCAAGGCACCCTCGCCGAAAAAATGCGCGCGGGCGGCGCCGGCATTCCGGCGTTCTTCACCGCCACTGGCGTTGGCACCCCGGTTGCTGAAGGCAAGGAAGTGCGTGAGTTCAAGGGCCGCAAATACCTGATGGAAGAGTCCATCACCGGCGATTTCGCCATCGTCAAAGGCTGGAAGGCCGACCATTTCGGTAACGTCGTTTACCGTCACACCGCGCAGAATTTCAACCCGCTGGCCGCGACCGCGGGCAAGATCACCGTGGTCGAAGTCGAGGAAATCGTCGAGCCCGGCGAACTCGACCCGACGCAGATCCACACCCCGGGTATCTACGTCGACCGGGTCATTTGCGGCACGTTCGAAAAACGCATCGAACAGCGCACCATCCGCAAATAATTCAGGCCTACGGAGAACAACAACATGGCACTTACCCGCGAACAAATGGCTCAACGCGTCGCCCGCGAAATGCAGGACGGCTACTACGTCAACCTCGGCATCGGCATTCCGACCCTGGTCGCCAACTACATCCCCGAAGGCATGGAAGTCATGCTGCAATCGGAAAACGGCCTGCTCGGCATGGGCCCGTTCCCGACCGAAGAAACCATTGATGCCGACATGATCAACGCCGGCAAACAAACGGTGACGGCGCGGATCGGCGCGTCGATTTTCAACTCCGCCGAATCCTTCGCGATGATCCGTGGCGGCCATGTCGACCTGACCGTCCTTGGCGCCTTTGAAGTGGATGTTGAAGGCAACATCGCTTCGTGGATGATCCCCGGCAAACTGGTCAAGGGCATGGGCGGCGCGATGGATCTGGTGGCCGGCGCCGACAACATCATTGTCATCATGACCCACGCGTCCAAGGACGGTGAGTCCAAGCTGCTGGCCAAATGCAGCCTGCCGCTGACCGGTGCCGGCTGCATCAAGCGCGTGCTGACCGACCTCGCCTATCTGGAAATCGAAAATGGCGCTTTTGTCCTCAAGGAACGCGCACCTGGCGTCAGCGTTGAGGAAATCGTCGCCAAAACCGCTGGTAAACTGATCGTCCCGGATCATGTACCGGAAATGCAGTTCGCTGCCCAGTGAGGAATTCGCACATGCAAGACGTCGTCATTGTTGCCGCCACGCGTACCGCGATCGGCAGTTTTCAGGGCTCCCTGGCCAATGTGTCCGCAGTAGATCTGGGCGCGGCGGTGATCCGCCAGTTGCTCGAGCAGACCGGTCTCGACGGGGCGCAGGTCGATGAAGTGATCATGGGTCAGGTGCTGACTGCTGGCGCCGGGCAGAACCCGGCACGTCAGGCCGCGATCAAGGCTGGCCTGCCCCATGCCGTACCGGCCATGACCCTGAACAAGGTTTGCGGTTCGGGTCTCAAGGCCCTGCACCTGGGCGCGCAAGCGATCCGCTGCGGCGACGCCGAGGTGATCATCGCCGGCGGTCAGGAGAACATGAGCCTGTCCAACTACATCATGCCGGGCGCGCGCACCGGTCTGCGCATGGGCCACGCACAAATCGTCGACACCATGATCAGCGATGGCCTGTGGGATGCGTTCAACGATTACCACATGGGCATCACTGCCGAGAATCTGGTCGACAAGTACGAGATCAGCCGCGAACAGCAGGACGCGTTTGCTGCCGCTTCCCAGCAGAAAGCTGCCGCTGCGATCGAGGCCGGGCGCTTCGTTGATGAAATCACGCCGATCCTGATCCCGCAGCGCAAAGGCGATCCTGTCGCGTTCAAGGTCGACGAGCAGCCACGCGGCGATACCAGCGCCGAATCCCTGGCGAAACTGCGCCCCGCGTTCAAAAAGGACGGCAGCGTCACCGCTGGCAACGCCTCGTCGCTGAACGACGGTGCCGCCGCTGTGATTCTGATGAGTGCCGAAAAAGCCAAAGCGCTGGGCCTGCCGGTGCTGGCCAGAATCGCTGCGTACGCCAACGCTGGCGTCGACCCGGCGATCATGGGCATCGGCCCGGTATCGGCGACCCGCCACTGCCTGGACAAGGCTGGCTGGAGCATCGATCAGCTCGACCTGATCGAAGCCAACGAAGCGTTCGCCGCGCAATCGCTGGCCGTGGCCAAGGATCTGCAATGGGACTTGAACAAGGTCAACGTCAACGGCGGTGCCATTGCCCTCGGTCATCCGATCGGCGCATCGGGCTGCCGCGTGCTGGTGACGCTGCTGCATGAAATGCTCAAACGCGATGCGAAAAAAGGTCTGGCGACCTTATGCATCGGTGGCGGTCAGGGTGTCGCGCTGGCGCTGGAACGCGTTTAACCACGACATCCGCGTTAGCCTGCTCAAAAGCCCCTCACCCTAGCCCTCTCCCAGAGGGAGAGGGAACTGATCGGGGAATGCGCAGGAGTGATGTCGGCTTGAACGAGCAGAGTTGAATCCATAATCGACTCGGTCATCCAGGTCGATGTCTGACGCAAGACACCTCGGTCAGCTCCCTCTCCCCCGGGAGAGGGCTGGGGTGAGGGGAACTGGTGACTGCGTTGCATCGAGTTTCTTTTTGCATGTTCAGAGTCTGTAGTGAATGTTCTGCCCCCCTTCGCGAGCAGGCTCGCTCCGACATTCTGCAACGCATTTCCTTGTGGGAGCGAGCCTGCTCGCGAAAGCGCGTGTTCAGGCGCAACCACTCAAGGCTTGCGTAACAGATAGGTATCCATAATCCACCCATGCTCCGCCCGCGCCGCTTTGCGCACCCGTTCGATCTCATCGGCGACATCCGCCAGCCGACCGCTGAGCAGAATCTCATCCGACGTGCCCAGGTAAGCGCCCCAGAAAATCTCGGTCTGCCGATCCGCCACCCGCTGGTACGAATCCTCGGCATCGAGCATCACCACCAGACTGTCCGATTCACTCACCTGCCCCGCCGCCAATCGCCGGCCTGTGGTGATTTCTACTGAGCGACCAATCGTGTTCAGAGGTATTTTGTGCTGCGCAGCCAGGGCCTGAACGCTGGTGATCCCCGGTATCACTTCGTATTCAAACTGACAGGGGCCTGATGCCTGAATCGCCTGAAGAATCCGCAATGTGCTGTCGTATAACGCCGGATCGCCCCAGATCAGAAATCCGCCGCACTGACCGTCGGACAATTCTTCATTGATCAGCCGTTCGAAGGTCTGCTGCTTGGCGCGGTTCAGTGCATCGACGCTCGCCGTATAGTCGACATCGCCGCGCTCGCGCTCCGGACTGCTGGCTTCGACAAAGCGATAAGCGTGGTCGGTGATGTAGCGCTCGCAGATCTCCCGGCGCAGGTCGATCAGTGTCTGCTTGCTCTGGCCTTTATCCAGCAGAAAGAACACATCGACCCGATTCAGCGCTTTCACCGCTTGCATGGTGATGTAGTCCGGATTGCCGACGCCAATGCCGATGACCAGCAACTGTTTCATCAGAATTCCTCGTCAAGGGCCATGCCCGGCAAGCGTAGTCGCCAGATGCCATTGAAGCGCAAGTCGATCATCGCCAGCGGTTCGATGTCGATTGCGTGGAACGCCGCGCCCTGCAGCACCTGCATCAGCGCTGCGCGCATGACGAAAGGATGAGTCACCGCCACGACATGCCCAGGCGTTGCAGCGATTGTGTCCAGCCACTTTGCCACCCGCTGCGTCAGTTGCCTGACTGATTCGCCGCCATGGGGTGCCGCTTCAGGATCGGCCAGCCAGGCCTGCAACGCGTCGGGTTCCCTGGCTTGCAATTCTTTGATCGACTGGCCGTGCCAGCGTCCCCAGTCGCAATCGCGCAGGGCTTGATCAATCTCTGCATCGGCACCAAACCATGCCGCCGTTTGCTGAGTTCTCAATTCCGGGGCGCAAATCAGCCGCCGTGTTACCGCCAATCGGGCCCTGAACGCGTCGGACCGAACAGCCAGATTTTCAACAGGCTCGTCCGTAGGAAAACGCGCCAGTTTCTGTGCGACGGTTCGCGCATGGCAAATCAGTGTCAAACGGCTACTTGGCACAAGCAGGTACTCGCTCGAATTATATGAAAGCAACGGCCACTAGCCGGGCTGCGGCGCATTGTGCCGTAAAACCGTGGTCCTCAGCGTAGCCCGGCCGCTGGCTGAACGCGCTCATTGGGCAATGTCTGACACCAGCGAGGGCAAAGGACTACAGAGCGTTGCAACTTCCACGTAAGCCTTGCTACACGGGCATCCTGCACACTTTTGGTGCTCGAAAAACCTGTACAAAAATTCGCTAGACATGTAACACCCATTACATAAATACTCGTTTAACGGATTGTGAAACGAATTCGACACCCCATCCAGCAGGAGCCCGGATGCCCCCTCTCAGAGACCTGATCACCGAGCCCGGCCTGGACCTGACGCCGTCAGAGCGCAAAGTCGTTCGCGCCCTGCTCGACCAGTACCCGCGCAATGGTCTCGGGCCTATGGCGCGGCTGGCCGAACATGCCGGTGTCAGCGATCCGACTATCGTGCGCTTGGTGAAAAAGCTCGGTTTCGGCGGTTATGCCGAATTCCAGGAAGCCCTGCTCAGCGACATGGATCATCGCCTGCGTTCACCGCGCACCTTGTTGCAGCCGCGCTCGCAGCAGAACAAGGACGATGCCTGGGCGCATTACCTGGCGGACAGCCAGCGTTTGCTGGTCGACACCCAAGCCCTGACCCAGCCTGAGGACGTGCGCATCCTCGTGGAATGGCTGCTCGACAGCCGCCATCAGGTCTACTGTTTCGGTGGCCGCTTCAGCATTCTGCTGGCCAATTACCTGCTCAACCACCTGCGTCTGCTGCGCCCCGGCTGCTTCGCCCTGGAAGACAACGCCCTGCTGCCCGACCGTTTATACGATCTGCAACGTCAGGACGTGGTGCTGGTGTTCGACTACCGGCGCTATCAGACCCAAGCTTTGCGCGTTGCGCAGGCGGCGAAAAACAACAACGCGCGAGTGGTGTTGTTCACCGATGTCTACGCCTCGCCGCTGCGCGAACTGGCCGACCTGATCATCAGCGCGCCGGTCGAATCGGCATCGCCGTTCGACACCATGGTACCGGCGCTGGCGCAGGTCGAGGCGTTGATCGCCTGCCTGACCTTGCGCGTGCCAGACCCGGCCGATCGCCTGGAAGGCATCGATGCCCTGCGCAACGACTTTGCGACTCACCTGCTGGAGGACAAATAAGGATGTTCAGCCTTCCCCACCGCTCGCCTCGGGACCTGCCGTTTGCGACCGACCACACCGCTTTGCTGCTGGTGGACATGCAGCGCGCCTGGCTCGAACCGCAATTCGACCCGCACCTGAGCGAGCCGGATGCCGAGTATTTTCTCCAGCGCACGCGCAAGCAGGTGGTGCCCAACCAACAGCGTCTGCTTGGCGCCTTTCGTCAGGCGCAGCAGAACGTGCTGCACACGATTATCGAAAGCCTGACTGCCGACGGTCGCGACCGCTCGCTCGATCACAAACTGTCTGACATGCACCTGCCCAAGGGCAGCATGCAGGCTCAGGTCATCGCTGAACTGACCCCGACCGAAAACGAAATCGTGCTGCCGAAGACCTCCTCCGGGGTGTTCAATTCAACCAACATTGATTACGTGCTGCGCAATCTGCAAACCCGCCATCTGATCATCGCCGGCATTGTCACCGACCAATGCGTCGACATGGCTGTGCGCGATGCCGCCGACCGTGGCTATCTGGTCACGCTGGTGGAGGACGCCTGCGCCACTTACACAGCTGAACGCCACCACGCCTGTCTCAACGCGATCAAGGGTTATTGCTGGATCACCGACACGGACACTGTGCTCGGCCGTTTGCAGGAGATGCAGCCATGAGCCCGCGCCTGACGCCGTTGCCGATGACCACACTGGTCACCACCGACCTGATCGGCATCACCCGTGGCCGCTCGTTTCCCAGCGATGAGCTGGAGCATTACCAAGCGGCGGGTTGCGGCTGGGTCCCGGCCAACAGCGCGTTGACGCCGCAGGACATCATCGCGTCGAGCAATCCGTGGGGCGCGTACGGCGACCTGCGGCTGATTCCCGATCTGAGCAGCCGCGTCACTGTCGGCAGCGGCCCGGACGCCAATGCACCGGTGCTGGATTTCATTCACGCCGACATTCGTGAGACCGACGGCCAGGCATGGGGCGCCTGCCCACGCACATTGCTGCGCGATGAAATCGAGCGCTATCACGATGAGCTGGGGTTGCAGGTCAACGCCGCCTTCGAACATGAATTCAACCTGCACGCTGGCGTGGCCGAACACGCGGCGTTCTCTCTCGAAGCGCAGCGCCAAGGCGCCGAATTCGGCGGCTGGCTGCTCAGCGCCCTGCGCGCTGGCGGGGTCGAGCCGGAAATGTTCCTGCCGGAATACGGCAAGCACCAATACGAAATCACCTGCCGCCCGACGCTTGGCGTGGCGGCGGCGGATCGCGCGGTCAACGTGCGGGAAATCACCCGGGAAATCGCCCGGCAAATGGGCCTGGATCTGAGTTTTGCGCCGAAGACTGCCGCCGAAGCGGTGTGCAACGGTGTCCATCTGCACGTCAGCCTGCTCGATGTGGCCGGTCAGCCGATGCTCTACGACGCCGGCACCAGCAACGGCCTATCGAGCATCGGTCAGCACTGGGCTGCCGGAGTCCTGCATTTTCTACCGGCGCTGTGCGCGTTCACCGCGCCGACGCCGCTGTCGTACCAGCGTTTGCAGCCGCACCACTGGAGCGCGTCGTATGCGTGTCTGGGGCAGCAGAACCGTGAAGCGGCGCTGCGCATCTGCCCGACCGTGACCTTGGGCGGCAAGTCCGCCGCGCAGCAGTTCAACCTGGAATTCCGCGCCATGGACGCTACCGCCTCGCCTCATCTGGCCATGGCTGCGCTACTGATTGCCGGGCGGCTGGGCATCGAACAGCGTCTGGCGCTGAACGCGGTTACCGATGAAATTCCCGATTCACTCAACGACGAGCAACGCAACGCCCGGGGCATCGTCGCCCTGCCCGCCTCGCTGGCGCAGGCGCTGGATTGCCTGCGCGACAGTGCAGCCTTCAACGAATGGCTGCCCAAGCCGTTGCTCGACACTTATTACGCCCTGAAAACCGAGGAACTGGCGCTGACGGAACAGCTCTCGCCCGCTGACCTGTGTGAGCACTATGCACGCCTGTACTGAATCCGCCGAGCTTGGGTTGTATACCCGCCCGGTCTACAACCTGAACCGCGAGGACTCGACGAACCCGTTGATCCTCGTGTGCGAACACGCCAGTCGCTACATTCCCGAAGCCCTGAACAATCTGGGCCTGGACGAGGCGGCCGCACGCGAACATATCGCTTGGGACATCGGCGCGCTGCAACTGGCCGAACAGTTATCGGAACAGCTCGGCGCGACGTTGCTCAGCGCCAATTACTCACGGCTGCTGATCGACCTCAACCGCCCGCGACATGCCCCGGACAGCATTCCACTGCAAAGCGAGATCTACCAGATCCCCGGCAATCGCGAGCTCGACGAAGCGGCCCGCGAGTATCGCCGGCAGACCCTGTTCAAACCGTTTCATGCGCGCTTGCAGACTTTGATCGACGAGCGCATCGCCCGAGGCCAAGCGGTGCGTGTGGTCGGCATTCACAGTTTTACCCCGGTGTATTACGGCCAGCCGCGACCGCTGGAAGTCGGCGTGCTGTTCGGCCAGGCCAAAGACTATGCCGAGCGCCTGCTTGACGGCCTCCAAGCGCACCCGCTGAAAGTCGCGGGCAACCAGCCGTACAAAATTGATCCCTTAGGCGACATGACCGTGCCGGTGCACGGCGATGCCAGGGGCCTTGAGGCGGTGCTGATCGAGGTGCGCAATGATCTGCTGCGCAGCCCCGAAGCGGTCTCGCGCTGGGCAGGTTACCTCGCACCTTTGCTGTAAACGATGGACCGATAAAACATAAAACGACCGATGGCTGACAAGGAGTTGCGCTTCATGGAAATTGAAGAATTCGGCTACAAGCAAGAGTTGAAACGTAGCCTGACGCTGACCGATCTGGTGGTGTACGGGATGATCTTCATGATCCCCATCGCCCCGTTCGGGGTGTATGGCTACGTCAACGCCGAAGCACCGGGGTTGGTGCCGCTGGCGTACATCATCGGCATGGTGGCAATGCTGTTCACCGCGCTGAGTTACGGCAGCATGGCCAAGGCCTTCCCGGTTGCCGGCTCCGTATATTCCTACGCCCAGCGCGGCCTCAATCAACATGTCGGTTTCATCGCTGGCTGGCTGATGCTGCTCGACTATCTGCTGATTCCGCCGCTGCTGTACCTGTATTCGGCGATGGCGCTCAATCATTTGTACCCGGACATTCCCAAGGTCGGCTTCATCCTGGCGTTTCTGGTCAGCGCGACGTTCGTCAACCTGCGCGGCATCACCTTCACCGCGCGGATGAACATGCTGTTCCTGCTGGCACAACTGGTAGTACTGGGCATCTTCCTGTTCTACGCCTGGAACGCCCTGCACAACGGTGGCGGTAACGGTGAGCTGACGCTGACGCCGCTGTATCACCCGGAAACCTTCAACTTCGCCCTGCTGATGCAAGCCGTGTCGATCGCCGTGCTGTCGTTCCTCGGCTTCGACGCGATCTCCACCCTCGCCGAAGAAATCAAGGAAGATCCGGGCCGCAGTGTCGGCAAGGCAGCGCTGATCACTCTGGCAGTGATGGGCACGATTTTCGTCGTACAAACGTGGATTGCCACCGATCTGGCAGCGGGCATGGGCTTCAAATCCGCCGACACCGCGTTTTATGAAATTGCCGAAATCGCCGCCGGCAGCTGGCTGGCGACCCTGACCGCCGTCGCCACGGCGCTGGCCTGGGGCGTCGCGGTGGCGATCACCTCGCAGGCCGCCGTCTCGCGTCTGCTGTTCGGCATGGCCCGCGACGGCAAACTGCCCAAAGTGTTGGCCAGGGTCCACCCGAAACACAACACGCCGTACCTGAGCATTTATCTGGTAGCGGTATTGTCACTGCTGATCTGCTACCTGTTCATCGACGCGGTCGACATTCTCACCTCGCTGATCAACTTCGGCGCCCTCAGCGGTTTCATGCTGCTGCACCTGACGGTGATCAACCACTACTGGCGTCGGCAGAAGTCGGGAAAGGTTGTGCGCCATCTGCTCTGCCCGGTGATCGGCTTCATCATCGTCGCCGCCATCATGTACAACATGGGCGTCGATGCACAGAAACTCGGCCTGATCTGGATTGCCCTGGGCCTGGTGTACCTGTTCTTCCTCAACAAGCTCGGCGCCAGCACAGCGCTGCCAGACCCGAGCAAAGGCTGACAAGAAAAAGAGCGGCGTCTGACAACAAATCAGGCGACCGCCGATTCAACGCGTGGAAACCGACAGTGATAGTCAGGTTCGGCGAACGGGCCGAACCTTTTGATACAGGAGTACATCCATGCTGGTCTTACGCCCAGTCGAGCAGAATGATCTGCCCCAGCTACAGCGCCTGGCTCGCGAGAGCCTGATCGGCGTGACCTCGCTGCCGGATGACAGCGAGCACCTGCGCGAAAAAATCGCCGCGTCGTGCGCGTCCTTCGATAGCGCCGCCACAGCCCAAGGGCCGGAAAACTATTTCTTTGTGCTGGAAGATCTCGAACGCCAACAACTGGTCGGCTGCTCGGAAATCCTTGCCACCGCCGGTTTCAAGGAGCCGTTCTACAGCCTGCGCAACCGCCATTTCACCAGTGCTTCGCGGGAATTGAACATCGAGCACGGCGTGCCGGCGTTGTCGCTGTGCCATGACCTCAGCGGGCATACCCTGTTGCGCGGTTTCCACATTGACGCCGCGCTGGTGCGCACGCCGTTTTCCGAACTACTGTCGCGAGCGCGCCTGCTGTTTATTGCTGCGCATGCACAGCGGTTCTCCGAGGCGGTGATTACCGAGATCGTCGGCTACAGCGACGAGCATGGTCACTCGCCGTTCTGGGATGCGCTGGGCAAGCACTTCTTCGACCTCCCCTACGCGGAAGCCGAGCGTCTGTGCGGGTTACAGAGCCGCACGTTCCTTGCCGAACTGATGCCGCAATACCCGATCTACGTGCCGATGCTGCCGCAAGCGGCGCAGGATTGTATCGGGCGCGTGCACCCGGACGGCCAGGAAGCGTTCGACATCCTTGAGCGGGAAGGCTTCGAAACCAACAGCTACATCGACCTGTTCGACGCCGGTCCGACCCTGTATGCGCGCACCGCGAACATTCGCTCGATCGCTGACAGCCAGACTGCCATCGTCCGCCAACAAGCATCGACCGACGCCCGTGGCCGTTACCTGCTGAGCAACGACGCCCTGCATGACTACCGCGCGATGGTCACCGAACTCGACTATCACCCCGGTCAGCCGCTGCCCCTGACACCCGCCATCTGTGCGGCGCTGAAGGTCAGCGATGGCAGTTCGATACGGTTGGTCGCTCTGTGAGCCGCGTTAGCCATCCGCGCCTGAATCGGTACGCCAAAGGAGTTGGAGCATGATTGTCCGTCCGGTAAAAGTCAGTGATCTGCCTGCGTTGATGACCCTCGTCGAACAGGCAGGGCCAGGTTTCACCACTCTTCCTGCCAACGAGGACCGCCTCGCACATCGAGTGCGTTGGGCACAGCGCGCATTCGCCGAACAGGTGGAACGCGCCGATGCCGATTACCTGTTCGTACTCGAGGATGATGAGCAGCGCGTGGTCGGTGTCAGCGCGATGGCCGGCGCCGTTGGCTTGCGCGAGCCCTGGTACAACTACCGGCTCGGGGTGACTGTCAGTTCGGCACCGGACCTGGGCATTCAACGACAGATTCCGACGTTGTTCCTCAACAACGAACTGACCGGCCAATCGGAGCTGTGCTCGCTGTTCCTGCGCCATGACCAGCGCAGCGGCAGCAATGGCCGCCTGTTGTCGCTGGGTCGTCTGTTGTTCGTCGCCGAATTCCCGCATCTGTTTGGCGAGAAGATGATCGCCGAACTGCGCGGCAGTGCCGATGAAAACGGTTGCTCGCCGTTCTGGGACAGCCTCGGCCGGCACTTTTTCCAGATGGATTTCACCCACGCCGATCACTTGTCCGGCCTGGGCAACAAAGCCTTTATCGCCGAACTGATGCCGCGCCAGCCACTGTACACCTGCCTGCTCACCGAACAGGCGCAGGCGGCGATCGGCCAGACGCATCCGAACACTCAACCAGCGTTGAAAATTCTTCAAGCTGAAGGCTTTGCGCACAAAGGCTATATCGACATTTTCGACGGCGGCCCGGTCATCGAGGCGCCAATCCGCAGCATCCGCACGGTGCGCGACAGCCTCGAACTGACCCTGAGCCTCGGCACCCCGGATGAGCAGGCGCCGCTGTGGCTGATTCACAACCGCCGCCTGGAAAACTGCCGCATCACCGTGGCCCGCGGTCGTCTGGTGGGCAATAGCCTGATGGTTGATCGTCTCGCTGCCAAACGCCTGCAATTGCAGCCGGGCAATTCG
Organism: Pseudomonas mercuritolerans; assembly: GCF_025706525.1. Taxonomy (NCBI): domain Bacteria; kingdom Pseudomonadati; phylum Pseudomonadota; class Gammaproteobacteria; order Pseudomonadales; family Pseudomonadaceae; genus Pseudomonas; species Pseudomonas mercuritolerans. The sequence continues at coordinate 327,581 of NZ_JAMSHA010000001.1, forward strand.
GTGCGGGCGGTGCTCCTGCCCCATCAACAGCAACATGCCGTGGCGGCCTGATATTTCCAGCAAGGGAGATTAAACCTTTCAGCCGCCAGTCATGCCGCGCAAATTCGTCATGATTCTTGACCCATTCGCGTGATAGCCTTTTCATTCTTCGGCGTTGACACCTTTGCTCAAGCCTTTCCATTCCTTATGTATTGGTGGAACTCGTATGACCAGGCTTTCCCATCAAGATTTGCGCCGCAATTTCCGTCAGCTGCTGGCCTCCAACACCTGCTACCACACGGCTTCGGTATTCGACCCGATGTCCGCCCGCATCGCCGCTGACCTGGGTTTTGAAGTCGGTATCCTCGGCGGTTCCGTGGCCTCGTTGCAGGTGCTCGGCGCGCCGGACTTCGCCCTCATCACCCTCAGCGAATTCGCCGAACAGGCCACGCGCATTGGCCGCGTCGCCCAATTGCCAGTGATCGCAGACGCCGACCACGGCTACGGCAATGCCCTCAACGTGATGCGCACCATCGTCGAACTGGAACGCGCCGGCGTCGCTGCACTGACCATCGAAGATACCCTGCTGCCCGCGCAATTCGGGCGCAAATCCACCGACCTGATCACCGTAGCCGAAGGCGTCGGCAAGATCCGCGCGGCGCTGGAAGCTCGGGTTGACACCGAGATGGCCATCATCGCCCGCACCAATGCCGGCATTCTGCCGAACCAGGAAATCATCAGCCGCACCCGCCAATATCAGGCGGCGGGCGCTGACGGTATCTGCATGGTCGGCGTGCAGGACTTCGATCAACTGGAACAGATCGCCGAGCACCTGACCGTGCCGCTGATGCTGGTCACCTACGGCAACCCGGCCCTGCGCGACGACAAACGCCTGGCCGAACTGGGCGTGCGCGTGACCATCGACGGCCACGGCGCCTACTTCGCCGCGATCAAGGCCACCTACGACAGCCTGCGCGAACAGCGGCAGATCTTCACCCAGGCCTCCGACCTGAGCGCGACCGAGTTGACGCACACCTATACCCAGCCGGAGGAATACATCCTCTGGGCCAAGGAATACATGAGCGTCAAGGAGTGATGCATACGCTGTACCGGCCCCTTCGCGAGCAGGCTCGCTCCCACAGTTGAAATGCGCTCCCCTGTGAGAGCGAGCCTGCTCGCGAAAGCGACAGCCGCGACACCGCTAAACCGGCGTCTTGTAAGCCTCTTCCCGCTGCGCCGCCCGCGCCTGAATCACATTCAGAATCGCACAGCCCTCGCGCATCAGCAGATGAACCGCGCTGGTCACCCGCGTCAGATCACAATCGGAAATGCCCTTGAGGTTAAGGCTGGCAAAGGTGTCGGCCAGATCACGCACGACCACAAACCGGTTCATCGCACAGGCGGCCATGTCGCTGAGTTCAGTGTGAGTATTGATGAAGAGCACCGGCGATTCGGCGTCGTAGGTGTCGATGGGGAGGTAGTGCGACATTACTTGGTCGGTCATAGAGTTCACTCCAGAAAGGTCAGGTTCTGTATTCGACCGGCCAAGATCGTCGCAGAGTTATCTGCGAACCGAGACTATAAAAGTCGCGCCCAACGGCCGCAACCAGAGCTTCTGTCGGACTTTTCGGTATTTTTTGTACGCCGTCCTCGACTTCCACACTTCCCACAAAAGCCCCTCACCCTAGCCCTCTCCCAGAGGGAGAGGGGACTGATTGGGGGATGCTCTGGATCTACGCCGACGTGAGAGATCGCGTTGAATGCGAATTTGAATTCAACTTGATCTGGCGGTTGCCACATGGACCACAAACAACGCGGTCAGTCCCCTCTCCCTCCGGGAGAGGGTTAGGGTGAGGGGCCGATTTCTCTGGCACCCCGCCCGGCCTCGTCACACCGCAAACCCCATCACCGCGGCTTCGCCAACTCCATTATCATCCGCGACAACAAATAAATCCGCGGCGCCACGCTCGCCACCTCGGCATATTCCTCAGGCGTGTGAATATTGCCGCCGACGATCCCGAAGCCATCCAGCGTCGGCGTGCCAACGCCTGCGGACAGACTGGCATCCGCCGCGCCACCACTGCCCTCCTCGGTCAGTTTGCGGCCAATTTCGCCGTAAATTCCCTGGGCCATGGCCATCAGCCGATCCGACTCGGCCGTTTGTGGCATCGGCGGTAAACCGCGCTGCAGGGACGTTTTCACTTCGGTATCGGCAATCAACTTGTCCTGCGAGACCCGCGCCAGATCCTTCTCGATGCGATCAAATTCCTCCGGCACTGCCGCACGCACATCCGCCTTGGCCGTGGCCTGATCCGGAATCACGTTGGTGCGATCGCCGGCCTTGAGCACGGTGAAGTTGATGGTGGTCTTCTTTGCCTCGTCGCCAAGCTTGCCCAGCTGCAGAATCTGGTGCGCCGCTTCCATCGCCGCGTTCCGGCCCAATTCAGGCGCGACCCCGGCGTGGGCGGCTTTGCCTTTGACTTCGACCAGCGCCGTCGCACTGCCCTTGCGCCACACCACCAGGCCATCGGCCGGGCGGCCCGGTTCGAGGTTGAGGGTGACGTCGTGCTGTTTGGCGGTTTTCTTGATCAGGTCGGTGGCGACATCCGAGCCGGTTTCTTCGCTGGCGTCGAGCAGGAAAGTGATCTGCGCGTAGTCTTTGAAGTCGAGGTTCTTCAGCACTTTAAGCGCGTAGATGCCGGCGACGATGCCGCCCTTGTCGTCCATCACCCCCGGCCCGTAGGCACGGCCGTCCTTGATATGGAATGGCCGTTCGGCCGCCGAGCCTTCCTTGAACACCGTGTCCATGTGCGCCATCAGCAGGATCTTCGCCTTGCCGGTGCCTTTGAGCGTGGCCAGCACGTGGTTGGATTTTTCCGGGGTGTTCGGCACCAGTTCGATAGTTGCGCCGAGTTTTTTCAGCTCATCGATGGCGATCTCGCTGACCTGTTTCAGGCCCGGTTCATAACCGGAACCGGAGTCGATATTGACCAGCCGTTCCAGTAACTTCAGGGCTTCGGGCTGATACTGCTCGGCATCGGCGAGCACTTGTTTATGTGGTTCGGCGGCGTTTGCGGCCGAGAATGCGAGGGACAGACCGAGGCTGGCAGCCAGCAGTGAGCGGGGAAATGAGAACGTCATGAAGCAGTCCTTGTTTCGTGTCGGGGGACTTCAACCGTAACCGACATCGGCGCGAGGCTCTATAGCGGATGCGACACTTGCCCGACTGACACCGAACAAACTGTAGGAGCTGCCGAAGGCTGCGATCTTTTGATTTTGATCGTTCCCACGCGCAGCAAAGGAATGCAGGCCGGGACGCAGAGCGTCCCAAAAGATCGCAGCCTTCGGCAGCTCCTACATGGGATCTCCGATCACTCGTCAAACCGAATCCAGCAGAGCCTGCCTCGGTTTGTTGTCGCTGTTGCAGATCACCCGGTTGCGCCCACTCGCCTTGGCTTCGTACAACGCCTGGTCGGCTTCATCCAGCCAACGCGTGGCGTCGGCATGGCTCGGGTCGTAGGCGGCCAGGCCAATGCTCAGACTGACCTTCAACGCCGGGTTCTGCTCGTAGCCCATCACCGCGAAACGCTCGCGCAAGGCTTCCATGGCCTGAGCGGCGTTGAACAGTGGCAGTTCCGGCAGGATCACGCAGAACTCATCCCCGCCATAGCGCCCGGCCACGTCCGTAGCGCGCAGATTGTGTTTGAGCAGTTTGCTCAACTGGCGCAGGACGATATCGCCAGCGACGTGGCCATAGGTGTCATTGATCGCTTTGAAATGGTCGATATCGATCAAGGCAATCGCCGCGCCCTGCTGCTGGCGTTTGCAGCGCTGGAACGCGAGGTTCAGTTGATCCTTCCATGCGCCGTGATTGAGCAGGCCGGTCAGGCTGTCGGTGCGACTCAACGCCAACAGCTCGCGCTTGTGCCGACCGAGGGTCGAGGCCTGACGAAAGCAGATCCAGCCCAGCGCCAGCGGATACAGCAACAGCAACGGCAAACAGGCGTACAGCTGCAGCGGCGTTGTTGGCGGAATGAACGCCGGCGCAAACACCACCAGCCCCACGCCGATGCCCAATAGCTGCGCCGCCGACCCGGCGAGCAAAAAACGCCCACCGCCAATGGCGACGTTGTTCATTGCCATCATCGAAATCGTGGTTGCGCTGGGCAGCGGATTGAACTGCATGGCAGCGACCCAGAAGCCGCCCATGAACGCATCGATCAGCAAGTTGCGGTGTTCGGCGCGAAACGGCACGCTCGCACGGCGCGCCCATTGAAAGGCCAGATGCGGCCAGACCAGGCCGTTGAACAGCATCAAACCCCACACCCACAGCGGCGGATCGAGCGCATGCATCGCCACGCTGACACACATCAGCCCGAGCAGCAGCCCGAACACCCGCGACCTGTACAGCCTCCTGGCCAGTGAAAGTCCCTTTCCCCGCGTATTTCCCATAAGGGCCTCGACCGCGCGATGCGATGGTTACACCCCGACACGGATGTGTTCGGAGTCTATCAGGGCACGGTTAAATAGCCATCACCGGCCAGCGGCCTGAATAGAGCGCCATCAGCGCCGCACACATGGCCAGGAGTTGGCTATAAATGAAAGAGGGGAAATGGAAAAACAACTATAAAAAAGGGGGCACATGCATACCTACGCTGTGTTGATCATCGGCAGCGGTTTCGGCGGCCAGTGCGCGGCGGTCAACCTGCTCAAGGCCGGAATTGACGACTTTCGCATTCTCGAGCGACGCGACTTCTTCGGCGGCACCTGGTGCCAGAACACCTACCCCGGCGCAGCGGTGGACGTGCCGTCGCCGCTGTATTCGCTGTCATTCGCGCCCTACCGCTGGTCGCAGATGTTCGCCGAACAGGCGGAACTGCGGCGCTACACCGAACAGCTGATCGAGCAGTTCGGTTTGCGCGAGCGCGTGGAGTTGCAAGCGGATGTCGAGCGCGTCGAGTGGGACGAGGCGGAAAAACGCTGGGCGGTGCACACCCGCGCCAAAGGCATCTTTCACACGCAGTTTTTGATCAACGCTTCCGGGCCGTTGAGTCAGCCGGTCATCCCGCACTTTCCCGGGATGGATCGCTTTCAAGGCAAGACTTTTCATACAAATAACTGGGATCACAGCTACGACTATCGCGGTAAACGCGTGGCGATCGTCGGCAGTGGTGCCAGCGCCGCGCAGGTGATCCCGGCGATTGCGCCACAAGTCGAACAGCTGCATGTGTTCCAACGCACGCCGCATTGGGTGCTGCCGCGAGCCGATCGCAAATTCGGCCGTTTCCAGCGCTGGCTGCTTGCCCTGAAGCCGGCGTACAAGCTGCTGCGCTGGCTGATCTACTGGCAATTCGAAACCCGGGTGATCGCCTTCAAATACTCAAGACCGGCAATTCACCTGGTCCAACAACATGCGCTGCGCTTTCTCAAGCGCCAGGTTCCAGACCCGCTGCTGAGAGAGAAGCTCACCCCGGACTTCACCATCGGCTGCAAACGGGTGTTGGTGTCCAGCACGTACTACCCGGCGCTGAGCCGCGCCAACGTCACGCTGCACAGTCGCGAGCACGGCATCGCTTCGATCGACGAAAGCGGGATCAACACCGTGGACGGCGAGCATCTCGAAGTTGATCTGATCGTCTGGTCCACCGGTTACGACGCCACCGACGGGGTAATTTCCTACCCGGTCAGCGGCAAAAACGCGGTGCAACTCAGAGATGTCTGGGCCGAATACCCGCGCGCCTACCTTGGCACCAGCCTGCCAGATTTCCCCAACCTGTTTATCGTCACCGGGCCGAACACCGGCATTGGCCACACTTCGGCGCTGTTCATCATCGAATCGCAGATGAACTACATCCTCGACTGCATCCGCACCGTACGGGCCAAAGGCCTGCGCAGCATCGAAGTGCGCCGTGACGCAGAACGTACCTACACTGCAATGATCCACCGGGAAATGCAGCGCACGGTGTGGAAGTCCGGTGGTTGCCAGAGTTGGTACCAGAGCAAGAGCGGTCATGTGATCGCGATGTTTCCCGGCTTCAGTTTCAGCTATCACCTGCTGACCCGAGCGCTGAAACCGACCGACCATATTTTGTCCTGAACACGTATAAGGAAGACGTCGATGCTTTTGCTGTTTGTCGCACTCGCGGTTTTCGTGGCCTGGAGCTGGCTCAGTTACCCGGCGGTCGGCCATTGGTTGTACAACCTGGCCATGGCCAGCGAGGCCAGGTTGTACAAATTGCACAAGATCGAAGTGCCGATCGCCGAGATGAGCGTGTCGACCTGGCAAGGCGGGCCGTACGAGGCGTCCAGCGCGATCCTGATGCTGCACGGCTTCAGCGCCGACAAAAACCTCTGGCTGCGCTGCGCCCGGCATTTCGTCCGTCAGTATCGGGTGATCATTCCGGATCTGGCCGGCCACGGTGAGACTGGCTTCAAGGCTGGCGGCGGTTACGACATTGCGGTGCAGGCCAAACGCATGATTCAACTGCTCGACGTCTGCGGCGTGGAGAAAGTCCATGTGATCGGCAACTCCATGGGCGGCTATATCGCTGCGTGGCTGGCGGCGACCTATCCCGAGCGGATCGCCTCGCTGGCCTTGATCGACCCGGCCGGCGTCACCGCACCGGAGCCGAGCGACATGGAGCGCCATCTGGCGCGCGGGCACAATCCGTTCCTGATCAACTCGCGCGAAGAGTTTCAGCGCTTTTATGCAATGACCATGGAGTCGCCGCCGTGGGTGCCGAAGCTGGTGCTGGACGCCGTCGCCCAGCGCTATGAGCAACAGCGCGATGAACTCGAAGAAATCTTCCGCGACTTCCACTCCAGCCCGCCGATGGAGCCGAAACTGGCCGAGATCAAATGCCCGGCGCTGTTGCTGTGGGGGCGCAAGGATCGCCTGATCGACGTCAGCAGCGTACCGGTGTGGAGCAAAGGCATCGCCAATCTCGAAGTGGATGTGTGGGATCACGTCGGGCACATGCCGATGGTCGAACAGCCGGGAAATACCGCGCGGCTGTACGGGGAATTTCTGGAACGACAGCGATGAACATCCTCTACGACGAACGCCTCGACGGGCCGTTGCCCGAGGTGAACAAGGGTGAATTGCTCAAGGCTCTGCAACACGCCCTGCCGGACCTGGACATCCTCTGGCGCGAAGATGAACTCAAACCCTACGAATGCGACGGCCTCTCCGCCTACCGCACCACGCCAATGCTGGTGGCCCTGCCCCGGCGTCTGGAGCAAGTGCAAACCCTGCTGAAACTCTGCCATCAGAACAACGTGCCCGTGGTCGCGCGGGGTGCCGGTACGGGATTGTCCGGCGGCGCGCTGCCACTGGAAAAGGGCCTGTTGCTGGTGATGGCGCGGTTCAACAACATCCTGCACATCGACCCCGCTGCACGTATCGCGCGGGTTCAGCCGGGGGTGCGCAATCTTGCTATCTCCCAGGCGGCGGCCCCATTCGGCCTGTATTACGCGCCGGATCCGTCATCGCAGATCGCCTGTTCGATCGGCGGCAACGTCGCGGAAAACGCTGGCGGCGTGCATTGCCTCAAGTACGGCCTGACCGTGCATAACGTGCTGAAAATCGAAGTGCTGACCATCGAGGGCGAACATCTGACGCTGGGCTCCGAGGCGCTCGATTCAGCCGGTTTCGACCTGCTCGCCTTGTTCACCGGCTCCGAAGGCTTGCTGGGGATCATCACCGAAGTCACGGTGAAGTTATTGCCCAAACCGCAAGTCGCCAAGGTCCTGCTCGGCAGTTTCGATTCAGTGGAAAAGGCCGGCCGCGCGGTTGCCGCAATCATCGCTGCCGGGATCATTCCGGGTGGTCTGGAAATGATGGACAACCTGGCCATTCGCGCCGCCGAAGACTTTATCCACGCCGGTTACCCGGTCGACGCCGAGGCGATTCTGTTGTGCGAACTCGACGGCGTCGAAGCCGACGTGCACGACGATTGCCAGCGCGTACGGGAAGTCATGACAGCGGCCGGCGCCACTGAAGTGCGCCAGGCCCAGGACGAGGCCGAGCGTGTGCGTTTCTGGGCCGGGCGCAAAAACGCGTTTCCGGCGATCGGCCGGTTGTCGCCGGATTATTACTGCATGGACGGCACCATCCCGCGCCGCGAATTGCCCGCGGTGCTGCAAGGCATCTCGCGCCTGGGCGAGGAATATGGCTTGCGCGTGGCCAACGTGTTCCATGCCGGCGACGGCAACATGCATCCGCTGATTCTGTTCGACGCCAACCAGCCGGGGGAGCTGCATCGCGCCGAGGCACTGGGAGGCAAGATCCTCGAACTGTGCGTGAAAGTCGGCGGCAGCATCACCGGCGAGCACGGCGTCGGCCGCGAAAAAATCAATCAGATGTGCGCGCAGTTCAACAGCGACGAGTTACTGCTGTTTCATGCGGTGAAAGCCGCGTTCGATCCGCAGGGCCTGCTCAATCCCGGCAAGAACATTCCGACCCTGCATCGCTGCGCCGAATTCGGCGCGATGCACATTCACGCCGGGCAACTGCCCTTCCCCGAGCTGGAGCGATTCTGATGGCTGGTTTCGATGCCGCCAACGCCCTGCTCGATCAGGTCGACGCCGCGCGGGCCAATGCCACGCCGCTGAAGATTCAGGGCGGCAACAGCAAGGCCTTTCTCGGTCGCGAGGTGGCCGGCGAAGTGCTCGACACCCGTGCTCATCGCGGCATCGTTCAGTACGACCCGACCGAACTGGTGGTCACGGTGCGCGCCGGCACGCCTTTGTCCGAGCTGCTCGCGGCGCTGGATGACGCCGGGCAAATGTTGCCCTGCGAACCGCCATCCTTTGCCGACAGCGCCACGGTCGGCGGCATGATCGCCGCAGGGTTGTCCGGGCCACGCCGGCCGTGGTCCGGCTCGGTACGCGACTTCGTTCTCGGCACGCGGGTGATCACCGGCCTCGGTCAACATCTGCGCTTCGGTGGCGAAGTGATGAAAAACGTCGCCGGCTATGACCTGTCGCGGCTGATGGCCGGCAGTTTCGGTTGCCTCGGCGTGCTGACTGAAGTGTCGCTGAAAGTCCTGCCGAAACCGCGCCAGTGCCTGAGCATTCGCCTTGATATCGACTGCGCTCGCGCCTTGAGCAAACTTGCCGAATGGGGCCAGCAACCGCTGCCGATCAGCGCCGCGTGCCACGATGGCCGGAGCCTGTACCTGCGCCTGGAAGGTGGCGAAGGTTCGGTGACGGCGGCGCATCAACGCCTCGGCGGCGAGCCGCTGGATTCGGTTTTCTGGCGCGACCTCAACGAACAGCGCCTGAGTTTTTTTGACGAAAGTTTGCCGCTGTGGCGCCTGTCATTGCCGAACAACCTCGGCCCGCTCGAACTGCCCGGCGAGCAACTGATCGACTGGGCCGGCGCGCAACGCTGGGTGAAATCCGTAAGCCCTCAGATTCACGCACTCGCCCATTCCTTGGGCGGCCATGCAACGTGCTTTACCCACGGTGCCACCGACTCGCCGTTTCAACCCTTGGCGCCAACCCTGCTGCGCTACCACCGGCAACTCAAAGCGCAACTCGACCCGCAAGGGCTGTTCAACCCCGGGCGAATGTACGCGGAGGTCTAGCCATGCAAACCACCCTCAGCGAGCAATCGCGGCAACTGCCCCGCGCCGCCGAAGCGGAAAAGATCCTGCGCACCTGCGTACATTGCGGTTTCTGCAACGCGACGTGTCCGACGTATCAATTGCTCGGCGATGAACTCGATGGCCCGCGCGGGCGCATTTATCTGATCAAGCAAGTGCTGGAAGGCGCACCGGCCACCGAGCAGACGCAACTGCATCTGGATCGTTGCCTGTCGTGCCGCAACTGCGAAACCACCTGCCCGTCCGGCGTCGATTATCACAACCTGCTCGACATCGGCCGCGCGGTAGTCGACAGCGCGGTGCCGCGCCCGGCCGCTCAGCGCTTGCTGCGCGAAGGCTTGCGCGCGCTGGCGCCGAATCCGGGGCTGTTCAAAGGCTTGCTGCGCATGGGCGCGACCTTTCGGCCGCTGCTACCGCGCCTGCTGGAAAGCAAACTGCCGCAGCGCTTGGGTGTTATGGGGTCGCGCCCTGCTCCTCGGCATGCGCGCCGGGTGTTGTTGCTCGAAGGTTGCGTGCAACCGGGTCTGTCGCCGAATACCAATGACGCAACGGCGCGGGTGCTTGATCGTTTGGGCATCAGCGTCACTCCGGTGAGCGAGGCCGGTTGCTGCGGCGCTCTCGACTATCACCTCGACGCTCAGGGCAAAGGTCTCGACCGCGCTCGGCAGAACATCGACGCCTGGTGGCCGCATCTGCAGAACGGCGCTGAAGCCATCGTGCAGACGGCCAGTGGTTGCGGCGCGTTCATCAAGGATTACGGGCATTTGCTTGCGGACGATCCGATCTACGCGTTGAAAGCCCGGCGGATCAGCGAAATGACTCGGGATCTGGTGCAAATAATCGCTGAGGAACCACTGGAGCAAGTATGCGCCGCCAGCGAACGGCGCATCGCCGTGCATTGCCCGTGCACCTTGCAGCACGCGTTGAAACTTGGCGGCGCGGTGGAAGCCGTGCTGACCCGACTTGGCTTCAACCTCACATCAGTGCCGGATGGCCATTTGTGCTGCGGCTCGGCGGGCACCTACTCGCTGACCCAACCGGTGCTGGCGCGGCAACTGCGCGATCAGCGCCTCAACGCCCTGGAAAGCGGCCGACCGGAGTTGATCGTCACTTCCAATGTGGGCTGTCAGAGCCATCTGGCGAGCGCCGGGCGCACGCCGGTCAGACACTGGATCGAACTGGTGGATCAGTCGTTGGCAGAATGAAGTTCGTAGGATTCTTCGTTTGCCCGCCTGGGCGAAGGCTGCGATCTTTTCCGGCATCCATTTCGTCACCGTGGCAGGAATTTTTTTCATGACCGTGCAGCCGTTCGTCAGCCCCGACCTGATCCGCCAACGCTTCTCCCGAGCGATGTCCGACATGTACCGCGAAGAGGTGCCGCTGTACGGCGCGCTGATGGAACTGGTGGAAAAAACCAATCGCGAAGTGCTGGCACGTCAGCCTGAGATTGCCGGACAGCTCAAGCGCACCGGCGAAATCGAGCGGCTGGACATGGAACGCCACGGCGCCATTCGCGTCGGCACCGCGAGCGAACTGGCCACCCTCGCCCGCCTGTTCGCGGTGATGGGTATGCAACCGGTGGGTTATTACGACCTGACCCCGGCCGGTGTGCCGGTGCATTCAACGGCGTTTCGTGCGGTGCATGAAGAAGCGTTGCAGGTCAGCCCGTTTCGCGTGTTCACCTCGTTGCTGCGCCTGGAGCTGATTGAAGATCCTGAATTGCGTTCGTTTGCCGAGTCGGTACTGGCCCGTCGTTCGATTTTTACTGAAGAGGCGTTGCGCCTGATTGAACAGGCGGAAACGGCAGGCGGACTGAATGACGACGAAGCCGCAGAATTCGTCCGACAGGCACTGGAGACTTTTCGCTGGCACCACAGCGCCACGGTCAGCGCCGCGCAATACCAGAAACTCAGCGCCCAGCACCGCTTGGTCGCCGATGTCGTTGCGTTCAAAGGTCCGCATATCAATCACCTTACGCCGCGCACGCTGGACATCGACACCGTGCAGGAGCAGATGCCTGCCCATGGCATCACACCCAAAGCGGTGATCGAAGGCCCACCGCGCCGCGACTGCCCGATCCTGCTGCGCCAGACCAGCTTCAAAGCGCTGGACGAGCCGATCGCCTTCACCGATCAGCCCGAAACCCGTGGCAGCCACAGCGCGCGTTTCGGCGAAATCGAACAACGCGGCGCCGCCCTCACGCCCAAGGGTCGCGCGCTGTATGACCGCTTGTTGAATGCCGCTCGCGATGAATTGGGCGACTTCCCTAACGAAGCCAATGCCGCACGCTACAACGCGCTGATGACGCAGCACTTTGCCGAATTTCCTGACAGCATCGAGGGCATGCGCGAACAGGGGCTGGCGTACTTTCGTTATTTCGCTACGGAAAAGGGCTTGGCCGCTGAAGGACTTGGTGAGTCGTCCCTGGAGGACTTGCTGCGCGATGGCTATGTGAAAGCGGAGCCGCTGGTGTACGAAGATTTCCTGCCGGTTAGCGCAGCGGGGATTTTTCAGTCGAACCTGGGGGATGCCGCACAGGCGCATTACGGCGAACACTCCAATCGACAGGCTTTCGAACAGGCGCTGGGGCGTTCGGCCATCGATGAGTTGGGGTTGTATGCCGAGACGCAACGGCGGTCGATTGAGGAGTGTTTGACCCGACTCGCGCGTTAAACATTAAAAGATCGCAGCCTACGGCTGCTCCTACAGGGGAAACGCATTCCAAATGTAGGAGCTGCCGTAGGCTGCGATCCTTTGATCTGAAGCTATGAGGCAATCTTTGCCTCTGGACGACTTGCAAAAATGGATGGAGTCCAGCGTCTGGGGGAACAAAACTAAGAATCGCAGCATGCAGGACGAATGGAACGAACTGGCAAAGGTCGTGCAAAAACCTACTTGTGAAATGATTCGTGATGCCAAGCAGACCTATCTGAAGCTTATAATTCCAGGCGTTAGCACGCAGGAAATGGATACTCGAAAATTGCAATTGAAAGCGTACCAGCAATATCGCGATGTTCCAAAGAAAGGGGGTTACGCGCCCGGCCCTTTTCCCTTGAGATGGCGGGAGTGCACGACAACCTGGATTAGTCGATTAGTCGTAGCCAGTAAAGGCAACGAAGCGTTGACAATTCATTTGCCGATCAGTGACTCATTGCAGACCACAGATTTTTCCTTGGCATTGACCATCGCTTATCAATTGGAAGCTGAACGTGACGTAATGCACGAACCTGCTTTGTGCTCCGTGACCTGCATATTATTAGCTCACCTTATAGGCGCGATCCAACGCGCGGTGTCTTTAAGCTTGATTCTGCTGACTCGTTGCCGATTGGCACAAGTAAATCCCAATTCATATTGTTCAAAAAAGAAGATTTGGGGACCATCGATGCTTAAAAGCCTTTTCAAGCGCGGCGCTAAATTCACTACTTCTGAAGCCGCAGCGGACATCCGTAGCGAGAGGCCAAGGGCTGGAGAAGTCCGCGTCCGTGGAATGAATGAAACTCTGTTTCTATCGCCATTACCGGTCTATACAGGGCAAACTCAATCCTCTCGCCGGAATTTTTCAGGGATGAACGAAGTATTCCTGGAACTCGGCGGAAGTAATTGGGGAATGGTTGAACAAGGAAAAATACTTGCCGCTGGAATTTGGATGGCATTGACGACAGCATTCATTGCTCCGGTGCTTATCTGTGCTTGGCTCGCACTTTTCAGCCCTCACGGAATAGATCGAAGGTTCGTCGACCTAATTGGTGACTCGTTACTGGTTTTTGCTAGCGGCTCTCTACTGTTTATTCTCCCTCTTGGTGCGTACTTATACGGAATGCTCTCCGGCGTCTTTAAAGCAGCAAAAACCTACCCCGTCCGCTTCAACCGCCAACGCCGCGAAGTCTGCTACGTCGACAGCAAAACCCGCCGCGTCCTCATCGTACCTTGGGAAAGCGTAGTCGCCTGGGTCTCCAACACTCAGGGCGTCACCAGTTATGGCGCTACTCGCCAGTACACGTTCGGCATGGGTCTGGAGGATGAGGAGCAGGACAAAGTGCAATTCCTCCTGCTACCACAACCCAGCGATGCACATGCTTTAGGGATGTGGACGTCAATTCGTAATTACATGGAAGACGGTCAGTTGGTAGATGCTCCAAACCCGATGCTCAAGGCACTGGGTTTGACTCCATCCGGTGATCGGCTCAAACCGTACGAAGGCCTACACACTTTTGAAATCGAACGCGAAGACGCACGCGCGATGGGGTCGCTGGACGAGGGTGGCGACGAACTGACGCCCGAGCAGCGCGAGCATTACGGTTACTCGAAAAAATCCTACTGGCCATTGCGCCGCTGGTACATGTGGCGCGTGCTGAGCTTCTGGAAGATGCCTTACATGCTAGCCGAATGGGCGCATCGCAAAGGGCGGCCTACCCTTCCGGAGCAAGTGCAAACGTGGTCTGAGGCGTTGCCACCAGAACAATGGGCCAAGCCCAGCGCTGCATTGGTGAAAGCCAATCAAATGGTCAAGACTGCCATGGACAAAAAAGGCGCCACGTTCGTCGAAGCGTGCAAAGCGGCGGGGTTACATGGATGAAATGGGAGCAACCACGTTCGTCTATTTATTTGAATTCTTAACATCTGTTAAAACGTAAAGCCGATTTGTTTCGGTTTATGCGACGCCATAAGTCGGAAATTTCGAGTCTGAACCCCCCATGAATACCCGTCAGATAACGCTTGCCAATCGATGGACCGCAACCTTTCAAAACATCGGCGAGTTTCGCATGGGCGTCGAGGGCTGGAGCTTGCTTCTACAGGGTCCGGATAACCAGACGATCAAATACTTCGCAGACCAGATTGTTCTAGCGAACGATGAGGACGGCCACCAAGCCAACACCTGCATCCTGCTGTCGGTCGATGGTGTTTACGGCTATTTGCGTACGGCCATAGACGGCGACTGGGTGATCGATTTTGCGCGAGGGATGATTGCCCCTCATCGAGTAACGATTCGCCACCATCACGACGCTTACGACGAGACCCTTGCGCTGTACGAGCAGCCCGCTTTCAAACGTGCGCGCCAGTACATCAGTGTTGTCGGAAAACACATCTATCTGACCTTTCCGCTAACCAGAGATGAGGACTTTCCCAATTTGTGGGAAGAATACTTGGCAATCCGCAAGCGCCAACTGGATGAGCTTTACTTCGCAACCTGATGAACGCATGGCTACATCCGGTACACATCCCAACCGTTTTACGTCCTCACATTTCTCCAGTGTCCGACCCTGCCAAATTAAGCTTCACCTAAGCTTCCCCCGCTAGCATCCCGGCTCATCAACCTGTCGTCTTGAGCCGTGGATGAGTCCCTCCGACATGAAAGCCTTCGATTTACCCTCCCAGCCGCAATCCAACTTCAGCCTCGTCCTGGTAAATTACAAAACCCCGGACATTACCCGCATGTGTCTGGAGCTGTTGCGCGAGCATGTCCAGGCGCAGGGCATTCCAGTGTGGGTGGTGGATAACGATTCGGCGGATGCCAGCCTCGATTATTTGCGTTCGCTGGACTGGATCAATCTGATCGAGCGGCCGTCGCCGGGCAAGGAAATGGGGCATATTGCTCATGGCAAGGCGTTGGATCTGGCCTTGGCGCAAGTTGAGACCGATTACTTGTTTCTGCTGCACACCGACACCTTTGTCTACGACATGGAAGTGTTTGCGATGATGATGCGCGAATGCGCGAAAAGTGCGGACATGGCGGCGGTGGGTTGTGTTGAGCAACTTGATCGTGGGTTACTGCGTGATAGCTGGCGTTTAACTTCGCGGTTCTGCAAACATCATGTTCGTCGGCTCAAAGTTCATCTTGGCCTGCGTTCAAAACCGCCACGCCCGTATAAAGAAACCCATCTGAAAAGTTTCTGCACGCTGTGGAACGCGCGGGTGATGAAGTCGCTGGGTTTGCACTTCTGCATGGATGAGGAGGTACCTGGTTACACCCTGCAGGATCGAATGGTCGGGTTGGGCTATGGCGTCAGGTTTCTCTCGCCGCGGAAAATCTTCCGCTATCTGGATCACATCCAGGCCGGCACCGTAGCGGCGGCAGGCACGTACGGCAAGGATCACCGCCGTACGAAGATGTATCAGCAGACTCTGAAGCGCTTGCAAGGGCAGCAGGCCAAAGCCGGGATGCCAGCTGCGACATGATCGAAAACAATAAAAAAGGGCGACTTCAAAGTCGCCCTTTTTTGTATTTTGATTTTGCATACATCTGTCACGGTGGTGGAGTTCGCCCAGTGTTACGGCCTGGCAATCCTTGCACCGGTAAAGAGCCCTGACACTGGGCGAACGCGGAGGATTTTAATTCAATCCAATGCATATGTCGTCAGGTAGAAAGATGAAATTTTTGAACTGAAAAGTTAAAAACTGTGTTTATCGATTTTCCCCGAGAATTGTCCGACAAAAAACATTTATATGATTGTTCTCATACCTAAAGTTGTACAAGAACAATCAACTTGTAGAGCGATTACTCAACTATCGTGCTGACTAGTCACTTTCAGGATATCGGTGTAAGTGACAATAACGCTCTGCCCTACTTTCAAATCTTTCAATTTGGCTTGAATCTCCGGCTTCTTCACATCGAGCGTCTTCGATTGTCCGGACGGGTTTTCGAGGGTTACCTGATTGGTCTTCAAATCAATTTTGGTGATTTTCAGTTGCACCTGAACCTGCCGATAGGCCTCACCGCCCGGGTTGTCGCTGCCCGGCGCCTTGCGCAGTTCGCCGGTGCGTTCGGTGGTGCCTGGCAGACCTTTATCCACATCGGTGTCGAGATAAGCGGCGACAGACCGCTGTACCTCAATCTTTACCAAATCGCCCACCTTGAGATTGGCGAGGTTTTTCGCTTTGTCGCTGAGCTGAACGTGGACCTGGCGTCCCTCGGGGCCTTCCAGCACGACCTGGTGATTGGCCGGGTCGACGGCGAGCACTTTGGTGGTAACGGAATCGGCCTCAACGACGGCGGATAACGGAATGTCGGCAGCCAGAGCGCCGAAACTCGTGACAGAAAGCAGCGTTGCGAGAGTGATGGCCTTGGCCAGAGCGTCGAGCTTCATATGCATTACTTTCCCTGTGATGAAATGGCGACACCCGCCACCGAAAACACTTCAGCGGCGGGCGTGCCAGTGAGCATAGACGCTGTTCAGGGCTTGACTTGGGTTTGTGGGCCTCGGGTGTGTGGCTTGGCGGTCTCCTGCGCAGTGGATTCGCCACTCGGCGTGCCTTTGCCGCTGTCCTGCCGCTGCTTGGGATCGGTCGGGCGCAGGGCGTCGTTGTCGCGCTCGGTTTCGCCGGCCGGGCGCGGTTCGTCGGGGTTGTCGTTCTGATTGACGGTTGTATTCACGGCGGTAGTCCTCAGGCTTCGGGATCGTCAAGTTCGCGGGCGACGTTGACCTCAGGCGTTTGCTTGTGCAAATCGTCGGCCTTGGCGCGTAGCAACTGCCATTGCTCAAGGTCAATCGCCCCTTGGCCGAGCAGGTCGTCGGCGATGCGCTGCAGATCGAAATAGTGAGCGTCGGGCGATTGCTGCCAAAGGGTCTGATCGTCGAACAGGCGTTGCCAGGTGTTGAGGTCTGGGAGTTGCACGTCGTCGCTCATGGGTGAGTCCGAAAATGGCGGGTTTCTGGGTAGAGCGTATTGGCGAAGGGAGAGTTCCGAGCGGTTTGATTAGTGGCGACCTTGCTGACGCCATCGCTGGCAAGCCAGCTCCCACAGGGATCGGGTAAACCTGCTATTCATCGTTTTTTTTGAGATAGCCATCGCGAGCAGGCTCACTCCTACAAGATCAAGATCAAGATCAAGATCAAAAGATCGCAGCCTTCGGCAGCTCCTACACGATGAGCATTCGCCCTTGGGTCGAGTTTCAGCTCGCCTGCTTTTGATCTTGATCCACTAGCGACGTCGGAAGGCTGAGCGGAGGGATTGATCCGGGCGTGGGAGCGCAGCGACCGTCTGGCGCAGCCAGACACAGCGGAAGGAGGTGCAGCGAAGCAAACCGGAGCCGCTGCGCCAGGATCGATCCCGCAGCGAAGGAACCCGAGGTTGCGAGGGCCGAACGCAGGAGCAAGCCTTTTGGGTTACCTTTTTGGCGTTTGAAAAAGGTGACCCGCCGTAAGGGCGGAACCCTAAGCAGCCGTTACCGCAGCAACGGATATGTACTCGGTCAAACATCCTCACAGCCTGACAAAAAGCCTTCGCGAGCAGGCTCGCTCCCACAGGGAAGAAAGCGGTGCCGCAGTTAATACCCGGTCATTTCCAGATAGCCCTGGCCAGGATGGCTGCCATCAATCTTAACCGGACCTTCCCAGTAAGGAATACGCAAATCCATCCACGCATTGCGATTGAGCGCATCAACGCTGATATCGAGTTGCTTGTCTGGAATGCGGATCGACCATTTCACCGGCATCGGTCGGTCGGCAACCTTTGCCGTGTCCTGCGGCACAAGGCTGATCTGCTCGCTGCGCAACGTCTGAATTTGCCCATCGGCGGCGATCCAGGTGCCGGTCAGATAAGGCGCGCCGTCCTTCTGCCGCATGCGGTAAAGCATCACATGTTCGCCACTGTCCAGATGCAGGGAGAACCAGTCCCAGCCAGTCTGGTTGGCGGTCAGCGGTTGACTGCTCCACTCGCGATCGAGCCACGCCGGGCCGCTGACGGTATAGGTCTGACCGTCGATCTGCAGCGTACCGCTGGCCTGGAAGAACGGCTGACTGTAGTAATACGAAGCCTGGCCTTCTTCGGATTTCTGGCTGAAACCCTGGTCGCCCTGCAGCACCAGCGGGCGGCTGGAGGCGAGGCGCAGTTGATAAGCGAAATTTTTGTCACGAGCGCTGAGTTGCATATCGCGCAACGGATCCTGCGCTTGGCTGGCAAACATCCAGTCATCGATCCACGCCTCGAACGGCGCCAGGCGCACGCCGGCCTGGCCTACTCCGCCCCGGGCGTAGCGCTCGGCGGCGTGGTGCACCGAGCGCGAAGTGACCGCCGCATGGCCCAGCCAGATCGTCTGATTGCCCCACCCGGCCTGCTCGGCGAGCGGTTTCAGGGCGCTGCGAAACAGCGTCCATTGCACGCCGAAATCGTTGCCCTGCTGATCCTTGAGATTGGCGGTGACGTACCACCACTCGATGCGAAAACCATCATGCGCGCCGTGATCGGCGGGGAAACTGAACACCCGACCGGGCACCACCGGCGTGAACGATTGCGCCTGATCGCCCATGCCGGCAAAACCCTTCTCCTCGGGTGCAGGCTGATCGCAGCCACCGAGCAGCAGCGCAATCATCAGCACGACCCATTTAGTCCTCATGGGCAAACGTCCTCAGCAGATCCGCCGGTTGCGTGCGGTACAACGAATACAGGGGCCATGCCGAGGCCAACAGAGTCGCCAGCAAGGCCAAGCCCATCAGTTGCAACAACTGCAACGGAAACACCCGCAACGGCAAGCGCCAGCCGAATGCCTGCACATTGATCACCGCATCCAGGCACCATGCCAAAGCAATGCCCAGCGGCAGCGCCAACAGCAACGTCAATACGGCGAGCAGCCAGGTCTGGCCGAGGTTGAGCAGCATCAATTGTTTGCGCGTCACGCCCAGCGCCCACAGCGGTGCGAGTTGACTGAGGCGGCTCTGGCTCTGGGTCAGCAGGCTGATGAACAGCGCCACGCCAGCCACGGCCAAGGTCAGGCTGTTCAACGCCGCCGTCGCGGCAAAGGTGCGTTCGAACACTTGCACCGACCAGCCCTTGAGCCGCGCCTGATCGACGATGCGGCTGTCGTCCAGCTCAAAGCGCGCCTGCAACGCGTTGAGCAGCGCCGGAATCTGTGGCGGATCGATGCGCAGATTGAATCGGTTCGGCGTCAGTTGCGGCCAGCCGCGCAACAGGTGCTCACTGCTGATCAGCACATGCCCTTTCGGATTGCCGTAGTCGGCGTAGATGCCGACGATGCGCGGCGACCACGTGCCGTTTGGCGTGGGAATGTTCAGATGCTCGCCCGGCTTCACTTTCAGGCGACGCGCCAGTTGTTCGCTGAGCATCACCGCATCATCCGTGGCCAGTTTGGCCCACGGATCGCTGCCACTGCTGTCGAGCAACGGCCAGTGCTGGCGA
Source organism: Pseudomonas mercuritolerans (assembly GCF_025706525.1). NCBI lineage: Bacteria > Pseudomonadati > Pseudomonadota > Gammaproteobacteria > Pseudomonadales > Pseudomonadaceae > Pseudomonas > Pseudomonas mercuritolerans. Next base: position 347,302 of record NZ_JAMSHA010000001.1, read on the forward strand.
TAGTACGAGTGATCGATGATGCCGTAGACGTCGGCCGGCCAGCCTTGCAGCGTCACCGAGACTTGCCAGTTGGGCAGCACAGCGGTCACGTTGGGCTGCTGCTTGAGCCAACTGTGCATCTCGCGGGCCTGCGCCGGATTGGCCGGGTTGATGTACAGCTCGGCGCTCAAGCGTTGTTCGAGCCAGTCGTTGAAGGTCTGGCGAAAACCGGCGGTCATGCTGCCGGCGCCGATATTGGCGGCGAGCGCCAACAACAGCGCCATCAGCGCCAGACTCAGGGCCGGCAGTTGCTGGCGGCAATCAGCGAGAAACCATTGGCCAAGCACCGAACGACTGCGCCCGAGCAACGGGTTCAACAACGCGCTGAGCAGCACCGGCAAGGCCAGCGCGGCACCGAGCAACAACCCGGCCATGAGCACGAAGCCGCTGCTCAGGCTGTCGCCCCAGATCAGCGCCGCCAGCGCAATCGCAAGCAGTGCCGTCGCCAGCCAACCCTGTCGGCGCAACCACCGCGAATACTGTTGATGCCACGCCTGCGGATCAGCCACCGCCAGCAACGGCAGGCGCGCCGCCCGCAGCAGACTGTTGGCCCCGGCCAGCAAGGCGCCAAGCAGGCTCAGACCGATGCCGCTGAACCACCACCAGGGGCTCAGGCGCAACTGCCCCGCCACTTCCGCGCCATACAGACCGCGCAGACTCGCGGCGACGTCCGGCAGCAGCACGCTGGCCAGCCAATAGCCGCTGAGCACACCGAACAATCCGCCGATCAGTGCCAGCACACCCAGTTCAACCACCAGACACGCGATCAGCATTCGTGCGCTGACGCCACAAGCGCGCAGTGTACGCAGCAAGCCTCGGCGCTGTTCCAGAGCGAGGCCGATGGCAGCGTGGACGATGAACAGGCCGACCAGAAATGACAAAAATCCAAGGGCATCAAGATTGAGGTGAAAGCTCTCGGTCAGCCGCGCGAGATTGTTTTCTTCACCGCTGCTTTTGAGCTGCAAGCGATCGGTGAAACTCGCTGGTAATTCTTGATGAAAGTCCTTGGGCAGCAGCAATCGCGACAATTGCTCGGGTTGGTCGAGCAGTCTTTGCGCTGCGCCGATGTCGACCAGTAACAGGCCCGGCGCCATGTCCTTCTGCGCGAGCAGCGGCGGCAGGGTCTGGCCGTTTACGGTTTGCGCTGTATCACCTTCGCGCAAGCCGAGAATTTGCAGGGTGTCCGGAGAAATCCAGGTGCTGCCCGGCGGGCTGAAAAATTCGACGATGCGCTCGATCGGCATCGCCTGCCCGGCTACCGCGGAATCCGACGGCAGCGACACCGGCTCGATGCCCATCACCTGAATCCGCTGGTCTTCGTGGCCCTTGAGCGTCAGCCGGCCCTGCAACACCGGTGACACCGGCCAGCCCTGACGGCGCAGCTCGATAAACCAGCGCTGGGGAAACAGTGCCCCATTCGGCGTGCTCAGGCTGGCCTGTGGTTCGCCGCCGATCATCTGGCTGGCCCGCGCGTAGCTGTCGCGCGCCTGACTGTTCAGCGCCTCGACGCCAGTGAGCAGACTAGTGGCCAGCCACAGCCCGGTCAGCACACTGAAAAACTGCACGGGATGGCGCCGCCAGTGGCTGAGCAGCGCGCGCAGGGTTTGCCGCCAGATCATCAGGCAACCCGCCCGTTCGACAACACCACACGCTGGGCCAAACGCGCCGCAACGCGCTGACTGTGAGTGACCATCAACAAAGTCGTCGGCGTGTCATCGAGCAATTCGAGCAACAGCCGCAGCACTTCATCGCTGGTCGCTTCATCGAGGCTGCCGGTGGGTTCATCGGCCAACAGCAGTTTCGGCTGCGAGGCCAATGCTCGGCCCAATGCGACCCGCTGCTGCTGGCCGCCAGAGAGTTGCTCGGGATACCGCGAGAGCAGATCGCCCAGACCCAGGCGCTGCACCAGATGCGCTTGCCAGCGCGGCTCATGGCGCCCGGCGAGGCGCGCCTGAAAGGCCAGATTGTCTTCCACGCGCAGGCTGCCGATCAGGTTGAACTGCTGAAACACCAGACCGATTTCCGTACGCCGCCAGTTGGCCAGTTGCGCTTCGCTCATGGCTTCCAGGCGATGTTCGCCGCTGCGGATGCTGCCGCTGTCGACCTTGTCCAGCCCCGCCACCAGGTGCAGCAGCGTGCTTTTGCCACTGCCCGATTCGCCCATCAGCGCCAGGCTGCCACCGGCCTCCAGCGTCAGGTCAACGCCTTGCAGCACCGGCAACAATCCCTGTGGCGTGGCATAGCTTTTGAAAACGTCGCGAACCTCAAGCATGGGCAAACCCGATCAGTGAACCTGGGCCTAGGATAGCGGCCCTGAATGGTTTTTGTCCGCTGATGATCATCGCCAACGCCGGGACGCGCCCTACGCTGCTGGCTGTTCGGCCATAACGATAAAAAACCGGAGACACCCATGCCCCGTTTCATCCTGAGCCCGCGCGGCCTGCTGACCTGCCTGATCACCGCTTGCCTGAGCCAACCGTTGCTCGCTGCTGACGGTGCGGTGGCGCCGAGCATGCAAACCACCGCAAGCAACGCAGCCGTCCTGCAAACCCTGCCGTTCAGCGACCGCACCGATTTCGAATCCGTCAGCAAAGGCCTGATCGCACCGTTCAAGGGTCAGATCAAGGACGCTGCCGGCAAAGTCATCTGGAACGTCAATGCCTATGATTTCCTCGCCAAAGACAAGGCGCCAGAATCGGTCAATCCAAGCCTGTGGCGACTGGCACAGCTCAATGCCCACGCCGGTCTGTTCGAGGTCAGCCCCAAGCTCTATCAGGTACGCGGTCTCGACCTCGCCAACATGACCATCATCGAAGGTGACGACGGGCTGATCATCATCGATCCGCTGACCATGGCCGAAACCGCCAGGACGGCGCTGGACCTGTACTACGCCAATCGGCCGCGCAAACCGGTCGTCGCGGTGATCTACAGCCACACTCATGTCGATCATTTCGGCGGCGTGCGCGGGGTAATCGACGAGGCCGATGTCAAGTCCGGCAAGGTCAAGGTCTACGCGCCGGTCGGCTTCATGGAACACGTGATGAGCGAGAACGTCATGGCCGGCAACGCCATGAGCCGCCGCGCGCAGTACCAATTCGGCAGCCTGTTGCCGCGCAGTGAAAAAGGTCAGGTCGACGCTGGCCTCGGCAAGAGTGCGCCCAGCGGTGGCACGGTCACGCTGATCGCGCCTACCGACCTGATCGCCGAGCCGTTGGAAACTCGCACCATTGCTGGCCTGCAAGTCGAATTCCAGCTGACCCCGGGCACCGAAGCGCCAGCGGAGATGAACCTCTATCTGCCCGAATTGAAAGCCTTGTGCATGGCCGAAAACGCCACGCAGATGATGCACAACATCCTAACCCCGCGCGGTGCGCAGGTACGCGATGCCAAGGCCTGGTCGCAATACCTCGATGACAGCCTGGCGCGCTATGGCGACAAGGCCGACGTGCTGTTCGCCCAACACAACTGGCCGACCTGGGGCGGCGAGCGGATTCGTACTCTGCTCGCCGATCAGCGCGACATGTACGCCTTCATCAACGACCGCACCTTGCATTTGCTCAACCAGGGCCTGACGCCGCTGGAAATTGCCGAAGCAATCAAGAAACTGCCCGGCTCGCTCGATCAGAAGTGGTACACCCGCGGCTATTACGGCTCGCTGAGTTTCAATACGCGCGCGGTGTATCAGCGCTACATGGGTTTCTACGACGGCAACCCGGCCAACCTCAATCCGCTGCCGCCGGTGGATGCGGCGAAACGCTCGGTCGAGGCCATGGGCGGTGCCGCGTCGGTGCTGGAGAAAATGCGCAGCGCGATGGCCAGTGCGGACTACCGCTGGGCCGCGCAGTTGGGCAATCAGTTGCTGTTCGCCGATCCGGACAACGCCGACGCACGCAAGGCGCAGGCCGAGACGCTGGAACAACTGGGTTATCAAAGCGAGAACGCCACCTGGCGCAACATGTACCTGACCGGTGCGATGGAACTGCGCAACGGCGTGCCGCCGCAGTCAGCCAATACCGTGTCGGTGGATATGGTCCGGGCGATGAGTCCGGAAATGTTCTTCGACTACCTCGCGGTACGCCTGGACAGCGACAAAGCCGTGGCCCATGACCTGACGCTGAACTGGACGTTCGACGATGTGCAAAGGGATTTCACCCTGACCTTGCGCAACGGCGTGCTGACTCACCGTGCCGGCTTGAATCCGGCGGCGGATGCGAGGGTAAGCCTGAGCCGCGATACGCTGGAGAAGATCAGCCTGAAACAATTGGACTTCCCGACGGCGATGCAAAAAGGACTGGTGAAGTTGCAGGGCAATGGTCAGAAATTCGGATTATTGATGGGCAGCCTGGATACGTTCGGGCCGCAGTTCAATATCGTCACGCCGTAAGTCAAAAGCCCCTCACCCTAGCCCTCTCCCGGAGGGAGAGGGGACCGACCGAGTTGCATGTACGAGATACGCCGACGTGGGATAACGAGTTGAATGCAATTTTGAATAACACGCACATCAGCTCCCATGAGTCATAAGCCCCCTTCCCGGAGGGAGAGGGGACTGACTGTGTTGGATGTACGAGATATGCCGACGTGGGATACCGAGTTGAACTCAGATTCCGAACGCCATGAAGATCGGCTCCCTTTCCCCCTCGCCCCCTTGGGGGAGAGGGCTGGGGTGAGGGGGTAAATCTTGCTGGCACCCTCAATAACGATCAATCACCTCAATCCTTCTTTCAACAAACCTGCCCCGGATTCAACCGAAACTGCTTCGGCGTAATCCCGAACTGTTTGCGAAACGCGCGGATAAAGTTGCTCGGCTGGCGATAACCCAGCCGCTCGGCTATCCGTTCGATCGGTTGATCGCCCGCCGTCAGCCAGTGCCGCGCCATCGATAGATTGTCCTCACGCGCAGGTGCGCAAGTTGCAGCGTGCCAGTGACGCAGCATGCTCTGGTGCAGAAACGGGTTGGCGCCCAGCAAGGCCTGATCGAGGCTATATCGCGGCAAGGTCAGGCACAGCTGCTCGCCCCGCTCCACCGCAATGCCCACTTCACGCAGCCAGCCACCGGCCATTTGCGCCGGGCGCAGACTCACACTCACGAAGAGGTCTCCGGGCGCCCTGCCCAATCGACGGGCAATATTGCGCACCAGCGTTATCGCCGCCGCGTCCAGAGCGAAATGATGCAGCTGCCCCTGCGGCGAACGCAGGTGTATATGAGCCAATTCGCCCGCCTCGACCAACTCCACCGCGACGTAGTTGATCACCTGCGGCAAGCAGTCGATGAAGCACTGCAGGCTGGCGCGCAAGGTCGCCGCCGAGTCGAGCAGGATATTCAGCCCTTGCAGGCAATCGGTCGCCAGCCCGTCGGCCAGTTCACAGCCAAACGTCGGCGCTACCCCTGACCATTCACACTCACGCCACAACTGTTCAACCGCTTGTGCGGCGATCATTTGATGCTGCCCGGCGAGCACTGATGGGCAGATCCCCACGCGCGCCATCAAGCGTTGCGGGCACAGTCCGGACTGGCGAGCATGCGCGAGAATCGTGCGGGTAAACGCGCTGGAGGCGAACAGAGACTGAGACATGAAGGCGCGCTATCGAAGACCAGGCGTGTACTTATGCCAGCGGACGTGCTATCGATCCAATGCATTAAAAGTATCCGCAAAATGCAGGAGACGCATGATGGATCTTCGCCAGCTTCGCCACTTGGTCGCCCTCGCCGATTACCGCAACTTCGGTCGCGCCGCCGAGGCGATCAACCTTAGCCAACCGGCGTTCAGCCGCAGCATCCAGACGCTTGAGCGCGACCTTGACTGTGAGCTGGTCGAGCGCAGCAGCCGTGAATTTCGCCTGACCGGGCAAGGCCAACTGGTGCTGCAACATGCGCGGCGCCTGCTCGCTGGCAGTCAGGCGCTGCACAACGAATTGACGCAATACAACGGCCTCACCGGCGGCGAACTGCAATTCGGTTGCGGTCCGTATCCGGCACAGGTGCTGGTGCCGGAAGCGCTGGCCGATTTCATTCAGGCGCACCCGGCAATTCGCACGCGGTTTCATCAGGGCGACTGGCAGCAATTGACGTTGTGGTTGCGCGAGCAGCAGATCGAGTTTTTCGTCGCGGACGCGCGGCACTTTGTCAGCGATCCACAGTATCAGGTGCACCTGCTGCGCACGCGGCCGGGACGGTTTTTCTGTCGCGCCGGCCATCCGCTCCTCGCGCAACGAGACCTGCGCTTGCGCGCCCTGCTCGACTACCCGATCGTCGGCACACGCATTCCACCGATGATTCGCAAGGTGCTCGCCGATATCCTCGGTGAATCCGACTTCACCCCGAGCGTCGAGTGCGCACAATTTGACGCGATCCAGCGTGTGGTGCTGCGCTCAGACGCGGTGGGGCTGGCGACGCTGGAGGCCTTGCGTGAGCAGCTCGACGCAGGCCTGATCGAGTTGCTCGATTTTGTCGACGTGCCGCATGACGAAGCGGCGCTGCAATTGGGTTACGGGGTCGTCAGCCGCGCCGGCTATACCCTGACGCCGGCCGCGCGGGCGATGATCGAAGCGATCCTCAGCGTCGATCAGCGGTTGCTGGCGGCTAACGGAGCGACGGGAGACGCGCACACAACATGAGCAAAACCCATCCGCAATCCGTCAACGCTTTTTACGCGCCGACCTTGCTGCCGGCCATTGAAGAATTGCTCGCGCGCGGCATTAGCCAAGGCGCCATCGAAGCACAACTGCGCCGCAGCCTGTTCGATCTGCGCACGCCGTTCACGCGCATGCCGCTGCTGATGTCGCGGCGCTTCTGGGCGTTTGCCGTGGAACAGAGCGGGGATCCACTGATCGGTCTGGCGGCGGGTGAACGCTTCGTTTCGACGGCCACCAATGGACTGACCTATCTGTTCGATGTCGCCGTGTCGCTGGAACGTGCCTGTGAGTTTTTCGCCGAGTACTTTGTGTTTTTCAATGGACATTTCCGTGTGCAAATCCTGCGTGAAGATGACGGCGTAACACTGCGTCTGGTCGAAGCCGGGAGTCTTGATGCTCCGGCGGCGCTGACCGATTACATCCTCGTCAGCCTGTGCAGCCTGGTGCGACGCAAGTTGCTCGCCAGCGGCGTGCCCGGTGATCCGGTGCTGGGTGTGGCACTGGCATCGGCAAGCCGCGAGCAGCATCAATCGGCATTGCGCACCTCGGTGAGCGCAGAGCGGTCATGGGCGGCGATTTATCTGGATCCGCAGCTGTTCGTGATGCCGTTGACACCGGGCAATCCGGCATTGGAAACAACGCTTGTCGATCTGCTGGAACAGACTCGCCGTCACAGCGAGTCGACTCTGCTCGGACAGCTCAGCGATTATCTGATCGAAGATCTGGCGACGGCGGACTGGCCACGATTCTGCGCCGCGCAGCATGTGCTCGAGCGCACGGCGGCAAGGCGTTTGAAGGCGTTGGGCTGGACTTTCAGCGAACTGCTCGATGAGCATCGGCGCTATCGGGCCGAGGACCTGTTGCAGTCCGGGGCGCTGGAGCTGGTCGAAGTGGCGGATCGGTTGGGTTACAGCGATGTGCAGGGATTCAATCGGGCTTTCGCGCGCTGGCTGGGCTGCGCGCCTGGGGAGTATCGGGCGCGGTTCAACAAGGGTTGAGACTGTCGCAGCCTGACCCGACTTGTTCGCGAGCAGGCTCGCTCCCACCCTGGAATGCAATCCCCTGTTGGAGCGAGCCTGCTCGCGAAGAGGCCCGCCCGAGCAACCCAAAACTCACTGCCCCGCAGCCACACTCGCCGGCGCCCGCTCAGGCGTAACGATGCTGCCCAGATCGATATGCTTCCACTCAGGCTTGGCCCCCAACCGTGCATTGAAGCGGTAGTTGAAGGTGAACTCATCCGCCGTCGGCACGCTCAGCGGTTTGCCATATACCGCTTCAATCCCCGCCAGGTCATAACCCATCACCTGCAACAGCGTCGGGAAGATGTTGTAGTGGCTGGAGCGGTCCTTGTTTACCGGCAGATTCGCCGCCCAGTCCGGCGTCTGCAATCCACGGCCCTGGATCACCACCAACGGCACCAGCCCCTCCTCTTCCACCGGGTCGCCACCGCAATGGGTATTCAAGCCCGGGTTGCCGCGCTCGTGCAGATCCTGGCCATGATCGGAGGTGTAGATCAGCAGCGCGTTGTTCAGGTTGGCCTGGGCAAACACCCTGGCGAAGAACTCGCCGACGTTCCACAACAGCGTGTTCTTGTAGGCGTTGCGATACAGCACCCAGTCATCCGGCTGGCCATTGAAACCGGCGCGTTCGCCAGTGTCGGCGACTTCCGTGAATTGCCCGCGTGGCAGCGTTGGCCGGTAAGCCATGAACGCATCGGGGTATTTGTCATGCACTGGAAAATGCGCGCCAACCTTGTTGATCACGATCAGCTCGGCGTGATGGTCGTTGAGCAGTTCGATCAGCTTCGCCGCTGCCGCCATGTCGCGGTCGCGCACGCTGGTCTGGTCGAATTGCACGAAACTGTCGATGTCGTTTTTCTCGGCGGCGGTCATCAGGTTCTGCAGGTTGCCGGCGGTGCGCTGGGCGTCGATGTACACCGTGCCGAGCCCGGCCTTTTTTGCGTACTGCCAGATCGACGGCTGCGTGCTGTTGATGCGCCGGTAATCGGCGCGGGTGCCGCCGTAGCGCAAGGTGACATTGGTGTCGGCGCTGCAATTGGCAATCGACGCCGCATAACCGAAGTTGAAGACATCGACCCCGGCCGGCGCTTGCTTGAGGTTGCTGTGCACGCCGAACGGCGCATTGATGTCGAGGTAATTGCCGGAAATGCTTTCGTCGATGATCAGCACGATGTCGTGGCCGACGGCAGGCGCGGCACGTGCGAGCGTCACTGGTTCACGCGGGCCTACGGTGTCTTGCAGCGCTTCATAGGCAAACAGGTTCAGGTAGGCCAAAGGCGTGTACATGATCGGCAGGCCCCGGGCGCCCTCTCCCGCGCGTAAAAACAGTAGAGCGCTGAGCATCAACACGCCGGCGATGGGTGCCGCGACCCGCAACGCGTTCGGTATGACCAGCGCATGACGCGGCTTGAGCCCGATGCCAAACAACAGCAGCAAGCCATTGAGCACCGCGCGCAAAATCGCGTCGCGGTATTGATACGCCGCTTCCTGAATGAACCCACCCGAATACACCAGCGAGACAAAATCGCTATACCTCAAGTAATCCGCGGTGACCCGGGTGTAGACATCAAAAAAAACCGCAGCAGCAAACAGCGTTAATGCGAATGCATGTCGAACAAGAGCCTGCCTTATATAGGCAGTCAGATATAGCGCTAAAGTAAGCGCCAAAAACATCGCGCCAAAAACAAGTGCATTGAAACCCCACCCGATAGCATTTAACCGCTCCAGGTAATAGTCGGAATACAACAGCAAAAAGACAACTAAGAGTAGTTCTTTGGCATATCGGAACATGGCGATACCGGGCGTGCGAAAGGGCGGGATGTCAAAGCTTTGTCGGTCAGAACCTGACACTAGCACTCGGCCTCAAAAGCGCAAGAATTGACTGATAGCCGGATTAAGCGTCAAAAAAACGGTGCCTCAAATCTGACACACCAAATCGCTAAAAGCCTTTAAAACCAATACTTTCGACCGCTTGTCGCTTACTTTAAATCTGAACAAATCTGTAAAAAAACAACAATTTCAATCGCAGCAATGACTTGATGGCCAATCGCCAAAAACGTCTCAAGTGTTATACCCGCGCAACATGTCATTTTGCTGACACGCTTTTCCAACCCTGCGCTATACCCCTTTAACAATCTCATTCCGTAGTTAACTTTTCTGGTTTTATTGAGGTGCGTAGATGGACGTGAGCGTATTTGGCACTGGCTATGTCGGACTTATACAAGCCGCTGCACTTGCCGATGTCGGCCATCGGGTTTTATGCATTGATATTGACCCGAACAAGATCAAACAACTGCAACAAGCGGTGCCGCCAATCAGTGAGCCAGGCCTGTCCGCGACACTTGAAGAAAACATCAAGGCCGGGCGTCTATCGTTCAGTACCCAGGCCAGCGATGCGGTAACCCACGCCGAGCTGATTTTCATCGCCGTCGGCACCCCGGCGGACGAGGATGGCTCCGCCGACCTCAGTCATGTGCTCAACGTCGCCCGGCAGATTGCCGGCCTGATGGAGGCTGATCGCACGTTGATCATCAAATCCACGGTGCCGGTCGGGACCGCCGACCAGGTTCTGGCCACGGCCACCAGCGAATTGCTGTTGCGCGGCAAAACCGAGCTGCAGGTGCGCGTGGTATCCAACCCGGAATTTCTCAAGGAAGGCAGCGCCCTCGCCGACTGCATGCGCCCGGACCGGATCATCATCGGCACCCGCGACGACGCTGCCCGCGAGCAGATGAGCGAGCTGTACGCGCCGTTCTGCCGCAACCACGAAAAACTGATGTTCATGGACAACCGCAGCGCCGAGCTGACCAAGTACGCGGCCAACGCGATGCTCGCCACCCGCATCAGTTTCATGAACGAACTGGCCAACCTCACCGAACTGCTCGGCGCCGACATCGAAGCGGTGCGCAAAGGCATCGGCTCCGACCCGCGCATCGGCTACCACTTCATTTATCCGGGCTGCGGCTTCGGTGGCTCGTGCTTTCCCAAGGATCTGCGGGCCTTGCTGCACACCGCCGAACACAACGGCATGCCGTTGAAACTGCTGCGCAGCGTCACCGACGTCAACGATAGCCAGCGGCACATCCTGTTCAGCAAATTGCGCGCGCAGTTTCCGCAAGGCCTGGCCGGCAAATCCATTGCGGTCTGGGGCTTGGCGTTCAAACCGAACACCGACGACATGCGCGAAGCCCCCAGCCGCTATCTGATGGACGCGTTGTGGGCCGAAGGCGCCAGCGTGCAGGCCTACGATCCGGAAGCCATGTCCGAGTGCCGGCGCATTTACGGCTACCGCAACGACCTGCACCTGTGCGCCACCCGCGACGACACCCTCGAAGACGCCGATGCGCTGGTGATCTGCACCGAGTGGAAAAACTTCCGCGTGGTCGATTTCGAACTGCTCGCCGAGAAGCTGCGGTCGAAGGTGATCATCGATGGCCGCAACCTGTACAACCCGGAACAGGTTGCCGCCGCCGGCCTGCACTACAGCGGTATCGGTCTGCGCCACATCGCCCCTGAGGGGCTGCGGCCATGAAGATTCTGGTGACCGGTGCCGCCGGTTTCATTGGTGCCCATTGCGTCCTGCGCTTGCTGCGCGACGGGCATTCGGTGGTCGGCCTGGACAATTTCAATCACTACTACGACCCGCAGCTCAAGCACGATCGCGTGCAGTGGGTGCGCGAGCAGGTCGGCGATTTTCCGCTGGCCACGGTGGATCTGGCCCACGCTTCGGCGATCGACGCATTGTTTGCCCGCGAGCAGCCGCAAGTGGTGATTCATCTGGCCGCGCAGGCCGGGGTGCGTTATTCACTGGACAATCCACGGGCGTATCTGGACAGCAACCTCAACGGTTTCCTGAACATTCTCGAGAGCTGCCGGCATCACCCGGTCGAGCATTTGATCTACGCCTCGTCGAGTTCGGTTTACGGCGCCAATCAGCACACGCCTTACTCAGTCAAGGATGGCGTCAACCATCCGCTGTCGCTGTACGCCGCAACCAAGAAAGCCAACGAGCTGATGGCGCACAGCTACAGCCATCTGTTCGGCATTCCCTGCACCGGCCTGCGCTTTTTCACCGTGTACGGGCCTTGGGGCCGGCCGGACATGTCGCCGATCCAGTTCGCCCGGGCGATCAGCGAAGGCGAGCCGCTGAAGCTGTTCAATTACGGCGAGCACCAGCGCGACTTCACCTACATCGACGACATCATCGAAAGCATCGCGCGCCTGATCGATCAGCCACCGCAAGCCAATCCGCAGTGGGATCGCGAACAGCCCGATCCGGCCAGCAGCATGGCGCCGTGGCGCCTGTTCAACATCGGCGGGCAGCAACCGGTCGCGCTGAAAACCTACCTCGCCCTGATGGAAAAACACCTCGATCGCAAAGCCATTGTCGAGCTGCTGCCGCTGCAACCGGGCGACGTGCTCAACACCTGCGCCGAAGCCAGCGATCTGGCCGAGGCCACCGGATTCCAGCCCCGGATAGAACTGGATGAAGGACTGGGCCGCTTCATCGCCTGGTTCCGCAACTACTACCCCACTGCCCGTGCGCCGCTTGCGGCTGATTGAATGCGGAGGACGCCATGACTGGACATGAAAGAAGTGTGTCGATTGCACAGATGCGCCCTGACAAGCGCGTCGACCCGGAACATCGCATGCGCCTCGACGCAGCGATCCACCGTCAGGGTCGCGGCTGGCTCAGCGGCCGCGATGGCGGCCGCCCATGGCAGCTGTCGCGGACCAACCGGGTGGTCGCCTGCCTCGGTGCGCTGACGATTCTGCTGCTGTTCTCGCCCGTGCTGTTGGGCCTGGCACTGACGATCAAGTTGACCAGCCCGGGGCCGGTGCTGTTCGTGCAGAAACGCACCGGTTATCGCGGGCGCAAGTTCGGCATGTTCAAGTTCCGCACCATGGTCAGCAACGCCGAAGAACTCAAGGAGTCGCTGCGCCACCTGAACAAACACGGGGCCGACGCCATCGACTTCAAGATCGACAAGGACCCGCGCGTCACCGGCATCGGCAGTTTTCTGCGGCGCACCAGCCTCGATGAGCTGCCCAACCTGATCAACGTGGTGACCGGCGACATGCGCCTGGTCGGCCCTCGCCCGACCTCGTTCAACGCTTACCGCTACAAGGACAATCACCTCGCGCGTCTGGCGATCTACCCCGGCATGACCGGTCTGTGGCAGATCTCCGGACGCAGCAACATCGACTTCGACCAGCGCGTTGAGTTGGACCTCAGCTACATCGCCGAGCAGAGCCTTCTGCTTGATCTGAAGATTCTGTTGAAAACCCCCTTCAAAGTATTCAGCGGCCACGGAGCAAGCTAATGGACGGTTCAACCAATAAAAGCCTGAGCATCGCCAGCCCCAGCGAATCGAATCTGACCTCGACCGTGCTGGATCTCGATCTGCGCAGCCTGTTCCTGACCGCCGCCAATCCCGGCGCCGGCACCACCACCAGCGCGCTGGCGCTGGCCAGTCAACTGGCGCAGATGAGCAGCGGCCAGGTACTGCTGGTCGACGCCAGCCAGTCGGCAAACAACCTCACCCAGCAGATGAACCTCGGCAAGGAGCGCGGCCTGCGCGACCTGCTGTTCAACCCGGACAACCCGCCGCTGTTGCAGGACTGCGTGGTGCAGGTCTCGAGCCTGCCCTTTCATGTGCTGCCCAATGGCCGGCCGATCCGCACGCTGGAGCACCTGACCGCCGAGCGCCTGAGCCCGTTGCTCGAGCAACTGGGCCGCCAGTACCGCTTCGTGGTGATCGATGGCGACGCGGTGTATTCGGCCGCCGACACGTTGGTCATCAGCACTCAGGTCGACGGCGTGGTGTTTGTCGTGCGCGCCGAAGACACCCGCTGGGAAGTTGCCCAGGCCGCTGTGCAACGCCTGACTCAGGCCGGGGCGAAAGTGGTCGGCAGCGTGTTCAACCGGCGCAAGTACTACATGCCCAAATGGCTTTACAAAAACCTGTAAGCGAACGCAAAGGATGACGCCATGAACGCCAGAATGCTTGTCCTGCTGTTGCTGCCGCTTGCGGGCTGCACCAGCACTTCCGAGACCCGCAACATGCCGGTGAATATCCTCACCGCCACGCCGGCCAACGCCCAGGCCACCGATATGCCGCGGGTCGAACAGACCCTGCGCCCGAAAGACGTGCTGGATGTGATCTTTCACATCAGCACCAGCGGTTCGGACGCTTACCGCGTGCAATCAGGTGACCAGATCGGCCTGAATTTCACCGCCGCCAGCCAGCTCAACGGCACGCAACTGGTGCTGCCCGACGGCACCATCGAACTGCCGGGCGCCAACACCTCAGTGAAAATCGCCGGACTGACCAGCGAAGAAGCCCGTCAGGAAATCCAGCGTGCGTATGAGCGCAAGCAACTGTTCCAGCCCAACCGCAATCAGCTCTCGGTACAGATTCTCAGCCCGCTGAGCAACGAGCAGAACCTCAAAAGCGCGTTGAATCATCCGGCCACCGGCATGAGCCGCGAGATCACCGTCGGCACCGATGGCTACGCGAGTTTTCCGGAAATCGGCGCCGTGCCGCTGCAAGGCATGACCGTCAATCAGCTGGAAACCTTCCTCAATCAGAGATACGCGCAACTGCCGGGGCGAATGACCGTGGACGTGCTGCTCAAGTCCACCGCCGGCAACGAGATCTACGTGCTCGGCGAAGTCGCTCAGCCAGGCTCCTACCCTATCCGCCGGCCAGTGTCGGTACTTGAGGCGCTGACCCTGGCGCGCGGCACCAACGTCAAGGCGCGGCTGGATTCGGTGGTGATCATGCGGCGCAACGGCAATCAGGTGCAGGCGATGAACTACGACGTCGAGAAAGCACTGTCCGGGGACGCGCCACAAATCGCCTATCTGCAGCCGGATGACATGCTCTACGTGCCAAAAACCAAACTGGCCAGCGCCGGCGAACTCGCCCGCCAACTGGCTGATGTGGTGCTGTTCCAGGGCGTCGGTTTCAGCTTCGGCTACCGCGTCGACAACAAAGGCAGTGACAACTGACTCTCAGGTGACCGACATGAACCCAAAAGAAAATTACCTGCACGAGTTCTTCAGGATTTTCTTCGCCAACAAGCAAACGGTGAAGCGCATTTTCGTGACCTTTGCAGTGATCGCCCTGCTCCTGCCGTTGCTGCTCAAACAGAGCTTCGATATCACCGCGCAGGTCATCGTGCAGTCGAAAAAACTCTCTCAGGGCGACGCGACCACCTCGCTGACCCAGGACAACGCCACCTTCATTCCGCCATCGCTGGCGGACATGGAAACCGAGAGCAACATCCTCCGTTCGCCGGCGCTGATCCGTCAGACCATCAGCGAACTGCGTGACAAGGGTCAGTACAACCCGCCGCCGGGGGTGCTCAGCAAACTGGCTGGCGAGCCGTTCAAGCGTTACGTCAGCACGCCACTGCGCGAATACGTGGTCAATCCGCTGCGTGATGCGCTGGGCATGCAAACCGATCCGGTGCGCGACACGGTACTGGACGGCTTGACCCAGGAGGCCATCGACAATCTGAAGATCGAAACCTTGCCGGGTTCCAACGTGATCTCGATCGTCTACAGCTTCCCCGATCCGGCCCAGGGCACAACGTTTGTTGCCGCGTTGCTGCAGAACTACCTGGTCGATCGTCAGGCGCTGCAGTCAATCGAGCTGCCGCATTCGTTCTACGAGACCAAGAAGCATCAATATCAGGTACGGCTCGATGGCCTGGAAGGCGCGCGACTGGGGCTGCTGGAAAGCGTCGGTTCTTCCGACCCGAAAGAGGAAATCACCTTTCGCCTCAACGCGATCAACACCGAAGAGCAGGCACTCAACCTGTATCGCGATCGCTTGCTGCAGAGCCAACGCTGGCTCGATTACCTGAAAACCAGCCTGGCGGCGGCCAACTCCAACAAACTCAACGACTACACCTTCCCGTTCACCTTCACCACGACGGTGGACAACATTGCCTTCGAAGACCGCGAGATCAGGCAGATGGGCGAGGCGCTGACCACTCAGGTCAGCCGCTATATGAATGACCTGGCGGTATTTCAGCCCGGTAGCGAACCGATGTTGCTGGCCCGCGAGCAAATTGCCCGCACCCGCCAGCAGTTCCTCAAAGTGGTCAACAACCGCATCCAGGAACGCACGATCGACCTGTCGGTGGTGAGCCAGGTCATCGAACAGAAAACCGCGCGCATTGCCGAGTTCAAGAATCGCATCCATCAGTTGCAGCAGACCCAAAGCAAGCTGCGTCAGATGGACACCGAAATCGGCGCGTTGCACGCAGCGTTTTCCACCTATGCGCAACGTTTTGCCGAAAGCAGCACGACACGCGCTTTGGACAACGACTTGTCCAATGCCCGGGTGTTGAGTCCACCGTATGAACCGACCGAGGCGGCCTTTCCCAAGCCGATGCTGATCATTCCATTCGGGCTGTTCACCGGGCTTCTGCTGGCAATAGCGTTCGTCTACGTGCGTGAGTTCTTCGACCATCGCTTCAAGCATCCGGCGCAAATCAGCCATGAACTGGGCGTGCCAGTGTTGCTGGTGCTCAACGAGGAAACGTCGCAGCCGGGCAATCCGCACAAGAACTGGACCATGCCAAGCCTGGTTCACTGGGTGCGCAATTGAACGCGGTGTCCACCCCAATCGTCGCCCTGCCGATCATTCACTTGCTCAGCAGCGGCGGCTTCTACGGGGCCGAGCGGATGTTGCTGGATCATTGCCTGGCCACGCCGGGGCAGCACCAGGTGCTGTTTCTCGACGCGCCGCCAGAATTGATCTCGCGCTTTCGCGAGGCCGGGGTGGACGCTCGCGCTTGTGCCGGGCTCGGCGAATTGTTGCGGCACTTGCGTCAGCGCCGTGGCGACAAGCCGTTGCTCAACACCCACAACTTTAAAGGGCTGCTGTTCGGCTGGGTTGGCGCCACGCTGTTGCGCCTGCCGCTGGTGATTACTCAGCACGGCTTCACGCCGCGCAGTCGCAAGCAGAAGTTCTACACCTGGCTGAGCCTGCAACTGTGCCGCACGGCGTCGGTGAAACGGGTGGTCTGCGTGGCGCACAGCATCGCCACGCTGCACCTTGAGGCCAGCGTGCGTGCGGAGAAGTTGCAGGTGATTCCCAACGGTCTGCCAGCGGCGCCAGCGATGCCGCCGTTGGCAGAGCGGCAACGCTGGCTGGCCGGTTACGTCGGTCGCTTGAGCAGCGAAAAAGGCCCGGATCTGTTTCTTGATGCGCTGATCGGCCTGTGTCACCAGCATCCGCAACTGGACGCGGTGATGCTCGGCGACGGCCCGGAACGCGAAGCCTTGCTGGCGCGCATCGACGCTGCCGGTTTGCAGCAGCGGATTCGCCTGCCGGGCTACCAGACGGCGATGCAAGGCTGGTGGCAGCAACTCGATGCGCTGGTGATCAGCTCGCGCACCGAGGGCACGCCGATGATTCTGCTCGAAGCTATGCAGGCCGGCGTGCCGGTGGTGGCGTTCGCGGTCGGCGGTATTCCCGATGTGTTGCAGGACCGCCACAACGGCCTGCTCGCAGCGCCGACGGATACCGTCGCCCTCGCCCGCCAGCTCGACACACTGCTGGCCGAACCGAAGCTGGCCGCGCAGCTGCGCGACAACGCCAGACGCACCCAACAGGAACACTACGACCTCAAGGCTCTGGCCGAACGCTGGTCGCAGCTGTACATCCAAACGGCACGGGAGACACGCGCATGATTTTCCCGCTCTCGATCGTCAGTCTGTTCGCCCTGGTCAGCCTCGGTCTGCTGGCCAGTCCCTGGCCGTATCTGGCACCGGGGGCGGTGATTGGCCTGGTCGGTTTCACCGTCCTCTACCGCAAGCCGACCTGGGGCCTGCTCGGCATTGCCGCGCTGGTGCCGTTCGAAGGGTTCTTCAAGGACAGCTCGGTATCGGGCAGCAAATTGATCGGTGCCTCGCTGGCAGTGATCGTGATGCTGCAACTGGCGCTGCACCAGATTCCGTCGCAACGCCTGCGCAGCAATCTGTGGCGCTACCTGATCGGTTTCATGGCGCTGTACCTGCTGAGCCTGTTCGCCAGCGACAATCTGGGCATGTCGCAAACTCATCTGCGTGAACTGAGCGTGGGTCTGGTCCTGTTCGTGATCACCCTGTTGATTGGCCGTGAGTTGAATCTGGATCTGTTCGCCCGACTGGTCACCCTCAGTGTCAGCGCGACCTGCGCGATGGCGATGTTTTCCAGCCGATTCCAGGACAAGGGCCGCGCCGCCGGCCTGCTCGAAGACCCGAATGCCTTTGCCCTGCTGATCGCTTTCGCCGTGCCGCTGGGCCTGCTGCTGGTGATTCGCAGCCCGAACCTGCTGCACCGTTTGTTCTGGGCTGGCTGCTGCCTGTTGTTGCTCGGCGGCATGACCAAAACCGAGTCGCGCTCGGGGCTGGTGGTACTGGCGTTGAGTCTGGCAATCGGAGTCTGGCACTACCGCCAGCAGTTAACCCGCATTCGTCCACGGCATTTCGGCTTCGCCATGCTCGGTGCTGCGATCATCCTGCCCTTGGCGATCTATGCGATGCCGGCCGGTTATCTGGCACGCATTCAATCGCTGAGCATCATCAGCGCCGGGGCCAAGGCCCAGGACGAATCCCTCGGCCGTCGCGCCTCCTACATTGTCGTTGGCAGCCAGATCATCCGCGAGCATCCGTTGCTCGGCTCCGGCCCTGGCACCTTCCCGCTGCACTACGCGACCACCGGTTATGCCAAGGCGTTCTCGGCCAACCGCAAGATCGGCGACCTGTATCGCCGGGCGCATAACACTTATCTGGAGATCTTCAGCGAACTGGGGATTCCCGCCGGCCTGCTGTTTGTCGGCATGCTGGTACAGGGTTTCTACAACCTGATCCGCGCACGACGCACGTGGCTGCAACGGCGCGAGTGGCAGCACGCAGGCATGGTTACCCATCTGGGCATGAGCTTTCTGTCGTTGACGTTGTTCCTGATGTTCCTCAGTGCGCCGAACCTGAAATACCTGTGGATCATGCTGGCGCTGACCTGGGTGCTGCGTCTGAAAGCCGAGCAGCCAGCGCTGACGGAGGCCAAGGCATGAGCCGGATCAGCATTGTCATTCCGATGTTCAACGAAGCCCGGCACATCGGCCGAACGCTGCTGGCCGCCAGCAAGGCCGCGCACGCAGCCGACATCGACTGTGAATTGATAGTCGTCGACAACGGCTCCACCGACGAGGGGCCGCAGATCGCCCGCGCATTCGGCGCGCAGGTCCTGCTGCTGCCCGGCCTGCTGATCGGCGCCTTGCGCAATCGTGGCGCAACGGTTGCCCGCGGTGAATGGCTGGCGTTCATCGATGCCGATATCGAGATGCCCGAAGACTGGCTGAAGCAGATGTTTGCTTTGGCTACGGACGACCAGGGCGACGTCTTCGGCCTCGACCTGCACACCCCTGCCGCCGCGCCGTGGTTCGCCGCCGCGTGGCAGCGCCGTTCTTTGCGCCCGTCGAGCCGCGCTACGCGCACCGTGCAATGGCTGCCCAGTGCCAACCTGCTGATGCGCAAACAGTGGTTCGACAAGGTCGGCGGTTTCAACGAAACCCTGCGCACCGGCGAGGACAAGGAATACACCCTGCGTCTGCACAGGCACGGTGCTCGCCTGCTGTCGGTCAATACCAGCGTCGCCCTGCACTGGGGCTACGAAATGACCTGGCGCGAATGGATCGGCAAGGAACTGTGGCGTCAGGGCAGTCACCTGCAATTGCTCCGTGCCCACGGCATGAGCCTGCGCCTGCTGCGGTTTCCGCTGCTGTCATTGCTGGTGTGGTTGCTCGATGCTCTGGCGATCGTCGCATTGCTGGGCGGCCACGCGCAGCAGGCGTTGCTGCTGCTGATGGCGGGCCTGCTGCCCAGTCTGCTGCTCAGCCTGCGGCAAAGCATTCGCCAGCATCACCTCAGCCTGACCTTGCAACTCTGGGGCCTGCACTGGGTGCGTCTGCACCTGGCGAGCGCGGCATTGATTCTCGGTCTGTGTCATTGGAATGCAAGGAGGCCTGCCCGTGGCTGAACTCATTTTTTGCCTGTGCTTGTTGTTGCCAGCGTACGCCTACATCGGCTATCCGCTGCTGCTGACCTTGCTCGCGCCGCTGTTTCCGGCCTGGCGACATGCTCCCGCACCGCCGCTGAACGTCAGCATCGTGATTGCCGCGCACAACGAGGCACGCCATATCGAGCACAAGCTGCGCACGCTGCTGGCTCAGGACTATCAGCCGGCCGCGTTGCAGATCATTCTGGCCAGCGATGGTTCGACCGATGACACCGTGGCTTGCGCGCACAAAGTGATTGATCCGCGCATCACCGTGCTCGACCTGCCGCGTCAGGGCAAAGCCGCCACGCTGAATGCCGGCGCGGCCCTGAGCAGCGGCGACATTCTGGTGTTCACAGATGCCGACAACCAATGGTCGCGCGACACGCTCGGCCACTTGCTCGCGCCGCTGAGCGATCCGCAGGTCGGCGCCTGCGCGGGGCACATGGTGATCCCGGTTACCGGTGGTGGCCTGAGCGTCGGCGACAGCCTGTATCGGCATTACGAAGGCTGGTTGCGCCGGGTCGAGAATCGCACCGGCTGCATGGTCTCCGCCGACGGCGCCCTGCTCGCCTTGCGCCGCGAGCTATTCCAGAACGTGCCGGCGGAGGTCAACGACGATTTCTTCATCAGTACCTGCGCTCCGGTGGCGCATAAACGCATCGTCTACGTGCCCGAGGCGCAGGTGATCGATCAGGGCGTCGACGAAGCGGACAAGCAATGGCGTCGCCGCCAGCGGGTCACCGTCGGTGGCCTGCAGAGCCTGGCGCAACGCCGTGAACTGCTCAATCCCTTCAAGCACGGCCTGTATTCGATCGCGTTGATCAGCCACAAACTGATTCGTCGACTGGCGCCGGTGCTGTTGCTGCCGCTGCTGCTGAGCAATTTCTGGCTGTGGAACCAGCACGGTTTCTATCGCCTGAGCCTGATCGCGCAATTGCTCGGTTACTCGATTGCCATCGCCGGCCTGCTGGATTCGCAACACCGTTTACCGAAACCGTTCCGCCTCGCGGCATTCCTGCTGGTGACACTGGCAGGCATGAGCGTCGGCCTGTGGCAGTTCCTGCGCGGGCAACGTTACGCACAGTGGAATCCTGACCAGAATCGTTGAGAGGGCGCATGCCATGGCTATCAAACAACTGATAAAACGCACCAGCGGCTGGCTCTATCTCAACTCGTCCGTGGGGCGCAGCCAGTTGCACGGGGCCGGGGTCATCCTGATGCTCCACCGAGTGCTGGCCAACGACCGTGCGGCCAACCTGCCGCACCGCAATGAACTGTGCGTCGGCCCGCAGGCGTTCGAACACTTGCTGATATGGCTGCGCAAGCATTTCGATTGCGTGCCGCTAATGGAGTTGTTGCAGCCCAACGCCCTGCGCACCGAGCGCCCGCGCGTGGCGCTGACCTTCGATGACGGCTGGCGTGACAACGCGGTCAATGCCTATCCGCTGCTGCAAAAATATCAGGTGCCGGCGAGCATTTTTCTTTCCACCGATTTCATTGGCAGCCGGCAACGCTTCTGGTGGGAAAGCGTCGGTGAAACGCTATGGGGCAGCCATGGCGAAAAGGCCCGTATGCACCTGATCGAGCACCTGCGCATCACCGGCCATCCGCTGCCGGTGTTGCTCGACGATATCGATGTCGACCGGCGCAGCCTGGCACTGCTGCATTACCTGCAAGGGCTGAAGAGCCTCGATCCGCAGGAACTCGAACGTCTGACCAATGAGTGTCCGCCGGATTCTCTGCCGCAAGCGCTGGACTGGCATCAGGTGCGCGCCATGGAAGCGTCCGGTCTGGTGCGCTTCGGTCCCCACGGCGCCAGTCATGCGATTCTCACTGGCCTGGATGACATGCGTCTGCACGAAGAAATCAGCCGCAGCCGCGACGCCCTGCACAACGGCTGCAATCGGCCACTGCCGGTGTATTGCTACCCCAACGGCGACAACGATGAGCGCGTGCGCGAGCAGGTCGCCAATCACGATTATCCGTTTGCGCTTGGCACGTCCACCGGACTCTATCGCGGCGCCGGCGACCCGCTCAACCTGCCGCGCTTCGGCGTCAGCCAGCGCACCGCGCGCACTCCGGAGCTGCTGTCGTTACGGATCTTTCGCGGGGCACGGCCATGAGTCGCGGCAGCTACCTCCGGCATCTGGCCCTGAGCATGGGCACCAAACTGGCGATGATTGCCTTGCGCCTGCTGCGCAATGTGGTGCTGGCGCGGATTCTCGGGCCGAGCGAACGCGGCCTGTTCGCCCTGCTCAGCACCCTGCCGGATCTGATCAGTGCGGCCACCAGCGGCGGCTTGAATTCGGCGGTCGGTTATCAAGCGGCCAACCAGCGGCCGATGGGTCTGTTGCTCGCTCAAGTGCTGGTGTTCGGTTGTCTGTTGGCCGGGCTGCTGACGTTGCTGGTGGTGGCGCTGGCGCGAGAATTTGGCAGCGAACTCGATGTCACGATGCAGCTCGGTCTGCTGGCCTGGCTGTTGCTGCTGGCGGTACCGCTGACCGTGCTCAAAAGCGGCCTGCTGACCTTGCACAACGCGTCGGGTGGCGTGGTCGCCTTCAATGTCCTGCGCCTGATCGAATCGCTGGCACCACTGCTGTTGTTTGTTGCGCTGTTCTGGATGTGGAAAGAGGCGGCACTCGAAGCGGCGCTCATCAGTTGGCTGGCCGGTATCAGCCTGGTGGTACTGGTGGGCTGGATGTGGCTCAAACGCGCACAGCCGCTGCAACTGCAATGGGATCGTGCGAGCCAGAACGAGTTGCTGAAATTCAGTGCGCGCAGCCATCCGGACCTGCTGTTCCAACAGGTGATCCTGCGCTCCGATTACCTGTTCATCGGCGCCCTGCTCGGCAGCAGCGCGCTCGGCCACTACGCCATGGCCAGCGCCGCCGCCGAACTGTTGTTGATAGTTCCGGAAGCGGTCACCACACCGCTGATGAAGCGCCTGCTGCAACAGGATAAGGGCATGGACAAGGTCACGCCGCTGGCGCTGCGCCTGACCGCCACAGTGATGCTCGGCGCCTGCGTCACGATGGCGTTGATCGGCGAGTGGCTGATCATCACTCTGTTCGGCGTCGCCTACCAACCGGCCTATCCGGCGCTGCTGGCTTTGCTGCCGGGGCTGTTGGGCCTGTGCTACGCAAGCATTCTGCGCCTGGACCTGATCGGCAAGAATCGCCCCGCCACCGTCTCGCTGATGATGGGGGTGGGCGCGTTGCTGAATCTGGGCCTGAATCTGCTGCTGATCCCGAGCTACGGCATCGTCGGCGCAGCGGCGGCGTCCTCGATTGCCTATCTGGCAGTGACCCTGGCGATGCTGGTGCTTTATTGCAGGCTGAGCGGCGTACCGTTCTGGCACACGCTGTTCATTCTGCCCGGCGACCTCAGCCCGATGTGGCTGATGCTGCACCGCAGGAAAGCCGCATGAAGCGCCTGGCCCTGCTGTTCGGACTCGGCATGACGCTGAATGCCTTCGCTGCGCCCATGCAGTGGGGCGACATCCGCGATGGCAGCCTGTATCTGCAAGCCGACCGCCCGGATACAGTCACCGTGCGCTGGGTTCCGGCGTGGCAGGCCGAGGCCAATGAAGAGCATATCTACCTGCTTGACGGCCATGGCCGCTTGCAAGGTGATCGCTTCATCAAGGCCAGTGAGGTTCGCGGTTCGCAAAGCTGGCCGCTGGCGCCGGGAGCTGACGGTTATCGCCTGGAGATTCCCGGCTACAGCTTCCGTAGTTACCGCGTCGAGCATGACGCAACCACCGTGGCGCTGTTCAGTCCGGCCAAAGTGCATTTCAGCGTCGAAACCCGCAATGGTACTGAGCTGCTTTTCCAGGTCGCACCGGGAGAGCATGCGGTGCTGAACGGCAAATACCATGGCGGCGTCAACGCGCTGCAAGCACAGCGTGTAGACGATGGACAACAGCTGTCGCTGGCCCTCAAGCCCCACCGCGCCTATTGGCAATTCGATCAAGTGGCCTTGCCGGTCAGTGACCGGCCTCAAGTGTGGCGCTTGCGCCTGCAGGGTAGCGGCAAAGCGGCGTTCTGGCTCGACGGCACGGCCAACCTGTTTGCGCAGAATCCGCAGCAGCTGCAGCCAGTGCGTGAAGAGTCGGGTGAGGTACGCCTGACCCTGCATGGCAAGGTGCTCGGGCGCACTCCGGATCTGGGCATTGCGCTGCCCAATCTGATGCCGCCCGCGAGCAGTCATGCCGCACTGGATGCGTTGAAGCCGGGTGCGGCGAGTTATTACAGCTACGTTGACGTCAGCGCGAAAAATGCCCGCTTCGAAGACCCGGTTCGTCAGCTCTATCAGACGCGCTTCGGCATCCGCCAGGACATCACCCTGCTCGCCGGCACCGGGCGTCAGGCCAATCTGCGCGCCGATGTACAAAGCAGCAACGGCCTTGAGACATGGCTAGCCGGTACTCGTGCCTTGGGTGGTCAAGGCACGCATTACATCGGCTTCGCCGACGAGCCGAACCTCAACTATTCAAGCTACGAAGATTATCGGGCGATTTTTGTCAGCATGGCCCGGCAGGTGCGCAGCGATCCGGCCAACGCCAGGGCCGGCGTGCGCATCGCCATGCCGGCCAGTTCGCGCTTGGTCAACGGCCCGTTCGCCAATAACGCCGCAGACAAACGCGGGATCGATTGGGCACGGCGTCTGCTCAGTGAAGCGCCCGATCAGATCGACGCGTTGGCCTGGCACGAATGGATGGTCCGCGACCTGCTCGCCACTCGCGTCTACCGCGACAGCGTGCGCCGCGCCGCGCAACTGGTCGGCCTCGACGCAAAGGGTCAGCCGCGCAAAGCATTGCTACTCGACCAGACCAATCTGTCCAGTGGCTCGAGCCTGAGCCCGTACGACCAGGAAACTCATTACGCCGCGCTGTGGTGGGCATCGGTGGTCATCAATGCTTCTCAGGACGGTTTGCTGAGCATGCTCAACTGGTTTCAGGCGGCCGACGAACCGCCCTACGCCAAGGGCATGGTGCGCGTGTTGGACGGCAATCGCTTCGAGCTGAAACCGGTGGGCCTGGCCCAGCAATTCATCGCTCGGCATTGGCTGCCACACGTGCTGCAACTGGATAACGATGCCTTCGAAGTGGATGTGCTGGCGATGGCCGGCGACGAGCAGCGCACGTTACTCGGGGTGAACAAAGGCACACGCCTGCAACGCGTTGCTCTGAGCGGTGCCAAGTGCCCGCTCAACCAAGGCGCCCTGCATTTCTTCGGCGCTGACAATCGCGCCCGCGACGCACCGTTCGCCTGCGAAAACGGGCGCGTGCGTTTCGAATTACCCGGGCAAACCCTGTTTGCCCTCACCTGGAACGCTTCATGAACCGCCCTTCTGCCCTGCGAGCGTCATGCTGCGCGCGGCACCTTCATCAGGAGAAGAGACCATGGATATCTTGAAAAAACTCAGCGGACATATCCGTCGTAAAGGTCTGCGAGCGACCTTGGCGAAGATCCGCAGAATGTACATTTTTTCCCATCGGCAACTGCTGTGGATGGAACGGGATCTGGTCAGCCCCGTGCCGCCGCACAACCTCAAACCGTACCCGCCACTGCGCGTAATGAAGATCACCGCAGACAACGCCAGCGCCTTCACCCGTTACTTCGGCGACCGTGTCGGCGTCATGGCCGAACTCGCCAGTGAAGGTCACACCGGGCATATGCATGTCGACGAGCATGGCGATGCCGTGGCGTTCATCTGGGGTACGCCGCGCGACTATTTTGATCGGCATTACTACGGTTGCCGGTTCCCGGTGAAACCTGGCGAGTTCTTCGAGTTCGGTGGCGAAATGACCCGTGCCTACTGGGGCAGCGAATTGTCAGTCGATGTGCAAGTGCGCCTGTGGCAAGCCATGGCTGAGAAAGGCTGCCGCAAAGTGGTCGATGTTTGTGACTCCAGCAACATTCCGGCGCTCAAGCTGCATCTGCGCATGGGCTATACCGAACAACAGCGGATCACCCATATCTACACGCTGTTTGGTCGCTGGCGCTTTTATCGCGAAACCCGCTACAGCGGTTCGCGCCTGACGGCGTTGCGCAAAACTTCCCGTCCACCTGTCCCAGCAACGGCGGTCTGACCCAATGGCGATGCGATTCGAATGGCGCACATCGCTGTGCGCTGCCGACTTCCCGGCGACGGCCTACGAGGCATTGCGCCTGCGCGTGACCGACCACACGCCGTTCAACAATCTCGGCTGGTTGTGCGCGGCAGAACAGGCGTTGGAAGAGAATCAGTGCCTGCACGTTCTGCTCGGCTGGGAAGCAGAGGCTTTGCGCCTGTGCCTGCCGCTGGTGGCCAGCCGCGAACGCTTCGCGGGCGTGCCATTTCGCGTCTTGCGCCACTTGGGTTATCCGCTGGCCGATCGGTTGGCCCTGCTGTCGTTGCTCGGCGCAGAGGATATGCGCGATGCGCTGATGCTGATCCGTCAGCGCCTGCCCCATGCGCTGCTGCAACTCAACGAACTGTCGGAACCTGCTGGGGAAGAAAGTGCCCTCACCGATTGGATGGCGCGTAGCTCTACTGCTGAACGGCGCCTGAGTTGCCGGGTGCCTGTGCATCTGATCAGCGACGCCGACCATCAGGAAGTCTCCGGCGACCCGCGCTACAAACTGCGCCGGGCGCGCAAACGGATTACCGCGTGCGGCGCCCAAGTGCGGCGCATCATCCCCGATGCGCTGTCGATGCCTACGGTTTTACAGGCGTTGGAAGAAGTCGAGTCGGTCAGTTGGAAAGGTGACGAGGGCGTCGGCATTTTCGCAACTGACCACAGTCGTCAATGGATACAGAACGCCTTCACCGCCCTCGCCGCTCAAGGGCTGGTGCGAGTGGTGACGCTGGAGCTGGACGGCCGCTGCATCAGTTATCGGCTGGGCCTGCTCGAGCAGGGCCGACTCTACGACTACAACCTGGCGTTCCTGCCGCAACATGCCGATCTGGGCAGCGGTCGGGTGCTGCTGGAGGAATGGATTCGCTGGGGCCTGGACGAGCAATGGCACTGGATCGATGCCTCGCGGGTCAGCCTGGAAAACTCCAGTCATCAACTGCACGAGCGCATGACCGGGCAACTGGAACACTGGCGCTGGAGCTTCTACTCATGGCGCCCCAGTGGCTTGCTGCTGGGCCTGGGGCTGCGTCTTTGGTACTGCGTCAAACCGGCCCTGCAAAAATGGCGCGCACAGCGTGCCGGCAAACCGAAAGCGGCAAATACATCCGCAACACAACCTGCAACTTCATCCACCACACCTGGGCTAGCGCCTCGGAGAGCATCATGAACGTCATCGACAAACTGCTTCTGCGCATCAAACAAAAAGGCCTGCGCCGCACCCTTGGCGCGTTCGGCAAACGTTATGTCTTCGCTCACCGTGAATTGCTGTGGATGGAGCGCGATCTGGTCACGCCGATCGCGCCAAACAAACTGCGCCCCTGTGAAGGTTTACATAGAGTCGACATTACCGAGGACAACGCCAAGGCTTTCGGCAAGTACTTTGGTGATCGTGTGCAGACCATGGCCGAATTGGCCGCTGAAGGGCACACGGGGCACATGTACCTGGACCAGGAAGGCCACACCGTCGGGTTCGTCTGGGCCAGCACCCGCGACTATTACGATCGCCACTTCTACCGCTACACGTTCACGATCCAGCCCGGTGAGTACTTCCAGTTCGGTGCCGAAATTGCCCGGCCCTATTTCGGCAGCACCTTGACCGTCGACGCACAGACCGCACTTTGGCAAGTCATGGACGCCGGTGGGTACAAAAAAGTGGTGGATATCTGCGACAACGCCAATATCCAGGCCCTGAAGATGCATGTGCGCTTGGGCTATAAGGAACAAGGGCGGATCACCCATGTTTACGACCTGTTCGGCCACTGGCGCTTCTTCCGCGAAACGCGCTACAGCGAGTCAAGGCTGGAGGCGCTGCGCAAGCCGGAAAGACCGGTAGTCAGTGCGCCGGCGCAGGCTTGATTCAGGCTGAATATTTGCGGCGGTTTTGATACCGCCATCGCGAGCAGGCTCGCTCCCACACTGGAATGCATT
This sequence comes from Pseudomonas mercuritolerans, assembly GCF_025706525.1. NCBI lineage: Bacteria > Pseudomonadati > Pseudomonadota > Gammaproteobacteria > Pseudomonadales > Pseudomonadaceae > Pseudomonas > Pseudomonas mercuritolerans. Next base: position 375,105 of record NZ_JAMSHA010000001.1, read on the forward strand.
TCCCTGTGGGAGCGAGCCTGCTCGCGAAGAGGTCAGTAGCTGCACCGCAGCTCTCACAATCGATTGGCTGGTTGCCTACAAACTGTGACGACACTTCCAACATTCGGAAAAGACTTGGCCGACTGTTTATCCGTATCCACTTGGATACAGTCGAGCACGACATCGGAGGCGACAAATCCTCACAAAGCGCAGACATCCGACGCGCACAAAAAATGGCAAAGGAGGTTTAACCATGAGCCAGACTTTGATGAATTTCGACATGGTCGCGCTGCTGGACAGTGACGAAGCCATCAGTGAATACCTGTCGCAGGTGCTTGCAGACGGAGACAGCGAAGAATTCCTTCGCGCAATCGGTTACGTGTTAAGGGCGCGAGGAATGACGCAGATCGCCAAGAATTCAGGCATGGGTCGTGAAAGTTTGTACAAAGCTTTTGCTCCCGGAGCGAAGCCGCGATTTGACACAGTGTTGAAGGTAATTCATGCACTAGGCATTGATCTCTATGCGCAGCCGGGGCACGTAGTCAATCACGCCGTTCCGTGAATTTTGTAGCGGTCGCAATGCCGCCCATCGCGAGCAGGCTCGCTCCCACAATGGAATGCGTTTCCCTGTGGGAGCGAGCCTGCTCGCGAAGAGGCCAGCCGTCGCAATAAAGGATCTCAGGCCTTGCTCGCCACCAGGCTAAAGCACATCGGCAACTGCGCCTGCTGGTTCAGGTAGCAGTCATACACCTCTTCCCGGTTCGAATGCGCATATTCCTGAAAATCCACAATGCGCAGCCCCGCTCCAATGGCGCCGCTGAAGATCGCGCCCAGCGTATGCACGAACCAGTACGACTTTGCCGCCGGCTGCTCGACTTTACCTACGTAAACGATCGGCTCTTGCTGCACAAACGGCTCGACACGGAAATACGAGCTGGCGAGGCGGTAGGGATCTTCAGCCTGCGGATCAACCATCTCCAGAAACGGATGGGTTTCGTAGATCACCAGTTTGCCGCCCGGCTTCAGCACCTGCGCGACATGATGGAAGAATTCGCCGATGTCAGGCATCCAGTTAAGTACACCAATGGTAATCAGGGCTACGTCGAAGCGGTTATGCAGCGATGCGGGCAGATGGTGGATATCACTTTCGATGAACTCAGCAGTGTGCGGCGAGCGGCTATTCAGCTCGCGGGCCTGTGCGAGAAAGGCTGCCGATTGATCGACGCCGACGACACTGCGCGCACCCAGCGCAAACAGCGACAGGCTCTCCCGACCGTTATTGCAGCCCAGTTGAATCACGTCTTTGCCGTCGACGTCCAGCAAGCCGCGCGAGGTGTCATCAAGGCAGCAAAACTCCGCCTGCGCGACATCGTTGAGCAATGCCTGCCAGTCCGGCGAATCCTGATGATGACGGGCAGAATCGTTCCACGCCTGTCGATTGCTTTCGATGGCGGTTTTGGGGGTGGGCACTTCCATGGCGCTACTCCGGGTGAGGCTCGTGATTGAGCTGCGTGAGTCTAGAACAGACCCGGGGTGGCGGTTGTTCCAATGTTGTAATCACACTGCGCAGTCCTCTTCAGCGAGTCCTACAGAAAAAGGAAGGAACTCGGGATACCCCAACCGTTTTCCTACATCTTCCGTCGGTTGGCCGTCGGAAGCGCTCAGTCTAGGATTTGTCGAACTACAAGTACTCATGGAGCTCGACCCAGATGCAGTTCATCCAGACAACGACGACAGCAATCCCTGCACCGAATAGACTGCCAGGCATTGATCCCGGAGGCACAATGGACGGCAAAATCTTTCCCGACGATTCAGGGTTTGAAAACGACGAGCAGGCTGCCAGTCATGATCGCTGGTTGCGAGCCAAGGTGCAGGCGTCCAGAGATGATCCCCATCCGAGTCTCCCCCATGAGGACGTGATGGCGGACATGCATGCCTTGATCGAATCCATGCGAAAAAAGGCCGATGCAGATTGAGTGGCGGCCCGAAGCCAAGGCCGATCTTTCGAACATCCTCAGATACATTGGCGAGAGAAACTTTGCAGCCGCAGTGAGTCTCTCGAAATCCATCGAAGAATCCACAACCTCACTCTCCGTTCATCCCCATCTCTACCGTAAAGGTCGATCTCCCGGCACCCGGGAAATCGTTGTACATCCTAACTACGTAGTGATTTATGAGGTGACGGATCGAATCGAGATACTTAGCGTTTTGCATACCCGACAGGAATATCCATAAAGACATCGCAGGAAAAAACGGTGTGATGTTCGCCCGATCGATAACACGCCGTTTGCCCAGTAGGCACCACTATCAAAGATCCACATGACTCTGGTTAAGCCGCTCACGCAAAAACTCCACCAGTGCCTGCACCGGCCGCGAAGCCTGGCGATGCTGCGGATACACCGCCGACAAGGTCAGTGGCTCCGGACGTAAATCATCCAGCACCGGTACCAGCCGCCCGTCCTTCAGCGCCGCGCCGACGATGAAGGTCGGCAGATAGGTGATCCCCATCCCCTGCACCGCCGCGTCCCGCAGCAGTTCGCCGTTGTTCACCCGCATGCGCCCGGTGACGTTGATCAGCAGCGGTTTGCCCGGTGCTTCGTTGAAGCGCCATTGCACCGAGCGCCCGTGGCCGTAAGGCAGGCAGTCATGGCTGTGCAGGTCTTCAGGTTTGAGTGGTGTGCCGCGTTCGGCGAGGTAGGCCGGGCTGGCGCAATAGACCCGTTCGATGCTGGCAATGCGCCGGGCGATCAGTGTCGAGTCTTCCAGCACGCCGATGCGCAGGGCCAGGTCGTAGCCCTCGCCGAGCAGGTCGACCGGGCGATCGCTCAGATCCACCTCGACGGTGACTTCGCGATAACGCTGCAGGAACAACGGCAGCAGACAACCCAGATGCGCCACCGCGAACGACAGCGGCGCGCTCAGGCGAATCGTGCCGCGCGGCTCGGCGGTTTCGCCGGCGATGCCCTGCTCGACCTGCTCTACCTCGCCGAGCAAACGCAACGCCGATTCGTAATAGCTCTGCCCCAGCGGCGTGACGTCGAGGCGGCGGGTCGAGCGATTCAACAAGCGCACACCAAGTCGCTCTTCCAGTTGCATCAAACGGCGGCTGACGAACTGCTTGGACAGCCCCAACTGATCGGCCGCGGCGGTGAAGCTGCCGGAGTCCATGACCTGGCAAAAAATACGCATGTCTTCGAACGGGTTCATTGTCACTCTCTGGTGGACAGTTAAACGCTTTATAGCCGCTTTTTCGCTTTTCAGCAGCCCATTAATCTGTGCTCACGGTTTGAAAACAACCATGAACAGGTAGGAGCTGCCGCAGGCTGCGATCTTTTGATCTTGATCTGCAGTGACGCTGGAAATGGCAAAACAGGATCAAAAGTTCGCAGCCTTCGGCAGCTCCTACACGAACGTATAAATACTCAAAAATGGAATTGAACATGAGCATCAAGAAAACCCTCGCCGCGTCCCTCCTCGCCCTGTCCGTCAGCAGCGCTTTTGCCGCTGGCAGCCCTGGCGTCGAACACAACACCCAAGCGTTCCTCGATGCCCTCGCCGCTGGCGGTGGTCGTCCGCTGGAGCAACTGAGCCCGAAGGACGCCCGTGCGGTGCTGACCGGTGCCCAAGCTTCTGTGAAGGTTGATCTGTCCGGTGTGGAAGTCAGCGACAAGGCGATCAAGGTCGATGGCCGGACCCTCAACCTGAAAGTGGTGCGCCCGGCCAAGGTCAAGGGCGAGTTGCCGGTGTTCATGTTCTTCCACGGTGGCGGCTGGGTGCTGGGTGACTTCCCGACGCACCAGCGCCTGATCCGTGATCTGGTAGTCGGCTCGGGCGCCGTTGCAGTGTATGTCGATTACACGCCGTCGCCGGAAGCGCAGTACCCGACGGCGATCAATCAGGCTTACGCCGCGACGAAATGGGTGGCCGAGCACGGCAAGAACATCGGTGTCGATGGCAAGCGTCTGGCGGTGGCCGGCAACAGCGTCGGCGGCAACATGGCAGCGGTCGTGGCGTTGATGGCCAAGGAGCAGAAAACCCCTGCCCTGCGCTTCCAGCTGTTGATGTGGCCGGTAACCAATGCGCAGTTCGAGGACGGTTCGTACCAGCAATTTGCCGAGGGCCATTTCCTCACCAAGGGCATGATGCAGTGGTTCTGGGACAACTACACCACCAACCCGGCCGAGCGTGCGCAGATCCATGCCTCGCCGCTCAACGCCAGCAGCGAACAGCTCAAGGGCCTGCCCGCTGCGCTGGTGCAGACCGCCGAGTTCGACGTGCTGCGTGATGAAGGTGAAGGTTATGCGCGGCACTTGGATGCGGCTGGCGTGCCGGTGACCTCGGTGCGCTACAACGGGATGATTCATGACTTCGGCCTGCTCAATCCGCTGAGCCAGATTCCCGAGGTGAAAGCTGCGGTGCGTCAAGCGGCTGCAGAACTGAAAACTCATTTGCAGCCTTAACCGCAAAAGATCGCAGCCTTCGGCGGCTCCTACAGGAAAACGCATTCCAAAGTAGGAGCTGCCGCAGGCTGCGATCTTTTTTCTCACCAGCGTCGCGGAGTACCGGTCATGACTCTTTTCTACGCCCACCTGCTGTCCTGGAGCACTGTGCTGTTGCTGCTCGACGCCGCACTCTGGCACTTCTCGCCCTTCAGCCACCGTGCACCGCGAGTCGGCGTACGTCTGGCACTGTTTCTGGCATTCAGCGCGCTGGTGATCAACGCCGGTGTCAGCCCGTTGCAGGCGCCGCTGTTCGCCGATGATCGCGTGGCGCAGCTGGGGGCGACGGCGCTGGGGATTCTCTGGTGGTTGTACGCAGCACGGGTGCTGACCGAAGTGATCGGCCTGGCGCTGATGCGCCGCATCGGCCACAGCGGTCGCTTGCTGCAGGACGTCATCGGCGCGCTGGTGTTTCTGGTCGCCATTGTCGCGGCGGCCGGCTACGTGCTGGAGCTGCCGGTCAAAGGTCTGCTGGCCACTTCCGGGGTGGTCGCCATCGTGGTCGGTCTGGCGCTGCAAAGCACTCTCGCCGATGTGTTTTCCGGCATCGTCCTCAACACCACCAAGCCGTATCAGGTGGACGATCTGGTGATGATCGACGGCGTCGAAGGCAAGGTCTTCGATATCGACTGGCGCGCCACGCACCTGCTGACCAGCGCCGGCACCATGGCTGTGGTGCCGAACTCGGTGGCGGCCAAGGCGAAGATCGTCAACCTCAGCCGGCCGAGCAACATGCACGGCGTATCGATCAGCATCCAGGTGCCCAATCACATTCGTCCGCGCCGGGTACTCGATGCCCTTGATCGCACCTTGCAGGGCAGCAGCTCGCTGTTGCTCAGCCCGGCGCCGAAAGCCGTGCTCAAAGAGGCTGGCGAAACCATGTCCGAGTATGTCGCCAGCGGTTTCATCGCTGAGCTGGGCAAGAAGAGCGAAGTGCGCAATCAACTTTTCGACCTCGCCCACCGCCATCTCGAAGCGGCGGGTATTTCCCGGCATCCCGACGGCGTGATCGAACCGTCGAGCCGTGCCCGTGCGTTGCTGGATGAAGTGAAGATTTTCCGCTCGCTGAGCAGTGAAGAACGCGATCGCCTCGCTGAGTCGATGGTCGCGCAGCAGTACACGGCCGGTCAGGTGGTGCTGGATCTGGAGGAAGTGCCGGACAGCCTGTTCGTGATTGCCACGGGCGTGGTCAGCGCGACGGTGCCGGACGGCAATGGCCAGACCGAGGCCGGGCGCATGGGGCCGAGCGAAGTCATGGGTGAGCAGAGCATTCTTGCCGATACACCGTCGCAAGCGACGTTTACGGCGCTGACGTCGAGCATCATCTATCGCCTCGACAAACAGTTGACCCGTGAGTGCATGGACAAGCGCAGCGAAGTCGGCCAGGCCTTGAACAAGTTGCAGGCGGTGCGTCAACAGAACAGTCGCCTCGCGTTGATGGCCAAACCGGTGGCGGTGAAAAAAGGTGGATTTCTGGGGTGGTTGCAGAAGCGTTGAAGCGCCAAATTCAAGATCAAAAGCCTCCCCCTCACCCCAACCCTCTCCCTCAAGGGGGGCGAGGGTGAAAGGGAGCCGATCTCCGGGCCTTTCAAGACCGAAGCTCGGCTCGGTATTGCAGGTCGGCGTATCCCGAACAAGCCCCTCGGTCAGTCCCCTCTCCCTCCGGGAGAGGGCTAGGGTGAGGGGCTTTTGACTTTCGACCAGATTACTTGGCAGTGAACTTGGTGTAGCTGTTGATCAGGTTGCGATAGTTAGGCAGACGCTCGGACAGCAGATGCGCCAGGCCTTCCATGTCGTTGCGCCAGTCGCCCTGCAGCTCGCAGGCCACTGCGAACCAGTTCATCAGGTGTGCACCGGCGGCCGACATCCGCGCCCAGGCCGCTTGTTGCACGGTGGTGTTGAAGGTGCCCGACGAGTCGGTGACGACGAACACTTCGAAGCCTTCAGCGATCGCCGACAGGGTCGGGAAAGCTACGCAAACGTCGGTCACTACACCGGCGATGATCAGTTGCTTGCGGCCGGTGGCCTTGATCGCTTTAACGAAGTCTTCGTTGTCCCAGGCGTTGATCTGGCCTGGACGCTGGATGAACGGCGCGTCGGGGAATTGCTCGAGCAGTTCCGGCACGATCGGGCCGTTGGGGCCAGCGTCGAAGCTGGTGGTCAGAATGGTCGGCAGCTTGAAGAACTTGGCGATGTCGCCCAGCGCCAGCACGTTGTTCTTGAACTCGTTCGGCGAGAAATCCTGCACCAGCGAGATCAGACCGGTCTGGTGGTCGACCAGCAGGACGACGGCATCATCTTTGTTCAGACGCTTGTAAGGAACGCTCATGGCAAAACTCCTGGATGGATGGTTGTTGCGGTAAGCGCCGGCCCTGATGACCGGCACTTTTTTCAAACTCAGAACGCGAAGCAGGAACAGCCGAACGCGCCCCAGAAACCGGCGAAATCGCTGACCGGCGCATTCGACATCCGCGCTTTTTCATGGCTGTGGGTGTGCACGGCGCATGGCCCGCTGCACTGGTGAACCTGCGCTTGCAACGGCGAGTTCGGGCGCCAGTGGCCCGGGACTTTGACTACCGGCGACCAGTCCGGCAGCACCGGAATCGAGCGCGGGCCGAGGTCTTCGAAGTCGCCGGCGGCGTAGACAATCTTGCCGCCGACCACGGTCATGACCGACTCGATCCACTTGATCGCTTCTTCTTCAACGCTGAAGAAGTCCGCGCTCAGTGCAGCGAGGTCTGCCAGTTGGCCGACGCGGATCTGGCCCTTCTTGCCCTGCTCCGAAGAGAACCAGGCGCTGCCGTGGGTGAACAGTTCCAGCGCAGTGCTGCGTGGCAAACCTTCTTCGTACAACGCCAGACCGCCAACGGTGCGGCCGCTGACCATCCAGTACAACGAAGTCCACGGGTTGTAGCTGGACACGCGAGTGGCATCGGTGCCGGCGCCGACCGGCACGCCTTCAGCGAGCATGCGCTTGATCGGTGGCGTGGCTTCGGCGGCTTGTTTGCCGTAGCGATCGACGAAGTATTCACCCTGGAACGCCATGCGATCCTGAATCGCGATACCGCCGCCCAGCGCTTTCACGCGCTCGATGTTTTGCGGAGTGATGGTTTCGGCGTGGTCGAAGAACCACGGCAGACCGTTGAACGGAATGTCGCGGTTGACCTTCTCGAACACGTCGAGCATGCGGCTGATCGATTCGTTGTACGTGGCGTGCAGACGGAACGGCCAGCGCTGCTCAACGAGGTGGCGCACCACCGGCTCCAGTTCCTGTTCCATGGTCTGCGGCAGGTCCGGACGCGGTTCGAGGAAGTCTTCGAAGTCCGCCGCCGAGAACACCAGCATTTCGCCGGCGCCGTTGTGGCGCAGGTAATCGTCGCCCTGATGCAGCTTGACGCTGCCGGTCCAGTTCTGGAAATCGGTCAGTTCTTCTTTCGGCTTCTGGGTGAACAGGTTGTAGGCGATGCGTACGGTCAACTGGTCGTCTTTGGCCAGTTGTTCGATCACTTGGTAATCGTCCGGATAGTTCTGGAAACCACCGCCGGCGTCGATCGCACTGGTCAGGCCGAGACGATTGAGTTCGCGCATGAACTGGCGGGTCGAGTTGACCTGATATTCCAGCGGCAGCTTCGGCCCTTTGGCCAGGGTCGAGTAGAGAATCATCGCGTTCGGCCGCGCGACCAGCATGCCGGTCGGGTTGCCGTTGCTGTCGCGCACGATCTCGCCGCCCGGCGGGTTCGGCGTGTCGCGGGTGTAGCCGGCCACGCGCAGGGCAGCGCGGTTGAGCAGCGCACGGTCGTAGAGGTGCAGGATGAACACCGGAGTATCCGGTGCGGCCTGGTTGATTTCTTCCAGGGTCGGCATGCGTTTTTCGGCGAACTGGAATTCGTTCCAGCCACCGACCACGCGCACCCATTGCGGGGTTGGCGTGCGGTCGGCCTGGTCCTTGAGCATGCGCAGCGCGTCGGCGAGCGATGGCACACCTTCCCAGCGCAGTTCGAGGTTGTAGTTCAAACCGCCACGAATCAGGTGCAGGTGCGAGTCGTTGAGGCCAGGGATGACGCAGCGGCCCTTCATGTCGACCACTTGTGTGGCGCTGCCTTTGAGAGCCATGGCCTCTGCATCGTTACCGACGGCAACGAAGCGGCCGTCCTTGATCGCCACCGCACTGGCCAGTGGTTTTTCCCGGTCTACGGTATGAAACTGGCCATTGAATAAAATCAGATCGGCGCTCATCGCAGTTCCTCAAGCAAAAGTGAAAAGAAGCAAACCCCGCTCAACGCAGCGAGGTTTCTTGGGAATCGAGGTGTTCATGGGCCTGACTGGCTTCCAGCCACGGGGTGAACAAACGGGTGACCGGCGGCATCACCACGTAGACCACAGAAAGGACGATGGTCAGGGTGATCAGGAACGTGGCGACCACGTAGTTGGACAGAAGCGGATGCAGCGCCAGCAACGGGCCCCAGATCAGCGGCACCAGCAGGGTGTGCGGCAGAATCACCAACAGCGTGACGACCGCCTGCTTCCAGCGCGGCGGTGGCGAGCCGGCTTCGGCCAGCGGTGTGAACCAGAATTCATTGACCGGCGCGACTTCGGTCTGATCGCCGTCGGCCAGCATCGGTGCGGCTTCAGCCACCAGCGCCTGACGCTCGGAGGATTCCAGCCAGCCCTGCATCGCTTCGGTGGAGCTGAAGCGCAATACGCACGTGTAAAAATCCAGACGCCCGCGCTTGCCGCGCACCACGTCCACACCCAAATGCCCCTCGCGCTGCCCGGCAACGCGCACGATGTTGCGCAGCCATGCTTCATACGCCGATTCGAAACCGGCCTTGACCGAGTGTTTGATGATCAACGTGACGGTCTCATCGGCCCCCGGTGCTTGTGAATTGAGGACTTCAGGCATAACGCAGCACTCCGGGCAAACGAACAGGAATCGCCAGCCGTCCGGGCCCGGCGATCAATACGGTGGTGAAAAGAATCAACAGCAACCAGCCGAACTGCCCTTCGGCCACACTCCATTGCGGGTGCACGACCAGCAGCGCCACGAGCAGTACAAAGAGAATAGGCAGGCAGGCCAAACGCGCCAGCACACCGGCGACGATCAGCAACGGGCAGAGGACTTCGGCGAAGATCGCCAGGATCAGCGTCAGGTGGGCGCCGAGGTGGAACGGGTCTTCGATCAGTTGCAGCTGCGCGGTGAAGTCCAGCAGCTTGGGCAAGCCGTGCACCCACAACAGAAACAACCCGCCGCTGACCCGCAGGAACAGCAACCCGATGTCGCGCGCCTGTTCATCCCTCGTAGCAATCATGACCCGACCCTTTGAATGTCATTGACGGGAATCATGCCAAGGCCGGGGCGGAAGAAATTGGATGGGTGTGCTTAGTTGCTTTTCAGACCGCCGACGGTCTGCAGTCAGGCACAAAACATTGTGGGAGCGAGCCTGCTCGCGATGGCGTCGGGTCAGTCACATCCACACTCACTGACACACCGCATTCGCGAGCAGGCTCGCTCCCACAGGGATTGGCGGCGTGCGCTCAATATGCAGACCGCCACAAAAACAGTGTGGAAGCGAGCTTGCTCGCGAAGGCGTCGGGTCAGTCACATCCACACTAACTGACACACCGCATTCGCGAGCAAGCTCGCTCCCACAGGGTTTGGCGGCGTGCATTCAATTTGCAGACCACCACAAAAACAAAGTGGGAGCGAGCCTGCTCGCGAAGGCGTCAGCTCAGTCACATCCACGTTGACTGACACACCGCATTCGCGAGCAGGCTCGCTCCCACAGGGATTGGCGGCGTGCGCTCAATATGCAGACCGCCACAAACACAGTGTGGGAGTGAGCCAGCTCGCGAAGGCGTCGGGTCAGTCACATCCATGTTGACTGACACACCGCATTCGCGAGCAGGCTCACTCCCACAGGGATTGGCGGCGTGCGCTCAATGTGTAGACCGCCACAAAAACAACGTGGGAGCGAGCCTGCTCGCGAAGGCGTCGGGTCAGTCACATCCACACTCACTGACACACCGTATTCGCGAGCAGGCTCGCTCCCACAGGGATTGGCGGCGTGCGCTCAATATGCAGACCGCCACAAAAACAAAGTGGGAGCGAGCCTGCTCGCGAAGGCGTCAGCTCAGTCACATCCACGTTGACTGGCACACCGCTTTCGCGAGCAAGCTCGCTCCCACAGGGGTTAGCGGCGTGCGCTCCATTTGCAGACCGCCACAAAAACAGTGTGGGAGCGAGCCTGCTCGCGAAGGCGTCAGGTCAGTCACATCCACACTCACTGACACACCGCATTCGCGAGCAGGCTCGCTCCCACACGAAAACTGCTTGCGTAATCGAGGGCGGTTAAAGCGCTGGAATATCCAGCGGCGCCGCCATGAACTGGCTAATGCGCGAGCGCAGCCATTTCTCTGCCGGGTCGTTGTCGTGCACCCCGCTCCACGCCATCGACAACTGCGCCGCATCGATCGGGAAAGGGGGATCTTCGGCGCGCAGCGCACAGCCTTCGACCAAGGCACAGGCAGCGTAATCCGGCACGGTGGCGATCATGTCGGTTCCGGCGAGCAAGGCGCGCAAGCCGCTGAACTGCGGCACACCGAGGACGACTCGGCGGCAGCGGCCGATCTTGGCCAGATCCAGATCGATATTGCCGCTCAGGTCACCGGAGAACGACACCATCGCATGCGGACGCGCGCAATATTCGTCCAGCGTCAGTGGCCCCGGACGGTCGTCGCCGCGCAGCACTTTGCAGGGAATGTCACGCAGCTTCTTGCGCTTGGCATTGGCCGGCAGATCGGTGGTGTAGCTGACGCCCACGGAGATTTCCCCCGAAGCCAACAACGCCGGCATCAACAAGTAATTAGCCCGGCGCACCACCACGACTATCCCCGGTGCCTCCTGCTGAAGCTGGCGCAACAGCGGCGGAAACAGACCGAACTCGGCGTCGTCCGACAGTCCGATGCGAAACACATCGCAACTGCTCGCCGGTTCGAATTCCTTGGCGCGGCTGACTGCGCCGGAAATCACGTCCATTGCCGGTTGCAATTCCTTGAGGATCGCCAGCGCCCGCGCCGTCGGTTCCATACCGCGACCGTTGCGCAGCAGCAACGGATCGTCGAACAGATCACGCAAGCGCCCCAGCGCAGCACTGACCGCTGGCTGGCCCATGAACAGTTTTTCGGCAACGCGGGTCAGGTTCTTTTCGAACATCAACGCTTCGAAAATCACCAGCAGGTTCATGTCGACGCGGCGCAGATCGTTACGGTTCATGGGCGTGGTTTCCTTATCGGTGTCAGACGCTTTATGCCACTGGCGCTGGGCACTTTACTCGATCAACGGCACTTTCGCCGCGCGTTTGTAAGGGCCGTACTCCACCGGCACCCACTGGAAATGCTTGCCCTCGGCGGCGATGTGGCCGATGCCCGGGAACGGCAGATGCGCTGCCGTCACCCAGGTCTTGCTCGCTGCCGCAGCACTGAACACTGCCTGCCGACTGGCGATCGCTTGCTGACTGTTGACGTCGAAACCGATCGAGACTTCCGGGTGCAAGAACTGCACCGCGAGGTTGTGCACCAGATCGCCCATGAACACGATGCTCTGCTGCTGCGACGTGAAGCGGTAAGTGGTGCTGCCCGGGGTGTGCCCGGCTTCGAGGGTTGCTTCGACCAGTCCCGGCAATGGCGACTGCCCGGCGGCAAACGTCTTGAAGCGGCCAGCGGCAACGTAGGGCGCCGTCGAATCCTGGGCAATTTTGAAAAACTCTTTGGCTCCCGCCGGAGCTTTGGCCAGTGCTGCCGGATCGAGCCAGTAGTCGGCCTCGGCTTTGGCTGCAAACACGGTGGCGTTGGCGAACACCGGTTTCTTTTCGGCATCGACCAGACCGCAGACGTGATCGAGGTGCAGGTGGGTCAGCAAAATTGTGTCGACCTGCTCAGGCTTGTAACCGGCGGCCTGCATGTTGGCCGAGAGTTGGCCTGCGGTGGCGCCGATGCACTGTCCTGCGCCCGTGTCGACCAAAATCAGTTGTTTGCCAGTGTTGACCAGAAAGGCATTGAACGCCGTCTGCACGCCCGGGGTTTCAATCGAACGCCGTGCGAGCAGCGCGCGAATCTGACTCTGGCTCATGCCCTGCAACAACTTCGGCGACAGATCGTTGTAACCGTCGAACAACGCGGTGACTTCGTAATCGCCCACCGCCAAGCGGAAATAACCCGGCGCCTGAGTGCCCACCTGCGGTGCCTGCGCCATCGCGCCGGACATTGCCAGCATGACCGCCACAGTCGTTGCTGCTTTCATCATGCCTTTCATTGCATTCCCCCTGAACCTGGCCAACGGCGGCCGCGCTTTGTCGACATCGTCGCGCAAAGCGCCGGGCGCTGACTTGCAAGGATGTGCTGAGTTCCAGCCTTTGCGATGAAATTAACAACGATTAACTCGTCAGCCTCACGCCCTCACCCAACAATGAAGCCCTCTGCGCAGCGTTGCTTTTTTGACCTGAGGGAATGCGCCGACCGTGTATTCCCCACCGACACGGACCTTGGCCATGGCTTATCTACAGCAAACCGTCGCCCTCGCCCCTGCTTGCGAACCGCGGAAAAACGCGACTGGCGGACTCAGTCCACAGCGCGAACGCCAGATCAAACAGTTGATCCTCGAGCGCTTGGGCGAAAGTCTCGAAGTGGCTGAGCTGGCCCGTGCCTGCTCACTGTCACGCAGTCACTTCTCACGTGCATTCAAATGCAGCACCGGCCTGTCGCCACAGGACTGGATTCGCGCCCAGCGTCTGGCCCGGGCCAAGTTGCTGATCCAGCACACCGACCTCAGCCTGACGCAGATCAGCCTGGAATGCGGCTTCTGCGATCAGGCGCACTTCTGCCACATGTTCACCCGCAGCGAGGGCATCAACCCTTTCGCCTGGCGCTGTCGAGTCATGGGCAAACTGAAAAACAACGCAGTGCAGCCTGCGCTGTTGTGACTGCTGCCGTTACGCCACCCGTTGCACTGATGCCAAAACCTGAGGATTATGCCCGGACACCCCGGATCAGACGGCCTGCGCATGCGCCAGGCACTGGTTCGCCCTGTCCGCCGCATTACCGCAGGAGCGCGCTGTTGAGTTTTTCCCCGAATCAGGCCATTGCCTTTGGCCCCTATCGGATTCATCCCGGGCAACGACTGCTGCTTGAGGGCCAACAGCCTTTGCGCCTGGGACGGCGGGCGATGGACATCCTCCTGATTTTGCTGGCCCATGCCGGCGAGGTGGTGAGCAAACAGCAATTGATGGCCGGGGTCTGGCCAGACAGCGTCGTCGAAGACATCAACCTGCGCGTGCACATGGCGGCCCTGCGCAAAGCGCTTGGCGACGGGCAGAACGGCCAGCGCTACATCGTCACCGTGGCGCAGCGCGGCTACAGTTTTGTCGCACCGATCGTGCTCGACAGCATTGAACAAAAACCGGCAATGCCCGTCGCCAGGCACAACCTCCCGCTGCGCCGTACGCGAATGATTGGGCGCCAGCCCGTGATCGATCACCTGATCGCGCAACTGCCGCGCCGACGCTGCATCACCCTGATCGGTCCCGGCGGCATCGGCAAGACCACCGTCGCCCTGCGCGTCGCCGAACAATTGATCGGCCAGTATCGCGACGGCATACGCCTGGTGGACTTGGCACCCATCGCCGATCCCGCGCTGATCGGCTCGCACCTGGCGACATTGCTCGATCTGTCCGCACCGGAAGGTGATGCGCAAGCGTGTCTTGTCGATGGCCTGCGTGATCGGCAAATGCTGCTGGTAATCGACAACTGCGAGCACCTGATCGATGCGGTCGCGGCGCTCAGCGAGCAGATTCTGCGGGGGGCGCCAAAGGTGCATATCCTCGCGACCAGCCGCGAGAGCCTACGCGCTGAGGGCGAATTCGTGCAGCGTCTGGAATCGCTCGAATGCCCGTCCTTGTTGACCCCGATGGATCCGGCCCAGGCGCTGGGCTTTGCTGCGCTGCAACTGTTTGTCGAGCGCGCGACCGCGGCGCGGGAAAGCTTTCAACTGAGTCGCGCCGAGCTACCGCAGGCGATCGAAATCTGCCAGCGTCTGGACGGCATCCCGCTGGCGCTGGAACTGGCCGCCGCGCAGGTCAGCGAATTGGGCATGGACGGATTGCTCAAGCAATTGCGCGAAGGATTGCCGCCATTATCGGCCGGACACCACAGCAGCGCCGAACGCCACCTGACCCTGCGCGCGACGATGGACTGGAGCTTCAACCTGCTCAACGCCTGCGAGCAAACCTGTCTGCGGCGACTGGGAATTTTCCGCGGCAGCTTCACCCTCGCCTCGGCGGCAGCGGTGGTCATCGGCCAACAGATCGACCCCGGCGCGGTGTTCACCGCTGTCACGCAACTGGTGGCCAAATCCCTGCTGAGCGTAGAAGTGGGTGACGAAGATGTTTTCTACCGGTTGCTCGACACCACGCGCCACTACGCACTGGAAAAACTCGAACAGGCTGACGAGCTCAGCGCAACCCGCCAACGCCACGCCGAGCGCTGCCTGACACTGATGCAGCAGGCGCAGGCGGATTGGGACAATACTCCGACTGTATTGTGGATGGAGCGCTATGCCAGGGGGCTGGAGGATTTGCGCGCGGCGCTGGACTGGAGCCTCGACGGGGCGGGACCAGATGAGCTGGGCGTGCAACTGGCAGCCGCGTCGGCACCGTTGTGGCAGGAGCTGTCGTTGCTGCGCGATTACAGCCGCTACGTGCGCCGGGCATTGAGTCTGCTGGAGGCTTCGCCAGCAGGCTCGCTCCTGCCGCCCTGCCCTCGCCTGCAAATCGCCTTGAAACTGGCGCTCGGCAGCGCCAGCTATCACACCTGGGGCGGCACGCCACAAACCATCCAGGCCTTCATCGACGCCTGCCGCTTAGCCGAAGAACACGGTGACGTGGCCGGGCAACTGCGTGCGATATCGGGGCATATGGCGGTCAATCTGAGTTGCGGGCATTACCGCATGGCGCTGGCGCAGAGTGAGCAATTTGATCGCATCGGCGTGCACGACGAGCCATTGCTGTCGCTGAGCACGCATCGCTTGCGCGTGCTGGCGTTGCATTATGCCGGCGACCAACCGCAGGCCCGCGTACATGCCGAGCAGGTGCTGCAACGCATGGCTCACAGCGGCCATCTCAATCGCTTCACCCATGGTTTCGGCGTGCAATACGACCAGAGTGTCGCCTCGCTGACGGTGTTGGCCCGAGTGCTGTGGCTGCAGGGTCTGCCCGAGCAAGCCTGGCGCGCGGCACGGCAGGCGCTGGACATCGCCGTGCAGATCAATCATGGCACTTCGATCTGCTACACCTTGGCGCTGGCCAGTTGTCTGATCGCCCATTACAACGGCGACGCCGCCAACGCCCGCGCGCTCCTGCAATTGTTGCTGGAGCAGTCGCAGAAGCATTCGGTGCTGCTGTTCAATAATTGGGGGCGGCAGTATGCGCAGGTGATCGATCCGGATAATGCCGCGCCCGTGTCAACGCAGAGCAGCGGTTTGATCAGGGAAGTGATGGTTACGCTGGATGAGCGCTTTGTCGATGATGCACTGGTGGAGCGCGCGCGCACCGGGGACGCGGGTTGGAGTGCAGCGGAGATATTGCGGGCACGGGCGGCGGCATTAGTGAAGGGTTCAGAGTGGCCCCTTCGCGAGCAGGCTCGCTCCCACAAGGGGGCGGTGTCGGGCGCAAATTCCGAGTTGTGCGCTGTTTCCTGTGGGAGCGAGCCTGCTCGCGAATCGGCCTGCTCAGACACCGCTGAAACCCGAGAAGCCGAACAAACCCTGCAACAAGCTCTGGTCATTGCCAGAAGCCAAGGCGCGTTGGCCTGGGAACTGCGCAGCGCCACGGACCTTGCTCAGTTATGGCAACGCCAGTCCCGCCATCGCGAAGCTTTGGATTTGCTCAGCCCCGTCTACCAGCGCTTCACCGAAGGCTACGCCACCCCGGACTTGCGCAAGGTCCGCCTGCTACTCGACAGCCTGCGCGAGCAGTGCCTGGCCTGATGCCTTGCGCGTGCGGCTGAGATAGCGCGCATGACGCTGTTGCAGTTCGAGCCTGTCGTCGCTGCGCTCAAAGCGATCCCGCGCATAGCGGCGCACGGTGTTGAGCATCCAATAGCGCGCCGTTGCCCGGTTGGGTTCTTGAATGAGCAACGACTTGCGCGCCAACCCTTCGATGATTGCGCTCAACCTGGATCCCGCCAGATCCACGCTGCTGATCACGCTCAGTGCCGCCTCCAGGGTAAACCCCGTGCTGAACACCGACAGCCGCAGCAGCACACGCTGTTCCATTTCCGTCAGGTACTGGAAGCTCCAATCGATCGCAGCGGCCATCGACTGATGGCGCGGCTCCGCGGTGCGCCGTCCTTGGCCAAGCAACTGCAGACCGTTTTCAACCTGGGCCTGTAAGCCGATCAAGCCCAGCGCGTCGATCTGCGCAGCGGCGAGCTCGATCGCCAGCGGCAAACCGTCCAGTTGGCGGCAGATTTCGCGCACACCTGGCAAATCCTGTTGACGCAAACTGAAGCCCTGTTGCCGCGCTCGCGCGCGATTGACGAACAACTGCACCGCCGGATAGCCCATGGCTTCCTCGACGGAGTTCAATGCCGAGCGCTTGGGAATCGCCAACAGCGGCACGTAATGGACGGTCTCGTGCGCGATGTTTAAGGCTTCACGGCCGGTGACCAGAATCGACAGGCGAGGCGCGGCATGCAACAGGGTCTCTACCAGAGCCGCGCAACTGTCGCGCTGGTGATCGCAGTTGTCCAGTACCAGCAAGGCGTGGCGGCCGGTCAGTGTGAAAAAGTCTGTGTTCAGGGTGTGCAACAGGCGCTCGATCAATGGAATGTCATCTTCGAGGCTGGCAAGGTCGACCCACCAGGCGCCATCACGAAAGTATTGCAGCAGCAATTCCGCCACGCGCAGTGCCACAGTGGTTTTGCCAACGCCCGGGGCACCGGTAATCGTCATCAAGCGGCATACCGGCATTTGTCGAACCAGACCACCGATCAAGGCGTCGCGCCCACTGACTGGCGTCAATCGTGCCGGAAGATTGTGCAGGGGCGTGAGCGCGGCGGCGGGCATGGGCAGCGCGTCATTTGGACTCTGCTCTACCGGGGCGACAAAACTGTAGCCACAGTGCGCCACGTGAATGATGTAACGCTGCCCGTTGCTGCCATCGCCCAGTGCGCGGCGCAACGCTGCGATGTGCACCCGCAGGTTGATTTCCTCGACGATCGACGTCGGCCACACTTGAGCAATCAACTGCTCTTTGCTGACCACCTCGCCCGCGTGTTCGAGCAGCACCTGCAGAATGTCCATGGCGCGCCCGCCCATGCGCAGCGGCTGTTCTCCTTCGAGAACCAAGCGTTGGCGCACATGGAAAGCGTACGGGCCAAAACGCAGCACCGAACCTTGGCTTGTGTCGTTGTGATTATTCATGCCAAACATCTTGGCACTGTTGCGTGACGATACAACCGCCACAACCAACGCAATACGGACATCCGGCTGCGGCAGACGGACAGAACCGCTCTAGCTGAACTGTTCTCGGTATTGCAAAGGCGTGAGACCGAGCTTTTCGGCGAACAACGAGCGCATGCGCCGAACACTGCCAAAGCCACTTTTATAAGCGATGGTCTTCAGCGGCAGATCGCTGGTTTCCAGGAGGTTTCGTGCGCAGTCGATACGGGCGTTCTGCAGAAACTCCATTGGAGTCATGTTGACGTCACGGGCGAACAGCCGAGCAAAGTGCCGTGCGCTCATATTCGCCAGTCCGGCCATGCGCTCGACGGTAAAGGCTTCGTCCAAGTGTTCAAGCACGTAATTCTGTACGCGGGTGATGGGCGTTTCTTGCGGTGAGACGGCCGCCATCAACGGGCTGAACTGCGCTTGCCCACCCTGACGCTTCATGACCACCAACAACACCTTGGCGACGTCCTGGGCGATTTTCTTGCCGTGATCCCTGGCCACCACCGCCAGCGCCAGATCGATGCCAGCGGTTACGCCACCGGAAGTGATGAGATTGCGATCCTCAACGTAGATCTGGTCGGTGGTCACCGTGGTTTTCGGGAAAGCCTTGATCAGGCGCTCGGTGTAGTTCCAGTGCGTGGTGACGCGATAACCATCAAGGAGGCAGGCATGGCCGAGGATGAATGCGCCGGTACAAATCGAACCGTAACGCTCCGCCCGCGGCACGGCTTTCTTCAGCCAGCCAAACAGCTCGGGAAATCTCTGGTTATAGGCGCCGGGGCCGCCGGGCACCAATAACAGGTCATAGCGCTCGGCCGCCTCGTCGATGTGCAGGTCAGCCTGGACCTGTACACCATTGGAAGCCCTCAGCAAGCCGCGCTCCGTGCCTAGAGTCGTCAGTTGGTAGTGCAAATCGGGTTTCAGATAACGGTTGGCGACTGAAAACACTTCCAGCGGCCCGGCCATGTCGAGCATCAGAAAGTCAGGGAACAGCACCATTGCCACGGTTTTCATGGGAGGCATCACACATGTTCAAGGATCAATACGCACGCTACAGCCGGGGCATTATGGCCAACTGAATCGTGATGGGCGTAACCGAATGCGTGAACCATAACGCAAAACTGTCAACCTGAGCCGGACAGTCTTTCAATTTCCACCTACTTATTGGCTTGTCGGGTAACCAGTAACCTTCTCCTCACTCGGACGAATTCACGTCCAGCCAGGAGATTTCATCATGCTGACTCTTCGCAAAGCCTCCGATCGCGGCCTCGCCAATCACGGCTGGTTGAAGTCGTTTCACACCTTCTCTTTCGCCAGCTACCGCAACCCGCGTGAACAGGGTTTTTCCGACCTGCTGGTGATCAACGATGACCGGGTCGCGGCCGGCAAAGGTTTTGGCCAGCACCCGCACCGTGACATGGAGATCTTTTCCTATGTGCTCGAAGGCGCGCTGGAACACAAGGACACCCTCGGCACTGGCTCGGTGATCCGTCCCGGCGACGTGCAATTGATGAGTGCCGGCAGCGGCGTGGCGCACAGTGAGTTCAACCACTCGGCCACCAAGCCCGTGCACTTTCTGCAAATCTGGATCGTGCCGGACGTCAGCGGCGCCAAACCGCGCTATCAACAGGAGCATTTCAGCGCGGAGAAAAAACGCGGTCGCCTGCAACTGATCATCTCGCCGGATGGCAGTAAAGGTTCTCTGAAAGTCCGCCAGGACGCGCGGGTCTATGCAGGATTATTCGACGGCAAGGAAAGTGCCACGCTGCAATTGCCGGCCAATCGTTACGCCTACGTGCACGTCGCGCGTGGCAGTGTCGAACTCAACGGCCAAGCCCTGCAGGAAGGCGACGGCGTGCGGGTTCGTGAAGAACAGCTGCTCACTTTGAGCAACGGTATCGATGCCGAAGTGTTGGTGTTCGATTTGCGCCCTCAGGAGTTGCCGGAAATGCCATGATCTGGCGCGATGCAGAACGGCCTTCCGATGAAGGCCGTTTTTTATTGTGGCGGCACTGTTGAGGGTTGTACGACCGGTTTGGGTGACGATACCTCTTTGCCAATCTGAATCGCTGCCAGCGTAGTTTGTATGGTGGTCAACACCGCCGCCTGATTGGCGAAATGTGCGCCAACCAGCAAGGAAGCCACGCCGAGAAAATGCACAGTGGTGGCCGCCCAGTAATTGGCCTTTACCGTTGATGCCTGCCTGATCGCTTCCCGCGATTCGTCGGCAATTTTCTGCACGCCCATCCACATCACGTCATAACGCTTGTCCCGCTCCTGCAGGGCCTTGTCCCGCTCTGCCTGAGCAGCCAGGAACCCGCGAATGTCGGCGCGCATTTCTGCCACGCGGCCGTCCATCCTCGTCTCGATGGTCTCTATCCTGGCATCGAATTCTTCGCGACTTATGCTGCTCATGGTTTGCCTGTCCCGCCCTGCATTCGATCTGTCCGTGACCGCATATTGATTCACTTCCCTGATTTTCAATTCGGCACCTTTCCATGGCTACGCGGCCTTCCCTGGCTCTTCCTTTCGATGCGTAACTGAGGTTCGCATCGAGCTGCAGTGACAATAGAACTCATCATTGCTTACGACAAGCCGGCCCATTCTGCCTCGGACGTAGGCTGTTTCGTCAGACCTTGTAGCCTCTGCAAAACCCTGCACCCATTATTGGTTTTCCAGCGCAAAAGCCTCAACGATCTGCTCGATGACCGCCCGTACCCGCGCGGTGTGACGCAGGTCGGCGTGGGTGACCAGCCAGACTTCATACGGCAGCGGCCGGGTGCGCTCCGGCCAGAGCCTGACCAGGCCGTCGCGTTCGCCCATGTACACCGGAATTTCCCCTACACCCAGGCCGGCGGCAAGTGAGCGACGCACCAACAGGCTTGAACTGAGCGTCGCCACGATGCGCCCTCTGTTCAACGGTTCGGAGACCAGGGTCAAATCCTTTTTGCTCTGCAAATACGGCTGATAGACCACCAGATCATGGCCCTCGAATGCACTGCCGGGCTGCGGTTCGCCGTTGCGATCAACATAGGCCCGCGCTGCGAAAAGTCCTACAGGCCAGCGGGCGATTCGCCGGGCGATGAGATCCGGGTTATCCGGCCGAGTATTGCGCACCGCGATATCGGCTTCACGCTTGGCCAGACTGAGGATTTGCGTCGACGCATCCAGCTGGATCTGCACATCCGGATGCTGATCATGCAGGCGCGCCATCGCCGGGATGATGAAGTCGATGGCCAGCGAGTCGGTGGTGCTGACGCGTACGTTACCGGTCAGACGATCATCCAGCCCATGGATGTGCCGCTCCAGTTCCAGCGCCGAATGCTCCATTTTTTCCACGCTTCTGAGCGCCGCTTCACCGACTGCAGTCAGCGCGTAGCCATCAGAGGTGCGCAGGAACAGCGTCGCGCTCAAAGACTTCTCCAGCGCGGCGACACGCCGTCCGACCGTGGCCTGGTCCACGCCCAGAACCCGCGCAGCCCCACGCAATGTCGACTCGCGACAGACCGCCAGAAACACTCGGGCATCATCCCAATTCATGCTGATCCTCGTCGAAGCATTTTTGCATCAGTGTGCCGCTTAATCGCTGCGTATGCGCAGCAACGATAGCCGATAAGCTGAGCGCCATACACCTCTTGTGAGATCGCGATCATGCGTACTGCAAACTCTACCGGCATCTGGCTGCCGATCTTCGCCGGACTTTGCGCCAGTCTGGTCAGCATTGGTCTGGCGCGTTTCGCTTACACGCCATTGATCCCTTCGCTGATTCAGGCGCACTGGTTTTCGGCCAATGATGTCGTCTATCTCGGCGCGGCCAATCTGGTCGGCTATTTGATCGGCGCCCTGCTCGGTCGGCCCATGGCCCATCGACTGGGTAACCGTAACGCCTTGCGGCTGATGATGCTGGCAGTCACGGCGGCATTTTTTGCCTGCGCTTATCCGCTGTCGGTGAGCTGGTTTTTCGGCTGGCGTTTGCTGTCAGGTGTTGCTGGCGGCGCGATCATGGTGCTGGTTGCGGCAACCGTGCTGCCACATGTTCCTGCGTCACGAAGAGGCTTGGCCAGTGGCGCAATCTTCCTTGGCATCGGCCTCGGAATCGCCGGCTCCGGCACCATCGTGCCGCCGCTGCTGAGCCTCGGCTTGCAGGCAACGTGGCTGGGACTGGGCGCGCTGGCGTTGCTGCTGACCGCGGTGAGCTGGTTCGGCTGGCCTGCGGATACCACGCATGCCGTGGCTGCGCACGCAACGTCGGCTGATGAGCCAACACCGTCGGGCGTTTACCTGTTATTCGCTCAATACGCGTTCATGGCTGCCGGGCTGGTACCTGCCATGGTGTTTCTGGTGGATTATGTGGCTCGCGGCTTGGGGGCCGGCGCGCATATCGGCGCAATGGTCTGGGTCATGTATGGCCTGGGGGCGATTGTCGGGCCGGTGACTTACGGCTTCCTGGCCGACCAGCTTGGCGCCCGCACCGGTATTCGACTGGTGTTGGTAGTGCAAGCCGTTGCCCTCGGTTTGCTGGCCGTCCTTCATTCGTTTCTGGCGCTGGCGTTACTGGCGGTGATTCTCGGCTCGTTCCCGCCGGGCATCGTGCCGCTGGCCCTGGCCCGCGTGCATGAACTGGTGCCGTCGCATCACCGCCAACAGATCGCCTGGAGCCGTGCCACTGTGTCATTCGCAACCTTTCAGGCGCTGGCCGGGTTTGCCTATTCGGCATTGTTCAATGCCTCGGGCGGCCAGTACACGCTGCTGTTTGTGATCGCCGCTGGCGCGATCGTCGTTGCCCTGCTGCTGGAGCAAGCCATGTGCTGGCTGCCCTCTACAACTGAACCCCGTTGCGCGGCGAACTGAAGGGAATCATTGCGCGCTGCCAGCGTTCCCATCTACACGACCTTTTTCACAGGAATCGACAATGTCACTGCCCAACGAAATGACCCGTATTGAAATCACCGAACCCGGCGGCCCTGAAGTATTGCAAGCCAGGCGCGTGCCTCTGCCAAGCGTTGCCGAAAGCCAAGTGCTTATCCGCGTTCACGCTGCCGGCATCAATCGTCCGGATGCCTTGCAGCGCGCCGGCAAATATCCGATGAAACCCGGGATGGACCCGATTCCCGGCCTGGAAGTGGCTGGCGAAGTGGTTGCACTGGGTCCCGGAGTTACGCGGTTCGCTGTGGGCGATCGTGTTTGCGCACTGACCAATGGCGGCGGATACGCCGAGTATTGCGCGGTACCAGCCGGCCAGACTTTGCCTGTGCCGGATGGAGTCGATTGGGTCCAGGCCGCCGCGATTCCGGAAACGTTTTTCACCGTCTGGGCCAACCTGTTTGGCCTCGGCGGTGCCAAGGCCGGCCAGCGCGTGCTGATTCACGGCGGCACCAGCGGTATCGGCACCACCGCGCTGATGCTCTGCCGTGAATTCGGTATCGAAGCGTTCGCCACCGCCGGCAGTCCTGAAAAATGCGCCGCAATCAGTAAACTTGGCGGGCAGCCGATCAACTATCGGGAAGAAGATTTTGCCAAGGTCATTGCCGAGAAGACCGCAAATCAAGGCGTGAACGTGATTCTCGACATCATGGGCGGCTCGTACCTCAACGGAAATATCAGCGCACTGGCAATGGATGGGCGACTGGTGATGCTCGGCTTCCTCGGCGGCGCCCGCGCCAACGATGTGGATTTGTTGGCGATCCTCGGCAAACGCGCGGTGGTCACCGGTTCGCTGCTACGCGCGCGCACCGCTGCGGAGAAAGCCGCCATCGCCGATCAACTGCATGAACACGTTTGGCCTGCTCTCAGCGCCGGGCGCTGCCTACCGATCATCGACAAGGTTTACCCGATGGCTGACGCGGCTCAGGCCCACGCCCGCATGGAGGGCGGCGATCATATCGGCAAGATCGTCCTGCAAGTCGCGTGAGCGATTGCAGCATCTTGTAATCGTTGCACATGCACGGTGGTCGAAAATAATCACGCGCAGACCGAGGCATCTGGTAAAAAGCGTTCTTTGTCTGCGCCGTGGTGAAACGATTAATGTTCCTGTCCTTGCTGACTCGTCTGCGACGCCGCCGCTTGGCATTCGCCATGATGGCCGCGCTGATCATTGGCGTGCCGACGAGTTGTGCGGTGCTGGAACACACCGAGCGCAAACTGCTGTTTCGTATCGAACCGGGCACCGCCGGCTGGTATCGCGGTCTGCCCGGCAGCGTTCAGGAACTCGATCTGCAACCGAAGAGTTTCAAGGCCGGGCAGAACATCCATGCCTGGTGGTGGCCGGCGGAACGTGCCAATGCCCCGGCAATCCTTTACTTGCATGGCGTGCGCTGGAACCTCACCGGGCAACTGTTTCGCATCGAACAACTGCGCGCGGCGGGTTATTCGGTGCTGGCTATCGATTATCGCGGGTTTGGCCAGAGCAAGGGCGATCTGCCGTCGGAGAGCAGCGTTTATGAAGATGCCCGCGTGGCTTGGCAGCATTTTCAACTGCTGCAACCGGACCCGAACAAACGCCTGATCTACGGTCATTCTCTCGGTGGCGCGGTGGCGATTGATCTGGCAGCTGAACTTGGGCAGAACGCGGCCCGCAACCACACACCGCTACCGGTACGCGGTCTGGTCATTGAATCAACCTTCACTTCCTTGGCCGATGTCGCCGCCGCCGTGGCGAACACCTCGCTCCCGGTGCGCTGGTTGCTGTCGCAGAAATTCGATTCCATCGACAAGATCGCCGATATTCATATGCCGCTTTTGGTGGTGCACGGCCTGGCTGATGCCTTCGTGCCGCCGCGCTTCAGCGAGCAGCTGTTCAATGCCGCTGAGCAGCCCAAGCGTCTGCTGCTGGTGCCCGGAGCAACGCACAACAACAGCATGGCGCTGGGCGGTCAGGGTTATCGCAAGGCCCTGGATGCGCTGATGCAGACCAGACCGTTGCCGAGGGTTGCCGGGCCGACGGTGGCCAAAGGCTCGCGCGACTCTTGATCAGCGCACTGGCATACTGGCGCCCCTTGCGACACCGCAAAAAGGACTGAGTGTGTTAACCCGCCCCAATGCCCAATGGATTTACTACCCGATTTGCTGGCTTGCTGTTCTCTCACTGCTGCTGCACATCGCTTTCTATGACTGGAATCTCCTCACCCCAATCGACGTCGGTGGTACCTTCATGGGGGGAATGGGCGGCCAGCTGTTCGCCAGTGGCTGGGTCGCCGCCACTGTAGCTTTGTTATTGGCCATGCTGGTGCGCATACCAGGCGCGATTCATGCCTGCATACTCGCCGGCCTTATGCCGTTGGCCATCGGCGTCTGGTGGCAAATCAACTATCCCGACGACGCGGAACAGCGCATCTACAGCATCAGCCCTCACGAGATCGGCAGTGCGATGCTGATCGGTGCGGTGTTATTCGGGCTCGGCCTGTTTTTGCGTTCCAGGCTTAACAAGCAAAACAAAGGCGCGCCTACACTTTGGGCAATGATCGGCAGATCAGCCACGGCGATTCTCATATCGACAGTATTTATTGGCGTGCCCATTTATGTCGCCAGGCAGATGTCACTGCCGCATTGTGCGTTCACCAAAGACGGCCAGCAGTTGACCATATGTTTGAGTGACGACGACAACGAACGCGTGATCGTCGACTGAATATTTCGCCACCGTTCAAAAAACACAAAAAAGACCAACCAGTCAGGTTGGGCTTCTTGGCTTATCGCCGTGCCAACTCGTGGCGTACGCACTGTTCGTAATAGGTCTGCTTGACCGCTGCCGGTTTGAGTTTCGAACTGCTGTTATAGGTCTGCTCGGTAATTCCCATCGCGGTCATACGCATCCAGGGTTGCTGGAACCGGCGAACCTGCAATTGCTTGCGCGCGCCATACAGCGAGACTCCGGACAGCTTGGATTGCTGCGCACCGGCAGCAATGTCCGAGCCCCAGGCGCAGGCAAAGCGATGGCCCTTGCTTAACTCTTTTGCCTGCACTCCCGAAGCGATCAAAGCCAGGGAAAGCGTCGCAACGGTGATGACAATCGTCCGCATATAGCCAACCTAACCTTTTGAAAAAAGGCGATTTTGCCGGGGCGAAATGTCTATGGGGGCCAGCAATTTGCCTGCTGTCAGGATTTTTTTCATCAGGGTGAAATTCGCCGTTCGTCCAGTACCGCGCACCTTCGCCAGACAGGCCTATCCAACGCTGTACCTTCCACCTCGCAGAAGGCCCACGTGATGAACAAGAAAATTTTCGCCTTGTCGTTTTTCAGCCTGTGCCTGATCGGCCCAATTCACGTTTCGGCAGCCGAATCCACGGCGGGCGCCGCCACCCCCGCCACCGCCCTGCCCGGCGTCAATCATGCAGAAAGCTCTCGCGATCATGATGAGAAGGCGAACAAGAAAGGCGAAGAGTCGTCAGGCGCCAACGCTGGCTCCCAGCCGCATGAGACAGAAAAGGATGCCGCGACGTCGAGCGATTCCAACGACCTGGATAAAAAACCGGCTCAGTAAGAGTGGATTCGCTTTTGGTAACGAAAATCCGACACCGAAACTAGCGCAACACCGGGTGATATCAATATGATGCGCGCACTGGCCGCCATAGAGGGCGACCAGAGGAAAATACATCCAAGGAATGCAAATGAAAGATTTCGTCATCGGCGTCAACAACATCGTTCTCTACATCGCACTGGCGGTCATCCTGATCGTTTCCCTCTTCATGATGAGCCAGAGCTTTCTCTCGGGTCTCGGTATGTTCGTAGGCGGCACCCTGGGCTGGTGCATCGTCTCCGGCTTCTGGTTCGTGCAATCGGCGACCTATGAAGAACTGCGCAAGTTGAACTCGAAAACCAACTGATCTGCGCCGAGTATTCGTTAAAGAGAAAAGGCCAATGTCATCGACATTGGCCTTTTTTTAGCGGCGAAGAGACTGGCTGGTCATTGTTTGGTGCACTGAGCGCCCAGTCCCATGCCCATGGAACCCAGGGCTACCATCGGACCGCTCGGCAGTTCGCAGGTATATTCGCCACTTTCGGTTTGAGCGGTGTAGAACGTTGTATTGAAGTCGCTGCGAATGTTGGAAACCTTGATCACGGGTTTGCCGATGGTGGTCTGTGCGCGATTCTTGAGATCACTCTCCCCCGGCTTTACGGTCTGGCATCCCGTGACCGCGAGGACCAGTGTTGCGATTAAAGCGAGAACCGGAATAGTCCTTGATGAATTCATTGCAGATCGACCTTTTTGATTTTGTACCGGAAAATTTGACAGTCAGCTGCCAAGCGAAAGGACTTTAAGGTCGAGCCGGAACAGGGGCAATTAGGTCGGATGTGCTAATGGCTCAAGGCTAGCGGCGCTCTCAGTGAAGTTTTGCGACTGCCTTCGGGATCGCAGGTCGCTGCTAATGAGTTTGTAAAACTGCTATACGCAAGCGATCACTGCCCTCCTCCTGGCAATCGATACGGACGGGCAAAAACATCTGTATGACTTCAATGTTGCTGCGCAAATGATCAGTCATGCGCGGCGTGGTGAACGATCCACCGCCGGCCAGTGCCATCGGCAACAGCAACTGATCGGCCAAGTGCTCAGCGACCGCAGCATCACTGCGCAGCCAGTCAGCAGCCTGATTGATCGCGGCATCCGCTACTTTCTCAGCGCGTAACGACACTTGGCCAAATGCGCTGAACACTTCAGTGACGTGCTCGAAAACGTACTCAAGCAATAACACATTGCCCGGGCCGCGTGCCGGATCAAGCGTCACTTGGTGCAGCGCGTCCGCTGGCCAGTTCAACCGCTTGGCCACTTGGCTCAGTTCTCGCTGAGCGACGGTAGGCGCAAGTCCGGCAGTCAGCGCCAGAGCCTGCCGTGAAATCGCCTCGCCGCGCTCACACACATCCAGTCGCGTCAGGCGCGACGGCTGCACCGTCACGGCAATCTCGCCACCGCCAGCCGGTACGAAACCATGACGCAGCAACTCCAGCTCGACATTGCCGCCCATGCGCCGCAGCAGCGGTAGCCAACTGCGCGAGAGGAAATCCGTCGGCGGTGCCAGCGGATTGTGCGTGCCACCGGAGATCGTCACCCGACTGGTTTGAGGCGCCTGCAACAGGGCTGGCAACAGCGTCTGTAGCACCAGCGTGCAACTGCCCGCCGTGCCAATAGCGAACTGAAAGTTGCCTCCGTGAATCTCGCCCGGTTCGAAGCTCAGGGCTTGCGACCCTAGATGCGCACCAGATATCTCTGCACCACAAACCTCGGCCGCCGCCATCACGGCTGTCAGATGTTGACGCAGCAATCCCGGACGGCTGCGTCTGGCGCGGATCTGTTTAATACGAAACGCCCGGCCTGTCACCATCGACAGGCTCAGCGCACTGCGCAACACCTGACCGCCACCAATGGCGCCGTCCAGTTCAATTATTTCTTTCATTGCCAATCCTTATGCATACAGCCCAACGATATCCCTGAGGTACCGATACTGCCGTCACGAATCTTGCTGAGTTCTGAGTAATGTCGGGACTTTGCGGTCCAGCTCAGCCGCGATGAAACGGTGCAGTGCCGGACGACGGAGGTTCCAAATGCCCTATCCAGCACGGCAGTCGTTATCCTTTAACGCACACCACCTGACGCAGGGTATGCAGCACTTCCACCAGCTCGCGCTGGGCGTGCATGACTTTGTCGATGTCCTTGTAGGCCATCGGAATCTCGTCGATCACCGCTTCGTCCTTGCGGCATTCCACGTGGGCGGTGGCGCGAATCTGATCGGCGACGGTGAAGGTATTCTTGGCCTTCGTGCGGCTCATGGTGCGCCCGGCGCCATGACTGCAGGAACTGAATGATTCTTCGTTGCCCAGACCGCGCACAATGAAACTCTTCGCCCCCATCGAGCCCGGAATAATCCCCAGCTCGCCCTTCTTCGCTGACACCGCGCCTTTGCGGGTAATCAGCACGTCTTGGCCAAAATGCCGCTCCTTCTGCACGTAGTTGTGATGGCAGTTGACCGCTTCCAGCGCGACCTCGAAAGGCTTGCGGATGATCTGCCTCGTGGCCTGAATCACCGCGCGCATCATCAGTTCACGGTTCTGTCTGGCAAAATCCTGCGCCCAGCCCACCGCCTCCACGTAGTCATCAAAATGTCGGCTGCCTTCTTCGAAGTAGGCCAGGTCACGGTCTGGCAGGTTGGCGATGTGCTGACGCATATCGGCTTGGGCCATCTGGATGAACAGGTTGCCGATGGCGTTGCCGACACCCCGCGAGCCACTGTGCAACATGAACCAGACCCGATTGGCTTCATCGAGGCACACTTCAATGAAGTGGTTGCCGCTGCCAAGCGTCCCCAAATGCCCACGGTTGTTGATGTTGGCCAGTTTCGGATACTTGTCGGTGATCAGTTTGAAACGCGGCTGCAACCCCGCCCAGGCCTGATCGGCTTGCTGAGGAATCTCATCCCACGCGCCTTTGTCTCGCCGCGAACGAGTCGAACTGCGGCCGTGCGGCACCGCTTGCTCGATGGCGCTGCGCAGTCCATGCAGGTTGTCCGGCAGATCCGCGGCTGTCAGCGATGTACGCGCAGCGATCATGCCGCAACCGATGTCGACACCCACTGCCGCCGGAATGATCGCGCCGACCGTTGGAATCACGCTGCCAATTGTCGAGCCCTTGCCCAAGTGCACATCGGGCATGACCGCCAGATGCTTGAAGATGAACGGCATTTTTGCCGTGTTCATCAACTGTGCGCGGGCTTCGTTTTCAACCGGAACGCCTTCGGTCCAGAGTTTGATGGGTTTGCCATTGGCGACTTCGAGAAGCTGATAGGTTTGGTCCTTCATATCTTGGTGTCCATGTTCGTTTCCATCAGCACTGCAGCCGCTGTGCCAGCTTTGGATGCGGCTATGGTTGTTTATGCTATCTTTTTGATTTTAATAGCTTTTATATCTGATGCGACGAGTCTCGATAATCCATGGAAGACAAATCCAACCACCAAAATTATCATTGCATATCGTCATTTATCTTATGAGATAAGCATGCCCAACAAACGCACGGTCGCCATCGGATTTATCGGAGCCACCCTGGATCGCGTCGGCAAAGGTGCCAGCCGTTGGAATTATTGGCGACCAAGCGTAGGCCTGTGCCAACAAACAGACCTCCCTATCCACCGGCTTGAATTGATTCACGGCCTCGACGCGCGCGACGTCAGCCTCGCCGAGCGTGTCCGAGCGGACATCCAGCAGATTTCTCCGAGCACCGAAGTGCGCCTGCATCCAATGTCGCTGCGCAACCCTTGGGATTTCGAGGAGGTGTACGGCGCCCTGCACGACTTCACCACTGCGTACAATTTTGACACCGAGCACGAGGATTACCTCGTCCACATCACCACCGGCACCCACGTCGCACAGATCTGCTGGTTCCTGCTCACCGAGGCGCGCTATCTGCCGGCCCGACTGATCCAGACCTCCCCTGCCAAGCGCAAGAGCGAGAACGAGCCCGCCTGCGGCACTCATGCGCTGATCGATCTCGATCTGTCGCGCTATGATCGGATTGCTTCACGCTTCGCCAGCAAACGTCTCGAAGGCCTGGAATTTCTCAAGTCCGGCATTGCCACGCGCAACCCGGCCTTCAACCGCTCCATTGAACAGATCGAGCGCGTTGCGCTGCGCTCCAAAGCCCCCATGCTGCTGATCGGCCCGACCGGCGCCGGCAAATCCTTCCTGGCTCGACGCATCTACGAACTCAAACGTAACCGTCATCAAATGCAGGGACGCTTTGTCGAAGTCAACTGCGCCACTTTGCGTGGCGACGGCGCGATGTCGGCCTTGTTCGGCCACGTCAAAGGCGCTTTCACCGGCGCGCAGAACTCACGCGATGGCCTGCTGCGCGCCGCCGATGGCGGGATGTTGTTTCTCGATGAAATCGGCGAGCTCGGCGCAGACGAACAAGCGATGCTGTTAAAGGCAATCGAAGAGAAACGCTTCTTCCCGCTGGGCTCGGACAGGGAGATCGAGAGCGATTTTTTGATCATCGCCGGCACCCACCGCGACCTGCGCAGCCGGGTCGCCGAAGGCCTTTTTCGCGAGGA
This sequence comes from Pseudomonas mercuritolerans, assembly GCF_025706525.1. Classification (NCBI taxonomy): domain Bacteria; kingdom Pseudomonadati; phylum Pseudomonadota; class Gammaproteobacteria; order Pseudomonadales; family Pseudomonadaceae; genus Pseudomonas; species Pseudomonas mercuritolerans. Next base: position 406,116 of record NZ_JAMSHA010000001.1, read on the forward strand.
CCTGTACGCACGGATCAACCTCTGGACATTCGACCTGCCCGGCCTCGCGGGCCGCCGCGAGGATATCGAGCCAAACATCGACTTCGAACTGGAACGCCATGCTCGCGAACAGGGTGAGCGGGTGCGTTTCAATCTCGAGGCACGCCGACGCTACCTGGCTTTTGCCAGCTCACGCGAAGCAGCCTGGCTGGGCAACTTTCGCGAACTGTCCGCATCGATTACGCGGATGGCGACTTTGGCCGACAGCGGCCGCATCGATGAAGCGCAGGTAGATGATGAGATCGATCGATTGCGGTATGCGTGGAGCTTGGCGCAACCCTCTGCAGCTGATTTGCCGGGAGATGGAGAGAGCATGGACTTGTTCGACCGCTTGCAGTTGAAGGCTGTCATTGAGGTGTGCCAGCAGGCGGACAGCCTGTCCGACGCCGGCCGACAGCTGTTCGGTGTTTCCCGGCAGGCCAAGGCGCAACCCAATGATGCAGATCGTTTGAGAAAGTACTTGGGGCGGTTCGGACTTGAATGGGGCGAGGTAGCGAGCACAAAGTAAGGCGGCATTCATGCTCACACCCCGTCAATGAATACCGTAGAAAAAATGAATTAGCCGCCTGATCCCTCGGTCAAGAATTATGAACGCAGTAAATCTGACGAGGTGACAGCAATGACTATCCAGGCAGAGACACTCGTACAACTGACCGAAGCGCTTCAAGAGCGCGGAATGAAGATGGTTTCAGATGTTCATTTCACTCGCGCGCCGTACCGATACAACCACCGTTGGATCTGCATCGTCGAGTAAACATGCTTGTTGCCGGCGCCTGGATCAATCATTCAGGCGCCGGCGCCGCTCGGCTTCGCCCTTGGAACCCAGATGACCGTCTCCATATACATCCCGGCTACGTTGATAGCGGATTCGGTGGCAATAAAAAACCCGGCGCGATGGCCGGGTCTCGTACACGATATGAATTCAATGCGTCTATTTCGCGCCGCCGTTGTCGCGACCCGTTTGCGCATCTTGATCAGAGCCAGGGTTGCCGGGTGGCGGATTCCAGTCCTCTGGTCGTTCGTCGGTACCTTGCTTGGGCTCAGAGTCAGCTTGCTCAAGTCCGGAATCATGACCCTCGCCAGAGCCAGGGGTTTGCTCGCCTGGTCCCGGATATGGCGCTTCAGGGCCGTTGTTGTCGTCGATCATCATTCTCTCCCGTCAGTGGCGCAGGGGCTGCGCTTAATAAGTGAGAGGAGCTCGGAGCACGAGGAGTGCTGTTTGCTCGACGAGCGGACATTTTCATTAACTCAAACGCTTGAGGGTGCTAGCCGCAGCCGTGATCGAAGTAGCCCCGCAAATCTCACACACATGAAAAAGGCCAATGCTGTGAACATTGGCCTAAGTCATTGAAAAATATGGTCGGGACGGAGTGATTCGAACACTCGACCCCTAGCACCCCATGCTAGTGCGCTACCGGACTGCGCTACGCCCCGACTGATGTTGCATCTCGTTCTTCACCTCGAAGAACGCTCAAGAATATATCGCAAGCTTTTGAAAACTGGAAGTATTCAAACGCTGCTTTTTATTTCTTGAGCACCACCAGGACATCTTCCAATTCGGCAATCATCTGCCGAATCATCTGTTTGTACTGGGTGGTATCGTCTTTGGCTTCGTCGCCGGACAGACGCAGACGTGCGCCGCCGATGGTGAAACCCTGATCGTAAAGGAGCGCACGGATCTGCCGGATCATCAGCACGTCCTGGCGCTGATAATACCGGCGGTTCCCGCGGCGTTTGACGGGGTTGAGCTGAGGAAACTCCTGCTCCCAATAGCGCAGCACGTGTGGCTTTACGGCACACAGCTCGCTGACTTCACCAATGGTGAAGTAGCGTTTGCCCGGGATGACGGGTAGCTCGTCGTTATGACTTGGTTCCAGCATAAGCCTCAACTCGGGCCTTCAACTTCTGCCCTGGACGAAAGGTGACCACACGGCGAGCCGTGATCGGGATTTCTTCCCCCGTTTTCGGGTTGCGGCCAGGCCGCTGGCGTTTGTCCCGAAGGTCGAAATTGCCGAAACCGGACAATTTGACCTGCTCGTTGTCTTCAAGAGCGTGCCTGATTTCCTCGAAAAACAGTTCTACCAATTCCTTGGCTTCCCGCTTGTTCAGGCCCAGCTCTTCATACAGACGTTCCGCCATCTCAGCTTTCGTCAAAGCCCCCATACGTCACTTCCTTAACGTGGCGTTCAACCTTTGTTCGAGCGAGGTGAGGATATTTTGCGTCGTCGAATTCACCTCATCGTCATTAAGAGTGCGCGATGGATGCTGCCAGGTCAAGCCAACTGCAAGGCTTTTTCTATCAGGATCAATACCTTTACCCTGATACACGTCAAACAGCCTGAGCTCTGTGAGCCATTCGCCTGCATTTTCACGGATTACGTCCAGTACAGCCGAGGCCGCGACATCTTTGTGCGCGATCAGTGCAAGGTCACGACGCACTTCAGGAAAGCGCGACAACTCGTGGAATTTCGGCATTTTACCGAGCGCCACTTCCGCCAGAACCAGCTCGAAGACGAACACCGGACGATCCAGCCCCAAAGCCTTCGACAATTCTGGGTGGATCGCACCAATGAAGCCTACTTCGCGACCTTCACGCTCGATGCGCGCGGTCTGACCCGGATGCAGCGCCGGGTGTTTGCTCGGAGCAAAGGTGAACGAATCCAAGGCACCAGCAAAACCCAATACCGCTTCCACGTCAGCCTTGACGTCGAAGAAGTCGACGGTGTCGCGACCCTGCGCCCAGCCTTCCGGCAAGCGGCTACCGCAGACAACCCCGGACAGCATCGGCTCTTGCTTCAAGCCTTCAAGCTGACCAACGAAGCGCAGGCCGCTCTCGAACAGACGCACGCGATCCTGCTGACGATTGAGGTTGTGCTGCAGCGCTTTGACCAGACCTGGCCACAGCGACGAGCGCATGGCTGCCATATCATTGGAGATCGGGTTGGCCAGCAACAGCGGCTCGACGCCTGGATTGAACAGTTCGAACTGACGCGGATCGATGAAGCTGTAAGTGATCGCTTCCTGATAACCACGAGCAACCAGCAAACGGCGCAACTCAGGCAGATCGCTACGCGCTTCGGCCTTGGCTTGTGGCGCCAGACGCGCTTGCGGGTAGCGAACCGGCAGACGGTTGTAACCGTACAGACGAGCCAGCTCTTCGATCAGGTCGACTTCCAGACTGATATCGAAGCGATGGCTTGGCACTTCAACGCGCCATTGACCTTCGCCGTCAGCGGTAATGCTCAGGCCCAAGGCACTGAGCAGACGCTCGACCTGTGCCGAATCCATCTCCATGCCGAGCATCTGCGCGATGCGCTGAGCACGCAAAGTGATCGGTGCAATCGATGGCAGGTGTTGCTCGCTGACGGTCTCGATGATCGGGCCAGCTTCGCCACCAGTGATTTCCAGCAGCAGGCCAGTGGCGCGCTCCATGGCTTCACGGGCCAGCTGGAAGTCAACGCCACGCTCGTAGCGATGCGAAGCGTCGGTGTGCAAGCCGTAGGAACGTGCCTTGCCGGCAACAGCAATCTGATCAAAGAACGCAGATTCCAGGAATACATCGCGCGTGGTCGCGGAAACACCGCTGTGCTCGCCACCCATGACGCCGGCGATCGCCAGTGCACGAGTGTGGTCAGCGATGACCAGCGTATCGCTACGCAGGCTGACTTCCTGACCGTCGAGCAGAACCAGCTTCTCGCCCTCTTCAGCCATACGCACGCGAATACCGCCATTGATTTCGGCGAGATCGAAAGCGTGCAGCGGTTGGCCGAGCTCCAGCATCACATAGTTGGTAATGTCGACCGCAGCGTCGATGCTGCGCACATCGGCGCGACGCAGACGTTCAACCATCCATAGCGGCGTCGGCTTGGACAGGTCGACGTTACGGATGACCCGGCCCAGATAACGTGGGCAGGCGGCTGGCGCCAGCACTTCAACCGAACGCACTTCGTCGTGCACCGCTGCAACCGCAGCCACCACAGGACGAGTTACCGGCACGGCGTACAGCGCGCCGACTTCACGGGCCAGACCGGCCAGGGACAGGCAGTCGCCACGGTTCGGGGTCAGGTCGACCTCGATGCTGGCGTCTTCCAGATCCAGATACACGCGGAAATCTTCGCCCACCGGCGCATCGGCCGGCAGTTCCATCAGACCGTCGTTGCCTTCACCGACCTGCAATTCGGCTTGCGAGCACAGCATGCCGTTGGACTCGACGCCGCGCAGCTTGGCTTTCTTGATCTTGAAGTCGCCCGGCAGTTCTGCGCCGATCATGGCGAAAGGAATCTTCAGGCCCGGGCGCACGTTTGGCGCTCCGCACACGACCTGGAAGGTTTCCGCGCCATTGCTGACCTGGCACACGCGCAACTTGTCGGCGTCCGGATGCTGCTCGGTGCTCAGCACCTCACCCACAACCACGCCGCTGAATACACCGGCGGCCGGCGTAACGCTATCGACCTCAAGACCGGCCATCGACAGACGGGCAACCAGCTCGTCGCGATCTACCTGCGGGCTAACCCAGCCACGCAGCCATTGTTCACTGAATTTCATCCTGCTCTCCTAAGAATTCGTTACGACTAGCGAAATTGCGCGAGGAACCGCAAGTCGTTGTCGAAGAACAGACGCAAGTCGTTCACGCCGTAACGGAGCATGGCCAGACGCTCGACGCCCATGCCGAAGGCAAAGCCGGAGAACTCTTCCGGATCGATGCCGGACATGCGCAGCACGTTCGGGTGAACCATGCCGCAGCCCATCACTTCCAGCCAGCCAGTCTGCTTGCAGACGCGGCAGCCTTTACCGCTGCACATCACGCATTCCATGTCGACTTCGGCGGATGGCTCGGTGAACGGGAAGTACGAAGGACGGAAACGCACGGCCAGTTCTTTCTCGAAGAACACCCGCAGGAATTCTTCGATGGTGCCTTTGAGATCGGCAAAATTGATATCGCGATCGACCAGCAGGCCTTCGACCTGGTGGAACATCGGCGAATGGGTGATATCGGAGTCGCTGCGATAGACGCGGCCCGGGCAGACGATGCGGATCGGCGGCTGCTTGGATTCCATGGTGCGGACCTGTACCGGGGAGGTATGGGTGCGCAGCAACATGTTGGCATTGAAATAGAAGGTGTCATGCATCGACCGGGCCGGGTGATGGCCTGGGATGTTGAGCGCTTCAAAGTTGTGGTAGTCGTCTTCGACCTCAGGGCCTTCGGCGATGCCGTAGCCAATGCGGGTGAAGAACTGCTCGACGCGCTCCAGAGTCCGGGTGACCGGATGCAGACCGCCAGAGGTCTGGCCACGGCCCGGCAACGTCACGTCGATGGATTCGGCAGACAGTTTGGCAGCCAGTTCGGCTTCTTCAAACAATGCCATGCGCGCATTGAGAACGCCTGTAACACGTTCCTTGGCAACGTTGATCAGCGCGCCGACTTGCGGACGCTCTTCTGCCGGCAGATTCCCCAGGGTCTTCATCACCTGAGTCAATTCGCCCTTCTTGCCAAGGTATTGAACCCGGATTTGCTCCAGGGCATTGATATCTTCAGCGCTTTGCACAGCCTCTAGTGCTTGAGAGACCAGCGCATCCAGGTTTTCCATGTACAGACTCCAGATACAAAATAGGGGAAGAGCTTGAAGGCTCTTCCCCTATTTATGACGTTTAACACCTGGCCCCACAGAGGTGAGGCCGGGTGACTGTCGGGGGTACTTAAGCCAAGGTGGCTTTAGCTTTCTCGACAATCGCAGCAAACGCCGCTTTTTCGTTCACTGCCAGATCAGCCAGAACCTTACGGTCGATCTCGATGGACGCTTTTTTCAGGCCAGCGATGAAACGGCTGTAGGACAGACCGTTAACACGAGCACCAGCGTTGATACGAGCGATCCACAGAGCGCGGAACTGACGTTTTTTCTGACGACGGTCACGGTAGGCGTACTGGCCTGCCTTGATTACCGCTTGCTTGGCAACACGGAATACGCGGGAGCGTGCGCCGTAGTAGCCTTTAGCAAGTTTCAGAATTTTTTTGTGACGCTTACGGGCAATGACGCCACGCTTTACACGAGCCATGAGTTACTTCCTCTATTCTTGACTAAATTAACGAAGGCGCAGCATGCGCTCGACTTTTGCCACGTCAGACGGATGCAGCAAGCTGCTACCGCGCAGTTGACGCTTACGCTTGGTCGACATTTTAGTCAGGATGTGGCTCTTGAAAGCGTGCTTGTGCTTGATGCCGTTAGCAGTTTTCAGAAACCGCTTGGCAGCACCACTTTTGGTTTTCATTTTTGGCATGTTCGGATACTCCGCATTCAGTTGATAAACATAATCAGAAGGCCTGCCGTGCCCTGTTGATTACTTCTTCTTTTTCGGGGCGATGACCATGATCAGCTGGCGTCCTTCCATCTTAGGATGCTGTTCGACCGAACCGTACTCGAGCAGGTCTTGTTCAACCCGCTTGAGGAGTTCCATCCCCAGCTCCTGGTGGGCCATCTCACGGCCGCGGAATCGCAAGGATACCTTGGCCCTGTCCCCGTCACTCAGGAAACGTACCAGGTTGCGCAGTTTTACCTGGTAATCCCCTTCCTCCGTCCCTGGACGAAACTTGATTTCTTTAACCTGAATCTGCTTCTGGTTTTTCTTTGCCGCGGCAATCTGCTTCTTCTTCTCGAAGATCGACTTGCCGTAGTCCATCACCCGGCAAACAGGCGGGACTGCGTCTGCGGAAATTTCCACCAGATCAAGCTTTGCTTCTTCAGCGATACGAAGCGCTTCATCAATCGAGACGATGCCAATCTGCTCGCCATCAGCGCCAATTAACCGAACCTCGCGTGCCGAGATATTCTCGTTGATCGGGGCTTTCGGTGCAGCTCGTTTATCTTGTCTCATTTCACGCTTAATAATAATTACTCCGAATCTGGGCGACCACGCCGGGAAACCGCTTGCGCGAGAAACTCAGCGAACTGGGCGACGGGCATCGAGCCCAGGTCAGCACCTTCACGAGTACGCACAGCGACAGTCTGCATCTCGACTTCCTTATCTCCGATAACCAAAAGATAGGGAACCTTGAGCAAAGTATGCTCGCGGATTTTAAAGCCGATCTTTTCATTTCTCAAGTCGGACTTGGCACGAAATCCGCTTTCGTTGAGAGTTTTTTCAACCTCTGCAACAAAATCTGCCTGTTTATCAGTGATATTCATGATCACCGCCTGGGTCGGCGCGAGCCACGCAGGGAAAGCACCTTCGTAGTGCTCGATCAGAATCCCGACGAAACGCTCGAAAGAACCGAGGATCGCTCGGTGCAACATCACAGGGTGTTTGCGGCTGTTGTCTTCAGAGACGTATTCAGCGCCCAAACGGACAGGCAGGTTAAAATCGAGCTGCAAGGTACCACACTGCCAGACGCGACCGAGACAATCTTTCAGCGAGAACTCGATCTTCGGCCCGTAGAAAGCGCCCTCGCCCGGCTGCAGATCGTACGGCAGGCCAGCAGAATCAAGGGCTGCAGCCAATGCTGCTTCAGCGCGATCCCACAGCTCATCGGAGCCGACGCGTTTTTCCGGACGAGTGGACAGTTTCATCTCGACTTCGGTAAAGCCGAAATCGCGATAGACGTCCATGGTCAGCTTGATGAACGCAGCGGACTCGGCCTGCATCTGCTCTTCGGTGCAGAAAATGTGCGCGTCGTCCTGGGTGAACGCTCGCACACGCATGATGCCGTGCAACGCACCCGATGGCTCGTTACGGTGACAGGCACCGAACTCGGCCAGACGCATCGGCAACTCACGGTAGCTTTTCAGGCCCTGATTGAATACCTGCACGTGGCACGGGCAGTTCATCGGCTTGATGGCGTAGTCGCGGTTTTCCGACTGAGTGGTGAACATGTTGTCGGCATAGTTGGCCCAGTGCCCGGATTTTTCCCACAGGCTGCGGTCGACGACTTGAGGAGTCTTGATCTCAAGGTAGCCGTTGTCGCGCTGGATCTTGCGCATGTACTGCTCGAGCACCTGGTACAGAGTCCAGCCATTCGGGTGCCAGAACACCATGCCCGGGGATTCTTCCTGGGTATGGAACAGGCCCAGACGCTTGCCGATCTTGCGGTGATCGCGCTTCTCGGCTTCTTCGATGCGCTGGATGTACGCCGCCAGTTGCTTCTTGTCAGCCCAGGCGGTGCCGTAGACGCGCTGCAACTGCTCGTTCTTGGCGTCGCCACGCCAGTAGGCGCCCGACAGCTTGGTCAGCTTGAAGGATTTCAGGAAACGCGTGTTCGGCACGTGCGGACCGCGGCACATGTCGACGTACTCTTCGTGATAGTACAGACCCATGGCCTGCTCGTTCGGCATATCTTCGACCAGACGCAGCTTGTAGTCTTCGCCGCGGGCCTTGAACACTTCGATCACTTCGGCGCGCGGAGTGACTTTCTTGACGACGTCGTAATCCTTCTCGATCAGCTGCTGCATGCGCTGTTCGATGGCCGCCATGTCTTCCGGCGTGAAAGGACGCTCGTAGGCGATGTCGTAATAGAAGCCTTCGTCGATGACCGGGCCGATGACCATCTTCGCGGTCGGGTACAGCTGCTTGACCGCATGGCCAACCAGGTGCGCGCAAGAGTGGCGAATGATCTCCAGCCCCTCTTCATCCTTTGGCGTAATGATTTGCAGGGTCGCGTCGCTGCTGATGATGTCGCTGGCGTCGACCAGTTGGCCATTGACCTTGCCCGCGAGCGTCGCCTTGGCCAGACCTGCACCAATGGATGCGGCGACCTCGGCTACGGAAACCGGGTGATCGAATGAACGTTGACTGCCGTCGGGAAGAGTAATAGTTGGCATGGCGCCTCCTCTCCTAGTGGTGACCCCTACCAAAGGTCACGTGGGTTGGGATGAGCCAGTACAAGATCCGATCCAGGCCATTCAATGACGAACGCCTGCCTTACAGCGGCAGGAGCCTTGCGGCCAACCGGAAAACCGAACCAGAGTGACTGGGATTCAAATCGGAAAATTCGCACGCCGACCGCTTCGGGACTGAAGGTCATCCGAAGCCTGAGAACGCTTGAGCCCGGCATGCTAGCACAGATGAGCGGTCGCTTACGCCCTGATTTGGCAGAAGGCGAAATGTCCGTTTTTATGCCAGAGTGCTGAACTTGATAGGCCGTTGCGCCCTCAGATAACAAGACATTGACCCACAAGGAGCATCCTCGCATGCGTCTGAAAAGCTCATTCGCCGTCGTTGCCCCCGTCGTTATGCTGCTGCCATTGAGCGCCCATGCCGACTGGCCGAAAGGCGAGCGCGAGAAGTACATGGCCCAGTGCACTCAGGCTGCCACCCAGCAAATTGGTGCTGCCGCAGCGAAATCCCACTGCGCTTGTGGTGCTGACGCCATCAAGTCCTATCCGGCCAGCGACATTCAGGCGCTGATGGACAACAAGGCGACTCCTGAATTGCAACAGAAAGCCCTTGGCCAGATCGCCAAATGCAAGGCAAATACCGCCCCGAAAAAATAAGAAAACCGGGTATTAACATCGGCTGAAAGACGGAAAAAAGTGCTGGAAATGAGCCTTTTCAGACGATTTATGCAGGTTTTACAGGTTTTTTTATCGTCTTTACGTTTCGCTGAAAGCCTTTCAATCCGGGGCTTTCAGCAGAAACGGGTGGTAAAGAAAACACGACTGATTGGCAAACAGCACGTCCGGGGGGCTCCCAAAGCGAACATTTCGACTATGATACCCGGGTGTGCCCAGTTGGCCTGAGCAGCACAGTACTACTGAAAATATATGTTTCTTGGAGATACACCATGTCTAATCGCCAAACCGGCACCGTTAAATGGTTCAACGATGAAAAAGGCTTCGGCTTCATCACTCCTCAAGGTGGCGGTGACGACCTGTTCGTACACTTCAAAGCTATCGAATCCGACGGTTTCAAAAGCCTGAAAGAAGGCCAGACCGTCTCTTTCGTGGCTGAGAAAGGCCAAAAGGGTATGCAAGCTGCACAGGTTCGCCCAGAGTAATTTCTCGGCGCACTAAAAAAACCCCGTCCAAGTGACGGGGTTTTTTATGTCTTGAACAAAGTGTTCAGCCGCAATTGACGCGGGTAACCACCAGGTTGTTGTCGGTGTTCAGATTCAGGCGATCGGAGCGGTATTCCAGGGTGATCATGTCGTTTGGCTTGAGGAAGCGCGCATTTTGCGCCCCAGCCTTGGCACGTGCCTGATCCAGCAATTCAGGGGATGCTTTCTTGCCGATGGCGAATTGCGCTGCCGATGCTTCGCAGCGGCTGCTTCCCGATTCAGCCGCCACGGGCTCCTTTGCCGACTCGCTGGAGGTTGTGCTACAACCAGCCAATAGCGCAGCGGCCATAAGTGCACCCAGTGTCGCGAACTTCAAAGGCATGAAGCCTCCTTGTTTTCAAATGTTTAAGCAGAGATCGTGCGACCGCCAATGCGGCGTTTGGTTTCAAGGCTCAAGCCATGCCCTGGCCCACGAGCGGAAAAATGCCGAGTGTGCCTGAGCTGCGCGCAGCGACTCAGCAAACAATCGTGACTGAATATTAACGACATCAATAAACGTCGATGTAGTCATAAGGCGGATTCGGCCAGTTGTCCCTGAGCGCGTTGTAAATCTGCATCACCCAGACTTCATCGCTGGCTGCGACGTTACCCACATAGCCGGAGCCCTTTGCCCAGGTTTCCAGGCGAAAAAGAAGACCGTCGATATCCTGCCCACCGGTCACGGTGGACAGATAGGCGATGCCGTCTTTGGTCACGCGCAATTGGTTGTGTACGTCGTCACTGGCCGAGGCGAGCAATTGGCGCACTGCTTCGAGTGTGAGGCCGTCAGGGCTATTCAGATCGATGTGCACAACAGGGTCCTTGGCAAGCCGGAAAAGACCAAGTGTCGCATAGCACTCCGCTCATGCCTAAGTCGCAGTGCCAAACGCCGCGCAAAATGGTTAACTCGAAAAACAGACATCCTGACCTTTCGAGCCTCCTCATGACCAGTGTAAGCATCGACGCCGCCATCAACGCCAGATGGGCCGAAGGACACAGCTCTTACAGCCCCGGCACGACGGAAGAACTGGCGTTGATCGGCATCGATTTACTGGTCAAGGAGTTGGGAATAGAAGCGGCGCAACATTTCATCAATCAGGTATTCGAACGCTATCCGATCGGTCAGGCCGAACAGGCACAGTGAAAACCCGCAGACAACAGCCTGCGGGTTTACGACTTATTTCAGACGCTTCAAGCGCTCGGTCAGCAGGTCAAAGAATCCCTGGGCATCACCATTTTCGACCCAGAACGCATTCTTCGGTGCTTTCAAACCGTCGTACCAGTCAACGATGGTCTGGCCGAATGTCGGTCCTTCACGGCTATCCACCACGACGTTAACCGCCCGGCCGGTGAACAGCTCAGGCTTGAGCAGGTATGCCACAACGGTCGCGTCATGCACCGGGCCGCCGGGAATGCCGTAGTGCTCCATATCGCCCTTGATGTATTCGTTGAGAATGTCGCCGACGATTTTGCTCGCATTGTTGTTCAGCGCGGCGATCTGCTTCAGGCGTGCATCGCTGGTCAGGATCTTGTGGGTCACGTCCAGCGGCAGATAGGTGAGTTTCACCCCGCTCTTGAGCACCACCTCGGCAGCCTGCGGATCAGCGAACAGGTTGAATTCAGCCACAGGGGTAATGTTGCCACCGTTGAAATGCGCCCCGCCCATGATCACCACTTCCTTGATGCCCTGAACGATTTCCGGTTCCTGGATCAACGCCAGAGCCAGGTTGGTCTGCGGGCCGAGCATGGCGATAGTGATGCTGTGCGGTTTGGCGGATTTAAGGGTGTCGATCAGATAATTGACCGCATTTCCTTTCGCCAGGCCTTTCTTCGGTTCGTGAACCGTCACGCCCGACAGGCCTTCCTTGCCATGAATATTCTCGGCGTAGATCGGCGTGCGCATCAGCGGCCTCGGTGCGCCAGCGTAAACCGGCACGTCTTCGCGCCCTGCCCATTCGCGAGCCAGCCGCGCGTTGCGCGAGGTCTTGTCCAGGCGCACATTGCCCGCGACGGTGGTCAAGGCACGGATATTCAATTCATCCGGCGAAGCCAGGGCAAAGAGCAAGGCGACCACGTCGTCAGCGCCTGGATCGGTGTCGATGATCAGGTCGATCTTTTCCGCCGCCTGTGCGCCGGCCCCAGTAATCACGGACAAAAGCAGCAGCCCCCGAAGCAGTTGATGGAGTTTTTCAGCATAGCGTTGCATAGCGCATTCCTTGTGCAGGTGAAATCGGAAATCAGAATGTAACTCCGGCGACCAGAACGATGTTGCAGTACGGCTGACATTCTCCTGTACGAATGATCGCCCTGGCCTGTCGGCTAAGCACCTTGAACTGCTCATGAGTGAGCAGATCCCTACGGCCCAGCGCGCCCTCTTCGTTCAACGCGTCCAGATCGGCCAGCGCCGTGGGTTGCTTGTCGAAGATCTCCTTGGCCAGCACATGGCTTTCCACCTGCATCTCGCTGAGCACGACTTTCAGCGTGCTGACGAAATCAGGGACGCCATGGGTCAGCGCCAGATCAATCAATTCGACACCCGGCGGCACGGGCAAACCGGCATCGCCAATCACGACCATGTCACCGTGGCCAAGAGAAGCGATCAGTCGCGACAGCGCGACGTTGAGTAATGGAGTCTTTTTCATGCGGGTCTGAACGCCTGTACTTCGGACATGGTTGGAATCGACGGTTGTGCACCGGCACGGGTAACCGACAGTGCCGCAGCGATCTGACCGTAGCGGATCGCCTCGGCTTCGGATTTGCCATTGGCCAGCGCTGCGGCGAAGCCGCCGACAAAGGTGTCACCCGCCGCCGTGGTATCCAGCGCCTTCACGGTCGGCGCGGGGAAGTGTTCGAATCCCTTGCCATTGGCGAACAAAGAACCCTGCGCGCCCAAGGTGACGATGACTTTACCGGCACCCATGGCGATCAATTGGCTGGCAGCCGTTTCTGCCGACTGCAGCGAGTCGACAGCCAAACCGCTCAACGCTGCAGCTTCGCTCTCGTTGGGAATCAGGTAGTCGATCGCGGCAAACCAGTCTGCCGGCAAAGGGCGACTGACTGGCGCCGGGTTAAGAATCACGGTTTTGCCCAGTTCACGTGCACGCTTGAGCGCATGCCCGACCGTCGCATCGGGAATCTCGAGCTGACAGATCACTACATCGGCGGCCTGCAAAATCGCGTCAAAGCGCTCGATTACCGCCGGCGTCATCGCGCCGTTGGCACCAGCGACAATCACGATGGCGTTCTGGCTGTTGTCATCCACCACAATCAGCGCGACGCCACTGGAATCCTCTACAACACTGACAGCCTGGCAGTCGATATCCTCGGCGAGCAAGGCATCGCGTAATCGCACGCCGTAGTCGTCATGGCCCACGCAGCCGATCATCGCCACCTGCGCACCCAGACGAGCAGCCGCAACCGCCTGATTGGCGCCCTTGCCGCCCGACACCGTGGCAAAGGAATGACCAATCAGCGTTTCACCGCCGCGCGGCAGTCGTGGCGCCCGGGTGACCAGGTCCATGTTCAGGCTGCCTATTACCACTACATTTGCTGGCATACATCACTACTCATCAATTCGGTTTCAGCGATATTCGGTAAACACGCCGGACAGCGGCGCGGTCGATTCGCGCAGGACAATGCTCGGGGTCACGATGCGTTGATCGGTGCCCGAGTCCGGCGCAGCAATTCTGCGCAACAGCACTTCGGCGGCCATCTCGCCCAGTTGCAGGATCGACTGGCCGACCGTGGTCAGCGCCGGATAGACATAACGACTCATCTGAATGTCATCGAAGCCGATCACCGACAGCTCGGCGGGCACCCGGACGTTACGTTCGGCCGCCGCACGCAGCACACCGATACCAATCATGTCGTTGCCGGCGAAAATCGCGCTGGGCGGATTGCTTTCAAGCAGCCGGGCAGCAGCGTTGTAACCGCCGGTGCTGGTGAAGTCGCTTTCCAGCATGCGCTCTTCGCGCACCTCGATTCCCGCCTCTTGTAGCGCTCGGCAATAACCGGCCTGACGCATTTGCGCCACGCTGGTACTGGCCGGACCGCCGATCGTGGCGATGTCGCGATGCCCCAACTCGAGCAGGTGGCGGGTTGCCAGATAAGCGCCGTATTCGTGGTCGATGCGCACCAGATCGGCATTCACACCTTCCAGGCCCCGGTCGACGATGACCATCGGCGTCTTCACGCCTGCCAGCCCTTGCGCCAGACCACTGTCACCGCCAGCAGAGGCGACGATCAAACCGTCGATGCGCTTTTCCAGCAACACACGCAAATAGCTGCGCTGCTTGCCCGGGTTGTCGTCGGAGTTACAGAGGATCACGCAATATCCGTTGCGCTCGCAGTAATCCTCGATTCCCCGCGCCAGTTCGGCGAAGTATGGGTTGAGACTGTTCGGCACCAGCAAGCCGATGGTCGCGGTGGTCTTGGCTTTCAGCGAGCGCGCCACGGCACTGGGTACATAGTCGAGACTTTTGATCGCCGCCTCGACTTTACGCCGCACTTCCTGACTGACCGGACGGGTGTTGTTCACCACGTGGGACACGGTCGTGTAGGAAATGCCCGCGAGCGCCGCTACATCCTTGATCGTTGCCATGGTTCAGCCCCGGCGACTGGCGCGTTGACTGCGATAGGTGTCGAGCACCACAGCGATAACGATCACCGCGCCGGTGATGATGCGCTTGGTCGGCTCCGTCGCCCCAATCTGCGCGAGACCGGCCGCGAGCACGGAAATGATCAACACGCCAAAGAAAGTACTGATCACCGAACCGCGCCCGCCCATCAGGCTGGTGCCGCCGATAACCACGGCCGCGATCACTTGCAGTTCCAGTCCGGAACCTGCGTTCGGGTCCGCGGCTTCCAGACGGGAAATCTGAAACAGCGCAGCGATACCTGCCAGCAGCCCCATCAAGCTGAACACCAGAATCTTGTAGGGCTTGGGATTGATCCCGGCCAGACGCACGGCCTCTTCGTTGGTGCCGATGCCGATCAGATAACGACCAAAAACCGTGCGGGTCAGAACCGCCTGCGCAATGAAGATCACCAGCAAAGCGATGATGAACGACGGGGAAATGCCGAACGCGATCGGATTCGACAGCCAGGCGAACGCATCGCCAATGTACGCAGTACGCGACCCGGTCATCTGATATGCCACACCGCGGGCCATTTCCAGCACGCCGAGGGAGACGATGAACGACGGAATCCGCCAGGCCACGGTGATCGAGCCAGTGATGGTCCCGGCCAGAGCCGCCACGGCCATGCCGAGCAGCGCAGCCGGCAGAACGCTCCAGCCCCAGCCGAGAATCGCAACGCTGACCGTCGATGCGGCCAGCGCCAGCACCGAGCCGACGGACAAATCAATACCGCCGATGATCAGCACAAAGGTCATGCCTACCGCCAGCACCATCAGGTCGGGAATCTGGTTGGCCAGGGTGCTGAAAGTGTTGTACGAGAGAAAATGGCTGCTCAGGACCGAGAACAGCGCAATCATCGCCAGCAAGGCACCGGCCAGGCCCAGATAAGTACCCAGGCCGAAGAAATTGCCACTACGTTTACTGGCAGAAGATGCAGTTTTCATGGGAGATCCCTAGGCGCTGCTTCATTGAGCAACGCATCACGTTTCTGGTAGCCGGCGAAAGCGGCGGCAAGCAAATCATCCTGGGTCCAGCTGTCGCGCTCGAAGGTGTCGATCAGCCGCCCCGCCGAGAGCACGCCGATCCGATCACAGATCAGCATCAATTCGCGCAAGTCGCTGGACACCACCACCAGCGCCTTGCCCTGACGGGTCAGCTCGCCGAGCAGACCGTAAATGTCGAACTTGGCACCGACATCAATTCCGCGAGTGGGCTCGTCGAACAGCAGCACTGAACAGTCGCGCTCCAGCCAACGACCGATCACGACCTTCTGCTGATTGCCGCCGGACAGCTCCGAAACCAACTGCGTAGGGCTCGAGCTGCGGATGCGCATGGCCTCGATCTGACGTTGCGCCAAGGAAATTTCGTCGCCGTTGTTGACGAAACCGCCACTGGAGATTTCCGGCATGTTGCCCAAGGCGATGTTGGCGCTGATCGACTGACTGAGCAGCAGCCCTTCGCCTTTGCGATCCTCGGTGATCAGCGCAATGCCGTTGCGTACCGCATCGACAGGCGAGCGAACACTCACAACCTTGGCCGGCGAGCCGAGCGCGATGGTGCCGCTGTCGGCAACATCGGCACCGAAGATCAGCCGCAGCAACTCCGTGCGCCCTGCCCCGATCAATCCGGAAATGCCGTAAATCTCGCCGGCGCGCACCTCGAAGGAAACATCGCGGACCTTGTCAGAACGCGTCAGGCCGTTGACCGTCAGCGCCGGAGCGCCGATCTTGCGCGGCCCCATGTCGATGTGTTCGCCCAGTTCGCGACCGACCATCAAGGTGACCAGTTGCTCGCTGTTGTAGTTGGCCATCGGCTCGACGCAGACCAGATTGCCGTCACGCAGCACAGCAATGCGTTGCGCCACACGCGCCAGTTCTTCGAGGCGGTGAGAGATATAAATGATGGAAACGCCGCGAGCCTGCAGTCGCGTGATCTGCTCGAAGAGCATTTCGACTTCGCGCGCCGTGAGCATCGCGGTCGGCTCATCGAGGATCAATACGTGGCAATCGCCGATCAGGTTGCGCGCGATTTCGACCATTTGCTGATGACCGATGCCCAACTCGCCGACCAGCGTGTCCGGGTCGATCGCATCGAGGCCGACCTGCGCCATGGCTTCGATCGCCGCCTTGCGCAATTGCTTGCGGCTGATCCAGCCCGCGCTGCTCGGCAGATTATCCAGAAACAGGTTTTCCGCCACCGACAGCGTCGGCAACAGATTGAGTTCTTGCATGACCATGCGCACGCCAAGCTCTTCAGCCTGGGTACGGCTGCCCGGACGATAGTCCTTGCCCTGGAATTGCATCTGGCCGGTGGTCGGCGTCACCAGACCACCAATGATCTTCGACAGGGTACTTTTGCCGGCACCATTTTCGCCGGTCAGCGCCAGTACTTCACCGCGCATCAACGTCAGATCGATGCCGGTGAGCACCGGTTGCGCATAGGTCTTGCCGATACCGCTGACCGAGAGGACAGCGTTCGGAGCGGAAACTGACATAGGAATCTCCACGCGCTCGCCCGGACGGACGAGCGCCGTTGTGTCGCCAGATGACTTACTGGGTGACCAGCTCGACCGGTGTTTCGATCACGCCGTTGGCACCGCTGTCGACTTTCTCGCCTTTGATGATCTTCAGCGCGGTTTCGATGCCGAACACGGCCTGCTTAGCTGCAAACTGGTCAGCCGTCGCCAGTACGCGGCCGTCCTTGAGCATTGGCTTGATCGCGTTGATATTGTCGTAACCGACGACTTTCACCTGCCCTGCCTTACCAGCGGCACGGACTGCGGAAACGGCACCGACCGCCATGCTGTCGTTACCAGCCAGCAGTGCTTTGACATCCGGGTATTCACTGAGGATCGAAGCGGCAACCTTGTTGCCCTTGTCGATTTCCCAATCACCGGATTGCAGCGAGACCACTTTGATCTGTGCGGCTTCCATCGCGTCCTTGAAGCCGGCCGTACGCGCCTGCGCGTTGGTGGTGGTGGACACGCCTTCGATGATGCCGACCTCGTCGCCCGCCTTCAGTTGCTTGGCCAGGTATTCGCCAACCAGACGTGCACCCTTGCGGTTGTCCGGACCTACGAAAGGCACGTTGATGTTTTTGCTTTTGACCACGGCGGGATCGAGCTGGTTGTCGATGTTGATCACCGTGATACCGGCGTCTACGGCCTTCTTGATAACCGGCACCATGGCCTTGGAGTCAGAAGGCGCGATCACCAGCGCATTCACCTTGGCCAGAATCATCTGTTCGACGATGCGGGTCTGGCCGGCGGTGTCGGTTTCGTCTTTGATACCGTTGGAGATCAGATCGAAATCGGCGGAGTGTTCTTTCTGGTAGGCCTTGGCGCCGTCTTCCATGGTCAGGAAGAATTCGTTTGCCAAGGATTTCATGACCAGCGCGACTTTGGGTTTTTCTGCGGATTCGGCGAACGCCGAGGAGACAGGTAGTGCGGCGGCTGTGGCAGCCAGCATAGCGACAGCAAGAAGACGTGCGGCGAATGGCAGCTTCATGGGTTCACTCCGATCTTATGATTATTGTGAGCAACGTTTGCGCTGACGTAAGCTACGTCACGGCTCCGAGAGCAGAGGCCCTTCCAAGCCGCGCAAACGTTTGCGTAGACCGAACTATGAGAATACCGCCGACATTTGTCAACAATCAGAAATCGTCTTTTGTTGTAGGCCGAATCGCTGAGCTGGCCATCTGACGCTTCAGGCGGTCGTGTTGACCAAGCCCCCGCTGGTAGCGCTTTTCGACATTTCCTTGACCAATGCACCCGCTACTTCCGCCAGTGCCGCGCTGGTTTGCGCAATCTGGCCCTGGATCGACATTACTGCCTGGGTTTTCGCTTCAGGCGTCGGATAGCTAGCAGCCTGAGCGGCAGCCAGTTGCTGTTGCTGCTCCTGGAGTTGCTTTTGCAATTCCTTCATCCGCTTGAGCAACGTCTTGACGGTGATGCTGAGATTGCTGTCAGCCTCGGTTTCACTGTTTTCCTGCACAGGACCACCACCGGTTCTGACCTGATTCTTCTCAGTCTTCTCGGTACCCAGCGCCTGCGCCGATGCCTCATTGGTCGCGTCGTTCAGGCTGTTGATAGTCGCTGCAGTTTTACCGCCGATGGTGACTGCAGCGGGATTGGCAAAACCGACCGTCAGTGACATGTGAACTCCTAAGATTTGGTTTCCTTGAGGACGCATCGGCCTGAAAGCACATTTCTTTAGCGGGGATTTGTCACGGGCCGGCATTTCAAAAAATCGCCATCGGTGAGCCGAACGAGAATCCGCCTGTCGTTCGGAATCCCGGATGGGCAAGGCGGAAACAATACTTCGACTATCGACAAATATTGATTTAAATCATCGGCTTAAACATTTTCCGTGGGCACATTACGCATGGTATGAATCCTGCTCCCCTCCTTGCACCTCAAGCATTCAGATCGGCTTGGGGCGCATCTAGATGAACCTGCATCAGCACCGTCTCACGACTAGAGAGAAAAATAATGAAATCTGCTTTCAATACCTTGATTCCGGGCGCATTGGCCCTCCTCCTGCTCCTGCCGAGCGCCGCTCAGGCAAAAAAAGTCGAAACCCAGACCAAACTGGCGAACGTCGTTGTTCTCGCCACGGGCGGTACCATCGCCGGCGCTGGCGCCAGTGCCGCAAACAGTGCCACTTACCAGGCAGCGAAAGTCGGTATCGAACAACTTATCGCCGGCATCCCCGAGTTGAGCAAACTGGCTAACGTGCGTGGCGAACAAGTCATGCAGATCGCTTCGGAAAGCATTACCAACGACAACCTGCTGCAATTGGGTCGTCGCGTTTCCGAACTGGCTGACAGCAAGGACGTTGACGGCATCGTTATCACCCACGGCACCGACACCCTCGAAGAAACCGCGTACTTCCTGAACCTGGTCGAGAAGACCGACAAGCCAATCATCGTCGTTGGCTCGATGCGTCCGGGCACTGCCATGTCAGCAGACGGCATGCTCAACCTGTACAACGCCGTAGCCGTGGCAAGCAGCAAAGAAGCGCGCGGCAAAGGCGTGCTGGTCACCATGAACGACGAGATCCAGTCCGGTCGCGACGTCAGCAAAATGATCAACATCAAGACCGAAGCGTTCAAAAGCGCCTGGGGTCCACTGGGCATGGTTGTCGAAGGCAAATCCTACTGGTTCCGCCTGCCAGCCAAGCGTCACACCATGGATTCGGAATTCGACATCAAGGACATCAAGAGCCTGCCTGATGTAGAAATCGCCTATTCCTACGGCAACGTCGGCGATACCGCCTACAAGGCACTGGCGCAAGCCGGCGCCAAAGCGATCATCCACGCCGGCACCGGCAACGGTTCGGTATCGTCCCGCGTGGTTCCATCGCTGCAAGCGTTGCGCAAGGATGGCGTGCAGATCATTCGCTCGTCCCACGTCAACGCCGGAGGTTTTGTCCTGCGTAACGCCGAACAGCCTGACGACAAATACGACTGGGTTGTCGCTCACGATCTGAACCCGCAAAAAGCCCGCATCCTGGCGATGGTCGCGCTGACCAAGACCAACGACAGCAAAGAACTGCAACGGATGTTCTGGGAATACTGATTGACCTTCGCCTGATCACTTCTCGATCGGGCAATTGAGCACCACTTGCCAACTTGGCAGGTGGTGCCTCGCTTACAACCCTCAAGCATTTTTCCCACACAAATCTCGACAAGCCTTACACCAAAATCAGAAACCCGCTGTCAGAGGATTTTCTTGAATTTTAAGCAGTTGCGAAATCGCTTACAGTTAAATACTGTATGCACGTACAGCTTAATAAGGATAACCTCGTGGCCACCTCTCCTGCTGCTCCTGACGCCTACGAACGCATGGGTATGCGCGTTCAGAAAATCATCAATTCCCCCACCGCACAAAAAGCCAAAGCCGCTCTTATTTTCCGTTTGCCGGATGAGCCGATGGATGACTGGGAGCGCCTGCTTGAGGAAATCGACGAGAACGACAACGTTACCCTCGCTTATCGCGATGACGGTGGCGTGCAGATTTTTTGGGTTGTGCCGAAGGAAGATTGATTCAATGAGTGTCCGGTGTATTGCTTTGCTGTTGTTGATTTTCGCTGTGGGCGCCCAGGCTGGCGCGCCACGAACCTTTTCCGAAGCCAAGAAAGCCGCGTGGAAACTCTACGCGCCGCAGTCCACCGAGTTTTACTGCGGCTGCAAGTACACCGGCAACAAAGTCGATCTGAAGGCTTGTGGTTATGTGCCGCGCAAAAACGCCAAGCGTGCGTCGAGAATCGAGTGGGAGCACATCGTGCCGGCGTGGCAGATCGGACATCAGCGACAGTGCTGGCAGCAAGGCGGACGCAAGAATTGCACACGCTACGACCCGGTGTATCAAAAGGCCGAAGCTGACTTGCATAACCTGGTACCGAGCATCGGTGAAGTCAACGGTGACCGCAGCAACTTCAGCTACGGCTGGTTGCCGGTGCAGTCCGGTCAGTACGGTTCCTGCCTGACGCAGGTCGACTTCAAGGCGAAGAAGGTCATGCCCCGCCCTTCGATTCGCGGCATGATCGCCCGCACATATTTTTATATGAGCAAACAATACGGACTGCGCCTGTCCAAACAGGATCGGCAGTTGTACGAGGCGTGGGACAAGACCTATCCGGTGCAGGACTGGGAGCGTCAGCGCAACCAAAGCGTGGCGTGCGTGATGGGGCGTGGCAACGAGTTTGTCGGCTCGGTGAATCTGAAAGCCTGCGGCTGATTGCAGCATAAATAAAAAGGCCTCGAGCGTTATGCTCGAGGCCTTTTTCATGTCTCTTCAACCTGTTTTGAAGGCGCTTCGCTTATGGCGTGAGCGGATGCTCGATCACCACCGATTCGATATTTTGTTTCTTGGCTTTTACCAGCGCTGCATCGACCTGCACCTTTCGCGCCTCGGCGTCAGCCTGGGAATTGAACGGACCGATCAGAATTCGTGTTTTACCGCTGCCGTCCTTGACGACCGTCGGAACGAAAGCATGCTCGATCAACCAGCCGCTCAGGTCACTGACTGCCTGCGGAGTTTCGCCACGCACTTCCAGATCCCACTGTGGCGCGGCGGCCGCCGGCGCTGCCGCGACCTTCGTCTCAGGCTTCGGCGCATCTACATTCCTGCCTTCACCGCAGCCTGCCAATGCCAGTGCCGCTACCAGCCAAACCAATTTGCGCACAACGCTTTCCTCGGAATTCACAAAGCAGGGATCTTAGCATTCAAAAATACTTCGCGAGCCCCGCAAAATGGGCACAAAACAACGAGAATGATGATTGCAGCCTCTGTATAGTTACGCCCTGGGAATTAATGCCGCTTCTGCGCGTCAGAAAGAGGCACCCAAACCGTGAGACTTCGCACTAATCTATAGATACCACCGACCTCTGCACTGTCTGAATCAGGTGCCCTACAAAGCAATCAAGGAGAAGACCATGCTGATACTCACCCGCAAAGTCGGTGAAAGCATAAACATTGGTGATGACATCACGATCACCATCCTCGGAGTCAGCGGCCAACAGGTCCGCATCGGCATCAACGCTCCGAAAAACGTGGCAGTGCACCGTGAAGAAATTTATCAACGCATCCAGGCCGGCCTGACCGCTCCGGACAAGCCGCAAACGCCCTGAGCCACTCTGCATTACGTAGCCAGTCCTATTGCCGTCGCGCAAGACTGGCTAAAGATTCACGCGCCGTTTAGCCATCCGCATTTCACCCCGCTGGGCACGGCGCCTGAAGCATGCTGACTCCTTTCACTTGCCCCTTCCCTCTTTTCTTGCGCCGATATTACCTTTCACTTCTGGAGCTGGCTGTCGGACGTTTCCGATAGAGCGCGGAGAATTTCGCCTTTTCTCGTACCCGCCAAACGCACGCATCGCTCCGGTGACCAGCAGCGTCAACGCCGAAAGCCCCCACAGGTTATCGGCGAGCAGAACGCGCTTGGCCGCTCCCGTACCCGACGCAAATAGGCTGGACGCTCTGCCACGCGCCAGCACTGCCCAAAAGGCCAAGGCAAACGCAAACAGGTGAATCGCCGCAAGAATCCACTGACTCAGCATCGACGCGCTCCTCTATAAAGAGTCGAAAATCGGCCAGTCATTAGTAGTCGAAAAAACGGCGCCTCGCTCGGAGGTGGTGGAGCGACGGATTGCCAAATGCCAAATCGCAGGCAAAAAAAATCCCAAGCAGCTGATGGAAGCTTGGGATTTAAAAATGCATAAACCGTGGTGGTGAACGCGAGGCAGATGTTACTTAAGTTCACAACCACCAACAAGGCTTTTTCGATAACCGGTTGGAGAAAAAAATCTGTAAGTCTTTCATTAGCCACATTTTTTTAACGAAAAATCAGAAAAACAACCGTCTGCCAGCCGATGAAAGCCGGAGTCGAATGCAATCACCCCCCCGGGGACAACAGAAAATTGTTTCAGTTTTATGCTTCAGAAAATATTTTTCCCGTAGAATATCCACCTGAACAGAAACAGATCGAAAATCAGGTCAAGGAAGAATTCGTGGGACGCATTACCGCTGCTGTATGGCCTCTACTTTCCATCTTCGCTTTCTCCGCCAGTGCAATTGCTGCACAGGACGATTACTACGCGGCCTACTCTATCGTGAGTGTTGATGGCGACATGCCGATCCGCACCGTGATAGTGAAGCGGGTCAGTCAGGATTTCGTTTCCTATCGCGGCTTTCAATTCGATTGCACCAATCAGGCGCTGAGTCAGAGCGGATTCTATAACGCCCCTGATCTGGCTCTTGGCGAATTGGCCAAGGCTACGCCTTCGTCAGGCAACTACACATTCATGACTGACCGCGCCCGCGCTAAAGCTTGTGACATCGAGAGCTCGCAAACTCTAGGTGGACTGAATCAGCCGCAGCCTCAAGGACCTTCCTGAATCTGCTCGCAAATCCACCCCGGCGTGACATGAATCAGCACAGTTTGCTCG
Organism: Pseudomonas mercuritolerans; assembly: GCF_025706525.1. Lineage (NCBI taxonomy): Bacteria > Pseudomonadati > Pseudomonadota > Gammaproteobacteria > Pseudomonadales > Pseudomonadaceae > Pseudomonas > Pseudomonas mercuritolerans. The sequence continues at coordinate 429,765 of NZ_JAMSHA010000001.1, forward strand.
AGTGACTGCCCGGAATGGCTGATCAGGCCCAATCTGATCAGCCATTCGCCAAAATCAACAGCCAGACGAAACCGGAGCCATCGCCATTTTCCGCGCCATGGGCTTCGCCAAGTACGCCGCCGCTATCTAAGCCCCACCCCACCCCACCGAACCGATCAAATTATCATCTCAGCCAGTCGACCTTCTGACGACGCATGAAGGGCTGTTCCATGCCGTTTGCGGCAAATGAAAAAGGAACGCACTGAGCGGAAGATGTGTTCGGTGGTCGCCTGCTTGAAGCTTGCCCAAACATCAGACAACAAAAAAGGGCTCACCTTTCGGTGAGCCCTTCTAGACCGCCCAGCAGAGCGGATTTTGTTTGGTAGGCGCGATTGGACTCGAACCAACGACCCCCACCATGTCAAGGTGGTGCTCTAACCAACTGAGCTACGTGCCTGCTGTGAGGCGGCATTCTACGGAATTCCGGAGGGGTGTCAACACCTTTTTTTCACCTAACTCTATGAATATGCAAAATATTTAATTTCGCCTCAGCGAAGAAGAGTTTCCGGTGGCTGGCGGAGGTTTTTCAACTCGGGTAGGATCGACGCACTCGTAAAATATATTAAACAGAGGCAGCAGGATGGCGAACACCCAATACCCAGAGTCTTATTACGCTGCGTCGGCCAATGCCGTGCCGCCACGTCCTGTGCTGCAGGATGATGTGGAGACGGACGTCTGTGTGATCGGCGCTGGGTATACCGGGCTGTCCTCCGCTTTGTTTCTGCTGGAGAACGGTTTTCGCGTAACCGTGCTGGAGGCGGCGAAAGTCGGTTTCGGCGCTTCGGGGCGAAACGGTGGGCAGATCGTCAATAGCTACAGCCGTGACATTGATGTCATCGAACGCACGGTCGGCCCCAAGCAAGCGCAATTGCTCGGTGAAATGGCCTTTGAAGGCGGCCGGATCATTCGCGAGCGCGTGGCCAGATACAACATCCAGTGCGACCTGAAAGACGGCGGTGTATTCGCCGCCCTTTCCGCCAGACAAATGGGGCACCTGGAATCGCAAAAGCGCCTGTGGGAACGCTTCGGCCACACCCAGCTGGAATTGATGGATCAACGCCGCATCCGTGAAGTGGTGGGTTGCGATCAATACGTCGGTGGCATGCTCGATATGAGCGGCGGCCACATCCATCCGCTGAACCTGGCGCTCGGTGAAGCGGCGGCAGTCGAGTCTCTCGGCGGCACCATCTATGAGCAATCACCTGCCGTGCGCATCGAGCGCGGCGCCAATCCGATTGTGCATACGCCGCAGGGCAAGGTCAGGGCCAGGTTCATCATCGTCGCCGGCAACGCCTACCTCGGCAATCTGGTGCCGGAACTGGCGGCCAAATCGATGCCGTGCGGTACTCAGGTGATCACCACCGAGCCGCTGGGCGATGAGCTGGCAAAGGCGCTGTTGCCGCAGGATTATTGCGTGGAGGACTGCAACTATCTCCTCGACTACTATCGCTTGACCGCCGACAAGCGTTTGATCTTCGGTGGCGGCGTGGTTTACGGCGCTCGCGATCCGGCGAACATCGAAGCTATCATCCGCCCGAAGATGCTCAAGGCCTTCCCGCAACTCAAGGATGTGAAGATCGACTACGCCTGGACCGGCAACTTCCTGTTGACCCTGTCGCGCTTGCCGCAAGTCGGTCGCCTGGGCGACAACATCTATTACTCGCAGGGTTGTAGCGGTCACGGCGTCACCTACACGCACCTGGCGGGCAAGGTCCTCGCCGAAGCGTTGCGCGGTCAGGCTGAGCGTTTTGATGCCTTTGCCGACCTGCCGCACTACCCGTTCCCCGGCGGGCAGTTGCTGCGCACACCGTTTGCCGCGCTGGGGGCCTGGTATTACGGGTTGCGGGATAAGTACGGCCTATAAACACCATTGTGGCGAGGGGATTTATCCCCGTCGGGGGTGCGCAGCGCCCCTCTCTTGAGCAGGAGGGGACTGCTGCGCAGTCCAACGGGGATAAATCCCCTCGCCACAGTAGATTCAGCAAGGCTTTGGATCAGAGCTGATCCCGAGCGATCCCGCTGCGTATCCGCAGGATATCTGCCAGCACCGCCAGCGCAATTTCCGCCGGTGTCTTGCTGCCGAGGTTGAGGCCGATCGGCACATGAATCCGCGCCAGCTCCGCCTCACTCAAGCCACCAATGCGGCGCAAACGCTCGAAGCGTTTTTGCGACGTTTGCAGCGATCCCATCACACCGATGTAAAACGCCTCGGTGCGCACCGCTTCCATCATTGCCAGATCGTCGATACGCGGATCGTGAGTCAGCGCCACCACCGCCGTGTCGCGATGGCAGCCACCGTCGGCAATGAACACCGAAGGCAACTGCCGACGGATCTCCACGCCATTGAGCACCACACCTTCAAGCACTTCATCGCGCGGATCGCAGAGAATCACTTCAAAGCCAAGCCCCACCGCGAACTCGGCACAGGCCTGCGCCACACTGGAGTAGCCAGCGAGCAACAAGCGCTGCGCCGCGCCGATACGGATGCGCACCCGATCGATCTCACGCTCGATCCGCGCGCCCTGCTCGCGATCAGCGAACAGAGCGCGAGCACCGCTGGCCAGATCGACTTCGCGAAGCAGACGACGCTGCCCCAGCAGCGCCGACTCCAGTTCACGCAGATGCGCCTGCACCGCGCAGTCGGCGTCAAGTTTCTCAACCAGCACATCAAGAATGCCGCCGCAAGGCAGACTGACCCGCGAACGCGGATCATCCCCTTCGCCGTAACGCACGACGCTTACTGCTTCGAGAAATGCACCTTCGGCGACGCGCTGAAGAAAATCCTCCTCAACGCAACCGCCCGACAGCGAACCGATCCACTGCCCGCCTTCGTTCACCGCGAGCAGCGAACCCGGCGCGCGCGGTGCCGAGCCGTAAGTGGTCAGCACCGTGCACAGCCAGATTCGCTGCCCGGCCACCGACCATTCCAGCGCCCGACGCACCACTTGCAGATCGAGATGCTGCATATCAGTGGGCCTTGTGCTCGACGCTCGGCGCGTCGGCTTGCAGCTTCTGCACTTCGCTCACCGCCAGTTCAGCGCCCTGCCCGCCCCAACCCTGACGCAGGTAGTTGAGCAGATCGGTCAATTGCTCAGGACTGAGCTTTTCAGCAAAACCCGGCATCGGCTGCATGTGTTCGAACCCGGAAAACTTCTGTTCGCCGATACCATCCTCGATCACTCGCAACAGATTGCGCGGATCTTCCAGACGCAACGTCGTGTTGCCACGCATGGCCACGGCGATGTGCGGTTTGCCTTCACCGCCAGCCGCGTGACAACCGGCGCAGACGTTCAGGTATTCCTGACGGCCGCGCTGAGCACTCGGACTGAGCTTGTCCAGCGGCACTTCGACGAGCTCTTTGGCTGGCGGCGGTTGCTCGCCAAGGAGGAACGTCGCCATTGCCGCCAGATCCGTATCGCTCAGCCCCTGAGTGCTGTTGTGAAACACCGGGAACATCTCGTTGAACATCGTCCCTTGCGCGCTCATGCCGTGCTTGAGAAACGTGCTCAGATCCTGCTGATTCCAGCCGCGCGCGGCCAGGTCGGTGGCCAGCAGGCTTGGCGCCAGATAACCGTTGAGGATGCCGCCGGTCATGCGCTTGTCCAATTGCATCGCGCCGGGCAGGCCGCGTGGCGTATGGCATTCGCCGCAGTGACCGAGAACGTCGACCATGTACTGGCCGCGCTTCCACGCCGCACTTTTGCCTTCGGCCGGCTCCAGCTTGACGTCTTTGCCGTAGAGCATGTTCCAGCCGGTCAGGCCCAGACGCACGTTGAACGGAAAGCTCAGGCTGGTCACCGGCGCGGCGCGTTCGATCGGCTCGATGGTTTTCAGATACGCGTGAATCGCATCGGAATCGGCGCGCGGCATCAGGTGATACGAGGTGTACGGCATCGCCGGATACAGATTCGCACCGTCGCGCCGCTTGCCTTCGGTCAACGCAGCGAAGAACTCATCATCGCTGTACAGACCGATGCCGTGCTCTTTGCTCGGGGTGATGTTGGTGCCGTAGATCGTGCCGAATGGCGAGACGATCGGCAGGCCGCCGGCATAGGGCGCGCCACCCGGTGCGGTGTGGCAGGCCATGCAGTCAGCGGCGCGGGCGAGGTATTCGCCGCGCTTGATCTGATCGTCGGCGTGGGCCGCCATAAGCGGCGCAGCCAGTCCGACCGCGAGGGCCAGGCGGGTCAGTAAACGCTTCATGCTCAACCCTCCTTGACCAGACCGAGATCGGTCAGCACGTTGCGCGTGGCGTTGTAATAACGCACGTAGCCGGTGCAGCGGCAGACGTGATGGCCGAGGCTGTCCTCGATCACCTGTTCCAGCTGACTTTTGACGATCGGCTGGCGCTGCAGCTTCTCGACCAACACCGTCGCGGCGTTGACGAAGCCTGGCGCGCAATAGCTGCACTGGAAGGCGAACTCGTCGACAAAGCGCTGCTGGATCGGATTGAGCTCGGTGACCTGACCCTGCTCGTCGCGAGTGGCGTGGCCTTCGATGGTGCGGACTTTCTTGCCCTCGAAGTAGTGCGCGCCGGTGATGCAGGTGCGCACTTCTTCGCTGGTACCGTCTGGGTTATCGACGATCACCACGCAGGCGTGGCAGATCCCCTGACCGCAGCCCAGCCGCGAGCCGGTGAGGTTTTTGTATTCGTGCAGGTAGTCGATCATCGGCAGGTCATCAGGGATGTCCACCGGGCCGACGGATTGACCATTGAGGGTCAGTTGAAGCGGACGGTTAGCCATTGAGGGCCTCCTTGATGCGCGCAGCGGTGATAGGCAAGTCACGAACACGTTTACCAATGGCGTGCGCCACGGCGTTACCGATGGCACCGACAATCGGGATCATCACCACTTCGGCGATGCCCTTGGACGGATCGCTCGGCGACAGCGGCGGCAGGATCTCCGCGGTCTGCTTCCACACCGCAACGTGACGCGCCATCGGCAGGCGGTAACGGTTGAAGTTCCAGTCACCCTCCCCCGGCCCGCCTTCGTACAACGGCATCTCTTCCATCAGCGCATGACCAATACCCATGGCGATGCCACCTTCAAGTTGGCCCTTGACCAACTCTTCAACCAGCACGCGACCGCACTCGATCCACGAATGGTGGTTGAGCACCTCGACTTCCGCCGAGCCTTTATTGACCTTCAACTCGACCAGCGTCGCGACCGGGCTGTAATAGGTCACGGCAGCGTTGTTCAACTGCACTACCGGGTAGTTGACGTTCTGCCGATCAAGCAAGTGGAAGCCGGCGCTGTTCATCTGCGCTTTCTTCGCTTGCGGCGCGCCATCGCCGTATTTCACCGCCAGACCGTCGAGCGGCAGGCGCTCGCGCACGCCGTCGATGCTGTACTCGGCCTCGGCCCAGCTCCAACGGTTGAAACCGTGCACCGTAGCGCCCGTCACCAGCCCGCGTTCGTGGGCGCGCTTGGCCAGCTCTTCGAAACTCAGCGGCTGCATGCCGTTGGCGGTCAGCTTGCCGTCGACCCAATGCGCATCTTCGCGGCGCACCACGTAAGGGTTGGCTTGGCCGCCGTACGGACCCTGACGCCAGATCTCCAGCGCCGCCGGCCACAAGCCGTGGTTGAACAGCACGCGTGCCGCTTCACGGGTCGCGTGGCTGAAGTAATAGGCGGAGTTGGTCGCCGAAGACGCCGACGCCAGCTTGCCGACCCAGCGCGGGTTGCGCAGCAGATTGTCCTGCTCGGCCTGACTCATGATGTAAGGGTTGCCGCTGGTGATCAGCTGCATTTCCTGCCATTCGGTTTCGCCGGTCTTCACCTCATGCGCGGGGCTGCCGAGGAAATCGGCGACGACCAGGGCTTGCGAGGTGGACATGCCGGTACCGATTTCGATGCCGATGTGGCGCAGGGTGATGCGCCCGTCAGCGGTGAATTCGATGCTGGCCATCGGCGCTTCGGAGCCGGTGCCGAAGTCTTTCTGGCAGATGGCGAAACCGACGCCGTACCAGTTATCCGGGTCTGCCGCTTCACGTTGTTGCTTGATCGCGTCGCGGTTTTTCCAGACTTCGTGCACCGAGGCCTTGTCGAGAATTTCGTGCAGGCGCAGTGCACCGGCCGGGACTGCGCCCTGGGTGTTTTTCATGCCGGAACGCAGGGCATTCCTGCGGCGCAAGTCGATAGCGTCGACACCCAGGCGATTGGCGATCTCATCGACCATCATTTCGGTGGCCGCCATGCTTTGCAGGGTGCCATAACCGCGCATCGAACCCGCCTCGACCGCGCGCGAGTGATACGCGGTGACTTGCAGGTCGTTCTGCGGCATGTAGTAGATCGACTGCGCAGCCGTGGCGCCAACCGCCGCCACCGATGGGCTGTAGTTGACCCGACCGCCGCCGTCGACGCTCATTTCTGCACGGAAAATCTTGAAGGTGTAGTCGTTCTTGTCCACGGCCAACTGGTAGCGGATGTCGAACGGGTGACGCTTGATGCCGCTCTGGAATTGCTCATAGCGGTCGTTGGCCAGACGCACCGGCACACCGGCGCCGTACAGCGCGGCCAGGGCTGCGTAGTAGACGAAAATGTTGTGGTCTTTGGAGCCATACCCGACGGTGTAGCCAGGGTGCATGTTCAGGTTGGCCAGGCCGAAACGCGACGGCCCGATCATCTTCGCGGTCTCGGTCGCGACTTCCAGCGGGCATTGCGTCGCCACGACGAAATGCAGGGTTTTGGTTTTCGGGTCGTACCAGCCGTTGCCGTTGTCCGGCTCGAGGGCGGCCGGTTCGATCGACGGCGTCTTGTAGCGCTCATCGAACACCAGCCAGTTGTCTGGCGGCGTGTCGATTTCCTGCTTCATGCGGTCGGCGTAGAACAGGCCGCGCTCGGTGAGGTTGCCATGAAGGTTCGGCGATGCATTCCACACTGGACGGCGGTTCTTCAGCATCGGAAACAGGATCGAATCCTTGAGGCTGGCGAATTCGTCTTCGTCCGCCGAAGTCGCGCCGCCGACGCGCACGTAGCGGAAGCTGCCGTAGGGGTCGCCTTCGTAGAACGGCACTTTGGCGCCGTAACGAATCGCTTTGTCATTGAATTTGAGTTGATTCTTGGCCTGACGGAAACGCTCGAAGTCGTTCCAGATCAGAATCGCTACCGGGTGCCCGATGAACATCGGCACTTTGCCTTCTGGCAGCAATGGATCAGGCGCGTGCTCTTCGGGGAAGACGATACCGTCCTTGTCCAGATCGGCAGCGGTAACGATGCGGTCCGGCTGCAGATCAGCGCCGAGCCACGACAGGTCGTAACCTGCGTAGATACGGTCGGCCTTGATGGTTTTCAGCAGCATGGCGTGGCCTTGTTGCTCAGGCCAGCCTGGCATGTCCTTGGCGCGGATGTCGCGGGCAAACACCTTGCTGCCGCAGACCTTGGACAAGGCATCGTTGCGTTGCCGCGCCTTGCCGTTATTGCCGAGCCATTTCTCCGACGGCACGGTGACGCTGTTTTCCATCAAGGCAGCCAGCGCCTGACTGCTGAGCGGCGTGAGCGTAACGCTCACACCCGCCACCAGCCCGCCCTGGAGGAACGAGCGCCGGGATATTTCACGGTTGGACATGGATCATCCTCTGGGCGGTTATAGGTCCGCCCTTGTGGTTATCTACTGGGGATCTCGAGTCTTGCAGAAGCTCTTTCTGGCGAAGCAAAGAGCTGTGTTGACAGTGCAAAGCTGACCGAAAGGTTAACTTTAAAGGTTTCTACGCCCACAGCAAACAACCAGTTACAAAAACCTGACTAAATAATCAAAAAAATCAATGCGACGTGGCACCGCAGGAGGCTTGCAGAGATTCTTGTAGGAGCTGTCGAGTGAAACGAGGCTGCGATCTTTTGATCTGGATTTTTTAAGAGCAAGATCAAAAGATCGCAGCGTGCCGCAGCTCCTACAGGAGGATTTGCGCAGGAGTTCGAGAGGGGAATAGCCAAACTTCAGACACAAAAAACCCCGGTCTTTCGACCAGGGTCTTTGCTATCGATCCGATTCAGCCAAAGGCCTATTTCGGCGCTTCAAGGCGTTCAGTGGTCCTTGAAACAGATATGGCGCAGCGGACGGGACTCGAACCCGCGACCCCCGGCGTGACAGGCCGGTATTCTAACCGACTGAACTACCGCTGCGTATCGCTTTGAGCTTGCGCTCAAGTAACTCGTTTTGATTGCCGGCTTCGGTACCTGGCAATCGCGAATCAGATGAATCTGACTCGTAAAATATGGCGCAGCGGACGGGACTCGAACCCGCGACCCCCGGCGTGACAGGCCGGTATTCTAACCGACTGAACTACCGCTGCGCGTCGGTGCAGGCACTTTCAGCCTACTCTCTTGCTTGCGCAAGCTTCTCCGGAGTGGTGGGTGATGACGGGATCGAACCGCCGACATTCTGCTTGTAAGGCAGACGCTCTCCCAGCTGAGCTAATCACCCGTTTGCATCTCCGAGGCCGCGAAATTTACGCAGGTGGCGAAGCTAAGTCAATAGCAGGATTGGAGTTTTTTTCAAAAAGGGGTTCAAGCTTCAAGCTTCAAGCTTCAAGCTTCAAGAAAAGGATGATCACCTAAAACAGGCACACCAGCGTCTTGCTTTAGCTTGAAGCTTGCAGCTTGCAGCTCGAAGCTGCCTTTCACTGCTCGTAGATCATCTTCTTGGTCATGCCGCCGTCGACGACGAATTCCTGGCCGGTGACAAACCCGGCATTCCTCGACAGCAACCACGCCACCATCGCCGCCACGTCCTCGACAGTCCCTACCCTGCCCGCCGGATGCTGAGCATGATCGGCATCGGCCAAAGGTTCGGCGCGACGCACCGAGGGATCACGGGCATCAATCCAGCCAGGACTGACTGCGTTCACGCGGATTTCCGGTCCAAGGCTGATTGCCAGCGCATGGGTCAGCGCCAACAGCCCGCCCTTGCTCGCCGCATACGCCTCGGAGTCCGCCTCCGACTGTCGCGCGCGGGTCGAGGCCAGATTGACGATCGAACCGTTGTGCGCACGCAGATACGGCGCACAGTGCTTGGCCAGTAACATCGGCCCGCTCAGATTCACCGCCAGCACCCGATTCCAATACGCCAGATCGAGGCTTTCCAGGGTGATGTTGTGCGGATCGGCCACCGCCGCGTTGCAGACCAGCGCATCAAGACGACCAAACTGCCCCAATACCTCGGCCACGCCCAGCGCGACCTGGTTTTCGTCGGCGACGTCCATGGCGATGAACCAGGCGTTCTCGCCGAGCACCTTCGCCACTTTCGAACCACGCGCCCGATCAAGATCGGTCAGCACCACTTGCCAGCCTTCGCTGATCAGCCAGGCAGCAATTCCAAGGCCGATACCGCGCGCAGCCCCGGTGACTAGCGCCACGCGGCCATGGGTGTTGGCCGCGGGTGTGGACAACTCGATCACAATGCCGCCAGACCGCGCGCCAGATCAGCTTGCAGGTCAGCCACATCTTCCAGACCGACCGCAACGCGGATCAGACTGTCACGAATGCCTGCCGCTTCACGCTCCTGTGGCGCCAGACGGCCGTGGGAGGTGGTGCTTGGATGGGTGATGGTGGTTTTGCTGTCGCCGAGGTTGGCGGTGATCGAAATCAACCGCGTGGCATCGATAAAGCGCCAGGCGCCTTCTTTGCCGCCCTTGACCTCGAAGCTGACCACCGCACCGAAGCCCTTCTGCTGGCGCTGGGCCAACTCGTGCTGCGGATGGCTCTTGAGGCCGGCATAATGGACTTTCTCGATGCCGTCCTGCTGCTCCAGCCATTCGGCCAGCGCCTGAGCGTTGGCGCAATGCGCTTTCATGCGCAGGTTGAGGGTCTCGAGGCCTTTGAGGAAGATCCACGCATTGAACGGGCTGAGGGTCGGCCCGGCGGTCCGCAGGAAACCCACCACTTCTTTCATCTGTTCACCGCGACCGGCGACAACGCCGCCCATGCAGCGGCCCTGGCCGTCGATGAACTTGGTCGCCGAGTGCACGACAACGTCCGCGCCGAGCTTCAGCGGCTGCTGCAACGCCGGGGTGCAGAAGCAGTTGTCGACCACCAGTTGCGCGCCCTTGGCATGAGCGATTTCTGCCAGTGCGGCGATATCCACCAGTTCGGCCAACGGATTGGACGGGGATTCGACAAAAAGCAGTTTGGTGTTGGATTTGATTGCCGCATCCCAGGCCGACAGATCGGCCAGCGGGACGTAATCGACTTCGACGCCGAAGCGCTTGAAATACTTCTCGAACAGGCTGATGGTCGAGCCGAACACGCTGCGCGATACCAGTACATGATCGCCAGCACTGCACAGGCTCATCACCACCGCCATGATCGCGGCCATGCCGGTGGCCGTGGCGACGGCCTGCTGGGCGCCTTCCAGCGCGGCGATGCGCTCTTCAAACGCACGCACGGTCGGGTTGGTATAACGCGAATAGACGTTGCCCGGCACTTCGCCGGCAAAGCGCGCCGCAGCATCGGCAGCGGTGCGGAACACGTAACTGGAGGTGAAGAACATCGGATCACCGTGTTCGCCTTCCGGCGTGCGGTGCTGACCGGCACGGACGGCCAGGGTATCGAACGCTACGCCTTCGAGGTCGCTGTCCAGCCGACCGGCATCCCATTCCTGACTCATGCTGTCTCTCCTTTGTTCACGAACAATAAATATCAGATACAAAACCGGCCCCTCAGGGCCGGTGGAAACTCAGTTGTTGTACAGATCGATGATCGCACTGACTGCCTGGGTCTTGACCTTCGAGGCATCGTTGCGCGCCTGTTCGATCTTGTTCAGGTAAGCCTCGTCGACGTCACCAGTCACGTACTTGCCGTCGAACACCGCGCAATCGAAGTGCTCGATCTTGATCTTGCCGCCACCGACCGCTTCGATCAAGTCAGGCAGGTCCTGATAGATCAGCCAGTCAGCGCCGATCAGGTCGGCCACGTCCTGGGTCGAACGGTTGTGCGCGATCAGTTCGTGAGCGCTCGGCATGTCGATACCGTAGACGTTGGGGAAGCGCACCGCAGGTGCCGCCGAGCAGAAGTAGACGTTTTTCGCGCCGGCTTCGCGGGCCATCTGGATGATCTGCTTGCAAGTGGTGCCGCGCACGATCGAGTCATCGACCAGCATCACGTTCTTGCCGCGGAATTCCAGCTCGATGGCGTTGAGCTTCTGGCGTACCGACTTCTTGCGCGCAGCCTGGCCCGGCATGATGAAGGTGCGACCGATGTAGCGGTTCTTGACGAAGCCTTCGCGGAATTTCACACCCAGGTGATTGGCCAGCTCCAGCGCGGCAGTACGGCTGGTGTCCGGAATAGGGATGACCACGTCGATGTCGTGCTCAGGGCGCTCGCGCAGGATCTTTTCGGCAAGCTTCTCGCCCATGCGCAGACGTGCCTTGTACACCGACACGCCGTCGATGATCGAGTCCGGACGCGCCAGGTAGACGTGTTCGAAAATGCACGGGGTCAGCGACGGGTTGGTTGCGCACTGACGGGTGTGCAGCTTGCCATCTTCGGTGATGTACACCGCTTCGCCTGGCGCGAGATCGCGGATCAGCGTGAAACCGAGCACGTCCAGGGAAACGCTTTCCGAGGCAATCATGTACTCGACGCCTTCGTCGGTGTGACGCTGGCCGAATACGATCGGACGGATGCCGTGCGGATCGCGGAAACCAACGATGCCGTAACCGGTGACCATCGCCACAACGGCGTAGCCACCAACACAACGGTTATGCACGTCGGTCACGGCGGCGAACACGTCTTCTTCGGTCGGCTGCAGCTTGCCGCGCTGGGCCAGCTCGTGGGCGAACACGTTGAGCAGCACTTCCGAGTCGGAACTGGTGTTGACGTGACGCAGATCGGATTCGTAGATCTCTTTGGCCAACTGTTCAACGTTGGTCAGGTTACCGTTGTGCGCCAAGGTGATGCCGTACGGCGAGTTGACGTAGAACGGCTGGGCTTCGGCCGACGTCGAGCTGCCGGCAGTCGGGTAACGGACGTGGCCGATACCCATGTGGCCGACCAGACGCTGCATGTGACGCTGCTGGAACACATCACGCACCAGGCCGTTATCCTTGCGCAGGAACAACCGGCCATCATGGCTGGTCACGATACCGGCAGCGTCCTGGCCGCGGTGCTGGAGCACGGTTAGCGCGTCATACAGCGCCTGATTGACGTTCGACTTACCGACGATACCGACGATGCCACACATGCGACGCAACCCCTACTTAATGGATCTGAACTGAACAGCACTCACTGAGGCGTTTTCGCCGTCGGCAAGAGCTGCTCCTTGAACGGAATCTCAGCGGGTACGCTGATTCCGCTGGCAAGCCACTGACTGCTCCACCCGAGTATCAGGTTTTTGGACCAGTCGGCGACCAATAGAAACTTGGGCACGAGCTGTGATTCTTTCCACCACCCGTCCTGCTGTACCGGCCCCAGGCTCAACAGCCCGACCGCCACGACCACCAGCAACACGCCACGCGCTGCGCCGAAGGCCATGCCGAGGAATCGATCGGTCCCGGACAACCCGGTGACGCGAACCAACTCGCCGATAAGATAATTGATCATTGCGCCCACGATCAGTGTGGCGACAAACATGATGGCACAGCCCGCGATCACGCGAGCCGATGGGGTTTCGATGTATCCGGCGAGGTACTCGGACAGTGAGCCACCAAACATCCAGGCAACCGCTCCTGCGATGATCCAGGTCAGCAGCGATAACGCTTCCTTTACGAAGCCGCGGCTCAGACTGATCAATGCGGAGATGGCGATGATTGCAACGATCGCCCAGTCAACCCAGGTAAATGGCACAGTGCAGCCTACAGACGGATAAGGCGGCGCATTTTAGCAGAGCGCATGGCTGTCGGTAAGCTGCGATTGTCAGTGCTTTTCAATCGAGGTGATAGATTTCAGCCACGTTCAGGCTGAAAACGGACAACGAAGCCCTTGAGGTTCTGTTGACGGCTCAGCAGATCACGCAGACGATCGGCCTCGGCACGCTCGATCAGCGGACCGACGAACACCCGGTTCTTGCCATCGGCCGAACGAATGTAGGCGTTATAACCCTGGCTGCGCAGGTTCTTCTGCAGGCTTTCGGCGCTGGCGCGGCTCGACAGACTGGCCAGTTGCACCGACCAGCTCACCGACAGACCGTTGGCATCGACGCGGCTCTGCGTGGTGTCAGGCTTGCTGGTTGCCGAGGTGATTGGCTGAGCCGGCGCCGGAATCGGCTTGGCCACCGGTGGCGGCGTTGCCGGGCGGGCAATCTGCGCCGGGATGGTCGGTGCCGGGGCGGCCGGAGCAGCAGCCGGAGCAGCAGGCACCGCTTCTTCAGCGACCTCTGCGTCCGTTGGCACAGGCTCTTGCGGCAAAGCCTGGGGCTCAGGCACGGCGACCGGGTCCATTTGCACTTGCGGCATGGCCGAAGGCTGAGGAGCAGCCGGGGCCTCGACGGTCACCTGACGCTGCTCGTCCTGACGGGAAAACAGCATCGGCAGGAAGATCACCGCCAGCGCCACCAGTACCAGCGCGCCAACCATGCGCTGCTTGTACGCTTTATCCAGCAAAGCCATTTGCCGCTTCCTCCGTGGAGCGCCGGGCCAGCCATTCAAGGGCCTCGGCGACACAATAAAATGATCCGAACAAGAGAATCTCGTCGTCGCTGGTACCTACAGCACACTGCCCTTCCAGAGCCGCCGCAACGCTGGCATAGGACGTAACCGAAGCACCAAGGTTCTGCAGCGCTGCCTCAAGCTCAGTTACGGGACGCGCACGCGGCGAATCCAGCGGCGCGACAGCCCAATGCGCGACACTAGCATTCAATTCGCCAACAACACCATCGAGATCCTTGTCCGCCAGCAACCCGAACACCGCCAGACGCTTGCCAACCGGCGGCCGCGCAGCCAGACGTCGCGCGAGATATTCAGCGGCATGCGGATTGTGACCAACATCCAGCAACAGGTTCAGGCGCTTGCCGTTCCATTCGAACGAACGACGATCGAGGCGCCCGACCACGCGCGTCGCCTGCAACGCAGGTACGATCTGTTCGGCATTCCACGGCAAACCGGTCAGCAGATAGGCTTGCAGCGCCAGCGCGGCGTTTTCCATCGGCAGATCGAGCAGCGGCAGGTCGCGCAATTCGACCGATTGGCCTTGGACATCGGTGCCGCGCCATTGCCAGTGTTGGTCAGTGATGCCGAGATCGAAATCGCGTCCACGCAGGAAGAACGGGCAAGCCAGTTCACGCGCCTTGTCGAGCAGTGGTTGCGGAGGGTTCAGATCGCCACACAAGGCCGGTTTGCCCTGACGGAAAATTCCAGCCTTCTCGTAGGCTACGGATTCGCGGGTATCGCCCAGATAATCGGCGTGATCGACGCCAATGCTGGTGACCAGCGCGATGTCGGCATCGACCACATTGACCGTGTCCAGACGCCCGCCCAGACCCACTTCAAGCACTACAGCGTCAAGTGCAGACTGCTGAAACAGCCAGAACGCCGCCAGGGTGCCCATTTCGAAGTAAGTCAGGGAAGTCTCGCCGCGGCCCGCCTCGACCGCAGCAAAGGCTTCGCACAGCTGGGCGTCAGTGGCTTCGACGCCATTGAGTTGCACCCGCTCGTTGTAACGCAGCAGGTGCGGAGAATTGTAGACACCAACGCTCAGGCCCTGCGCACGCAGCAAAGAAGCCACGAACGCGCAGGTCGAACCCTTGCCGTTGGTGCCGGTGACCGTGATCACCCGAGGCGCCGGCTGGCCCAGCCCCATGCGGGACGCTACCTGTTGCGAACGCTCCAGGCCCATGTCGATGGCCGACGGATGCAACTGCTCGAGGTAGGCGAGCCATTCACCAAGGGTGCGCTGGGTCATACGTTGGCAGGCACCGGCGGCACCACGATCGGCTCGATCGGCGCGGCGACGAACTTCGGCGTCGGCTTGCCGGTCATCTGTGCCAGCAGGTTACCCAGACGCGGACGCAGTTCCTGACGGTGAATGATCATGTCGATTGCACCGTGCTCCAGCAGGAATTCGCTGCGCTGGAAGCCTTCCGGCAGTTTTTCGCGCACGGTCTGCTCGATTACCCGCGGACCGGCGAAGCCGATCAGGGCTTTCGGTTCGCCAACGATGACGTCACCGAGCATCGCCAGACTGGCGGAAACACCGCCGTAGACCGGGTCGGTCAGTACGGAAATGAACGGAATGCCTTCTTCACGCAGGCGCGCCAGCACGGCCGAGGTCTTGGCCATCTGCATCAGCGAGATCAGCGCTTCCTGCATGCGCGCGCCACCGGAAGCGGCGAAGCAGATCATCGGGCAGCGGTTTTCCAGTGCGTAGTTGGCAGCGCGCACGAAGCGCTCACCGACGATGGCGCCCATGGAACCGCCCATGAAATTAAATTCGAATGCCGAAACCACCACCGGCATGCCCAGCAAGGTGCCGCTGACCGAGATCAGCGCGTCTTTTTCGCCGGTCTGCTTCTGCGCAGCGACCAGGCGATCCTTGTACTTCTTGCCGTCGCGGAATTTCAGACGGTCAACCGGCTCCAGATCGGCGCCCAGTTCGTTGCGACCTTCCGGGTCGAGGAAAATGTCGATGCGCGCACGTGCTCCGATGCGCATGTGGTGGTTGCACTTGGGGCAAACGTCCAGGGTCTTTTCCAGCTCCGGACGGTACAACACCGCCTCGCAGGATGGGCATTTGTGCCACAGACCTTCAGGCACCGAGCTCTTCTTGACCTCCGAGCGCATGATCGAAGGGATCAGTTTGTCTACTAACCAGTTGCTCATGCTTTCTTTCTCCAGTACCGGCGGCCCGAACGCTCTGGTTCGCAGCCCCGCGTATGCCCTTGAGCTAAATTCATGTGTGTGGCGATGGTTGCCGAACAGTCGCGGTCAGCGCGAAACATGACCTGCGTACGATTCAGCAACCCTCAGCCGCGCCTGCTTTGTGCAAGTGCATTGATGGACGGCGGCAGACTGCCAGCCGTCACATCGACGATGTATTGCCGCGCACCGCGTTGATGAATGCGCGAATCTTGTGGTGATCCTTGATGCCTTTGCTCGCTTCTACCCCGCCGCTGACATCCACCGCGTAGGGCTTGACCCGTGCTACCGCGTCGGCAACGTTCTCCGGCGTCAGGCCGCCGGCCAGAATCAGCGGTTTGCTCAGGTGTTTCGGAATCAGTGACCAGTCAAACGCCTCGCCGGTTCCGCCGGGCACCCCTTCGACATAAGTGTCGAGCAGTACGCCACTGGCGCCGGGAAAGGCATCGCAGGCAGCGGCAATATCATCGCCAGCCTTGACCCGCAGTGCCTTGATGTACGGACGATGCCAGCCTTCGCACTCCTCCGCCCTTTCGTCGCCATGAAATTGCAGCAGATCCAGCGGCACCGCATCGAGGATTTCTCCCAGCTCGCAACGACTGGCATTGACGAACAGCCCCACGGTGGTGACAAACGGCGGCAGCGCCTTGATGATCGCCCTTGCCTGCTGCACATTCACTGCACGCGGGCTCTTGGCGTAAAACACCAGACCAATCGCATCGGCGCCGGCTTCGACGGCGACCAGTGCATCTTCAATGCGGGTAATGCCGCAGATCTTGCTGCGAACAGCTGACATGTCAGGAAAACCTCAAGGCAAAATCCGAAAACGTCCCGGATGGTAACAAAAGCGTCCAAGGGCGTCAGCCGTCAAGTTCGGAGAAACCCGTAAGGAAATGTGGCCCGATAAAGCGTTCGGGTAACGGGAATTCGTCGTGGTACTCAACCTGTACCAGATACAGCCCGTATGGATGCGCCGTCACCCCGCCGGAGCGACGCTCGCGACTCTCCAGCACTTCTTTCATCCACTCCACCGGGCGCTCCCCGGCACCGATGGTCATCAGCACACCGGCAATATTGCGCACCATGTGATGCAGGAAGGCATTGGCCCGAATGTCGAGCACGATCATCTTGCCGTGACGGGTCACGCGCAGGTGATGCATCTTTTTGATCGGCGACTTGGCCTGACATTGACCAGCCCGAAACGCGCTGAAGTCGTGCGTGCCGATCAGGTACTGCGCGGCTTCGGCCATGCGCTCGGCGTCGAGCGGGCGGTGATTCCAGGTGATTTCTTCGTTGAGGTGCGCCGGGCGAATCTGATCGTTGTAGATCACATAGCGATAACGCCGGGCGATGGCTTTGAAGCGCGCATGAAAATGCGCCGGCATGACCCTGGCCCAACTGACGCTGATGTCGTGGGGCAGATTGATGTTGGCGCCCATGACCCAGGCTTTCAGCGAGCGATCAACCTGGGTGTCGAAGTGCACCACTTGGCCGCAGGCATGCACGCCGGCGTCGGTACGCCCGGCGCATTGCAGGGAAACCGGTGAATTGGCGACTTTCGACAGGGCTTTTTCAAGCTCTTCCTGCACCGTCGCCACACCGGTCAACTGACGCTGCCAGCCGCTGTAGCGCGAGCCTTTGTACTCAACGCCCAGTGCGACGCGGTAAAAGCCGTCGGGCGCCATTTCGGCGACCGGGTTATCTATGTTTGCCAAGGTGGGACAGCCTGCTGATTTTGCAAAGGCGGGCATTATAAGGCGGTGGGCCGGGGATGCCAGAGTTCTCTATCGGCAGTACCGCCGCCTTCGCGAGCAGGCTCGCTCCCACATTTGCAATGCATCCCCCTGTGGGAGCGAGCCTGCTCGCGAAAGCAATCGATCAGACACCGCCGAATCCGGCACCAACAAAAACGGCAGCCCCACCGGGCTGCCGCTTGTTGTTTACCGCTGAACTTACGCCAGGTTGGAAAGCATTTCCTTGGCCTCGCCCCGCTGCTTCTCGTCACCCTCGGTCAACACTTCGTTGAGGATGTCACGGGCACCGTCGGCGTCGCCCATGTCGATGTAGGCCTGGGCCAGATCGAGCTTGGTCGCTGCTTCGTCAGTGCCGGCGAGGAAGTCGAAATCGTCTTCGCCCAAATCATCACCCAACGCTGCGTCCGCTTCGGTGAAGCTCGGTTCGGCCATGCTTTGCGACAGGCGATCCAGCTCGGCATTGACGTCGTCCAGCTCGGCCGAGAAGGCATCCGGCTCAGCAGCCGGGTTGCTGTCCATTTCGTCCGCCAGCGACAGGTCGAAATCGGCTGGCAATTCCAGATCGTCCTGCGGCACGTCGGCGACTACCGGCGTCTCGACCGGCGGCAGATCTTTCACGCCGTCGTCCAGATCCAGCAGGAAGTCATCTTCAGCCAACGTGGCCGGCGATGGTTCGGCGCCGAGATCCATGTCCAGATCGAAGTCCGACAGATCGTCGAGATTGTCTTTCATCTCGGTCTGTTCCTGCAGCACCGAGGCGAAGCTCAGGTCGTCTTCGGCCGGAAACGCGTCGAGCTCGACAGGCGCCTCTGGCTCGGCCACTGGTGCAGGATCGACCGGGGTGATGTTGTCGAGATCGTCCAGACTCAAATCGAACGCAGTGTCGAGGTCGTCAGCGGCAGTCTCGGGCGCTTGCGGCTCGTCTTGCAGCAGTTCCTTGACGTACTGCGCGTCCAGCTCGGCAGCGACGGCGGCAGCCGCCAGCCCACCGGTAGCGACCACGGCCATGGCCGGGAAGCGGCTTTTCAGCGCTTCGACCTTGGCGAAGTTGTCGCCATTGGCCACCAGTTGACGCTCCTGCGCGACGAACGCATCCCGATCGCCCTGCTGGCCGTAGACTTCCATCAACTTCAGGCGCAGATCGCTGCGCTCAGGCTCAAGGCTGACGCCCTCTTCCAGCAGCGCGGCGGCCTGATTCAGGCGACCGGCATTGATGTGCGACTGTGCCTTGTCGAGCACGTCATCAGAGCGTTCACCGGCCGGGGCCACCAGAGGTGCGGCAATCGGCGTGGCCATCACCACCGGAGCAACGACTGGCGCTGGAGTTGGCGCAGGTGCCGGAGCTGGCGTATTGAGTTTGACGCTGGCTGCCGGGGTTCCCAGGCCGGAGAAGCTGCTTTCCGGCAGATCCTGCTCAGCGGAGAACTCTTGCTCTTCAGCCAGCGCGCGGGCCATGCGCAGGTGCTTTTCAGCTTCCTGCTGGGCTTTGCGACGACGCGCCAGCAGCAACAGCAGAAGCAGCAGAACCACCGCACCGCCGCCGATCAGGCCAAGCAGGATCGGATTGGTCAGCAGTTCATTGAAGGCTTTGTCGTCATCGGCGGCAGCAGGCTTGGGTTCGACCACCGGCTCGACGACTGGCTCAACCGGGGTTTCCGCTGGCGGCGCGATGGCGGACTCCGGGGTGGGTGAAGCCGCTGCGGCATCGGCCGGGGTAGCTGGCGGTGTCGCGGCCAGCTCGGCAGTGATTGCCGGCACCGGCGGCACAGCACCGTTGGCGCCAGGCGCAGCGCCGGCACCGTCGGCCTGCATCTTCGCCAGTTGATTGTTTTTCAGCTCAATGAGCTTCTGCAGCTTGTCCAGCTGGCTCTGCAGATCAGCCATGCGGCTTTTCAGTTCCTCGTTGTCACGACGAGTCGTGTCGAGGTTTTCCTGGGTGATTGCCAGTTTGTTGCTTAGCGCCTTGGCGTCGCCGGCCGGGCCTTTCGCACCGGGCTTGGCGCTTTCTGCCGAGACCAGGCTCAGGTTGTCCTGAGTGTTGGGCGCCGCGCCGGCATTGCCACGGCCGCGATTGGTCGCATCCAGCTGCTGCTGTCCGGTGCCAGGCTTGGCCGCGTAACGACGGCCCTGACGCCACGCTTCGTTCTGCGCCGCCACTTCAGCGATGGCCGCCGACTGCGGCAGCGCGGTGCTTTGTACCGGATCCGGCAGACGCAGCACCTGACCGGTTTTCAGACGGTTGATGTTGCCGTCGATAAAGGCATTCGGATTGAGCGCCTGAATCGCCAGCATGGTCTGCTGCACCGAGCCGCCGTTGCGCGCCTTCGCGGCGATTTCCCACAGGGTGTCGCGCGGCGTGGTGGTGTATTGATTGCGATGGGTGGCGCCGGTGGTTGGCGCGGTGATGGTCTGCGACGGCGCCGGTTGCGCGGCGGCGTCAGCGGTCTGCGGCGAGAATTTCGACGGATCGAGCAGCACGCTGTAATCACGCAGCAGGCGGCCATTGGGCCACATCACCTGCACGAGGAACTTCACCATCGGTTCCGACAGTGGTTGGCTCGAGGTCACGCGCAATACGCTTTTACCGTTGGCGTTGAGCACCGGGGTGAAAGTCAGATCGTTGAGAAAGGCCTGACGATCAACGCCGGCCTTGGCGAAATCTTCAGGGGAAGCCAGGCTCGGCACCACCTCGGCGGCGGTGAGATCCTTGACGTCGAGCAGCTCGATTTCAGCCACCAACGGCTGGTTCAGGGTCGACTTCAGGGTCAGCTCCCCGAGCCCGAGGGCATGCGCCATACCGGAGGACAGCGCCGAGGCGGCCGCTATTGCTAACACCAGTTTGCGAACTTGAACCATAGCCTCATCCTTTGTTTGAACGTTCCTCGGCCAGCGAGAAGCTTTTGAATACCGCTGCCGTAAGGCATTGCGCGCGACGACGGGGGTCGCCGCGCGCGATCATTTCTGTGCTGCCCCGGAAAGTCCCGGAGGGTGACTCGTCATCGACGCGCTTCGGGCAAGCATAGCGCTCACCTAGAATCAGTCGACAAATTGTTGCCAAGTATCTTTTACAGCAGGCCTTTTATCAACAACTCAGCCAATTGCACGGCATTGAGCGCCGCGCCTTTGCGTACGTTATCTGACGTCAGCCAAAGATTTAGTTCCGCCGGCTCGTCGACGCCTGTGCGCACGCGACCGACGTAGACCACGTCCTGCCCCACCGCATCGCCGACTGCGGTCGGATAATCGCCGGCCTCGACCAGCTCGATGCCCGGTGCTGCCTCGAGCGCGGCGTTGACCTTTTCCAGGTCAACAGCGCTGCCTGACTGCAAGGTCACGCTAAAGCTATCGCCAAAAAACACCGGGGCTTGAACGCAAGTGGCAGAAATCTTCAATAAAGGTTTTGCCAGCACCTGGCGCAACTCGCGCACCAGACGCTTTTCCAGCAGCGTATGGCCTTGCGCATCAGGCGTACCGACTTGCGCCAGCAGGTTGAACGCCATCTGCCGATCAAAGAAGGTCGGCTCCAGCGGGCGCATGTTCAGCAGCTCGGCAGTCTGCCGCGCAAGCTCGGTGACCGCCTCGCGCCCTTGCGCAGAAACGGCCAGGTTGGCGGTGACGTTGACGTATTGCAGATCCAGCAGATCGAGCAGCGGCGCCAGTACCACAGCAAGCGTGGTGGCCGACGGGCTTGGGCTGCTGACCTGGAATGGGCTTTTCAGACCGGCGAGAATATCGGCATTGGCCTCGGGCACCACTTGTGGCGCCTGATCCGCAGGCAACGCGCCGGATAAATCGATCAGTGAGCAACCGGCAGCGTGGGCGCGAGCGGCGTAGCTCAGCGACACCGCAGCGCCAGCGGCGAAGAACACCAGTCTGACCTTGCTGAAATCGAACTCGTCGACCTCGCGCACGCGGACGTTTTTGTTGCGGAACAGCACCGAGCTGCCGGCCGACTCACTGCTGGCCAGCAGGTGCAGATTGCCGACCGGGAAGTCGCGTTCTTCGAGAATCTGTACGAGGGTTTCGCCGACAGTACCGGTGGCGCCGATAACGGCGATATCGAAAGTCTGGGTCATGGAGCTACCTCTGGCAAAACGGGGGGAGCGGCACTTTACCGGGTGGGTGGCGCACAGGCAATTTCTGCGGGATTTGCGGCGGCTGTGCCGGCCCTTTCGCGAGCAGGCTCGCTCCCACAGGGACCGCATTTCAATGTGGGAGCGAGCCTGCTCGCGAAAAAGGCAGTACAGATACCGGAGAAATCCTTGGCATAAAAAAACCCGCACCTCTCACAAGGCACGGGCTTCTTCATTGCTTCAAGCGATCAACGCTCCAGCAGGATCCGCAGCATGCGCCGCAGCGGTTCGGCCGCGCCCCACAGCAGTTGGTCGCCGACGGTGAAGGCGCCGACGAATTGCGAACCCATGTTCAACTTGCGCAGACGACCGACCGGTACGTTCAGGGTGCCGGTGACCTTGGTCGGGCTCAGCTCCTGCATGCTGATTTCGCGGTTGTTCGGTACCAGCTTGACCCACGGGTTGTGCTGGCTGATCAGCCCTTCGATATCGGCGATCGGTACGTCTTTGTTGAGCTTGATGGTCAGTGCCTGGCTATGGCAACGCATGGCGCCGATGCGCACGCAGATGCCGTCGACCGGGATCGGGCTCTTGAAGCGGCCAAGGATCTTGTTGGTCTCGGCCTGGGCCTTCCACTCTTCGCGGCTCTGGCCGTTCGGCAGTTCCTTGTCGATCCACGGGATCAGGCTGCCGGCCAGCGGTACACCGAAGTTTTCGGTTGGGTACGCTTCGCTGCGCATGGCCTCGGCCACGCGACGGTCGATGTCGAGGATCGCGCTGGCCGGGTCGGCCAGCTGATCGGCGACAGCGGCGTGGGTCGCACCCATCTGCTTGATCAGTTCACGCATGTTCTGCGCGCCGGCACCGGAGGCCGCCTGATAGGTCATGGCGCTCATCCACTCGACCAGACCGGCCTCGAACAGACCGCCCAGGCCCATCAGCATCAAGCTGACGGTGCAGTTGCCGCCGATGTAGTTCTTGGTGCCCGCGTCCAGCTGCTGGTCGATGACCTTGCGGTTGACCGGGTCGAGAATGATCACAGCGTCATCGTTCATGCGCAGGCTCGACGCCGCGTCGATCCAGTAACCCTGCCAGCCGGCTTCGCGCAGCTTGGGGAATACTTCGCTGGTGTAGTCGCCGCCCTGGCAGGTCAGGATCACGTCGAGGGTCTTCAGCTCGTCAATGCTGTAAGCGTCCTTGAGCGGAGCAATGTCCTTGCCCACGGACGGGCCTTGGCCACCGACATTGGACGTGGTGAAAAACACCGGCTCGATAAGATCGAAATCCTGCTCTTCCAGCATCCGCTGCATGAGCACGGAACCGACCATCCCGCGCCAACCGATCAGACCTACACGTTTCATCGCAACTACACCTTCTTGAAAAGTGGGCCGCTGCTTTGTATTGAATTTCGCAGCGGGCCCGAGAGATTACAGATTCCGCAGCGCGGCGACTACTGCGTCGCCCATTTCCTGCGTACCGACTTTGGTACAACCGGCCGAGTGGATGTCACCGGTGCGCAAGCCCTGATCGAGCACCACACTGACGGCTTTTTCGATGGCATCGGCAGCGTCGTGCAGATTGAAGCTGTAACGCAGCATCATCGATACCGACAGGATCGTCGCCAGCGGGTTGGCAATGCCTTTACCGGCAATGTCCGGCGCCGAACCGTGGCAAGGCTCGTACATGCCCTTGTTGTTGGAGTCCAGCGAGGCCGACGGCAGCATGCCGATCGAACCGGTGAGCATCGACGCTTCGTCGGAGAGGATGTCGCCGAACATGTTGTCGGTGACGATCACGTCGAACTGCTTGGGTGCGCGCACCAGTTGCATGGCGGCGTTGTCGACGTACATGTGGCTCAGTTCGACTTCCGGGTAATCCTTGGCCACCTGCTCGACCACTTCGCGCCACAACTGGCTGGATGCCAGGACGTTGGCCTTGTCCACCGAGCAGAGCTTCTTGCCACGAACCATGGCCATGTCGAAACCGACACGGGCGATGCGGCGGATTTCGCTTTCGCTGTACGGCAGGGTGTCGTAGGACTGACACTCGCCGTTGTCCAGCGTACGGGTGCCACGCGGCGCGCCGAAGTAAATGCCGCCGGTCAGCTCCCGGACAATGAGGATGTCCAGACCGGCAACGATTTCCGGCTTCAGGCTCGACGCGTCGGCCAGTTGCGGATACAGGATCGCCGGGCGCAGGTTGCCGAACAGGCCCAGTTGCGCGCGGATTTTCAGCAGGCCGCGCTCAGGGCGGATGTCACGCTCGATGGTGTCCCATTTCGGCCCACCGACAGCGCCCAGCAGCACGGCGTCGGCAGCGCGGGCGCGATCAAGGGTTTCGTCGGCCAGCGGCACGCCATGCTTGTCGATGGCCGCGCCACCGATCACGTCGTGGCTCAGCTCGAAGCCCAGGCTGTACTTGTCATTGGCCAACTCCAGCACCTTGACCGCTTCGGCCATGATTTCCGGACCAATACCGTCACCCGGGAGAATCAGAATCTGCTTGCTCATGCTTTCCTCGTGTCTTCAAGCGGTGCGCCAGTGAACGGCGCGCCGGGAAAAATTCTTATCGCTCGGCCATCAATACGATCACATCGGTACTGAACGAGCCGTCGGCATCTATCTCAAAATACTCACGCACTTCGTTGCCCATTGACTGCTGCAACTGGCGGATCGCCGCGCGCATCACGTCAGGTGTGCGCATGCGCTCGACCCAACTGCTGTACTCCAGACGCAGGCGCTGACGGGTGGTACTGCGCACATGCAGACCGGCCTCGCTGACCTGACGCAGCCATTCGGCGGCGGAGTAGTCGCGGACATGGCTGGTGTCGCGCAACACCTCAACGCTTTGCAGGTAAGTGTCGAACAACGCACTGCCCGGTGACAACACATCAACGAACGCCGCCACCCCGCCCGGCTTCAGCACACGACGCACTTCGCGCAAGGCCAGACCGAGGTCGCTCCAGTGATGCGCCGAATAGCGGCTGAACACAAAATCGAACTCGCCATCGGCGAACGGCAAGCGCTCGGCAGCACCGTTGACGGTAATGATGTTGCTCAAGCCGCGATCGACGGCAGCGCCGGCAACCACATCAAGCATTTGCTGCGACAGGTCGTAAGCCACCACTTCCCTGACCAGCGGTGCCACATGAAAGCTGACGTGACCGGCGCCACAACCCAGATCCAGCACCCGTGCCGCGCCTTGCCCGGCCAGCTCAGCCTGCAGCAGCGCGAATTCACTGCCTTGGGCATGAACGGCGCTGCTCAGGTAAGCGGCGGCCTGTTCGCCGAATTGCTTCTGGACGACCTGAGTGTGCTGGGGGTTCTGGTCATGGGTCACATCCTGTAAGCAGTGTTGTTTGAAATACATTCCCTGTGGGAGCGAGCCTGCTCGCGAAGAGGCCCGCCCTGACTACATCAATCTCGAATCACGCGTCGCGAAACAACCACGGCTGGCTAACTCGATGCTTGGCCTCGAACGTCGCGATCGCATCGCCGTCCTGCAAGGTCAGGCCGATATCGTCCAGACCATTGAGCAGGCAGTGCTTGCGGAACGCGTCGATCTCGAAGCTGTAGACCTTGCCATCCGGGCGGGTCACGGTCTGCGCTTGCAGGTCGACCTGCAATTGATAACCCGGCTCGGCTTCAACCTGCTTAAACAGTTCATCAACTTCTGCATCGCTGAGGATGATCGGCAGCAGGCCGTTCTTGAAACTGTTGTTGAAGAAGATGTCGGCGTAACTCGGCGCGATGATGCTGCGGAAACCGTACTCTTCCAGCGCCCACGGCGCGTGTTCACGGCTCGAACCGCAGCCGAAGTTCTCGCGGGCGAGCAATACGCTGGCACCTTGGTAACGCTCGGCGTTGAGGACGAAATCCTTGTTCAACGGGCGCTTGGAGTTGTCCTGATACGGCTGGCCAACATCCAGATAACGCCACTCGTCAAACAGATTCGGACCGAAACCGGTGCGCTTGATCGACTTCAAGAACTGCTTGGGAATGATCTGATCGGTGTCGACGTTGGCACGATCCAGAGGCGCGACAAGACCAGTGTGCTGGGTAAAAGCTTTCATGCTGCGCTCCTTTTAGATCAATTCACGAACGTCGATGAAACGGCCGTTCACCGCTGCCGCCGCTGCCATCGCCGGACTGACCAGGTGGGTACGGCCACCGGCACCCTGACGACCCTCGAAGTTACGGTTGGAAGTCGACGCACAATGCTCGCCGGACTCCAAACGGTCCGGGTTCATCGCCAGGCACATCGAGCAGCCCGGTTCACGCCATTCGAAACCGGCCTCGAGGAAAATCTTGTCGAGGCCTTCGGCTTCGGCCTGCGCCTTGACCAGACCCGAGCCCGGCACCACGATCGCCTGCTTGATGGTCGAGGCGACCTTGCGGCCCTTGGCGATCACCGCAGCGGCGCGCAAGTCTTCGATGCGCGAGTTGGTGCAGGAACCGATGAACACGCGATCGAGCTGAATGTCAGTGATCGCCTGATTGGCGGTCAAACCCATGTATTTCAAGGCGCGGACGATCGAGTCGCGCTTGACCAGATCCATTTCCTTGGCCGGGTCCGGCACGTTCTGATCCACGGCCAAGACCATTTCAGGCGAAGTGCCCCAGCTGACTTGCGGCTTGATCTGCGCGGCGTCGAGCTCGACCACGGTGTCGAATTTGGCATCGGCATCGGAAACCAGGTCTTTCCAGGCTTCGACGGCCATG
The DNA here is from genome assembly GCF_025706525.1 of Pseudomonas mercuritolerans. Classification (NCBI taxonomy): domain Bacteria; kingdom Pseudomonadati; phylum Pseudomonadota; class Gammaproteobacteria; order Pseudomonadales; family Pseudomonadaceae; genus Pseudomonas; species Pseudomonas mercuritolerans. The sequence goes on from NZ_JAMSHA010000001.1 coordinate 456,139, forward strand.
TCCCACTGCTCGCCCTTCGGCGCGAATGGACGACCTTTGACGTAGTCGATGGTCTTCTGATCCGCCGCCACCAGGCCCACGCGGGCGCCGGCTTCGATGGACATGTTGCAGATGGTCATGCGGCCTTCGACGGACAGATCGCGGATCGCGCTGCCGGCAAATTCGATGGCGTGGCCGTTACCGCCGGCGGTGCCGATCTTGCCGATCACCGCAAGGACGATGTCCTTGGCGGTCACGCCGAACGGCAATTGGCCTTCGACGCGCACCAGCATGTTTTTCATTTTCTTGGCCACCAGGCACTGGGTGGCGAGCACGTGCTCGACCTCGGAGGTGCCGATGCCGTGGGCCAACGCACCGAATGCACCGTGGGTCGAAGTGTGCGAGTCGCCGCAGACTACGGTCATGCCCGGCAACGTCGCGCCCTGCTCCGGGCTGATCACGTGAACGATGCCCTGACGCACGTCGTTCATCTTGAACTCGACGATGCCGTATTCATCGCAGTTGTCGTCGAGGGTCTGCACCTGCAAACGCGAGACCTGGTCGGCAATGGCTTCGATGCCGCCCTTACGCTCAGGGGTGGTCGGTACGTTGTGGTCCGGGGTCGCGATGTTGGCATCGATGCGCCAAGGCTTGCGCCCGGCCAGACGCAAGCCTTCGAAAGCCTGCGGCGAAGTCACTTCGTGGATGATGTGACGATCGATGTAGATCAGCGCCGAGCCATCGTCGCGCTGCTTGACCAAATGCGAATCCCAGAGCTTGTCGTAGAGCGTTTTGCCGGCCATCAGACGGTTCCTCATCAGCTTGTTTCTATGCCCTGGGCTTATCAATAACCCTTTGGCTTGTGAGGCCGATCCTATGGGGTTAGATTAAATAACTCAAATTCATATTTTTTATGCTTTGGATAACCAACTGGAATGCGACATGGACTTGGCTAACCTCAACGCTTTTATTGCCATCGCCGAGACCGGCAGCTTCTCCGGCGCTGGCGAACGCCTGCACCTGACACAACCGGCGATCAGCAAGCGCATCGCCGGTCTTGAGCAGCAATTAAAGGTGCGCCTTTTCGATCGACTGGGCCGCGAAGTCGGCCTGACCGAGGCCGGTCGTGCCCTGCTGCCACGGGCTTATCAGATTCTTAACGTGCTCGACGACACCCGCCGCGCCCTGACCAACCTGACCGGTGAAGTCAGCGGCCGCCTGACCCTGGCCACCAGTCACCACATCGGCCTGCACCGCTTGCCGCCTCTATTAAGGGAGTTCACCCGCCGCTACCCACAGGTCGCGCTGGATATTCAGTTCCTTGATTCGGAAGTGGCCTACGAGGAAATTCTCCACGGCCGCGCCGAACTGGCGGTCATCACCCTCGCGCCGGAGCCGCATACCCTGGTCAAAGCCACGCCGGTATGGGACGACCCGCTGGATTTTGTTGTCGCCCCGGAGCATTCGCTGATCAATAACGGCGCCGTCAGTCTGGCGGACATCGCCGGTCATCCGGCGGTTTTCCCCGGCGGCAACACCTTTACCCACCACATCGTCCAGCGTTTGTTCGAAGCCCAGGGCCTGACGCCGAACATCGCCATGAGCACCAACTACCTGGAAACCATCAAGATGATGGTCTCCATCGGCCTGGCCTGGAGCGTGCTGCCGCGCACCATGCTCGACGAACAAGTGGCAAGCATCGCATTGCCGGGCATACAGCTCACTCGCCAGCTAGGCTATATCTTGCACACCGAACGGACGCTATCGAATGCAGCACGCGCCTTCATGGCCCTGCTGGATGCACAAATCGATCGGCCAGGGATCCCGGCCTGACTTGTGCTACTTCTATAGAGCCGCTCCTGTGCCTAACGCCACTCAGCTCAAGGCCCGCTGACAATGCCGAAATCTGTTGACCGAATTCCGCCGATGCCGCGAATCCAGGCTGTTGATCCGCGCCATTCCGAGCAGAGCTGGGAAAGCGCGCCGCAATTGCTCGCCGCGCTCAACGGCGCGCGGCTCGGTGCCTGGTATTGGGACATCGAGCGCGGGCAGATCAGCTGGTCGCGAGGCACCCAGGCGTTGTTCGGTTTCGATCCACGGCAGCCATTACCCGCCGACCTGGAATACCTCGACCTGTTGCCACCGGAGGACCGCGCAAAAACCGTGCGTGCCTTCCACGCGGTGATCGCCGGCGCCCCGCTGGAGCAGGCGATGCATCACCGCATCCGCTGGCCCGACGGCAGCCTGCACTGGCTGGAGATCAGCGGCAGCCTGCTGCCGGACAAGAACGGCCGGCCCCGAATGATCGGGGTGATTCGCGAAATCACCCACCAACGCCAGCGCGAGCAGGCCCTGAGCAGCTCGGAGAAACGTTTCGCGACACTTTTCCACCTGTGCCCGAACATGGTTCTGCTGACCCGTCAGGATGACGGTCTGATCAGCGAGGCCAACCAGTATTTCGAAAGCCTGTTCGGCTGGCCGGTGCAAAGTGCGATCGGCCGCACCACCCTGGAACTGGGCTTGTGGGTGCACCCCGAGCAACGCGCCGAACTGGTGAAGAAAACCAAGGCCAAAGGCGAACTGATCAGCATGGAAGTGCAGTTCCGCGCCAGCAATGGCCAGGTGCACGACGGCATCCTCAGTGCACAGAAGGTCGAGCTCGAAGGCCAGCCCTATCTGCTCAGCACCTTCCTCGACACCACCGAACGCAAAGCCGCCGAACTGGCCTTGAAGGACAGCCAGGAACGCCTCGACCTGGCGCTGGACTCGGCGCAACTCGGCACCTGGGACTGGCACATCCCCAGCGGCATGCTTTACGGCTCGGCGCGCGCTGCGCAATTGCACGGGCTGGAGCCGATCCCATTCCATGAATCATTCGAGGAGTTTTTCGAAGGCGTGCCGGGCGAGGAGCGCGACAGCATGCGCGACGCCTACCGCAGCCTGCGCGAAGGTCCGGCCGGCAATTATCAACTGACCTACCGCGTGCAATTGCCCGACGGCAGCTCGCGTTATCTGGAAAGCCGCGCGCGTCTCTATCGCGACGACAACGGCGCGCCGCTGCGCATGGCCGGCACGTTGCTGGACATCACCGATCAGGTCGAGCGCGAGCAGCGTCTGGTCGCCTCGGAAGAGAAATTCGCCACGCTGTTTCAGGTCAGCCCTGATCCGATTTGCGTCACGCGCCAGGAAACCGGGGAGTTCATCGAGATCAATTCCAGCTTCAGCCAGACTTTTGGCTGGAGCGCCGCCGACGTGATTGGCCACACCGCCGAGGAAATCGGCCTGTGGGACGCCTCGGCGAAAAGCCTGCAACGCATCGAACGGGTGATTCGCGAACAAGGCCTGAGCAACGTCGCCATTCTCGTCCAGCACAAGGACGGCCAGTCGCTGACCTGCGTGATTTCCAGCCGGCAGATCAGCGTCGGCGATCAGCCGTGCATCGTCACCACCCTGCGCGACATTACTCAGCAACAGCGCTCGGAAGCGGCGCTGAAGGCCAGCGAAGAAAAATTCGCCAAGGCGTTTCACTCAAGTCCAGACGCGATCACCATCACCGAGCGCGACACCGGGCGATATCTGGAGGTCAACGACGGTTTCTGTCGCCTCACCGGCTACCGCGCTGACGAAGTGGTGGGCAAAACCGTTTATCAGGTGGGGATCTGGGCCGAAGAGAAACAACGCTCGACCTTGCTCGCCGAGTTGCAGATCAAGGGACGCGTGCATCATCAGGAAATGCTCGGGCGCAACAAGCGCGGCGAATTGCTCACGGTGGAAGTCTCGGTCGAGCCGATTACCCTCAACGAAACCGCGTGCCTGCTGCTGACCGCGCGCGACGTCAGCCTGTTGAAGAACGCCGAAGCGCAGATTCGTCACCTGGCCTATCACGACCCGCTGACCAACCTGCCCAATCGCGCGCTGCTGATGGATCGCTTGAGTCAGCAGATCGCCCTGCTCAAGCGCCACAATCTACGCGGCGCCTTGCTGTTTCTCGACCTCGATCACTTCAAGCACATCAACGATTCCCTCGGTCACCCGGTCGGCGACACCGTGCTGAAAATCATCACCGCGCGGCTCGAAGCCAGCGTGCGCATGGAAGACACGGTGGCGCGCCTCGGTGGCGATGAGTTTGTGGTGTTGCTCAGCGGCCTCGAAGGTTCGCGCAGTGAAGTCAGCGAACAAGTGCGCGCGCTGGCCGACACCATTCGCGAATTGCTTTCGGAGCCGATGTTCCTCGATGGCCAGCGCCTGCAAGTGACGCCGAGCATTGGCGTCGCGTTGATCCCCGATCACGGTTCGACCCCGACCGACCTGCTCAAACGCGCCGACATCGCCCTTTACCGGGCCAAGGACTCCGGGCGCAACACCACGCAGATGTATCACAACACCATGCAGAAAGCGGCCAGCGAACGCCTGCGCATGGAGACCGACCTGCGTCTGGCGCTGTCACGCGGCGAGTTCAACGTGCACTTTCAGCCGCAGGTCGATGCCCGCGACAACCGCATCATCGGCGCCGAAGCGCTGGTGCGCTGGAATCATCCCGAACTCGGCGCGCAATCGCCCACCGAGTTCATCAAGGTACTGGAAGACAGCGGCCTGATTCTCGAAGTCGGCACGTGGATCCTCGATGAAGCCTGCAACGCCTTCAAAAAACTGATCGCGTTGAAACTGGTCGACCCGCTGAACTTCAGCCTGTGCGTGAACATCAGCCCGAGACAGTTCCGCCAGAACGATTTCGTCGAACGCATCGAACACAGCATGACCAGCCACGGCCTGCCCTGCTCGCTGCTTAAACTGGAAATTACCGAAGGCATCGTCATCCAGAATCTGGAAGACACCATCAGCAAAATGCGCCGCCTGAAAAAGCTTGGCGTGAGCTTCGCCATGGATGATTTCGGCACCGGTTACTCATCGCTGACCTATCTGAAACGCCTGCCGGTGGACACCTTGAAAATCGACCAGTCGTTCATCCGCGATGCGATCACCGACTCCAATGTCGCGGAGATCATTCGCGCAATTGTCGCGATGGCGCGCAGCTTGGAGCTGGAAGTGATTGCCGAGGGCGTGGAGACGCCGGAACAGTTGGCGTTCTTGCAGGGGCTGGACTGCCATTTGTATCAAGGTTATTTGCATAGCCGTCCGGTGGGGTTGGAGGATCTGAAAAAACTGCTGCCCTGAATCGGCGGTCGCACGGCCTGGCAACAGAGCAACAATTGCCACGGTTTGCGTCAGCCTGTAGGGTCGCGTTTTTTGCGCCGCTTCGAGATCAACCATGCAGGATGCATCCCTTCCCCGCCCGGCCCTGCTGGGCATCGACCTTGGCACCACCAACAGCCTGATCGCCGTCTGGCGTGAAGGACGCGCCGAGCTGATCCGCAACGCCCTCGGCGATGTGCTGACACCGTCGGTGGTCAGCCTTGATGAAGACGACACGATTCTGGTCGGCAAAGCCGCCCGCGCCCGCCTGACCACGCACCCGGAACGCACTGCCGCCGCGTTCAAGCGCTTCATGGGCAGCGACCGGCAAATCCAGCTCGGCTCTCGCCAGTTCAGCCCGGAAGAGTTGTCGGCGCTGGTACTTGGCTCACTCAAGCAAGACGCGGAAGCCTTTCTCGGCCAGGCGGTCACAGAAGCGGTCATTTCCGTACCGGCATATTTCAGTGACGAGCAGCGCAAGCGCACCTTGTTCGCCGCCGAACTGGCCGGGCTGTCCGTGACGCGCCTGATCAATGAACCGACCGCTGCCGCCATGGCGTACGGCCTGCACGAACAGAAGTTCGAACGCACGCTGATTTTCGATCTCGGCGGCGGCACGTTCGACGTCACCGTGCTCGAATACGCATTGCCGCTGATCGAAGTGCACGCCTCCACCGGTGACAACTTTCTTGGCGGTGAAGACTTCACCGCCGCCCTGTTGCAGGCCTGCCTGAAACACTGGCAACTCACCCCCTCAACAATCGATGCACAAGCCATGGCCAGCCTCGGTGATGCCCTCGAACAGCTGAAATGCAAACTCGGCGAAGGCGCGCAGCACTTGAGCTGGCGGTATGCCGAGCAGACATTCGAATGGGAACTGGATGAAGCCGCTGCGGTGAAAATCTGGGAGCCGTTGCTGGCCCGCTTGCGCGCACCAATCGAACAGGCTCTGCGCGATGCCCGACTGAAACCGCGCGACCTCGACAGCCTCGTACTGGTCGGTGGCGCCACGCGCATGCCGGCGGTACAGCAAATGGTCGCCACGTTGTTTGGACGCCTGCCTTATCGGCATCTTGATCCGGACACCATCGTGGCTCTGGGCGCAGCGACGCAGGCGGCATGCAAGGCGCGGGACGGTGCGGTCGAGGAATTGATTTTGACCGATGTCTGCCCTTATACGCTGGGGATTTCGACCAATCGTGGCGAAGGCGTCAGTGGCGCGTTCTCGCCGATCATCGAACGTAACACGGTGATTCCAACGTCACGGGTGCAGCGTTACTCGACGACGTTTGCGCAACAGACTGAAATCCGTATCGCGGTTTACCAAGGGGAACGCCCGTGGGTACGCGACAATATTTTCATCGATTCTTTCGACATCCAGTTCACCCCTAGTGAGCAGCTGCAGAGCCTCGATGTGCGTTTCAGTTATGACATCAACGGCCTGCTGGAAGTAGACGTCACGCTTCTGGAAACCGGCGAACGTTACGGCCACAGCATCGACCGCAGCCCGACCGGACTGGATGAACAGGCGCGCAGAGACAGCCATGCCCGGCTCGCGACGCTCAAAGTCCACCCTCGCGACGCCCTGCCCAACCGCACCCTGCTCGCACGTCTGGAGCGAGCATGGATGCAAACTCTGGGCGACGAGCGTGCGCGCATTGCCGAGTGGATGGACACCTTCAACACCGTGCTTGCCGGCCAGCAAGCCAGCAAAATCGCCAGCCACCGCTCAGCGCTGAATGATGCGCTGGATCAGATGCGTCTTTAACCGTTCAGTTGCCGTAAAGCAGCCTGCAACCCGCCGGACAACATATCTGCCCCACTGTCCGGCGGCACGCCATAGCGGTTAGGCAGTTTGTCTCCCGGAAAGCCGAACAACACCAGCGGCAGGAATGGCAGAAACGGCGACAATCCAAGAAATATCAGCAGTGTCGGTATGCCCCGGCCCATATCGTGCAACCGCCGTAGAACTGCCGCGAACAACAGCAGCACGCCAAGCAAAAAGATGACCAACCCGCCAATCGTCGTGCCCGTTATCAGCCCCGCTATTGGGGTTACCACTACGCATCCCAGGACCTGAGCGATAAAAGCCTTGCGCCCCAGCCGTGATCCGAGGCGCCAGAAAGCTTTCGCTGGTACTGGCTGGACATCACTGTTGGCTAACAGCAACCGCTCCGACCACGACAGCAACGCGCACAGTGCCAAGCGCAAACCGACGCTGTTCTGCACGTCATCCTTACCCTGCTGCAGTTGCCGCAACACTCGCGTTTTCGGCACACCGGCAGCGCCGTAGCGAATCAAGCTTTTGAGCGCATCCAGCGCCTCATAGGCCAATAGTTTGTCGACACCGAAATCCGTCAACACCTTGCGCGGTGGCCACACCGGTTCGCCCTTGATCAGACCGTCGCGAAAGCCTTCGAACCAGTCATCCTCGCAACTGACCGCTTCAATCGACTGCAACAACGCCCGGTGCTGCTCGGCGCTCAGGCCTGGATCGTGGTAGAGCACGCCCCAGAACATCAACAAGCCCAGCAGATCATCGCCGCACGCCGCACGGTCACTTTCGACGCAGGTGTAAAGCAGGGTATTGGCGGGCAGCCTGGCGCTGTCGAGAGCCTGCTCGACACTGAACAACTGTTGCACCAGCAAACCGTGCACAGGATCGTCACCCTGCAGCCAGCCCAGCAAACCGGCGCCATTGCCCTGCTCACGCAGCAAGCGCCGCAATAGCGGCTGCAGTCGGCTCAAAGGATGCGCAGGATTGAACGGCAAACGCTCCAGACACTGCGCATCAATCAATTGCAACCAGCGCTCGGGTTGTTCCAGCAATGCCAGAAAAAACACGGTTTGAGCGTGCCAATCCCAGATGGCCGCTCCCAACCCGATCGGCGGCAAACCTGTCGCGCGCCGACTCAACTGGAGCATGAGATCAAGCTCCGAGAGGTCATTGCCGTCTTTGACCGCACTCAGCTCGAACGCGTCGGCGATGCGTGCAAGCGCCGTGTCGCTATAGGGCCGCAAGCGCTGCAACCACAGACGACAAACCTTGTGCAGCGCACCTTCGGACAACGCGAGCGGCAATTGCGGTGAAAGTGTTTGCGAGTCAGTGAAAGCGCTCATGGCCTGCGCAACAGGCGCCTTGGCCAGCCAATGCAGATGTTGCCTGGCCTGATACTTCAGGCCGCTCAAAACCAGGCATTCCAGCGCGTCCACCGGCAGCGGTTCGTCGACAATCTGCTGCAACAAGGCCGAATCACCACGATGCAGCGCCCAGGCGTGCCGGTACAGACGCAGCAAACGGCTGTCGTGGTTTTCGCCGATCAACTGCGCGAGCAATGGCAACTCGTCGCCCGCCATGCGCCAATCAACAAAGCTTTGCGCCAGTGCATCAAGCTTGAGCCGTCCGACACCCAACCAACGGGTCAAGGTCTCGGGCCGTTGTGACGGACTGCCATACACTTGGCACTCAGCACCCAGTTCGTCCGGCCAAACGGCGCAGTCCTCCAGACGATCGAACGCCTGAATCAGCACCGGCAGAAAGGTCGGCTGACGCTTGGCACACAGCTCCAGCAAGCGACTCTCTGCCGCGGGATGGCGATGTTCGCTCCAGAGCCGAATCCAGCATGGAAACGCTTGATCGTCGTGCCCCAACAGACTGTACTGACACGCCAGCAGGTACAGCCAGTCGACGTTATCCGGCGCGGCATCGTGCTGTTCGGCACAGCATTGCAGGAACGTCGGCGCGCCCATCCCCGCTTGGGTGAACTGCACCAGCAACCGCTTGAGGTACGCGGCATCGTTGGGCAACGGCAAGCACGTGTGCCGACTGGCGAACTCGGCGAACTCGTGAAGCGGACGCTGAGTAAAGATGAAATCGAGGCTACGGGCATACCACAGCGACTCGGTCTGTGCCGGCTCTGACCAGGCGCTCATCAGATCCGTGTCGAACGGGTCGGGCGTCTTGATGCGCTGCAAAAAGCCTTCTACCGCTTGCGCATCGTCGAATGCCAGATCGAGCAATTGCTGGTCCCAGGCCATGCGCTGCGCCAACAGATTCGCACAACGGTAGGACAACGGACCGGCGCCGGAAAGTCGGTGGTACAAGCCCCAGTTGAGGTCATCGAAAACCTCCAGTGACAAGTCATCCAGCGTCCGGACAAATGCCTGCCATGCCGCGTAGTTGAAGCGTCGCGCGGGATCATCCAGCAGCGCACAGAAATCCAGGAAAGCTTGAGGCGCCCGGACGACATTGGCTTGTGCAGCGTCGATCTCGTCTCCAGCCTCTTCCTCCTCTTCACGGGCCAGACGCAGGGCACTCTCGTAGGCCATGCGTAGCGCTTGAAAACCTTCCGGATCGGTTTCCGGATGGTGCGCCGGCAAACGGGCGCGATAGGCGCTGCGAATCAGGGTTTCGTCAGTAGTCGGTTCAATGCCCAGTCGAATCCAGCAACTCATGACCAGTCGAACTCCCCAAGCGATGCCGGACGAGACGGCGGATCAATATCCATGTGCCAAGGCAGATCAGCGAGAAAGTGTGGAATGTTTTGCGCAAGGCCTCGGGCAATCCTGGTGTTGAAAGCGCTGGTGCCCTCACGACTCATCTCGACCGCCAGTTCACCATCGCTTTTGCTCATGCAGCACCAAAAAGTTCGTCCCACCAGAAAGCCGTTGAAATAAGCCATCCAGCTGCCGTAATGAAACTGCGCCCTCAACGCCAGACGACTGTGCAACCAGTTGCTCTCGTCCAGACCGATCCATTGATTACGCACGGCGCAGCGCAACAGAAAGCCCATCCGGCCGTAATCCCAGGACAAGATGCCGCCGGGACCACAGCTGCCGAAGGTACGGCTGGCAAATTCATGCAGGACGCGCTCGCGCGGGCTCAGCTCATTGAGCAACGACTGCCATTCACTCGGCAGGCATCGCTGCCACGCCAGATAGGCCGCACTGAGGTGTTTGGCATGGCCGTCGTCGGTCATCCATCCGAGCATGTCGAACAACTGTTGCCGATCATCGATACCCCAACTTTCCTTGAGGTTGATGTAACGATCGTTGCAGAACGCCGGGTCGTCATACCTGGCGCCGGTGTTGAGCGCGGCCATTGGTGCGGACAACGCGCACAGCCAGCGCTGTTGAATCTCGTCCATGAAAAAAGGCTCCAGGCCGACCGCTGGGAAATGGGGGCCGGCAAAACTGCGCCGATTGTAAAGAGCCCCGCCAACAGCGGCAAACCCTGCATCGCTTTGACTGCGCGCACAAAAAAGGCCCCGACGTATCGGGGCCTTTCGTTCAGCGGCTTATCGCCGGTTCGGGCGATTGTGTGTCAGCACATGAATCAATGCTGCAACGCCGGCTGCTGCGCTCCATTGATCGGGATGCGCTTGGCTTTCGCCTCTTCCGGGATCACACGGAGCAGGTCGATGCTCAGCAGGCCGTTGCGCAGGGCAGCGTCCTTGATCTCGATGTGATCAGCCAGACGGAACGACAGCTTGAAGGCTCGCTGAGCGATGCCTTGATGCAAGAACGTGACGCTTTCGTCGGTGTCACGTTTGCCGCCACTGATGGTCAGCACACCCTTCTCGACTTGCAGGTCCAGGTCTTCTTCCTGGAAACCGGCGGCCGCAACGACGATACGGTATTGGTCATCACCGTGTTTTTCGACGTTGTAGGGTGGGTAGCTGCTGCCTGGCTCGTTGCGCAGGGCGGTTTCGAACAGGTCGTTGAAACGGTCGAAACCTACCGAGGAACGGAACAGTGGTGCGAGAGAAAATGCCGTACTCATGATTCAAATCTCCTGAAAACAATCAGCAAGGTTTTGTGTCTCCGCGACCCGAATTCGGCATCGCGTAACCCTTAGATAGGGACCGCTGTTTTGATTTCAAGAGAATATTTTGAGATTTTTTATGCGGCTTCGACGAGCGGCAATCCGAGCAGACGCGAGACTTGATCCGGCTCGGTTTCGCGGCGCAGAACGGTGAAAAGCTCAGCGGCCTCCGGGTAGTTGCGCGTCAGCATGGCCAGCCATTGCTTGAGGCGACCGGGCGATTGGCGCGCGGTCATCTGCGCTTTGGCCTGCAGCCAGAAGTCCTGAATCAGCGGCATCAGCTCGGCCCAGGTCATCTCGACGACCTCTTCGCCAGCACGAGCGGCGGCGATCTGCCGGGCCAGATCGGGGCGCGAGACCAGGCCCCGACCGAGCATAATGTCTTCGACACCACTGATTTCGCGGCAACGGCGCCAGTCTTCGACGCTCCAGATATCGCCGTTGGCGAACACCGGCACCTTGACCACGTCCTGCACGCGCGGGATCCACTCCCAATGTGCCGGCGGTTTGTAGCCGTCCATTTTCGTCCGCGCGTGTACAACGATGTGCTCCGCCCCGCCTTCGGCGAGCGCCGTGGCGCAGACCAGCGAACCGTCAGGACTGTCGAAACCCAGGCGCATTTTTGCGGTAACCAGGATGTGCGCCGGCACCGCGCGACGGACATGCTCGACGATCTGGTTGAGCAGCTCCGGCTCCTTGAGCAGCACGGCGCCGCCGCGGGATTTGTTGACGGTCTTGGCCGGGCAGCCGAAGTTGAGGTCGATCACTTCAGAACCGAGCTCGCAGGCCAGAGCGGCGTTTTCCGCCAGGCACACCGGATCGGAACCGAGCAATTGCACGCGCAGCGGCACGCCGGACGCGGTGCGAGCACCGTTGAGCAGCTCGGGGCCGAACTTGTGGAAATACGCCGGGGTGAGCAACTGGTCGTTGACCCGAATGAATTCGGTCACGCACCAGTCGATGCCGCCAACGCGGGTCAGCACGTCGCGCAGGATGTCGTCGACCAACCCTTCCATGGGCGCCAGAGCAATTTGCATGGGGAAACACTACTTGAAGAAAAACGTGCGGCAGTTTACTGGATATCGCCCAAATCCGCAGAACTACACATATCTCTGTGGGAGCGAGCCTGCTCGCGAAGACGGTCTTTCAGCTCATGCATGCGTGACTGACCTGACGCTTTCGCGAGCAGGCTCGCTCCCACAGGGTGAGATTTACATCGCCTCTGCAATCTGGATCGCCGGGCCATAGCCTTCGATGAATTCCGCCGGCATACGCTTCGGCTTGCCGGTCGACAGTTCGATGCACACAAACGTGGTCTGCGCGCGCAGCAGGGTGGCGTTGTCGCTGGGGCGTTTGAGCTGGAAGTGACGGGTCATTTTCAAGCGCTGATCCCAGTCGACGATCCAGGTCGCCAGTTGCAGTTCATCACCTTCATAGGCGGCGGCCAGGTAATCGATTTCGTGGCGGACAACGGCCATCGCCCGATCCAGTCGCCGGTATTCGACCAGGTCCAGGCCGAGGCGCTGCGAATGGCGCCAGGCGCAGCGCTCGAGCCAGGTCACGTAAACGGCGTTGTTGGCGTGCCCGAGCCCGTCGATGTCTTCCGTGCCTACTTGCAGATCAATGGTAAACGGCGTTGCCCGATCCCAGCCCATGCCCCACTCCCGGTCAAAGTATTCAACCGGGGCAGTGTAACGGAGCTCAGGCCGATTGGCGCGCCTGAAGGCTGCGACCGGCAAGCAGTGATAACACACCATCAATCACTCGAGGGTCGGCCAGCACGCGTTGATGGCCGCCGCTTTCCAGGCGCAGCAGACGACTGTCGAACCAGGCTTCGTGAATCAATTGCGATTCTTTGACCGAGACAAAATTGTCGTCCTCGGCATGCACGATCAAACCGGGCATATCCAGTTGGTAGTGAGCCACGTCGAGCGTCGCGGCGCGCATGCCGACGTCCTGCTCGACTTGACGGATGAACGCAGAACGCGCGCGCGGCGGCATGCCGACCATGCGCGCAAAACCGCGCAGCACGCCGAGAATCCGCGACGGTGCGGCGATGCTGACCAGAGTTTCCGTGCGCAGGCCCAATTGCACAGCGAGCATCGCGCTGGCGCCGCCCATGGAATGGCCGATAACCGCTTGCAGCGGCGGCAATTCGGCAGCGGCTTCGAGCATGGCGCGGGCGAACAGCACTACATTGGCTTCTCGCCCAGGGGAGCGACCGTGGGCCGGACCGTCGAGCGCGACGACGGTATAGCCGGCATCGACCAGAGCATTGATCAGCGAGGCGAATTGGGTTGGCCGCCCTTCCCAACCATGCATCAGCAGCACCGTAGGGCCTTGCCCCCAGCGCAGCGCCGACAGGCCGAAGCGCAATGTGATGCGTTCGGAGCTGGCCAACAGCGGCAGCTCCCAATCCCGCAGCGGTAGCGCGCGGGGCGTCATGAACGCCAGACGCATTTTGCTCGCCACCAGCTTCGGTGCAAACCAGCCCAAGGTACCGTTAACGCCACGAACCCACTTCAACGCGTTCATCGCACTCTCCTCAGGCTTGTTGCCTTCAGGTCAACGCACCGCCGACTTGGCGGCGCGCAGCAATCGATCGGATAACTCTCCCGGACCCAGCGCTCTGGCCAAGGCCAGACCACCGACCATCAACGCGACATCGGCCAGAGCCTTGTCGGTGTCTTCAGGGCTGGCCGCCAGTTGCGCGACCATCAGCTCCAGATGCTCGTTCAGTGCAATGCGGAACGACTCTGGCAGACGGCCCAGCTCGCCAATAGACGCCGGAATCGGGCATGCGGCTTCGCTGGAATCACGGTGTTTGCGCGACAGGTAGAACGCAGCGACCAAAGCGCGACGCTCTTCGCCGGTCAGATCGGCGTCCATGTCGGCAATCAGGTCGCGACGGCGGCCCAGCAGTTGCTTGAACGCTTCGAGCATCATCGCGTCCTTGCTTTCGAAGTGTGCGTAGAAGCCGCCGACGGTCAGGCCGGCTGCGCCCATCACTTCGCCCACGCTCGGGTCTGCCGGGCCGCGCTGAATCAACGCGGCGCTGGCAGCCTTGAGGATGCGTTCGCGGGTTTGAGCTTTTTTATCGTTCATCGTTGCCTCCGAATATTACGACTAGAATATTATTCGCATAATAATATTCCGCAAGTCATGAATATGACCGCTGGTCTGAAGCACAGTGTAAGGAAAAAGGAGAGTTGGCCAAACGCCAGACAAACAAAAGGGCCATTCAATAATTGAATGACCCTTATAAAATCCCGCAGAGCGGGTAATCGTGGCGTCCCCTAGGGGACTCGAACCCCTGTTACCGCCGTGAAAGGGCGGTGTCCTAGGCCACTAGACGAAGGGGACACAAACCCTTCTATACAACTGATCAGTGCTGAGAGCTGATCGATTCAAGGCCGGTGTGGCCAGACCTTGAACTGTAAAATTGGTGGAGCTAAGCGGGATCGAACCGCTGACCTCCTGCATGCCATGCAGGCGCTCTCCCAGCTGAGCTATAGCCCCGGATTTTTCGCCTCACGGCGGAGTGATCTCTTGCAACATCACTTCTGTAAAACTGGCGTCCCCTAGGGGACTCGAACCCCTGTTACCGCCGTGAAAGGGCGGTGTCCTAGGCCACTAGACGAAGGGGACGCAAACCCTTCTATACAACTGATCAACGCTGAGTGCTGATCGCTTCAAGGCCGGTGTGGCCAGACCTCGAAGTGTAAATTGGTGGAGCTAGACGGGATCGAACCGTCGACCTCTTGCATGCCATGCAAGCGCTCTCCCAGCTGAGCTATAGCCCCTCATCGCTGAGGACGGGGCGAATCTTAAGGGCGTATCGAAAGCCTGTCAAACTTATTTTTGAAAAATTTCAAAATTTTTTGCCGGGATAACAATCACTTACCGCCCTCCCCTGTAAAACCGGGAGGTTTGCAACGCGGGCAGACCTGCAGGAGCTGGCGCAGCCTGCGATCTTTTGACTTTGCCTTTTGAAAACAAGATCAAAAGATCGCAGCCTGCGGCAGCTCCTACCAAGAAGCAAAAGCGTTTAGACGATAGAGCCCAAGAGCTTTTCCCATTCCTTGTTTTCTTTCTTCGACACGCCGCCCAGCAGCTCAATCGCCTGTCGCAGGCGGAAACGGGTGAGATCCGGGCCGAGGATTTCCATCGCATCGAGCACCGACACCGAACTCGCCTGCCCGGTGATCGCAGCAAACATCAGCGGCATCGCGTCGCGCAGTTTCAGCTCGAGGGATTCGACCACCGCCTGAATCGTCGCGGTGATGCTGTCCTTCTCCCACTGCCGCAGACTTTCCAGTTTCCACAGGATCAACTGCATCAACTGGCGAACCTGATCGCCGGAGAGCTTTTTCGACTCGAACAGCCTGGCGTCCGGATTAACGCCGCCGGCAAAGAAGAACCCCGCCAGCGGTGCGACCTGGCTGAAAGTTTCAACCCGGCCCTGCACGTGCGGCGCGATTTTCATCATGTATTCAGAGTTGAACGCCCACTTCTGCACGCGGGCGGCAAACTCTTCCACCGGCAGATCGCGCAGCCACTGGCCGTTGAGCCACGATAGCTTCTCGATGTCGAAGATCGGCCCGCCGAGGGAGACACGCTTGAGGTCGAAGTTGTCGACCATTTCCTGCAGCGAGAACTTCTCGCGCTCGTCCGGCATCGACCAGCCCATGCGCCCGAGGTAGTTGAGCATCGCTTCCGGCATGAAGCCCATGCGCTCGTAGAACGTCACCGAGGTCGGGTTCTTGCGCTTGGACAGCTTGCTCTTGTCCGGGTTGCGCAGCAGCGGCATGTAGCACAGCTCCGGTTGTTCCCAGCCGAAGTATTCGTAAAGCAGGATCAGTTTCGGCGCCGATGGCAGCCATTCTTCGCCACGCAGGACGTGGGTGATGCCCATCAGATGGTCATCGACGACGTTGGCGAGGAAGTACGTCGGCAGGCCATCGGTCTTCATCAGCACTTGCATGTCCATACGATCCCACGGGATCTCGACGTCACCACGGAGCATGTCCGGCACCACGCAGACGCCTTCGCTCGGCACCTTCATGCGAATCACGTGCGGTTCGCCAGCAGCCAGGCGCGCCGCGACTTCTTCCTTCGACAGCAACAGTGCGCGACCGTCGTAACGTGGAGTTTCGCCGCGAGCCATTTGCTCGGCGCGCATCTGGTCCAGCTCTTCAGCAGTGCAGAAGCACGGGAACGCATGGCCCATGTCGACCAGTTGCTGGCAGTAGTTCTGGTAGATATCGCCGCGCTCGCTCTGCCGATATGGGCCGTGCGGGCCGCCGACGTCCGGGCCTTCGCTCCAGTCGATGCCGAGCCAGCGCAGGGCGTCGAAGATCTGCTGTTCGGACTCGCGGGTCGAACGCAACTGATCGGTGTCTTCGATGCGCAGGATGAACTCACCGCCGTGCTGCTTGGCAAAGCAGTAGTTGAACAATGCGATGTAAGCGGTACCTACGTGGGGGTCCCCGGTAGGCGATGGCGCGATGCGAGTGCGGACGGTGGTCATGGCATGTCTCGAAAAGAATGAAAAGCAAAACAATCAAGCGGCGAATGGTAACAGGCGACACCCGCCCCGCTCCAGCGGGCAGGGTATTTAAGCCGGAAGCCCTAAGGCCTTCCGATTGTGTGAAGGCCATTCGCGAGCAGGCTCGCTCCCACAGGAATATGCAATTGCTATGTGGGAGCGAGCCTGCTCGCGAAGAGGCCCGGCAAGGCGATCAAGATCAAACGGTGAGAAGTCGTTCGCGCAGTTTGGCAATCTCGTCGCGCATCTGCGCCGCCGCTTCAAACTCCAGATCCCGCGCCAGTTGGTACATCTTCTCTTCCAGCGCGCGGATGCGTTTGGTGATTTCGCTTGGCGAGCGCAACTCGGCTTCGTACTTGGCGTTCTCTTCGGCGGCCTTGGCCATGCCTTTGCGCTTCTTGCTGCGCGAACCCGGCACGGTGGCGCCTTCCATGATGTCGGCGACGTCCTTGATCACACCTTTCGGGGTAATGCCGTTCTCAAGGTTGAAGGCGATCTGCTTCTCGCGGCGGCGCTCGGTCTCGCCGATCGCTCGCTCCATCGAACCGGTCATGCGATCGGCGTAGAGAATCGCTCGGCCGTTGAGGTTACGTGCCGCACGGCCAATGGTCTGGATCAGCGAGCGTTCGGAACGCAGGAAGCCTTCCTTGTCGGCATCGAGAATCGCCACCAGCGACACTTCCGGCATGTCGAGCCCTTCGCGCAGCAGGTTGATCCCGACCAACACATCGAACACGCCGAGGCGCAAGTCGCGGATGATCTCGACGCGCTCGACGGTGTCGATGTCCGAGTGCAGATAACGCACGCGCACGCCGTGGTCGGCGAGGTAATCGGTCAGGTCTTCGGCCATGCGCTTGGTCAGCGTGGTGACCAGCACACGTTCTTCGATCGCCACGCGCTTGGTGATTTCCGAGAGCAAGTCATCGACCTGGGTCAGCGCCGGCCGCACTTCAACCTGCGGGTCGACCAGACCGGTCGGCCGTACCACTTGCTCAACCACGCGGCCGGCGTGCTCGGCTTCGTAGTTGCCGGGCGTTGCCGAGACGAAGATGGTCTGCGGGCTGACCCCTTCCCACTCGTCGAAACGCATGGGCCGGTTGTCCAGCGCCGAAGGCAGGCGGAAGCCGTACTCAACGAGGGTTTCCTTGCGCGAACGGTCGCCCTTATACATTGCGCCGACCTGCGGCACGCTGACGTGGGATTCGTCGATCACCAGCAAGGCGTCGGCGGGCAAGTAGTCGTAAAGCGTGGGTGGCGCCGCGCCGGCCGGACGCCCGGACAGGTAGCGCGAGTAGTTTTCGATGCCGTTGCAATAGCCCAGTTCGAGGATCATTTCCAGGTCGAAACGGGTGCGCTGTTCAAGACGCTGGGCTTCCACCAGTTTGTTGTTGCTGCGCAGGTATTCGAGGCGCTCCTGCAATTCGACCTTGATGCCTTCGATGGCGTCGAGCAGGGTTTCCCGAGGCGTCACGTAGTGACTTTTCGGGTAGAAAGTGAAGCGCGGCATCTTGCGGATGACTTCGCCGGTCAGTGGGTCGAAGGCGGAAATGCTCTCGACCTCGTCATCGAACAGCTCAATGCGGATCGCTTCGAGGTCGGATTCCGCCGGGAAGATATCGATCACGTCACCACGCACGCGGAACGTCGCCCGGGCAAAATCCATATCGTTGCGGGTGTATTGCAGGTCGGCCAGGCGCCGCAGCAGAGCGCGCTGATCAAGCTTGTCGCCGCGATCAACGTGCAAGACCATTTTCAGATAGGTTTCCGGACTGCCCAGACCATAGATGCACGACACCGTGGTGACGATGATCGCGTCCTTGCGTTCCAGCAACGCTTTGGTCGCGGACAGGCGCATCTGCTCGATGTGGTCGTTGATCGACGCGTCCTTCTCGATGAAGGTGTCGGACGACGGCACATACGCTTCGGGCTGGTAGTAGTCGTAGTAGGAAACGAAATATTCCACCGCGTTGTTCGGGAAGAACGCCTTGAACTCCCCGTACAACTGCGCGGCCAGGGTCTTGTTCGGCGCCAGTACCAGCGTCGGACGCTGTACCTGCGAAATGACGTTGGCGATGCTGAAGGTCTTGCCCGAACCGGTCACACCGAGCAGCGTCTGGTGCGCCAGCCCGGCGTCAATGCCCTCAACCAACTGGCGAATGGCTTCCGGCTGATCGCCGGCGGGCTCGAAGCGGGTGACTAGCTGGAATTCCGACATACACACCTCTGGAATCGCGGCGTTCCGCGTCAGACGGAACACCACGAGGACGACCGCAAACGACCGATGTCGCGCAAGAAAAAACCTGGATTGTGCTGAATGTGGTGGCGATTGCCTGACCTTTCAAGGCAAACGTCCTACATCCGGTAAAGAATCTGACAAAGTCAATCGACTAACGGTCAAGAAATAATCGGAAAAACTTACCGTAAAAGCCGATTCGCCTGTCGCCATTGCGCGGTGATGGCCTCTATACTAGCTCCCCGTTTGTGCACCGCTCTAGTGCATTCGGCTGGAGCGCTACACGTCCCTCCACTCTCCATTCAGAGCCGACGTAATAATGAGCCTGTTCTCCGCTGTCGAAATGGCACCCCGCGATCCAATCCTGGGCCTCAACGAAGCATTCAACGCCGATACCCGGACCACCAAGGTCAACCTGGGCGTGGGCGTGTACTGCAACGAAGAGGGGCGAATTCCACTGCTGCGTGCGGTGATCGAAGCCGAGACGATTCGCGTCGCGCAACACGCTTCGCGCGGTTACCTGCCGATCGATGGCATCGCCGCCTACGACCAGGCCGTGCAGAAACTGCTGTTCGGCAACGATTCGCCGCTGATCAGCGCCGGTCGCGTCATCACCACTCAGGCCGTCGGCGGGACTGGCGCACTGAAAATCGGTGCCGACTTCCTCAAGCAACTGCTGCCGAACGCCGTCGTGGCGATCAGCGACCCGAGCTGGGAAAACCACCGCGCACTGTTCGAAACCGCTGGTTTCCCGGTGCAGAACTACCGTTACTACGACGCTGCCACCCATGACGTGAACCGTGCCGGCATGCTCGACGACCTCAACGCCCTGCCGAACGGCTCGATCGTTGTCCTGCATGCTTGCTGCCACAACCCGACCGGCGTCGACCTGACCCCGGCGGACTGGAACAAGGTGCTGGAAGTGGTCAAGGCCAAAGGTCACGTGCCGTTCCTCGACATGGCTTACCAGGGTTTCGGCGACGGCATCGACGAAGACGCCGCCGCTGTGCGCCTGTTCGCCGAATCCGGCCTGACCTTTTTCGTCTCGAGCTCGTTCTCCAAATCGTTCTCGCTATACGGCGAACGCGTTGGCGCACTGTCGATCATCAGCGAATCGAAAGAAGAAAGCGCGCGCGTGCTGTCGCAGGTCAAGCGCGTGATCCGCACCAACTACTCCAACCCGCCGACCCATGGCGCCAGCATTGTTGCTGCCGTGCTCAACAGCCCGGAACTGCGCGCGCAGTGGGAAGCCGAGCTGGCCGAGATGCGCCTGCGTATTCGCGGCATGCGCGAACAGATGGTTGCCCTGCTGGCGGAAAAAGCCCCGGGCCGCGATTTCAGCTTCGTTGGTCGTCAGCGCGGCATGTTCTCCTACTCCGGCCTGACCACTGAACAGGTGCATCGCCTGCGCAACGAGTTCGGCATCTACGCCCTGGACACCGGCCGCATCTGCGTGGCCGCGCTGAACCAGAGCAACATCAAGGCTGTGACGGACGCGATCGTTCAGGTCATCTGATTTCGGCCAGTGATGAAAAACGGGAAGCCTTTTCGGCTTCCCGTTTTTATTTGTCTCTGGAAACGCCTTGCAACCTCTAGACTGCACACAATTCAGAACCGTAGGAGCTGGTAGGAGCTGACGAGTGAAACGAGGCTGCGATCTTTTGATCTTGTTTTTTAAGATCAAGATCAAGATCAAGAGCAAGATCAAAAGATCGCAGCGTTCCGCAGCTCCTACCGGTTTTGTGTACACCCGAGATTTTTGAAGAGAACCCACATGAAAAACGACAACCTGCGCGCTGACCGTGACGACCTGGATGATTTCATCCCGCGCGCTCCGGCCAAGCGTGAAAAGAGCCTGGTACTGCAAGTCGCCGCCGGGGTATTTCTCGGTGGCCTGGCCCTGTGGCTGGTGCAACTGGCGGCGACGGTGGTCTATGCCAAGCTGATGCTCGGCACGATTACCTTCGGCAGTTAAGCCAGCTCGGCCGCGCGTTGAGTGGCAGCATCGTCGTAAATCACATACAGCGATTCGGCGACCTGGCTCTTGATGGCCTTGCTGCTTTCCAGACCGAGGACAAAACCTTCAGCCTTGCCGCCGGCGCGGTTCAATTCTTCGGCAGTGCTTGCCCCGGTGATTGCATCGAAAAGTTTTTCGGCGTGCGGGCCGATGCCCTTGGGCAGGCTGATCTGTGCAGTGCTCATGCGAGCACCTCGCTGTTGCGGGTGATTTGATTCATGGCGCGTACCTTTGCGGCGAATGGCCGGTAGCGCGTGTGACCACTTCCGGGCTGCCATGGTAGACCTCTGAAGCCTTTCTGGTAACCGCCAATCACCGACAAAACGCCGTCCGTCCCGACGAATCGCAAAAGTTGCCAGGCGATGCTTGACTTCTCTTTTTGAATCAGTAACATACGCACCAATTCCGCAATAGCTCAGTTGGTAGAGCAAGTGACTGTTAATCACTGGGTCCCTGGTTCGAGTCCAGGTTGTGGAGCCAAATAGCAAAGCCCCTGAATCGCAAGGTTCAGGGGCTTTTTTGTGGGCGCACGAAAAATACCAAAAGGCCGATCTGTTTGGGCAGATCGGCCTTTTCTGTTTCAGACGCAGCGGTCAGACATGTTCGCTGCTTTTCACCTGCACCTTCGGCGCGCCGTGGCCATGATCATGGTCATCCGGCTCGATCACCGGCACTTCCTTGCCATCGCAATCATGCAGCTTGCCGTCGCTGAAGTAATCGCCTTCACGCAGCGCGGCGAGATCGCGATAACGCAGGGTGCGCTCTTCCGCTGCGGCGAACACCGATTGTTGATCCGAATTGCCGGTCGTGAAGTGGTTGAACGCCAGGTTGAGCAGGATCGCCATGATTGCCGACGAACTGATGCCCGAATGGAAAATCGTCGCGAACCAGCTCGGGAAATGATCGTAGAAGTTCGGCGCGGCGATCGGGATCATGCCGAAACCGATCGAGGTGGCAACGATGATCAGGTTGACGTTATTGCGGTAGTCCACCTTCGACAACGTGCGGATGCCGCTCGCAGCCACAGTACCGAACAGCACGATCCCGGCGCCGCCAAGTACCGAAGTCGGCACGGCGGCAATCACCCGGCCCATGAACGGCAGCAGGCCGAGCACCACCAGGAACAAGCCGCCGGTAGCGACCACGAATCGGCTCTTGATCCCGGTCACCGCCACCAGGCCGACGTTTTGCGCGAAAGCACTTTGTGTAAAAGAACCGAAGATCGGCGCGAACATGCTCGACAGCATGTCGGCACGCAGGCCGTTGCCCAAGCGTTTCGAGTCGACCTTTGTGCCGATGATCTCACCCACCGCAAGGATGTCCGCCGAGGTTTCCACCAGCGTCACCATGACCACAATGCACATCGACAGAATCGCGGCGAAATGGAAGGTCGGCATGCCGAAGTGGAATGGTGTCGGAAAGCCAAACATGGGACCGGTGGTGACGCTGGAGAAATCCGCCATCCCAAGGAACACCGCCAACACCGTGCCGATGACCATGGCCAGCAGAATCGACAGCCGGGAAATGGTCGCGCTGCCAACCTTGCTCAGCAGCAACACCAGCACCAGCGTGACCGCCGCCAGACCGATGTTCTGCATGCTGCCGAAGTCCGGCGCGTGGCTGTTGCCGCCCATCGCCCAGCGTGCGGCCACAGGCATCAGCGTCAGGCCAATGGTGGTGATCACAATGCCGGTGACCAGGGGCGGAAAGAACTTGGTGATGCGTGAGAACACCGGCGTGATCAGCAAGCCGATCAACGAGGCGGCAATCACCGCACCCAGCACCGATTGGAAACCGCCCTCCCCGCCGCTGCTGACGATCGCGACCATGGTCGCCACGCCGGAGAACGATACGCCCTGGACCAGCGGCAACTGACAGCCAAAAAACGGCAGACCCAGGGTTTGCAGCAACGTCGCCAGCCCCCCCGCAAACAATGAAGCAGCAATCAACAGACCAATGTCCGCCGGCGACAGACCGGCCGCCTGGCCAATGATCAGTGGCACCGCAACGATACCGCCGTACATGGTCAGAACATGTTGCAGGCCGTAAGCCATATTCGCGCCGACCCCGAGGTTTTCGTCCTCGGGCCGTTGGTGTGAAACATGGGGCGTTTTCATGGTGGGGGGTTCCCTGGTTTTTGTTATGCGCACACTGTATTCAATACTCAGGACAAATGTCCATAGAGTTGTATACAACTTATCAGTCACATAATGGTTAGGTAGCCATCCAACCTTCTAGCCTGCGCTTCTTGCCCCAACAAATCCGGCAACACATCCCCGCTGCGTCCGCGCCAGTGCCCACCAGGCTGAAGTGTTCACGGCGACCGACGGTGCAGTCGCGCTCTTTTAGCGGCCATCGGCGAAATCCGTCGCGTATTGGAGCCTGATGTAAAGCCTTAGATGGAGGCTGGCGCGATGACCCGAGCCAGCGCTTGTCGTACACGCGGTGAATCAGGGACCTGAAGGTCGAACTCGCGGCGCAGCAACTCCATCAGCTCGTCGACGTCCGCCACCTCGCGCCGCTCACTGTCCGCGCCCATGTGATGTATGGCAAAACTGCCGTTGTTAAGCGTCTTGCGCCAGCCATCCCCGGTGCGCGCAACCATCAGGCGCTGGGCAAAAGGTGACTCGGGATGGGTGGAGACGTACCAGTTACCGACGGTGTAATCGATGTCTTCCTGGCGTTGCAGATCAAACAGGTACATCGGCCGCCATTCGCCTGCGACTTTGGCGCGCAGCAGGTAGCCATCTGCTTGCTTGTCGATGCGGTAAGGTTCGTGCGGGGTGGGTTGCTCATGTTCATTGTCGAGCAGCAGCGGCGCGGTGGGCACCATGCCACCGAAGCCGACGTCGGTGATGTAACGCACTGCGTCGATGGTCACCAGACTCAAACGATGGGTTCGCGCCGTCCAGCTGCCTTCCGGCTGATTCATCACCACGCGCCCGCTGATCGCCCGCGCGTCGAAGCCCAATTCAAGCAGCAGCGCATAGAACAAATGATTGAGCTCATAGCAGTAGCCGCCCCGCCCCTGCTGCAACACCTTGTCTTCGATGGAGACCAAGTCGATCAACACCGGCTCTCCACTGATCGTTGCCAGATTTTCGAAAACAAACTGAGCGGTGTGGCGCAGTTGCAACTGATGCAAGGTTTCCAGCGTCGGTGGCGGCGGCGCATCGAAACCCAGACGTTGCAGGTACAGATTGGTATTGGTCAGCCGTGGCGCACTCATTGCTCGATCCTTATGCATGGGCCGCAGAACACTGCGTGGATGTTGCCCTGTATACGGGATCAGGCACGGCTTTCGACAATTGATTTCGCTAATCGGCCGTTCAGCGTTTTTTCCGCGAGCCGATCCGAATCCACGTCGGCGCATGGTCACTGGCGTGCGGTTCATTGCGCACCCAGGCGTCGACGCCAGCGTCATGCAGATACGGGCTCAATGCCGGGTTGAGCAGCAGGTGGTCGATGCGCAGGCCGGAGTTGGTTTGCCAATGATTGCGGAAGTAATCCCAGAAGGTGTAGAGGCGCTCTTCGGGATACACGTGGCGCAGAGAATCGGTCCAGCCCTGATCCAGCAGCCGCTGGTAGCACTCGCGGCTTTCGGGTTGCAACAAAGCATCCTTGAGCCAGGATCGGGTGTTGTAGATGTCCATGTCGGTGGGCACGACATTGAAGTCACCGGCGAGCACCACCGGGTGATCGCTGCTTTGCAGGTCTTTGGCGTAATTGATCAGACGCTCGAACCAGGCCAGTTTGTAATCGAATTTCGGCCCCGGCTGCGGGTTGCCATTGGGCAGATACAGGCAACCGACCAGCACACCGTGCACCGCCGCTTCGATATAGCGGCTGTGGGTGTCATCGGCATCGCCGGGCAAACCGCGTCGACTCTCCAAAGGCTGCGCATCACGCGCCAGAATCGCCACGCCATTCCATGACGCCTGGCCCTGCCAGATTGCGCCGTAACCGGCGGCTTCCAGTTCGGCGGCGGGAAATGCGCTGTCGACTGATTTGAGCTCTTGCAGGCAGGCGATGTCCGGCTGCTCGCGCTTGAGCCATTCCAGCAGATTCGGCAGCCGCGCGCGCATGCCGTTGACGTTGAAGGTGGCGATTCGCAGGTTTTTCATCGTCTGCAACTCCTGCCCGGTGGGATTGCAAATTGTGACCCTGAGAACGCCGCGCAGGTTGCATCGAATGACAATGCGACAGCTCAGACGCGATTACGCAGCCATTGCAGAAAGCCTCTTTTCGGCGCGACCACGGGCGTTTCCTCGGTCAGCGACTGCGCCTTGTGCAGACGGAAATCGAGCAACGCCTGCATCGCATCGTGGATGTCATGGCGCGCGTCCAGGCACGGTTTCAGGTAGGACTTCTCGATGCGATACAGCGCGCAGAAAGTCTTCGCGGAAAAATCCGCCGGCAAGGCGGTGTCGGAAAGAATCCCGGCCTCGCCGATCACCTCACCCGGCCCCATGCGCCCGGATTCCAGGGGTGCGCCGTGGCGCTTGAGCGTCACCGAAACCACGCCGGATTCAATGATGAACAAATGATCGCTGACCTCCCCGCCCGCGAGAATCGTTTCGCCGGCGCGGAAGGTTTGCAGAGTCATGTTCTGGCTGAAGGTGTCTTTCTCTTCTTCACGCAGAGTCGAGAAGATCGGTGAGCTTTCCAGCAGCGCCCGTGGCCGCGACAACTGCGGTGCGGCGCTGGTCTCGTTGCTCGACAGCAGGTTGACCCCGGAGGCCTGCAAATGCCGGTACGCGAGATCGAACAACTGATTGCGCACCACGCGCTTCTCGCCCATCGAGGCGACAAACCCGCTGATTTCGTACTCCGCGCCGCCGCTGGCAGAACTCTTCAACGATACGCTCGGCGCCGGCGTGTCGAGCAATTGCCGGCAGCCTTGCATCGCTCGCTCCAACGCCTCGATCACTGAGCTGGGCCGGGCATGGGGGCTGACGGGCACGCTGACGGAAACGCCGAACATGTTGCTCGGCCGACTGAAGTTGATGATCTTGGCTTTAGCCGCCAGTGAATTCGGAATGACCGCCATGCTGCCCTGACTGGTCTGCAGACGCGTGGCGCGCCAGTCGATGTCGGTGACGCGGCCCTCGGTGCCGTCGATGGAGATCCAGTCATCAAGTTGATAGGGCTTGGTGGTGTTGAGGACGATGCCGGAGAACACGTCGCTCAAGGTGCTCTGCAAAGCCAGGCCGACAATGATCGCCAACGCGCCGGACGTCGCCAGCACGCCTTTGACTGGCAGATCGAGCACGTACGCCAGCGCCGCAATGATCGCGATGAGGAAAATCACCGCGCCGAGCAAGTCCTGCAACAGCCGGCCGGTATGGCCGACCCGTTGCATCATCACCGCGCCGATCAGCACCGTCAGGGTCCGCGCACCAAACAGCCACCACCCGATCTGCAACCCGGTCGCCGCCAGATGCAGCGGCACGTTGTCGGCCCACGGTGCCGGTTCCATCGGGTTGAGGCCTTCGTTGAACAGCACAATGCTGAACAAGGCGAAAATCAGCACCCGCACCAACAGCTTCCATTCGCTGCCGCGAGAGCTGATCAGCCGCCACAGGCCAAGATCGAGCAGGATCAGGATCAACGCGCTAAACAACGGGTGTTCGGTCAGCAGAGACAGCATCAAACAACTCCGACAAAGGCCAATCGCGAGAAGATCGCACAGATTGGCACAGTGTAGGAGCAATTGATTTCGGTGGATGAACAGCGTCTCGAAAACGCTGAAAAACCTGTAGGAGCGAGCCTGCTCGCGAAGGCGTCCTGTCAGTCACTACCTCTTGGACTGAAACAGAGCATTCGCGAGCAGGCTCGCTCCCACAGGGGGGTTCAGTTGCCAGTAAAGCTCGGGGTCAGGGGTGCATCTGGCCAAAGCGCCCGGACTGGAAGTCGGCAAAGGCCTGATGGATTTCCTGCTCGGTGTTCATCACGAACGGGCCGTGGCCGACGATCGGTTCGTCGATCGGCTCGCCACTGAGCAGCAATACCACCGCGTCTTCGCTGGCCTGGAGGGTGAGTCGATCACCGTCGCGTTCGAACAGCGCCAACTGCCCTACCCCAACCGACTCCGCACCGTTGACTTGCACTGAACCTTTCAGCACCACCAGTGCGGTATTGCGTCCTTCGTGCAGATCAAGCGTCAGCAACTTGCCGGCATTGAGGCGCAGATCCCACACGTCGATCGGCGTGAACGTCCGCGAGGGTCCGCTGTGCCCGTCGAATTCGCCGGCGATCAGACGCAGGCTGCCGGCGTTGTCCTTGAGCGCGATGCTCGGAATGTCGCGGTCGAGAATGGTCTGGTAACCCGGCGCGGCCATTTTGTCCTTGGCCGGCAGGTTGACCCACAGCTGGACCATTTCCAGCTTGCCGCCGGTTCGGGCGAAGTTTTCCGAGTGGAATTCCTCATGGAGGATGCCGGACGCTGCGGTCATCCACTGCACATCACCCGGGCCAATGGTGCCGCCACTGCCGGTGGAGTCACGGTGCTGCACTTCGCCGTCGTAAACGATGGTCACGGTTTCGAAACCACGGTGCGGGTGCTGGCCGACGCCACGCTGTTCAGTGGTCGGGGTGAATTCGGCGGGACCGGCGTGATCGAGCAGCAGAAACGGGCTGATGTGCTTGCCCAGGTTGTCATAGGAAAACAGCGTGCGCACCGGGAAACCATCGCCGACCCAGTGGCCGCGCGGGCTGGTGTAAATGCCGATGATATTTTTCATGGGGTCTCCAATGTGTAAGTGCATTGGATTAAGCGTAAGGGCATATCGAATATTCGACTAGAGGGTGCAAACCGGCTTGAGTGTTCCATATGCAGAACAATTGATTTGGCGGTGCGCTCTTCGCGAGCAGGCTCGCTCGCACAGAAGACTGCACTGGCTTACAGACATCGCGCGAGGCCGTGCATGGCTTCGCGCAACTTGTTGATGGCGTGGTCGATAACTGCGTTTTCACTGTCTCGGCACACCGTATCCAGATCTGCGCACGCCGCTACGACCCGCGCAGCCCCGACCATCTGCGCGCCACCCCG
The DNA here is from genome assembly GCF_025706525.1 of Pseudomonas mercuritolerans. NCBI lineage: Bacteria > Pseudomonadati > Pseudomonadota > Gammaproteobacteria > Pseudomonadales > Pseudomonadaceae > Pseudomonas > Pseudomonas mercuritolerans. The sequence goes on from NZ_JAMSHA010000001.1 coordinate 483,984, forward strand.
GATGCGATGGGCCAACTCCCGCAAGTCTGCGCGGTCGCTCGCCTGCAAGCGATCCAGTGCTTGCAGATCATCGCGCAGGCTATTGCCGACTTCCTTGCGCAAGCGTTCGATCAACGAATGATCGGCACCCGCCATCTGTTCAAGAACACTGAGATCAATCTCGACCGGCTCGGCACCTGGCGGTTCATCTTCGTGCGGCGCGCAAGGCTGCGCGCCGGTCAAGGCCTGTGCCAAATCGCGCAAGCGAATCGGTTTGAACAAGCAGTCATCCATGCCGGCATCCAGACAACGCAAACGCTCTTCGACCTGCGCGTTGGCCGTAAAACCGAGGATCAGACAGGATGCGCGGCCGCTGGCGGCCTCTTCATCGCGAATGGATCGCGCCAGTTCATAGCCATTGCGTCGCGGCATGTTGCAGTCGGTTATCACCACATCAAAAGCCTGCGCTCGCCAGCGTTGCAGCCCTTCATCGCCATCCCCGACATCAGTCGTGCGATGCCCCAGTTCGCTCAGTTGCCAGCACATCAGCAAGCGGTTGACCGGGTGATCGTCTACCACCAGCACGTTCAATACACAGGCGGCGAGCGTCACGTCGGGCGTAGCCGCTGTGGTCGTCATCGCGGTCAGCAGTGGCAATTGCAGATGGACTTCCACTCGCGTGCCCTGCCCCAGGTCACTGTCGAGGCGCAGCGTACCGCCCATCATGTCGCAGAGGTTGCGGCTGATCACCAGCCCCAGACCGGAACCGCTGCGCGCCGTTTGCGAACTGTTGCTTGCCTGGACGAAAGGACTGAACAGAAGCTTTTGATCTTCGACACTGATGCCGATGCCGCTGTCTTCGATGCGCACCAGCATGTCCACTTCAGCGTCGGTCATGGCGATGACCTGCAAGCGCAAACTCACCTCACCCACCTCGGTGAATTTGATCGCATTGCTCAACAGGTTCGACAGCACCTGTTTGAAGCGCGTCGGATCAATCAGCACATCCACGTCGGTGCGCGGATCAAGTTCGATGCGCCACAAGAGCCGTTTCTGCCGCGCCAGCCCTTCGAAAACCCGACACACCGATAACACTGTCTCGCGCAGGTTGGCCCGATTGGGCGCGAGGGACAAATGCCCAGACTCGATACGGGCGATGTCGAGAATGTCGCCAATCAACGCCAATAACTGCTGGCCGGCATTCGACGCCACCTGAATTGCCAGTCGATCAGTCACGCCCTCCTCTGCGCGCTTGAGGGCCAGTTCGAGCATGCCGATCAAGGCGTTCATCGGTGTGCGGATCTCGTGGCTCATGGTCGCCAGGAAAGTGCTTTTGGCCCGATTGGCCTCATCCGCTGCGTCCTTGGCCTGTTGCAGTTGCAACAACCATTGCTGGCGCTGATGGATCTGCCGACGCTGCCAGCCGATCCAGATCAAGGCCAGCAGCAGCAACACCGCCGCGCTGGCAAAGCCGAGCAGAATCTCCTGACGATGGCGCGACCAATAGCTGTCTTCAACCACCACATCGTGGCTCCAGCGCTCGACCAGTTCATCCATTTGCTGCGGCGCGATGCTCAGCAACGCCTTGTTCAGGATCGAGTGCAGCAGCGCCGACTGCGGCGCCGTGGCCAAAGCGATGCGCGCCGGCTGATCGCCAACGGTGCCGGTGATGCGCAGGCGGTCGCGATACTGGCGGGCGATCAGAAAATGCGCTACCAGCAACGAGCTTACCGTCACGTCGACCTGTCCTCGGGCAATCAGCGCCATGCCTTCGGCTGGGCTTTTGACCTCGACCAGACGCAGACCGGGGACCCGTTGCAGCAAATAATCGCGCAACGGGTGCCCCCGATAGATCGCCAGGCGTTTGCCCGCCAGTTCGTCGAGCGGCAATGGATGTTGCCCGTTCGCCGCGCTGACCAGCACGAACGGATTGTTCAGATAGGCGCGAGTGAATTGCAGCTGCGCTTCACGCTCGGTGCTCGGCGTCACCACCGGCAGAACATCGAGTGCGCCGGCCTGGAGCTGCTCGAACTGATCGTTCAGGGAGGTGCCACGCACGATCTCGAAATTCAGCCCGCTGCGCTGTGCAATCAGGCTCAGCAACTGCGCTGCCAGCCCTTTGAAGCGTCCGTCGGCATCGAAAAACGCCAACGGCGCGAAGTCTTCGACAGCGCCGACCCGCACCACCGGGTGCTGATCCAGCCACTGCTGCTCGGCGGCGCTGAGCTGTACCCGCGACTGTTCGGCCATCTCGGCGAGGCCGACGCTCCAGCGCTGTTCGATCAGATGGCGACGCTCCATGGGCACGGCCAGCAAGGCCTTGTCGACGATGCGTTTGAGCACCACGTCGCTGCGCAACAACGCAAAAGCGAACGGATTGGCATCAAGCCCCGACGGCCCGGCCAGTTGCAAATCGTTGCGGTAATTGGTGTTGATCAGATAGTTGGCGCTGATGAAGTCGCCCAGGTACGCATCGTCGGCACCGAAGGCGACCGCGCCGAGTGCATCCATTGCCGAAGCATAAAGCTGCACGTAGGCGCCGGGGTAGAAGGCCTGAACGTGGGCCAGCGGCAGGTAATCCTCGACCATGGCGATGCGTTTGGCCGCCAGGTCGGTGGGCAGTTTCTCGTCGTGGCGCGTAACCAGCATCGGCTGATCTTCAGCGTACGGCCGCGACAGAATGAAGGCCGGATCTGCCGCTTCGAAACTGTTCGAGGTGCCCAAGAGATCGACATCACCGCGCTTGAGTGCCGCCATCAGCGCGGGTCGATCGGTAAAACGCCGCACTTCGATCCTGATGCCGAGCAGTTGTGCCAACAGGTCGACGTAATCCGCCGTCAGTCCCTCCAACTCATGCTGATGGCGGGTGATTTCGAAGGGCGGGTAGTCCGGGCCGGAGATGCCCATGCGCAACACCGGATGCTCACGCAACCACTGGCGTTCCCGATCATCGAGGCGGACCTGGACATTGCCCGGTTCGAGGCGGGCCAGCACTTCCAGTGTCTGCGGCCGGTCATCGGCCCAGACCGAGGCGGCCAGCCCCAGCCACAACCCTAAAACCCGCAGTCCCTGCGTCATGTCGGGGCACTCAGATCAAGTGATTGCGCTTGGCGAACTCACGCAGGAGCACCAGTGAACCCAGGCAAAGCTTGGCCATCATGCGGGTTTTGTAGGTGCTGACGGTCTTGTGACTCAAGTGCATCTCCTGGGCGATGGCCTTGTTCGGTTTGCCCAGCGCCAGATTCACGAAGATGCATAACTCCCGATCGGACAGCTGAGCGATCATCTCCTGTTCAGTGCGTTGCACGGCGTTGTACAGACCGCTGGTATTGGGTAACGCGGAGAAATAGGTGTGGCCGGACATCAATGCCTTGATGGCTTCGTGCAGCAGAGTCAGTTGGTTGCTCTTGGTCACGTAGCCCCGTGCGCCGGCACGCAGACAGCGCTCTTGATAATGCGTGGGCTCATGCATGCTGAACACCAGGATTCGGCAGCGCGCCGTCGGCGCCTTGATCTGAATCCGCGTCAACACTTCCAACCCATCCATGGACCCCAGCCCGAGATCGAGTACGACGAGCTGCGGATCATGTGTGCAAATCAGCGGCACGACCTCGTTGCCATTGGACGCTTCATGAATATCGGTGAAGCCTTGGGCCTGCAGAACGATCCGAATGGCCGCGCGCACTACTGGATGATCATCGACGATCAGCGCTGACTTCATTGGTACTCCTGCAAAATCGAAGACACCGCAACAATCTGTTCCGGAGTCGGTGGCTGCGCAGGCACTGTTACATGGATGATCAAGAGAATCACCTGTCAGGTCTGACAGTTGTGCAGCCTGGTTTTTTATGCATTGGCATGGCGCAACGACCAGCGGGAATCAGACGCAGCTTGGCGTTCGCCGGCGGCTTCGACTCTCGCCATCACCTGTTCGATGAGTGCTGAACTGGGCAATGGCGCCGGGCTGATCTGCGCGTTTTCCTGAGCAAACCCGGCAACCGCCTGCAAAGGTGCCGACGGTTCGTTGTAGATCAGAGCGTGGCGGACCTGTGGGTTATCGAGCAGAAAGCCCAGCAGATCGAGAGAGCCTGCCGCCAGTTCGGCATTGATCACCAGCACATCGAACGGCTCGCAGCCGTAGTCGACCAGGGTCAACAATTCACCGAGATTCTGCACCGGGGCGACGCGGTAGTAGCCGAGCGCGTTGAACAGGCGCTCGATTTTCATGCGATGAAAATGCTGCGGGTCGGCGATCAGGATGCGCAACGATTTGTTGCTCATGGTCATTCTCCCGGTGGGGTTTGGGGAGGGCAAGACTACGCAAGCGCCGGGGATAGCTCTGTAGGACTTTTCCTAAAAATCCGGTCATTCATCCGGCGGCCCTGACGCACCAATATCCCCTGTGGGAGCGAGCCTGCTCGCGAAGGGGCTATACCAGTCAGAGATATATTGACTGACACGACGCCTTCGCGAGCAGGCTCGATCCCACAGGGGAAAGCATTCCATGGCGGTTACTGCCAGCCGAACCGGCGGATGTAGAAACCCTTCACTGCCTGGGTCAGGGCCATGTACGCCAGCAGAATCATTGGCAGAAACACGAAATACAGCGACGGCAGCGCCTGCAATTTGAAGTAATGCGCCAGCGGGCCCATTGGCAGGAAGATGCCGACGGCCATGATGACCCCGGTCATCACCAGCAGCGGCATGGCGGCGCGGCTTTGCAGGAACGGGATCTTCGGCGTGCGGATCATGTGCACGATCAGCGTCTGGGTCAGCAGACCGACCACGAACCAGCCGGACTGGAACAGTGTCTGGTGATCCGGGGTATTGGCGTCGAACACGTACCACATCAAGGCGAACGTCGTGATGTCGAAAATCGAGCTGATCGGACCGAAGAACAGCATGAAGCGCCCGACGTCAGCCGGCTGCCAGCGCTGCGGCTGTTTCAGCATCTCGTCGTCGACGTTGTCGAACGGAATGGCGATCTGCGAAATGTCGTAGAGCAGGTTCTGCACCAGCAGGTGCATCGGCAGCATCGGCAGGAACGGGATGAACGCGCTGGCAACCAGCACCGAGAACACGTTGCCGAAGTTGGAACTGGCGGTCATCTTGATGTACTTGAGCATGTTGGCGAAGGTGCGCCGCCCTTCGAGCACGCCCTCCTCCAGCACCATCAGGCTTTTCTCCAAGAGAATGATGTCCGCCGCTTCCTTGGCGATGTCCACCGCGCTGTCCACGGAAATGCCGATGTCGGCGCTGCGCAGCGCCGGCGCGTCGTTGATGCCATCGCCCATGAACCCGACCACGTGGCCGTTGCCCTTGAGAATGCCGACGATGCGCTCTTTGTGCGATGGCGTGAGTCTGGCGAAGACGTTGGTAGTCTCGACCGCCGCGGCCAGTTCGGTATCGCTCATGCGCTCAATGTCATTGCCCAGCAGCAAACCCTGTTGAGCCAGGCCGACCTGACGGCAGATTTTCGCCGTCACCAGTTCGTTGTCGCCGGTCAGTACCTTGACCGCCACGCCATGCTCGGCCAAGGCCTTGAGCGCTGGCGCGGTGCTTTCCTTCGGTGGATCGAGGAATGCCACGTAACCGATCAGCGTCAGTTCCTGTTCATCTGCCAGGCTGTAAATCTCGCGCCCTTCTGCCATTGAGCGAGCCGCGACCGCCACCACGCGCAGACCTTCGGCGTTGAAGGCTGCGGTAACCTGGCGAATCCGCGCCAGCAATTCATCGCTCAAAGCCTCATCAACTTCGCCGTGACGCACGCGGCTGCACACCGCCAGCACTTCTTCCACCGCGCCTTTGCAGATCAGTTGATGGGGCTGACCGCGGCCCTCCACCACCACCGACATGCGCCGGCGATTGAAGTCGAACGGGATCTCATCGACCTTGCGAAACACGCTGCCGACCTTGAGTTCGCGATGGACTTCCACGTGTTCGAGCACGGCGACATCCAGCAGGTTTTTCAGGCCGGTCTGGTAGTAGCTGTTGAGGTAGGCCAGTTCCAGCACAGCGTCAGAGTCCTCGCCCCAGACGTCGACATTACGCGCCAGAAAGATCTTGTCCTGAGTCAGGGTGCCGGTCTTGTCGGTGCACAGCACATCCATGGCGCCGAAGTTCTGGATCGCGTCGAGGCGTTTGACGATGACCTTTTTGCGCGACAGGAACACGGCGCCTTTGGCCAAGGTCGAGGTGACGATCATCGGCAGCATTTCCGGAGTCAGGCCGACGGCAATCGACAGCGCGAAGAGTAGCGCTTCGCTCCAGTCACCCTTGGTGAAACCGTTGATGAACAGCACCAGCGGCGCCATGACGAACATGAAGCGGATCAGCAACCAGCTGACCTTGTTGACGCCCTGCTGAAACGACGTCACCGCGCGGTCCGTCGCGCCGACCCGTTGCGCCAGCGCACCGAAGTAGGTGCTGTTGCCGGTGGTGAGAATCAGTGCAATCGCGCTGCCGGAGACAACGTTGGTGCCCATGAACAGAAGGTTGTCCAGCTCCAGTGGGTTACGCGTGTCGCGATCGGTCTGCCGGGTGAATTTTTCCACCGGCATCGATTCACCGGTCATCGCTGCCTGGCTGACGAACAGGTCCTTGGCGCTGAGCACGCGGCAATCGGCAGGAATCATGTCGCCAGCCGAGAGCACGATGAGATCGCCGGGCACCAGTTGTTTGATCGGCAGTTCCCGCCGTGGCCCATCCCGGCGCAGCACCGTAGCGGTGTTGCTGACCATGGCTTTGAGCGCATCGGCCGCCTGATTGGATTTGCTCTCCTGCCAGAAGCGCAGCAGCGTCGACAGCACCACCATGGAAAAAATCACCACGGCCGCCTTGAGGTCTTCGGTCAGCCAGGAGATCACAGCAAGCAGAGTCAGCAGCAGGTTGAACGGGTTTTTGTAGCAGTGCCACAGATGGTTCCACCATGGCAGCGGCTGCTCGTGTTCGACTTCATTAAGTCCGTGTTGCGCGCGCAGTGCATCGGCCTCGACCTCGGAGAGCCCCTCGCCGTGCGTGCCCAGCGATGACAGCAACGCAGCGCTGTCTTCATGGGCGGCAGCGACCAGCGTGTTGGCCAGCGTCGGCGGTACTTCACGGCTGACCGTGGTGTCATTGATCGAATCCAGCAGCGCCAGGCGACGGAAGTGCCGGGCGATGTGGCGGCTGCGCAGAAAGCCTGCAAAAAATTCCTTGAGCGTGAGTTTCATGGCTGTGTCCCCTGTGGTCAGCCGGGAAACCGTCGAGCAGGTACCGCCGCGCCCTGGCACCGGGAAAACCGGCACGGCAAGGCGTGGCACGCCGGTCAGGAACAGGCGTGTCGATAGGCTGCGATGACGACTGAGGTCGCCATCACGCCTGGTTCAGCGTCGATGAGAAGGACGTCGAGACACGATCCGGAACGGGTCGTGCACGGGATGCCGCTGCTCGCTGTTACGGCGAGACAACGGCAGGGAAAGGCTGCGCGTTATCTTGCCGAGAATCTGCCGGTGATCGAGACCGGCCGACAACTGTCACTCGAACAAGTACCCACTGTGGGTCTCCGCAATTGATGAAAACGCGCGCAGCTTACGCCCGCAGCGAAACGGCTGGAAGAGGTGTTTTCGGGGAATGTGGGGGGTGTTCAGGAAGGGTTCAGATTCAGGATCTGTGGGGCTTTCCATGGCCCCTTCGCGAGCAGGCTCGCTCCCACATTCTGGCCTGCGTTCACAGAACCATTGTGGGAGCGAGCCTGCTCGCGAAAGCGGTATGTCAGGCAATGCAGATTCAGCTGGCAGTCGCCAACAACAGCTCCGCCACCGAGCGACTGTGCCCGCGCTGTTTGCCATGCTCGTACAGCGAGCCAGCGATTTCGTCGGCGCGAATCGGCAGCACCGAGAGCAGCGTATCGCTCAGGCCATGGCTGGCCTGGCAGAAGCCCTGCATATAAATGCCGGCCTTGCAGCGCTCGTCGGTGATCAGTTTGTAGTTGCGATCGACCTCGAACTCACCGAGGTATTCCTCCAGCGGCGCGAGCAACTTGCGGTGCATCTGCCGCTCGTAACCGGTGGCCAGCACCACGGCGTCATAGATTCGCACCGTGACTTCGCCGGTGGCATTGTTGCGCACTGCCAGTTCGATACCGTTTGCCGTGGCAGTGGCGCTCTCGACGGTGGTCAGGGTGCGGAACGCATGGCGGGCAATTCCGGAAACCTTCTGCCGGTAGAAGATGCCGTAGATGCGTTCGATCAGGTCGATGTCGACCACCGAATAGTTGGTGTTGTGGTACTCATTGACCAACCGCTCGCGCTCGACGCTGTTCTGCTGGAACACCAGATCGGTGAACTCCGGCGAGAACACCTCGTTGACGAACGGGCTGTCATCCGCAGGCTTCAACGCCGAACCACGCAGGATCATGTCGACCTGCACCGACGGGAATGAATCATTCAGGTCGATAAAGGCTTCCGCCGCGCTCTGCCCGCCACCGATGATCGCGATGCTCATCGGTTGGTTGTTCACGCACGGCTGCCTGGCCATTTGCGACAGGTATTGCGAATGGTGGAACACCCGGTGATCGCCCTTCAGTGCCTTGAACGCTTCTGGAATACGCGGTGTACCGCCAGCGCTGACCACCACCGAACGCGTGGTACGCACGAACTGCTGGCCGTCGCTGCCCCGGGAAATCACCCGCAAGGCTTCGACCTGCTGGTTGTGCAATACCGGTTCGATGAACTGCACTTCTTCGCCATAACGGCTCTGCGCGGTGAACTGCCCGGCCACCCAGCGCAGGTAGTCGTTGTACTCCATGCGGCAAGGATAAAAGGTGCCGAGGTTGATGAAATCGACCAGACGCCCGTGGTGCTTGAGGTAGTTGACGAACGAGTACGGGCTGGTCGGATTGCGCAGGGTCACCAGGTCCTTGAGGAAGGATATCTGCAACTCGCTCTGCGTCGACAAGGTGTTGCCGTGCCAGCTGTAAGTGGCCTGCTTGTCGAGGAACAGCACATCCAGTTCGCCCTGGATTGCTCCGCGTTCCTGCAGAGCGATGGCCAGTGCCAGGTTCGAAGGGCCGAAACCGACGCCGATCAGGTCGTGAACGATGGGCGATGCAATTGCCTGTGTCATTTCCAGTGTCCTCTGGATGAACCCCTCAACGCGGGGAAATAAAGCCTGGGTGGCCTGACCGGCCTGAATCAGGTCAGCAGGTCGTCTGTTGAGTAGGAACGAGGACGATGAAAGGAAATTTAACCGGTGCGGATCACTGGCCATCCCATTGCTGGATGCGCAAGCGGCAATGTTTCATGGCGTTGACGATGTGTTTTTCCACCAGCGCCCGGGAGATGCCGAGGGTCTGGGCGATTTCCGGATGGGACATTCCTTCAATCTTGCGCAGCAGAAAACTGTCACGGCACAGCGGCGGCAGCTCGGCCAGTGCGCGCTGGAGCATTTCCAGACGCTGGCCGTGATCAAGGGTGCCGTGAGGCGAGGGAGTGAAATAGCGCTCTTCGTTGTCGAGCACGTCCAGCGATTCGACCTGGCGCAGCGCGTTGCGGCGGTGATCATCGATAACCAGGTTCAGCGCGGTGCGATAAAGGAAGGCCCGTGGTTGTTCGATCGGCACCTCGCTGGAGCGCTCCAGCACGCGTACATAGGCGTCATGCACCACATCCTCGGCGACCTGACGGTTGCCCAGTCTGGCGTTGAGGAAACACACCAGCTCACGATAGTAGTTTTCCAACATGACTCCCGACCGCATCGATGCCGTTTCTGTCCTTGAGCGCACTGATCAGACCTGCGAATCACGCAGTAGCAAGATAGTGGCAACTTGAGGTGCGTAATTTATAGTAATTCTCATATAGATTTAAAGAGTTGATTCCATATCCCGGACAAATAGTCGTGGCCCGGCTGCGGTAACTCGATGTGTCTGCGGCTAAATTCCGTCGCCCATGCCTCGTTTACAGGACAGCCCCTGTGTCTGTCGTGCCTTGCGACGGGCCGCAACCACTGGCCGGAACCCTGCATGAATCGTCCCCGCCCCGCCCGTCGCGCACTGTTCGCCGCCCTCTGTCTGATTCCCGTGATCGCCGTCGCTGCCTGGCAAGTCTTGCCACCCGGTCGCGACGCCGTTGCCACTGTGCAGGTCAGCCGCGGCGATATCGAAAACAGCGTGACGGCGCTCGGCACCTTGCAGCCGCGCCGCTATGTGGATGTCGGCGCACAGGCTTCGGGGCAGATTCAGAAGATTCACGTCGAAGCCGGCGATACGGTCAAGGAAGGCCAGTTGCTGGTGGAAATCGACCCGTCGACACAGAAAGCCAAGCTCGATGCCGGGCGCTTTTCCATCGAAAACCTCAAGGCGCAGTTGCAGGAGCAACGCGCCCAGCACGATCTGGCGCAGCAGAAATACCAGCGCCAGCAGAAACTCGCCGCCGGTGGCGCCACCCGCGAAGAAGACGTGCAGACCGCGCGCGCCGAGGTCCGCGCAACCCAGGCGCGCATCGACATGTTCCAGGCGCAGATTCGTCAGGCCCAGGCCAGCCTGCGCAGTGACGAGGCGGAACTCGGTTACACGCGCATCTACGCGCCGATGAGCGGCACCGTGGTCGCCGTCGGTGCGCGCGAAGGCCAGACCCTCAACGCGCAACAACAGACCCCGCTGATCCTGCGCATCGCCCGACTGTCGCCGATGACGGTGTGGGCCGAGGTTTCAGAGGCCGACATCGGCCACGTCAAACCGGGCATGACCGCCTACTTCACCACCCTCAGCGGCGGCACTCGGCGCTGGAGCAGCACGGTGCGGCAGATTCTGCCGGTGCCGCCGCGTCCGCTTGAACAGAACCAAGGCGGCAGTCCCACCAGTGGTCGCAGTGGCAGCGAACGGGTGGTGCTGTACACCGTGCTGCTCGATGTCGATAACGCCGACAACAGCCTGATGACCGACATGACCGCGCAGGTGTTCTTCGTCGCCGAACAGGCGCAAGACACCCTGACCGTACCGACTGCCGCCCTGCAACCGGGCTCGCGTCCGCAGTGGCAGCGAGCGCAGATAGTCGCCGCCAACGGTGATATTCAGGCGCGCGAAGTACGCACCGGCATCAGCGATCGCCTGCGCACCCAGGTGCTCGAAGGTCTGGCCGAGGGCGAGCATGTTCTCAGCGCGCCGGCCGCTGGTCATGGAGGCTGAATGCACACGCCCCTGATCGACCTGCGGCAGATCCGCAAAGCCTACGGCGGTGATGACAGCCCGCGGGTGGAAGTGCTGCGCGGGATCGATCTGTCGATCCATGCCGGCGAGTTCGTTGCGATTGTCGGCGCCTCCGGTTCAGGCAAATCGACGCTGATGAACATTCTCGGTTGCCTCGACCGCCCCACCAGCGGCGAGTATCTGTTTGCCGGGGAAAATGTCGCGCAGCTGGACAGCGATGAACTGGCCTGGCTGCGCCGCGAAGCCTTCGGTTTTGTCTTTCAGGGCTATCACCTGATCCCGTCCGGCTCGGCCCAGGAAAACGTCGAGATGCCAGCGATCTATGCCGGCACCCCGGCCGCCGAGCGGCATGCTCGAGCCTTTGCGCTGCTGGAGCGTCTTGGCCTCGGCAGTCGCACCGGCAACCGTCCGCATCAACTTTCCGGCGGCCAGCAACAGCGGGTGTCGATCGCCCGTGCGCTGATGAACGGCGGCCATATCATCCTCGCCGACGAGCCGACTGGCGCCCTCGACAGCCACAGCGGCGCCGAGGTCATGAGCCTGCTCGACGAACTCGCCGATCAAGGCCATGTGGTGATCCTCATCACCCACGACCGCGAAGTGGCGCAACGGGCCAAACGCATCATCGAAATCCGTGACGGCCTGATCATCAGTGACAGCGCCGAGCACGCGTGCGCGCCGCCTGTGGCCAATCCCGGCGCGTTGCAAGCGGTCGACCTGCGCCAGCGCCTGAGCAACGGCAGCAGCCAGACCGGCGCCTGGAAAGGTGAACTGCTTGACGCTGTACAAGCGGCGTGGCGGGTGATGTGGATCAACCGCTTTCGCACGGCGCTGACGCTGCTGGGCATCATCATTGGCGTGGCCTCGGTGGTGGTCATGCTCGCCGTCGGCGAAGGCAGCAAGCGCCAGGTCATGGCGCAAATGGGCGCGTTCGGCTCCAACATCATTTACCTCAGCGGTTCGGCGCCGAACCCGCGCACGCCGGAGGGCATCATCACCCTCGACGATGTTGCCGAACTGTCCACCCTGCCCCAGGTGGAACGGATCATGCCGGTCAACGGCTCGACCGCCGGCGTGCGCTTTGGCAACGCCGACCACAGCAGCTACGTCGGCGGCAATGACACCAACTTTCCGCAGATTTTCAACTGGCCGGTGATCCAGGGCAGCTACTTCACCCAGGCCGACGAGGACAGCGCCGCCGCCGTCGCGGTGATCGGCACCAAGGTTCGCGACAAGTTGCTCAAGGATGTCGCCGACCCGATCGGTCAATACATCCTCATCGAAAACGTGCCGTTCCAGATCCTTGGCGTGCTTGCGGAAAAAGGCGCCAGCTCCGGCGACTCCGATAGCGACAACCGCATCGCCGTGCCTTATTCGGCGGCGAGCACGCGCCTGTTCGGCAGCCGCAATCCGCAATACGTGGTGATTGCCGCCAAGGACGCGCGCAAGGTCAAGGACGCCGAACAGGCCATCGAACAGGCGATGTTGCGTCGGCACCACGGCAAGAAGGATTTCGAGCTGACCAACAATGCCGCGATGATCCAGGCCGAAGCGCGCACGCAAGGCACGCTGTCGCTGATGCTGGGGGCGATTGCGGCGATTTCCCTGCTGGTCGGCGGTATCGGCGTGATGAACATCATGCTCATGACCGTACGCGAACGTACCCGCGAGATCGGTATTCGCATGGCCACCGGCGCCCGTCAGCGCGACATCCTCCGTCAGTTTCTCACCGAAGCGCTGATGCTTTCGGTGGTCGGCGGTGTCGCCGGGATTGGCTTGGCCCTGCTGGTCGGCGGCGTGTTGTTGCTCAGCGGCGTGGCGATTGCCTTTCAAGGGCTGGCGGTGATCGGTGCGTTTGCCTGTGCGCTGGTCACCGGCGTCATCTTCGGCTTTATGCCGGCCCGCAAAGCTGCCCGGCTCGACCCGGTCACGGCCCTTACCAGTGAATGATCGACCTATGAAAGTGCGACTGACCTTCCTCGCCGCCAGCCTGCTACTGGCGGCCTGCAGCAGCCCGGCGCCGCGCCTCGACAGCGGCGTACAGCCACCGAGCGCGTGGCAGTCCGACAAAAGCCACGGCGCGCTGCAAAGCAATCGGCAATGGTGGACGCAATTCGGCAGCCCCGAGCTGGCGCGACTGGTCGAACAGGCGCGGCTGGGCAGCTACGACCTCGCCGCCGCCGTGGCGCGGGTCAGGCAGGCCGAGGCCAGCGCAACCATCGCCGGCGCCCCGCTGCTGCCCGAACTCAAGGCCGGGCTGAATGCCAACCGGCAAAAACTGATCCACGGCAAGGGCTACAGCCAATTGGATGTCAGCCCGGAAAATCGTTCGCTGGACTATTACGATGCCGAGCTCAGCGCCAGTTACGAGATCGATTTCTGGGGCGGCAAGCGAGCCGCCCGCGACAGTGCCGTGTTCGGCGTGCAGGCCAGCGAGTTCGACCGCGCCACCGTCGAGCTGACCTTGCTCAGCGGCGTCGCCAACAGTTACACCCAAGCCCTGGCCTTGCGTGAGCAGGCGCGCATTGCCGCACTCAATCTGGCCAATGCACAAAATGTGCTGCATCTGGTGCAGACCCGTTTCGACGCCGGCAGCGCCACCGCGCTGGAACTGGCCCAGCAGAAAAGCCTGGTGGCCGAACAACAGCGCCGCCTGCCGCTGGTGCAGCAGCAGGCCCGCGAAGCACAGATCAGCCTCGCCGCCCTGCTCGGCCGACCGGTACAAACGTTACCGTTGCCCACGCAATCCTTCGCCCAATTGCACTGGCCGGACATCGCCAGCGGCGTGCCGAGCGAATTGCTCAGCCGCCGCCCGGACATCGCGAGCGCGGAGGCCAAGCTCGCCGCAGCCCAGGCTGATGTCACCGTCGCCCGCGCCGCGATGCTGCCGAAAATCACCCTGACCGCCAGCCTCGGCAGCGGCGCCGATCTAGCCGCCGATTTGCTACGCACGACGTTCTACAACCTGTCCTCGGGGCTGATCGCGCCGATCTTCAACAACGGCCGCCTCAGCGCCGAACGCGACAAGGCCAAGGCGCGCCAGGACGAATTGCTGGAGACCTATCGCGGGGCAATCATCAACGGCTTCGCCGACGTCGAAAAAGCCCTCAGCAGCATTCGCGGCCTCGACGAACAACGGCAATGGCAAAGCGAAGAACTGAACCAGGCACAAACCGCCTTCGACATCGCCCAAAGCCGCTACCAGGCCGGCGCCGAAGACCTGCTCACCGTCCTGCAAACCCAGCGCACGCTGTATGCCGCGCAAGACCTCAACGTGCAACTGCGCCTGGCGCGATTGCAGGCGAGCATTGCCTTGTACAAAGCGTTGGGGGGTGGCTGGGAGGTGATCTGAGGGCAACGCGTCGACTGAACTGACGCCTTCGCGAGCAGGCTCGCTCCCACAGGGAGCCTTGGTTGTGCCGAAAATTTCTGTCCAGACCGAATTTCATTTGTGGGAGCGAGCCTGCTCGCGAAGGGGTCCTGTCAGGCACTGATGCACCTGAATGACACACCGCATTCGCGAGCAGGCTCGCTCCCACAAGGGGATTGCGAACTATTCTGGATATGTGTGTGTTGAACCCTTCTAGAGCTGTCGGCCCTTGACCTTCAGGTGCCGTGCATACCACGGGCGCTGCGGCACTTTGCGGAACAGGTCGGTCATATTGTCTTCGTCGCCAAAAGTGATGCGCAGCGCCAGTTTCATGGTTTCCGGATCCATCTCCACGGAGCGCCCGACTTGCAGGCCGGGCACGGTGCTGCAGCCGTGGGTGTCGGGGCCGAGCCAGGGGTCGGCGACTTCCACCCAGCGTCCCGGTGCAAACCATGGCACGCCGTTGACTTCCAGACGGCTCACTTCGCCCGGATGAAAACGTTCATGGGCGCGGAACCAATCTTCCAGGCGATCATCGATCCAGCCATGAAAGCGCCAGAACACCGGGTTCACATGGGAGGAAAACGGATCACCGAGAAAGTCGTTTTCCGGCGCATACCAGCGCGCAGCGAAGTCCGCCTGATCGCGCGCCATCGGCACCGGAATGTCGTTGGACGGATCACGCGCCACCGAAGCCCAGCGCATGTGCAGCCAGTCGTGCAGGCCCAGTTCGACTTCCGAACCGAACTGGCCAAGGGTCAATTTCGACAAATAACGCGGATCACGGTACTGCGATTCCCAAACCAGAAAATTGCTCTGAAAAGTCTCCGCCGCTTTGATGTCGCTGACCCATTTGGTGTACTCGTCATCACCCTCGGCCAGCCAGGTCGGCGGCAGTGAGTTCCCGTCGTGGTTGTCGAAGTAACGGGCGAAACCCTGCCGGTCACGTTCCAGCTCAGGCTGCGGCTGCGGGAACGCCGGCCAGGAAGGCAAATCCTGCATCGAACGGGCGATGCCGAGCATGTGCCGATGCATAAAGAAAAAGTCCACGCCCGAGCCATTGCGATCCTTGCTCGGCCCACGTGCGTCGCGTTCCTTGTCACGTGGCCCGGGCTGCCAGCCGATGCCGCGCAGCGCTTCGCGTTTTTTCTCCGAGAGCTTGTGCCACTTGTCGCGGGTGGCGTGCCAGAGTTGGTGGAACAACCGATGCTCGGGCGCCACCAGCCAGGCCAACAGTTGCGGATTGAGCCCGGTGCGTTCACGGGCCTCGGGAAAACGCCGCTTGATAGCGATGAAATGATTGTCCAGCTCGGGCAACGCCAACGGCCGGTCCAGACGCAGTACCTGCCCGGTGAACGTGGCGCTGCCGGCATTGCCGAACGCTGCCCAGACTTCATCCAGTTTGACTTTTAATTCATACACCGGTGGCGCCAGCGGCTCATCGGTGCGCAGCAGGCGCCAATACATCTCGGCGCCGTTGCCCGGTGCCAGATCGCCAATGACTTGATAACGCGCAGGCCCTTCGGCACGCAGATTGGTGCCGGTGTCGAGATAACCACGCAAGCCGCGCCCACGGTGGCCGATGTCGAGAAACAGCTCCAGGCCTTGCGCCGGCAGACCATCAAGCCCCGCCGCCGCACCGGTAAAGCGAATGTCCCAGACCCCACGCAAATTGTCCGCCAGCTGTTGCCCGGCGGTGTCCGCCAGATCGACCGTGGCCTCGCCCGGGGTGATCGGAAACTCCTCGCGAGTCAGTTCACGATGTGCATAAAAAGCGGCAGGCAGCGCGGCGCCCGTGAGTGCCATGCCCGCCATGAACCAGCGTCGAGAGATCGTCATTGCCCTACCTGTGTCAGCCATGAAGCAGGCTTTATCCAAGCTAGAACGTTTGCTCGGCGGGGAAATTTACGCCGCCGGCAAACATCACCCGCGCCGCTGCCGGGCATTTGTAACGCACACCTAAATTAGCCGTGCAGCCACTCGTTCTTCCCAGATAGCAAAGGCCCCTGCGCCTGCACCTCGACGGCGAACCTGAATGAGATGGCAATGACAAAACCGCGTTGGAAAAAGGCTCTATTCATCGGCCTGCCGCTGGCCCTGGCGATCAGTGCCGGCGCAGGATTTCTGGCCTGGGATTACCTGAACAACCCCGGCTACCCGGTGAAGGTGATGAAACAGGCGAGCGAGTTGCAGGATCGCCTGCTGTCGTTCGACAGCCACATCACCGTGCCGCTGAGTTTCGGCAGCCACGATCACGAAGCCGACAAGGATGGCTCGGGCCAGTTCGACTTGGTCAAGGCCAATCGCGGACGCTTGTCCGGCGCAGCATTGACGGTGTTCGGCTGGCCGGAAATGTGGAACGGCCCGAACGCCCCTCACCGTCCGACCGAGGGTTTTGTCGAAGAAGCGCGCAATCAGCAGGAGGTGCGCTACAAGATCATTTCCGGGATTGTCCGCGACTTCCCCAATCAGGCCGGCATCGCCTACACGCCAGATGATTTCCGCCGCCTGCACGGCGAAGGCAAGTTTGCGATTTTCATCAGCATGCTCAACGCCTACCCGCTGGGCAATGATCTGAGCAAGCTCGACCTGTGGGCCGGGCGCGGCATGCGCATGTTCGGTTTCAGTTACATCGGTAACAACAGCTGGGCCGACTCGTCGCGACCGCTGCCGTTTTTCAATGATTCGCCCGATGCCCTCGACGGTCTGTCGGACATCGGTAAACAAGCGGTGCAGCGCTTGAACGATCTGGGCGTGATCATCGACGTGTCGCAGATGTCGACCAAGGCCCTTGAGCAAGTCGCCGAACTGAGCCGCACACCGCTGGTGGCCTCGCACTCGGCGCCCCGGGCGGCTGTGGATATCCCGCGCAACCTCAGCGACAAAGAGCTGCAACTGATCAAAAACAGTGGCGGCGTGGTGCAAGTGGTCGCTTTCTCGCAATACCTGAAACCGCTGACCCAGGGCACGCAGGACAAACTCAATGCGCTGCGTGCGCGCTTCGATCTGCCGCCACTGCCCAACCTCGCCATGGCGCTGATGCCGGGCGATCCGATCATCACCGCCTGGTCGGAACAGAAGCTCGGCCAGTACGCCAGCGGCCTCTACGCGATCCTCGAAGAGGAACCGAAAGCCACCCTCAAGGACTTCGGCGACGCCATCGATTACACGGTGCGCAAGATCGGTATCGACCACGTCGGCATTGCTTCGGACTTCAACGATGGTGGCGGCATCAAGGGCTGGGAAAACGTCGGCGAGATCCGCAACGTCACCGCCGAACTGCTGCAGCGCGGCTACTCCGAAGCGGACATCGCCAAGCTCTGGGGCGGCAACTTCATGCGCGTCTGGGATCAGGTGCAAAAAGCCGCGAAACCGGCGCTGGCGTCACGTCAGGAGGTGGCGCGACCATGACCGATCGTCGCACTTTCCTGAAGCAGGCCGGCCTGCTCGCCGCCGCCCTGCCCCTGGGCGCCAGCCTGACTGCACCGGCGGCCATCGCTGCCGTGCCGACTGCCTCGCGGGACAAATGGGCGCAGTTGCGTCAGTTGTTCGATCAGGATCCTCAGGCGATTCACTTCGCCAATTTCCTCGTCACCTCGCACCCCAAACCGGTGCGCGAAGCCATCGAACGCCATCGCGCGGCGCTGGATCTGAATCCGGGTCTGGCGATGGACTGGGATCTGGGCGTCACCGAGAAGCGCGAAGAAAACGTGCGCCATTGGGCCGGCCAGTATCTGCAAGCCAAACCGGCGCAGATCGCGCTGACCGGCAGCACCACCGAAGGCCTGGCGATGATCTACGGCAGTGTGCAGGTGCGCGCGGATCAGGAAATTCTCACCACGGTTCACGAACATTATTCGACGCGCAACATTCTCGATTTCCGCAGCCGTCGTGACGGCACGCGCGTGCGCAAACTCAAGCTGTTCGAAACCCCGCAGAGCATTTCTCTGGATCAGGTACTCGACACGATCAATCGCAACATCCGCCCCGAGACCCGCGTGCTGGGCATGACCTGGGTGCATTCGGGCAGCGGTGTGAAGCTGCCGATCAGCGAAATCTCGCAATTGGTCGACGAGCACAACCGCCAGCGTGCCGATCAGGATCGGCTGATCTACGTGGTCGATGGTGTGCACGGTTTTGGCGTCGACGACTTGAGTTTCCCGCAGATGAACTGCGACTTTTTCATCGCCGGCACGCACAAGTGGATGTTCGGCCCGCGCGGCACCGGCATCGTCTGCAGCCGCACTGAGGAATTGAAATACGTCAGCCCCAGCGTGCCGACCTTCTCCGAGGCCACTGCCTTCTCAACCATCATGACCCCGGGCGGCTATCACGCCTTCGAGCATCGCTGGGCGCTGGACGAAGCCTTCAAGCTGCACCTGCAACTGGGCAAGGCCGAGGTGCAGACGCGCATTCATCAGCTCAACAGTTACCTCAAGCAACGCTTGCAGGAGCACCGCAACATCGAGTTGGTGACCCCGCTCGACTCGCAGTTCTCCGCCGGATTCACCTTCTTCCGGATCAAGGGCCAGGACAGCGATGAAGTGGCGGCCTGGCTGATGCAAAACCGGGTGATCTGCGACGCGGTCAGCCGCGACGTCGGGCCAGTAATTCGCACCGCGCCGGGCTTGCTCAACAGCGAAGCCGAAGTGGATCGCTTCATGGACATCCTCGGCAAAAAGCTGCGCGCCTGATCCTCGATTGCCGTTTTCCTTTCAAAGAGACGACTCATGAAAAAGCCTCACGCGTCACTCACCTTCAAAGCCCTGCCCGCACTGGCGCTGAGCGCCCTCTGCGCTGCGCTGCTGCCCGGCAGCGCGCTGGCGGCGACCGCGCCTGCTGCGGGCAAAGTGTTCAAGGACTGCAAGGACTGCCCGGAAATGGTCGTGTTGCCAACCGGCAGCTACACCATGGGCACGCCGGATGATGAAGTCGGCCGGCAGCCCGACGAAGGCCCGCTGCACACGGTGACGTTCAGCAAACCATTCGCTATCAGCCGCTCGCAGGTGCTGGTGGGCGAATGGGACGCCTACGTGCGCGAGACCGGCAACAAGCCCTACGACTTCGATGATCGCCCGGGCCGTCGTTGCACCGCCGGCAAGCCGGAATTCAAACAGACGCCCCGCGATCCGGCGGTGTGCATGAACGTCGCCGAAGCCCAGGGCTACATCGACTGGCTGTCGAAAAAGACCGGCCACGCCTATCGCCTGCAAAGCGAATCGATCCGCGAATACGCCGCCCGTGGCGGCAGCGCCGGGCCTTTCCCCTTCCCGTTCGATGAGGGCAAGGATTACCAGATCTCCAAACACGCCAACACCTACGGCGCAGCCGACGGCTACAACTTCACCTCGCCGGCCGGCACCTTCCCGGCCAATGCGTTTGGCGTGTTCGACGCACACGGCAACGTCTACGAGTGGACAGCCGACTGCTATCACCCGGACTACTCCGGCGTGCCCGCCGACGGTCGCCCATGGACCCAGGAAAACTGCGAACGCCAGGTCATGCGCGGCAACGATTGGGGCGAAGCGCCGATCTTCTCGCGCTCGGGCAACCGCAACAGCAGCTGGCCGACCAGCAAGGGCGACTGGCTGGGCTTTCGCGTAGTACGCGACTTCTGACACTGCCCTCGACGAGCGCAGCCACGCCTGCGCTCGGTTAAAGAAACTCCGCGACCATTCGTTTTCCTTAAGTACCGGCACTCCCTCCGCATCGAAGCAGGAATCCTCCATGACCAAGCCTACGCGTGGGGCGATCAACGAATTGTTCGCCCTGCTCAAGCCCTTCCGCCTGATCGTCTCGGCGTCCATCGTGCTCGGCATGCTCGGCGGCCTGAGCGTCACCGTGCTGCTGGCGACCATCAACAACGCCCTGCATTCCGATGACGGCCTGACCCGCACGGTGGTGATGATCTTCGCCGGCCTCTGTGCTCTGGCCCTGCTGACCACGATCCTGTCGGACATCGGCACCAACTATGTCGGCCAGCACATCATCGCCAAACTGCGCAAAGAGCTGGGGGAGAAAGTCCTGTCGGCGCCGATCGACCAGATCGAACGCTATCGCAGCCATCGCCTGATTCCGGTGCTGACCCACGACGTCGACACCATCAGCGACTTCGCCTTCGCCTTCGCGCCGCTGGCGATTTCCATGACCGTGACCCTTGGTTGTCTCGGCTATCTGGCCATGCTGTCGTGGCCGATGTTCCTGATGATGCTGGTGGCCATCGCCATCGGCACCACCATCCAGGCGATTGCGCGGGCCAAGGGCATGCGCGGTTTCTACGCCGCGCGCGACTCCGAAGACGAACTGCAAAAGCATTACAACGCGATCGCCGAAGGTGCCAAGGAACTACGTATTCACCGCCCGCGCCGCCAGCGCATGTTCGTCGCCGGCATTCAGAAAACCGCCGAGAAAATCTGCGACACCCAGATCAGATCGATCAACACCTTCGTCATCGCCAAGTCGTTTGGCTCAATGCTGTTCTTCGTGGTCATCGGCATGGCCCTGGCCCTGCAATCGCTGTGGCCGAGTGCCGATAAAGCGGTGATGAGCGGTTTCGTTCTGGTGCTGCTGTACATGAAGGGGCCGCTGGAACACCTGATCAGCACCCTGCCGATCATCAGCCGCGCGCAGATTGCCTTCCGCCGCATCGCCGAGCTGAGTGAACAGTTCTCTTCACCTGAACCGCACCTGTTGCTGCAGGATCAGGGCAGCAAGCCGGCCGCCGTCAACAGCCTGGAACTGCGCAACGTGCGCTACGCCTTCCCTCCCGTGGAAGGCAGCGAGCCGTTCCGCCTCGGCCCGGTGAACCTGCGCATCGAACAGGGCGACATCGTGTTCATCGTCGGTGAGAACGGCTGCGGCAAAACCACGCTGATCAAACTGTTGCTGGGGCTGTACGCGCCGACCGAGGGCGAAATTCGCGTTAACGACAAGCCGATCACTGCGGTCAACCGCGACGATTATCGGCAGAACTTCACGACGATCTTCGCCGACTACTACCTGTTCGATGACTTGATCCAGGGCGATCGTGAAGTGCCGCAGGATGCCACCCGCTACCTCGAACGTCTGGAGATCGCCCACAAGGTCAGCGTGCGCGACGGCGCGTTCAGCACCACCGACCTGTCCACCGGCCAACGCAAGCGCCTGGCACTGGTCAACGCCTGGCTCGAAGAGCGCCCAGTGCTGGTGTTCGATGAATGGGCGGCGGATCAGGACCCGACCTTCCGGCGGATCTTCTATACCGAGCTGCTGCCCGACCTCAAGCGTCTGGGCAAAACCATCATCGTGATTTCCCACGACGACCGTTACTTCGACGTCGCCGATCAACTGGTGCGCATGGAGGCCGGCAAGGTCAGAAGCGAACTGCAAACCGCTTGATCGAGGCAGCCGCGACCGGGCCGGAGAAAAAACTTTTCCGGTTTGCCGCGGCTTCCTCGTCTTAATGAGATGAATAAGAACCATTAACAACTATACCTGCCAAGGTCTTAACCTCATGTCCGCATCCCGTTTCATGCTTCGCCCTCTGACTCGAGCCCTGCTGATGCACGGCGCGACCCGCACACGCCTGGCCGGTAGCGGCCTGGGTCTGGCACTGACCCTCGCGGCAGCGCCGTATGTCCAGGCCCAGGAATGGACCCTGAACATCCCGGCCCAACCGCTGGCCCAGGCCCTGCAAACCCTCGGTCAGCAGACCAGCCTGCAAATCGTCTACAGCCCGGAAAGCCTGCAAGGCCTGCGCTCCAGCGCCCTCAACGGCCGCTATCAGGATGACGAGTCGCTCAAGGCCATGCTCAGCGGCACCGGCATCCGCTATCAGCGTGACGGCAACACCGTCACCGTGCTCGGCCCGGCCACCAGCGGCAGCGCGATGGAACTGGCGCCGACCAACGTCAACGCCAACCGCCTCGGCGCCACCACCGAAGGCAGCAACTCCTACACCACGGGCGGTGTGACCATCGGCAAGGGCGTGCACTCGCTGAAGGAAACGCCGCAGTCGGTCACGGTGATGACCCGCAAGATGCTCGATGACCAGAACCTCAACACCATCGAACAGGTGATGGAGAAGACCCCGGGCATCACCGTCTACGACTCGCCAATGGGCGGCAAGTATTTCTACTCGCGCGGTTTCCGCATGACCGGCCAGTACCAGTACGACGGCGTACCGCTGGACATCGGCAGCAGCTACGTGCAGGCGGACAGCTTCAACAGTGACATGGCCATCTATGACCGCGTGGAAATCCTTCGCGGCGCGGCCGGCATGATGAAAGGCGCGGGCGGCACCGCCGGCGGCGTCAACTTCGTGCGCAAACGCGGCCAGGACACCCCGCACACGCAGCTGTCGCTGTCGGCCGGGACCTGGGACAACTATCGCGGCCAGGTCGACACCGGCGGCCCGCTGAACGACGCCGGCACTGTCCGTGGCCGCGCCGTGGTGACGCAGCAGACCCGTCAGTATTTCTACGATGTGGCTGAACGCCGCGACCAGATCTACTACGGTGCGCTGGACTTCGACCTCAGCCCCGACACCACCCTCGGTCTGGGCATGGCCTATGAAGACGTCGACGCCACCCCGTGCTGGGGCGGCCTGCCGCGCTACGCCGACGGCTCCGACCTGCACCTGAAACGCTCCACCTGCCTGAACACCTCGTGGAACAACCAGCGCAGCAAACGCGCCACCTACTTCGCCGACGTCAAGCACCAGTTCAACGACGATTGGTCGCTGAAAGTTGCCGGTGTCTACTCGCGCAACACCCAGGACATGGAATATTCCTTCCCGAGCGGCGCGGTGCCGGTCGGCGCCACTGCCACCAACACGCTGATGCTCGGCAGTACCTATGACTACGATCAGCGCGACTACGGTTTCGATGCCTACGTCGACGGCAAATTCGACGCCTTCGGCCAGCAGCACGAACTGATCGTCGGCGCCAACGCCAGCCGTTCGCACAAGGACGACTTCTACGCGGTGGCGGCATTGCCGCAGCGCCAGAACGTGTTCAACCCGAACCACAACATCCCGCAGCCGGATGAAAGCTACTACCTGGCCAACGCCTCCCGTGGCGGCCCGGTGGACATGCACATCAAGCAATACGGCGCTTACTCGATCGCCCGCCTGAAACTCGCCGACCCGATGACCCTGGTACTCGGCAGCCGGGTCAGCTGGTACAAATCCGACACCGACTCGGTGCAGTACTTCCGTGGCGAAGGCACCGAGGTCAACACCCAGTCCACCGAAACCGGCCAGGTCACGCCGTTCGCCGGCCTGCTCTACGACCTCAACGACAACCTGACCGCCTACGCGAGCTACACCGACATCTTCACCCCGCAAGGCTCGTACAAAACCATCGACGGCAGCACGCTCAAGCCGCTGATTGGCCAGAGCTACGAATTGGGGATCAAGGGTGAGTGGTACGACGGTCGCTTGAACACCACGTTCAACCTGTTCCGCACCATCCAGAAAGACGCGGCGCAGGATGACCTGCGGTGCGAGGACAGTTCCTGCCAGATCAACTCGGGTAAAGTCCGCGCCCAGGGCTTTGAAGCTGAAGTCAGCGGTGAAGTGATCGACCGCCTGCAATTGCTCGCCGGTTATACCTACACCCAGACCAAAGTGCTGGAAGACGCCGATGCTACTCAGGATGGCGCGGTCTACAACTCCTACGTGCCGCGTCACCTGTTGCGCGTCTGGGGTGATTACGCCCTGAGCGGGCCGCTGGACCGTGTGACCATTGGTGCGGGTGTCAATGCGCAGACAGGCACCTACCGGGTTTCGCCTCTGGGCGGGGACAATGTCAATGGCGCGGGTTATGCGGTCTGGAACGGTCGCATTGGTTATAGGATTGATGACACCTGGTCGGTGGCGTTGAACGGCAACAACCTGTTCGACAAGCGTTATTACGCGACCATTGGTACCGAGGGGTTCGGTAACTTCTATGGGGATCCGCGCAATTTTGTGATGTCGGTTAAGGCTGATTTCTGATTTTTTGATTTGAGCTGTGAGAGAGCCCCGCATTGTGAGATGTGGGGCTTTTTTGTTTTTTGGGATTGAGGCATATCCATTGCTGCGGGTGTTGCCGCTGGCGGTTTCGCTCTTACAGCGAGTCCCTTTTTCAAACGCCAAAAAGGAACCAAAAGGCTTTGCCCCGGCGTACGGCCCGCTCGCTTGGGCTCGGGGTACCTTCGTTACGGAACCGATCCTGGCGCAGCGTCTACGGTTTGCTTCGCTGCACCTCCAATCGCTGTGTACGACTGCGTCGTACGGTCGCTGCGCTCCCACGCCCGGATCGATCCCGTAACGAAGCCTGCCGAAGGGGC
Source organism: Pseudomonas mercuritolerans (assembly GCF_025706525.1). Taxonomy (NCBI): domain Bacteria; kingdom Pseudomonadati; phylum Pseudomonadota; class Gammaproteobacteria; order Pseudomonadales; family Pseudomonadaceae; genus Pseudomonas; species Pseudomonas mercuritolerans. Next base: position 508,829 of record NZ_JAMSHA010000001.1, read on the forward strand.
AAAAGATCAAGAGCCGGATCAAAAGCCAAAGCCAGATCAAAAGATCGCAGCCTTCGGCGGCTCCTACAGTTGGATCGCGTGAATTCGATAGGAATTGGTTGCCTCGCAGATCGCCATCGCGAGCAGGCTCGCTCCCACAAAAGCAAAAGCAAAAGCAAAGCAGCGCAGCTGCCCGCGGCGAAGCCGCACCACTCAACAATGAGCGCAAGCTCGAGTGCTTTTGATCCACCGGCGACGTCGGAAGGCTGAGTGGAGGGATTGATCCGGGCGTGGGAGCGCAGCGACCGTCTGGCGCAGCCAGACACAGCGGAAGGAGGTGCAGCGAAGCAAACCGTAGCCGCTGCGCCCGGATCGATCCCGCAGCGAAGGAACCCGAGCCTGCGAGGGCCGAACGTAGGAGCTAGCGTTTTTTGCTTACTTTTTTAGGCGCTTGTAAAAAAGTAAGTCGCCGTAAGGGCGAAACCGCCAGCAGCAACACCAAAAAAAACGGATATTCACCCAATCTCAAGAGCCCGCGCAAGCGCCCCACCCACCCGCAAATACACCTCCAGAACCCCAGGCACCACCGCCCCCAACCGCAACAAATCATGAGTCAACCCGGCACAAACCTCGACATCGACCTCAACCCCCTGCCCGCGCAGCCTGTCGACATAAGCCTGCCCCTCATCCAGCAACGGATCAAACCCGGCCAATACCACAATGGCCGGCGCAACCCCACGCAAATCCTCCGCCAGCAACGGCGAAAAAAGCCAATCCAGATAATCCTCCGGCCCTCGCGCATAGTGCTGATAAAACCACTCCAGCGTGTCGTTCTCGAGCAAATACCCCTCGCCAAACAACAGCCGCGAATCATGCACCCGCGAAGCATCCGTCACCGGATAACACAACAACTGCGCCTTGGGCGCGATAGCCACCGTGTGCGGCTGCCGCACGGCCTGAATCGCCAGCACCGTCGCCAACGTGGCGCCCGCGCTGTCACCACCAAACGCAACGCGCGAACCATCCAGGCCGAGGCTCTCAGCCTGTTCGGCCAGCCACGACAACGCGTCCTCGCCATCCTCCAGCGCCGTCGGAAAGCGATGCTCCGGCGCCAGTCGATAACCGACCGAAAGCACCGCACACGGCGTGCGCTGGCAAAACTCGCGGCAGACACCGTCGTGGGAATCCAGACTGCCAACGACAAACCCGCCACCGTGGAAATACACCAGCACCGGCAGCGGCGATTCAACACCGCTTGGCCGATACAAACGCAACGCCAGCGCCGCACCGTCACGGGCCTGTGTTTCGATCTCGGTGACTTCAACATCCTGCGGCGCCGGCCAGCGCAGTTGCGCGGTGGTCTGCTCGAAGGTGGCGCGGGCCTCGCTCGGGGTCAGTTGGTGCATGGCCGGCAGGCCGGCGTCCTGGCTGTCTTGGGCCAAGTCGAGAAACGCTTCCAGATCAGGGTGCAACGACATCGATAAGATCCTTTATCCGCAAAAAACCGGGCGCGCCTCGGCAGCGCCCGCACAAAAAGAGCGATCAACCCACCCGCGCCATGCAATGTTCGATCAACGCTTCAAGCTCGCGCTGGTAATCGCTCATCAGCGCATCCATGGTGCCGGCGCGGTAACGCTGACTGCTGTAGATGCAGCGCAACGCCAGTTGCCCGTCATAGACCTGGCCGACGATTTCCAGCCAGTTGCCCAGGTTCGCCTTGAGGCTGTAGTTGTCGCCGGTCTCTTCCAGTGCCGGCACCAGCAACGCCTGTTCGTCGAAGCTCTGGTCGAACTGCCCGAGGTAGTTGAAGGTCACCCGTGCCTGCGGCAATGCGGCAAGTTGCGCCGAGATTTCCGGCCCGGCCAGATGACGCAGCACGCCGTAGCCGATGCCCTTCTGCGGTACGCCCGCCAGTTGCGCCTGCACATCGATGATCGACTGGCCGATGTCGTCGCCGTCCGGGCGCAAACGCACCGGGAACATGCTGGTGAACCAGCCGAGGCTGCGGCTCAGGTCGATCGATTCGAAGAGGTCTTCGCGACCGTGACCTTCAAGCAGGATCAGCGCCGACGGTTGCTGGCTCCAGCGGCACAGCGCGCGGCTGAGCGCTGACAACAGCAGGTCGTTGATCTGCGTGCCGTACACCGCCGGGGCCTGTTTGAGCAGTTGTTCGGTGTGCTCGCGGGACAGTTTGAGCCGTGCCTGCGCCTGTTGCCGCACGAGGTTCTTGCCGCGCGGGTTGTCGCACGGCAGATCAACGCCCGGTTGATCCAGTTGCTCCAGCCAATAGTTCAATTCCTGCTCGGCAATCACCGGCGCCTGCGCCTGCAATGCCTCGGCAAACGAACGGTAACTGCTGGTGCGAATCGGCAGCTGCGGCGCCAGCCCCTGCACGCAGGCCTCGTAAGCGACTTTCAGATCGTCGAGCAGAATCCGCCACGACACGGTGTCGACCACCAGGTGATGAATCACTACCAGCAAGCGCGCCTGGCCATCCGGCAACGCCACATGCATGACCCGCCAGACCGGCCCGTCATTGAGTTTGAGGCTACGCTGCGCGAGGTTGGCCAAGGCTTCGACCTCTTCGCTGCTTTGCGCTTCACGGCGCCACAGCACAGCCTCGTCGGAGGCGCTGGTGCTATAGCGCTGCAACCAGCGCCCGCCGTCGTTGGAAAAACGCAGGCGCAGCGAATCGTGATGTTGTTCGATCAAGCCCAGCGCTTGTTCCAGTGCATCGAGATCCAGCGACTGACGTGCGCTGAGCAGCAACGACTGGTTGTAGTGATGCGCCTCGACCATGCCTTCGGCGAAGAACCACTCCTGGATCGGCAGCAAATTGAACGCGCCCTCTGCGGCAACCTGAGTCAGGTCCGGCAGCGCTTGCCCGGCGCCCTCCTTCGCCACTTGCTGCTCGAGAATGCCGGCGATGGTTTGATAGCGCATCAGATCGCGCAGCTTCAGCTCCATCTGCAGCGTCGGGTGGTTTCGCACCCGCGAGATCACTTGCAGGCTAAGGATCGAATCGCCGCCCAGTTCAAAGAAGTTATCGCTGATACCGACCTGCTCGACCTGCAACACCTGCGCCCAGATTTCCGCCAGCAGGCGTTCCTGCTCGGTGCGAGGGGCAACATATTCGTCGCTTTTGAACTCCGGCTCCGGCAGGGCCTTGCGATCGAGTTTGCCGTTGGGCGTAACCGGGAATGCGCTGAGGCAGACGATCTGCGCCGGCACCATGTATTCCGGCAGCGAAGCGCGCAGCCCGGCCTTGAGTTCATCGCCGATATCATCACCCGTGGCGGTGACCACATAACCGATCAGTTGCTTGCCGGAGGCATTGTCGCGGGCAATCACCAGCGCATCGCTGACCGCTGGCAACTGACGCAGGCTGGCCTCGACTTCGCCCAGCTCGATGCGGAAGCCGCGCACCTTCACCTGATGGTCGATGCGTCCGACGTAATCGACCACGCCGTCCGCGCGACGGCGCACCAGATCGCCGCTGCGGTACAGGCGCTCGCCGGGCGCAAACGGGTTGGGCACGAAGCGTTCGCCGGTCAGGTCGGGGCGCCCGTAATAACCGCGAGCGACGCCGTAACCGCCGATGTACAACTCACCGGCAAAACCCGGCGGCAGCGGATTCAGATCGTCGTCGAGCACGTACAGCGAACGCGCACCGACCGCGCGGCCGATCGGCGCGTACGCCGCTTCGCAGTGCTGGCTGATGGCGACTTTCCAGAGCATCGGCGTGACCACGGTTTCGGTCGGGCCGTAGCCGTTGGTGAAGTATTGCGGACGCAACGCGGCTTTGACCTGTTCGAAGGTCTGCTCCGGCACCGCATCGCCACCGAAGCAGTAGATGCGCACCGGAGGCGGTGCAATGCCGCTGGCGGCTGCGTACTCGGCGAGTTGCTTGAGATAGGCCGGCGGGAAGCAGGCGATGGTCACGCCGTAATCGTGCAGGGCCTGATAGGTCTGCTCCGGCGTCCACAGACAACCGTCGCGAATCACCAGACGACCGCCGCTGTACAAGGTACTCAGCCAGCGTTCATGGGCACCGTCGAAAGCGAACGACATGAAGTGCAACTCGCAACTGCTGGCGTCCATTTCGTACAACTCGGCAATGGCCTGGCAGTGCATGCTCAGCGGTCCCTGCGTCACGGCCACGCCTTTCGGCCGTCCGGTTGAACCGGAGGTGTAAACCAAGTACGCCAGGCTCTGCTCGTGAACATCGCAGACCGGGGCAGCATCGCTGTAAAGACTGCGATCGAGTTGATCGATTTCCAGACGCCGCACGCTTTGTGGTGCAGGCAACGTCGCGCGCAGGCTGGTTTGCGTCAGCAGCAGGGCCATGCGCGAATCTTCGATCATGTACGCCAAGCGCTCGGGCGGATAATCGATGTCCAGCGGCACGTACGCCGCACCGCTCTTGAGCACGGCGAGGAAGCTCACCAGCATTTCCAGCGAACGCGGCAACGCCACGCCGATCACCACTTCCGGCCCGGCGCCGTGGGCGATCAGGCACTGCGCGAGACGATTGGCCTGCCGCTCCAGTTCGGCGTAGCTCAGGCTTTCGCCGGCGCATTGCACCGCGATCGCGTCGGGCTGCTGTTGCGCATGACGGCTGATCAACTCCGGCAACAGGCGCGGTTCATGGCGGTGCGCCGGCTCGGCGCTCCAGGCCTGCGCCGCTTGCCATTGTTCGGCGGACAGACGCTGCAAGTTGCCCAGCCGCTCATACGGCGCGGCCATCATCGCCGCGAGGGTGTTTTCCAGGGTCAGGCGAATGCCTTCTACCGCCGCGGCGCTGAAGTGGCTGCGCAGGTACAGGTACTCGATCGACAACTCGTCGCCGAGCATCACCGCAAGGTCCATCGGCACGTTGGTCACGCCGTGGCCGATGGATTTGCCGAAGGTCAGCTCGGTGTCGGTTTCTTCCTGCAAGCGCTCGTCGATCGGGAAGTTTTCGAACACCACGATGCTGTCGAACAGCGCCTGACCACCGAGGTTCGACCAGCGCTGCACATCGGCCAGCGGTGCCTGGGAGTAATCGCGGATGTCGAGGTTGTAGGCCTGCACTTCACCCAGCCAGTCGGCCAGACGCTGATCGGCCTGCGGGGTCTGAATGATCGGCAAGGTGTTGATGAACAGGCCGAGCATGTTGCCGACGTTCGGCAGACTTTCCGGACGCCCTGATACGGTGGCGCCGAAGGTCACCGTCTGCTGGCCGGTGTAGCGTTGCAACAGCAGCAGCCACGCGCCCTGGATCAGTGTGTTGGGGGTGATGCGCAGGTCGCGGCAGAACTCCAGCAGGCGTGAGGTTTGCGCTTTGTCCCAGTTCGAATAGATAGCATCGTGGCCGGTAACGTCGGCGCTGTGACGCGGGTGCATCGCCTGACTCAGCGCGGTCGGTTCGTTGACCACCGCCAGACGCGCCTTCCAGAACAGCTCCTGGGCATCCTGATCCTGCGCCTGCAACCAGGCAATGAAGTCGCGATAGCGGCCATTTTCGCCAGTCACCTGGCCCGTGGAGTAGTACTGCAAGACCTCGCCGAACAGCCGCGAGCTGCTCCAGCCGTCCATCAGGATGTGGTGGCTGGTCCAGATCATCTGGTACTGCTCGTCGCCCAGCTGCAGCAGGGTCACCCGCTGCAATCGCGCCTCGGACAAGTCGAAGCCCAGCGCGCGGTCGGCGCTGGCGAATTCGGCAATCGCAGCCTCGCTGCAATCCTGCCCACGCCAATCGAGCACCTGCATCTGCAGCGGCGCCTGGCGATGGACGACCTGCAACGGCTTGGCCAGCCCATCCTGCCAATGGAAACTGGTGCGCAGGATCGCCTGACGCACAATGATGAATTCCCAGGCCCGGCGGAAACGCTCAACGTCGAGGCCCTTGATCGGCAGGCTGACCTGTTGCACATAGAGGCTGCTGCCGTTATCCGACAGGGTGTGGAAGAGCATGCCTTCCTGCATCGGCGACAGCGGATAGACGTCTTCGATCAGCTCCGCCGGCACCGGCAAGGCATCGAGCTGCGCCTGATCCAGTTGCGCCAACGGGTAGTCGGCAGCGCTGGCGGATTGCGCGTCTGCATGCGAAACCACTGCGGCCAGTTTCTGCACCGTCTGCTGCTGGAACAGGTCTTTGGGCGTGAAGCAAATGCCCTGCTGCCGCGCGCGGCTGACCAGTTGAATCGAGATGATCGAATCACCGCCGAGGGCGAAGAAATTGTCGGTCACGCCGACCTGCTCGATCTTCAGAATGTCCTGCCAGACCTCGGCCAGCTGCTGCTCCAGCGGCGTCGACGGCGCGACGTAATCGCGTTGTGCCTGGCTGGCATCCGGTGCCGGCAAGGCCTTGCGATCAAGTTTGCCGTTGGGTGTCAGGGGCAATTGTTCGAGGAACAGCCACTGCGCCGGCACCATGTAGTCCGGCAGATGCGCCTTGAGCGCGGCTTGCAGCTCAGCACTCAACGCGTCCAGTTGCGCGGGGCTTTGATCAGCTTCGGCCGGTACCACATAAGCCACCAGTTGCTGGCCGCCGACGCCGTCCACCGCCAGCACCACGCCTTCGCGCACGCTGGCCTGGGCCAGCAGACGCGCTTCGATTTCGCCCAGTTCAATACGGAAGCCACGCACCTTGACCTGATGGTCGATGCGGCCGACGTATTCGATACGGCCGTCGTCCATGAAACGCGTCAGGTCGCCGGTGCGGTACATGCGCTCGCCGTTGCTCGCCAACGGGTTGGGCACGAAGCGCTCGGCGGTCAGGCCCGGGCGCAACAGATAGCCACGGGTGATGCCGTCACCGGCCAGATACAGCTCCGCTGCGATGCCGAGCGGTGCTGCCTGCAATTGCCCGTCGAACAGGTACGCGGTGGTGTTGCGCAGTGGCCGGCCGATATTGGCCTGGCCGCCGAGTTCGCGACGGGTCCAGGTCGAATACGTGGTGTCTTCGGAAGGCCCGTACAGGTCGTAAACGTGGGCGACCGAAGTCTCGCGGTACAGCGTGTCGACCAGCGCCTGCTTCAGCGGCTCGCCGGCCAGATTGATGATGCGCACGCCCGGCGGGATCTGGCCGATGCGTTGCAACGCGGCAATCGCCGACGGCACGGTGTTGATCAGGCGCACCTGATCACGCTCGGGCAAGTCTGGCAGCTCCAGGGCATTGCGCGCCATGACCATGGACCCGCCGCGCGCCAGGGTGACGAAAATCTCCCACACCGACAGGTCGAAGCACACCGACGTCGAGGCCAGCACGCCCTGCAGATCGTCCTCGCTGTAGACCTCGGCGGACCAGTCAATCAGCGCCTGTACGTTGCGATGGGCGATGGCCACGCCTTTCGGTTTACCGGTGGAACCGGAGGTGTAGATCACGTAGGCAAGATTGGCCGAGTCGGCGCGCGCCGGCAGGTTGTCCGGTGCTTGCGCGGCGAACGCCTCACCGCCGGCCTCGACCAGCACCACTTGCGCTTCGCTGGACGGCAGTTGCGCCAGCAGCGCTTGCTGGGTCAGCAGGACTTTCGCCTGACTGTCATCGAGCATGTAGGCCACGCGGTCGGCCGGGTAGTCCGGGTCCAGCGGCACGTAGGTGCCGCCGGCCTTGAGCACCGCCATCAGGGCGATCACCAGTTCCGCCGAACGCGGCAGCGCCACGCCGACGCGCACTTCGGCGGTGACACCCAGCGTCACCAGATGCCGGGCCAACTGGTTTGCGCGCCGGTTCAGTTCGCCGTAACTCAGGGCCACGCCGGCATGACTCAACGCCAGTGCCTGCGGATGCGCTGCGACCCGCGCTTCAAAGCTCTGCGAAATCAACCGCTCGGCCGGATAAGCGGCGTGATTGTCGTTCCACTGCGCCAGCGTCTGACGCTCGGCCAGCGGCAGCAGACCGATCTCGCCGAGTGCCCGTTGCGGCGCCTCGATAAATAGCTCCAGCACCTCACGCAGATGCGCGGCCAGAGCGAGCACGCTGCGCTCGGCAAAGTGCTCGGTAAGGTAATTGAAATCGAGGTTGAGCACTTCGCTGGCGCCGGCGATCAGGGTCAGAGCGTAGTTGGTCTGCTCGCGATGCTCCAGACCGGAAAAACGCAGCCCACCCGGATTGGCCTCCAGCGCTTCGGACACCGGATAGTTCTCGAACACCAGCAAAGTGTCGAACAGCGCTTCGCCACTCAATGCGGCCAGACGCTGAATGTCCTGCAACGGCGTCTGTTCGTAGTCGCGCAACAGCAGGTTCTTGTCCTGCACGCTGCGCACCCAGTCACCGACGCTGAGGGTGGCCTGCGGGCTGGCGATCACCGGCAGAGTGTTGATGAACAGCCCCAGCTGTTCTTCGATGCCCGGCAAATCCACCGGCCGCCCGGATACCGTGGCGCCAAACGCCACGGTGGCCTGGCCGGTGTAGCGCTGCAACACCAGCAGCCACGCGGCCTGCACCAGACTGTTGAGGGTCACCTGTTGCTGACGGGAGAAGCTGTTCAGACGCTGGGTCAACGCTTCATCGAAATGCAGACGATGCATCTGTTTGCCCGGCCCCGGCACGGTGCGTCCGTGACAAGCCGACGCCAGTCGGGTCGGCTCGTCGAGTTCGGCCAGTTGCCCGCGCCAGAAGTCCTGCGCGGCTGCCTTGTCCTGGCCTTGCAGCCAGACCAGAAAATCGCGGTAGCGGCCCTGTGCGCTCGGCACCGGCTGGCCGGCGTAATCCTGCAGCACCTCGCCGAACATCCGCGAGTTGCTCCAGCCATCCATGAGGATGTGGTGGCAGGTGAAAATCAGTCGATGGCGATCGTCGGCAGTGCGCAACAGGCACAGGCGCAGCAGCGGCGGATTCTGCAGATCGAAGCCGCGCTCGCGGTCGGCCTGCGCCCGCGCCTCAAGCACCGCCGGCAGATCAGCGGCATCGCGTACATCAACTTCCGGCATTTCCAGGGTCAGTTGGCGATTGATCACCTGCAACGGCGCGTCAAGGCCATCTCGGCCCCAGATGAAACCGGCGCGCAGCACTTCGTGGCGATCGACCACCCGCTGCCAGGCTTGCTGAAACCGCGCAACGTCGAGGCCGTCGATGTCCAGCAGCATCTGATAGACGTAGGCGCTGGCGTCGGCGTCGTACAGGCTGTGGAACAGAATGCCCTGCTGCATCGGCGCCAGCGGATAAATGTCCTCGATGCGCTGGGCGGCAATCGGCAGGCTGTCCAGATGCGCCTGGGACAAACCGGCCAGCGGCACGTCGGACGGCGTGAGGCCGCCAGCATGGCTGAGGCAGTGGTCGATCAATTCGTTCAGTGCCACTTCGTAGGCGCGGGCAAGAGCGGCAATGGTCGCCTCCTCGAAGACGTCGCTGCTGTAGGTCCAGGTCAGGCTCAACTGGCCCTGATAAACCCGGCCATCGATGGTCAGCCAGTTGGCCATCGGCGCGTTTGCGTCCTGACCGGCGCCCTTGTCTTCGGTGGCAGGCCGCCACAAGGCGTCTTCATCGAAGTTGTTATCGAACTGGCCGAGGTAGTTGAACGTCACCTGCGGTTGCGCCAGTTCATGCAGTGCCGCTTGTGCTTCGGCGGTGCCGAGATAACGCAGCAAGCCATAGCCGATGCCCTTGTTGGGGATCGCGCGCAGTTGCTCCTTGATGCCTTTGATCGAGCTTTCCAGGCTGGCGTTTGGTGTCAGGCGTACCGGGAACATGCTGGTGAACCAACCCACGGTGCGGCTCAAATCGATGTCATCGAAGAGGTCTTCGCGGCCATGGCCTTCGAGCTGCACCAACGCACTGTCGCTTGCAGTCCACTCACACAACACTCGCGCCAGTGCGGTCAGCAGCAGGTCGTTGACCTGGGTGCGGTAGACCGCCGGGGCCTGTTGCAGCAACTGCCGGGTGCGTTCGGCATCCAGCCGCGTGTCGACGCTGCGTTCGAAGCGGTTATTCAATTGGCCCTGCGGATTATCCAGCGGCAAACCGAGCGGCGCGTCGCGCAACTGCTCGCGCCAGTAACTCAGTTCGCTGCCCAGCGCCGCGCTGCGCGCATGTTCTTGCAGGCGCAAACCCCAGTCCTTGAACGCGCTGGTCTTGGCCGGCAGATGCACGCGCTGTCCGCTGCTGATCTGCTGATAGGCGCTCTGCAGGTCTTCGAGCAGGATCCGCCACGACACGCCATCGACCACCAGGTGATGAATCACCAGCAACAGACGCTGACTGGCGTCCGGCAAATCGATCAGCGCCGCGCGGATCAGCGGGCCGTTGTGCAGGTCGAGGCTGCGTTGCAGGTCCAGGCACAGCGCTGGCAATGCCGCGCTGTCGTCCAGCATGAAAGTGCGCAACAACGCTTGTGGCTGATCCGCCGCGCCGTGGCTTTGCTGCCAGCCCTGCTCGATTTGGCGATAACGCAGACGCAAGGCGTCATGCTGTTTTTGCACCTGCGCCAAGGCCTGTTGCAGCGCCGCGGCTTGCAGGGTTTTCGCCGGGGTCAGCAGGATCGACTGGTTCCAGTGATGCCGCGCCGGGATGTCGCTGTGGAAAAAATACTGCTGGATCGGCGTCAGTGGTGCGTCGCCAAGCACCTCGCCCTGCTCCGTCTGCACGGCGTCGCTTTGTTGCGCGACGGTGGCCAGACGCTGCACGGTCTGATGCTGAAAAATGTCCTTGGGCGTAAAGCGAATGCCGGCCTGCCGCGCGCGGCTGACCACTTGAATCGAAATGATCGAATCGCCGCCCAGCTCGAAGAAATTATCGTGAAGCCCGACCCGTTCGACCTTGAGTACGTCCTGCCAGATCTCCGCCAGACGCTGTTCCAGTTCGCTGCGCGGCGCCGCGTAGGCTTCTTGCACCTGGTCAACATCCGGCTGCGGCAGTTGCTTGCGATCGAGCTTGCCGTTGGCGGTCAGCGGCAGTCGGTCGAGGAACGCCCAACTCACCGGGACCATATAGTCCGGCAGGGTTTCGCGCAGGTGCAGCTTGATCGAATCACGCAGCGCGCCCTGCTCGTCCGCGTTCAATGTCTCAACCGGCACGACCCAGGTCGCCAGTTGCTGGCCGCTGAGGCCGTCCACCGCCAGCACCACCGCTTCGCGCACCTGCGGATGCTTGAGCAGTTGCGCTTCGATTTCGCCGAGCTCGATGCGGAAACCACGGATCTTCACTTGGTGGTCGATACGACCGATGTACTCGATCACCCCGTCGCCGCGCAGCCGTGCGAGGTCGCCGGTACGGTACAGACGCTGGCCGGCCTTGCGGTTGAACGGATCGGGCACGAAGCGGGTGGCGCTCATGCCGGCCTGATTCAGATAGCCACGGGCCAAACCGGCACCGGCGATGTACAACTCACCGATGCAGCCTTGCGGTACCAGGTTCAGCGAGCTGTCGAGCAAGTACCACGACAGGTCGACAATCGGCGCGCCGATCGGGCTGCTGTGGTTGCTCTGCAGATCCGCCAGCGACAATGGCCGGTAAGTGACGTGCACGGTGGTTTCGGTGATGCCGTACATGTTGATCAGCGTCGGCGTGCGGTCGCCAAAACGCTCGAACCACGGACGCAGATTCTGTACTTCCAGCGCCTCGCCGCCGAACACCACGTAACGCAGGGCATTGCTGCGGCTCGACTCGCAGGCGACCTGCATCAACGGCTTGAACGCCGACGGCGTCTGGTTCAACACGGTGACATTTTCATCGCACAGCAGCGTGTAGAAATCCTCCGGCGAACGGCTGACATCGTGCGGCACCACCACCAGTTTGCCGCCGTACAACAGCGCGCCGAAAATCTCCCACACGGAAAAGTCGAACGCGTAGGAATGGAACAGCGTCCAGCTGTCCTGCGGGCCGAAATCGAACCAGTGCTCGGTGGCGCTGAACAGGCGCATCACGTTGCCGTGCGGCAGCAGCGCGCCTTTGGGTTTGCCGGTGGAACCGGAGGTGTAGATGACGTAGGCCAGATTGTCCGGCGTGGTCAGGCATGGCGGGTTGCTTGCGATGCCGTGCTCCGGCGTTTGATCCAGATCGAGACAGACCAGCCCCGGCGGCAGCGGCAATTGCCCGAGCAAATGGCCCTGGGTCAACAGCAATTGAATACCGCTGTCGTCGATCATGTAGCTCAAGCGGTCATCCGGGTAGCTCGGGTCCAGCGGCACATAGGCGCCGCCCGCTTTCAGCACCGCGAGAATGGCGACGATCATGTCCAGCGAACGCTCCACCGCCACGCCGACGCGCACGTCCGGGCCGACGCCCTGCTCGATCAGCGTATGCGCCCACAGGTTGGCGCGGTGATTGAGCTCGGCGTAAGTCAGGCGTTGCCCGGCACTGCTCACCGCCACCGCATCGGCATGCCGCTCGGCCTGGGCCTCGATGGCTTGCTGGAGGCACTGGGTCAGCGGTTGTTCAATCAGCGGCGGATTCCATTGCGCCAACAGCTGTTGCTGCTGGCCTGCATCGAGCATTGGCAACTGGCCGATACGCTGGCTCGGCTCGGCGACGATCGCTTGCAACAGCGCGATCCAGTGTTGCGCCAGGCACTCGATGGTCGCTGCGTCGAACAGGTCAGTGGCGTACTTGAGCACCGCTTCGATGCCGTGGGCCTGCTCGGTGGTGTTGAGGGTCAGGTCGAATTGCGCGGTCTGGCTCTGCCATTCCAGCGGTTCGATGTTCAGGCCGTTGAGGCGCGTGGCGACGCTCGCACGGCGCTCGGCCTGGTGGTTGAACATCACCTGGAACAGCGGACTGTGGCTGAGGCTGCGGCCCGGCTCCAGCGCTTCGACCAGTTGCTCGAAGGGCAAGTCCTGATGCGCCTGCGCCTCCTGCGCCGTCTGTTTGACCTGACGCAGCAGTTCGATAAACGGCAGCTCTGCGTCGATGTCCGCCTTGAGCACCTGAGTGTTGACGAAGAAGCCGATCAGCCGCTCGATTTCCACCCGGCCACGGTTGGCCACCGGCACGCCGACACGGATGTCGCTTTGCCCGCTGTAGCGATGCAGCAAGGCCTGAAACGAAGCCAGCAGCAACACGAACAGGGTGACGTTTTCCTGCCGGGCAAAGGCCTTGAGGGCATGGCTCAGCGGCGGATCAAGAATCAGGTTATGGCTGGCGCCGGCGAAGCTTTGATCGACCGCGCGCGGGCGATCCAGCGGCAGTTCCAGCACCGGTTGTTCGCCGCCGAGCTTTTCCTGCCAGTAGGTCAGTTGGCGCTCCTGCTCACCGGCCTCCATCCAGTGGCGCTGCCACAAGGCGTAATCGGCGTATTGAATCGGCAGGGCCGGCAGACCGGCGTCGTGACCGAGGTTGAAACCGGCATAGAGCTGCACCAGTTCCTCGATCATCACTTGCAGCGACCAGCCATCGGAAACGATGTGATGCAGGGTCAGCACCAGCACATGCTCATCCGGGTTGACCTGCAGCAGCGCGGCGCGCAGCAACGGGCCGTGCTGCAGATCGAAAGTCTTCTGGCTCTGGGTCTGAACGAAAGCCTCGATCGAGTGCTCCGGGTCATGCGCCAGATCAGCGCTCAGGTGATGAATATCGAGGGTAAAAGGTCCTGCGGGCAGGACCACTTGCAAGGGTTGCGCGCTGTCTTGAGAGAACACCGTGCGCAAGGTTTCGTGGCGTTCGATCAGCGCCGCAATGCTGCGTTCCAGTGCCGGCACATCCAGCGGCCCCTGCAAGCGCAGGGCCGTCGGAATGTTGTAGGCCGCGCTGTGCGGTGCCCACTGCCAGAGGAACCACTGGCGCTGCTGAGCGTAGGACAGCAGCAACGGCTCTTCAGCCGTGCGCTTGAAAACCGGAGCAATGTCAAAGAGGTTGACGCCTTTCTGCTTGAGCAGAACCGCCAGAGCCTTTCTTTGCTTAGCCGAAAGTTGTCCTACCGACTCGATTAACTCTTGCACGCGTTTTTCCCTCTCAAGAAATCAGTTTTTCCAGATCATCGAGGGATAGACGTTTGAGGGCCTCCAGTGATTTAGCCAATTCATCCTGAACGGGCGACATTTCGACGCGCAGCGCTTCGATCCGCGCGCAGAAATCCTTGAGCGTGTCGGTCTCGAACAACGCCTTGAGCGGCACCTTGTCGCCCAGACGTTCCTGCACCCGGGTCACCACCAGCGTTGCCAGTAACGAATGGCCGCCGAGCTGGAAGAAGTTGTCCGCCAGCCCTACCCGCTCGACTTCCAGCACTTCCTGCCAGATCGTCGCGACCTCCCATTGCAGATCGCTTTGCGGCGCCTGGTATTGCTCCTGCGTCGGGCTCTCGCCCAACGCCATCAGCGCCTTGCGATCGAGCTTGCCGTTGGGCGTCAGCGGGATCGCGTCGATCAGGTGCAGATGCCCCGGGACCATGTGCGCCGGCAAGCGACTGGCCAAGGCATTGCGCACCCGCTCGGCCAGCGTCGACCGCTCGCTGTCCGGCGCGGCGACGAGGTAGGCATGCAGGTGTTTGCCTGCGGCGCCGTCCTGCGCCAGTACCACCGCCTCGCGAATATCGTCGAGTTCCAGCAGGCGCGCTTCGATCTCGCTGAGTTCGATGCGGAAACCGCGAATCTTCACCTGATGGTCGGCGCGACCGATGTACTCGATGTTGCCATCGTCGCCCTGGCGCACCAGATCGCCGGTGCGGTACAGGCGCTCGCCGTTGCTCGCGTAAGGATTCGGCACAAAGCGTTCGGCGGTCAGCGCGGCGCGGCGCAGATAGCCGCGCGTCACCCCGGCACCAGCGAGGTACAGCTCGGCCGCCACGCCCTCGGGCAGCACCTGCAATTGACTGTCGAGCAGGTAGGCCACGGTGTTGTCCAGTGGCCGGCCAATGTTCGCCCGCCCCTGCGGCGTGCGCAGGGTGAAGGTCGAATAAGTGGTGTCCTCCGACGGCCCGTAAAGATCGTAGACCTGCTGCACCTGAGTGCTGGCATAGAGGCTGTCGACCAGACTCTGTTTGAGCGGTTCGCCGGCCAGATTGATGGTGCCGACCGACGACGGAATCTGCCCGGCCCGTTGCAACGCGGCAATCGCCGACGGCACGCTGTTGATCAGCGTGACCTGATCGCGCGCCGGCAAGTCCGCCAGCGCCAGGGCGTTGTCGGCCAGCACCAGGCAGCCACCGCAGGCCAGCGTGACGAAGATTTCCCACACCGAGAGATCGAAGCAGATCGAGGTCGAGGCCAGCACGCCGCGCAATTGTTCTTCGCGATAGACCCCAGCCGACCATTGAATCAGCGCCGATAGATTGCCGTGGCTGATCGCTACACCTTTCGGTTTGCCGGTGGAGCCGGAGGTGTAGATCACGTACGCCAGATTGTCTGCCGCGAGATTTACCAGTGGCGCAGTGGCCGGGTATTCGCTGGCGAGGTTCTCGTCCACCAGCAGCACCTGCGCACTCAAGGTTTCGGGCAGCATCGCCAATGCCGCTGGCTCAGTGAGCAGCACCGCCGCGCGGCTGTCGTCGAGCATGTGCAGCAAGCGTTCCTGCGGGTAATCCGGGTCCAGCGGTACGTAGGCGCCACCGGCCTTGAGGATCGCCAGCAAGCCGACCAGCATCTGCGGCGTGCGGCGCATGCACACGCCGACGCGCACTTCCGGCCCGACGCCCATGGCTTGCAGCTTGTGCGCCAGACGATTGGCCCGGGCATCGAGGTTTTGGTAATCGATGGATTGCTCAGCGAACAGCACCGCGTTCGCCTGTGGCTGTCGCTGCACTTGCGCGGCGATGTGCGCCAGCACTGTGCGTTGATCCGGCATGGTAACCGGCGCCTTGCCCCACTCGATCGCTTGTTGCCGTTGTGGCTCGGCGAGCAGTTGCAGCGCGCCCAGCGGCTGCGTGGCGTCGGCGAGGAACTGCTCGAGCAGGCCTTGCAGTTGCCCGCTCAACGCGCGGATCGCTTGAGCGTCGAAACTGGCCTGATCGTAACTCACGCCCAGACTCAGCTCGCGGCCGGTGACCGCGACCAGCGTCAGCGGATAGTTGGTCTGCTCCTGCCGGCGGATTGCCGAGAACTTCAGCCCTGTCTGCGGGCCCTGCGCCAAGGCCTCGGCCATCGGGTAGTTTTCGAATACCAGAATGCTGTCGAACAACGCCCCGGCGCCCGTGCCGGCCCAGCGCTGAATGTCATACAGCGGCGTGTGTTCGTGCTCGCGCAAGGCCAGGTTGAGGTCTTGCACCTGTTGCAGCCATTGGCTGACGCCGATTTCCGGCGATGGCGCCGCCACCACCGGCAAGGTGTTGATGAACAGGCCGATCTGCTGCTCGACGCCCGGCAAATCGGTTGGCCGTCCGGCGACCGTCGCGCCAAACGCCACGTGATCCTGCCCGGTGTAGCGCTGCAACAGCAGCAGCCACGCCGCTTGCACCAGCGTGTTGAGCGTGACTTTCTGCTCGCGGGCAAAGCGGTTCAGTTCGGCGGTCAGCGGTTCGCTGAACACATGCTCGTGATCGGCATAGCCGCTGGCGGCGTGCCTGACCGGCATGGCACTGGCCAGTCGCGTCGGCTGTTCAAGGTCCGCCAGTGCCTTGCTCCAGAACTGCCGACTGGCCTGTTGATCACGCTGGCCGAGCCATTCGATGTAATCGCGATAACGCCCCTGCCCTGCGCTCGGGGTGATGCCGGCGTAGCGTTGCAGCACTTCGCCGAACAACTGCGAAGTGCTCCAGCCGTCCATCAAAATGTGATGGCAGGTGTAGATCAGGTGATAAGTGTTTTCATCGCTGCGCACCAGCGTCACGCGCAACAGCGGTGCGTCGAGCAGATCGAAGCCGTTATGCAGATCTTCAGTGGCGAGATGATCAAGCGCGGCATCCAGGCCAGCGCGACCGCGCCAGTCCTGCACCTGCCACGGCATCTGCACGCGGCTGCGCACCACTTGCACCGGCGCGGCGGCATCCTGCGGCCAGACGAACGCCGTACGCAGAATATCGTGGGCATCGACGGTCTGCTGCCAGGCCTGGCGGAAGCGCTCGGCGTCGAGCTGCTCGACGTCGACGCGCAGCTGATTGGTGTAAGCCGGACTGTCCGGCTCGTTGCGGCTGTGGAACAGAATGCCTTGCTGCATCGGCGACAGCGGGTACAGATCGACGATGTCACGCGGCGCCATCGGCAATGCCGACAGCTGCGCCTGGGTCAGGTTGGCGAGGTTGAAATCCGAGGGTGTCACGCCACCTGTGCCGCTCGCGCAGCAATGTTCGATCAGGCGTTCCAGTTCGCGGCGGTAAGCCTCGGCCAGCGCCTCGATGGTCTCGGCGCGGTACATGCCGGTGCCGAAGGTCCAGGTCAGTTCCAGCTCTCCGCCGAGAACCTGACCGTCAACACTCAGCCAATTGCCCAGCGGCGCCTGCCCATCCTGATTGGCGCCGGTGCTGTCAGCGCTTGGCACGAACAACGCGCCCTGCTCGGCGCTGAACGCGCCGTCGAACTGACCGAGGTAATTGAAGGTCACCCGTGGTTGCGCCAGCGTCTGCAACTCGGCTGCACGCGTGAGGTAACGCAGCACGCCATAACCGATGCCTTTGCCCGGCACCGCGCGCAGTTGTTCCTTGACCGCACACAGCGACGCAGCGGGACTCGTCTGCGGGGTCAGGCGCACCGGGAACAGGCTGCTGAACCAGCCGACCGTGCGGCTCAGGTCGATGTCGTCGAACAGGTCTTCACGACCATGGCCTTCGAGCTGGATCAACACCGACGGCTGCTCGCTCCAGTCACACAACACCCGCGCCAAAGCCGTCAGCAACAGGTCGTTGATTTGCGTGCGGTACGCCGCCGGGGCGACTTTCAATAGCTTGTCGGTCAGTGTCCGGCTCAGGCGCGTACTGGCGCGCGCGGCCTGAGCGCGGGTCTGGCTGTCCTCGGCAAAATCCCGTGGCAGTGACGCGTCGCCGGCCTCAAGGGTTTGGCGCCAATAAGCGCTTTCGGCCGCCAACGTGTCGCTCTGCGCATAACGGTGCAACTGCCCGGCCCAGTCGTGCATCGAACTGCTTTTGCCCGGCGACGCGAGCGCAGTCCCCGCCGCCAATGCGTGGTAAGCCTGCTGCAAGTCTTCAAGCAGAATGCGCCACGACACGCCGTCGACCACCAGGTGATGAATCACCAGCAACAAGCGCTGCTCGGCGTTCGGCAGGTTGACCAGCACCGCGCGCAGCAAGTGCCCGCGTTGCAAATCCAGGCTGCGCTGCGCTGCGTCGGCCACGGCCGGCAACGCATCGAGGCTGTCCAGCTCGCGCAGCCAAAGCAGTTCGGCATCGCGCTGAGTCTGCGGCAACGCCTGCCAGCTATCGCCCGACTGCACAAAGCTCAAGGCCAGCGCTTCGTGCTGCTCGACCAGCGCCGCCAGCGCCTTACGCAAATGTACGGTGTCCAGCGCCAGGGTCGGTTGCAGCATCACTGACTGGTTCCAGTGCTGGCGCTGGGCAATCGGCGTGTCGAAGAAGCGCATCTGGATCGGCAGCAACGGCAACGGCCCGCGTGCCACAGGTGCGGCGACGGCAGCCGGTTTGGATTCGATCAGTCTGGCGACGGCGGCCAGTTGGCCGATGGTCTGTTTTTCGAACAACTGCTTGGGGCTGAGCTTGATGCCCTGGCGCTTGGCCCGGGCGATGATCTGCAAGCTGAGGATCGAGTCGCCACCCAGTTCAAAAAAGTTATCGCTGCTGCCGACCCGTTCGAGCTTGAGCACTTCGGCCCAGATCGCGGCGAGTTTTTCCTCGATCTCACCGACCGGCGCGACGAACTGCTGGCTGACCACGCCGGGCACTGGCAAGGCACGCTTGTCGAGCTTGCCGTTGGCGGTCAGCGGCAGCTTTTCCAGCAACAGCAACTGCGCCGGCACCATGTAATCCGGCAGCCGCGCCTGCAATTGTTCGCGCAGATCCTGCGCCTGCACCTTCGCGCCCACTGCCGGCACGCACCACGCCAGCAGTTGCAGGCGCGCCGGATCGTCATCCAGTGGCAGCGCGAGCACGGCGGCTTCGCTGACGCCATCGAGGCTGAGCAACAGCCGCGCGACCTCTGCGGGCTCGACACGGTAGCCGCGAACTTTGACCTGATCGTCGGCACGACCGATGAATTCCACTGCCTGCTCGCGGTTGCGGCGGACCCGGTCGCCACTGCGGTACACCCGCGCGCCGGGGTTCCCAAACGGATCAGGCAGGAAACGCTCAGCGGTCAGCCCCGGCTGATTCAGGTAGCCAAGGGCAACGCTGTCGCCACCGATGTACAACTCACCGGCAACCTGATCGGCTACCGGGTTGAGCACATCGTCGAGCACATAGACATGAGCACCGGCCAGCGCTGCGCCGATCGGAACACTGCGCGCCTGGGCGGCGAGTTCTTCGACCTCGTGGGTCAGCACGCCCACGGTGGTTTCGCTCGGGCCATAGTGGTTGATCAGACGACAGCCCGGTTTCAGTTGCTGCACACGCTCGACCAGCGCCGGCGAACAGGCTTCGCCGCCGACGATCAGTGCGTGTTCCGGCAGCACATCGGCAGGCTTGGCCGCCTGCAACAGCGCGGCGAGATGCCCGGGGACGATCTTCAGCACGCCAACGCGATGGCAGGCCATGTATTCGGCAAAACGATCCGGGTCGAAGCCGAGTTCTTCCGGCAACACATGCAGCAGTCGGCCAGAGCACAACGCACCGAACAGCACGGTGAAGCCAAGGTCGGCGGCGATGGTCGAGACCAGCGCCATGCTGGCCTCGGGCGCCGGCGCCAGACGTTCGAGTACGCCGCGCACGTAACTGCCCAGCGCGCCGTGGCTGACCAGCACGCCCTTCGGTTGCCCGGTGGAACCGGAGGTGTGAATCACGTAGGCCGGCGACTGCGCATACAGCGTCAGTTCAGGCGCGGACGTCGGCAGTGACTGCCATTGCCCCGGTGCAAACTCCAGACCCTGACAGCCCTCACCCGCCAATTCGCTGACCCGCACATCGCCTTCAGCACCGATCAGCGCCCGCGCCTGGGCAGCGCCGAGCATCTGCTTCAGGCGCGCACTCGGCGCCTTGACGTCGAGTGGCATGTACACCGCACCTGCCTTGAGAATCGCGAACAGGCAAGTCAGCCAGTCCAGCGAACGTTCCAGCAGCACCGCCACCGGTTCGCCGACACTGACGCCCTGCGCGCGCAAATAATGGGCGAGACGATTGGCATCCTGATCCAGCGCCTGGAAAGTGATTGTCTGCTGTAGATCACGAGCGGCCAGCGCTTCTGGTTGCCGGGCCACTTCACGCGCCCAGTGTTGCAACACCGTCAACGCCGGTTCGCGGTGAATGGCAAGCGCAGCAGGCCGCCGCGTGCCTACGGTGTGCAATGGCGCCTGCGGCGAGTTGAGCAACTGTGTAAACAGGTCCAGCAACATCGGCACAAAACCGGCGACCGTTTCCGCCCGATAGAGATCGCTGGCATAGGTCATCTGGCCGTGGATCAGTGCGCCGTCGTCGGTGATGTCCAGCGCCAGATCGAAGTGCGTGCCGTCCTTGGCCAGCGGGTATTCGCTTACAGTCAGGCCGGGCAAGGCCATCGAGCGCTGTTTCTGCATGCCGACGTTCTGGTTGAACTTCGCCTGGAACAGCGGGTTGTGGCCGAGGGTGCGTTCGGCGACCAATTCGTCGACCAGTTGCTCGAACGGCAATTCCTGATGCGCCTGCGCGCCGAACGCCGCTTCACGCACCTGCGCGAGCAAATCGGCGAAGCTGCCGCGCTCATCGACCTGGCAACGCAGCACCTGGGTGTTGACGAAGAAACCGATCAGTCCCTCGACTTCGGCGCGGCCACGGTTGGCATTCGGCACGCCGACACGAATGTCGCGCTCGCCGGCCAGACGCGAAAGGAACAGCGAGAACCCGGCCAGCACCAGCATGAACAGGCTGATGCCCTGGCTGCGCGCAAAAACGTTGAGCTGTTGCGACAGGTCGGTGCCGAAATCAAAGCTCAGGGTCTGTCCTGCAAAGCTTTGCGTCAGCGGTCGGGCAAAGTCCGGCGCCACTTCCAGCAGCGGATGTTCGTCGCCCAATTGCTGACGCCAGTAGTCGAGCTGGCGCTCGCCCTCGCCGGCCTCCAGCCAGCGCCGCTGCCAGATCGCATAGTCGGCGTATTGCAACGGCAGCGCCGGCAGTTGCGGCTCGCGCTGCAGGCTGAACGCCTGATAGCACTGCACGAATTCCTTGACCATGACGTCCATCGACCAGCCATCGGAGACGATGTGATGCATGCTCACCACCAGCACGAACTCATCGTCGGCCAAAGCAAACAGGCTGGCGCGCAACAGCGGGCCGTGGCGCAGATCGAACGGTTGCGCGGTGACGTCTTGCACGTGTTGCGCGAGCAGTTCTTCGCGCTCTTGCGCGGCGGCGCCGGTCAGATCGAAGCGTTCCAGCGCAATACTTTGCTGCTCAAGAATCAGCTGATGCGCTTGATCGCCGTCGGTGTGAAACACCGTGCGCAAGACTTCGTGGCGCGCCAGCAGATGATCGAACGAGCGGCTCAGGGCCGACTCATCCAGCCGGCCTTTGAGACGCAAGCCAGCGGCCATGTTGTATGCCGCGCTGTGCGGTTCCAGTTGCCAGAGGAACAGCAGGCGTTGCTGGGCGAATGAAAGGGGAATCTGCGCGCAGTCGTGGCGGCTGACCGGCAGCGGCAACAGGCTGAAATCCTTGCCCTCCTCGCGCAGCTTGGCGAGAAACAGCCGACGCTGTTCCAGCGGCAGGCCGACGAACCTTTTTGCAATACGTTCCGCCATCGTGCCGCTCATACTTCTTCTCCTTGCAATGCATTCATGAACTGATCCAGGTCGGACCAGTCGTCGTCGCCGCACGTCTCGGCCAGTTGCCCGAGCACCTCGGCGAGATCCGCCAGCAGCGGTTTTTCGAACAGGCTGCGCAGCGGCAGCACCACGCCCATCTGCTCCTTGACCCGGGCAATCACCTGCGCGGCCAGCAACGAATGGCCGCCCAGTTCAAAAAAGTGATCGTCCAGGCCCACACGCGGCACGTGCAGCACCTCGGCCCAGACCTGTGCCAGACACTGCTCGGCCGGCGATTGCGGAGCGCGGTAATCGCCCTGCAACTGCGCCGGATCCGGCGTCGGCAAGGCCTTGCGGTCGAGCTTGCCGCTCGGCGTCAGCGGCAGGTTCGCCAGCAACAGCAGATGCCCCGGCACCATGTAATCCGGCAGGCTGGCTTGCAGCGCAGCGCGGGTCTGCTGACGGAAGGCCGTTTGCGTCGCCGCGCTGGCAAGCACTGCCGGCTCCGTCACTACATAAGCGACCAGTTGCGCACCGCCGGCGAACGGCACCGCCAGCACCGCCGCTTCGCGAACGCCCGGAGATTGCTGCAGGCGCGATTCGATCTCGCCCAGTTCGATGCGGAAGCCGCGAATCTTCACTTGATGATCGACCCGGCCGACATATTCCAGCGCGCCATCGCCGCGCAGCCGCGCACGGTCGCCGGTGCGGTACAGGCGCTGGCCGTCGGCGAAAGGGTCGGCGATGAACCGCTCAGCGCTGAGGCTCGGCTGACGGTGATAACCGCGCGCCAGCCCCGGCCCACCGATGTACAACTCGCCCACCGCGCCTTGCGGCAGCAGGTTCAGATCATCGTCGAGCACGTACAGGCGCCGCGCTGCCAGTCCGTGGCCGATCGGCATGCCACGCCACGACACGTCTTGGGCGGTCAGCGCGGTGCAGTCATGAATCGTCGAGACCACCGTGGCCTCGGTCGGGCCGTAGGTGTTGAGCAGGCGCACATGGCCGAGCCCGGCCTGTTGCCACAAGCGCAAACCGTCCACCGCCATGGCTTCGCCGCCGACGTGAATCTGCCGCAGCGCGCCGAAACTGGCCGGCGGTTTCGCCGCGTATTCCTGCACCAGCCAATACCAATAAGCCGCCGGCAGGTCGGCCAGGGTGATGCGCTGATCGACGATGACCTGATGCAAAGTCGCGCTGTCCCACAACGGCGCGTCGCGCATGACCACGCTGGCGCCGTGGCACAGCGGTGGGAAAAACTGCTCGACGAAGCCATCAAAACTGCTGGTGGCGAATTGCAGAACACGGTCGCCTTCGCGCAGATCGCTGTAGTCGATGGCGCGAGCGATGAACTCGCTCAGCGCGCCATGACTGACCGCGACGCCTTTCGGCCGCCCGGTGGAACCCGAGGTGTAGATCACGTAAGCGAGGTTGTCAGCCTCGACCGTGACCGGCAGGTTGTCGCTCTGCTCGCTGGCGGGCAATTGCTCCAGACACAGGCACTCGATGCCGTCGAGCGGCGGCAGGCTGGCAAGGCTTTGCTGATCACTGAGCAACAGTTGCAAACCACTGTCAGCGAGCACATGGCGCAAGCGTTCGGCCGGGGTTTGCGGATCCAGCGGCACATAGGCACCACCGGCCTTGAGCACGGCCAACAGCGCTACCGCCAATTCCAGCGAACGCCCCAGCGCGACGCCGACCAGCACGTCCGGGCCGACACCCTGTGCGCGCAACTGATGGGCCAAGCGATTGCTGCGGCTGTTGAGTTCGTCGTAGCTGAATGCCCGTGAAGGCGCGGTGGCCAACAGCACCGCCGGCATTTGCGCAGTGCGTGCGACTTGCGCTTCGAACAGGCTTTGCACGCTAGTGAAACGAGGCGCTGGCGCGGTGGCCTGGATCAACCCGTGGCGTTCGCTGTCGGCGAGCATCGCCACTTCGCCGATCAACTGCTGCGGATCGCGGCACACCGACTGGAGAATGTTGCGCCAATGCCCGGCCAGCGCGGCAATGGTTGAGGCATCAAAAATATCCGTGGCGTACGTGAAGGCGGCGAACAGTTGCTCGCCCTCCTCGCGGGTGTCGAGCATCAGGTCGCTGGTGGCCGCGTGTTGCCGAGCGCTGCCGGCCAGTTGCTCTTCGCTCAAATAACCCACGCGCAAGCCTGAAGCGAGTTGCGCCTGATGCAAATCGGTAACCAGCGGCTGGTGGTTGAACATCACTTGAAACAGCGGATTGTGGCTCTGGCTGCGCGCCGGTTGCAGGGCTTCGATCAAGGCGTCGAACGGCAGGTCCTGATGGGCCTGGGCGCCGAGGGCGGCCTGGCGCAGGTTCTGCAGCAGCTCGGCGAATGGCGTTTGTGCAGTAACCGCGCTGCGCAGGATCTGGGTGTTGACGAAGAAGCCGATCAACCCTTCGGTTTCACTGCGGGTGCGGTTGGCGATCAGCCCGCCGACACGAATATCGGTCTGGCCGCTGTAGCGATGCAACAGGGTCTTGAACGCTGCCAGCAACACCACGAACAAGGTCACGCCCTGACGCTGGGCAAGGTTTTTCAGCTCTTCGCGCAGGGCTGCGTCGATCACCGTTTCCAGGCGTGCGCCTTGATGGCTGGCTTGCGCCGGATAAGCGCGGTCGGTGGGCAATTCCAGCACTGGATGTTCGTCGCCCAGTTGCGTGCGCCAGTAGTCCAGTTGCCGCTCGCGCTCACCGGCCTCCAGCCAGCTGCGCTGCCACAGCGCATAGTCGCGGTAATGCACGGTCAGCGGCGCCAGGGTCGGTTCACGCCCGGCGACCAACGCGTCGTAGGTGCGCATGAATTCGTCGATCAGAATGTTCATCGACCAGCCGTCGGCGATGATGTGATGCAGGGTCAGCAGCAATACATGTTCCTGCGCGGCCAGACGCAACAGACGCAGACTCAGCAACGGGCCGTTGTGCAGGTCGAAGGCCTGGGTCGCCTCGGCCATCATGTGCTGCTGCGCCAGCGGCCAGCGCTGGGCTTGGGGCAACTCGCTCAGGTCAGTCACTGGCAGTTTCAGAGGCTGAGGTTCGGCCACGCGCTGGAATGCACGCTCGCCGTCCTGGCCGAAGGTGGTGCGCAAACATTCGTGGCGCGCCGCCAGACGGCTGAAGGCTTGCTCCAATGCCTCGACTTGCAATTCACCATCCAGACGCACCGCCATCGGCAAGTTATAGGCTGCGCTGGTCGGCTCCAGTTGCCAGAGAAACCACATGCGCTGCTGCGCGTAAGACAGGCCGTCACGCTCGGCGATGCCGTCGCAGGCGGTCATGGGAAGCTGCGCAAAATCGATGCCCTCGCGGGCCATGCCAGCGAGGAACAGACGGCGTTTGTCCTGGGGCAATTCGATAAAGCGGCGGGCTAGTTTCTGTGCGTCTGCGGCATTCATGCGTGGAGTCCTTGCTGATCGGCGGCGTGACCTGGAGACCCGGTCGTATCAACAAGAACGAATGGCCCGCGCGATGATTTAGCGCGCCAGCGGCAATCACGGCCCGACGGTACAAAGGCCAGACAGACAAATGCCGAAGCCGGTACAGGCCCGGATTCGGCATTTGAGTTGAAGGGTTGCGAACAGGTCAGCGCACGTCCTGCGAATGCCCCTCGGCCATCGCCACGATGACTTTGCGCGGCCCTTCGAACGGTGAGCGCGCGTGAGCCGAAAGCATGTTGTCGAGCATCAGCACATCGCCCTCCTGCCAGGGGAAACTGATCGCACAGTCGTCGAGCACCGCCCGAATCTGCGCCAGCACCTCGTCTTCGATCGGCGAGCCGTCGCCGTAGTAGACGTTACGCGGCAGGTCTTCTTCGTCAACGATGTCGAGCAGGCTTTCGCGCACGTCCGCTGGCAGGTTGGAGATGTGAAACAGGTGCGCCTGATTGAACCAGACGTGGTCGCCGGTTACCGGGTGCACCGCCACCGCCTGACAGGTCTGCCGCGTGCGCAGCTCACCGTCGTCCTTCCACTCGCAGACAATGCCGTGTGCCTTGCAGTACGCCTCGACGACTTCGCGGTCTTCGGTGTTGAACACATCTTCCCAAGCGACATCTAGGCCATTGCCGAAGTTGCGCACGTACATAAGGCCTTTGCTGACAAAACGCTCGCGGATCGCCACGGGGATGCGCCGGTAGACTTCGCGGCTGTCGGCAATCGGCGTCTCGCCGCCGGACCTGGCGGCGATCATGCTGTAGAACCAGATCTTCATCGGCCAGTCGCGGGAATAGGCCTGTTCGTTGTGCAGCGGAATGCTCTGGTGCGCCGGGTATTCGGTGGAGGTGTACACGCCTTGAGTGACGTTGGTGCGCGGCGTCGAGCCGAACTCGTAGTTCAGCAGCGGATGGCCGAAATTCGCGGCGAACTGGCGAAACTGCTCGGCGCCGTCGAGGCGGAAGCCGCGAAACAGCACGCCACCGTCGCGCAGCAGATGCTCGTCGACCAACGCCTTCAATTCATCGAATACCGCCAACAGATCGGTGTCGGCATCGCCCGCCTCGACCAACAGCGGCAAACGTCCGCGCTGCGGCAGCAACGGCCGCACGGAAAACCCCAGAGCAACAGCCATGACTGGCCTCCTGAAAATGATAGATGAGGCGCGTCTCAGAACGCCGGTTGCACGGCCTGCGCAAGGCGTCGGTGATGCACTTCCAGATGGGTCTTGATCGTGCGAATGACCCGCGCTTCATGTTCATGAATGAAGAAATGCCCGCCGGTCATCATGTCCACCGAGAAACTGCCCAGGGTCTCTTTGCTCCAGCCGATCAGTTGTTCGGTGGTGGCGCGGTCTTCCTTGCCACCGAGCACGTGCACCGGGCAATTGAGCAAGGGCCGCTCGGCAGGCGTGAAGCGGCCGCACATCATGAAATCGGCACGCAGCACTGGCAGGGTCAGGCTCATCAGCTCTTTATTGGCGAGGACTTCTTCGCTGGTGCCCTGAAAGGTGCGCAACTGTTCGATGAGTTCTTCATCACTGCGCGGTTCGGCAAAGCCGCGGTCGTAATCGCTGCGCATGGACGGTGCGGCGGTGCCGGAGGCGAACAGCGCCAGCGGCTCCGGCACACCCAATTCGCGAAAGGCATGGGCCATTTCGCAGGCGAGCAATGCACCGAGGCTATGCCCGAACAACGCGTACGGGCCTTGCAGCCCCGCTTTGTGCTCGCGCGCCAGTTGTCGCGCCAGTGCGCGCATGTCGGTTTGCAGCGGTTCATCGAACCGCGCGCCACGCCCCGGCAGTTCCACCGGTTGCAATTGCAGCCACGTCGGCAGTTGACGCCGCCAGCGGCTGTAAACCATGGCGCTGGCGCCCGAATAGGGCAGGCACAGCAATGTCAGCTTGGTCACCGCGCTTTCCTTGAAAAATGTGTCTGCAAGAAAGACGGATCACTGGCCGGACAAATTAGTCGCCAGGTCGCTAAATTCCCCCGCCAGCCGCTCGTTGCCTGTTCAGGAAAAAAACAACAATCGCGAGGGAATCACCGTGGACCTGCAGAGCATTCTGGGCAAGTTGTTCGCCAACGCCGGCGCGGTCGGCATCGAGGGGGTTTTCCAGTTCATCTTCAGTGCGCAGCAGGCGTACTGGTACGACATCAAGACCAGCCAGCGCACGGAAATCGGGCGCCATCCAAGCCCGGACGTGACCATCGAAGTCGCGGAAAAAGATTTTCTCGGGATCATGGCCGGCGTGGTCAATGTCGAGGAACTGTTCGCCAGCGGTCGCTTGAAGATTGGCGGCAACATGGGCCTGGCGACGATGTTGCCGCAGATCATCGACCACGCCCGCCAGGGTGGCGGCACGGTGGAAAAAGTCGATATGAACACGCGCTACCCGACGCCGCCACGCTTCAGCGAAAAGCTCACTGCCGCGATGCCTCGCCAGACCAGCGTCGAACGTCGTGCGCGCGCCGAGTTGAGCCGGCACGAATTCGAAACTCGTTATTTGCCCAACGGCATTCCGTTGGTGATCAGCAATGCCCTGCACGACTGGCCATTGTTCAGCCTGAGTCGCGAAGAGTCGCTGGTGCATTTCGCCGAACTGCAAGGCATCACCCGCCATGGCGATTACGTGAAGAAGACCTTTTCCACTGAGCGTGATTTCCGCTCGACCTCGATGGCCGAGTTCATCGCCTCGCTGGACAGTCCGGCGGTCAAAGGCGCGGATGGCGAGCCGCCGGCGTACATGGGCAACAACATCCTGCCGGCGCAGTTGTTGCAGCAGATCCAGTACCCGCCCTACTTCGACACGTCGCTGTTCATCCCGCCGCGCATCTGGATCGGCCCCAAGGGCACGCTGACGCCGTTGCACCGCGATGACACCGACAACCTCTTCGCTCAGGTCTGGGGGCAGAAGAAATTCACCCTTGCCGCGCCGCATCACCGCGAGGCACTGGGCACCTGGTCGACCGCGCCCAAGGGTGGTCTGGATGGCTGCGATTTCAACCCCGATGCGCCGGACTATGAACGTTTCCCGGCGGCGCGGGAGGTGACGTTTTTGCAGGTGACGCTGGAGGCTGGGGATCTGCTGTTCCTGCCCGAGGGCTGGTTTCATCAGGTGGAGTCGGTGTCGACCTCGCTGTCAGTCAACTTCTGGGTCGACTCAGGACGCGGCTGGTAACACCGCAAAATAACTGTGGGAGCGAGCCTGCTCGCGAAAGCGTTGTATCAGGTATGAAGATATTTACTGACACACCGCCTTCGCGAGCAGGCTCGCTCCCACAGTGGAATTTCATTTCAAGTGGCGGTAGCTCTGGATCGCTGAAACCAGCACCACCGCCCCCGCCGCTATCGCCAGCCAGAAGCCGCTACGCGCGCCAAACGCATCCACCAGCGCGCCGGAACCGGCGGCGCCGATCGCCACGCCGATGCTCAACCCGGTCACCAGCCAGGTCAGGCCTTCGGTCAGTTTGGCCGCGGGCACGATGCGTTCGATCAGCGCCATCGCAACAATCAGCGTCGGTGAAAAGAACAGCCCGGCGATGAATACCGCGATCGACAAGCCGAGGATGTTGCTCGCCAAAAGCAGCGGCAGCGTGGTCACCGCCGTCGCCACGCCGCCGTAGAGAAACAGGCGCGGCAACGGCAGTTTCGAACGCATCGCACCGAAGGCGATGCCGGCCAGGCATGAACCAATCGCGTACACCGACAAAACAATACTCGCCGCTGCCGGCTGCCCCTGATGTTGAGCGAAAGCGACGCTGACCACATCGATGACTCCGACGATCACGCCCATCGCCAGCATCAACGCCAGCAGCCATTGCACGTCGGTCGAGCGAATGATCGAGCCCTGATGCTGCGACTCCTGCGCGTGCACCGGTGGTTCGGTGCTGCGCTGGGCGACAAACGCCGTCACGCCAATGGCCAGCGCCAACAACGCTGCCAGCGGCCCGGCCTCGGGAAACACCGCGACCGACAGGCCCACCGACAGCGGAGGCCCGACGATAAAACACACTTCGTCGAGCACCGATTCCAGCGCATACGCCGTCTGCAAGTGCGGCTGGCCACGGTAGATTTCGGTCCAGCGCGCCCGCACCATCGCCGACATGCTCGGCATGCACCCGGCCAGCGCGGCGAACAAAAACAATGTCCAGTCCGGCGCCTGCAAACGCGTGCACAGCAGCAACATCAACAACCCGCCGCCACCGGTCAGCGCTGCGATCGGCAGCACCCGCCCCTGCCCGTAACGGTCCACCAACCGCGATACCTGCGGCGCGCAAAACGCCGTGGCCAAAGCAAAAGTCGCCGCCACCGCACCCGCCAGCGCATAACCGCCGTTCAACTGCGCAAGCATGGTGATCAGGCCAATGCCGGTCATGGAAATCGGCATGCGCGCCAGCATCCCGGCCAGTACAAAAGCACGGGCACCGGGGGCGGTGAACAATTCGCGGTAGGGGTTTGCCATCGATTGCAGCCTCATCAGGGGCGGCCAAGTTGCCATAGGCTTGAATGCCGTGGAAGCGCGCAATTGTTGGTGGAATGTGAAAGCCCCTGATCTTTCCAGTGCTGAACAACGATGACCATTGGTCGAAAACCAACGCTGACCTGTCAGACCTGACAGGTGCGCTTCCTTGTCGTTTGCGCTCTGATGAGGCCTTGGATCTTCGCGTATCACCGTGGAACCCTGTACACGCACTCAGGAGCCTCGCCATGGACGAATCGTCAATGCTCGTCTCACCCGAAGCGGAAAAGGCGCCGTGGGCCGTGCCCGCCCTGTATGGCCTGGCGCCATTTCGCAACGACGCCGTGCTGGCGGCCCAGGTGGATGATCGGCTGACGCCGTGGATCGAGCAGGTGGGGATTTTTCCAGGGCGGCACGACAAAGTCCGCGCCATGGGTTTCGGTCGCTTCGCCATGCTCTGTCATACCGACACCGATGAGCCGGATCGGCTGCTGCTCGCCGCGCAATGTTTCGCCGCGCTGTTCGCCGTGGACGATTACTACTGCGACGATGAGCGAACCGGCTCCGAGCCGAGAATGGTCGGGCCGCGCCTTTCCTCGGCGCTGGCGGCGCTGGAGCCGGTTCACTTGAGCGCACGGTTCCGCCCGGGGCTCGAGCAGGCCTTGAACAGCGATCCGGTGCTGGTCGCACTGCGGGCCTATCTGAGGCGGGTCGAGACTTTTGCAACAGCGGCGCAGGTTGCCCGCGTACGCCATGAAATCATTGCCATGTTCGTCACCATGACCGCCGAAGCGGCCTGGCGGATCGAAGGGCTCACGCCCGCGCTCTGGGAATATCTGGCTCAGCGTCAGGTCAACAGTTTCCTGCCGTGCCTGTCGCTGATCGACATCATCGGCGGGTATGAATTGCCCGCCAATGTCTACAGCGCTCCCGAGGTGCGCAAGGTCACGACGCTGGCCGCCAGCGCCACGATCATTGCCAATGATCTGTTTTCCGCGCTGAAGGAACAGCAGGCCGGTATCGGCGATTTCAATCTGCCTATGTTGCTGATCCAGGAACAGGGCTGCTCCCCCGCGCAGGCCATGGCGCAAAGCGCTGCCGTTCACGATGACATCATGCATCTGTATGAGGCGGCGGAACGGGCGGTATTGCCGCACGCCTCGCCGCTGCTCAAACGCTATCTGCGCGGAATCAAGAGCTGGCTGGCCGGCAACGTCGAATGGCATCGCAGCAGTGGCCGCTATCAGGTCTGACGCTGGCGAACTTTTCATGGTTGCAGATGAACTCTCGCCGCAGGCCATCAGTCAGCTACTTAAGTCTCTTGAACCAAGGCGTGAATCGTCATGCAGATTTCCCTCGCTCATCAGGTGGCGCTGGTCACTGGCGCCAGCTCCGGCATCGGCCATGCTGCCGCCAAAGCACTGGCCGCCGCCGGCGCTGCGGTCGTGATCAATTACAACAGCAGCGCCAAACCCGCCGAAGAACTGGCTGCGCAAATCAACGCCGAAGGCGGCAAGGCCCTCGCCATCGGCGCGGATGTTTCGAAAGAGGACGAGGTCGAGCGACTGTTCGCCAAGACCGTCGAAGCCTTCGGCTCGCTGGACATTCTGGTGGCCAACTCCGGTCTGCAAAAAGACGCCGCTGCCGTGGACATGACGCTCGACGACTGGAACACGGTAATCGGCGTCAACCTCACCGGGCAGTTCCTTTGCGCGCGGGCGGCGTTGCGGATTTTCCAGCGTCAGGGCGTGCGCGAAGGCGTGTCGCGCGCGGCGGGCAAGATCATTCACATGAGTTCGGTGCACCAGCGCATTCCATGGGCCGGGCATGTCAATTACGCGGCGTCCAAGGGCGGCGTCGATCAGTTGATGCAGAGCCTCGCCCAGGAAGTCAGCCACCAGCGCATCCGCATCAACAGCATCGCGCCCGGTGCGATCAGCACAGCCATCAACACCGAAGCCACTGAAGGCGCGGCCGGCGACAAACTTCTTGAGCTGATTCCCTACGGACGCATTGGCGATGTCGAGGATGTTGCCAACGCAGTGGTTTTCCTCGCTTCCGATTTGTCCGATTACATCGTCGGCACCACCCTGTTCATTGATGGCGGGATGAGCCTCTATCCGGAGTTTCGCGGCAATGGCTGAGGCTGAAATGGAACAACAAAGTCCCATCGGTGCCCACGGCATCATCGGCGACATGCGCAGCGCCGCTCTAGTCAACGATAAAGGCAGCGTGGATTTTTTCTGCTGGCCGGAGTTCGACAGCCCGACGATCTTCTGCTCGTTGCTCGACACACCTGAAGCAGGGATTTTCCAGCTCGCGCCGGACTTGCCCGATGCGCGCCGCGAACAGATTTACCTGCCCGACACCAACGTTTTGCAGACCCGTTGGCTGAGTGAACACGCGGTGGTGGAAATCACCGACCTGTTGCCGATCGGCGACGATGTCGACGCCCTGCCCCTGCTGATGCGCCGGGTGCGCGTGGTCAGCGGCTCGGCGACGTTCAACCTGCGTTGCGCGGTGCGCCACGACTATGGTCGTGCCGACACCCGGGCCGAGATGGACGCACAGGACGTGACGTTCCACGCCGCTGGCCAGCCGTCGATACGCCTGGCTTCAGATCAGGCGCTGCAGATCGATGCGCAAGCGGCCGTCGCGCAATTTACCCTCGAGCACAACGAAAGCGCCGCGTTCATGCTCGGCGGCAGCGACGACCCGCGCTTTGCCGAGGGTGCCGCCGAATTGTGCATGGAGCGTACCTTGAAGTACTGGCGTGGCTGGATCGGCCAATCCAACTATCGCGGACGCTGGCGGGAAATGGTCAACCGTTCCGCCCTCGCCCTGAAACTGCTGACCTCGCGTCGCCAAGGTGCGATTCTCGCCGCTGCCACTTTCGGCCTGCCGGAAACTCCCGGCGGCGAGCGCAATTGGGATTACCGCTACACGTGGATCCGCGATGCCTCGTTCACCGTTTACGCGTTCATGCGCCTGGGCTTCGTCGATGAGGCCAATCACTACATGCAATGGCTACGCGGGCGAGTCAGCGATTGCTGCGGCAAACCGATGAAACTCAACATCCTCTATGCCATCGACGGTCAGCAGGAATTGCCGGAAACCGAACTCACGCACCTGTCCGGTCACGGCGGTGCGCAACCGGTGCGCATTGGCAATGGTGCTTATGATCAGATCCAGCTGGACATCTTCGGCGAGCTGATGGATGCGGTGTATCTGGTCAACAAGTACGGTGATGCGATTTCCCACGAAGGCTGGCGGCACGTCGGCGAAGTGGTCGATCAGGTCTGTGAGAACTGGCAGAACGAAGATGTCGGCATCTGGGAAATGCGCGGTGAAACCCATCATTTTCTGCACTCGCGGCTGATGTGCTGGGTGGCGCTGGATCGCGCCATCCGGCTGGCTTCCAAGCGTTCGCTGCCGGCGCCGTTCGCCCGTTGGGATCAGACCCGGCAAGCGATCTACACCGACATCTGGGACAACTTCTGGGATGAGGAACGCGGACATTTCGTCCAGTACAAGGGCGGCACTGCGCTGGACGGCTCGATGCTGCTGATGCCGCTGGTGCGTTTCGTCAGCGCCAAGGATCCGCGCTGGCTGTCGACTCTGGAAGCGATCGAAAAAACCCTGGTGCGCGACGGCATGGTCTATCGCTATCGCAACGAAGACGCCAACATCGATGGCCTCAGCGGCACCGAAGGCGCGTTCGCCGCCTGCTCGTTCTGGTACGTCGAATGCCTGGCCCGGGCCGGTCAGGTGGAAAAAGCCCATCTGGAGTTCGAGCAGTTGCTGCGATACGCCAATCCGCTGGGGCTGTACGCCGAAGAGTTCGACAGCCATGGCCGGCATTTGGGCAACACGCCGCAAGCGCTGACGCATCTGGCGCTGATCAGTGCCGCTAGTTTTCTTGATCGCAAATTGAGCGGGGAGAAGAGTTCCTGGCAGCCATAGCGCTGTTTTATCGTCAGCGCATGTCAGACCGATCCCTGACTGGACGGGATTTTTCCGCACCGGGCCTGCCCGCCAGCCAACGGGTACAGGCCCATGCCCAACGTGAAACCTGCGCGGCGGTTACGTCAGGCGACAGTCTGTGTAAAAACTGCGCCTACAAAGACCACTCACGTCATGTTGAAACGCTTGCCGCAACGTGTGCTTACACGCCGAAATACCTTGTTGCCAGCCGTTACATCCACACCTACCATCCAACGCAACGGTCGATATGAAGCCATTACCTCAGTCAGTCCCCTCTCCCTCCGGGAGAGGGCTAGGGTGAGGCGCTTTTGATCTTCTACGGGCACAGCGGAGCTGTCCAACCACCCCCGAATTCAAGGAACCGGAATGCCTCACCACGTCCAGCGCAGCATCGAATCCCCTCTTCGCACCGGCCTGACCCGCACCCAGCTCTGGGAAGACGGCGACCAGGGCCTGATCAAATGCTGGGAAATCGGCCGCCAGCGCGCCGAACGCTTTCCCGAACTGGCCCAGCGCTGCCTGGCCGATGAATTGCCAGTGCTGGGCTGGAAGGGTGGCGTCAGTCGCAGCCTGAAGAAAAACGAGAAGTACGGCTCACTGAAATATCTGGCGCAGTGGCAGGGTCTGCGCGGTGAGGATCTGGATATTGATCTGGCGCAGGAGCGTTCGCTGGTGTGTTCGCGGACGAAGATGAAGGTGACGTTTACCCCGGATCGGACGAAGTATTTCAATCAGATCGCGGAGCTTGAGGCTTAGCCGTGCGGAAGTCCGGGTGGTAGCAATCCGGGTACAGGGCACAGACGCCGTACTGGGCGTCCAGATCGGCCATGTGCTGGTAGAACTGGTCGATTTCCCAAAACGTTTCATCCGCAACGGTCATCAGGTAGAAGTAACTGAGCTGATGATCATTGGGCAGCACCAATGGAAACTCTGCCAGCGCGTCCATCCTCGGCGCATTGGCCAGCGCCGCGAGCATCGGCGTCGGTGCCTGGGACAATTGCTCGAAGTACTTTTGCTTGTATGCCGCCAGACCGATGGCTTCACCTTTTGCTCTGGCATCGATAAGTTGCGCGAGGTTTGCCCGGCGCTGCTCCCAGTACGCCGCCGGCAGGTCGACATTCATTTGTTTCTTGTGTCTGGCCAATGCCTCATCGGCGCTGAGCTGGCGTTGCGGTTCGCCCGGCGCGGCGGCGGATCGTGCGTCCAACTCCTTGAAGGACAGCATGATCGTCGACTTGGCAAACATGCGCTCCATCAGTTCACGGCGCTGCGGGGTGTCCGGCAGTGCCGGTGGCGGCGATGCGCAACCGGTCAGCATCACGACAAGTCCCAACACAACAAGCAGCAGTTTGAGTGACATGTATCGTCCTTGAAGCCAGTCGACAGAATGAGCTGCGCAGTCTATCCGATGGTCTAGGGTTTGGAAGACGTTTGCACGGAGTTGTCAGTCATGATTCAGTCAGTCCTTACCCCTTTTCTGACCATCGCCTATGAACAGCATGGCCCTGCCGGCGGCGACTCGGTGATTCTGCTCCACGGCTTCCCCTACTCGCCGCGTGCCTTCGACGAAGTCGCCCCGGCGCTGGCCGCGCAAGGCTACCGCGTCATCGTGCCGTACTTGCGCGGTTACGGGCCGACCCGGTTCAACAGTGCGCAAACCCTGCGCTCCGGCCAGCAAGTTGCGATGGCGCAGGACCTGCTCGATCTGATGGACGCGCTGGGCATCGAACAAGCCATGCTTTGCGGCTATGACTGGGGCGGTCGGGCGGCCTGCATTGTCGCGGCGTTGTTTCCGGCGCGTGTGCGCGGGCTGGTCAGCGGCGACGGCTACCTCGTGCAGGACATCGCCCATGCGAACCAGCCGTTGGACCCCGAAGACGAGCATAGGCTCTGGTATCAGTACTACTTCCACACGCCGCGTGGCGTCGAGGGCCTTAAGCAGAATCGCCGGGAGTTGTGTCAGTTGCTCTGGCGGCTGTGGTCGCCGACATGGGCGCAAAAGGACGAACGCTACCCGCTGACCGCTGGCGCTTTTGATAATCCTGATTTTCTCGACGTGGTGATTCATTCCTATCGGCATCGCTTCGGATACGCCCCGGGCGATCCAGCCCTGGAGTGGATGGAGGAAGCGCTGGCCACACAGCCGGTGATCAGCGTGCCGAGCATTTCGCTGTGCGGCGCCGATGATGGCGTCGGCCCGCCTTCGCTGATTGATGAAGATGCCGGGCATTTCAGCGGCGTTTACCAGCGGCGCGTGCTCGCGGGCGTCGGCCACAACATTCCCGAAGAAGCGCCGCAGGAAACCCTCAAGGCGATACTGGATCTATTGCAACGCTGACCGAAAAGCGCTCGCGATAAGCCTGCGGTGTCACGCCAATCGCTCGGAGAAAACTGCGCCGCAGCGTCTCTTCACTGCCAAACCCGCAATTGGCGGCGATGCGTTTCACCGGCAGGCCGGTATCGCTGAGCAGTCGCCGAGCGGTTTCGACGCGGATCAATTCGATCGCCCGCGCCGGGGTCTGGCCGGTGTCGGCGCGGTAGTGGCGGATGAAGCTGCGTTCGCTCATGCCGGCCTGTTCGGCGAGGGTCGGGATGCCGAGGTCGCAGGTCAGGTTTTCGGCGATCCAGGCGTGCAGTTCATCGAAGCGGTTGCCCTGTTGTTGCAGCGACAGCGTCACGCTGAATTGCGACTGCCCGCCCGGGCGTTTCAGGAAGACGACCAAGTGCCGGGCGACGTCGAGGGCGATGTCGCGGCCGAGGTCTTCTTCGACCATGGCCAGCGCCAGATCGATACCGGCCGTGACCCCGGCGGAAGTCCACACCGGGCCGTCGTTGATGAAAATCGGATTGGCCTCGACGCGCAGATTGGGATGTTGCGCGGCCAATTGCTCGCAGCGCGTCCAGTGGGTGACCACGCGGCGGCCATCGAGCCAGCCGCTGGCCGCGAGCAGAAAGGCCCCGGTGCATACCGAAGCCACGCGCCGACAATGAGTGCCGTGATCGCGCACCCAGCCAACCAGTTGCTGGTCTTCGGCGGCGGGATAAATGCCCCAGCCACCGGCGATGATCAAGGTATCGCTGGGCGTTTGCGGCAACGGTTCGGCCAGCACCGCCAGACCCGCCGATGACATCACCGCCCCGCCGCCGCTGGCGATCACGCTCGGCGCATACGGCACCGACATTCCGCGCTGGCGGGCCAGATCGTTGGCCGAGGCGAACACCTGCAACGGCCCGGTGACATCGAGAATCTGCATGTTGGCAAACGCGAGGACGTGAATGGCTTTAGGCATTTGGCGTAATTCGTGGGGTGATTGGCGTATGCGCCAGAACCTACGCGCCTACAGTGCAGTCGTCCACTTCTTTCAACGGAGCCACAACGATGACGCTGCAGATCGGTTTTCTGTTATTCCCGCAGGTTCAGCAACTCGACCTGACCGGCCCTTACGACGTGCTCGCCTCGTTGCCCGGCGTGCAGGTGCATCTGGTCTGGAAGGACCTGATGCCGGTGACGTCCAGCACCGGCCTGCTGCTGAAACCGACCACGACGTTCGACGATTGCCCGGATCTGGATGTGATCTGCGTGCCAGGCGGTGGCGGCGTCGGGCCGTTGATGGAAGACCAGCAGACGCTGGATTTCATCAAACGCCAGGCCGCGCAGGCACGTTATGTGACCTCGGTGTGCACCGGCTCGCTGGTGCTCGGCGCGGCGGGTCTGTTGCAGGGCAAGCGGGCGACCACGCATTGGGCGTATCACCAGTTGCTGCCGACGCTGGGAGCAATTGCGGTGAAGGATCGGGTGGTGCGCGACGGCAATCTTTTTACCGGCGGCGGGATCACCGCCGGGATCGATTTTGCCTTGGTGCTGGCGGCGGAACTGGTCGATGCCGACACGGCGCAACTGGTGCAGTTGCAACTGGAATATGCCCCGGCACCGCCGTTCAATGCCGGCAGTCCGGATGTGGCGCCAAGTGCGGTGGTCGATGAAGCGCGGTTGCGCGCGGCGCCTTCGTTGAAGCTGCGCACCGAGATTACCGAACGCGCGGCCGCCAAACTGGGCCTGCGCTGATCTTCAGCCGAATGCAAAACCTGTGGGAGCGAGCCTGCTCGCGAAAGCGGAGTGTCAGTCGCCAGTGACGTCATCTGCAAAACCGCTTTCGCGAGCAGGCTCGCTCCCACATTTGATTTGTGTCTGGCATCACTGCCACACCTTCACTTGTCCCACCTCCCTCGCCCGTGTAGAAAGCCCCTTCCAGAAATCTCGCACAAGGACTTTCGATGAAGGCGCTGCCCTGGCTCTATCTCGCGCTGCTCGGCCTCGGTTACGGATTGGCCCTGAGCTACGGCCAGCTCGGTTGGCTGGCATTGATCTCCGTGGGGCTTCTGTTGTTCGCCGCGTTCGCCGTGCGCCAGCAACAAGTACCGTTTGCGCGCTGGCTCGGCCATGGCCTGTTCATTGTTCTGGCCGTGGCACTTGCGCTGCACTGGCTGCCGGGCTTCGCCAACGGCCGGGTGATCAATCCGCAACGTTTCACTGACAACGCGGTGCCGTTCGCGATGTATTTCAATCTGGATAAACCGCTGGTGGGCTTCTGGTTGCTGCTGGTTTGTCCGTGGATTGTCGCGCGGCGTTCGTTGCGCCTGACGGTCTATGCCACCGCCCTCGCCTTGACGCTGTGCGCAATTCTCGCCCTCGGCGGCGCATTGTTGCTGGGCGTAATCGCCTGGGCGCCGAAGTGGCCGGATCAGGCCTGGCTGTGGGTGCTGAACAATCTGCTGCTGGTGACGCTGGTCGAGGAAGCGCTGTTTCGCGGTTATATACAGGGCGGACTCAGCCGTCGCCTTAAACACCTGCCCTACGGCGATAACCTCGCACTGCTGTCGGCTTCGCTGCTGTTTGGTCTGGTGCACGCCGGCGCCGGCTGGACCTGGGTGTTGCTGGCGGGACTGGCCGGGGTCGGCTATGGTCTGGCCTATCGTTTCGGCGGACTGGGCGCGGCGATCGCCACCCATTTCGGCCTGAATCTGTTGCACTTCGGCCTGTTCACCTATCCGATGCTGGCCAGTTGACGCAAGCGCGGTTTTGCGACGGCGTACTTGAATCTGAAAAAAAACTTCAATAAAAACCTGTCAGCGCCGACAACCTTTCAAAGCCTTGCGGATTGAAAAACCATGCGTAACAACCAGCCCATTACACAACGCGAGCGGACCTTTCCAGCTCAGCAGCGGTTGATTTCCACCACCGATGCCAAGGGCGTGATCACCTACTGCAACGACGCGTTCGTTGAAATCAGCGGGTTTTCGCGGGAGGAACTGATCCGGGCGCCGCACAATCTGGTCCGTCACCCTGACGTGCCGTCGGCGGTGTTCTCGCACATGTGGGGCACACTGAAACAAGGCTTGCCATGGATGGGCATTGTCAAGAATCGCTGCAAATCCGGTGACCACTACTGGGTTAACGCCTACGTCACGCCGGTGTTTGATGGCAGCCAGGTGGTCGGTTACGAGTCGGTGCGCGTCAAGCCCACCGCCGAACAGATCCGCCGTGCCGAAGCGCTTTACCAACGCATCAACCAGGGCAAGTCGGCAATTCCTTCGACGGACAAATGGCTGCCGATCCTGCAGGACTGGCTGCCGTTCATTCTGGTCAGCCAACTGAGCTTCATGATCGGCGCGACGCTGAACTCGCAATGGGGCTTTGCCCTCGCCGCCGGTTTGTCGGTGCCGCTGGGCCTGATGGGCCTGCAATGGCAGCAACGCGGGCTCAAGCGCCTGCTGCGCCTGGCCGAGCAGACCACCTCCGACCCGCTGATCGCGCAGATGTACACCGACAGCCGTGGCGCGCAGGCGCGTCTGGAGATGTCGATCCTCAGCCAGGAAGCGCGCCTGAAAACCTGCCTGACTCGCCTGCAGGACACCGCCGAACACCTGACCGATCAGGCCAAACAGTCCGACGCCCTGGCGCACAACAGCTCGACCGGCCTGGAACGCCAGCGCGTGGAAACCGAACAGGTCGCCACCGCCGTCAACCAGATGGCCGCCACCACCCAGGAAGTCGCCAGCCACGTACAGCGCACCGCTGACGCCACCCAAGAAGCCAACCGCCTGACCGGCCGTGGCCG
Organism: Pseudomonas mercuritolerans; assembly: GCF_025706525.1. Taxonomy (NCBI): domain Bacteria; kingdom Pseudomonadati; phylum Pseudomonadota; class Gammaproteobacteria; order Pseudomonadales; family Pseudomonadaceae; genus Pseudomonas; species Pseudomonas mercuritolerans. The sequence continues at coordinate 548,501 of NZ_JAMSHA010000001.1, forward strand.
CGACATCGCCGGGGAAACCCGCGAAGCGATCCAGCGCCTGTCGGTGGTCGTCGGCGAAACCGGCCTGACCGTGACGCAACTGGCCAAGGACAGCGACGAAATCGGCGGCGTGGTCGACGTGATCAAAGGCATCGCCGACCAGACCAACCTGCTCGCCCTCAACGCCGCCATCGAAGCGGCGCGTGCTGGCGAGATGGGCCGTGGTTTCGCCGTGGTGGCTGACGAAGTACGCCAACTGGCGCAACGCACCAGCGAATCCACCGGGCAGATCCATGCCCTGATCGCCAAGCTGCAACAGACAGCGTCGAGCGCCGTGCAAACCATGGAAGCCGGGCATCGCCAGGCCGAAGAAGGCGTGGCGCGGGTACTGGAAGCCGACCAGGCGTTGGTCGGCATCAGCGAAGCGGTGGCCAACATCACCGACATGACCACGCAGATCGCGGCGGCGACGGAAGAGCAAAGTGCCGTGGCTGAAGAAATCAGCCGCAACATCAGCAATATTTCGGAGTTGGCGGATCAGACCTCGGAACAGGCGCATAACTCGGCGTTGCTCAGTGAAGAGCTGACGAAGACGGCCAACACGCAGTATTCGTTGGTGGCGCGGTTTAACCGCTGACTGGAAGGCTGGAATGAAAAAACCCGGATGGCGTGAGCCTTTCGGGTTTTTTGTTTTTGATCTGGAGTATTTGGAGTTTGGCAGACCGCCATCGCGAGCAGGCTCACTCCTACATTGGATCTGCGGCGACCACAGATTGTGTGCCTGACCACGCCCCCCTGTAGGAGTGAGCCTGCTCGCGAAGACGCTTTCTCTGCCAACGACGATCTCCCTCAAGCAATGCAGACAATGCCTACAACTCGCCCAGAATGCGCCGACTGGTGCTCGTTGAGGCTAGGTTCTATTGTTTGCCGGTCAAAACTTATTCACATAAGCTGGTCAGCATGAATACACATTCTTCGGAGGCTCCGATGGCCACCACTCGAAAAACCGACAAACCCAGCAAAAAGGAAGTTCGTGACGAACTGACATTCCTTGATGTTCGGCAGGCCGCGCGTGATGGGCAGAAAGTGTTCGATAAATTTGTGATCACTGGCAGGCTACCGATCACAAAGTAGGCCTGAATGCCAGCAATCAAAATCTCTGCACTTTTTGAACGAATCAATAACTGGCAAAACTTCGCTGCACACTTCTACAACTACAAAATCTGCGATGAATTACCTGCCATTTTCGGACGGGATGAACGACTCGATCTGAACGACATGCACCATATCCACCTTGCCAGTACACAGGCACTGCAGGCTCGATGGGCAAAAATCAATCGTCAGTATTACCGGACAGCATTGATAAATGATGCTGACAATGACTTTTGGCTGATTTATGCCTATGACTCTTTTCGGGATGAGTACTTGCTACTGACGATCACCGGCCCGGATGCCCATAACCGAAGCGAGTGGGGGTCATTTTTGCGTACCGTGCATTGTGAAATCGTTGAACCCTGGGCACTAGGCAGGATTTTCTTTCCCGATCTGGATGATTTGTGATTCAAAGAGCTGATCGAGATGAGCAACAAGCGAAAGATCGCTACCTGCGCACCGTCCATACCGATCATCCGTAAGAGCTGTGGCAGCTGAGATCATTTGAGCCTGCAAAACCAGGTAAAAGCTTCAGTTTTTTTATTGACTGTCTGAAATTGATAGTGCTCGGCAAATCACCCTCGCGAGCAGGGCTCGCTCCCACTTCGGAACGTAGTGGGATCACAGAATTGTGTCCGACGACAATCCCCTGTGGGAGCGAGCCTGCTCGCGAAGAGGCCATAAAAGCCAGCGAACTTATTGAGGCAAATTCAGCTTATCCAGCAGTCGATTGACCAACAGTTCGTTGAGCATGATCACCTGTTGCAGCGCCAGCAGTGGTTTGCGTTCCGGGCCGCCTATTGAGTTGGCGATGTTACCGGCCATGGCATGCGCGTATGAAAGCGACTCGCAGGCCTCGACCAACAGGGTTTCGTCATCCAGCGTGGGGTCGACAACATAGACCGGGCGATGTTTTGGCGAACTTGGCGGGGCTGCCAGGTCTTCGGGTTTGAGGTAGTAGTTGAGGGCGCGGTCGGTGGCTTCTTTTAGTTTTTGCGAGTCGAGGTCGGGGCCGTGGGGGATTGGATCAGCGGCTGGTGGGTTTGGTGTGATTTTGAACATAGATAAAGCTCCAATTTGAAAAACGGGAGCCATCACCCTCGCTACCAAACGGCGGGTGGCGGCCATGCGCAGGTTGGTAGACCGGTCAAATCGGGAAACCCGGCGCTCACAGAGGAGCCCCACGCATGCCCACCATACAAAGCCATATCTCAAAAAATGAGACAGCATCGAAGGTGTCGCGACAACGACAATTTAAAGCGGGCTACCAAACCCGGCCACTGTTTTGCAGTGACTGGCCAACGATATAGCCTGCCCTATAGCCGTGTAAGCCGGGGGATTCTGGCGTACGTGTAGGCAACGGCGCAAGGAGTTGTAGCCGGGATGGCGTAACGGATCGTGTAGTTTAAACGCGCGAAAAAAATCGTGTTTACGGACAGGAAATGCCGGACCATGAAGGCTTCCGGCACTTTATCGTGCCAGCAAAAATGCCCCTCACCCTAACCCTCTCCCAAAGGGAGAGGGGACTAACCGAGGTGTTTAGGCGAAATACGCCGATATGAGATACCGAGCCGAATGCAGGTTTTGAACACCACACAAATCGGCTGCCTCTCCCTCAGGAGTGGGGACTGATCGAGATGTTTAGACGAAGTACGCCGACCTGAGATACCGAGCCGAATGCAGGTTTTGAACACCACACATATCGGCCCCCTCTCCCTCGGGAGAGGGCTGGGGTGAGGGGCAGCAACAACACAAATCAAAAGCCGAATATCCACGCTTTTCACCACTCAATAGGCCGAGTGTCAGCTCGCCTGCTCTTGATCTTGATCCACCGGCGACGTCGGAAGGCTGAGTGGAGGGATTGATCCGGGGGTGGGAGCGCAGCGACCGTTCGACGAAGTCGAACACAGCGCAAGGAGGTGCAGCGAAGCAAACCGGAGCCGCTGCGCCCGGATCGATCCCGGAGCGAAGGGACCCGAGCCTGCGAGGGCCGAACGTAGGAGCTAGCGTTTTTTGCTTACTTTTTTTGGCGCTTGTAAAAAAGTAAGTCGCCGTCAGGCGAAACCGCCAGCCGCAGCTCCCGAAACAATGGATATGCCCCCAAAAGCAAGATCAACAGCTACCCCCTCACCCCAACCCTCTCCCCCAAGGGGGCGAGGGGGAAAGGGAGCCGATCTCCATGGAAAACAGAATCTCGGTTAACCCTTGAGAAACTCGGCCACTTTCTGCACAGCACTGCCCAAATGATCCGCATGCGTAAACCCGGAAGCCTTGAGCGGCTTCAAATCATGATCCCCCGCCGCCAGCCACATCACCTCAATACTCGGTGACAAGGTATAAGCCTCAACCGCCTCGCGATTCCCCAGAGCATCCCGCTCCCCCTGCACAATCAACGTCCGCGTCTTCAACCCAGCCAAATGCTCAACCCGCGGCTTCTCCGGCTTCCCCACCGCATAAAACGGATACCCCAGACACACCAACGCATCCACCCCCAACTCATCCGCCACCAGACTCGCCATCCGCCCGCCCATCGACTTGCCGCCAACCGCCAAAACCCCAGCGACATGACGCCGCACAAGCGCAAACACCTCCCGCCAGCAATCCAACAGTTTCGGCGCAGGATTCGGCGGCCGCTTCACCCCATCCACTCGCCGCTGCGCCATATACGGAAACTCAAATCGCAACACGTTGACCCCAAGCCCGGCAAGGCGCCCAGCCATGTCGTTCATCCACTCGCTATCCATCGGCGCCCCCGCCCCGTGCGCCAGAATCAGCGTTGCTGAAGCCTCACCAACAGCGGCATCCCACAACCATCCATGATCGAGCACACACTGCGCCCATTGATCCCCGTCAATACTGGCCTTGTGCTGTTTGTCCATGCTTGCCTCGCTTTTAGTCTGCCTATAACTCCAGGCGAAGGATTCGCGCCGTTTGCGCGCTCACTTCGGCTGAACCGTGGATGGGGAACCATGAACACTTCTATCAGTACCGCCTACAACTACAAGGTGGTCCGCCAATTCGCCATTATGACGGTGGTGTGGGGCATCGTCGGCATGGGCCTCGGGGTTTTTCTCGCGGCGCAATTGGTCTGGCCGGAACTCAACTTCAATCTGCCCTGGACCAGTTTCGGCCGTCTGCGCCCGCTGCACACCAACGCGGTGATCTTCGCCTTCGGCGGCTGTGCGCTGTTCGCCAGCTCTTTCTACTCGGTGCAACGCACCTGCCAGACGCAATTGTTCGCACCAAAAATCGCCGCGTTCTGCTTCTGGGGCTGGCAGCTGGTGATCCTGTTGGCGGCGATTAGCCTGCCGTTGGGTTACACCAGCTCCAAGGAATATGCCGAGCTGGAATGGCCGATCGACATCCTGATCACCATCGTCTGGGTCGCCTACGCCATCGTGTTCTTCGGCACGATCATGCAGCGCAAGACCAAGCACATCTATGTGGGCAACTGGTTTTTCGGCGCGTTCATCATCACCGTGGCGATCTTGCACATCGTCAACAACCTCGAGTTGCCGGTGAGTTTCACCAAGTCCTACTCGGTGTACGCCGGTGCAACCGACGCCATGGTGCAGTGGTGGTACGGCCACAACGCTGTGGGCTTTTTCCTCACCGCCGGCTTCCTCGGCATGATGTATTACTTCGTGCCGAAACAGGCCGAGCGTCCGGTGTATTCGTATCGCCTGTCGATCGTGCACTTCTGGGCCTTGATCACCCTGTACATCTGGGCCGGCCCGCACCACCTGCACTACACCGCGCTGCCGGACTGGGCGCAATCGCTGGGCATGGTGATGTCGCTGATCCTGCTGGCACCGAGCTGGGGCGGGATGATCAACGGCATGATGACCCTCTCGGGCGCGTGGCATAAGTTGCGCAGCGACCCGATCCTGCGTTTCCTCGTGGTGTCGCTGGCGTTCTACGGCATGTCGACCTTCGAAGGTCCGATGATGGCCATCAAGACCGTCAACGCCCTCTCCCACTACACCGACTGGACCATCGGCCACGTTCACGCTGGCGCACTCGGCTGGGTGGCGATGATTTCCATCGGCGCGCTGTATCACATGATCCCGAAAATCTTCGGCAAGGCGCAGATGCACAGCGTCGGCCTGATCAACGCGCATTTCTGGCTGGCAACCATCGGCACCGTGCTCTACATCGCGTCGATGTGGGTCAACGGCATCGCCCAGGGCCTGATGTGGCGCGCGGTCAACGAGGACGGCACGCTGACCTATTCCTTCGTCGAAACCCTGGTGGCCAGCCATCCAGGTTTTGTCGTGCGGCTGATTGGTGGAGCGATTTTCTTAAGCGGCATGTTGCTGATGGCTTACAACACCTGGCGCACCGTGCGGGCCTCGCAGCCTGCCGAAGTCGTCGCCGCCGCGCAGATGGCCTGAGGAGTCCGCCATGAAACACGAAACGATTGAAAAGAACGTCGGCCTGCTGATGCTGCTGATGGTGTTCGCCGTGAGCATCGGCGGCCTGACCCAGATCGTCCCGCTGTTCTTCCAGGACGTCACCAACAAACCGGTGGAAGGCATGAAGCCCTACACCGCGCTGCAACTGGAAGGCCGCGACATCTATATCCGCGAAGGCTGCGTCGGTTGCCACTCGCAGATGATCCGCCCGTTCCGCGCCGAGACCGAGCGCTACGGGCACTACTCGGTAGCGGGCGAAAGCGTTTGGGATCACCCGTTCCTGTGGGGCTCGAAACGTACCGGTCCGGACCTTGCCCGGGTCGGCGCGCGCTACTCGGATGACTGGCACCGCGCGCATTTGTACAACCCGCGCAACGTTGTGCCGGAATCAAAGATGCCGGCCTATCCGTGGCTGGTCACACAAGCGGTCGACAGCAGCCACACCGAAACCAAGCTGAAAACCATGCGCACCCTCGGCGTGCCGTACACCGACGACGACATCAGCGGCGCGGTCGCCAGCCTCAAGGGCAAGACCGAAATGGACGCCCTCGTTTCCTATCTGCAAGTGCTCGGCACTGCGATCAAGAGCAAGAGGTGAACCATGGTCATTGAAATGAGTGCTGGCCTGATTCGCGGCCTCGGCACGGTCGTGGTGTTCGTCGCCTTCGTCGGCCTGACCTTGTGGGTGTTCAACCGCAAGCGCACCCCTGAGTTTGCCGAAGCACGTCTGCTGCCGTTCGCCGATGAACCGCAACCTGACACTACCCAAGCACCTGAAACAAGGAGTACCCGGCCATGACCACCTTCTGGAGTACGTGGATCTGCGTACTGACCATTGGCAGCCTGATCGGCCTGACCTGGCTGCTGATCGGCACCCGTCGGGGCGAGACCAAGGGCAGCGTCGACCAGACCATGGGCCACAGCTTCGACGGCATCGAGGAATACGACAATCCGCTGCCGCAGTGGTGGTTCATGCTGTTCGCCGGCACGCTGGTGTTCTCGGTGGGCTATCTGGTTCTGTATCCAGGCCTGGGCAACTGGAAAGGCATCCTGCCCGGCTATGAGGATGGCTGGACCGGCGTGCACGAGTGGGAAAAGGAAATGAACAAGGCGGACGCCCGTTTCGGGCCGATCTTCGCCAAATTCGCGGCGATGCCCCTGGAAGAAGTGGCCAAGGATCCGCAGGCGCTGAAAATGGGCGGTCGTCTGTTCGCCTCCAATTGCTCGGTGTGCCACGGCTCGGATGCCAAAGGCGCGTTCGGCTTCCCTAACCTTGCCGACAGCGACTGGCGCTGGGGCGGCGATGCCGAGACGATCAAGACCACCATCATGGGCGGGCGGATGGCGGCAATGCCGGCCTGGGGTGAAGTGCTCGGCGAAGCCGGGGTGAAAAACGTCGCCGCCTATGTGCGCCACGAACTGGCCGGCCTGCCGCTACCTGCCGACAGCAAGGCGGATCTGCAAGCCGGGCAGCAGGCGTTCAGTACCACTTGCGTGGCGTGCCACGGCGCAACTGGCCAAGGCACCCCCGCGATGGGCGCACCGAATCTTACCCATCCGGCCGGCTTCATCTACGGCACCAGCCTGACCCAACTGGAACAGACCATTCGCCATGGTCGTCAGGGGCATATGCCAGCGCAGAACGAATTGCTGGGCAACGATAAAGTTCAATTGCTTGCCGCTTATGTGTACAGCCTTAGCCACGGATTGAACACAGAAAAACTGATAACTGAAGACAACAAGAAATAGCAATTGCGTACACCACTGCCGCAGCTTTCTCGCTGCGGCAGTTTCCCGCCCCTTTGCGACGCATTGTCGCACCCCTTGGATCCTCTCCTTTCGGAACCCCGGATTCGGGTCTACGCTTCATCGAAGCGGACCGGCTGAAGTCGGTTTCCAGATCAATCCCGAACGATGCGCGCCGTGAACCGGCTGATGGACTCGCCGCAAACGCAGGCAGATAACGGCTGTTGCGCCGGTTGCCCGCAATTTCCCGATCACGACCTGTGAACGGGCACCGTTGACGGCGATCCGGATTGCGAGCTTTTTACGCGCACTGCGACATTTTGTCAGAGGCCATTTTTGACCCTACGCGGCGCATGGAAAGGCCGCAGAATCAGCGTTGGAAAGCATTGACCCAGGTCATGGCGCGTTGCAATGACCCCCTGCTTTATACATACTTGCGGCCGATTTTATCCCTATAAAAATACCCAAACCGTGGAACCTTAGAATGAGCACAGCAATCAGTCCGACTGCTTATAACTATAAGGTAGTCCGCCAGTTCGCCATCATGACGGTGGTCTGGGGGATCCTTGGCATGGGGCTCGGTGTCTTCATCGCCTCGCAACTGGTCTGGCCGGAACTGAACTTCGGTCTGCCGTGGACGAGCTTTGGACGCTTGCGCCCGTTGCACACAAACCTGGTGATTTTCGCCTTCGGCGGTTGTGCACTGTTTGCCACTTCCTACTATGTCGTGCAGCGAACCTGCCAGACGCGACTGATTTCCGACAGCCTCGCTGCCTTCACCTTCTGGGGCTGGCAAGCGGTCATCGTCGGCGCCATCATCACCTTGCCGCTGGGTTACACCACCACCAAGGAATACGCCGAGCTGGAATGGCCGATCGCGATTCTGCTGGCGATTGTCTGGGTCACTTACGGTCTGGTGTTCTTCGGCACCATCACCAAGCGCAAAACCAAGCACATCTATGTCGGCAACTGGTTCTACGGCGCGTTCATCGTGGTCACCGCGATGCTGCACATCGTCAACCACATGTCGCTGCCGGTCAGCCTGTTCAAGTCTTATTCGGCCTACTCCGGTGCCACTGACGCGATGATCCAGTGGTGGTACGGCCACAACGCGGTGGGTTTCTTCCTGACCACCGGTTTCCTCGGGATGATGTACTACTTCGTGCCGAAACAGGCCGAACGCCCGATCTACTCCTATCGTCTGTCGATCGTGCACTTCTGGGCGCTGATCACCCTGTATATCTGGGCCGGCCCGCACCACCTGCACTACACCGCCCTGCCGGACTGGGCACAATCGCTGGGCATGGCGATGTCGATCATCCTCCTGGCGCCAAGCTGGGGCGGCATGATCAACGGCATGATGACCCTGTCGGGCGCCTGGCATAAGTTGCGCACCGACCCGATCCTGCGCTTCCTCGTGGTGTCGCTGGCGTTCTACGGCATGTCGACCTTCGAAGGGCCGATGATGGCGATCAAGACCGTCAACTCGCTCTCGCACTACACCGACTGGACCATCGGCCACGTACACGCCGGCGCCCTCGGTTGGGTAGCGATGATCTCGATCGGCGCGATCTACCACATGATTCCGAAACTGTTCGGCCGGGCGCAAATGCACAGCACCGGGCTGATCAATGCGCACTTCTGGCTCGCCACTATCGGCACCGTGCTTTACATCGCCTCGATGTGGGTCAACGGCATCACCCAGGGCCTGATGTGGCGTGCAATCAACGATGACGGCACCCTCACCTACTCGTTCGTCGAAGCGCTGCAGGCCAGCCACCCGGGCTTCATCGTCCGTGCGCTGGGCGGTGCTTTCTTTGCCAGCGGCATGCTGCTGATGGCTTACAACGTGTACCGCACCGTTCGCGCGTCGGATCCGGTTGAAGCCGAAGCCGCCGCCAAGATTGCCGTCGTTGGAGCTCACTGATGAAGCATGAAGCTGTCGAGAAGAATATTGGCCTGCTGGCCTTCTTCATGGTCATCGCCGTCAGCGTCGGTGGCCTGACCCAAATCGTTCCGCTGTTCTTCCAGGACGTCACCAACAAGCCGGTCGAGGGCATGAAGCCTCGTTCGGCGCTGGAACTGGAAGGCCGCGACGTGTACATCGCCAACGGTTGTGTCGGCTGCCACTCGCAGATGATCCGCCCGTTCCGCGCTGAAACCGAACGCTACGGCCACTATTCGGTTGCCGGTGAAAGCGTCTGGGACCACCCGTTCCTGTGGGGTTCCAAACGTACCGGTCCGGACCTGGCCCGTGTGGGCGGTCGTTACTCCGATGACTGGCAACGTGCGCACTTGTATAACCCGCGCAACGTGGTCCCCGAGTCGAAAATGCCGGCTTACCCGTTCCTCGTGGAAAACAAGCTCGACGGCAAGGAAACCGCGAAAAAAATGGAAGTCTTGCGCACCCTCGGCGTGCCGTACACCGACGAAGACATCGCCGGTGCACAGGATGCCGTGAAGGGCAAAACCGAAATGGACGCGCTGGTGGCCTATCTGCAAGGCCTGGGCACCATCATCAAAAGCAAACGGTGAATCTGATGGATATCGGGATGATTCGAGGCCTGGGCACCGTGGTCGTGATGGTGGCCTTCATCGGTCTGGCCTTGTGGGTGTTCAGCCCCAAGCGCAAGTCGGAATTCGACGACGCGACCATGCTGCCTTTTGCCGATGATCCCGAAGCCATCAAGCACGTCGAGCAAGCTTCTAGGAGTAACAAAGAATGACTACATTCTGGAGTCTGTACGTCACAGTCCTCAGTCTCGGTACGATCTTCGCCCTGACCTGGCTGCTACTGTCGACCCGCAAGGGCCAGCGCAGCGAACAGACGGACGAGACGGTCGGCCACTCCTTCGACGGGATCGAGGAGTACGACAACCCGCTGCCGAAATGGTGGTTCATGCTGTTCGTCGGCACGATCATTTTTGCTCTGGGTTACCTGGTGCTGTACCCGGGTCTGGGCAACTGGAAAGGTCTGCTGCCGGGCTACAACTATCTGGATACCGAGAAGCAGACCGCGTTCGCCAACGGCCAGACCGGCTGGACCGGCGTCCACGAGTGGGAAAAGGAAATGGCCCGTTCGGACGCCCGCTTCGGTCCGATCTTCGCCAAGTTCGCGGCGATGCCGATCGAAGAATTGGCCAAGGATCCGCAAGCACTGAAGATGGGCGGCCGTCTGTTCGCGTCCAACTGCTCGGTGTGCCACGGTTCCGACGCCAAGGGCGCCTATGGCTTCCCCAACCTGACCGACGCCGACTGGCGCTGGGGCGGTGAGCCGGAAACCATCAAGACCACCATCATGGGCGGCCGCCACGCGGTGATGCCGGCATGGGCGGAAGTGATCGGCGAGCAAGGCGTGGCTGACGTAGCGGCCTTCGTGGTGACCAACCTCGACGGGCGCAAACTGCCGGAAGGCACCAAGGCCGACCCGGCCAACGGCCAGAAACTCTTCGCCGCCAACTGCGTGGCTTGCCACGGCCCTGCTGGTAAAGGCACCCCGGCCATGGGTGCGCCTGACCTGACCCATCCGGGCGCATTCATCTACGGCTCGAGCTTCGCGCAACTGCAGCAGACCATCCGCTACGGCCGTCAGGGCCAGATGCCTGCGCAGGAACAATTGCAAGGCAACGACAAGGTTCACTTGCTGGCAGCGTATGTCTACAGCTTGTCGCATGGTGAAAAAGCACCAGAGGCGCAGGCCGAGTAAGGCCAACGCTTGAAGTATGAAAGGCCTCGCCAATGCAAATTGGCGGGGCCTTTTCATGACCGGAATTCACGCCCTGAGACACTCGATAAATATGAATGTCTTCGCGCGCAAGTCTGCTGTACTTACTTGACGGGGATCGTATCCACCGCCACCCGACTCGGCCAGTTATTATTCTCAACCTTGCTGATGACCAGACTCTTCCGGTCTTTGGAAAAGCTGGCGATCAGATAAGTTTGCTGCGAAGCGGAACCGCTCAGATAAACTGGCACACTGCCGAAATTTTCCGTCCACCAGTAGCGCCCTGCTCTTGTATGCAAATGGCCTGCGAACACCGCAGTGACATTGTAATCCTCGATGATCTTTGTGAATCGCTTGATCTGCTTATCGTCACCCTGCCAGCGAGAAGGCTTATGCATATTAAGGATAATAATCCGTCCCTTCTCACGCGCCGCCTTCAGATCCTTTTCCAGCCAGTCCAGGGAATTCCTGATGTCGAACGTCGTCGGATTCAAGAAATGTGAAATCCATACCGAATACGTCGGCTCGTTGTGCAACTGGACAAGGTGTACATCTCCAACATCTATGGAGTAGGCCAGACTCCCAGAAAACAGCCTGTTAATCGGACTACCGCTTATATTCAGGTCTAGATTTCCGACTTTGCCACGATGATGCTCTTCGAAATCGGTAATACTACCTGCAGCACAACTTTCAGAAAAACAATCATTCTTTTCATAGTCGGGATTACCGAGGCCGTAGAAGACATTGCCACCGAAGTATTTATTCAAAACCGGTCGCAACCAACTCCGCTGCCACCCATGCCCATAGGCCGTTATATCGCCATTGATCATGATCGGAATATGTTCCGGAGATATGCTGAAGTTTTTGCGAAAGTTTGCGATATCCGAAAACTGGCTTTCGATCAGCGCGCGGGAACGCGCTTCCTTTTCCGACTCAGATTCAGCTTCACCACTGTCCGTTTTTTCCGTCCACGGATATTGCGGATCAGACGCAAATATCATGTGATTTGGATTTTGCTCGGCCAGCACCACTGCAGGCATTAAACTGAAAACCCATAACAGCGCACAGACATGCCGAACCTTGAACATGCTCTTCATATAATTCCTTTTATCTTTATTGAAATAACAGCAACCAAAAACGATCACAGACAAAAGCTATGTGAAAAACCAGAACAATAAAACCGCGATTTCATTGCAAGTTAATTAAGCAACTTCACGACAACTCTCCCCCTAAAAAGACATTTAGCCGAAGTGATACCTTCACGAAATCGCTGCAAAAACCCTACCCGCCGTTTTACCTGCATCTGCCGAAAACTCAGCCATACTCAACAAGTCAATTGATCTGCATCAGGCTTTTCTGCAATCGCTACACCATCTGCATTTTTTACCCAACGCGACCAAAGGTCGCACCCTTGAGCCAGAGCTGCAGGCGTATCATCGCGCTACTGCAACAGCCCTTTTTGACCTTGGTTGGCACGTATCGACCGAGGCATTTTTCCACTGCCGTGGGATGCAATGATGAGCAATCAGATTCCGGTACACGACGTCACGCCGCCGAGCAAGAACGCGAACAACAGCGTCGATCTTTATGCCTCACGAGAAAAAATCTACACCCGTGCCTTCACCGGCCTGTTCCGCAATCTGCGGATGCTCGGCGGTGCGGCGTTGTTTCTGCTGTATTTCGGCACGGTGTGGCTGAACTGGGGCGGTCACCAGGCGGTGTGGTGGAACCTGCCGGAGCGCAAGTTCTTCATCTTCGGCGCGACCTTCTGGCCACAGGATTTCATCCTGCTCTCGGGGCTGTTGATCATTGCCGCGTTCGGCCTGTTCTTCATCACTGTCTATGCTGGGCGCGTCTGGTGTGGTTATACCTGCCCGCAGAGTGTGTGGACGTGGATTTTCATGTGGTGCGAAAAGGTCACCGAAGGCGACCGCAACCAGCGCATCAAGCTCGACAAGGCGCCGATGAGCGCTAACAAATTCCTGCGCAAGCTGGCCAAGCACTCGCTGTGGCTGCTGATCGGGTTTGTCACCGGCATGACCTTTGTCGGCTACTTCTCGCCGATCCGCGAACTGGTCATCGAATTCTTCACCGGTCAGGCCGATGGCTGGTCGTATTTCTGGGTCGGTTTTTTCACCCTCGCCACGTACGGCAATGCCGGCTGGTTGCGTGAGCAAGTGTGCATCTACATGTGCCCGTATGCGCGCTTCCAGAGCGTGATGTTCGACAAGGACACGCTGATCGTTTCCTACGACCCGCGCCGTGGCGAAAGCCGTGGGCCGCGCAAGAAAGGCATCGACTACAAGGCGCTGGGGCTGGGCGACTGCATTGACTGCACGATGTGCGTGCAGGTCTGCCCGACCGGCATCGATATCCGCGATGGCCTGCAGATCGAGTGCATCGGCTGCGCTGCGTGCATCGATGCCTGCGACAGCATCATGGACAAGATGGATTACCCGCGCGGGCTGATCAGCTACACCACCGAACACAACCTCTCCGGCCAGAAAACCCATAAACTGCGACCGCGCCTGATCGGCTATGCCGTGGTGCTGCTGGCGATGATCAGCCTGTTGGTCGCCGCGTTCTTCATGCGTTCGCTGGTCGGGTTCGACGTCAGCAAAGACCGCGTGCTGTACCGCGAAAACGCTGAAGGCCGGATCGAAAACGTCTACAGCCTGAAGATCATGAACAAGGATCAGCGCGACCACACTTACCTGCTGCAAGCCGAGGGTCTGCCGGACCTGCGCCTGCAAGGCAAACGCGAGATCAAGGTTGCCGCCGGCGATATCGTCAGCATGCCGGTCGAGTTGTCGAGCGCACCGGAACAATTGCCATCGAGCACCAACGAGGTGAAATTCATCCTCAAGGACGCCGATGACGACAGCGTCCACGTTGAAGCCAAGAGCCGATTCATCGGCCCACAAATCCGTTGAGAGAATTTTGAACATGCCCGCTGCAAACGCCGCAAGTCCTTGGTACAAGCACCTCTGGCCGTGGATCATCATCGCGATTCTGGCCTGCTCGGTGGCCTTGACCCTGTCGATGGTGACCATCGCGGTGAACAACCCGGACAATCTGGTCAACGACAACTATTACGAAGCAGGCAAAGGCATCAACCGTTCACTGGATCGCGAGCTGCTGGCGCAAACCCTGAAGCTGCGTGCGGCGGTGCATCTGGATGACGTGACCGGTGAAGTCGATTTGCGCTTGAACGGTGACAGCCAGCCGCAAACCCTGGAACTGAACCTGATTTCGCCGACCCAGCCGGAGAAGGATCGCAAGATCGTGCTGACCCGCAGCGCAAGCGAAAGCGGGCGCTACATCGGCCAGTTGAGCGACAAGGTTGAAGGGCGACGGTTTGTCGAGTTGCTTGGCAGCCAGGATGAGCACGTGTGGCGCATGTTTGAAGAAGAGCTGGTCAGCCATGACAAGGAACTGCTGCTGGGTGATGAGCCATTGCAGGGTGCGGAAGATCTGAAGAAGTGAATCAAAATCAAGAGCCCCTCACCCTGGCCCTCTCCCGGAGGGAGAGGGGACTGATCTCGGTTGCCTGGAAGCGGGGCGTATGACAGTGACAATGTCGGCGACTGAAACCGCTCTTCAGGCTCACACCGATCGGCTCCCTCTCCCTCCGGGAGAGGGCTGGGGTGAGGGCAAGCGAACACCCCCAATGCAAGGGCTCACACCCTCATCAATGCCATGACCACCCCAGTTCCCTGCTACCACTGCGCCCTGCCCGTCCCGTCCGGCAGCCGCTTCACCGCCGTCGTCCTCGGGCAGGCCCGCGAGTTCTGCTGCCCGGGCTGTCAGGCGGTGGCCGAAGCCATCGTCGCCGGTGGTCTGGAAAGCTATTACCAGCATCGCAGCGAAGCCTCGGCCAATCCCGAAGCGCTGCCGGTGCAACTGACGGATGAACTGGCGCTGTACGACCGCGCCGACGTGCAGCAACCCTTCGTCCGTCATGAAGGCGATCTGGCCGAAACCACCTTGTTGATGGAAGGCATCAGTTGCGCCGCCTGCGGCTGGCTGATCGAGAAACACCTGCGCACCCTGCCCGCCGTCGCCGAGGCGCGGCTGAACCTGTCCAACCAACGCCTGCACGTACGCTGGGCCGACGCCCAATTGCCGCTGAGCCAGATCCTCGCCGAGCTGCGCCACATCGGTTACGCCGCTCACCCGTACCAGGCCGACCGTGCCAGCGAACAATTGGCCAGCGAGAATCGCCTGGCCCTGCGCCAGCTCGGCGTCGCCGGTCTGCTGTGGTTTCAGGCGATGATGGCGACCATGGCCACCTGGCCGGAATTCAACATCGACCTCAGTCCCGAGCTGCACACGATCCTGCGCTGGGTCGCGCTGTTTCTGACCACGCCAATCGTGTTCTACAGCTGCGCGCCGTTCTTCAAAGGTGCGATGCGTGATTTGCGCACCCGCCACCTGACCATGGACGTATCGGTGTCGCTGGCGATCGGGAGTGCTTACATCGCCGGGATCTGGACATCGATCACCGGGGTCGGCGAGCTGTACTTCGATGCAGTCGGCATGTTCGCGCTGTTTTTGCTCGCCGGGCGTTATCTGGAACGCCGCGCCCGCGAACGCACCGCTGCTGCCACCGCGCAACTGGTCAATCTGTTACCCGCCTCGTGCCTGCGCCTGGATAACAACGGTCAGAGCGAACGCATCCTGCTCAGCGAGTTGCGTGTGGGCGAGCGGATTCTGGTGCAGCCGGGCTCGATTCTGCCGGCTGACGGCAAGATCATCGACGGTCAGTCGAGCATCGACGAATCGCTGCTGACTGGCGAATACCTGCCTCAGCCACGTACGCTCGGCGATGCAGTAACTGCGGGCACGCTCAATGTCGAAGGCGCATTGACCGTGCAAGTGCAGGCGCTGGGACAGGACACGCGTCTCTCCGCGATCGTGCGCCTGCTCGATCGCGCTCAGGCGGAGAAGCCGCGCTTGGCAGAAATCGCCGACCGCGCCGCGCAATGGTTCCTGTTGCTGTCGCTGATTGCGGCGGCAGTGATCGGCCTGCTGTGGTGGCAGTTGGACTCAGCGCGGGCGTTCTGGATCGTCCTCGCCATGCTGGTTGCAACCTGCCCATGCGCGCTGTCGCTGGCGACGCCGACCGCCCTCACCGCCGCCACCGGCACCCTGCACAAACTCGGCCTGCTGCTGACACGCGGCCATGTGCTGGAAGGCTTGAACCAGATCGACACGGTGATTTTCGACAAGACCGGCACGCTCACTGAAGGTCGCTTGGTGCTGCGCTCGATTCGCCCGCTCGGCGCGCTCGACAGCGAGCAATGCCTGAGCCTTGCCGCTGCGCTGGAAAACCGTTCGGAACACCCGATCGCCCGGGCGTTCGGCCGTGCTCCACTGGCCGCTGACGATGTGCAGAGCACACCGGGGCTGGGCCTGGAAGGCGTGGTCGGTGAGCAACGCTTGCGCATCGGTCAGGCCGAATTTGCCTGCGCCCTGAGCGGCGCGGCACTGCCGTCAATGCCTGATGAAGCCGGACAATGGTTGCTGCTCGCCGACACGCACGGACCGCTGGCGTGGCTGGTGCTCGATGATCGCCTGCGTGACGATGCCCCCGCCCTGCTCGCGGCTTGCAAAGCGCGGGGCTGGCGCACCTTACTGTTGTCCGGCGACAGTTCGCCGATGGTCGCCAGTGTCGCCGCCGAACTGGGCATCGACGAGGCCCGTGGCGGTTTGCGCCCCGATGACAAACTGCAAGTGCTGCAACAACTGCACAAGGAAGGACGCAAAGTGTTGATGCTCGGTGACGGCGTCAACGACGTGCCGGTATTGGCTGCAGCCGACATCAGCGTGGCCATGGGCTCGGCCACCGATCTGGCGAAAACCAGCGCCGATGCGGTGTTGCTGTCCAACCGCCTCGACGCCCTGGTACAAGCCTTCACACTGGCGCGGCGCACGCGCCGGGTAATCATCGAAAACCTGCTGTGGGCAGCGCTGTACAATGGCCTCATGTTGCCGTTCGCCGCCCTCGGCTGGATCACTCCGGTGTGGGCGGCGGTCGGCATGTCGATCAGTTCGCTGACCGTGGTGCTCAACGCCCTGCGCCTGACTCGTCTGCCGAGCGCGCCGGCCGCCAGCAGCCCGACCCAAACCCGCCCGCTGCCGGCCTGAGCCGCGCGGGCCTGGAGTTACCGATGCCAGCTCTCTACGTGATGATTCCCGCTGCCTTGCTCATCGTCGCCATCGCCGTGTACATCTTCTTCTGGGCGGTAGACAGCGGCCAGTACGACGACCTCGACGGCCCGGCCCACAGCATCCTGTTTGACGATCAGGATCCCAACCACACCGCCGCGGTCGACGAAGCCAACGCACGCAAACCGGACGACAAGGCGCCACCCCATGCTTGAACTGGCGCCTCTGCTGGTTTCAGCGCTGATCCTCGGCCTGCTCGGTGGCGGCCATTGCCTGGGCATGTGCGGCGGCCTGATGGGCGCGCTGACCCTGGCGATTCCCAAAGAACAGCGCAGCCGGCGCTTCCGTCTGTTGCTCGCGTATAACCTCGGGCGGATTCTCAGTTATGCCACGGCGGGGTTGCTCATCGGCCTGGCCGGCTGGGCCGTCGCCAACAGCCCGGCGGCGCTGTTCATGCGCGTACTGGCCGGGTTGCTGCTGATTGCCATGGGCTTGTATCTGGCCGGTTGGTGGAGCGGGTTGACGCGTATCGAAGCGCTCGGGCGGGGTTTGTGGCGTTTCATTCAACCGGTGGCGAACCGCTTGCTGCCGGTTTCCAGCCTGCCGCGCGCCTTGCTGCTCGGTGCGCTGTGGGGCTGGCTGCCGTGCGGGCTGGTTTACAGCACCTTGCTGTGGAGCGCCAGCCAAGGCAATGCGCTGGACAGCGCGCTGTTGATGCTTGCGTTTGGCCTCGGCACGTGGCCGGTGCTGCTCGCCACCGGTCTCGCGGCTGAACGAGTCACCGCGATCCTGCGCAAACGCAGCGTGCGCATGGCGGGGGGCTTGCTGGTGATTGTGTTCGGGATCTGGACCTTGCCCGGGCCGCATCAGCATTGGCTCATGGGTCATTAGACCGCCGGCGCGGCCTTCGCGAGCAGGCTCGCTCCCACATGAGACTTGCAGCGAACACAAGACCTGTGGGAGCGAGCCTGCTCGCGAAGAGGCCCGCACGAACAACCCAAATCCTCGCCGTTGATGCAAATCAACATGCCCTGTCACGCCCTCCCCTAGACTCGCCACACTGCCAGCCTATCCGGGGGAATGCCCGCATGCTCGACGCCATTCGTTGGGACTCTGATCTGATCCGCCGCTACGATCTGGCGGGGCCACGCTACACCTCGTACCCGACCGCCGTGCAATTTCACGGTCAGGTCGGCACTTTCGACCTGTTCCACGCCCTGCGCGACAGCCGCAAGGCGCAGCGGCCGTTGTCGCTGTACGTGCATGTGCCGTTCTGCGCGAACATTTGCTACTACTGCGCCTGCAACAAGGTCATCACCAAGGATCGCGGTCGCGCGCAGCCATATCTGCAACGGCTCGAGCAGGAAATCCAGTTGATCGCCTGCCACCTCGACCCGGCGCAAACCGTCGAGCAACTGCATTTCGGCGGTGGCACACCGACCTTTCTCAGCCACGACGAGTTGCGTCAGTTGATGGCGCACCTGCGCAAGCATTTCAATTTGCTCAACGATGATTCCGGCGATTACGGCATTGAAATCGACCCGCGCGAAGCCGACTGGTCGACCATGGGCCTGCTGCGCGAACTGGGTTTCAACCGGGTCAGCATTGGCCTGCAAGACCTTGACCCGGCGGTGCAGCGCGCAGTCAATCGCCTGCAAAGCCTGGAAGAAACCCGCGCGGTGATCGATGCGGCGCGCACTTTGCAGTTTCGCTCGATCAACATCGATCTGATCTACGGCCTGCCAAAGCAGACACCGGACAATTTCGCCCGCACCGTCGAGGAAGTGATCAGTCTGCAACCGGATCGCCTGTCGGTATTCAACTACGCGCACCTGCCGGAACGCTTCATGCCCCAGCGGCGGATCAACAGCAGCGACTTGCCGAGCCCGGCGCACAAGCTGGAGATGCTCCAGCGCACCATCGAGCAACTGACCGCTGCCGGCTACCGCTACATCGGCATGGATCACTTCGCCCTGCCCGATGACGAGTTGGCGATCGCTCAGGAAGAACACACCCTGCAACGCAACTTTCAGGGCTATACCACCCACGGCCATTGCGACCTGATTGGTCTGGGCGTGTCGGCGATCAGCCAGATTGGCGATTTGTACTGCCAGAACAGCAGCGACCTCAACGCCTATCAGAACAGCCTCGCCAGCGCGCAGCTGGCGACCAGTCGCGGCCTGGTGTGCAACGCCGACGACCGCTTGCGCCGCGCAGTGATTCAGCAGCTGATCTGCAATTTCAAACTCGAATTCGCCGAGATCGAGCAGCAATTCAACATCGATTTCCAGGGCTATTTCGGTGCGCTGTGGCCGCAGCTGCAAGGCATGGCCGAGGATGGCCTGATCAGGCTCGAGCGCGAGCGCATCGAGGTGTTGCCGGCGGGCCGATTGCTGGTGCGTTCGGTGTGCATGGTCTTCGATGCGTACCTGGAGCAGCAGAACCGCCAGCGTTTCTCCCGAGTGATTTAAGGCTTGGTCAGCAACGAACCGACCTTGAGGTTCTGATCAGGGTTGAGCGCCGACTGGTTCATGACTTTCGACAAGGAAAGGTTGGCGGTGATCAGGCCGCTGTTGAGGGCGGCGATGGCGCCACGTAATGCGGCGAGCTTGTTGATCTTTTCCTCGTTGGAGAGGGTTCTGTCTGACATGACCGCCGCCATGCGCGCTTTTTTCTCGATGATTTCCTTTTGGATCTTGCGAATCATCTTCAGCAACTGCTGGATGTTCTCCGGCAAGCCACTGTTGTCGATGTCACTGTTTTCGCCGCCGACAGCGGCGGATTTGGCGATGGCCGCGCCGGACAGCGACACTTTGACACCCTCGACCAAGGTCGGGGTTGCGGTACGTGACAAGGTGTCCTCGCGGCCCACTGCAGCGTCGGGACCGGTTACCTCCGGCGAAGCAGCAATACCGCTGCTACCGGGGCTTAGCGTGCCAATGGCGGTCATCGGGGGCCTTCCTTGGATGAATGCTGATAACGGGTTATCGGCCGTAGGTGCTGCGGCTTTATGTCTGTAGGACAACGCCGCAGCGCGCTGGCCTGAATGTCCTTTGCTGGGTTACCCTTACGGCTTATGTGTGTTTTCCCACAAGGATTGAAGAAATGTCCGAGCCAGTCAAACTGCGCGCTCACAACCAGGCCCACTGCAAGGATTGCAGCCTGGCCCCGCTCTGCCTGCCACTTTCTCTGAATCTGGAAGACATGGATGCGCTCGACGAAATCGTTAAACGCGGCCGCCCGCTGAAGAAAGGCGAATTCCTCTTTCGCCAAGGCGACACCTTCGATTCTGTTTATGCAGTCCGCTCCGGCGCGCTGAAAACCTTCAGTCTGAGCGATGCCGGCGAAGAGCAACTGACCGGTTTCCACCTGCCAAGCGAACTGGTTGGTCTGTCGGGCATGGACACCGAAAAACACCCGGTCTCGGCCCAGGCGCTGGAGACTACGTCAGTCTGCGAAATTCCCTTCGAGCGCCTCGACGAACTGGCGCTGCAATTGCCACAACTGCGCCGCCAGTTGATGCGGGTGATGAGCCGCGAGATTCGCGACGATCAGCAAATGATGCTGCTGCTGTCGAAGAAGACCGCTGACGAGCGCATCGCCACTTTTCTGGTCAACCTGTCGGCACGCTTCCGCGCTCGCGGCTTCTCGGCCAACCAGTTCCGCCTGAGCATGTCGCGCAATGAAATCGGCAATTACCTGGGCCTGGCGGTGGAAACCGTGTCGCGGGTGTTCACCCGTTTCCAGCAGAACGAGCTGATTGCCGCCGAGGGCAAGGAGATCCATATCCTCGACCCGATCCAGCTGTGCGCGCTGGCCGGCGGTTCGATCGAAGGCTGATCACGACCCGCGGTTGAGCGAATCGTTTCAGCCGCGGGTATACTGCGCCGTTTGCAGCCCTGCCAGGACACCCCGATGGTCTTCGACTCCTTCGACATCAAATCCCTGATCCGCCCCGTGATCGACTTCCCCAAGCCGGGCGTGATCTTTCGCGACATCACCCCGCTGTTCCAGTCGCCGACGGCCCTGCGCCTGGTGATGGACAGCTTCGCCCACCGCTACGTCGAAGCCGACTTCACCCACATCGGCGCCATGGATGCCCGTGGTTTCCTGATCGGTTCTGTACTGGCTTATCAGTTGAACAAGCCGCTGGTGCTGTTCCGCAAGCAAGGCAAACTGCCGGCGGACGTGCTGGCCGAAGGTTATGCGACCGAATACGGCGAAGCGTTTCTGGAAGTGCACGCCGACAGCCTGTGCGAAGGCGATTCGGTGGTGATGTTCGATGACCTGATCGCTACTGGCGGGACGTTGATTGCAGCGGCCAACCTGATTCGCCGCATGGGCGCGCGGGTGCATGAAGCGGCGGCGATCATTGACTTGCCAGAGCTGCAAGGTTCGCAGCGCCTTGAGGACATGGGCATTCCTACGTTCTGCCTGACGCAGTTTGCTTTGACCGATAAATAAGCAGCGTCTGACAGGCCGCTTTCGCGAGCAGGCTCGCTCCCACAGGGCAATGCATTTCAACTGTGGGAGCGAGCCTGCTCGCGAAGGGGCCGTCAGCTGCACTGCAAGATCTAAAGCCCTATCTGCATTCTGATGATCTCGTCCATCACTTCCCTGTCCCGCCGCGTCTTCCTGGATTGCCAGTGTTGACAATCAAACCAGAGATCACTTCAACTCATTGGTCCGGATCTGGCTTGATCGCGATATCAGGCACTGGCTGATAGAACGGCCCATAGTCCAACAACAATTCATCTCCCTTCTTGATATCCGAAAGCGCCACATAGAACGTCAGGTTTTTCCCGACCGCAATGGAGATGACATTATTCGACTTCCACACAGGTCCGCTTTTCAGTTGCGAAGTGTTGATCAGGCTCAAGGTATTGCCAGTGTGCAGCCCGCTCACCGTACGCTTCACCGAACGTGTGCCGAAAATATAAGTCAGCACGGCCTCTGAACCTTGCTTGCGCTGCTCCTGAAACAACGATGCCTCTGATGGATGGTACTTGCCCGCATAAGGTCCGAGTACTTCAAATTGGGAGATATCGCGCCGCGCCCATACCGAAGCGCCTCGGGTCGGCCCACCATCATCCAACGAGATGATTACCTCCAGGCACTCATCAAATCGGGACTGATGTTGACCCTCGGTACGCAGCCAGTCTTTTATCGACGCCTTGATCTGAGCCGAAACCCGCTTCTTCGTTGCACTGTCGAGTCCATCACGCAGACCATTCCAGTAGGCGATACGAATGTCATCAATGGGTCCTTCAAGTGACCGGGTCAAGCTGAGTCTCGGATTCGCCGGATCCTGCAGAATCGGCAGAGTATTGTCGATCTGATGGCGACGTAACGGCGTAGAGACACCGGGCTCGGTCTTGATTACAACAGGCTCGACCGCCGAAGACGGCCCGGGGACTTCTGCATCCTCCGGCGTATCGGTCGAGCTGGCCTGGGCCGCCGCCTTCGGCGGCGGCGGCGGCGGATCCAAAGGATCTGATGCTGGCCGCTTTCGTGTCGTGCTCGCACCCGCCTGCTCCGCCGCGATATGTTGCTCCGCTCGATCGAGACGGCGCGTGGCGGCCTCTTTCAAGGTGCCGTCTGCGTCAACCAAAATTGCCCAACGGCTCGGGTTGAGCTCGTATTTGCGTATGAACTGCTCAGGTGTCATTGAGTTGTCAGGCTGCAAGAACTGCTCTCGCCAATGGTGTAAATGGTCGTCGGTAATCGTCTTGTAGGTGCGACCGACCAGCCTGTTCATCAGCGCCTCGCCGCTGGGGGTCAAACGGCCATTTAGCCGCACAAACGATTTCAGCCGTTCGGGATTCAGGTGGTAGTGATCAGCAAAAACTTTCATGGTCATTGCATCACGCGCCTGCTGGGTCATGCTCTGCCAACGACGAATGTTGACTTCGCTTATCTTATTGAAAGGCATTCCAGCAGGGCGATCACGCACAATCACGCCAGTAGCGCTCAGCGTGCCATCAGGCTCTACGTAATGTGCGAAGGTTTTAGGGAAGAGATTATGCTTGCGGGCAAACTCTTCAGGGGGCAGCCCTAACCGCTTCTTGAGCCATAATGCCTCCCAGGCCCGCAAATGTTCAGCCGTCACCTTGGTTGTTTTGGCGTCCAGATCCGCTTCGGTAACGTCAGGAGACGGCGTGCTGTTCTGCCCTGCACGATCCAGACGTCGCACCGCTTCATCTTTTAATGAACCGTTGTCATTAACGTATCTTTTCCATTTGATTGGGTTCAGTTTGTTGCGCCTGACGAATTGTTCTGGCGTGACAGCGTCGTCCGCACTGGCAACGAGCTCGCTCCAATCGCGTAAATGCTTATTGGTAATCGGTTCATAGATACCACCCTCTGCCTTGAACAAAAGCGTCTCACCAATCGCAGTCAGGCGCCCGTCCGCATGCACGTGGTTTTTCAGTGTTCCCGGGTTTAAATGGTGCTGACCGGCAAATCCTTCCAGGGTCGTTGCGTCTCGCACTTGCTCTGACATGCCTTGCCAGCTGCGGACGTGCGTGGCAGTCACCATATTGAAGGGCATGTTGGCGGGGCGGTCGCGCACCAGCACGCCGACGTCACTCAGCCGGCCGTCAGAGTTCACATAGTGGGCAAAGGTTTTCAAAGACAGGTGGTGCTGTTGGGCAAAGCCTGGCGGGGTCAGCTTGCGCTGCTCTTGAGGTGAATGCGCCTCCCAGGCCCGCAAATGCTCGGCGGTGATCCTGTTCCTGTGTGTACCCAGCGCCTGGACCGCGGGTAGTGCGGGGTTTTTCTTTGCCTGTTGCAGACGTTGCTCAGTCGCCTTTCTAAAGGAACCATCGGGGTTGACTTGAAACCTCCACAGGTTCGGGTTCAGCTCATGCTGACGCAGGAACGCCTCCTCGGCAATCGATCCATCCCCTTGGGCCAAGAGCTTGCTCCACTCACGCAAATGCTCATCGGTAATCGTCTTGTAGGCCCCCCCACCCGCCTTGAACAACAGGGCTTCTCCGCCAGGAGTCAACGTCCCTTTGCTCCGTACGTACGACCTGAATGTATTGAGATACAAATGGTGATGTGCGGCAAATCCATCTATGGTCATTGCATCGCGCGCCGGCTGTGTCATGTTTTGCCAACTACGGACGTGCTCGGCGGTTATCTCATTGTAGGGCGAGCCCATTGGACGGTCTCGCACAAGTACGCCCGTAGCGCTTAGCTGACCGTCAGGTTGTACAAAGTGCTCAAAGGTTTTTATGGACAGATGATGTTCCTGCGCAAACCCCTTCCGTGTAATCCGCAACTGTTCCTCGGCTGACAGGGCTTCCCACGCTCGCAGATTTGCGCCCGTGATTCTCTGCACGCTTGAACGGCCTGCTGCCGGCCCGGTGGTGCTGATCCGCGCGACACGTTGCAGAGCAGCGTCTTTCAGAGAATCATTGCTGTGAACGTATTTCTCCCACAGTCGTGGATCGAGCCCGTGTTGTTGCCTGAACTGCCCTGCCGTGACTGAGTTGTCCGGTTGGTCGTATAGCTCCTGCCACAAGCGTAAATGTTCATCGGTAATTTTGTTATATATGCCACCACCCTCCCGGTACAGCAGCGATTCACCTTGGAGCGACAGGCTGCCATCGACGTGTACGTGATTTTTGAACGTCTGCGGCTGCAGGTGATGGTGAGCGGCAAATCCTTCAAGGGTCATCGCATCGCGCGCTTGCTGCGTCATGGATTGCCAGCTACGAACCTGCGCTGCAGTGACCGCATTGAAGGCCGTCCCGGCAGCGCGGTCACGCAGGAGCAGTCCTGTAGCACTTAGTTGGCCGTCAGCGTTTACGTAATATTCAAAGGTTCTTGCAGAGACGCGCTTCTGACGTGCAAAGCCCCGACGAGTGAGTGTCAGCTGTTCCTCGCGCGACAACGCCTCCCACGCTCGCAAATGTTCAGCGGTAATATTCCCACCACCGGATAAACCCAGGCGTTGCCACTGGTCACCGTGAACATGCTGGATCAGCAACTCGGTTTGCCGGGTATTGTGATAAACCCGCGCCTGAACGACGCCGTCTTCCGTGCGCGTGACCTGTCGCACTTCGTACACAGCCGTTGTACCCCGGTTATCAATATGGCGTACATGGGAAAGATACCCATCGGCAGCAACATAGACACCCTGGCTGTTGCGCGTAAGCCCGGCGATACGCGATTCAGGTACGGCAAGGCGACCGTAGCGCTCATGACTCAGCGCCAGCGCCTCGTCTATATGGGCTGTCCAGACCTGGCCTGCAACAGCCTGGGTCGCAACTTCGAAGTCCTCGAGCGGACGACCGAAAGGCCTCATGGAATCGGCGTCAAAGGCGTACCAGTGTCCGCTCCTGAGGACCGCAGCGACCTCCAACTTGTGTCCCGCTATATTCAACCCCCCGATCGCCGCAGCGTCGTACTGTTTGCTCACCGCCTTCAAGACATCGTAACTGGCAGCTGCCCCCCTGAGCCTGTTGATCGCTCTGACGCCTTTGGACACTACGTACAAGCCGCCAACGCCGGCAAGTCTGGCCAAATCTCCCACCCCACCGACGGGATTGAGCAATTCTATGGCCGACACACCGATAACGTTGGCCGACCTTAATACCTTGGCTCCGGCAGAAACGGCAGTACGTCCGATCTTCAGGAGTTTGCCGGCAGTGGCGGCACCAGCAGTGAGAAATCCGAACACGTCCAGCAGCAGATCAAATACTGCCTCGCCATAACTACCGGCCCGAAGATTGGCTATTGCAGAGCGGAAAGGAATCAGGTTCAGCAGAAAATCGTTCAAGGGCCTTGGAGCGAAATATTCATCTAACGGGGTTTGCCCGCGTGCCAACTGCTTTATTGCAGGATCATCGAGATCAAGGTGCTGGACAAATACATCGGCAATGCCACGGGCACGCGCGCTGTTGAAGCTGTCCAATAGTGAGTCGTTCAAGGATTGCTCGCGACCCAGATCATTTTCGGTGTCTCCTGGTTTGAGCTCTCTGGTCGTGAAGTATTTGTTGGCATCTCTTGATTGCTTGCTCTTCGCTCTGTTCAGGTTCGCCTGTTCAATCGCACCTTTTTCGAAATTGATTTCGTATGCCTGGAAGCTTCCGCGCAGCTCGGTTCTGAGGAGCAGCCAGGGCTCTTTTTGTTCCGGACTGTTATTGAAAAAACCGTCGGATGTATACGAACTCTCCTGAAAGAAGGTGAGTTTTGCGAATTGCAGAGTTTTCCTGTCTGCCAATGGAAGCTGCGCGATCATGTGCCTGACCGTTGCAGCGACGGCGGATTTTTTCTCGCTGATTGCATTGGCGAACTGCTCTTCGAAAGCCGCCAGCACGCCAAATGCCGGGTTATGGTTTACAGCCTCCAGCGGAAGGCGAGCGTCGGTTGACTTGAGGGGCCGCAGATTGGGCAGGTCCATCATTGCGTAATCCAGAAGCGAATGAGTGCCACCGAACCCTCTTTGCCCGTTTTCCCCTCGATACATATCTGTACTGAGCGCCTTCACTTCAAACAGCGCACCGAGATCACCAAATCGCTTCTTCAGAATTGCCAGTGCGATTTCTCTGCGCGTTGGTATCTCACTGGTCAATATGCTGGAGGCAGCAAGTCGCTGATCAAGTTGTGCGTTGAATGCATTTCTCGCCGTTTCGAGTGTCGCGGCGGTGTACGCGTCATCGTAGTTTCTTCTTATCACTCCGTTGGCTACTGCCCAATCCAGTACCGAAACTGTCCGGGCGCTTTGAGTGACGGCGGTATCGATCTGGCGGAATTGGTCAGCATCATTCATGACCTGAGCGAACGTCATGTCGAGAACCTTGCCCGGGTGCAACGCCTCTATTGTCATTGCCGCGATCGTCACGTTGGCCCAGGCCTGGCTGCCGATTGTTACATTAGGGGGAACCTGCTGAATCAACAGAGACGGGGCGATTCTGGCAATCAGGATGCGGGCACCGATTTTTGCCATTGCGGCGCTGGTGCGACCGGTCGAGCTCAAGTGCTCAGCAAGACCATCCACGACCGCGCGAGGAGCCTTTCCCCAATACTGCTCACTGGCCAGGTCAAAACCAGCGACTTTATTGCGCACGGGGGCGACGATTGATTCAGGATCCAGCTGCAGAGCAATCCCGGCCAGCAGGTAATCCGTGACGCTTCTATCGCTTTCCATGCCCTGCATTTTATGTTGCAGCGCTTTGCCCATCAGCTGCCCCTGTGGGGAGTCGACCAACGCTTCGAGCATCTTCGCCGGCTCATGCTGCGCCATTAAGGGGATGGGGTGGCAATAGTTCAGGAACTCCAGCACACCGCCCTTGATTTGCATGACCAGCGGCTGATCGCCCAAATGGTGTTGATGGCTCATGGTGACAAGACGCAAGCGGCGCTGCTCGTCTGTGTTCAAGGGAATCGACCATGACAACGCTCCTCCGAGATTGCCCAAGCGGCGCAATTCGGCGCCGGCGATTCTGTCAACGTCGGGAGGTAACGCAATATCCCCTCTTGATCCCTCAGGGGTGGTCAACGACTCGACTTTGTCGGCTGGTGGGTGCGCGTGGTTATCAGATGTACTGGCCACGAACGGAAGATGTGGGGGTGCTGGGGTAATGCCGGTCATGAAAAATACCTGTCCTTGGTAAAAAGTCATCCTGCTGTACTGCTCTTGGGGAATGTACCTGCCAGTCCGTGATGCAGTCACCCCGCCTTCGCGGCGAATTTGATTCAAGTTATCTTCGCTGTCCCTCCGGGCGAGCTTGCTCACAAGCAGCCCTCACGCTTTTGGTCAAAGCCCCATCTGCTTGCTGATGATTTCGTTCATCACTTCCCGCGTCCCGCCGCCAATCGACAGAATGCGGTTATCCCGATACAGCCGTTCCACCAGGCTTTCGCGCATGTAACCGAGCCCGCCAAGAATCTGCACGGCCTCGGTGGTGATACGGTCCGAGGTGTCGGTGGCGAAGTTCTTCGCCATGGAAATCTCCTTGATCACGCTCTGCCCCGCCGCCATTTTTGCCGCTTGCCGATACGTGAACTCGCGCGACACTTCCAGCGCCGTGGCCATTTCGGCGAGCCGATGCTTGATCACCTGAAATTTGCCGATGGGCTTGCCGAATGCCTCCCGCTCGCGCGCCCACTTCAGGCTCTCCTCCAGCGCCAATTGCGCCGTCATGTTGGCCATCAGCGCCAGCGCCAGGCGTTCGCTCTGGAAATTGCCCATGATGCAGGCGAAGCCCATGTTCTCCCCGCCGATGAGGTTTCCTACAGGCACGCGGCAATCGTCGAAGAACAATTCAGCCGTGTCCGACGCCCACCAGCCCATTTTCTTTAACTGCCGACCCACGGTGAACCCAGGCGTACCCTTCTCGATCAGCAACAAACTGATGCCGCCAAACCCCGGCGCACCGGTACGCACAGCGACGGTGTAGAAATCCGCGCGCACGCCGCTGGTGATAAAGGTCTTGCTGCCGCTGACCCGGTAGAAGTCACCGTCACGCACGGCGCGGGTTTGCAGGTTGGCGACGTCGGAACCGCCACCGGGCTCGGTCACCGCCAGGGCGCTGATCTTTTCGCCGCTGAGCACTTGGGGGACGACCCGCTCTCGCACCTCAGGCCGCGCCCATTTGACGATCGGTGGCAGGCCGATATCCAGCGAACCCAGCCCCGCCACCAGGCCACCAGAGCCACAGCGCATCAGCTCTTCACTGGCGGCGACCTTGGCGAACAGATCGCCTTCATGGCTGCCGCCAAGCGCTTCGGGATAGCCGATACCGAGAATGCCCGCCGCACCGGCCTTGAGGTACAGCTCACGGGGAAAGCTTTCGGCTTCTTCCCACTGATCGATGTCCGGCAGGATCTCGCGCTCGACGAAACGTCTGACGCTGTCGCGTATCAATTGGTGGCTGGGGTCGAAGTATTCCTGAAAGGCAGGCATGGGCGAGCTCCACGGAAGGGTTCGCCGACGTTAACCGAGCGCTTGCTTGGTTATCAATGAGATTGTGTGAATCAGATGGACCGCGGCGCGCCATTCGCGAGCAGGCTCGCTCCCACAGGGGATTTGTGAACGACACAAAAATGTGGGAGCGAGCCTGCTCGCGAAGGCGTCAGTTCAGACGCCGCAAATTCAGAGGGAAATCGGTTTACGCCCGGCAAACGAATGCGCCAGCGTGCCGCCGTCGACCAGCTCCAGCTCACCGCCCAGCGGCACGCCGTGGGCAATCCGCGAGGCGACCAGGCCTTTGTTGTTGAGCAACTGCGCGATGTAGTGCGCCGTCGCTTCGCCTTCCACGGTCGGGTTGGTGGCGAGGATGACTTCGGTAAAGGTCCCCGCCTCTTCAATCCGCGCCATCAGTTGCGGAATACCGATCGCTTCCGGCCCCAGGCCATCCAGCGGCGACAAGTGCCCCTTGAGCACGAAATAGCGGCCACGGAAGCCGGTCTGCTCTACCGCATAAACATCCATCGGCCCTTCGACCACGCAAAGCAGCGTGTCATCGCGGCGCGGGTCGGCGCATTGCGGGCACAGATCGTCTTCGGTCAGCGTGCGGCATTGGCGGCAATGGCCGACGCCTTCCATGGCCTGGCTCAAGGCCTGGGCCAGACGCGTACCGCCGCTGCGATCACGTTCGAGCAACTGCAACGCCATGCGCTGAGCGGTTTTCTGACCCACGCCCGGCAAGGTGCGCAGAGCGTCGATCAGTTGGCGAATCAAAGGGCTGAAGCTCATGGGTAAACAGTCCGACTAAACAACGAGACGCGGTTTATACCCGCGCCTCTGGCCAGCGTCAAATCCTCAGTCCTGGGCGACCCGGACTACCAGTTTGCCGAAGTTGCGCCCTTCCAGCAGACCGATGAAAGCCTCGGGCGCCTGCTCCAGGCCTTCGACCACATCCTCGCGGAATTTCACTTTGCCGTCGCGTACCCACGGCACCATGTGGCTGATGAATTCCGGCTGACGATCACCATAGTCATCGAAGACGATGAAGCCCTGAATCCGCACACGTTTGGTCAACAGTGTGCGTTGCAGCATCGGCAGGCGATCCGGGCCGGTCGGCGCTTCGGCGGCGTTGTAGCCGGCGATCAGGCCGCACAACGGGATGCGCGCCTTGGGATTGAGCAACGGCACGACCGCGTCGAAGACATGGCCGCCGACGTTCTCATAATAAATGTCGATGCCGTTGGGGCAGGCCTTGGCCAGTTGCTCGGCGAAGTCGTCGGCCTTGTGGTCGATGCAGGCATCAAAACCCAGCTCCTCAACGACGTATCTGCACTTCTCGGCACCACCGGCCACGCCGACCGCGCGCAGACCTTTGATCTTCGCCACTTGCCCAACCACCGAGCCGACGGCGCCGGACGCCGCAGCCACCACCAGGGTTTCGCCTTCTTTCGGCTGGCCGATGTCCATCAGGCCCATGTACGCGGTCATGCCCGGCATGCCCAGTACGCCAAGGGCCATCGAAGGGCTAGGCAGGCCGGCCGGGATCGGCATGATGTTGCGGCCATCGCTGATGCTGTGGCTCTGCCAACCGGTGGCGCCAACCACCAGATCACCGGTGTGGAATTTCGGGTGATTGGACTGCTCGACCCGGCTGACCGCGCCGCCGGTCATGACTTCGCCGATTTGCACTGGCGCAGCGTAGGACGGTGCGTCGCTCATACGTCCGCGCATGTACGGGTCGAGCGACAGGTACAGGGTTTTCAGCAATACCTGGCCGTCCTGCAGATCCGGCAGCGCCTCGCGCTCGAGACGAAAGTTCTCCGGGGTCGGCGCGCCGGTCGGGCGCGAGGCGAGGACGAAGCGTTGATTGAGGGTGAGAGGGTCGGACATGTCAGCGTCTCCTGTGAATGGGGAATTCGGTGTATAGGGAGCAGACCTTGGTTGCCGTGGTGTGTTCGATGTTTCTTCAGTTTTGAACGAGGCGCCCCCCCTTCGCGAGCAGGCTCGCTCCCACAGGGGAATGCATTCCAAATGTGGGAGCGAGCCTGCTCGCGAAGGCGTCAGTCCAGCCGGCATATGTCCATCAGGCAGAAACAAAAATGCCAGGCGCGATGCCTGGCATTTTGTGTAGCTCATCTGCCGCCCAAAGGCGAATCAGAATGGCAGTTTCATACCCGCTGGCAGGTTCATGCCGGCGGTCATGCTGCCCATTTTTTCCTGGCTGTTGGCTTCGATCTTGCGCACGGCGTCATTGACGGCGGCGGCGACCACGGCTTCCAGCATCTCTTTGTCGTCTTCGCTCAGGCCTTCGACCAGGCTTGGGTCGATGCTCACGCTCTTGACGTCGTGACGACCGGTCATCACCACGGTGACCATGTCGCCGCCGGCCTTGCCGGTGACTTCGGCGTTGGCCAGTTCTTCCTGCATCTTGGCCATTTTTTCCTGCATCTGCTGCGCCTGCTTCATCAGGCCGGCCATGCCACCTTTCATCATGGGAATCACCTCAAACGTACTTGGATAAAACAGCGCCCGGCCATCGAGGCCGAGCACCTTCAGTTATTAGCCTTGGGTGACCAAGGCGTCGACAGGTTCAATAGTATCGCTTCGCACCACTGCGCCGAACTGCTGAACCATCTGCTGGATGAACGGATCACCGTGGATCGATTCCTCCGCCTCACGCTGGCGATTGGCGCGGCGGCGCGAGGCGGCCTGGGCCGGGGTTTCCTGCTCGGGCTTGATCAGCTCGATGGTCAGCGTCAGCGTGCGCCCGTGGAACTGGTTCAACGCGTCGTTGAGGCGACGCTGTTGCGTGGCGTTGAACAGGGCGCTGTGAGCCGGATCAAGGTGCATCAGCCAGTGATCGCCATCGACCGCAATCAACGTGCAGTTGGCGGCGATGCTGCCGGTCATGCCGGAAATCGGCAGTTTCGGGAACAGCTCCAGCCATTGCAGGGCCAGACCGGTGGCCGGCGCGGCGGCAGGTTCCGGCTCGGGCTCAGGATCGGGATCGGCAGCGTGTTCGCTGGCCAGTTCGTCGAGATAGCTGTAGGCCGAATCCATGTCCGGCTCGATGTAGTCTTCATCCAGCGGCGGTTCGTCGTCCATGTCCATGCCCGGCGTAGCGGCATCGACGTCAGCGACGGATGGCTCGGGAATTGGCGCGGCAGCCCACTCCGGCGCATCCGGGACCACGCTGTCCGGGGTCGGCAACGGCATCGGCGGCAATTCAGGCTGCTCGCCAGCAGTTTCCAGTACCGGCTCGACGGCGGGTTGCTGTACCGGCGCTGGCTCGGCCTCGGCTTCCACCGGGTCGTTCCACGGCAGATCGACCACGGCTTCGACGGCGACTGGCTCAGGCTCCGGTTGTGCTTCGACAACCGGCGCCACAGGTTCTGGCTCGGCAACCGGCGCCGCTACCGGTGCGGGCGCAGGTGTGGGCGCAACAGCCGCAGCGACCACCGGCGCAGGCTTCGGCGCGGCAGCCACTGAGTTTGCGGAATCAACTGTGGCCTGGCTGATCCCCACTGGCTTTAGCGGTTGCCTCGGCGCGTCCGCCGTATCCGCCGGGCGGAACGCGAGCATCCGCAGCAAGACCATTTCGAAACCGCCGCGCGGGTCCGGCGCCAGCGGCAAATCGCGGCGCCCGATCAGGCCCATCTGGTAATAGAACTGCACGTCTTCGGCCGGCAACGCTTGGGCAAGGGCCAATACGCGATCACGGTCGCCGTGGCCATTGTCGACCCCTTCCGGCAACGCCTGAGCGATGGCCACGCGGTGCAGCACGTTAAGAATTTCCGAGAGCACGCCGTTCCAGTCCGGGCCTTGCTCGGCCAAGTGACGCACGGCTTCGAGCAGCGCCTTGGCATCGCCTTCGATCAGCGCATGCAGCACGTCATAGACCTGACCGTGATCCAGTGTGCCGAGCATCGCGCGCACGTCGGTCGCGAGGACCTTGCCTTCACCGAACGCGATGGCCTGATCGGTCAGGCTCATGGCGTCACGCATCGAACCGTCAGCCGCGCGGCCGAGCAGCCACAGTGCATCGTCTTCGAACGGTACGTTTTCCGCGGTCAGAACGTGGGTCAAGTGCTCGACCACACGCTCGGGCGTCATGTTCTTCAGGGAGAACTGCAGGCAACGCGAAAGAATCGTTGCCGGAAGTTTCTGCGGATCGGTGGTCGCCAGGATGAACTTGACGTAGGGCGGCGGCTCTTCGAGGGTTTTCAGCAGCGCATTGAAGGAATGGCTGGAAAGCATGTGCACTTCGTCGATCAGGTAGACCTTGAAGCGCCCACGGCTTGGCGCGTACTGCACGTTATCGAGCAGTTCGCGGGTGTCTTCGACCTTGGTGCGGCTGGCGGCGTCGATCTCGATCAGGTCGACAAAACGGCCTTCATCGATCTCGCGGCACACCGAACACTCGCCGCAGGGGCTGGAAGTGATACCTGTCTCGCAGTTCAGGCACTTGGCAATGATCCGCGCGATGGTGGTCTTGCCGACCCCGCGCGTCCCGGTGAACAGGTAGGCGTGGTGCAGCCGCTGGCTGTCCAAGGCATTGATCAGAGCCTTGAGCACATGGGTCTGGCCGACCATTTCGCGGAACGAGCGTGGACGCCATTTACGTGCAAGAACCTGATAACTCATCGAAAACCGTCGCAGCGAAGGAAGCAGAAGCGGCTAATGCTAGCGGAGCAAGGGCAAAATTGCATCCGGTGTCCTCGTCTAATATGGCTAAGCTGCATCAGCAGAGGCTTTTATCAGCTCGGGATGGGGAATTACCGGAGCGTCTATGCGGTGGGCCGTGGCGGCATTGCTGGGTATCAGCCTCAACGCGATGGCAGCGCAAGCGCCGTTGCGCTTCGCCGTGCCGGACAGTTGGGCGATGCCGATGGTGCAACTGCAAAGCGGCAGACCGACCCAGGGCATCCTGCATGACATTCTGCTCAGCCTGGCGACCCAGGTCGGCGCGCCCGCGCAATTCGTCGTCCTGCCGCGCGCGCGGGTACAGAGCGCCATGGAGCACGGCGACATCGACGTGCGCTGCTATGCCGCACAGTCGTGGCTGCCGAATCAGTCCGGCGATTACATCTGGAGCGTGCCGCTGTGGTTTCAGCGCGACCTGCTGATCAGCCGCAAGGAACAACCGGCGCAGATCAATCCCGCCCGGCTGCCGCGCCAGGCCATCGGCACCGTCCTCGGTTACAGCTACCCTACCCTGCAACCGCTGTTCGACGCCGACCAGTTGCAACGCGAAGACGCGCGCAATCAGGAACAGGTACTGGAAAAGCTCCTAGCCGGGCGATATCGCTATGCGGTGAGCAATCAGTGGACGCTGGACTGGATCAATCAGCGCCTGTTGCCGGAGCAGCAGCTGCAAGGGGTCGCGGTGTTGCAGGAACAGAATATCGGCTGCTATGTGCGGAACGACCCGAAAGTGCCGGTGCAGCGGATCCTGCGCACGTTGCTGCGGATGAAAATGTCCGGCGAGATCGACGACATAATCCGGCTCTACACCGGCGCCGCTTCAACCACACCCTAACCCCGTGTGGGAGCGAGCCTGCTCGCGAAAGCGGTAAAACAGGCGACACAATTGTTGAACACGCCGACGCCATCGCGAGCAGGCTCGCTCCCACAGGGTTGGCCGGGTCAATAACCGTGCGATTCGCGGAATTTCGGCTCACGGCTGTGGTGATAATCGATCCATTCCACCACGTCATAAGGCAGATAGAGCTGCTGGCGGGCACGGGACACGGCGATGTACACGGCACAGATGCGCTGATCGAACTCGTAGGCATCCTTGAATTTCTCATTACTGAGCAACGTCCGGGTCAACAGCACGCGCCTGAACTCCATGCCGCCGGCCCGCTCGGCCATCATCAACAGACAGGCCTTGCCCGGCTCGATGATCTTTTGGCTCAGTCGCGTCAGGTCGGCAATCATGAAGCCGTTTTGCAACTGTGCCTCGATCCACAAGAATGCTTCATCGAACTGGTTGGCGGCG
Organism: Pseudomonas mercuritolerans; assembly: GCF_025706525.1. Lineage (NCBI taxonomy): Bacteria > Pseudomonadati > Pseudomonadota > Gammaproteobacteria > Pseudomonadales > Pseudomonadaceae > Pseudomonas > Pseudomonas mercuritolerans. The sequence continues at coordinate 583,609 of NZ_JAMSHA010000001.1, forward strand.
CGCACCTGCTGCCAATCAGCCATGTCGCTGAAATACGGGTGCGGTCCTTTCTCGCTGGACCCGGCGTTATAGAAATCGCGGCGGAACAGCTCGATGGCGGTGGTCATGAAATGCTTGATGTCGTCCTGCGCTTCCCGGTCGGGAAAACTGAAGGCGCAATTGGAATCGTGCAGGTGGATGGCCCACATCATCGTGTCCCACGGTGAAGCGGTCAGCACCACGCAACCTTCGGGCGGCACGAAGGCTTGCGGATAGTACTCGATATCGACGTCGGCGTGACGAGCGCCTTCGAACGGCACTTTGCTCTTGTGCGTGTGGCGCGAGATCAGCGGATTGACCAGGCGCTCGACATTGCGTCCCGAGCGCACCGAATAGCAGATATCGCTCTGACGAACTTCACGCTTGCGCTTGGGCGCCTCGCCCGTGGCCTGCTGATACTCATCGCCGAGGGTGATCAGCACCTGCTGCCCGCGCTCGATGATTTGCAGCAGCGACGCCGGCACATCCTGGCTTTCGTCGATGATCACATGGGTGTAGCGCGGCGGGACGCGGCAACCGGCGAGACTGGCGCGCTTGACCATCAACAACGTCGGAAAACCGCTCTGGCTGGCCCAGGCCGGGTTGGCCTCCAGATACACCCACAGGCGACTGGAGTATTCCAGCAGCGCTTGCGAGTCTGCGCCGGTCAAGGGCTGCTGGAAGTGCGGCAAGTGCCTGGCGGACAGCGTGTGATCTCTTGAGGCGCAGTACAGCTTGAGCACGCGCAGACAAACCTCGAGGGTGCCCGGCCCGTCGTGGTGGCGAAAGCCGAAGATATGCAGTTCCTGCGCCAGCGCCTGTTTGCTCGGGAGACGCGCGGGCGTCCTGGCCATAGGCAACCGGGGACCGAGCAGCTGGGCCTGGGCGAAATCGAAAAAGGTCTGGCCAATTTCCGTGTCGTGGACCTGCACGATGTGCTTGCGCAGCGTCGCCAGTTTCGCCGGGGTGCGCGCCAGTACCAGGGTGCGTTTCGAGCGCAGGCATTCGATCAGCGCGCTGAGCATGTAGCTCTTGCCGATGCCCGCATAACCCTGCACGTGCAGGTCTTCGTCGAGGTTGGCACGGAAGGTTCGCAGCAGTTTGTCCTGCGCCGCACTTAACCAGTGTTCACGCTCGCGTGGCGTGACCATTTGCTGGCGAAACGGGTTGTTCTGTTGCTGATGGCGGATCTTGTAGTCCACATCCCACTGCCCGCCGGGCAACAGAAATGCCTGCGCGGCGACTTCATCGGCCATGAGAAAGCGCAAGTTCAGGCCTTTGAGAGCATTGAGGCCGAAATACAATTTGCGCGAATCGAACAGACGCCGCGCCTCTGCAAGCAGTCCCGCTGATCCGGAGCGCCGAGAGGTGACAGACCAGTCAATGAGTCTGGCGAGAATCTTCTCCGCGGCGCTGGCGCTCAGATCCTGTTCCGTGGCCTGGGCGAGGCTCTGAATGACCAGCACTGCCGCCAGTTCCGGGTCGCTCAGGCTTGCCAGTGTCGCGACACCCTCGGGCTGCAACAGCGCCGTACACGCATCATGGGTGATGGGCAGAAATACCGGGGTGGCCAAATCAAAATGTTCCGGGTGCATACAACCTCGCCGCCTGGGCTTTAATACAACACCAGATCAGTCCTGGTCATTCTCGTCGTGCATTTCATGGGACTGCGGCAAGTTTCCCTCACTGCCGGACTCGGGGCTGATCCGCAGTTCGAAGGAGTAGCCGCCGAGCGTGCCGGACATGCCGCGTCGATCTGCGCCGCCAGCCAGCGGCCCTGCTTCAATCTGCGCCTGCACTTCGTAGAGCGCCATTTCCAGCAGTTTGCGCAGGTGTTCAGGGCTTTGCGCGCTGGCGTGCAGTTGCAGGTCGTACTGGCCGGCCACCGATTCAGTGATGACGGGCTGGTCCTGCACCGCGAGCGGCTGCGCAGCTTCTTCAGCCGCATTGAACACGGTCGAAGCCGCCAGAATCGCGGCGTGCTCCTCATCCATCAGGTCGAGCACTCGCGACAATTCCAGCGTGCGCTCGGGCTGATCCTGCATCTGCGTTTTGACTTCCAGACGCCGCATCTGCCATTCGCGCAGTTTTTCACGAGTCAGATCGTCGATTTCACCCACTTGCCTTACCTCTCGTTGCCAGGCGAGGGAGTATGCCACTGTTCGCTGTCGACAGCCGCACGGGCACCGGGACGCTGCGCGGCTGATCCGCGCGTTTCTGATGGCGGATCAACGCCACTAGCCAAATCGCAGGCATAAAAAAACCGCAGTGGGCAAACCCATGCAGTTCTCTTTGAATTCTCGGTTGGTTCGTTAAGGTGGTGCCCCCACCAGCCACACCCCGGCACACAATGTTCCCGCTGTGGCTGCTTCCTTCCGGATCTGACCAGGTTCACGGGTAATCGTTGCGGGGGGACCGATGGGGTCACCATAACGACGCTTGCCTATCGGCGAGCCGCGCCATTGTACCTGTCTGAGATGAACTTACAACCGTTGGTTGCAGATAAAAAACCTGAACGGCTTCAAGGACATAAACATCACGGCCCTGCGACACCTACAAGGCCAGCACCTCATCCGCCCTGCCCCCGGCCTGCTGGATCACCAGATGAATGAAGTGCAACTTGGCGATCGCCGCCGCCGGCAGTACGAACGGGTAGAAATCCGGCTGGCCCATGCTGCGCGACAGTTCGTTGAGCATGCCGGCCAGTTCGATCCACGCATTGACGAACGACAGGAACGCGCCACCGCCGGGATGCTCGGGGTCGTACAGGGTGCTGGTCGGAAATGGCTGATAGTCGAAGTCCATTTCCCGCGCGCTCATGCCGAAGCCCAGCGCCGTGTCGACCGCGTCCATCATGTGCAGGTAATGCGCCCAGGTTTCCGCCCAGTCTTCCCACGGGTGCATGGTCGCGTAGGCGCTGACGTAATGCTGCGGCCAGTCCAGCGGCGCGCCTTGCTGGTAGTGCCGGTCCAGCGCCTCGGCGTAACTGGCGCGTTCGTCGCCGAACAGATTGCGGAACGCGTCCAGCCAAGGGCCGTTGGCGATGAGGCGGTCCCAGTAGTAGTGGCCGACTTCGTGGCGAAAATGCCCGAGCAGCGTGCGGTAAGGTTCGTGCATCGCCGCCCTGACCTGCTCACGGTGTGCATCGTCGGCCTCTTTGATGTCGAGGGTGATCAGGCCATTGGCGTGGCCGGTCATCGGCGCGTTGCCTTCGAGGTCTACGCCAATGAAGTCGAACGCCAGTCCGGTTTCTTCGTCGACGATTTTCGGGATGACCGGCAAGCCGAGGGTGATCAGTTGCGCGACCAGTCGACGCTTGGCGATTTCGACCTTGCGCCAGCGTTCGGGGTTTTCCGCGACGGACAGGTCGGGAATGGTGCGGTTGAGGCTGCAAGCGATGCACAAGGTGTCGTGATCGTTGGCCGGCAGCAGCCAGTTGCACGCGGCGGGCATGTCGAGGTTGGCGCAGCGGCGGAACAGTCCGGCGTCGGGATCGGCGTCGAGCGTCCAGGTGCCCTCTTCCGGCCCCGGCTGCAGCGAGGTCAGGCGACTTTCTTCAGGTTGATAGCCGAGCAAGGCGTTACAGGCCAGGCACTGACTGTTGCGAAAAAACAGCGACTGGCCGCAACGGCACGGCCAGACTTTGCTGTTGCGCGAGGATCCGGCCACGAACGGCGCGATGATGCGGGAACTGAGCTGCTCGAAGAAGCGGTGCATGGCGATCTCTCCCTGGGACTGGCCAAGACTAGATCATTCTGAAGACAACATCGTTCCCACCCATAACCGCGCAGCCGGGTGATAGCAGCATTGTGGTGAGGGGATTTATCCCCGCTCGACTGCGCAGCAGTCGCAAAAAACCGTACACGCGATACAGATGAAATGATCGGTCGCAGGGTTTTGGGGTCGCTGCGCAACCCAGCGGGGATAAATCCCCTCGCCACAGGTGTCCATCCGGAGAGGGATAAATCCCCTCGCCACAGGGGTTCATCCGGAGAGGGGTAAATCCCCTCGCCACAGGGGTTCATACCGTCAGACAGCGACGCCGTGGGTTTTGAGGAAGGCGATAAACGCTTCTTCGTCCATGACCTTCACGCCCAGCTCATTGGCCTTGGTCAGCTTCGAGCCGGCACCGGGCCCGGCGACCACGCAATGGGTCTTGGCCGACACGGAGCCGGCAACTTTCGCGCCGAGGCTTTCCAGATGATCCTTGGCCACATCCCGGCTCATCAGTTCGACCTTGCCGGTCAGCACCCAGGTTTCGCCGGACAGCGGCAGACCTTCGACGACTTTTTTCTCGCTCTGCCAATGCATGCCGAAATCGCGCAGCTGCTGCTCGGCCCGCTCGGCCAGTTGCCGATGCTCAGGCGAGGCGAAGAACTCGCGCACCGAGTTGGCCTGCTTCTCCGGCAATGCCTGGCGCATGTCCAGCCAGTCAGCGTTCATCACCGCTTCCAGCGAACCGAAGCGATCGGCGAGTTTCTGCGCACCACCGGGGCCGACGAAGGGAATGTGCAGTTTGTCGAGCAAGCCGCCCAACGTGGTACTGGCGGCGAACTCCGCGCCCAGCTCGCCCTGATCCTGAATCTGCAGACCATGGCCGAGCAGTTCGCTGATGACCTGCTGGTTGTGCGCATCCTCGAAGAAGCTGTGAATCTCGTGCGCCACTTCCAGGCCGACGTCCGGCAGGTAAGTCAGCACATGCGGCAAGGCCTGTTGCACGCGCTCCAGCGAACCCAGCGAACGCGCCAGCACCTTGGCCGTTTCTTCGCCGACATCGGGAATGCCGAGGGCGTAGATGAAACGTGCCAGGCTCGGTTGCTTGCTGTCTTCGATGGCTTTGAGAAGCTTGTTGCTCGATACCTCGGCAAAGCCTTCCAGATCGACGATGTCGTCGAACTTCAGCGCATACAGATCGGCCGGCGAGCTGACCAGCCCTTCGTCGACCAGTTGCTCGACGCTCTTGTCGCCCAAGCCTTCGATGTCCATGGCCCGGCGCGAGACGAAGTGAATGATCGCCTGCTTCAATTGCGCGCCACAGGCCAGTCGGCCGACGCAGCGATACACCGCACCTTCGCTGAAGGTTTCCTTGCCCTTGCTGCGCTTGACCAGTTGCGTGCGTTCAACGTGGGAGCCGCACACCGGGCAGCTTTCGGGAATGGCCACCGGGCGCGCGTCATCGGGGCGACGCTCGGTGACTACCTGCACCACTTGCGGAATCACATCACCGGCGCGGCGGATGATCACCGTGTCGCCGATCATCAGGCCCAGTCGCGCCACTTCGTCCATGTTGTGCAACGTGGCGTTGGCCACGGTGACGCCGGCGACCTTCACCGGTTTCAGACGCGCCACCGGCGTCACCGCACCGGTGCGGCCGACCTGGAATTCCACGTCGAGCAGCTCGGTGAGTTCTTCCATCGCCGGGAATTTGTGTGCGATCGCCCAGCGCGGCTCGCGGGCGCGGAAGCCCAGCTCACGCTGGTCAGCGATGCTGTTGACCTTGAACACCACGCCATCGATTTCATAGGCCAGCGAGTTACGACGTTCGCCGATGTCGCGGTAGTACTCCAGGCACTCATCGATGCCCTTGGCCAGCTTCAGTTCGTGACTGATCGGCATGCCCCACTTCTGCAACTGCTTGAGGTTACCGATGTGGGTGTCGGCGATATCGTGAGACACCTGACCGATGCCATAGCAGCAGAATTCCAGCGGACGATTGGCGGTGATCTTCGAATCGAGCTGGCGCAGGCTGCCTGCTGCTGCGTTGCGCGGGTTGGCGAAAGTCTTGCCGCCGATTTCCAGTTGCGAAGCATTGAGGCGCTCGAAACCGGCCTTGGACATGAACACTTCACCGCGCACTTCCAGCGTCGCCGGCCAGCCTTCGCCGTGCAGCTTCAGCGGAATATTGCGCACGGTACGCACGTTGACGCTGATGTCCTCGCCGGTGGTGCCATCGCCACGGGTGGCGCCGCGCACCAACAGACCGTCCTGATACAGCAGGCTGACCGCCAGGCCATCGAGCTTCGGCTCGCAGCTGTATTCCACCGCCGCGCCGCCACCGAACAGATCGCCGGCCGGCACGTCGAGGCCTTCGTTGACGCGGCGATCAAACTCGCGCATGTCGGATTCTTCGAAGGCGTTGCCGAGGCTGAGCATCGGGATTTCGTGACGCACCTGAGTGAATGCGGTCAACGCCATGCTGCCGACGCGCTGGGTCGGCGAATCGCTGGTGATCAGTTCCGGGTTGGCCGCTTCCAGCGCCTTGAGCTCGTGGAACAAGCGGTCGTACTCGGCATCGGGAATGCTCGGCTCGTCGAGAACGTGATAGCGATAGTTGTGCTGATCCAGCTCAGCGCGCAGCTCTAGAATGCGGATTTTGGCGGCGGTCATGGGTGTTCTCTCATAAAGCAAAAGAGCAGCCGAGGCTGCTCCAGTTTCATTCCATTATCGGCGGCGGGGCCAAAAGATCGCAGCCTCGTTGCACTCGTCAGCTCCTACAGGCCGAAGGCTGCGATCTTTCGATTTTGGCCTTAGCGCTTCTGCGTCAATGCGCGGCGTTCGAATTCGACGATGCGCTGACGGTAGTGCTCAATCGTCTGCGCAGTCAGTACGCTGCGCTGATCGTCTTTCAGTTCGCCGTTCAGTTCCTGGGACAGCTTGCGGGCCGCCGCGACCATTACGTCGAAAGCCTGCTTCGGATGACGCGGGCCAGGCAGACCGAGGAAGAAGCTCACCGCCGGAGTGCTGAAGTGGTCGATGTCGTCCAGATCAAAGATGCCCGGCTTGACCGCGTTGGCCATGGAGAACAGCACTTCGCCGTTACCGGCCATGCTTTCGTGGCGGTGGAAAATGTCCATCTCGCCGAAACGCAGGCCGCTTTCGAGAATGTTCTGCAGCAGCGCCGGGCCTTTGAAGCCGGCCGGGTCGCGGCAGATCACGCTGATCACCAGCACTTCTTCGGCTTGCGGCTGATCTTTTTCCGCCACGGCCGCTGCAGGCTTGCTGTCTTCGGCGAAATCGTCATCGCGGCTGCTGAAGCTCGGGCCGCCGTCCAGATCGAGGTCGAGGTTCAGGTCGCCCTGCGCCGGGCCGTTGCTGCCGCGCTTGCCACGTTTCGAGCCGGATTCACGCGGCTCGCGGGCTTCGCGGTTGGGCATGCTCACCGACGGCAGATCGTGCTCGTCCAGTTGCGGCTCTTTGTGCGTGTCCAGGACGCGGGCCGGGCCCAACAGCTCGGCGCTGGTGTCCTCGTCCGGCAGATTGGACAGGCTCCGGTCGAGACGGAATTTCAGCTTTCCCTTGCCGCCGCGCATACGGCGCCAGCCATCGAAAAGAATACCGGCTATCACAATGATGCCGATGACGATCAGCCACTCGCGCAGACCGATTTCCATGTAATCCCGTGCCTCTATAAAAAATGCTGAAAAATAAGGGGTTTACACTGCGTAAACCGCTTTAAAACGTGGCGCCAACTCTATGTTCTGACAGGCGTTTTGCCCACGTATACGAAAAATTGACATTAAACTAGCACGATCAAAGGCTTCGCAGCTACAAGCTTTAAGCTCCAAGCCACAAGCCGTCCACTTGCAGCTTGGAGCTTGTAACCTGCAGCTGCGCCGCTAGGCGTCCACCATCGCCATCGCCTCCTCGACATCCACCGCCACCAGTCGCGAACAGCCCGGTTCATGCATCGTCACACCCATCAACTGCTCGGCCATTTCCATGGCGATCTTGTTGTGGGTGATGTAAATGAACTGCACGGTCTGCGACATCTCTTTGACCAGGCGTGCGTAGCGTCCAACGTTAGCGTCATCCAGTGGCGCGTCAACCTCATCGAGCATGCAGAACGGCGCCGGGTTCAACTTGAAGATGGCAAAAACCAGGGCCAGTGCAGTCAGGGCTTTTTCGCCGCCGGAGAGCAAATGGATGGTGCTGTTCTTCTTCCCGGGCGGCTGCGCCATGATCGTCACCCCTGTATCGAGTAGATCTTCGCCCGTCAGTTCCAAATACGCGCGCCCGCCACCGAAAACTTTCGGGAAAAGTGCCTGCAAACCACCGTTGATCTGATCAAAGGTATCTTTGAAACGGTTGCGGGTTTCCTTATCGATTTTGCGGATGACGCTTTCCAGGGTCTCCAGCGCCTCGACCAGATCGGCGTCCTGCGCATCCAGATAACGTTTACGCTCCGATTGTTGCGTGTATTCATCGATGGCCGCGAGGTTGATCGCACCCAGGCGCTGAATCCGCGCGTTGATGCGTTCGAGTTCTTCTTCGGCCTCGCGTTCACTGGCTTGTGCGGTCAATGTGGCGAGCACGCCGTTGAGATCGTAGCCGTCCTCAAGCAATTGATCCTGCAACGCCTTGCGCCGTACGGTCAGCGCCTGCCATTCCATGCGTTGCTGTTCGAGCTGGCCGCGAATCAACTGCGATTGCTGCTCGGCCTGGGTGCGGCGTTTTTCCGCGTCGCGCAATTCACGATCGGCGTCTTCCAGGGCGATCTGCGCGGTCTTGAGTTCTTCATCGACGGTCATGCGCTTGTCGAGCAACTCTTCGAGTTTCAGACGCAGCTCTTCCAGCGGCGCCTCGCCCTCCTCCAGATTCAGACTCAACTGTTCGCGCTTTTCAGTCAGGCGCTCGGCCTGCATTTCCAGACGCTCCAGCGCCTGCCGCGTGGAGTCATGCTGAGCACGCAACGAGCCGAGACGCACGGCCAATTGATGGGCGTGATCCTTGTGCTGCCGCGCTTCCTGACGCACGCGATCAAGGCGCTCGCGCAGGCTGTCGCGCTGGGCCAGCAGCAACTCGCGCTGCTCGGTGTCGAGCGCCATGGAATCCAGCGCTTCCTGCAAATTCATGCGCGCTTCGCCGACCTGCTCGTGCTCAAGCTCGCGCTGTTCGGCGAGTTCGACCAGTTCTTCATCGAGACGGGTGCGGCGCAATGTCAGCTGTTCGGCTTTGGCCTTGCCGGCGGACAACTGCGCTTTCAGTTCGCCTTGCTGGCGCGCTTCGTCCTGCAGCAAGCGGCGCAGATGTTCGCGGCCGTTTTCCTGCTGGCGCTGCTGCGCGCGCAAGGTTTGCAGACGGGTTTCCATGGCTTCGACCGTGGCTTCGCGCTCTTCGCGCTCCAGTTGCAGGTCTTCGATTTCCTGGCCACGGGCGAGCATGCCGCTTTCCGCTTCGCTGGCGCGACGTACGCGTAAAAAGTGTCGACCGACCCAATAGCCGTCGCGGCTGATGAGGCTTTGCCCGGCGCTCAACTGGCCGCGCAAGGCCAGCGCCTGTTCAAGGCTGTCGACCGGTTTGACCTGGCCGAGCCACGGCGACAGATCGATCTGCGCCTCGACTTTGTCCAGCAGGCTGCCCGCCACCCGCACGCCATCGCTGGCCGGGCTGAGCAGGCGCAAATCGCCTTGAGTGAAACCGGACAGATCAAAACCGCTGAAATCGTCGACCAGCACCGCTTGCAGATCGGCGCCGAGCACGGTTTCCACCGCCAGCTCCCAACCGGCCTCAACCTTCAGACCTTCGGCCAGACGCGGGCGCTCGGCGAGATTGTGTTCCTTCAACCATTCGGCGGTGCCGGTGCCCGGATCGAGCGCGGCCTGCTGCAAGGCTTCCAGCGACGCCAGACGCCCGTTGAGCCGCTGCAGATCGCCCTGCGCCTGCTGCTGTGCGGTCAACGCTTGCTGTAATTCCTGACGCAGTTGTTCAAGCTTTTCGACTTGCGCTTCTTCGCTGGTCTGTAAATCTTCGAGGGTCGCTTCGGACTCGGCGAGCTGCTCGTTGAGCGCCATGATCGCCGCGTCTTCCGGGTCGGCGGACAGCAACGCGCGCTCTTCAGCGAGACGTTTCTGCCGGTCGGCCAGACGCTCCATGCTGCTTTCCAGCTGCTGGATTCGCGATTGCTGGACTTCAGCCTGACGGCGCGGTTCGGCAGCGGTCAGGTTGAAAGCATCCCACTGCTCCTGCCAGCCGTGCATGGTGGTTTCGGCTTCTTCGAGGGCCGCAGCGGCTTCCTCGGCGGCGGCGCTGGTGACTTCCTGTTCTGGCGTGAGCATGTCCAGCTCTTCGCCGAGGGTCAGCAACAGCGTGCGGTCGTGGCCAAGGTGCGATTCGGTTTCCAGACGCGCGCGTTCGGCTTCTTTCAGATCGTCCTGCAACTGGCGCAACCGCTGCTGGCCATGCTGAATGCTCTGCTCGACCCGGGCGATATCGCCGCCGACCGAATAGAAGCGGCCCTGCACCAGATTGAAGCGCTCGGACAGGTCGTGGTGACCGTCGCGCAGGCGTTCGATGGCCGCATCAGCGTTACGCTGTTCAGCGACCAGCGCTTCGAAGCTGACTTCCTGGTTGCCGATGATCGACTCGCGCTGACCGACCTGCTCGTTAAGATCCTGCCAGCGCAGGGCCGACAGTTGCGCCTTGAGCTGACGCTCTTCGGCCTTGAGTTCCTGATACTTTTTCGCCGCCTCGGCCTGACGGTGCAGACGTTCGAGCTGGCGCTCCAGCTCCTCGCGCAGGTCGGTGAGGCGGGCGAGGTTCTCGTGGGTACGGCGGATACGGTTTTCCGTCTCACGGCGACGCTCCTTGTACTTGGAGATGCCCGCCGCTTCTTCGATGAAATTGCGCAGGTCTTCCGGCTTGGATTCGATCAGCTTGGAGATCATCCCCTGTTCGATGATCGAGTAGCTGCGCGGGCCGAGGCCGGTGCCGAGGAAGATATCGGTGATGTCGCGCCGACGGCATTTGGTGCCGTTGAGATAATAAGTGGTCTGGCTGTCGCGGGTGACTTTGCGGCGAATGGAAATCTCCGCATAGGCCGCGTATTCGCCGAGCAGCGTGCCGTCGGAGTTGTCGAACACCAGTTCGATGCTCGCCTGGCTCACCGGTTTGCGGCTGGTCGAACCGTTGAAGATGACGTCGGTCATCGACTCGCCACGGAGGTTCTTCGCCGAACTTTCGCCCATCACCCAGCGCACGGCGTCGATGATATTCGACTTGCCGCAACCGTTCGGCCCGACGACCGCCGCCATGTTACTGGGGAAGTTCACCGTGGTCGGGTCGACGAAGGATTTGAACCCCGCCAGTTTGATGCACTTCAGCCGCACGCTCAGGCAACCGTCAGCGCAGACACCACCAGATCGCAGCTGCGCTGGGCATACGCCGTGAGCACGATGCGGATCTGCGGCAAATCACGGGCGAGTACGGCGGCGAGCAAGCGTTCGAACAGTTCGAGGAATTCGCTCATTTCCGCCTTGCGCTGCTCGAGGGCGAGGAAATACGCGCGGCTCATCGCCGGCTGGAGGTTCTCGACGGTTTCTTGCAGGTACGGATTGTTGGCAAACGGATAGGCGGCGCGCATCACCGCAAAGCTGTCATCGACGAAGCTGCGGATATCGCCGCGTTCGTAATTGGCGGTCAGGCGCTGCTGGATCTGCACGAACGGCGCCATGTCCGACTGCACTTGCCAGCCATTGGCCACCGAATTGCCAAGCAGGATATACAGCTCGCTCATCAGCGTGCACAGGCTCTGCACCTTGTGCGGCGTCAGCTCGGTAACGTGGGCGCCACGACGCGGCAGGATCGCGATCAGGTGACGGCGCTCGAGGATCAGCAAGGCTTCGCGGACCGAACCGCGGCTGACGTTGAGCGCCAGCGTGACCTTCTGTTCCTGGATACGCTCTCCAGGCTTCATTTCGCCACGAATGATGCGCTCGGCGAGGTGGTGAGCGATTTGCTCGGCGAGGCTGTCCGGCGCCTTGAACGTCATGGTTGTCCTTCAAACTCTATCGATCTGCACAAGCGGCGCAGTGTAGCGCAAATGCGCGGTCATGGCGGAGTGCCCACGCAGCGGTTTTTGGCACGAATCCCGCAAAAAAGCGCAGTGACCGATGAAGGTCAATACTGAATAGACACGCTGTTGATCGACGAAACGGATTTTCCTGACCTTTAAGTCAGAAAACCATTGACCGAAAAGTCAGACCTGCTAAATTCGGTTCACGTCGGTTAACAACAATAATGAGTCTGCGAGGCCTTCCGTGATCCAGTTTTTACTTAACCAGGAACTCCGTAGCGAGCACGCCCTGGACCCGAATCTGACTGTGCTCAATTACCTGCGTGAACATGTGGGCAAGCCCGGCACCAAAGAAGGTTGCGCCAGTGGCGACTGCGGCGCCTGCACCGTGGTGGTTGGCGAGTTGCAGACCGATGATACGGGGCGTGAACATATTCGCTATCGCAGCCTCAATTCGTGCCTGACTTTCGTCTCGTCATTGCACGGCAAGCAACTGATCAGCGTTGAAGACCTCAAGCACAAGGGCGAACTGCACAGCGTGCAGAAAGCCATGGTCGAGTGCCACGGTTCGCAGTGCGGCTTCTGCACCCCCGGTTTCGTCATGTCGTTGTTCGCCCTGCAAAAGAACAGCGATGCGCCGGATCAGGCCAAGGCTCACGAAGCGCTGGCCGGCAACCTCTGCCGCTGCACTGGCTACCGGCCGATTCTCGCCGCTGCCGAACAATCCTGCTGCGCCAAGCCTGCGGATCAGTTCGACGCCCGCGAAGCCGAAACCATTGCCCGCCTCAAAGCCATCGCGCCGACCGATATCGGCGAACTCAACAGCGGCGACAAGCGCTGCCTGGTGCCGCTGACCGTCGCTGACCTGGCCGATCTCTACGACGCTTATCCACAAGCGCGGCTGCTCGCCGGCGGCACCGATCTGGCGCTGGAAGTCACCCAGTTCCACCGCACTCTGCCGGTGATGATCTATGTCGGTAACGTCGCCGAAATGAAGCGCATCGAAACCTTCGATGACCGCATCGAAATCGGCGCCGCCACCGCCCTCTCCGACTGCTACGAGGCCTTGAATGCCGAGTACCCGGACTTCGGCGAACTGCTGCACCGCTTCGCTTCGCTGCAAATCCGCAATCAAGGCACCCTCGGCGGCAACATCGGCAACGCCTCGCCGATCGGTGACTCGCCACCGCTGCTGATCGCCCTCGGCGCGCAGATCGTGCTGTGCAAAGGCGAAACCCGCCGCACGCTGAACCTGGAAGATTACTTCATCGACTACCGCGTCACCGCGCGTCAGGAAAGCGAGTTCATCGAAAAAATCATCGTCCCGCGCGCCAGCGCCGAGCAGTTGTTCCGTGCCTACAAAGTGTCGAAGCGCCTGGATGACGACATCTCCGCCGTCTGCGCTGCCTTCAATCTGCGCGTGGAAAATGGCGTGATCAGCGACGCGCGCGTGGCCTTCGGCGGCATGGCGGCGATTCCGAAACGCGCTGCGCACTGCGAAGCCGTGCTGCAAGGTGCACCGTTCAACAACGCCGTGATCGAGCGCGCCTGCGCCGCGCTGGCCGAAGATTTCACACCGCTCTCGGACTTCCGCGCCAGCAAGGAATATCGCCTGCTCAGCGCGCAGAACCTGCTGCGCAAATACTTCATCGAACTGCAAACACCGCACATCGAGACTCGGGTGACCGCTTATGTCTAACCATCACGCCGTAGAGAAGACCCAGGCTGAACTGGCCGAACTGTTCGCCCAGGACCTGACCACCGGTGTCGGCCGCAGCGTCAAGCACGACAGCGCCGCCAAGCATGTGTCCGGTGAAGCGCAGTACATCGACGATCGCCTGGAATTCCCCAACCAGTTGCATCTGTATGCGCGCCTGTCGGACCGCGCCCACGCGAAAATCCTCAGCATCGACACGTCGCCGTGCTACGCCTTCGAAGGCGTGCGCATCGTCATCACCCACGAAGACGTTCCGGGGCTGAAAGACATCGGCCCGCTGATGCCGGGCGATCCGTTGCTGGCTATCGATGACGTGCAGTTCGTCGGCCAGCCGGTGCTGGCGGTCGCGGCGAAAGACCTGGAAACCGCGCGCAAGGCAGCGATGGCGGCGATCATCGAATACGAAGATCTGGAACCTGTGCTCGACGTCGTCGAAGCCCTGCGCAAGCGCCATTTCGTGCTCGACAGCCACACCCACCAGCGCGGCGACTCGGCCTCTGCACTGGCCACGGCGGAACATCGTATTCAGGGCACGCTGCACATCGGCGGCCAGGAACACTTCTATCTGGAGACGCAAATCTCCTCGGTGATGCCCACCGAAGATGGCGGGATGATCGTCTACTGCTCGACGCAGAACCCGACCGAAGTGCAGAAACTGGTCGCCGAAGTGCTCGACGTGTCGATGAACAAGATCGTTGTCGACATGCGCCGCATGGGCGGTGGTTTCGGTGGCAAGGAAACCCAGGCCGCGAGCCCGGCGTGCCTGTGCGCGGTGGTCGCGCACCTCACCGGCCAACCGACCAAGATGCGCCTGCCGCGCGTCGAAGACATGCTGATGACCGGCAAGCGCCACCCGTTCTACGTTGAATACGATGTCGGTTTCGACAGCAGCGGCCGTCTGCACGGGATCAACATGGAGTTGGCCGGAAACTGCGGCTGCTCGCCGGACCTGTCCGCCTCGATCGTTGACCGCGCGATGTTCCACTCGGACAACTCCTACTATCTCGGCGATGCCACCATCAACGGTCACCGTTGCAAGACCAACACCGCCTCGAACACCGCTTATCGTGGTTTCGGCGGCCCGCAAGGCATGGTCGCCATCGAGGAAGTGATGGACGCGATCGCCCGGCACTTGAAGCTCGACCCGCTGGCGGTGCGCAAGGCCAACTACTACGGCAAGACCGAGCGCAACGTCACCCACTACTACCAGACCGTCGAGCACAACATGCTCGAAGAGATGACCGCCGAACTGGAAGAAAGCAGCCAGTACGCCGAGCGCCGCGAAGCGATCCGTCGCTACAACGCCAACAGCCCGATCCTGAAAAAAGGCCTGGCGCTGACCCCGGTGAAATTCGGTATTTCCTTCACCGCGAGCTTCTTGAACCAGGCCGGTGCGCTGATCCACATCTACACCGACGGCAGCATCCACCTGAACCACGGCGGCACCGAAATGGGTCAGGGCCTGAATACCAAAGTCGCTCAGGTCGTGGCGGAAGTGTTCCAGGTCGAAATCGACCGTGTGCAGATCACCGCGACCAACACCGACAAAGTGCCAAACACCTCCCCGACCGCTGCTTCCAGCGGCGCCGACCTGAACGGCAAAGCCGCGCAGAACGCAGCACAGACCATCAAGCAACGCCTGGTCGAATTCGCCGCGCGGCACTACAAAGTCAGCGAAGAAGACGTCGAATTCCGCAACGGCCACGTGCGGGTGCGCGAGCAGATCCTGACCTTCGAAGCGCTGATCCAGCAGGCATATTTCAATCAGGTCTCGCTGTCGAGCACTGGCTTCTACAAGACCCCGAAAATCTATTACGACCGCAGTCAGGCCCGTGGGCGTCCGTTCTATTACTTCGCTTTCGGCGCAGCCTGCTGCGAAGTGATCGTCGACACCCTGACCGGCGAGTACAAGATGCTGCGCACCGACATCCTGCACGACGTCGGCGCCTCGCTGAACCCGTCGATCGACATCGGTCAGGTCGAGGGCGGTTTCGTCCAGGGCATGGGCTGGCTGACCATGGAAGAGCTGGTCTGGAACAACAAGGGCAAGCTGATGACCAACGGCCCGGCCAGCTACAAGATCCCGGCGGTGGCGGACATGCCGCTGGATCTGCGGGTGAAACTGGTGGAAAACCGCAAGAACCCGGAAGACACGGTGTTCCATTCCAAAGCTGTCGGTGAACCGCCGTTCATGCTCGGCATCGCCGCGTGGTGCGCGATCAAGGACGCGGTGGCGAGTCTCGGTGATTATCAGCATCAGCCGAAGATCGATGCGCCGGCCACGCCGGAGCGGGTGTTGTGGGGCTGTGAGCAGATGCGCCAGCTCAAAGCGGTGAAGGCTGTCGAAGCTGAAACCGAGCTGGCTCCGCTCTAGGACCGAGGCGCGGCCATTCGCGAGCAGGCTCGCTCCCACATTTGGAATGCATTGCCAATGTGGGAGCGAGCCTGCTCGCGAAGAGGCCGGCACAGACAACGAAGATGTCGAGGTGAACATGTACAACTGGATCGACGCCCTCGCCGACCTGCAGAACCAGGGCGAACCCTGTGTGCTGGTGACGATCATCGAAGAACTTGGCTCGACGCCACGCAATGCCGGCTCGAAAATGGTCGTCAGCGCCGACCGGATGTTCGACACCATCGGTGGCGGGCATCTGGAATTCAAAGCCATGCAGATCGCCCGCGAGATGCTCGCCAGCGGCAAGCAGGACACCCATCTGGAGCGCTTCAGCCTCGGTGCCAGCCTCGGCCAGTGCTGCGGCGGCGCCACGGTGTTGCTGTTCGAACCCATGGGCCAGGTGCAGGCACAGATTGCCGTATTCGGTGCCGGCCATGTCGGGCGCGCCCTCGTGCCGCTGCTGGCCAGCCTGCCCTGCCGGGTGCGCTGGATCGATTCGCGCGAGGCCGAGTTCCCTGAACACATCCCTCACGGCGTGCGTAAAATCGTCAGCGAAGAGCCGGTGGACGAAGTCGATGATCTGCCCGCCGGCAGCTACTGCATCGTCATGACCCACAACCATCAGCTCGATCTGGAGCTGACCGCGGCGATTCTCAAGCGTAACGATTTCACTTGGTTCGGCCTGATCGGCTCGAAAACCAAACGCGCCAAATTCGAACACCGCCTGCGCGATCGTGGTTTCGACCCGAGCGTGGTGCAGCGCATGCGCTGCCCGATGGGCATCAGCGAAGTCAAAGGCAAACTGCCTGTGGAAATCGCCATCTCCATCGCCGGTGAAATCATCGCCACCTATAACGCCAATTTCGGCCAGCACAGCGCCCGCGCCGAACCGATTGCCCGACTGCTGCCCGCCTCGCGCCGCAGCCAGTCCGCCAAACTCAAAGCCTCAACTGATTAGAGAACCCTCATGCCTCTGACTCGCAAAGCCTACCGCGCCGCCATCCTGCACAGCATTGCCGACCCTGCCGAAGTCGGCATCGAAGCCTCCTATGAATATTTCGAGGACGGCCTGCTGGTGGTCGACGACGGCAAGATCAGTGCCCTCGGCCACGCCAGCGAACTGCTGCCAACCCTGCCGGCAGATATCGAGATCAACCATTATCAGGATGCGCTGATCACACCGGGCTTTATCGACACACACATTCACCTGCCGCAGACCGGCATGGTCGGCTCCTACGGCGAGCAACTGCTCGACTGGCTGAACACCTACACCTTTCCTTGCGAAAGCCAGTTTGGCGACAAGGCCCACGCCGACGAAGTGGCCGATATTTTCATCAAGGAACTGCTGCGCAACGGCACCACCACGGCGCTGGTGTTCGGCAGCGTGCACCCGCAATCGGTGAATTCGTTTTTCGAAGCGGCGGAAAAGCTAGATCTGCGCATGATCGCCGGCAAGGTGATGATGGACCGCAATGCCCCGGATTATCTGGTCGATACCGCCGAATCCAGCTACGTCGACAGCAAGGCGCTGATCGAGCGCTGGCACGGCAAGGGTCGCTTGCACTATGCGGTGACGCCGCGCTTCGCCCCCACCAGCACCCCGGAACAACTGACCCTGGCCGGGCAATTGCTGACGGAATATCCGGATCTGTACATGCAGACCCACATCAGCGAAAACCTCAAGGAAATCGAGTGGGTCAAAGAGCTGTTCCCGGAGCGCAAGGGTTACCTCGACGTCTATGATCACTACCAGTTGCTTGGCGAACGCTCGGTATTCGCCCACGGCGTGCACCTGTGTGACGAAGAATGCGCGCGACTGGCGGAAACCGGCTCGGCGATCTCGTTCTGCCCGACCTCGAACCTGTTCCTCGGCAGCGGCCTGTTCAACCTGCCGATGGCCGAGAAGCACAAGCTCAATGTCGGCCTTGGCACCGACGTCGGCGGCGGCACCAGTTTCTCCCTGCTGCAAACCCTCAATGAAGCCTACAAGGTCATGCAACTGCAGGGCGCGCGGTTGAGCCCGTTCAAGTCGCTGTACCTGGCGACCTTGGGTGGTGCGCGGGCGCTGCGCCTGGAAGACAAGATCGGTAACCTGCAACCGGGCTCCGATGCCGACTTCCTGGTGCTGGATTACAACGCCACGCCGCTGCTGAGCTACCGCTTGAAGCAGTCCAATAACATTGCCGAGACGTTGTTTGTGTTGATGACCTTGGGCGATGACCGCACCGTGGCGCAGACGTATGCAGCGGGGGCGCTGGTGCATCAGCGCTGAGTTTTTCCAGAGCATAAAAAATCCCCCGGCGGTGTTTACCCCGGGGGATTTTTGTTGCCGGTCAGGTTGTCTTCGCGAGCAGGCTCGCTCCCACCTTTGAAATGCATTCCCCTGTGGGAGCGAGCCTGCTCGCGAAAGCCGCGACTCGGTCTCAGCTTAGAGCTTGGCCGCTGGGCGCCCCGGCTTCTTGGTCTGCAACAAATGCGAGAACACCGCATGCAGATCATCCGACGCGCCTTCCTCGTCGAGGTTGAGCTTGCTGTCGATGTGATCCATGTGATGCATCATCAGGTTCACCGCCAGTTCGCCGTCGCGCTTTTCAATGGCGTCGATCAACTGCGTGTGTTCGTCGTACGAACAATGCGAGCGGTTGCCGCTTTCGTACTGGGCGATGATCAGCGAGGTCTGCGACACCAGGCTGCGCTGGAAGCTGATCAACGGTGCGTTCATTGCCGCTTCGGCCAGCTTCAGGTGGAATTCACCCGACAGACGAATACCGGCACCGCGATCGCCGCGGGAGAAGCTGTCGCGCTCGTCGTTGACCATCTGCCGCAGTTCGGCGATCTGCTCGGCCGTGGCATGTTGCACCGCCAGTTCAGTGATCGCCCGCTCGACCAGACGGCGGGCGAGAAACACCTGACGCGCTTCTTCAACACTTGGGCTGGCGACGACGGCGCCACGGTTCGGCCGCAACAGCACCACGCCTTCATGGGCCAGACGCGACAGCGCGCGGCGAATGATGGTGCGGCTGACCCCGAAGATTTCCCCCAGCGCTTCTTCGCTCAACTTGGTACCGGGCGCCAGGCGCTGTTCGAGGATGGCCTCGAAGATATGCGCGTAGACAATATCGTCCTGGGTTCCGCTGCGGCCGGCTTTGCCTGCTCGCGGTTGTTTCTTGAGGGGTTGCAACTGTTCGTTCATGGGCACTCGAGTCGGGAAAACTGCGGCGAATAGACCGTGACTGTAATACGGCACAGTAGGTCGCTGGCAAGTATCGCGTAAAAAACAGCGCGATTGTACACAATGAATGGTGGCAACACGACTGTACGGCTGTTTGCGCCTGCGGCTGTATTGCAACGTTGGGTTACGTTTGAGTTTAGGCTTGATCGCAGAATCCGCTGCATGACCGCAATCCTCCCGTGGGAGCGAGCCTGCTCGCGAAAGCCATTCCACATTCACTATGAATGTTGACTGACCTACCGCTTTCGCGAGCAGGCTCGCTCCCACAGAGGTGATGTGTTGTGGCGGACATCTCCATTGGTATAAGGAACACCGCCGTCATGACCGACGCCACCCACGCCCGCTTGCGCCCTCTGGCCGACACCTCGCCTTCCGCCATCGTCGCCGGTTTCATCGCGATGATGACCGGCTACACCAGTTCGCTGGTGCTGATGTTCCAGGCCGGGCAAGCGGCCGGCCTGAGCAGCGGGCAGATTTCTTCGTGGATCTGGGCAATTTCTATCGGCATGGCAGTGTGTTCGATCGGCCTGTCGCTGCGCTATCGCACACCGATCACCATCGCCTGGTCGACCCCCGGCGCGGCGTTGCTGATCACCAGCCTGGGCGGTGTCAGTTATGGCGAGGCAATCGGCGCCTATGTCACCTGCGCGGTGCTGGTGACGATCTGCGGCCTGACCGGCAGCTTCGAACGGCTGGTAAAAAAGATCCCGGCCTCTTTGGCGGCGGCCTTGCTGGCAGGGATTCTGTTCAAGATCGGCAGCGAAATCTTCGTCGCCGCGCAACACCGTACCGGTCTGGTGCTGGGAATGTTCTTCACTTATCTGCTGGTCAAGCGCCTGTCGCCACGCTATGCCGTGCTCGCGGCGCTGCTGATCGGCACCGCGCTGTCGGGCTTCATGGGGCTGCTGGATTTCAGTGCGTTTCATCTGGAAGTTGCCACGCCAGTCTGGACCACCCCGCACTTTTCACTGGCGGCGACCATCAGCATCGGCATTCCGCTGTTCGTTGTAGCGATGACCTCGCAGAACATGCCCGGCATCGCGGTGCTGCGTGCCGATGGCTATAACGTCCCGGCCTCGCCACTGATCACCACCACCGGCATCGCCTCGCTGTTGCTGGCGCCGTTCGGCTCCCACGGCATCAACCTCGCGGCCATCAGCGCGGCGATCTGCACCGGCCCGCATGCCCACGAAGATCGCAACAAGCGCTACACCGCAGCGGTGTGGTGCGGGGTGTTCTACGGCATTGCCGGGGTGTTCGGCGCGACGTTGGCGGCATTGTTTGCGGCGTTGCCCAAGGAACTGGTGCTGTCGATTGCCGCGCTGGCGCTGTTCGGCTCGATCATCAATGGCTTGAGCATCGCCATGAACGAGGTGAAGGAACGGGAAGCGGCGTTGATCACCTTCATGGTCACGGCATCGGGGTTGACGCTGTTTTCCATTGGTTCGGCGTTTTGGGGGATTGTTGCGGGGGTGCTGACCTTGCTGATCCTCAATTGGCGCAAAGCCTAAGGCACAGGATCAAAAGCCCCTCACCCTAGCCCTCTCCCAGAGGGAGAGGGAACCGACCGTGGTGTTTTGGAAGAGGTGCGCCGACATGGGATACCGAGTCGAACGCGAATCCTGAAAAGCCCAACAATCGGCTCCCTCTCCCTCGGGAGAGGGCTGGGGTGAGGGGCGAATCCACCACCAAACCCAAGCCGTACCACCCAAACCCCAGACGAAAAAAAACGGCGACCCGAAGGTCGCCGTTTTTTCAGTATCACTTGGCCGCGTTGATCGGCTTTTCCGGATACCACACGTCCAGCAGCGGGCTGACTTCGTACTTGGTCAGCTCGGAGCGGTTTTTCAACCAGGCTTCAACGGCAGCACGCTGCTCTTCGTTGACCGAGCCACGCTTCTGCAGGCACACCAGACCGAAGTCGTCGCCGCCAACATAACCCAGACCGTTGGCTTCCATGGCTTCTTTGATGAATGCTTCGAGGAAAGCGTCAATGGCTTCTTCGGACAAGTCTTCTTTGAAGTCCAGGTTCAGTTCGAAACCCAGCTCTTGAAATTCATCAACGCACAGTTTTTTGCGCAGACGCTGGGAACGGTTAGTCGCCATTGGAACAATCCTCTTAAGTAATAACGGCCGGCACTTTACCAGTTTAAGCCGGCGATTGCCCGACTCTCTGGCCGCTGCGGCCGACCGCCTGTAAAAAAATAAGCGATTGGCCGGGCCTGACACGGCACAAGCTGTTACAGCTTGGGGCATAATGCCGACACTTTCATGACCACTGAGGGCCTTTTCATCCATGTCCTCGTCTTTTTTCCCCTCTTTTGCAGGGTTTTATTGCATATGATCAAATCGTTGCGTCCACTGTTTCTCGCCGGCCTTCTTCTGCCTCTGGCCCTGCCTGTCTCCGCTGCCACCATCAACACTTCCCTCACCCCGAACGTCGAAAAAGCCCTCAAGGCCAGCAAGTTGCAGCCCACTGCGCTGTCGCTGGTGATGGTGCCGCTCGACGGTCCGGGCACGCCGACGGTGTTCAACGCCGACGTCTCGGTCAACCCGGCCTCGACAATGAAACTGGTCACCACTTACGCGGCGCTGGAAATGCTCGGCCCCAACCATCAGTGGAAAACCGAGTTCTATACCGACGGCGATCTGAGCGGCGGCATTCTCAACGGCAACCTCTACCTCAAGGGTGGCGGTGACCCGAAGCTGAACATGGAAAAACTCTGGCTGCTGATGCGCGACCTGCGCGCCAACGGCGTGACCCAGATTACCGGCGACCTGATCCTCGACCGCAACTTCTTCGTGCAGCCGCAATTGCCGGAATTCAACGATGACGGCAACGACGACAACAAGCCGTTCCTGGTCAAACCCGACTCATTGCTGGTCAACCTCAAGGCCCTGCGCTTTGTTGCGCGCAATGACGGTGGCCGCGTACTGATTTCGGTTGAGCCGCCGATTGCCAGCATCCGCATCGAAAACACCGTCAAGGCGCTGCCGTCCAAGCAATGCACCGGCGGCGTGCGCTACAACCCGGTGCCGCAGGCCGATGGCAGCGTGACCGTAACCGTCGGCGGCCAGTTGGGCGAAGGCTGCAGTTCGCAGACCTACCTGTCGCTGCTCGACCACGCGACCTACACCGCCGGCGCCGTCCGCGCGATCTGGAAGGAGCTGGGTGGCAGCATTCAGGGCAAGGATCGTCTGGCGCCAACGCCGAGCGGCGCCAAACTGCTTGCCCGCGCGTACTCGCCGGATCTGGCCGAGATCATCCGCGACATCAACAAATACAGTAACAACACCATGGCCCAGCAGCTGTTCCTCAGCCTTGGCCAGCGTTTCCGCAACGATGCCGACGGTGATGACGCCCGGGCTGCGCAGCGCGTGGTGCGGCAGTGGCTGGCGAAGAAAGGCATCACCGCGCCGCATCTGGTGATGGAGAACGGCTCCGGTCTGTCGCGGGCCGAGCGGGTCAGCGCGCGTGAGATGGCCAACATGCTGCAAGCCGCCTGGCACAGCCCGTACGCCGCCGAGTACATCAGCTCGCTGCCGATTGCCGGCACCGACGGCACCATGCGCAAACGCCTGAAAACCACGGCGATGCGCGGTGAGGCGCACGTCAAGACCGGTACCCTGAACACCGTGCGCGCGATTGCTGGCTTCAGCCGTGATGTGAATGGCAATACCTGGGCGGTGGTAGCGATCCTCAACGACAAGGCCCCGTTCGGCGCCTCGTCGGTACTCGATCAGGTGCTGCTGGATCTGTACAAACAGCCGAAACTGCCGCAGACCGCTTCGGTGCTGTAAGCGCGGCAGATTCATTTGTGGGAGCGAGCCTGCTCGCGAAGGCGTCAGTTCAGGCAGCATGTTCAGTGACTGTCAAACCGCTTTCGCGAGCAGGCTCGCTCCCACAGAAAATCAGCGCCAAGTCCCCTCTGCCCCACAGGATCAGGTGTCAGGTTGGAATCAGCTCATCTCCCGCTCAACCCGATCCCGGCCATTCTGCTTCGCTGCGTAAACCCCTGAGTCAGCGCGCAGCAACAGCGCATCTGCGCCCTCCCCCGGGCGCCAGCTGGCGATGCCGAAACTGGCGGTGACCAAGCCGACCACGTCCACCGGCGCGCTGCGCAAACCTTCCCACAACTCCATCGCCAGCATGTAGGCGTGTTCACCGTCGATATCCGGGCACAGCACCATGAACTCTTCACCGCCCAAACGGCAGAACACGTCGGTGCGGCGCAGGCGATGGCCGATCCGCTCGCAGACTGCCTGCAGCACGCGGTCGCCGACGGCGTGGCCGAACTGATCGTTGATGCGCTTGAAGTGGTCGATGTCGAGCATGATCACCGACAACTCGCCGCCGCCACGCTCGACCCGGGCCATTTCGGTGGTCAGGCGCTCCTGGAAATAGCGGCGGTTGTGAATGCCGGTCAGCGAGTCGGTGATCGACAACGCGCGCAATTCTTCTTCCACGCGCTTGAGATCGGAGATATCCGATATATAACCGTGCCACAGCACCCCGCCGCCCGGCAGCTCTTCCGGTGTCGCCTCGCCGCGCACCCAGCGCAGACCGCGCTCGGGCAGTTGCACGCGGTACTCCTCGCGCCAAGGGCTGAGGTTTTCCGCCGATTCGCGGATCGAGCTGCGCACGCGAATCGCATCCTGCGGGTGGATACGACTGAAGATCGCCTCGGAGTCGAGCAACAGCACATCCGGTTCCAGCTCGTAGATTTCGCGGATGCCATCGCTGGCGTAGATCACGCTGAAGCGTCCGTCGAATTCCATCTTGAATTGGTAGATGCCACCGGGAACATGGGCGCTGAGCTTCTTCAGCAATGTGTCGCGTGCTGCCAGCACCTCGTGCACTCGCTTGCGTTCGGTGATGTCGATGCAGATCGCCAGATGACCGACCCACAGGCCTTGCTCGTCAAGCACCGGGGTGGCGAGCATGTTCACCGGCAGGTGGCTGCCATCGCTGCGCACCAGCGTCCACTCGCGTGCTTCATGGCCACCGACTTCGCCGCCCTCGACCAGCATCGCGTGGCAAGTCGGAATACTTTTGCCGTAACGCGCGCTCAGCTCCGCCGAACGCGCTGCCAGCTCGCGGGGCAAATGCAGGTTTTCCAGGGTCATCCGCCCAACGACTTCGGCACTGCTGTAGCCGAGCATTTGCTCGGCACCGGGATTGAAAGTGTTGATCACGCCGCGCAGGTCGGTGGCAATGATCGCGACCTGAGTGGCGGCATTCAGCACGCCGCGCAACTGACCGTGAGTGCCGCGCAACTCCTGCTCGCGCTCGTGCAATTCCTGGGTGCGCACCTCGACCAGCCGCACCGCGCGCTGGCGCTGGCTCACCAGCACATAAAGCAAGGCGCTGAGCAGCGCGCTGAGCAAGCCGCCCAGAATGATCACGCTGCCCACCGAAGAATGGTTGGCCTGCATGAACGCGTAGCTTGGCAGGATATCGACCTGATAGTCGTGATCGGCCATGCGCAGCAAACGCGTCGCCGCCAGATCGCCGGGCACCGCTTCGTTGGTCGATTCGAACAACGCCTCGTGCTGACCCTGGGTCGACAGGTCGAGAATGCGCACCGACAGGTAATCGTGCAGGGCATCGGGCAAGCCGTCGGCGAGCAACTGGCGCATGCTGATCACCGCCATCACATAGCCGAACGGCTGTGACCCGCCCGGGCGACTGACCGGCGCCAGCAGCAACACCCCACGCGCGTATGACGACTCGATCCCGACCAGATGCATCGGTTTCGACACTGCCATGCTGCCCAACTGGTCGGCGCGTTGCAGGGTTTCGCGGCGCAAGGGTTGGGCGAGCAAGTCGTAACCCAACGGTGGCGCCAGTCGGCTTTGAGTCTGGGTGTACAGCACCGGCACATATTCGTCGCGCGGCGGAGCCAGTTGCAGCTCACCCTTGGCGTCCAGCTCGCGAATGGTGAAATCGCTCAGGCCTTCGTCACGCACGCGCTGTTCGAACGCGGCCCGATCGGCGCCAGCGACTCTCGGGGCATAGGTGTAGGCCTGGGTACGCAGCAATAAAGGTCGGGAGTAGCCGTCGAATTCGGCGCGGGACACCGATTCAGAGTTGGCGAAGAACCGGCGCAGACCATCGAGACGTTGCTCCTGGTCCTGAAAACGTTCGGCGATGCGGCTGTAGCGTTCGTTGGCCAGCAGTTGGAAACGCTGACGCGATTGTTGCTGAAACTGGTTGAAGGTGCCCCATGCGAGCAGCCCGGTGAGAATCCCGCCGGCGAGCAATACCAACAGCGCGACCAGCCAGGCTGAGACGTCTTCGCTGATGAAACCGAGGATTTTCGGGCGCACGGGGTGCAACGGCATAAGCACGACTCACTCCGCCAGATTCCCGGGAAAAACCCCATTGGCGGTGTGTGAGTTATAGCTATTAGCCACTAATTTAGCTAGCACCGCTGGATCCACCGAGCCGTTAAAAATCAAGGCTCTGTGGATCCAACCAGTGAAAGCGTCAACGAGCCGTGATTTTCCAGGCGCGGTGGATCTTGGTATTGCGGGCGAAATCCGGATCAATGGTCTGCGCGCTGATTTCCTCGACTGCATAACGCTCGGCGAGGTTTTCCTCCAACTGGAATTTGCGGAAGTTGTTGGAGAAATACAGCACGCCACCCGGTGCCAGACGTGCCATGGCCAAGTCGATCAACTGCACCTGATCGCGCTGCACGTCGAAGATGCCTTCCATGCGCTTGGAGTTGGAGAACGTCGGCGGGTCGATGAAGATCAGGTCGTACTCGTCGCGGCTGCTTTCCAGCCACGCCATCACATCGCCCTGCTCCAGACGGTTCTTGTCCGAGAAGCCGTTCAGCGACAAATTGCGACGGGCCCAATCCAGATAGGTTTTCGACAGGTCGACGCTGGTGGTGCTGCGCGCGCCGCCCTTGGCCGCGTGCACGCTGGCGGTCGCGGTGTAGCAGAACAGATTGAGGAAGCGCTTGCCGGCCGCCTCTTTCTGGATACGCATGCGCATCGGCCGGTGATCGAGGAACAGGCCGGTGTCGAGGTAGTCGGTGAGGTTGACCAGCAACTTCACGCCACCCTCATTGACCTCGACGAACTTGCCTTGCGCCGCCTGACGCTCGTACTGCTTGGTGCCGCTCTGCCGCTCGCGGCGCTTGACCACCACGCGGTTCTTGTCGACGTTCAACGCCTGCGGAATCGCCGCCAGCGCATCGAACATGCGCGCCGAGGCTTTTTCCGGGTCGATGGATTTCGGCGCAGCGTATTCCTGAACGTGCACCCAGTCGTGGTACAGGTCGATGGCCATCGCGTATTCCGGCATGTCGGCATCGTAAACGCGGTAGCAATCGATGCCTTCGCGCTTGACCCACTTGCCCATTGCCTTGAGGTTCTTTTGCAGACGGTTGGCAAACATCTGCCCGCCTTCGCTCAGGCGCGGCTGCTCGATCACCGGCGCCGGGGCTGGCGTCGGCTTGATCGGGTTGCCGTTCTTGTTGAACTTGCGCTCTTGCGGCTCGTCCGGGGTCTGATCGTAAGCCGCTTGCTCGCGCTCGGCCTGACGCTGTTCCGGGGTGCGGCGTTCGCCAGTGACGAACTGATCCGGCAGAACCTTGATCAGCAGCAACTTGCACGGCAGCGCGCCGTTCCAGAACGAATACTGCTTATGGCTGCGGATACCCATGCGCTTGCCCAGATCCGGGGCGCCGGTGAATACCGCCGCTTCCCAGTTCAGGCAGGCCTGACGCAGACGCTCGCCCAGATTCTGGTAGAGATACAGCAGGCTGGCTTCGTCACCGAGACGCTCGCCGTACGGCGGGTTGCAGATGACCAGACCTTTCTGGTTCTGATCCGGGCGCGGCTCGAAGGTCGCCACTTCGCCCTGGTAGATCTTGATCCACTCACTGAGGCCGGCGCGCTCAACGTTGTTGCGGCCTGGCTGAATCAATCGTGGGTCGGCTTCGTAACCGCGAATCCACAGCGGTGGCTTGGCCAGACCGGCGGCGGCGCGCTCGACGGCTTCTTCATGAAGTTTTTTCCACAGTGCCGGCACGTGACCGAGCCACGCGGTAAAACCCCACTGCTCGCGACGCAGGTTCGGCGCCATATCGGCGGCGATCATCGCCGCTTCGACGAGGAACGTACCGACACCGCACATCGGGTCAGCCAGTGCGCCACCTTCGGCGGCAATGCGCGGCCAGCCGGAACGGATGAGGATGGCGGCGGCGAGGTTTTCCTTCAGCGGCGCCGCGCCCTGCTGCAAGCGATAGCCGCGCTGGTGCAGGCTGTGGCCGGAGAGGTCGAGGGACAGAATCGCTTCGCCGCGATCCAGACGCAGGTGAATGCGCAGGTCCGGGTTGAGTTTGTCGATGGATGGACGATCGCCCTGCGGCGTGCGCAGTTTGTCGACGATGGCGTCTTTGACTTTCAGCGCGCCGAAGTGGGTGTTGTCGATGCCCGAGCCGTGGCCGCTGAATTCGACGGCCAGGGTGCCGTCGCTGAGCATGTGATCCTGCCAGTCGATGTCGAGCACGCCGTGGTAGAGGTCTTCGGCGTCCTTCATCGGGAAACGCTTGAGCACCAGCAACACACGGTTGGCCAGACGCGACCAGAGGCACAGGCGATAGGCGGTTTCCATGGTCGCCATGCCACGCACGGCGGAGGTGTGCTCGCGCGCTTCTTCAAGGCCAAGCCCGACGGCTTCCTCGATGAGCAGGCCTTCAAGGCCTTTGGGGCAAGTGAGGAAGAGTTCGAAACGATCGGACATGGTAATTCCAGAGCCTTTGGCTAGTGGGCCGGCAACGCATTGCCGACCCGGTTTTCAATCAGGCGCTTTTCTGAAAGAGCGCCCGCGTGGCACGAAGGTGTGCCGTTCCATCCCCGCTGCTCGGGTTAAAAGAGCTTAGATGCCGGGACAGATAAAAAAGTTGGTGCAACAAAAAGACTGAAAGCGACCCTTCGTCGAATATTACCCAAGCGCAAACGTGGGTCATTCTCACTAAAGGATTAACCCCCTGAGCCAGCGGGGCGCCGATCATACCGGGGTTTGCGCAATGAACGTTGAATAAATACGCGGTTACTTATCGCCATAGCATCCTTTACGTTACGTGCTTATGACAAAACGATCATTCCCTCGGTGTGACTCATTGGTTAGAACTGAGCACAGGTTGACGTCGCAACGGCGTCAACACCTTGGCTCGCCACGCCGGCAGCGAGCCGCACGATGGCAGGTTTTTCCTGCCAGACCTCAATTGAGGTCAACGCGACACTACAGTCAACAAGTGAGGGAAACACCCTATGAGAAGACTTAAGCGTGATCCGTTGGAAAGAGCATTTTTGCGCGGATATCAATATGGCGTTGGTGGCAAATCCCGTGAGCTTTGCCCATTTACTCTACCGTCGGTACGTCAAGCCTGGATCAACGGCTGGCGAGAAGGACGCGGCGACAACTGGGACGGTATGACCGGCACTGCGGGAATCCACAGACTCAACGAACTTCACGCCGTCGGCTGACACAGGGCATTTATTCCGACACGACAATCTGAATTTGCATTGAATTAACCACGCACGTCCTTCCCGGACGGCGGGCTACGGCCCAGGGGCTCCTTCGAGGAGCCCTTTTTAATGCCTGCAAAAAGGGTTAACCGGGATCCACGTGGCGAGGGGATTTATCCCCGCTCGGCTGCGCAGCAGTCGCGAAGTCGGAATTTCAATTTAACTGGCATATCAATGTGCAAGGTTTGGGGCTGCTGGGCAGCCCAGCGGGGATAAATCCCCTCGCCACAAAGGCTCCCACAAGGCCTCCGCAATCCTCAGCGCAACGCGGCGATGGCATCCACCGATTCACGAATCAGCGCCGGGCCTTTGTAGATGAAGCCCGAATAGATCTGCACCAGGCTTGCACCGGCCGTGATCTTCTCCGCCGCGTGTTTGCCCTCGGTAATGCCGCCCGCGGCAATGATCGGCAAACGCCCGGCCAACTCGCCCGCCAGCACTTTCACGGTATGGGTGCTCTTCTCACGCACTGGCGCGCCGGACAGACCGCCCGCCTCGTCGCCATGCTCCATGCCTTCGACGCCGATACGGCTCAAAGTCGTATTGGTGGCGATGACCGCGTCCATGCCGGTTTCGATCAATGCCTGGGCAACCTGCGCAGTCTCTTCGTCGGTCATGTCCGGCGCGATCTTGATCGCCAGCGGCACATGCTTGCCGTGACGCAGGGCCAGTTCGGCGCGACGGGTGGCCAGATCAGCGAGCAATTGCTTGAGCGAATCACCGAACTGCAGGCTGCGCAGGCCCGGGGTGTTTGGCGAGCTGACGTTGACGGTGACGTAGCTGGCGTGGGCGTAAACCTTGTCCAGGCAGATCAGGTAATCGTCGACCGCACGCTCGACCGGGGTGTCGAAGTTCTTGCCGATATTGATCCCCAGCACGCCTTGGTATTTCGCCGCAGCGACCCGCGCCAGCAGGTTATCCACGCCAAGGTTGTTGAAGCCCATGCGGTTGATGATCGCCTCGGCTTCCGGCAGGCGGAAGATTCGTGGTTTCGGGTTACCCGGCTGCGGACGCGGGGTCACGGTGCCGATTTCGACAAAACCGAAACCCAGTTGCGCAAAGCCATCGATGGCCGCGCCGTTCTTGTCCAGACCTGCCGCCAGCCCCACCGGGTTCGGGAACTCCAGCCCCATGACGGTCACCGGCATTTTCGCCGGCGCCTTGCACAGCAAGCCGTTGAGGCCCAAACGTCCACCCGCGCCGATCAGATCCAGCGACAGATCGTGGGAGGTTTCCGGGGAAAGTTTGAACAACAGCTGACGGGCCAGGGTGTACATGGGCGGCAATGACTCGGGCGGCGAAAAGAGGCGGCGATTATAGCCGGGCATCGTCCCCCGGCGCGAGGCGCCTGCGCGAATCAGGCGACTGGCATATGCCTTGCACCACCCCGCTCATCAGTCTGCCGACCAATGACGGCGCGCAGGCCAGGACAATGGCGTCGTCCCCGGGTTTTGCCTGCGCAGAATCCGGGACGACGTTTTTTTTGAGGTAGCGTATGAACGAAACGTCCTTGGGGCCTCTGGCCTGGGTCAATGGCAGCGATGCGCCGGAAAAGAGCGCGATCAATCTCGGCTTCATGGCGCTGAGCGACTGCGCCTCGGTGGTGGTCGCCGCCACCCAGGGCTTCGCCCAGCCCTACGGCCTGACCCTGAACCTCAAGCGTCAGGCGTCATGGGCCAACTTGCGCGACAAACTGGTCAGCGGCGAACTGGATGCCGCGCACAGTCTGTACGGGCTGATTTACGCGGTGCACCTGGGCATCGGCGGCGTCGCCCCCACCGACATGGCGGTGCTGATGGGTCTGAACCAGAATGGCCAGAGCCTGAACCTGTCCCATGGCTTGCAACAGGCTGGCGTGAACAGTCCTGAAGCGCTCGATCGGCATGTGCACCAAAGCCGCGCAAAACTGACCTTCGCCCAGACCTTCCCCACCGGCACCCATGCGATGTGGCTTTATTACTGGCTGGCGAGCCAGGGCATTCATCCGTTGCAGGACGTCGACAGCGTGGTCGTGCCGCCGCCGCAAATGGTCGCGCACCTGCAAGCCGGACGCATCGACGGCTTTTGCGTCGGTGAACCATGGGCGGCCAGCGCCGTGCAGCAGGATCTCGGTTTCACCCTGGCGACCAGCCAGAGCATCTGGCCCGACCACCCGGAAAAAGTCCTCGGCTGCACCCGGGAATTTGTCGAGCAATACCCCAACACCGCGCGGGCGCTGGTCATGGCCATTCTTGAGGCCAGTCGCTTCATCGAAGAAAGCCCGGAAAACCGCCGCAGTACCGCGCAATTACTCAGCGCCACCGAATACCTCGACACCCCCGCCGCGTGCATCGAGCCGCGTTTTATGGGCGACTACGCCGATGGCCTCGGTAATCGCTGGCAGGATCCGCATGCGCTGCGTTTTCATGGCGATGGCGAGGTCAATCTGCCCTACCTTTCCGACGGCATGTGGTTCATGACCCAGTTCCGTCGCTGGGGTCTGTTGCGCGAGGATCCGGATTATCTGGCCGTCGCCCGCCAGGTTCAGCGTCTGGATCTGTATCGCGAGGCAGCGAGCGCTGTCGGCGTCGCGACTTCCTGCGCAGACCTGCGCAGCAGCCAGTTGCTCGATGGCAAGGTCTGGGACGGCAGCGATCCGGCGGGCTATGCGCGCAGTTTCAAGCTGCATGCCCTGAGCGACGCCGCCCCGCTTCTCGCCCAGCGCTGACAGGAGACCGCGAACATGTTGCGCATTCTGCTGATCAACGACACCGCGAAAAAAGTCGGACGCCTCAAAGCGGCGCTGACCGAGGCCGGCTTCGAGGTAATCGACGAGTCCGGCCTGACCATCGACCTGCCGGCGCGCGTCGAAACGGTGCGCCCGGACGTGATCCTGATCGATACCGAGTCACCGAGCCGCGATGTCATGGAGCAAGTGGTGCTGGTCAGCCGCGACCAGCCCCGGCCGATCGTGATGTTTACCGACGAACATGACCCGGGGGTGATGCGTCAGGCGATCAAGTCCGGGGTCAGTGCCTACATCGTCGAAGGCATTCACGCACAACGGTTGCAGCCGATTCTCGACGTGGCGATGGCGCGCTTCGAGAGTGACCAGGCCCTGCGCGCGCAATTGCAGGCCCGTGACCAGCAACTGGCCGAGCGCAAGCGCATCGAACTGGCCAAGGGTTTGCTGATGAAGATGAAGGACTGCAACGAGGAAGAGGCCTATACGCTGATGCGCCGCCAGGCCATGAGCCGCCAGCAGAAGCTGATTCAGGTGGCGGAGCAGATCATTGCCATGAGCGAGTTGCTGGGCTGAAATCTTCGCTGCAAATCAAGAGCCCCCTCACCCTAGCCCTCTCCCGGAGGGAGAGGGGACCGACCGCGTTGTCTTGCGCTGTCCGCCGACCTGAACGACCGAGTCGATTATGGATTCACTCGAAATCGTTCAGATCGGCAAATGACTCGGCCATCCCCCGCTCGGTTCCCTCTCCCTCTGGGAGAGGGTTAGGGTGAGGGGCTTTTGCTTTTCAGCTGTTGGCACAAATCTCGCTATGTAAACCGCACAGGTAACCAACGGCGGTTGCCCCACCTACGACAAAGACGTCGCTCACCCCGTTCGCCCCTCGGCGAATCAGGTAGCGGCGTTTTTGCGTTTTGGCCCCACAGAGCGGGGCCGGTGGTGCGGCCGTGAGGCGCTCCACCTGCTGTGCATGACTCCTTTCGAGACTCTTTTCAGCCGAGGTGCGCGATGAATTCAAGCTTCTGGAAATCCGGCCATACCCCGACCCTGTTCGCGGCCTTCCTGTATTTCGACCTGAGCTTCATGGTCTGGTACCTGCTCGGCCCGCTGGCAGTGCAGATTGCCGCCGACCTGCACCTGACCACCCAGCAGCGCGGCCTCGTCGTCGCCACGCCGATTCTCGCCGGCGCGGTGTTGCGCTTCGCCATGGGCATGCTCGCCGATCGCTTGTCGCCGAAGACCGCCGGGCTGATCGGCCAGGTCATCGTCATCTGCGCGCTGTTCGGCGCCTGGAAACTCGGCATCCACAGTTATGAACAGGCGCTGATCCTCGGCCTGTTCCTCGGCATGGCCGGCGCGTCGTTCGCCGTGGCCCTGCCGCTGGCCTCGCAGTGGTACCCGCCAGAGCACCAAGGCAAAGCCATGGGCATCGCCGGCGCGGGCAACTCCGGCACCGTGTTCGCCGCGCTGCTGGCGCCAGTGATTGCCGCCGCGTTCGGCTGGAGCAATGTCTTCGGTTTCGCCCTGATCCCGCTGGTTTTGACCTTGGTGCTGTTCGCCCTGTTGGCAAAAAACGCCCCGCAGCGGCCGAAACCGAAAGCCATGGCCGACTACTTCAAGGCCCTCGGCGATCGCGACAGCTGGTGGTTCATGTTTTTCTACAGCGTCACCTTCGGCGGCTTCATCGGCCTGGCCAGCGCCCTGCCCGGTTACTTCAACGATCAATACGGTCTGAGCCCGGTAACCGCCGGCTACTACACCGCTGCCTGCGTGTTCGGCGGCAGCTTGATGCGGCCGTTGGGTGGCGCGCTGGCCGATCGCTTCGGCGGCATCCGCACCTTGCTGGCGATGTACACCGTCGCTGCCATCTGCATCGCAGCGGTGGGCTTCAATCTGCCAAGTTCCTACGCGGCGCTGGCGCTTTTCGTCTGCACCATGCTCGGCTTGGGCGCCGGCAACGGTGCGGTTTTCCAACTGGTGCCACAGCGTTTTCGTCTGGAGATCGGCGTGATGACCGGGCTGATCGGCATGGCCGGCGGTATCGGCGGCTTCGCCCTCGCGGCCGGCATGGGCGCGATCAAGCAAAGCACCGGCAGTTATCAACTGGCGCTGTGGTTGTTCGCCAGCCTCGGTGTGCTGGCGTGGTTTGGCCTGCACGGCGTCAAGCGTCGCTGGAGAACCACCTGGGGTTCGGCGGCGGTGACAGCGGCGCGGGTCTGAGGCCCCAATGGCCCTGCAACTGAGCTTCGCCGAAGCCAGCGCCACCGGCCCGCGCGCGGAGAATCAGGACGCCCTGCGTTCGGTGACACCGGCGCCGGCACTGGCGGTGAGCAAGGGTTATCTGTTCGCCATCGCCGACGGCGTCAGCCAGTGCGCCGATGGCGGCCTCGCCGCGCGTTCGACCTTGCAGGCGCTGGCGCTGGACTACTACGCGACGCCGGAAACCTGGAGCGTGGCCCAGGCGCTGGATCGCCTGCTGCTCGCGCAAAATCGCTGGCTGCAGGCCAACGGCGGCGGGCAACCGTTGCTGACCACGGTCAGCGCGCTGGTGATGCGCGGTCGACGCTTCACCCTCGCCCACGTCGGCGATTGCCGGGTCTATCGCTGGCACGCCGAGCGCTTGCAGCGCATCAGCGAGGATCACGTCTGGGAGCAACCGGGCATGCAACACGTGCTCAAGCGTGCGCTCGGGCTCGATCAGCATCTGGTCCTGGATTTCCTCGACGGCGAACTGCGTGAGGGCGAAAGCTTCGTGCTGCTCAGCGACGGCGTCTGGTCGACCCTGGGCGATACCGCGATCGCGGCGATTCTGCGCGATCAAGCGGATCTGCCCAGCGCCGCGCAAACCTTGGTCAACGCCGCGCATCTGGCCGGCAGTCAGGACAACGCCAGTGCCCTGCTGGTGCGCGTCGATGCGCTGGGCGAAGCGAGCATCGGCGATGCGCTGGTGCAATTGCAGCAATGGCCGCTGCCGCCAGCGCTGAAACCCGGGCAAGCGTTTGAAGGCTGGCAGGTGCAAGGCATCATCGGCAAGAGCCAGCAATCATTGCTGTATCGCGTGCTCGATGGTCAGGGCCAGCCTTGGCTATTGAAGACCTTGCCGACGCGGCTGGCCGACGATCCGCAGGCCGGGCAGGCGCTGCTGTCGGAAGAATGGTTCCTCAAGCGCGTGGCCGGCCGGCATTTTCCGCAAATCCATGCCTGCACTCAGCGTCAGCATTTGTATTACGTCATGCGCGAATACGCCGGGACGACGCTGACCGACGTGTTTCAACACAGCGGCCCATTGCCTTTGGCGCAGTGGCTGGACATCGCCGAACGGCTATTGCGCGCGGTCGGGCTGCTGCATCGGCGGCAGATTCTGCATCGCGACATTAAACCGGAAAACCTGCTGCTGGATGACGACGGCGAGCTGCGCCTGCTGGATTTCGGCCTGGCTTATTGCCCGGGACTGTCCGAGGACGCGCCGTCGACCCTGCCAGGAACACCTAGTTTCATCGCCCCGGAAGCGTTTCGCGGCGAACCACCGAGTGCACAACAGGATTTGTATTCTGTCGGTGTCACTCTCTATTACCTGCTCACCGGGCATTTTCCCTATGGCGAAATCGAGGCGTTCCAGCGGCCCCGATTTGGCGTACCGGTGAATGCCAGTCGCTATCGCCCGGACCTGCCGGAATGGCTGGCGCAAAGTCTGGAACGCGGCGTCGCCGCCGATCCGCAGCAACGCTTTGAAACCGCCGAAGAGTGGCTGCTGGTGCTGGAACAGGGTGAGCGGCAAAGTTTGAGTGTGCGGCCCCGGCCTTTGTTGGAACGGGAGCCGTTGAAGGTCTGGCGGACCATGGCGCTTCTGGCATTGCTCGGGAATGTGGTGCTGCTGGTTTTGTTGTTTCACAGTTGAACCGCACCGCGCCATTCGCGAGCAGGCTCGCTCCCACAGGGAATTTGTGTCGTTCGCAGACACCTCGTGGGAGCGAGCCTGCTCGCGAAGGCATTCGGCGTCACACCGCATAACCCAAGAATTAACGCGCCACGAACGAGCAACACGCCTCGATTCGGTGCAAAAAAACCTCCTGTCACAACCCCAATCCCCAATAAATCCGCGTCCACCCAAGTTGGCACAACCACTGCATTACCCCAATCACCATACATAAGGCCCAACCTTCAACGACGAAGGCTGCGCTTCCCGAGAGAACGGGACCAGGACAAAGGCGTCCTCGCTAGGCAACTAGCGGGACGCCTTTTTTTGTTTGCGCAAAATTTGTCGAGCAAGGCCCGACGGCCCACCAGAGGCCAGCCGCAGCTCCCGGAGAACCTGATGAAAAAACTCAAACTGGTGATGATCGGCAATGGCATGGCCGGGGTGCGTACCCTGGAAGAACTGCTCAAGCTGAGCGACGAGCTCTACGACATCACCGTCTTCGGCGCCGAACCGCACACCAACTACAACCGCATCCTGCTGTCGCCGGTGCTGGCCGGCGAGCAGACTTTCGAAGAGATCGTCCTCAACGACCTCGACTGGTACCTGGAAAACAACATCAAATTGCTGCTCAACCGCAAAGTGGTGGAGATCGACCGTGTCAAACGCCGAGTGATTGCCGAGGACGGCACCGAGGCCGAGTACGATCGCCTGCTGATCGCCACCGGCTCGACCCCGTTCATCCTGCCAATCCCCGGCAACACTTTGCAGGGCGTGATCGGCTATCGCGACATCGCCGACACCCAGGCCATGATCGACACCGCCAGGACCCACAAGCACGCCGTAGTCATCGGCGGCGGCCTGCTCGGCCTCGAAGCGGCCAATGGCCTGATGCTGCGCGGCATGCACGTCACCGTGGTGCACCTCGGCGAATGGCTGCTGGAGCGGCAACTGGACAAGACCAGCGGCCAGCTTCTGCAATCGGCGCTGGAATCCCGTGGCCTGCATTTTCGCCTGTGCGAACAGACCCAAGCCTTGCACGATGCCGGCAATGGCCGGGTCGGCTCGGTGCAGTTCAAGAACGGCGACATCATTCCTGCCGATCTGGTGGTGATGGCCGCCGGCATCCGCCCCAACACCGAACTGGCAGAAAAGGCCGGCATCCCGTGCAATCGCGGGATTCTGGTCAACGACACCCTGCAAACCTATGACCCGCGCATCTACGCAATCGGCGAATGCGCCAGCCATCGCGGCATTGCCTACGGCCTCGTTGCGCCGCTGTTCGAACAAGCCAAGGTCTGCGCCAATCACCTCGCGCAACTGGGTTTCGCTCGCTATCAGGGCTCGGTGACTTCGACCAAATTGAAAGTCACCGGCATCGACCTGTTCTCCGCCGGCGATTTCATGGGCGGCGAAGGCACCGAGACCATCACCCTCTCCGACCCGATCGGCGGCGTGTACAAAAAACTGGTGATCAAGGATGACGTGCTGGTCGGCGCCTGTCTGTATGGCGATACGGCAGATGGTGGTTGGTATTTCCGGCAGATTCGTGAGAATCACGCCATCGGCGAGATCCGCGATCACCTCATGTTCGGCGAAAACGCTTTAGGCGACGTAGGACATCAGGGCCAGGACAAAGCCATGGTCATGGCCGACAGCGCCGAAGTCTGCGGCTGCAACGGTGTGTGCAAGGGCACCATCGTCAAGGCGATTCAGGAACACGGCCTGTTCAGCGTCGATGAAGTGAAGAAACACACCAAGGCTGCCAGCTCCTGCGGTTCCTGCGCCGGCCTTGTTGAACAGATCCTGATCAATACGGTGGGTGGCGCGGCCGACGTCAAACCGAAAAGCGAAAAAGCCATCTGCGGTTGCAGCGATCTCAACCACGGGCAGATTCGTCAGGCGATCCGTCAGGAACACCTGCTGACCATCGCCGAGACCATGAGTTACCTGAACTGGCGCACGCCCAATGGCTGCGCGACCTGTCGCCCGGCGCTCAACTACTACCTGATTTCCACCTGGCCCGGCGAGGCCAAGGACGACCCGCAATCGCGTCTGATCAACGAACGCGCCCACGCCAACATCCAGAAGGACGGCACCTATTCGGTGGTGCCGCGCATGTGGGGCGGCGTGACCAACCCATCGGAACTGCGGCGGATCGCCGATGTGGCCGACAAGTACAACGTGCCGATGGTCAAGGTCACCGGCGGTCAGCGCATCGACTTGCTGGGGATCAAGAAACAGGATCTGCCCGGCGTCTGGAAAGACCTCGACATGCCGTCCGGCCACGCCTACGGCAAATCCATCCGCACGGTGAAAACCTGTGTCGGCAGCGAGTTCTGCCGCTTCGGCACACAGAACTCGACGCAACTGGGCATCGAACTCGAGCACGACCTGTTCAACATGTGGTCGCCGCACAAAGTGAAGCTGGCAGTGTCCGGTTGCCCACGCAACTGCTCGGAAGCGGGCATCAAGGACGTAGGAATTATCGGCGTCGACTCCGGCTGGGAGATGTACATCGGTGGCAACGGCGGGATCAAGACCGAAGTCGCCGAGTTCTTCGTCAAGCTCAAGACTGCCGAAGAAGTCCGTGAATACAACGGCGCGTTTCTGCAGCTCTACCGCGAAGAAGCCTTCTACCTCGAGCGCACCGTGCACTACCTGCAACGGGTCGGCATGGAGCACATCAAGAAGAACGTGCTCGAAGACGCCGAGCGGCGCAAGGCCCTGAACGAGCGGCTGCAATTCTCCCTGTCGTTCGAACAAGACCCGTGGAAGGAGCGCCTGGCGCAGCCGCAACTGAAGAAAGAATTCGACGTGATCCCCGTGAAAAACCTGGAGGTGCCGGCATGAACTGGCTCGATATCTGTGCGCTGGAAGAGATCAACGCCCTCGGTTCGCGGATCATTGCCGGGCCGAAAGGTGACATCGCGATTTTTCGTACAAGCGACGACGAGGTTTTCGCCCTCGATGACCGCTGCCCGCACAAGGGCGGCCCGCTGTCGCAAGGCCTGATCTACGGCAAGCGCGTGGCCTGCCCGCTGCATAACTGGCAGATCGACCTCGAAACCGGCGAAGCCCAGGCGCCGGACATCGGCTGTGCGCACCATCATCCGGCGCGGGTCGAGAACGGCCGGGTGCAACTGGCCCTGCGGGACGCCATCTGATGAACCGCCAGACGACCGCCTCGACCTGCTGTTACTGCGGGGTCGGCTGCGGCGTACTGATCGAGCATGACGGCGAGCGCATCCTCGGCGTCAGCGGCGATCCGGCGCACCCGGCCAACTTCGGCAAACTGTGCAGCAAAGGCTCGACGCTGCACCTGACCGGCGACGTCGCCGCCCGCGCCTTGTACCCGGAACTGCGCCTGGGCAAAGGCCTGGCGCGCAGCCGTACTGACTGGGATACCGCCCTCGACCACGCGACCAACGTGTTCGCCGAAACCATCGCCGAACACGGCCCGGACAGCGTGGCGTTCTACATCTCCGGGCAGTTGCTCACCGAGGACTACTACGCCTTCAACAAGCTGGCGCGGGCGCTGGTCGGCACCAACAACATCGACAGCAATTCGCGGCTGTGCATGTCCTCGGCGGTGGTCGGCTACAAACGCAGCCTCGGCGCCGATGCCCCGCCGTGCAGTTATGAGGATCTGGAGCTGAGCGACTGCGTGATGATCGTCGGCAGTAACATGGCCTACGCCCATCCGGTACTTTTCCGTCGACTTGAAGAAGCCAAATCCCGTCGCCCGCAGATGAAAGTCATCGTGATCGACCCGCGTCGCACGGACACCTGCGATTTGGCTGACCTGCATTTGGCTATTCTTCCAGGCACCGATGTCGCGTTGTTCCATGGGATTTTGCATCTGCTGCTGTGGGAAGACTGGATCGATCGCGATTTCATCAAGGCGCACACCGACGGCCTCGCCGAGCTTAAAACGCTGGTACGCGATTACACCCCGCAGATGGTTTCGCAGCTGTGCGGCATCAGCATCGAGCAACTGCAGCAATGCGCAGAATGGGTCGGCACTGCGCCGAGCTTCCTGTCGCTGTGGTGCATGGGCCTGAATCAGTCCAGCGCCGGCAGCGCAAAGAACAGCGCGCTGATCAATCTGCACCTGGCCACCGGGCAAATCGGCCGGCCCGGTGCAGGACCTTTCTCCCTCACCGGTCAGCCAAATGCCATGGGCGGGCGGGAAACCGGCAGTCTGTCCAATCTGCTGCCCGGTCACCGCGATGCCGCCAACCCGGAGCATCGCGCCGAAGTGGCTGCGTACTGGGGCGTGGAGAGCTTGCCCGAGGCGCCGGGCCTGAGCGCCATCGAACTGTTCGAAAACCTGCGCAGCGGCAAAATCAAAGCACTGTGGATTGCCTGTACCAATCCGGCCCAATCGATGCCTGATCAGAGCGCAGTCCGCGCAGCGCTTGAGGCCTGCCCTTTTGTGGTATTGCAGGAAGCCTTTCGCACCACCGAAACCGCTGCGTTTGCCGACCTGCTGTTACCCGCCGCCAGTTGGGGCGAGAAAGAAGGTTCGGTGACCAACTCCGAGCGGCGCATTTCCCACGTGCGCAAAGCGGTTGTCGCACCGGGCGAAGCGCGGCCGGACTGGGCAATCACGGTGGATTTCGCACAGCGTCTGGAGAAACGTCTGCGCCCCAAGCAGCCAAGCCTGTTCGCTTTCGATCAACCTTCGCAGTTGTTTGATGAATTCAAAGCGCTGACCCGTGGGCGAGACCTGGATCTGTCCGGGATCAGTCATGCCTTGATCGACGAGCTCGGCCCGCAGCAATGGCCCTTCCCTGCCGGCGCCCGCCAAGGCACGCCACGCTTGTACGGCGACGGCATTTTCCCTACAGCCAATGGTCGCGCGCAGTTCATTGCCGATCCGTACCGCGCCGCCAAGGAACAACGCGACGCGCGCTTCCCGCTGACTTTGATCACCGGTCGCCTGCGTGACCAGTGGCACGGCATGAGCCGCACCGGCACCGCCGCGCAATTGTTCGGCCACGTCAGCGAAGCCGTGCTGAGCCTGCACCCTGACGAAATGCGCCGGCACCGCTTGCAGCCCGGCGATCTGGTCAATCTGAAAAGCCGCCGTGGCGCGGTGATTGTTGCGGTCGGCAGCGACGACAGCGTGCGTCCGGGCCAGGCGTTTCTGCCGATGCACTGGGGCGATCGCCATCTCAAGGGCGGCGTCAACACGCTGACCTTGCCGGCGTTTGATCCGCTGTCCAAGCAACCGGAGCTCAAGCACAGCGGCGTACGTCTGGAGGCAGTCAACCTGCCATGGCAACTGTTCGCATTGATCGAGGGTGATGTTCAACGGCATTTCGAGACGCTACGACCACTGTGCGAGGCGTTTTCCTACGTCAGCCTCAGCCTTGTCGGGCGGGAGCGGCCAGCGTTGCTGATACGCGCTGCACACGCCGAGGCGCCGGATCCACAGTTGCTGGGTGAGATCGACCAGTGCCTGTCCCTGCTGGATGGCCCGGTTCTGGCCTATGACGATCCGCGTCGCGCCATTGGCAAGCGGGTGCGCATCGAAAACGGCCGTATCACTGCGATTCGCCTGGCCGGCGAAACCCTTGCGCAACACTGGTTGCAGAGCCTGTGGCTGGAGGGCCGCGCCGACCAACAACTCCGGCGCTGGCTGCTCGCACCGATGAGCGCGCCACCGGGCGCTGTCGGCGCCATTGCGAGCGACAAGACCTTGTGCAATTGCGAAAACGTCAGTCTCAAAACGGTCTGCGCCGGCATTCGCCAAGGCCTGGATCTGCAAGGCCTGAAAAAAACTCTCCGATGCGGTACGCAATGCGGTTCCTGCGTGCCGGAAATCAAGCGTCTGCTGGCTGCCGAAGCGCGGCCGGTCGCGGTCATTTAACGAGGACAACACCATGAATGCGAAAGTCTGGCTGGTGGGCGCAGGCCCTGGCGATCCAGAGTTGCTGACGCTCAAAGCAGTGCGCGCGTTGCGCGAGGCCGATGTGGTGATGATCGATGATCTGGTCAACGACGCCGTGCTGGAGCACTGCCCGGCTGCTCGGGTGATCCCGGTGGGTAAACGCGGCGGCTGCCGTTCGACGCCACAGGCGTTCATTCATCGCCTGATGCTGCGTTATGCGCGCCAGGGCAAATGCGTGGTACGGCTCAAGGGCGGCGATCCGAGCATTTTCGGGCGCGGTGGCGAAGAAGCCCAGTGGTTGCGCGAGCGCGGGGTTGAAGTGGAACTGGTCAATGGCATTACCGCCGGGCTGGCCGGGGCGACCCAGTGCGATATTCCGCTGACGTTGCGTGGCGTCGCGCGCGGGGTGACGCTGGTCACTGCGCACACGCAGGATGACAGCCAGTTGAACTGGCAGGCGCTGGCGCAAGGCGGGACGACGCTGGTGGTTTACATGGGCGTGGCCAAGCTGGGCGAGATTCGTGATCAGCTGCTGGCCGGAGGGATGGCGGCGGATACGCCGGTGGCGATGATCGAAAACGCCTCTTTGGCGCATCAGCGTGAGTGTCGCAGTGACCTGAGTGCGATGGCTGAGGATGCCTCGGCGTTTGAATTGAAAAGCCCGGCGATTCTGGTGATTGGTGCGGTGGCTGCTGTCGTGGAAGAGCAAAAGATCGCAGCCTTCGGCAGCTCCTACAGGACACATATGATCTGAATGTAGGAGCTGCCGCAGGCTGCGATCTTTCAAGATTCAAAGCCAAATCGCAGACAAAGAAAAGCCCGGCCTGAGCCGGGCTTTTCCATCAGCGGCAGCTAATTACTTAGCTTGAGCTTCAACCTGCGCTTCTACGCGACGGTTTACAGCGCGGCCAGCGTCAGTTTTGTTGTCAGCAACTGGGCGGGATTCGCCGTAGCCAACAGACTGAACGCGGGACGATTCAACACCGTACTGGTTGGTCAGAACCTGCTTAACGGCGTTTGCACGACGCTCGGACAGTTTCTGGTTGTAAGCGTCAGGACCGACGGAGTCAGTGTGACCTTCAACAGTAGTGGTGGTGGATGGGTACTGCTTCATGAAGTCAGCCAGGTTTTTGATGTCGCCGTAGCTGTTTGGCTTGACTACCGACTTGTCGAAGTCGAATTTCACGTCCAGCTCAACACGAACAACTTCAGCAACTGCTGGGCAGCCATCAGCGTCAACGGTTACGTTGGCTGGGGTGTCCGGGCACTTGTCAACGTTGTCGCAAACGCCATCGTTGTCGCTGTCGGAGCAGACTTCAGCAGGTGCTGGAACTGGAGCAGCAGCTGGCTTGGAGCCGCCACCGAAGTTCACACCGATACCAACGCTAGGAGCCCACTCGGTGTCGCCCTGGTCGATGTTGTACTGAGCTTCAACGCCGGCACGGGCGTAGAAGTTCTCGGTGAAGTACAGCTTGGCACCGCCGC
Organism: Pseudomonas mercuritolerans; assembly: GCF_025706525.1. Taxonomy (NCBI): domain Bacteria; kingdom Pseudomonadati; phylum Pseudomonadota; class Gammaproteobacteria; order Pseudomonadales; family Pseudomonadaceae; genus Pseudomonas; species Pseudomonas mercuritolerans. The sequence goes on from NZ_JAMSHA010000001.1 coordinate 626,333, forward strand.
CAACGTTGGCGAAGGTGGAACGGTTACGACCGTTCGAACCGTTCTGGTCGATGCTCTGGTCAGAGAAACCGGCCGAAACGTATGGACGAATCATGTCGCCTGGGTTGTTGAAGTGGTACAGAGCGTCCAGAGCGGTGTTAGCGCCTTTGACGTTCTTGCCATCGTCGGCACGTACGTTGTGCACTTCGTCGTAGCCCAGACGCAGTTCAACGTCGTCGGTCAGGAAGTAACCGATCGAACCGCCGAACAGGTTGCCGTTGTTCTTGAAGTTACGAGCGCTGTCGAATTGTTCTTTCTTAGCGAAGCCTTCGATTTCAACTGCGCCTTGGCCTTGTGCCAGAGCGCCGAACGAAGTGGCGGCAATCAGAGAACCAATGGCCAAGCCCAAGGTGTTTTTCAGTTTCATCCGTTAAATCCCCATCTGGTGATTGTGAAGCAGTCCCGCAAACCGGGGGACAACTCGGCGGCAAGTCTATCAGAACTTGCCTACACGTAAGAGATATTTGCGCTGAACTAAGTTTCAGCAATGCCTGCAAATTTCTCACGCAATTTATCTAGAGCGCGTTTGTAACGCATTTTTGTCGCACTCAAACCCATGTGCATGATGTCTGCGATCTCCTGAAACTCCAGCTCTGCGACAAATCGTAGCACCAGAATTTCGCGGTCAATCGGATTCACATACACCAGCCAGCGATCAAGCCCACCCTTCTCCTCCGGCTTCGGCGCCTTTTCTTCAGACGCTTCTTCAAGAGGGTCCAGACTGAGAGCGTCCATCAAGCGACGCTTACGCCGTTCCTTCCGATACTGCGTGATGCATTCGTTGTAAGTGATGCTGTAAAGCCAGGTTTTGAACTTCGATTTCCCCTCGAAGTTCTTCAGGCCGTACAGCACCTTCAGCATCACTTCCTGACAGACATCGTCTGCGTCGCGATCGTTCCCAAGATATCTCGCGCAGACGTTAAATAATGTTCGCTGGTAACGCCGCATCAACTCTTCGTAGGCGCGCGTTACGTGAAACAGCTCGGTATGCGAGCGCGCGACCAACTCCTCATCAGAGAGCTCGCGGGGGTCGTAGCGCGTGGATAGCGGTTGGGCTTTATTCAAAACAAGTCGTGCCGACAGTCAGGTCAATGTCCGCCACAACCAGCCTCGGCTGGCATTTTGCGGCGGCATACATTAGCAGGGTTTGCCGGTTTAGCGGCTACTCACATGCTGTTCCAGCAGGATCCGATTGGAGAGAGAGACTAGCTCACCCTCATCGGTCAGCAATGTGGTTTTAACCGTGCCGATCTCTTCGATCTGGCCTTCGACCTCGCCAACACGCACTTGTTGCCCAACCTCGTACAGCTCACGCACATAGATTCCCGCAAGAATCTGACCGGCAATTTCCCGGCTTCCCAAACCCATGGCCAGCGCAACTGCCAGACCAACGGTAATCAATACGATAACAATCACATGGTTCAGCAGGTCGGTCTTGACCTCGAGCTGGCTGATCGCCACCGAGATGCTGATGATGATCACCAGCCCCTGCGCGATCCGCCCCAACCCCGAAGCGTAGTCCAGGCCTACGCCTTCTGCTGCGCCGCGCACCAGCCCGTTGGCCAGTTGCGCCAGCAGGACCCCGACCAGCAACACCAGCGCGGCGCCGAATACTTTCGGCAGATACAACGCCAGCATGTCCAGCGTAGCTGAAACTCGCTCGAGGCCAAGGGATTCTGCCGCAGATACCAGAAAAATCAGCAGAACGAACCAGTAGACGATTTTACCGATCAAGGTCGAGATCGGCACTTGCAGCCCGGCGCGCGACATCAGCTTGGTCAGCCCGGTGCCGCCCATCAGGCGATCGAGGCCCAGTTTGGCGAGCAATTTGGAGAGCAAGGTGTCGAGCAGCTTGGCCACGACGAAACCCAGCAGCAGCACAACCAGTGCGCCGAACAGGTTCGGAATGAAGTTAGCGACTTTGGTCCACAACGCAGTCATTGCAGTGACGAGGCTCTGAGTCCAGAGATCAAGTTCCATATTCAATCAGCCTTATCAGCAGTGCGAGCAGTGGTTTTACGAAGACGGGAAACCGGCGAGACATGCGCCGAGCCATTGTTCAGGGCAATCATCAGCGCGGGCAGCCAGCGGCCCAGCAGGCTGAACAGATCACCGGCGCCGACCTGGCGGTTGGCGGTTTTGAGTACGCGGCCAAGGCACGCATCGTCGTCGCGGCTGGACGGCGAAGCGTTGAGCATGTCGCGCAAAGACTGTTCAAACGGATCGTGCATACGCACCTCTCGTGATGTCTGTGAAAGACGCGGGCAGATTTGCTCGGGTCACATGCGCCATGTTCACACCCAGCGCAATCGACGGAACAACCACCACTGGCCGAATGCCAGGGCGAGCACCGTCAGACAGGCGATCAGGAAGCCATACGGGCTTTCGGCGAACGGAATACCGCCGACATTTATCCCGAGCAGACCGGTGATGAAACTCATCGGCAAAAAGATGCAGGTAATGATGCCGAAGCGGTACATGGTGCGGTTCATGTGCACGCTCAAACGCCGGTCTTCGGCCTCCAGCACAAGCCCCACGCGCTCTCGGGTCAATTCCAGCTCTTCCAGATAACGGGTCAGGCTGTTGTTCAATTCGTTCCAGTAGTCGGCGTCGTCTTCGACGAACCACGGCAGTTTGATCCGCGTCAGCTGTCCGAAAATATCCCGCTGTGGCGCGAGAAAACGCTTCAGCCCAGCGGCTCTGCGGCGGATGTGCAAAATCGCCCCATGCTCAGGCGTATACCGTTCGTCGGCGTCGAGCTTTTCTTCTTCCTCATCGACCACTTCCGACAGGCATGTGACCAGATCCTGCACTTTGTTGGTGAGGAACTGCGCCAGATACAGCATCAATTCCGAGGAAGTTCTCGGCCCTTTGCCCTCACCCAGCAGCGCCAGCAACTCATCCGTAGCGCGCAACGGACGCAAGCGCAGGGAAATCACTCGCTGAGCCGAGGCGAAAATCCGCACCGAAACCATGTCTTCCGGCTCGGCGCCCGGGTTGAGATTGACCCCGCGCAGAAACAGCAACAGCTCGGAGTCGGGCAATGGCAACAGACGCGGGCGGGTATTCTCTTCCAGCAACAGATCGCAGGTGAATTCATTGAGCCCGCTGGATTTGCGCAGCCAGGTACTGGTCTGCGGATGGCTGCGATCCCAGTGCAGCCACAGGCTTTCATGGGCCTGCAGCTGCAAATCGTCGAGCTCAGTCCGGGCTATCGAACGCGCACCGCCCTTGCCGTCCAGCACCAGGGCATGCACCAGCCCCCATTGCGCGTTTTCTTCCTCGAACATCCGCATCCCTTGTCGAAAAGCTTATTCAGGCATTTTCAGCGGGCTCGGCGACACGATCACGCCGTTGTTGTCCGCATAAATGTACTGGCCCGGGTGGAACGTCACGCCAGCGAATGTCACCGGGACGTTGAGGTCGCCAATCCCGCGCTTGTCGGTTTTCATCGGGTGGCTGGCCAGCGCCTGCACGCCGAGATCGGTCTGCGCAATGACGTCGACGTCACGAATGCAACCATAGATCACCAGCCCTTCCCAACCGTTCTGCGCGGCCTTGGCGGCGATCATGTCGCCCAGCAGGGCGCGGCGCAGCGAACCGCCGCCATCGACCACCAGCACTTTGCCTTTGCCGTTGAGTTCGGCCTGCTCCTTGACCAGCGAATTGTCTTCGAAGCATTTGATGGTCACGATTTCGCCGCCGAAGGAATCCCGGCCGCCGAAATTGCTGAACATCGGTTCCAGCACCTGCACCAGCTCCGGGTAGGCGTCGCACAGGTCAGGCGTAAGGTAATGTTCCATCGAAAAACTCCTGTAACAAGGAAGACGATCAAGGGATGCCGCATTCTGATGAGACGAGTTCCGGCGGTCGCTGTTTACCTTAGTCCATGCCATGGTCGCTGAGCGAACCTGAACCGCGGCTGAAACGTTATCGCTAAACAGTCACGAAATATGACCGGAACCGCACAATGCGTCATATCTTAGCCGCAAGCCAGGCTGAACGGAACGCCCCTCACACTGCAGCGGCCAGATCCGTCGTCTGCGCCAGCAATGGCGTCTGCTGATCGTTCAACCAGCGCGCCACCAGCGGCCATACCTCCGCCTGCGCTGCTTTGCTCACCAGCATTTCGACATGGCCGAAATTATCCGAGAAGCCCTGCTCGCGCCCCAGAATGATGAACTGCTTGTGCTCGGAGCCGATCTGCTCGAACAGCTTGCGGCAGGCCCACGCCGGATCCTGATGATCGCCCGCTGCGGTCACGGCCAGCACCGGCAGCTGAACCTCGGCAAGTCCGGCCCACCAGTCCTTGTCCTTGTCGCCGAAGCGACCGAACAAGCCGTACCAGCGCATGCTTTCGATGGCCAGGCCGATCGGCTCGTCTTCCGGACCGCGTTTGAGGCGTGAGCCGGACAGCTGCGCGAACCGCTTGAGAATGAAGCGCCCGCCCCACTCCACCGGTGGAATCTTCAGTGGCCAATAGGTACGGCTGACCTGGGTGCCGAAAAACGCCGCCGAGGCCACGGCCGGTTCGCCGAGGTATTCGCCACCGAGTGCCGCCGCCAGGGTAATGCCGCCCAGGGAATGGCCGATCCAGTGCGGGATCTGTCCACTTTGCTCACGCACGAACGCGGCAATCGCCGGCAGATCGTAACGGGCGTAGTAGGCCACGCGGTTGCGCCGATAGTCTTCGTTGCGCTGGGACAAGCCGTGACCACGCATTTCCGAGATCCACACGTCGAAGCCCAGCCGCGTCAGATACGCGCCGAGCCCGAGGCCTTTGGGGGAAAACCAGAAGCGCCGATTGGAAAAGCTGCCGTGCAACAGAATCACCGGCACGCCGCGTGGCGCCGTGTCATCGGCCATGCCCAGGCGGGTGACGGCGATCTCCACGGACCAGTCCGGGCTGTTGCCGGGTTTCAATCGATAGACGTCTTCGCTCAGATCGCCGCGCCGTTCGGCGCTGATCAGCGCGACAGGAAACAGGTTGCTGCTGCTTTGCATAATGCTCTTGCACAAAAAAGGGCGGCATCCGCTGGAGCCCGCCCTACTTAAATCTCAAGGCCCGCTCCCACATGGGGTGCGGGCCAATTACATACTGATCAAGCCTGACCTTCGGCGAGGAAGAACCAGGTTTCCAGCACGGTGTCCGGGTTCAGCGACACGCTTTCGATGCCCTGTTCCATCAGCCACTTGGCCAGATCCGGGTGGTCGGAAGGACCCTGACCGCAGATGCCGATGTACTTGCCGGCCTTGTTGCAGGCCTGAATGGCATTGGCCAACAGCTTTTTCACCGCTGGATTACGCTCGTCGAACAAGTGCGCGATGATCCCGGAGTCACGGTCCAGACCCAGCGTCAGTTGGGTCAGGTCGTTGGAACCGATGGAGAAACCGTCGAAGAATTCGAGGAATTCCTCAGCCAGAATCGCGTTGGATGGCAGCTCGCACATCATGATCACGCGCAGGCCATTCTCGCCGCGTTTCAAGCCGTTTTCGGCGAGCAGATCGACGACCTGGCTGGCTTCGCCGAGAGTACGGACGAACGGCACCATGATTTCAACGTTGGTCAGGCCCATCTCGTTGCGCACGCGTTTCAGCGCGCGGCATTCGAGTTCGAAGCAGTCGCGGAACGATTCGCTGATGTAACGCGAAGCACCACGGAAGCCCAGCATCGGGTTTTCTTCTTCCGGCTCGTAGAGCTTGCCGCCGATCAGGTTGGCGTATTCGTTGGACTTGAAGTCCGACAGCCGCACGATGACTTTTTTCGGCGTGAACGCAGCAGCGAGAGTGCTGATGCCTTCCACCAGTTTGTCGACGTAGAAGTCGACCGGGTCGTTGTAACCGGCGATGCGCTTGTCGACGCTGTCCTTGATTTCCTGCGGCAGGCCGTCGTAGTTCAACAGCGCTTTCGGGTGCACGCCGATCATGCGGTTGATGATGAATTCCAGACGCGCCAGACCAACGCCGGCGTTCGGCAATTGGGCGAAGTCGAAGGCGCGGTCCGGGTTGCCGACGTTCATCATGATCTTGAACGGCAGCTCCGGCATGGCGTCGACGGAGTTCTTCTTGATGTCGAAGCCCAGTTCGCCTTCGAAGATGTAGCCGGTGTCGCCTTCGGCGCAGGACACGGTCACGCCCTGGCCATCCTTCAGCAGCTGGGTGGCGTTGCCGCAACCTACCACCGCCGGGATGCCCAGCTCACGGGCGATGATCGCCGCGTGGCAGGTACGCCCGCCCCGGTTGGTGACAATGGCGCTGGCGCGCTTCATCACCGGTTCCCAGTCCGGGTCGGTCATGTCGGAAACCAGCACGTCGCCCGGCTGGACTTTGTCCATTTCCGAGACGTCTTTGATGATGCGTACTTTGCCGGCGCCGATGCGCTGGCCGATCGCCCGACCTTCCACCAGCACGGTGCCGGTTTCTTTCAGCAGGTAACGCTCCATGACGTTGGCCTGGGTGCGGCTTTTCACGGTTTCCGGACGCGCTTGCACGATGTACAGCTTGCCGTCGTCACCGTCCTTGGCCCACTCGATGTCCATCGGGCAGCCGTAGTGCTTCTCGATGATCATCGCCTGCTTGGCCAGCTCACTGACTTCGGCGTCGGTCAGGCAGAAACGCGCGCGTTCGGCCTTGTCGACATCGACAGTCTTGACCGAACGACCGGCCTTGGCCTCGTCGCCGTAGATCATCTTGATGGCTTTGCTGCCCAGGTTGCGACGCAGGATGGCCGGACGACCGGCTTCCAGGGTGCCTTTGTGTACGTAGAACTCATCCGGGTTGACCGCGCCTTGTACAACGGTTTCGCCCAGGCCATAAGCGCCGGTGATGAACACCACGTCACGGAAACCCGATTCGGTATCGAGGGTGAACATCACGCCGGCGGTGCCAGTTTCCGAACGCACCATGCGCTGCACGCCAGCCGACAGGGCGACCAGTTTGTGGTCGAAGCCCTGGTGCACGCGGTAGGAAATCGCACGGTCGTTGAACAGCGAAGCGAACACCTCTTTGGCGGCGCGGATTACGTTTTCCACACCACGGATGTTCAGGAAGGTTTCCTGCTGACCGGCGAACGAGGCGTCCGGCAGGTCTTCGGCGGTGGCGGAAGAACGCACGGCCACGGCCACGTCAGGATTGCCGGCCGACAGCGCGGCGAACGCGGTGCGGATCTCGGTGTTGAGCTTTTCAGGGAATTCGGCGTCCATGATCCATTGGCGGATCTGCGCACCGGTCTTGGCCAGGGCATTGACGTCGTCGACGTCGAGCGCGTCGAGGGCCTTGTGGATCTGCTCGTTCAGGCCGCTCAGTTCGAGGAAGTCACGATAGGCCTGAGCCGTCGTGGCGAAGCCGCCGGGGACCGAAACACCGGCGCCTGCCAGGTTACTGATCATCTCGCCCAGGGATGCGTTCTTGCCCCCCACATGCTCAACATCGTGTTTGCCGAGCTTATCGAGGGAAACTACGTACTCTACCAAGGTGATCTCTCCACTAACTGTGTTGGAAAAGCTCAGAAACCGGCGGCCCGGGGGAGCCTTGGCCGGTTGTATGGCCTGGACCTGGAAAATAAGTGAGAATGCGGGCCAATGGCGGCCGGCAAATCGCGCCTATCATATCCAAGATTCGTTACTAGCTTAAGGCCCAAGGTGCAAATGAAACGATCTGCTTTCTTCATCTCCGATGGCACCGGCATTACCGCCGAAACCCTGGGTCAAAGCCTGTTGGCGCAGTTCGAAAACATTACCTTCAGCAAATTCACGCGGCCTTACATCGACAGCGTGGAAAAAGCGCGGGCCATGGTACAACAAATCAACAAAGCCGCTGAAACCGACGGCTTTCGGCCGATCATCTTCGACACCATCGTCAATCAGGACATTCGTGAGATTCTCGCAACGTCCAATGGTTTCATGATCGACATTTTCTCGACCTTCCTCGCGCCGCTCGAACAGGAGCTCACCGAGCATTCTTCCTACACCGTGGGCAAGTCCCATTCCATCGGGCACAACTCCAATTACATGGAGCGCATCGAGGCGGTCAACTTCGCCCTCGACAACGACGACGGCGCGCGCACCCACTATTACGACAAAGCCGATCTGATACTAGTGGGCGTGTCGCGATGCGGCAAAACGCCGACGTGTCTGTACATGGCCATGCAGTTCGGTATCCGCGCAGCCAACTATCCGCTGACCGAAGACGACATGGAACGCCTGACCCTGCCGACGGCTCTGCGCGCCCATCAGCACAAGCTGTTCGGCCTGACCATCGACCCCGACCGCCTCACTGCGATCCGCAATGAGCGCAAGCCCAACAGCCGTTATTCGAGTTATGCCCAGTGCGAATTCGAAGTGCGCGAAGTGGAGAACCTGTTCCGCCGCGAAAACATTCCGCACATCAATTCCACGCATTTCTCCGTGGAAGAGATTTCGGCGAAGATTCTCGTGGAAAAAGGCGTTGAGCGGCGGTTCAAGTAGTCCGGCGTCGCCTGATCTGGCGCCTTCGCGAGCAGGCTCGCTCCCACAGTAGACCTGCATCGTAACGACTGTGGGAGCGAGCCTGCTCGCGAAGAACGATAACGCGGTCTGTCAGAGCACAAACAGATCGATGAATCGATTCACCGCTGTGGCTTCCAGCCGCGCCTGATCCTCGCACAGCGCAAATATCTCAGCGCAACGTTGGCCGGCAAACCGCGTGGCCAGGTTGGCCTTGAACTTGTCCTCCAGCAACGGAATGCCCTCGGCGCGGCGGCGGCGATGGCCGATCGGGTACTCCACCACGACGTTGTCGGTGCTGCTGCCGTCCTTGAAAAACACCTGCACGGCGTTGGCAATCGAGCGTTTGTCGGGCTCAAGGTATTCACGGGTAAAGCGCGGTTCTTCAACGATGAGCATTTTTTCGCGCAGCACATCGATGATCGGATGCGCCTTGTGGAAGTCGTCTTCGTAGTGCTCCGCCACCAGATTGCCGAATGCCAGCGGCACGGCGGTCATGTATTGCAGGCAATGATCGCGGTCGGCGGCGTTGGCCAGCGGGCCGACCTTGGAAATAATGCGGATCGCCGATTCATGGGTGGTGATGACGATGCGGTCGATCTCATGCAGCCGATTGCGAACCAGCGGATGCAAGGTCACCGCCGCCTCGCATGCCGTCTGCGCATGGAATTCGGCGGGGAAACTGATCTTGAACAGCACGTTTTCCATCACGTAACTGCCGAACGGCCGGGAGAAGCTGAAAGCGCGTTTGTCCTCGGGCTTGAGCGCCAGATCGTTGTTGGTGTGGCTGAACAGCACGTCATAAAAGCCCCACTGCTTCGCGCTCAACACACCGGGAATGCCCATCTCGCCGCGCATGGCGATGTCGGCCAGACGCACGCCACGACTCGCCGCATCCCCCGCCGCCCAGGATTTGCGTGAGCCGGCGTTGGGAGCGTGGCGATAGGTGCGCAGCGCCTGACCGTCGGCGAAGGCGTGGGACAGCGCCGACAGCAACTGCTCGCGATTGGCGCCCATCAGTCGGGCGCTGACGGCAGCTGATGCGACTTTCACCAGAATGACGTGATCCAGTCCTACCCGGTTAAAGGAGTTTTCCAGGGCGATCACGCCTTGAATCTCGTGGGCCATGATCATCGCTTCCAGCACATCGCGGACCGTCAGCGGCGCCTCACCGTTGGCGATGCGTCTCTGTGACAGGTGATCGGCCACGGCGAGGATGGCGCCGAGGTTGTCCGATGGATGGCCCCATTCGGCGGCAAGCCAGGTGTCGTTGTAGTCGAGCCAGCGGACGATGCAGCCGATATCCCAAGCGGCTTTGACCGGATCGAGGCGATAACTGGTGCCTGGCACCCGTGCGCCGAACGGCACAACCGTGCCCTCGACGATCGGGCCGAGGTGCTTCGTGCATTCGGGGAAACGCAGGGCCAGCAGACCGCAGCCCAGCGTGTCGATCAGGCAATTGCGCGCGGTGTCCAGCGCTTCGGCGGATTCGGGCTTGAAGGTGAGGACGTAGTCGGCGATGTCCTGCAGGACTGCGTCGTAATCGGGGCGGTTGTTCAGGTCGACGTTGGCGCTCATGTTCGATTCACTCCTGTAGGAGCTGCCGAAGGCTGCGATCTTTTGATTTTGTTTTTCGCGATCAAGATCAAAAGATCGCAGCCTTCGGCAGCTCCTACCTGGTTTTGTGTTAAGTCAGAAAGAATCTCCGGGCACTCGGACGTAACCTTCCATGAGCACCCGCGCACTGCGGCTCATGATGGCTTTCTTCACCACCCACTCGCCATTCTCCAGCGTTGCCTCAGCGCCCACGCGCAACGTCCCGGACGGATGGCCGAAACGCACCGCATTGCGCTCAATCCCACCAGCAGCAAGATTGACCAACGTCCCGGAAATCGCCGCCGCCGTGCCGATCGCCACTGCCGCCGTGCCCATCATCGCGTGGTGCAGCTTGCCCATCGACAACGCGCGCACCAGCAGATCGACATCACCAGCGGCAATCGCTTTACCACTCGACGCCACGTAATCCGCAGGCTTGGCGACGAACGCAACTTTCGGCGTGTGCTGCCGCTTGGCGGCTTCTTCCAGATTGGCGATCAGGCCCATGCGCAACGCACCGTAAGCACGAATCGTCTCGAACATCAGCAGCGCTTTTGGATCGCCGTTGATCGCGCCCTGCAGTTCGGTGCCGGTGTAACCGATGTCTTCGGCGTTGACGAAAATCGTCGGGATCCCGGCGTTGATCATGGTCGCCTTGAACGTGCCGACACCCGGCACTTCCAGCTCATCGACCAGATTGCCGGTGGGGAACATCGAGCCACCACCGCCCTCTTCTTCCGCCGCCGGATCCATGAATTCGACCTGCACTTCGGCCGCTGGAAAGGTCACGCCGTCGAGTTCGAAATCACCGGTTTCCTGCACTTCGCCATTGGTGATCGGCACGTGGGCGATGATGGTCTTGCCGATGTTGGCCTGCCACACGCGCACCACCGCCACACCGTTGTGCGGAATGCGGCTGGCGTCGACCAGACCGTTGCTGATGGCGAACGAACCGACCGCCGCCGAGAGGTTGCCGCAGTTGCCGCTCCAGTCGACGAACGGCTTGTCGATCGACACCTGGCCGAACAGGTAATCGACGTCGTGATCGGCGCGGGTGCTTTTCGACAGGATCACGGTTTTGCTGGTGCTCGACGTCGCGCCGCCCATGCCGTCGATCTGCTTGTCGTAGGGATCGGGGCTGCCGATCACCCGTAGCAGCAACGCATCGCGCGCCGGACCGGGCACCTGCGCGACTTCGGGCAGATCGGTGAGGCTGAAGAACACGCCTTTGCTGGTGCCGCCGCGCATGTAAGTCGCAGGGATTCTGATTTGTGGTGCGTGAGCCATGGTGCTCCTTACCGAAGGCATGGGACTTGAAATCCCATGCCCACACGTTGATTTAAACGGCGACCGCCGATCCTTCGAGGAAGTCCTGAGCAAAGCGCTGCAACACGCCGCCGGCCTCGTAGATCGACACTTCTTCAGCGGTATCGAGACGGCAGGTCACCGGCACTTCGACGCGCTCGCCATTCTTGCGATGAATCACCAGCGTCAGATCCGCGCGCGGCTTGCGTTCGCCGATCACGTCGTAGGTTTCGCTGCCGTCGATGGCCAGGGTGTGGCGGTTGGTGCCGGGTTTGAATTCCAGCGGCAACACGCCCATGCCCACCAGGTTGGTGCGGTGAATGCGCTCGAACCCTTCAGCGGCAATCGCCTCGACGCCGGCCAGGCGCACGCCTTTCGCCGCCCAGTCGCGGGACGAACCCTGACCGTAGTCAGCGCCAGCGATGATGATCAGCGGCTGCTTGCGCTGCATGTAGGTTTCGATGGCTTCCCACATGCGCATGACCTGCCCTTCCGGCTCGACACGCGCCAGCGAACCCTGCTTGACCTTGCCGTTTTCCACGACCATTTCGTTGAACAGCTTCGGGTTGGCGAAGGTCGCGCGCTGGGCCGTCAGGTGGTCGCCACGGTGGGTGGCGTAGGAGTTGAAGTCCTCTTCCGGCAGGCCCATTTTCGCCAGGTATTCGCCGGCGGCGCTGTCGAGCATGATCGCGTTCGATGGCGACAGGTGATCAGTGGTGATGTTGTCCGGCAGCACCGCCAGCGGGCGCATGCCCTTCAACGGACGGGCGCCGGCCAGCGCGCCTTCCCAGTACGGCGGACGGCGGATGTAGGTGCTCATCTCGCGCCAGTCGTACAGCGGCGCGACTTTCGGCCCGGTGTCTTCATGCACGGCGAACATCGGAATGTAGACCTGACGGAACTGCTCAGGCTTGACCGAAGACTTCACCACCGCATCGATTTCTTCATCGCTCGGCCAGATGTCTTTCAGGCGAATTTCCCGACCATCGACCACGCCCAGCACATCTTTCTCGATATCGAAGCGGATGGTCCCGGCGATCGCATAAGCAACCACCAGCGGCGGCGAGGCGAGGAATGCCTGTTTGGCGTACGGGTGAATGCGGCCGTCGAAGTTGCGGTTGCCGGACAGCACGGCGGTGGCGTACAGATCGCGGTCGATGATCTCTTGCTGGATCACCGGATCAAGCGCGCCGGACATGCCGTTGCAGGTGGTGCAGGCAAACGCGACGACGCCGAAACCCAGCTGTTCCAGCTCAGTGGTCAGCCCCGCTTCATCGAGGTACAGCGCCACGGTTTTCGAGCCCGGCGCCAGCGAGGATTTGACCCACGGCTTGCGGGTCAGGCCGAGCTTGTTGGCATTGCGCGCCAAGAGGCCGGCGGCGATGACGTTGCGCGGGTTGCTGGTGTTGGTGCAACTGGTGATCGCGGCGATGATCACCGCGCCGTCGGGCATTTGCCCCGGTACGTCATCCCACTGGCCGGAGATGCCTTTGGCCGCCAGATCCGATACCGCGACGCGGGCGTGCGGGTTGCTCGGGCCGGCCATGTTGCGCACCACCGACGACAAGTCGAAGGTCAGGCCACGCTCGTATCGCGCACCCTTTAAGCTGTCAGCCCACAGGCCGGTGAGTTTGGCGTACTGCTCGACCAATTGAACCTGCTGGTCTTCACGACCGGTCAGTTTCAGGTAATCGATGGTCTGCTGGTCGATGTAGAACATCGCCGCCGTGGCGCCGTATTCCGGGGCCATGTTGGAGATGGTCGCGCGGTCGCCGAGGGTCAGCGCCGCCGCGCCTTCGCCAAAGAATTCCAGCCACGCGCCGACGACTTTCTGTTTGCGCAGGTACTCGGTCAGGGCCAGGACCATGTCGGTAGCGGTGATGCCCGGTTGCAGCTTGCCGGTCAGTTCGACGCCAACGCTTTCCGGCAAACGCATCCACGACGCACGGCCGAGCATCACGCTCTCGGCTTCGAGGCCGCCAACGCCGATGGCGATCACGCCCAGCGCATCAACGTGCGGCGTGTGGCTGTCGGTGCCGACGCAAGTGTCCGGGAACGCCACGCCTTCGCGCACCTGAATCACCGGCGACATTTTCTCCAGGTTGATCTGGTGCATGATGCCGTTGCCCGGCGGGATCACGTCGACGTTCTTGAAGGCCTTTTTGGTCCAGTTGATGAAGTGGAAACGGTCTTCGTTGCGGCGGTCTTCGATGGCGCGGTTCTTCTCGAAGGCCTGGGCATCGAAACCGCCCGCCTCGACGGCCAGCGAGTGGTCGACGATCAATTGCGTCGGCACCACCGGGTTGACCTGCGCCGGGTCGCCGCCCTGCAAAGCGATGGCATCGCGCAGGCCAGCGAGGTCGACCAGCGCGGTCTGGCCGAGGATGTCATGGCAGACCACCCGCGCCGGGAACCACGGGAAATCAAGATCGCGCTTGCGCTCGATCAGTTGCTTGAGCGAATCGGTGAGCGTGGCCGGGTCACAGCGACGCACGAGGTTTTCCGCCAGCACGCGGGAGGTGTACGGCAGGGTGTCGTAGCTGCCAGGCGCAATCGCCTCGACCGCCGCGCGGGTGTCGAAGTAATCCAGCGGCGTGCCGGGCAGGTTCTTGCGGAATTCTGTGTTCATCGGGTCAGGACTCGGGTCACGGTGATTTCAAAGGGTGAGGCCAGACACCTGAGTTGCACACCGTCCACTGTGGGAGCGAGCCTGCTCGCGAAAGCGGTAGATCAGTCGACATCCTTGTTGGATGCCAGTCCGTCTTCGCGAGCAGGCTCGCTCCCACAGGGTCTAGCGGGGTTCTCTGGTTCCGGCTCAGCTCACCATTCAGCGACGTTCGATTGGCACGAACTTGCGCTGTTCGACGCCGGTGTATTCGGCGCTTGGGCGGATGATGCGGTTGTTGGCGCGCTGTTCGAACACGTGCGCGGCCCAGCCGGTCAGGCGCGAGCAGACGAAGATCGGCGTGAACAGCTTGGTCGGGATGCCCATGAAGTGGTATGCCGAGGCGTGATAGAAGTCGGCATTCGGGAACAGCTTCTTCTGCTCCCACATGGTCTTGTCGATGGCCTCGGAAACCGGGAACAGCACCTTGTCGCCGACCTCGTCCGCGAGTTTTTTCGCCCAGCCCTTGATCACCTCGTTGCGCGGGTCGCTGTCCTTATAGATCGCGTGGCCGAAGCCCATGATCTTGTCCTTGCGCTCGAGCATGCCGAGGGTGCCTTTGATCGCCTCTTCCGGCGACGAGAAGCGCTCGATCATTTCCATCGCCGCTTCGTTGGCGCCGCCGTGCAATGGACCGCGCAGCGAACCGATGGCCGCTGTTACGCAGGAATACAGATCGGAAAGGGTCGAGGCGCAAACGCGCGCGGTGAAGGTCGAGGCATTGAATTCGTGTTCGGCGTAGAGGATCAGCGACACGTTCATCACTTTGACGTGCAGTTCGCTTGGCTTCTTGTCGTGCAGCAGGTGCAGGAAGTGGCCGCCGATGGTCGGTTCGTCGCTGACGCAGTCGATGCGCTTGCCGTCGTGGCTGAAGCGATACCAGTAGCACATGATCGCCGGGAACGCGGCGAGCAGACGATCGGTCTTGTCGTGCTGTTCGGAGAAATCTTTCTCCGGTTCGATGTTGCCGAGGAACGAGCAACCGGTGCGCATGACGTCCATCGGGTGGGCGTCGGCGGGAATTCTTTCGAGAACTTCTTTCAAAGCTTGCGGCAGGTCGCGCAGCTTGCTCAGTTTGGTCTGATAGTCGGCCAGTTGCGCTTTGGTCGGCAGTTCGCCGTACAGCAGCAGATAGGCGACTTCTTCAAATTGCGCGTCGGCGGCCAGTTCACGCACGTCGTAGCCGCGATAGGTCAGCCCGGCACCGGCCTGGCCCACGGTGGACAATGCGGTTTGCCCGGCAACCTGGCCACGGAGCCCGGCGCCACTGAGTACTTTTGCTTCGGCCATTGCTATCTCCAATTCTTGAATTTGTTAGGGAATCTGCAATTACGGTGTTGTTCGCAAAAGATCGCAGCCTTCGGCAGCTCCTACATCGACCGCGTTCCTGTAGGAGCTGTCGAGTGAAACGAGGCTGCGATCTTTTGATCTTTCAATCATTTTTTCGCGGCAAACAACGCATCGAGCTTCTGCTCGAACGTGTGGTAATCGATACGATCGTAGAGCTCCATGCGAGTCTGCATGGTGTCGATGACATTCTGTTGCGTGCCATCGCGGCGGATCGCCGTGTAGACGTTTTCCGCTGCCTTGTTCATCGCGCGGAACGCCGACAGCGGATACAGCACCAACGAGACGTCGGCGCCGGCCAGTTGTTCGGTGGTGTACAGCGGCGTTGCGCCGAACTCGGTGATGTTGGCCAGGATCGGCGCTTTCACACGATTGGCGAACAGCTTGTACATGTCCAGTTCGGTAATCGCCTCCGGGAAGATCATGTCGGCGCCGGCCTCGATGCACGCTGCCGCGCGATCAAGTGCCGATTCCAGACCTTCCACCGCCAGCGCATCGGTGCGCGCCATGATCACGAAGCTGTCGTCGGTACGGGCATCGACGGCGGCTTTGATGCGATCGACCATTTCCTGCTGGCTGACGATTTCTTTATTGGGACGATGGCCGCAGCGCTTGGCGCCGACCTGATCCTCAATGTGAATTGCCGCCGCGCCGAACTTGATCATCGACTTGACGGTGCGCGCGACGTTGAACGCCGACGAACCGAAACCGGTATCCACATCCACCAGCAGCGGCAGGTCGCAAACGTCGGTAATCCGCCGCACGTCGGTGAGCACGTCATCCAGCCCGGTGATGCCCAGATCCGGCACGCCCAGCGAGCCTGCGGCCACGCCGCCGCCGGACAGGTAGATCGCCTTGAAACCGGCGCGCTTGGCCAGCAGCGCGTGGTTGGCGTTGATCGCGCCGACCACTTGCAAAGGATGCTCGCTGGCGACCGCATCGCGGAAGCGCTGGCCCGGCGTGTTCAGGTTGGAAGTCATGCATCACCTCGTTCAGTGGCTGTCTTGTTGTGGGCGCCGTCCTCGTAGTGACGGGCGATGTTGCGTTTCGAGGCGCCAATGTGGCGGCGCATCAACAATTCCGCGAGCTCGCCGTCACGGTCGGCGATGGCATCGAGAATGCGGTGGTGTTCGGCGAAGGCCTGGTGCGGGCGGTTCGGCGTGGTGGAAAACTGGATGCGGTACATGCGCACCAGTTGATACAGCTCGCCGCAGAGCATCTGCGTCAGCGTGCGATTGCCGCTGCCCTGGATGATCCGGTAATGAAAGTCGAAATCGCCTTCCTGCTGGTAGTAACCGACGCCGGCCTGAAACGCCGCATCGCGCTCGTGGGTTTCCAGCACCCGGCGCAGTTCGTCGATTTCCGCGACGCTCATGCGCTCGGCGGCGAGGCGGCAGGCCATGCCTTCGAGAGATTCACGGATTTCGTAGAGCTCGATCAGTTCGGCATGGCTGAGCGAGACCACCCGCGCACCGACGTGCGGCACGCGCACCAGCAGGCGCTGCCCTTCCAGACGATGGATCGCCTCACGCAGCGGCCCCCGACTGATGCCATAAGTACGCGCCAGTTCCGGCTCGGAGATCTTGCTGCCCGGGGCGATCTCGCCTTTGACGATAGCCGCCTGGATACGGCGGAAGACGTTTTCCGACAGCGTCTCGGAATCGTCGCCATTGATGACCGGGGGATCGAGTTGATCCAGCATGATTGTCGACACCTTTAAATCCAATGCGGCAAAAACTAGCCAATAAGACCGCATCAGTCAAAGGATAAATAGGTATTGTCGACAATCGTCTAATAAGCGCAGCCAATCGTTCATCTATTAATGTGGGAGCGAGCCTGCTCGCGAAGGCGGCAGGTCAGTCGGTTTCTGCATCGAATGACACAGCGCTTTCGCGAGCAGGCTCGCTCCCACAAGGGTGGCATCCCTTGCAGCTTATGGGTCGGCGCAAGCGCTGGCGCCATAAAACCACCGTGCTAGAATGCCGCCCGCATTTGCGGGTCTTTAGTACGGCTTGCCATAAAAAGCTGCCAGGCACACGCAGGGGCTTGCGCACGGTTGTGCGGGCACCTGAACCGATAACGGAACGCTGCGCACCAGGATTTATGAGACTCAAGCCTTTCCCCACCTTTTTTGCTCTGTTTTGCCTGCCCGGCCTCGCCGCCGCGGGGGAAAAAACCGTGTATGGCCTCAACGAATACGCTTCGCTTGACGGCATCAATCTCGAAGTCGCGGCCAAACTCGACACCGGGGCGAAAACCGCCTCGCTGAGCGCCCGCGACATCAAACGCTTCAAACGCAACGGTGAATCCTGGGTACGTTTCTACCTGGCCATCGACACCGCGCATTCGCACCCCATCGAACGGCCGCTGGCGCGGGTCAGCAAGATCAAGCGCCGTGCCGGCGACTACGATCCGGAAGAAGGCAAGCAGTACACCGCCCGTCCGGTGATCGAACTGGATATCTGCATGGGTTCGGCATTGCGCAGCATCGAAGTGAACCTCACCGACCGAAGTGCGTTCCAATACCCGCTTTTGATCGGCTCCGAGGCGTTGAAACGCTTCGACGCGCTGGTCGACCCCAGTCTTAAATACGCTGCCGGCAAACCTGCCTGCACCATCGCCGCTCATACCGCCGAGTAATTTCCATGCGTTCTCTAACCTTCCACCTGAAAATCCTGATCGCCGTGCTGGTGCTGCTGGGCGTTTCGGTTACGGCCTATCAGATTTTCGTGCTCGGCATCCCGGTGACCGAAGACGCCACCGACGACCTGTGGAACATCGACGCCAAGGTCGAGTTCGTCGCCAGCACCAAGGATCCGGTAAAGATCCAGATGTTCGTGCCGCCGTTGAGCCGCGATTACGTCAGTCTCAACGAAAGCTTCATCTCCAATAACTACGGCGTAGCGGTGAACCGCATCGACGGCAACCGCAAGGTGACCTGGTCGGCCCGTCGCGCCAAGGGCAACCAGACGCTGTATTACCGTCTGGTGCTGACCAAGCGCTACACCGCGGAAAAATCCAAGGTCAAAGGCCCGACCTTCCGTGACAGCATGGTCATCGAAGGCCCGGAAAAAATCGCCGCCGAAGCCCTGCTCGCGCCGATCCGCCAACACTCGGCCGACGTCGAAACCTTTATTGGCGAGGCGATCAAGCGCGTCAACAATGTCAACGACGATAACGTCAAATTGCTGCTGGCCGGCGATCCGTCGACTTCGCACAAAGCCAAGATCGTCGAACTGCTGCTGTCCATCGCCCACGTCCCGGTGGAAAAAGTCCACACCATCCGCCTCGTCGCCGATCAGCCACAGACACCCGAACTGTGGCTGCGCAGCTTCAACGGCAACGACTGGCTGTACTTCAACCCGGAAACCGGTGAGCAAGGCCTGCCGACCGACCGCCTGCTGTGGTGGACCGGCGATGAAAACCTGATCACCGTCGACGGCGGCAAGAAAGCCAACGTGACCTTCAGCCTGAACAACAGCGAGATGAACGCGATTCGTCTGGCCAAGCTGACCGACGAAAACACTGACGCCAACTTCCTCGATTACTCGCTGTACGGCTTGCCGCTGCAGACCCAGCAGACCTTCATGATCATGGTGATGATCCCGATCGGCGTGCTGGTGATCCTGATCCTGCGCAACCTGATCGGCCTGCAGACCCTGGGCACATTCACCCCGGTGCTGATCGCCCTCGCCTTCCGCGAAACGCAGCTGGGCTTCGGCATTCTGCTGTTCACGGTGATCACCGCGCTGGGCCTGTCGCTGCGCTCGTATCTCGAACATCTGAAGCTGCAAATGCTGCCGCGCCTGTCGGTGGTGCTGACGTTCGTGGTGGTGTTGATTGCGGCAATCAGTCTGTTCAGCCACAAGCTTGGCCTTGAGCGTGGCTTGTCGGTGGCGCTGTTCCCGATGGTGATTCTGACCATGACCATCGAACGCCTGTCGATTACTTGGGAAGAACGCGGCGCCAACCATGCGCTGAAAGTCGCGATCGGCACGCTGTTCGCCGCCTCCCTGGCGCACCTGATCATGACCGTGCCGGAGTTGGTGTACTTCGTGTTTACCTTCCCGGCGATCCTGCTGATTCTGGTCGGTTTCATGCTGGCGATGGGTCGCTATCGCGGCTACCGCTTGACCGAATTGGTGCGTTTCAAGGCCTTCCTGAAGAAGGCTGACGCCTGATGTTCGGTTTCTGGAAGACCTGGAAGGCCCTCGAGGCGCGCGGCATCATGGGCATCAACCGCCGCAACGCGGACTACGTGCTCAAGTACAACAAGCGCAGCCTGTACCCGATCGTCGATGACAAGATCCTTACCAAGGAACGCGCCATTGCCGCCGGCATTCACGTGCCGGAGCTGTACGGGGTGATCTCCACCGAGAAGGAAATCGACAAGCTCGACGAGATCATCGGCGGGCGCAGCGACTTCGTGATCAAACCGGCGCAGGGCGCGGGTGGCGATGGCATCATCGTCATCGCCGACCGCTTCGAAGGCCGTTATCGCACGGTGTCGGGCAAGATCCTCGCCCACGAAGAGCTGGAGCATCACATCTCCAGCATCCTCACCGGCCTGTACTCGCTGGGCGGCCACCGCGACCGCGCGCTGATCGAATACCGTGTGACCCCGGACCAGATATTCAAGAGCATCAGTTACGAAGGCGTGCCGGACATCCGCATCATCGTGCTGATGGGTTACCCGGTGATGGCGATGTTGCGTCTGCCGACCCGTCAGTCCGGCGGCAAGGCCAACCTGCACCAGGGCGCCATTGGCGTCGGAGTCGATCTCGCCACCGGCCTTACGCTGCGCGGCACCTGGCTGAACAACATCATCACCAAACACCCCGACACCACCAACGCGGTGGATGGCGTGCAACTGCCCTACTGGGACGGTTTCATGAAACTCGCCGCCGGCTGCTATGAGCTGTGCGGGCTGGGTTATATCGGTGTGGACATGGTGCTCGATCAGGAAAAGGGTCCGTTGATTCTCGAACTGAATGCGCGGCCGGGGCTGAACATCCAGATCGCCAACGATTGCGGCCTGACCTTGCGTACCCATGCGGTTGAAGCGCGGCTGGAAGAGCTGAAGGCGCGTGGCGTTAAGGAATCGGTAGAAGAGCGGGTGGCGTTTACTCAGGAAATGTTTGGGCATATTCCTGCGGTCGAGGGCTGATCCAGAATCGAGTCGCGGCCTTCGCGAGCAGGCTCGCTCCCACATTGGAATGCAATCCCCTGTGGGAGCGAGCCTGCTCGCGAAAGCGGACTTGCTGCCAACACGAGCCTCAAGCCTGCCGCCCATCTGCCAATCGCCGACATCCCCTCTAGGAGCAATTCCCGCAGAGGACTACAATCCCCACCCCGCCTCAACGGCCGATCTGCCCCGCCCATGTTGACCTGCTCCGTACACCCACTGCCCTACCGCGCCAATCCCGCCGACTATTTCGCGGCCATTCGCAATGCCCCCGGCGCCGTGCTGCTCGACAGTGGCCGGCCGAGCGCTGAACGCGGCCGATATGACTTGCTCAGCGCCTGGCCGCTGGAACAACTGGCGGTGTTGCCGGAGGAAAGCGGCGCGCACCTTCTGCAGCGCCTGCGTGACCACCTCAGCCGCTTGGGCGAAGCGCAGTTGCCCGCCGGATCCGAATTGCCGTTCGCCGGCGGATTGATCGGCTATTTGAGCTACGACTTCGGCCGGCATCTGGAAAACCTGCCAAGTCAGGCGCTGGATGACCTGCAACTGCCCGATGCGCGTTTTGGCCTGTACGACTGGGCGCTGATCAGCGATCACCACGGGCAAACCAGCCAATTGGTCTTTCATCCAACGCTTGTCGACAGTGAACGGCAGCGATTGGTCGCGCTGTTCACTCAGCCTCAAGTTAACGCGCTGGCGCCCTTCAAACTCAACGCCCCCATGGCCGCTGATCTCTCGGCCGACGATTACCGTCAGGCCTTCGAACGCATTCAGGACTACATCCAGGCCGGCGACTGCTATCAGGTCAACTTCGCGCAACGCTTTCGTGCTGAATGCCAGGGCGATCCGTGGCTGGCTTACTGCGCTTTGCGTCAGGCCTGCCCGACGCCGTTCTCCGGGTTCCAGAGCCTGCCCGACGGCGGCGCAGTGCTGAGCCTGTCACCGGAACGTTTCGTCAGAGTCAGCCAGCGCCAAGTCGAAACCCGTCCGATCAAGGGCACCCGCCCCCGTGGCGTCACCCCAGCCGAAGACGCCGCCAACGCCGCCGAACTGCTGGCCAGCCCCAAGGATCGCGCGGAAAACCTGATGATCGTCGACCTGCTGCGCAACGATCTCGGGCGCACCTGCCGCATCGGCTCGGTGCGGGTGCCGGAGTTGTTCAGCCTGGAAAGCTATCCGAACGTGCATCACCTGGTCAGCAGCGTGACCGGTGAACTGGCGACGGATCGTGATGCGCTCGACCTGATCGCTGGCAGTTTCCCCGGCGGCTCAATCACCGGCGCACCGAAGATTCGGGCGATGCAGATCATCGACGAGCTGGAGCCAACCCGGCGCGGTCTGTATTGCGGCTCGTTGCTGTATCTGGACGTACGCGGCGAGATGGACAGCTCCATCGCCATTCGCAGTCTGTTGGTCAAGGATGGCCAGGTGTGCTGCTGGGGCGGCGGCGGGATCGTCGCCGATTCGGACTGGCAGGCGGAGTATCAGGAGTCGATGACCAAAGTGCGGATCCTGCTCGATACCCTGCAGAACCTCTAAAAACTTCGCGAGCAGGCTCGCTCCCACAGGGAAATGCATTCCAATGTGGGAGCGAGCCTGCTCGCGAAGACGTCCTTCCAGGCGACTACAAACTCAACTCTCTATTAGAGGCCTTGAGAAATTCCTGCTTCAGCTCTTCAAACGTATGCACCGCCGGGAACTGCGGAAACTCGCGAATCACGTTATCCGGCGCATGGAACAGAATCCCCGCATCCGCCTCGCCGAGCATGGTCGTGTCGTTGTACGAATCCCCCGCCGCGATCACCCGGTAGTACAGACTCTTGAACGCCAGCACCGACTGGCGCTTGGGATCTTTCTGACGCAGTTGATAGCCGGTCACCCGACCGCTTTCGTCAGTGATCAAGCGATGGCAGAGCAAGGTCGGGAAGCCCAGCTGGCGCATCAGCGGCTGCGAGAATTCATAAAAAGTGTCCGAGAGAATCACCACCTGAAAGCGCTCGCGCAGCCAGTTGACGAACTCCACCGCGCCGTCCAGCGGTTTCAGTGTGGCGATCACTTCCTGAATATCCGAGAGCTTGAGGCCGTGCTCATCGAGGATGCGCAGACGCTGCTTCATCAATACGTCGTAGTCGGGAATGTCCCGGGTGGTGGCCTTGAGGGAGTCGATTCCGGTTTTTTCGGCGAAGGCGATCCAGATTTCCGGTACCAGTACCCCTTCAAGATCCAGGCAAGCAATTTCCACAAGACACTCCCGTTTGTAGTGATTATTTGAGTCAAGCGAGGCCGAACTCTAGCGTTTGCACCCGAGGCGCGCAACGCAGAGGACGCCCCGGGCGCGGCAGCTTTTTGTTACCATCGGCCCCCTATAGAGCGCCCGAGCGCCATTGACCTGTAGGAAGCCGCCCTGATGAGCCCAACGTTTGACGTCGTGGAACTCGCCACGACCTATGCCAACAAATCCGCCCAGGACATCCTCAAGCTCGCCTTCGCCGAGTTCGGCGATGACTTGTGGATATCTTTCAGCGGCGCCGAGGACGTGGTGCTGGTGGACATGGCGTGGAAGCTGAACAAGAACGTCAAAGTGTTCAGCCTCGACACCGGCCGCCTGCATCCGGAGACCTACCGTTTCATCGAGCAGGTGCGCGAGCATTACCAGATCGATATTGAAATCGTCTCGCCGGACTACACGAAACTCGAACCGTTCGTGAAGGAAAAAGGCTTGTTCAGTTTCTACAAAGATGGCCACGGCGAATGCTGCGGCATCCGCAAGATCGAACCGCTGCGGCGCAAGCTGTCCGACGTCAAAGCCTGGGCCACCGGCCAGCGCCGCGATCAGAGCCCGGGCACCCGCAGCGCTGTGGCGGTGCTGGAAATCGACACGGCGTTCTCGACACCGGAACGCACCCTGTACAAGTTCAATCCGCTGGCGCAGATGACCAGCGAGGAGATCTGGGGTTACATCCGCATGCTCGAACTGCCCTATAACAGCTTGCACGAGCGCGGTTTCATCAGCATCGGCTGCGAACCCTGCACCCGCCCGGTGCTGCCGAACCAGCACGAGCGCGAAGGCCGCTGGTGGTGGGAAGAAGCCACGCAGAAAGAATGCGGGCTACATGCCGGGAATATCATCAGCAAGAGCAAGGTTTGATCCCCCATTTATAGAAAGACCTGTGGGAGCGAGCCTGCTCGCGATAGCGCCGTTCCAGTCAACGTTTCAGTTGCCTGATCCACCGCATTCGCGAGCAGGCTCGCTCCCACATTGATATGTGCCAGGCACATAAAAGGTGTACACAAGGTTGTCACCATCGGTGCCATTTATGTGTGCACTTTCAATTCTGACGCCCTGAAAAGTTACACTCTCCAGCAGAATCCCCATCCGCTTGCCTCTCTGCAAACTCCCTCCCCTGAAAAAAATTCCTGCCCGATCGATCAATTTATATCGCCTGTTTTTCAGCCACTTATGCCGCATTGATAACTATTCGAAATGAGCCCTGGCGCTTATAGATTGGCAACTGGCACAAATCTGGCTTTATCGCATACATGTTTTGTATACAAAACTGCAAAGCATGCACACTTTCGATCCGCAAGCCTGAAGCGCCCTATCCCGTACAGGCTGCAGATGCCCCGTAACCAGTGATGTTTTCACCGCCGCGACGAAGATTTGTCGAGCCTGAGCGCTCATGCACAGTCATCGCGGTGGCGAACGTCAGGAGCCTGCCGGAATGCGTACAAGTCTTTCGAATAACATCGCGCTGAATCTGCCCTCCTCCACGCTCGATCAACCGTTGCCCGATGACGGACTGAGCGAGCCGCTGCAACTGAGCCCGCGTCTGCACAACAGCGATCTGGCGCCGACCAAAGCCGAAGGGCGACGCTGGGGCCAGTACAGCATCTTCGCCCTGTGGACGAATGATGTGCACAACATCGCCAACTACTCGTTCGCCATCGGCCTGTATGCGTTGGGCCTGGGTGGCTGGCAGATTCTGTTGTCGCTGGGGATCGGCGCGGCGCTGGTGTACTTTTTCATGAATCTGTCGGGTTACATGGGGCAGAAAACCGGGGTGCCGTTTCCGGTGATCAGCCGGATCAGTTTCGGCATTCACGGTGCGCAAATTCCTGCGTTGATCAGGGCGGTTATCGCCATCGCCTGGTTCGGTATCCAGACGTACCTCGCCTCGGTGGTATTCCGCGTCTTGCTGACTGCCGTGCATCCGGGCTTCGCTGAATACGATCACAACTCGATTCTGGGACTGTCGAGCCTGGGCTGGGTGTGCTTTGTAGCAATCTGGCTGGTGCAACTGGCGATTCTCGCCTACGGCATGGAGATGGTGCGCCGTTACGAGGCGTTTGCCGGGCCGGTGATTCTGCTGACCGTTGCCGCTCTCGCCGGGTGGATGTACTTCCAGGCCAACGCGACCATTGCCTGGTCGATCCGCGAGCCGCTGACCGGTGGCGAGATGTGGCGCAACATCTTCGCCGGCGGCGCGTTGTGGCTGGCGATCTACGGCACGCTGATCCTCAACTTCTGCGACTTCGCCCGTTCTTCGCCGTGCCGCAAAACCATCAAGGTAGGAAATTTCTGGGGCTTGCCGGTGAACATTCTGGTATTCGCCGCGATTACCGTGCTGCTGTGTGGCGCGCAGTTCCAGATCAACGGGCGAATCATCGAAAGCCCGACCGAGATCATCGCCTCGATCCCCAACACATTCTTTCTGGTGCTCGGCTGCCTGGCTTTTCTGATCGTCACCGTCGCAGTGAACATCATGGCCAACTTCGTCGCCCCGGCGTTCGTCCTCAGCAACCTGGCGCCGAAGTACCTGACCTTCCGCCGCGCCGGGTTGATCAGCGCGACCATTGCCGTGCTGATCCTTCCGTGGAACCTCTACAACAGCCCGCTGGTGATCGTGTATTTCCTGTCGGGCCTCGGCGCCCTGCTCGGCCCGCTGTACGGGGTGATCATGGTCGACTACTGGCTGATCCGCAAAGGCCGGATCAACGTGCCGCAGCTCTACAGCGAAGACCCCAACGGCGCTTATTACTACAGCCGCGGCATCAATTTCCGCGCAGTGGCGGCGTTTATTCCTGCAGCGCTGATCGCCATCGTCCTGGCATTGGTGCCCGGTTTCCACAGCGTCTCGCCGTTCTCCTGGCTGATCGGTGCCGGTATCGCCGGCATGCTTTACCTGATCATCGCCAAACGCCAGACGCATTACGCCGAAGTCAGCGGCGAATGCATCGCTATGGATAACGTCAGCCACTGATCCCTTCGCGGCCCGGTTTTCGGGCCGCACCACTGCCCGCAATAAGGATTTTCCATGCGTATTCTCGTGGTCAACGTCAACACCACCGAATCCATCACCGACGCCATCGCCCGCTCGGCGCAGGCCGTCGCTTCACCCGGTACCGAAATCGTCGGCCTGACCCCGTACTTCGGCGCCGAATCGATTGAAGGCAATTTCGAAAGCTACCTGGCCGCCATCGCCGTTATGGATCGGGTGATGGCTTACGACCAACCCTTCGATGCGGTGATTCAGGCCGGCTACGGCGAACATGGCCGCGAAGGCTTGCAGGAACTGCTCAACGTGCCAGTGGTAGATATCACTGATGCGGCGGCCAGCACCGCGATGTTCCTCGGCCATGCCTACTCGGTGGTGACCACACTGGATCGCACCGTGCCGCTGATCGAGGATCGGCTGAAATTGTCCGGTCTGTGGGATCGCTGCGCCTCGGTGCGCGCCAGTGGTCTGGCGGTTCTGGAGCTGGAACATGAACCGCAGCGCGCACTGGAAGCGATCGTGCAGCAGGCCGAACTGGCGGTGACCCATGACAAGGCCGAGGTGATTTGCCTGGGCTGCGGCGGCATGGCCGGGCTGGATGAACAGATCCGTCGGCGCACCGGCGTGCCGGTGGTGGATGGCGTGACGGCGGCGGTGACGATTGCCGAATCGCTGGTGCGCTTGAAGTTGTCGACGTCGAAGGTGCGCACCTATGCGACGCCACGGCCGAAGAACATTATTGGCTGGGCGGAGCGCTTTGCTCGATAGACCGAGTTATCGTGCATCGCGAGCAGGCTCACTCCTACATTTGGAATGCGTACCCCTGTGGGAGCGAGCCTGCTCGCGAATGCAAACGACTCGGTCCCAAGCCTTACTTAGATGGCACTAAACCGCCGCCCCAATCCCTGCTCAGCAAAATGCTCAATCACAAAGTCCACAAACGCCCGGGTCTTGCCCGGCAACAATTTGTGCTCGGCGTAATAGATCGAAATGTTGCCGTCATCGACAAACCAGTCCGGCAGCACTCGCTGTAACGTCCCTGTTTGAAGATACGGGACCGCAAACGGCATGCTCACCAGCGCAATGCCCAAACCTTGCATCGCCGTCGCGCACGCCGCCTCGGAATCACTCATGGTCATCCTCGCCCGCAACGTTAGCGGACTGTGTTGCTGATCGCGATGAGTCAGTTGCCAGGAACGCACGCGCCCGGTCTGCGGTGAGCGAATCAGAATGCCGTCGTGTTGCTTGAGGTCATCGGGATGGCTGATCGGCGCATGTTTTTGCAGATAGTCCTCCGATGCCACCAACACCCGATGTGCCGGCGTCAGCCTGCGCGCAACCACGCCTTGCGGCAGTTCAAAGCCGCCGCCAATCGCCGCGTCGAAGCCCTGCCCGATCAGGTCGACCTGACGGTTATCGAAATGCCAGTCCGGGTTGATCGCCGGATAGCGCCGCAGAAACTCACCGAGCAGCGGCACGATATACAGACGGCCGAACACCGTGCCCATGCTGACTTTCAGCGTGCCGGCCGGTTGCCCACCGGCACTGGCCAGATTGGCCACGGCATTCTGGATGGTGGTCAGGCTGGCGCTGACTTCACTCAAAAACAGCTGCCCCGCTTCGGTCAGGGTCAGGCTGCGTGTACTACGCTGGAACAGCCGCACGCCGAGCCGCGCCTCCAGTTTCGCCACGCTTTTGCCCACCGCGGCCGGGGTCAGGCTCAAGCGTCGCGCAGCTTCGGCAAAGCTGCCGACTTCGGCGCTGCGCACAAAGCATTCGATACTGCTGAACGTTTCCATGATCGCCACTATAAACTTCTGGTTTACACAGACTATAGCAATCATGGTCTACCCGGTTGTCGATGCCACGCCGATACTCGGCACCAACACCAAGGCATTCCGCCTTGAACACTTGGAGATCGAACATGACCACTCAACACCTCAGCGGCAAAGTCGCTCTGATTCAAGGCGGTTCGCGCGGCATCGGCGCGGCCATCGTCAAACGTCTGGCCGCTGAAGGCGCCGCCGTCGCTTTCACTTACGTCAGCTCCGCCGCCAAAGCCGAAGAACTGCAGAACAGCATCACTGGCAACGGCGGCAAAGCCCTGGCGATCAAGGCTGACAGCGCCGATGCCGGCGCGATTCGCCACGCCGTCAGCGCCACCGTCGAAGCGTTTGGCCGGCTGGACATTCTGGTCAACAACGCCGGCGTGCTGGCCATCGCGCCGCTGGAAGATTTCAAACTCGAAGATTTCGATCAGACTTTGGCCATCAACGTGCGCAGCGTGTTCATTGCGTCCCAGGAAGCAGCGAAACACATGGGCGAAGGCTCGCGGATCATTAACATCGGCAGCACCAACGCCGACCGCATGCCCTTCGGCGGTGGCGGCGTGTACGCGATGAGCAAATCGGCACTGGTCGGCCTGACCAAAGGCCTGGCCCGCGACCTCGGCCCACGCGGCATCACCATCAACAACGTGCAACCTGGCCCGGTCGACACCGACATGAACCCGGCCCATGGCGAATTCGCCGACAGCCTGATTCCGCTGATGGCCGTCGGTCGTTACGGCACCGCCGATGAAATCGCCAGCTTCGTCGCCTATCTGGCCGGGCCGGAAGCCGGCTACATCACTGGCGCCAGCCTGACCATCGACGGTGGTTTCGGCGCCTGACAGATCGGCAAGAAAAAACGCCGCCCTTCTTTATAGGAAGGGCGGCGTTTTTGTGTCGACGGTCAAGCCAGTTCCAGCGTCGGCAGGCCAAAGGCGCTGGGCATAAATGCTTTCAGCGAACGAATAATGCCGTCAGCGTGAGCATATTTCTCATCGGCCATCGCTGCGTCGGGGATGGCGATTGCGGTCATGCCTGCCGCCTTCGCCGCAGTGACGCCAAACGGCGAGTCCTCGAACACCAGACAATCCTTAGGTGCAACGCCCAGGCGCCGGGCAGCGGTGAGGAAGATGTCCGGCGCCGGTTTGGCCGCGCCGACTTCCGGATCGTCCGCCGTGACGATGAAATCGAACAGCGCAAACCACTCACGGTGCAAGGTGGTTTTCTGCCCGAACGACTGGCGCGACGAACTGGTGCCGACTGCGATCGGGATGTTGTGCGCCTTGAGGTGACGCACCAGCGCTTCGGCCCCCGGCATCGCCTGCGCCTTGGGGAAACGCTCGCGCATCAGCGGCTCGCGGATCTGCAGAAATTCTTCCGGAGTGATCGGTAACTCCAGCGCCTGCACCACGTAATTGGCCAGGTCATTGGCACCGCGACCAATGATGTTTTGTTTGACGCTCCAGTCGAAGGTTTTCCCGTAGCGCCCGGCAATCAGCGAGGTGACCTCGGTGTAAATGCCCTCGGTGTCGAGCAGCAAACCGTCCATATCGAAAATCACAGCCTTGATCGGGCCGAACGTCTTCAGCGGTGCATTCATCATCGGATCCGTTAACAAAGACATCCCGGGCGACAGGCAACGTGCCGCAACGCGGATCTGATTAATGGGTTCAGCAGCATAGCGAGGCCGATGGACATTGAGCAACGGGCAATGCCATCGACGCCTTTTCGCATTTAGCGAAAACTCCTACAGACACTGCCTACTTCCCCGACTTCTTTCCTTTTTGATCCCCCGCAAAGTCCGCGCTCCTGTTTCTTCATATGCGCGAGCGACTGCGAATGTTTCAACCCGATCGGCTCCTGGCCCTGAACAACAGCATCGGACTGCTGGTAGTAGCCGCCCTGAATCCCCGGCAGCCAGATTTCGAAGCGCTGATCGATGAGTTCCGCCTGTGCCTGAACCACTACGACGCCTGGGCGGAGCAATTCTGGAGCGGGACGGCGCTGGACATCGAGCAAGTGTTCAAGGTTGGCAATGACGTGCAACTGAGCGCGCCCATCACCTCGCGCGCCCCCATCAGTTCATCGGTGGTCATGTGTTCGGCCAGCGGTCCGTTGACCTTGGTGCACATGTTTGAAGCGGCGCGCTTTGTGCCGATCGGCGACACCCCGGTGACCCTCGAACCGCTACTCAGCGAAGTCGACGGCGTACAGACCTTCGGCCAGCCGCTGCGCCACACCATCGGCCCGAGCGGGATCCTCGAGGTGACCGATTGCATGCGCGGCCAGCGCTACCGCGTCACTTTCTTTCCCGATGTTTCTACCGACCATGTCCGCACCCTGTATGCCTCATATGAAGGCGTCATTGCCGGTCTTGAAGGTTGGCTGCGCGGCGAATGGACGGGCTTTCAGCCGCAATGGACGGAGTTTTCCAGCGCCGGTTTTCTTGATCGTTACGGGCAGTTGCAGCGGGCCGATTGGCGCGGTCTGGAAAAAGCTTTGAACGGGGTTTGGGACGACATCCAGCAACTGTTTGCTCTCCTCGCCGATCTGCAGGAGCACAGTGCAAAGCTCCTGGAATACCTGAGCGAAGTTGAACTTGAGGCGCTGCTGGCGGCGTCCAGCGAGGCGATTGCCAACGCCTTGTTGATGCTCAGCGACGAGCCGTTGCTGTTCATTCATCTGGCTGCTTTCACCAGTTGGCTGAAGATGCTGCCGCCGCAATACCTCGCCGAAGTGGTGGCCGAAGTTCGCACCGAGTTGCTCATCAGCTTTCTGTTGATGCGCGTGGCGGGCGGGGCCGGCGTATCGCTACGTTTGAGCAGCAAGGTCCTGGCGAAAATCAAGTCGCCACGGGCGCGGGAATGGCTGGCCGCGTCAGCCTTGCGTCTGGCTGAGCTGACTTCAACGCCGGAACTCAAGCAGCACGCGAGCACGCTGAAGCCGCTGATGTTTCATGCGCGCGAGGTGGAGCTGAAGCCGACTCCATCGATTCCGCTGAACATTCGCCAGGCCGACGCGGTGGTGCTCCGCGTGCCGAATCCGGCGCCACTCGCGCGGGAAAAATCCCAAGGCATGGCGCGTCTTGAGCGCCACGAGCCCCACGACGACGCCCCCGACCAGGCAAAAAACCCCAACGGCGATGCCGCCGATTGCGTGCCCAACACCTGCAAGAACGGCTGCCCGGTGTCGATGGTCACCGGCGAAGAACTGCTGACCCTGACCGACGCGGTGCTCGACGGCGTGCTGCCCTTCGAGTTCACCCGCTTGTACCGCAGCAGCGCGGTCGAGATCGATATCGGCCTGGGTTTCGGCTGGAGCCATACGCTCGCCCATCGGCTGGCCTTCGACAGCGATGGCGTGATCTGGATCGATCACGAGAACCGCCGCACTCGTTTTCCCCTGCCCAACGTCGCGCGCCCGGCGATCCACAACAGCCTGTCGCGAGCGGCGATCTTTCTCGGTGATGAGCCGGAAGAACTGATTCTGGCTCTGGCCGGCGACAGCGCGCGGTTCTATCACTTTCGCGCCGGCCGGCTGACCGCAATCAGCGATGTCTACGGTAATCGTCTGACCCTGCAACGCGATCGCTCCGACCGCATTCAGCGCCTGGACAACGGCGCCGGCCGCGCCCTGCTGTTGCGTTATGACCGCACGCAACTAGTGGCGGTCGATTACCAAGTTTTTGTTCAGGGCGAGTGGACCACCGAGCAGAACCTCGCCACCTACAGCTTCGATGCGCGGCAACGCCTGTTGATCGCGACCAACGCAGTCGGCGACAGCGAGCGCTACGACTACGACGACCACCACGTCATCCTCCAGCGCCAGTTGACCGGCGGCGCGAGCTTTTTCTGGGAGTGGCAGCGCGAAGGCAAAGCCGCCCGCTGCGTGAGGCACTGGGCTTCGTTCTCGCAGATGAACACCCGTTACGTCTGGAACGATGACGACGCCAGCGTGACCGTGCATTACGTCGACGGTACCGAAGAAGTCTACGTCCACGACGAGCGCGCGCGGCTGGTGCGCCAGGTCGCGGCGGATGGCGGCGAGCAGCTCAAGGCTTATGACCAGCAGGGCCGGTTGATCGCCGAGCAGGATGCATTGGGCGCGGTCACCGAATACCGCTACGACGAACTCGGACGGCTGATCGCGCTGATTCCGCCGGACGATGCGTCAACGTCCTACGAGTACCGCAACGGTTTTCTCTACAAGCGTTGCCGTGGTGATGCGGTGTGGATCTATCGACGCAACGCTGAAGGCGCCGTCACCGAAGCGGTCGATCCCGACGGCCAGGTCACGCATTACTACTACAACCTGCGCGGGCAGTTGCTGTCGCTGCGCTATCCGGACAGCAGCCGCCACCGCTGGGTGTGGAACGAGCTCGGTCAGCTCATCGAAGAAACCCTGCCCGACGGCGGTGTGCGGCGCTTTTCCTACGATGCGCTGGGCCGGCGGATTACCACTCAGGACGAATTTGGTGTTGTCAGTCGTCAGCAGTGGGACACCGCCGGCCGACTGATCCTGACGACTTCTCCTACGGGAAGCACGCGCGCCTACAGCTATGGCGCCTACGGCCAGATCACCGCTGAGCGCGATGAACTCGGGCGCATCACCCGCTATGAATATGACGATGATCTGCACCTGGTCTCGCGGCGCATCAACCCCGACGGCACCCGCGTGCAGTACCGCTACGACCATGCGCGGTTGCTGCTGACCGAGATTGAAAACGAATCGGGTGAAAAGTACCGACTGGATTACACGCCGACCGGATTGATCCGACAGGAAACCGGGTTTGATGGGCGCCGGACTGCGTATGCCTATGACCTCAACGGGCACCTGCTGGAAAAGACTGAGTTTGGTGATTTCGGCCCCAGTCTGGTTACCCAATACGAGCGCGACAGGGCCGGGCGTTTGCTCGTCAAAACCCTGCCAGACGGGATCAAAGTCCGCTACGACTACGACCGCCTCGGTCGATTGGTTGCCGTCGATGACGGCCAGAACCATCCGCTGGCCTTCGAGTACGACCGTCAGGATCGCTTGATCACCGAGCATCAGGGCTGGGGCACCTTGCGCTACGCCTATGACGCCTGCGGCCAGCTCAAACGCCTGCGCCTGCCGGACAACAGCAAGCTCGACTATCACTACGCCAAGGGCGGTGCGCTGAGCGCTATCGACCTCAACGGCACGCCGCTCACGCGCCACGTCTACCACTGCGGTCGCGAACAGCAACGCCAGCAGGGTCTGCTGCTCAGCGAATATTCCTACGACGATCAGGGCCGCTTGCTCGCCCACGCTGTAGGCCATCGCCACGCCTCGCTGTACCGCCGCGATTATGCCTACAGCGCCAACGGCAATCTCGAGCACATCGCCGACAGTCGGCACGGCCAGCGCACCTACGGCTACGACGCCCTCGACCGGCTGATCCGCGTACGCCACTCGCGCGACGAACTGCCCGAATCCTTCGCCCACGACCCGGCCGGCAACCTGCTGATGCAGGACCGCCCCGGTCCCGCGCAAATCAAAGGCAATCGCCTGCTGATGCAAGGCGACCGCCATTACGACTACGACGCCTTCGGCAACCTGATCCGCGAACGCCGTGGCCACGGCCAGACCCTGGTCACCGAATACCGCTACGACTGCCAGCACCGCCTGATCGGCCTGACCCGCCCCGACGGCCAGACCGCCACTTATCAATACGACGCCGTCGGACGGCGCATCCGCAAAACTGTGGATGGCGCCGTCACCGAATTCTTCTGGCAAGGCGAGCACCTCGTCGCGGAAAGCAGCGCCAGCCAATACCGCAGCTTCCTCTACGAACCCGGCACCTTCCGCCCACTGGCGATGCTCGACGGCAAAGGCCCGAAAAAGGCCTGCCCGTTCTACTACCAACTCGACCACCTCGGCACCCCGCAGGAACTCACCGACTACAGCGGCGAAATCGTCTGGTCCGCGCAATACGACGCCTACGGCAAAGTCGCCGCCGTCACCCTCGCCGGCGAAGACTATCTGGATCAACCGCTGCGCTTTCAGGGGCAGTATTTCGATGCGGAAAGCGGCCTGCACTACAACCGGCATCGGTATTACGACCCTAGGTTAGGGCGGTATCTGACCCCGGACCCGGTGAAGCTCGCGGGTGGGTTGAATCAGTACCAGTACGTGCCGAATCCGACGGGGTGGGTGGATCCGTTGGGGTTGAACTCCAATTGCCCGCCGCCGAAGAAGCCTGGGTGTGAGGTTCCGGGTGGGATTGGTGCGGCTAAAGTTGATGAGGGGGAGCCGGATGTACCGGCCATTGCTCACGATATAGATCCACAAACTTTGAAAAGAGTACATACAATCGAGGGAAAGACCTCAACCAAGACAGTCGAGGACTATAAAAGCCAAATGCGTAACGGATACGACTCAGTGGAACCTATCGACGTCATAGAACATGACGGGAATTTATACATTCTGGACGGACACCATCGCGCAGCAGCTGCACGGCAAACTTCGACCAATGTGACAATCAGACTCATAACCGATCTCATAAAATACGACAGAACTCTAAACAGCATTGAAGATGTACTAGAGTCAGCAAACAACGTAGGTTTAGACAGATTGGAGCATCGCAGAAGAAGATGAGTGAACAAAGTGAAACTTTGGAAATCCTGATAAATGATTTTATCGCTATGGTTGAGTCCAGCACTCTGGTATTTGAGAAAAAATTTGGCACTCGAGATATTCGACGGCTTTGGCGCACCAAGGCAATAAAGCGATGCGGGAGGGTCACCCGAGGCGTTAAATATGAATTGCATGGCATTGGCTGCCGAATCAACTTATCGACCGGAAGTGTAGATTTTAACTATGGCCCTAATGGTGAAATCAATGGATTTGATGTTTGGCGCCTTTACAACTTCGCTCGCGAGAGACCATCAAAGTATAAAAAATATTGCGACAAAAAAATTATCGAAAAAGAGTTAGAAGAATATATAAATCTAAAAAAAATAAAAAAATTGTCAGCCATAAGTAACCTATATGTATTAGCCGACTCAAAAGAAATCGATTAGACTTCACCACAAAAAGGGCCTGCTTACTCAGGCCCTCAAAACCAAATCCAAACTTTCAATCCACCCTACTCTCCTCACTGCTCATCCCCATCCTCTTCATACTCCATATCCGCCTCATCCGCATCATTCAACGGCACCGTCGCATCATCCATCAGCGAGCCCGGATCTTCATTACCCGGATCATTGATAAACGGCAATCCACTCGGACCCTTCTCTTCTTTGCCTTCGGTTTCAGGAGTCATGGCGCACCTCTTGAGCGTGTGGGATGTATGACGTTCGAAAAGCCCTGCCGCCAATCGTTCCTCTGCCTGACGGCCAGACACAAAAAACCCGGCACCAGACCGGGTTTCCGTTGATCAATCAGCGATGTTTATTTTTGTGTTTGTTCTTGTGCTTGTGGCCGCCGGAATGAGATCCGCCGTCGTCGTCGCCAAGATTGTTACCTACTGCGCCGCCTGCTGCGCCGCCAAGGCCTGCGCCAATGGCGGAGCCGGTGGAGCCGCCGAGGCTGTTGCCGACGACCGAGCCGCCTGCCGCGCCAAGGCCGCCGCCAATCGCGGCTTCGGTGCGGTTGCGTTTGTTCGCGCCGACGGCACTGCCCGCCGCGCCGCCAACACCTGCGCCGACCGCTGCGCCCGTGCTGCCGCCAAGTTGTCCGCCAACCACATTACCCAGCGCACCGCCGAGACCACCGCCTACGGCAGCGGTGCCATCTCCGGCCGCCATCGCGCCCTGCGCCACGACCAAGCCAAAAAACAGTGCAGATAATGACAATCGCATATGAACCTCGCAGTTCCCGAAACGGGACAATCCGCCCAAGCGGGGCGTATGCAGATTGGAGATGATTTCGCACGAAACGTTCAGCCATGAAAAAGCCCGACATCGAGTCGGGCTTTTTCTGACAGGCAATCAGTCTCAGTGGCGCTTGTGACCTTTGCCCAGGTTGCTGCCGACGGCACCGCCGGCCGCGCCGCCCAGACCTGCACCGATGGTGGCGCCGTTGCGGCCACCCAGGCTGTTGCCGATCACCGAACCACCGGCTGCACCGACACCGCCACCGATCGCCGCTTTGGTGCGGCTGCCCTTGCGTGCGGCGACTGCGCTGCCCGCTGCGCCCGCGACGCCAGCACCAATGGCGGCACCGGTGCTGCCGCCCATTTTCTGACCGACCACGTTACCCAGCGCGCCGCCCAGGCCACCGCCCAGCGCCGCGGTGCCGTCACCGGCAGCCATCGCGCCTTGAGCAAACAGAAGGCCAAGAACCAGAGCAGGCAGTGTTAAACGCATGACGAAAACCTCAAATAAACGGGATGACGAGAAGGAGCGGGATTTAATGCGCTCGGCGCAGGAAAGTCCAGACGCCGGCGACAGCGTCGATTGGACCGCGATCAGGGAAAAGGTTTTATGCCGGGCAAAAAAAAGCCCGCTGGGGAGACGGGCTGGAGACTTGCTTTCTAACGGATGGCTTCACACTACGTTGGCCAACGTGAAAAGTTTGTGAAAAAAAACCGACATTAATGTCAACGCCCGCCCCCTCATTCCTGCGCACATAAAAAACCCCGTTCAGTGACGGGGTACGGGATGAAATCACTTTCTGGTCCTTGCCGTGACCTTGGGCAGGAATTTCGCTTTCGGCCCTTTCGGGGCTGTAGATTTGATTTTTCCGATGCTGACCGGATCCTCGCCAAACCCCGACTGATACTCCGACTGACCGCAGCGCACACAGTTGTTGAATGAAAACTCAGCGCCATCATCTTCTATAAATGGACCTGACATAGCCTCTCCCCTACGCAACCGGGCCGACACCGGCAAAACAGTTTTGCCTGAAAAATATCGTCCCTCAGCGATTTTGAGACTAGTCGGTCATTACTGGACTTGCCGTCCAGCGACGTTGATCACCGACGAATGGATCAAACGCTGCAATCAGCGCTCACTCGCAGATCGGCTTTGGCTTGACGGCAATGATCAACGCAGCTTCACAGCCGTTCCGGTCACAAACACCACAACCATGCCACCCTTGCCTGCCGGCATGCTGATCTCAAAATCCACGCCGACCACCGCGTCAGCCTGCAATGCCCGCGCCCGATCCTTCAGTTCGTCGGTGGCCTGAATGCGTGCTTCTTTAAGAGCCCGCTCCAACGTCTGCGACCGCCCGCCAAAGAAGTCGCGCATGCCGGCGAACATATCGCGGATCACGTTGACGCCCTGCACAGACTCGGCGCTGACGATGTCCAGATAGGCAGTGATCTGCCTCCCCTCTACGGAATGAGTGGTGGAAATGATCATGAAAGTCGTCCCTTTACTGCAAAAGTGAAGGCGGCGATTGTAGCGCGGCACCAGACCTGGCACCCGTTGCTTCAATTACATTTAACGACCCACAATTGATCCAGCTTCGTCGTAAAACTCGCACTCATCATCTCCCGCCGCATGCCCCAGGCAGGATCCGCCGGCACGCTCCCCGCTCGCAATGTTCCATGCCCCCAGCGTTGATTGATCTGGTCCAGCACGCCCATCACCCTCTCCGCCGCTTGAGGTTGGGACTGTGCAAACAGGTCCTCGGTAAATTCTCCGGGCTGTCGCAGATCCATCAACAGCACCTCAGCCTTGCTGTACTTGAATCCCGGCCGGAACAATCGATCAACCGCCTCGCTCGCCACCTTGCTCAGCAATCGCACATCATTGGTCGGATAAGGCAGCTCGATCAGCGCGCCGTTGGCGTACTTGGCCTCCTCGGGATTAAACATGCCGGTGCGGATACTCACGCGGATCTTTTTGCACAGCGAATTCTGCGCGCGCAGCTTTTCCGCCGCTCGATGCACATAAGTCGCCACGGCTTCCTTGATCGGTTCGATGGTAGTCAAACGGTTGCCAAACATGCGGCTGCTGCAGATTTCCTGCTTCGGCGGTTCCGTCTCGGACAGTTCCAGACAGGATGTGCCACCCAGTTCGCGCGCGGTCTTCTCGATCACCACGCTGAACTTGCGCCGCAGCGTCCACGGATCGGCCTTCGCCAGGTCCATCGCGCTTCTGATCTGCATGCTTTCCAGATGAGCTTTCATCCGCCGCCCGACGCCCCAAACATCACCGACATCGGTATTGCGCAGCACCCAGTCGCGCTTGGACGGATCGCAGATGTCGACCACGCCGCCGGTATGCGCTTGCAGGCGTTTGGCGGTGTGGTTGGCGAGCTTGGCCAGCGTTTTCGTGGGGGCGATGCCGACGCCGACCGGGATGCCGGTGCGTTTATAAACGGCGGAGCGGATGGTGCGGCCAAACGCGGTCAGGTCCCCAGGGATGCCGCTGAGATCGGCGAACGCCTCATCAATGCTGTACACCTCGACGGCCGGCACCATGGATTCGATGATCGTCATCACCCGCTCGCTCATGTCGCCGTACAAGGCGTAATTACTGCTGAACACCTGAATGCCATGGCGGCGCAAATCATCGCGAATCTGGAAATACGGCGCGCCCATTTTCACAAAGGGCTTGGCGTCATAACTGCGCGCGATCACGCAGCCATCGTTATTGCTCAGCACGACAATCGGCGTCTTCGCCAGATCGGGCCGGAACACTCGCTCACAGCTGGCATAGAAGCTGTTGCAATCGATCAGCGCGAAAACCTGCTCACGATTTGCCATGGTCGCGCACGCTGTAAGTGACCACGCCCCAGATCACCAACTCATCCCCTTCCATCACGTAGCGAGGCGGGTATTTGCTGTTGGCCGAAAGAAGGATGACGGTGTTATCGCGCATGTGCAGGCGCTTGCAGATGGGTTCGGAGTTGAGACCGGCGATGACGATATCGCCGTGCTCGGCATTTAGGCTGCGATCAACAATCACCAGATCACCGCAAAATATCCCGGCGTCCTGCATGCTTTCGCCTTCGATCTTCGCCAGATAAACGTGCGGTGCACGAATGTCGAAAACCTCGTCCAGCGAAATGTGCTTTTCAATGTGATCAGCCGCAGGCGAAGGAAATCCGGCGGGAATCCGAAACGAATACAGCGCAAGCTGTTCGCCCGCGCCTGACAAAGGGCCGAGGATGGTGACGCTCATGATACGAACCTGATAGTGAATTTACTGTATGCGCATACAGTAAACTCGGGACGGTTCGGGGGGTCAATGAGGCGTGTAGGAGATTTCGACGGGTGACAGGGTTTTGCATAGCTTTGGAGAGAGAATGATCACCAAAGCACACTTCATGGATGCCGAGCACCAACGGGCCCACATCACCCTTTTCCATACGCCAAAAACCACAAACCCCCGACTTTCTCTAGGAAAATCAGGGGTTTGTGTTTACTGAATGTGGCGGTGAAGGAGAGATTCGAAACTACCCGTTTTCGATTTTTTGAACCTACCCCCCCGGTTTATAAGGGCTGCAGCCCGGTCGCCTGTTCAAAATCTGTCCCAGATCTGTCCCATCGCTGTCCCAGAGGAAAAACGCGTCAGGACTGAAAAAACGGTTCGCAGTGGGCGTTTTGCGTTTTATGTTGAGCCATGGGAAAAAGGTAATATTGGTAATGTGGACAATAGTAGCCGCTGGAAGCCTTCAAAACCGGGGCTTTGGTATGTTTCAGCAAAGGTAATAATCAGGTAAGTATTAGGTTAGAAAATTACCTTTAAGCTTGGTAATCCTCCGTCAGCGCCAAACCCCGTAAAATCGGGCCCTTTAGAAAATATTACCTTTAGCCTTACCTGAAATTACCTCCTGAGGTAATGAGGGAAAGCCAAGCGTCATAAGGGCTGTAGCCCATTTCCATCCCTTGCTTACCAAAATTACCTTTTTCCCAGCCTCAAATTGAAATCAGCAATCAAATGCCCTGCTATGCTTCCGCTCAAGCATTGTTGGGATGCGATTGAGCCGATCACTAAGGAGTATCGATGGCGGTCGTAGAGGAGCATGGCTATTTTTGGTGGAGCACAGAAATAATACCGGATGGGCAATTTGCACCAAAAAACGCAGTTCCCGGCTATTTAGAAATTGCGGAAAACGGGATTGTAAAGTTAGAGCTGCATGGTTTCTTAAGTGAGCCAAGTCATCCGCTAGCTGCATTGTTCATTCCTGAGTCACACGAGGGAAAATCGATCCAGGGCATTCTCAAGGCAAGTAACAGGACTGTATTGTTATTAGATATCGAAAGTGATGGCGGACGTGCCTCAGCCGGCGGTATTTCTCACCAAAACTTCATAGCATGGAGAGCACTCGTAGGTAACGATCGTATTGAGTGCGTTCATGACGTTCGAATGAGCGGCCTTTCGATTGAGCTTGACGGATTCGAAGATTGGTTACTTCTAGGTGCGATTAGTGGAAAGCACACTAGGCGAAGCATCACCGTAAAAGCGAAGCTATCCAACACACACCAGTACAGATTACGAGACTCAAAATTAACGATCAGGACCAACCTTAGACGCCCATTTGGAACTTTTAAACACAAAAGAAAAATCACAATTGAGGAGTACGCACAGTTAGAGTATTCATTTAAAGCCGACCTTAATCTAGAAAAAGCTCAAGAAAAATTCCTCTTGGTTTCCGACCTCCTTACTCTACTTTCTGGCAGCAGCAGATCCCTAAACTGGCCCCGACTGCACATCGGACGAGGTAAATCTTTAAAGAGATATGAATACTTCTATGGATGTTCGAGAAATCTTTCAGAGCCTGCTAAATTTTTTGATTGCTGGGTAACCTTTCCACAGATATCAGATTCGTTTGGCAACATATTACAATCTTGGGATGACGCGCAAAAAAAACTAGGTTCAGGACTGCAGTTATTTGTAGGAACTCTAAAAAGTAACTCCCTACATCTCGAACACAAATTTGCGAACTTCATCTGGGGACTCGAGGTACTTCACCGCTTAAAACATCCAACCGCAGTGCAATCAGAAAAATTCAAGGAGAAGATTGATAGAATTATAAATGATGTGAAGTTGCAGAAAGATCGAGATTGGTTGAGCGAAAGATTGCGCAACGCCCACGAACCTTCACTTCAGCAACGGCTAAAATACACCGTAGACTCGCTTGGGCTAGGTTTTGAGGAAAAGTCTCTCCAAGACTTTTGTAAAGTATGTGCAGATCTTCGCAATGATTTGTCTCATTTTGGTGGACAACGGACCTTTCCTAACTACGACGAAATGATTCAAGTCTTACATGAGAAGCTCGGAGCTCTGGAACTCATATACCACGCCATTACACTTACGGAAATAGGTATTGATAATAAAATCATACAAAATTTTATCTTCAGTGGACGACACTCATACAAATTCATGCAGACAATGAAAAGGGCGGGCTTAACAAGAAATTGATTCGAAAACCGATCACATAAACAGCCGACGAACTCCACAGCACTCAAGGATCTACAAAATGTCAAAAAAACAATTAATCAAGGCCGAGCTGATAGATCTTTACAACTCAGGAGCTGGAGTCCTCAATGACTTCCAAGACCAGAAATATGATCACTTTCAATACAACTATCAATCATGGTACACGAAAGCCATCAGAGCCGTTCAAAACTTGGCACCTGACCGGCTAATCGAGTTTCGAAGCTATTATGAGATCGATCCCAAAAGGAAGGCACTAGGCTACGGAACATACGTTATTCAAGATTACTTTAAAGGCGTGGCACCAAATAAATTCAACCACCCTGAATTCAATACCAAAGCCCAAGTCGTACAATCGTTCTTTAACCAACTTACTATTTTTAAATCCGTCATGGATCGGGCTGACTCCCTATTAGGAAACATTGAAGAAGAGCTGTATGCTGAGATTCAAGATAGCGAAATAGCCGTAGCTAAACAGCTCATTAAAGTTAGCGTAAGAGCGGCGGGTGCGTTGATGGGCGTAGTTATTGAAGGACATCTGCAGAAAGTAGCTGAAAGTCATTCTTTAAAAGTTGCAAAGAAAAATCCGACAATATCCGACCTTAACGACCCTCTTAAAAACGCGAACATCATTGACACCCCTACTTGGAGAAAAATTACTTATCTCGCAGACCTGCGCAATCTTGCTCCCATAAAAAAGATGAGGAACCTACAAAGGACCAAGTACAGGAACTAATTGACGGGACAGACTGGCTTATTAAGAATATATTTTAGCTCCAAGATGATGGTATGTTAATTTCATTCTAAGGCAACTCACGAGCAAATAAGTTATAAAACATTGTTAACCTGCGCTGAGCTGCCTGGTGCAGATCAGGTTGATCGACAGTTTTCGCTCGAACAAGCGGGTCGAGCTGATGTCAAATGAAAACGCCGAAACAGCCCGTAGCCCTTCTATCACGGGGCGTTCGGGCGTATCACCCCGCTGCTGTAAACACGCAATAAGTGGCTCCTTTCAAAGCGTATGAAAAACACAAATCTCGATAAAAATTGGCTTTTCAAGGGAGTTCCCTAGGTGAATCGCCGCTCCTGGTGATAAGCAGTTCAACTGGCCGATCTAAGTACAGTGCAAAAGAATTGCAAGTCATTACAAAACTTTGCATTGATTGAAACCACCGGCTGACTTACTGCGCCCCGGCTGGGGTTGGCGCTCTACGAATTTACCCCTGTCCTCAAATTGCAAAAAAAAATAATGCAAAGCCCGCCGGCGGGAGGGGGATAAGTGCTTTTTCACCGATTTTTTATAGAGATCGATTCGTTGCAAACGATTGAACACTCGCAGGGCTGATGTCTCGTGGACTCCAGCCTTTTCGCGTGCAGAGCTTAGAGATTCGCTAGCATCGCCGTAGTCGCATAATCGCGTCTGTAATCGCTTGTGCATTTGCGTCCAAGGTTTCCATGGCGACGAATGCGTTACCTGCAACATCCGCTACGCCGCTCTCTGAAAGCCACTTAGTGATCTCCTCGATGGCCGCGCCTAGCGCGTGCTGATTGTGTAGAAGCAACGTGAGAGCATCTGCCGTGGCGATCTTGCATTCCGAGTTATCCAGCATGGTGGCCATCCTTAAAAAGTGGTCTCGTAAGATTAGTCCATCCTCCGGATAGCTCGCTGGACGTTGCTAGATTAGTCAGCCTTAACCGACTCTGCTCGATGCGACGCTGGCAGGCATGGTAGTAACCGGCTTCGTGTTGAGCGGTATTGATTACATCGACGGCTGCGCTTATGCGCAGTCGAGGTGGTGTCGACTCGGCTGAAAAGCAATTAGCGTGTGCACACAAAAAACCAAAATACAGACCATTCTTATTTTAAACGGAACAGCCATCTCCCACCCTCAATCAAATACATGCAACGCATGCGTCAGACATAAAAAATCTCACAATAAGTCGCCACATCAACGTGTATACAA
Organism: Pseudomonas mercuritolerans; assembly: GCF_025706525.1. Classification (NCBI taxonomy): domain Bacteria; kingdom Pseudomonadati; phylum Pseudomonadota; class Gammaproteobacteria; order Pseudomonadales; family Pseudomonadaceae; genus Pseudomonas; species Pseudomonas mercuritolerans. The sequence goes on from NZ_JAMSHA010000001.1 coordinate 669,380, forward strand.
CGCGCCTCTGCTTTTTTGAGATATTTAACAGGATTATGAATAGGTTTTTTTTAAATGCGATCAACACTACTACGCACAGTATCACTTTTAGCTGCTGCTACGATCCCCCTTTGTGCAAATGCTACCTGCACTTACCTTGCGGGGCACGGCCCAGTAACCATGAGCACCAAACTCCCTCCCAGCATTACTGTTCCAGCGAATACGCCCAACGGTACGATAATATACATAGGGGGCGATGGTTTTGCGAAAGAGCTAAAAAATCGATTTGGTTGTACTACTAGCTTTTCCGCTGGAAGTATGGACGCACGAGGACAGAATGCGACCTCTGGAACTTACCCCATAGGAGATACAGGCTTGGCGTGGGAATGGACTACTAACCAGGAGAGAGTTGGACAATACCCTGCTATCACAAAGGATGCCGCCCCCGATTATACTTTCAACTATTTGATCCTAGGTTTTAATATCGTTAAAATCGGAGACATCAAAGCTGGTGCAAGAATCCCCGGCGGAATATTGGGTTATTACAGAGATGGCGAACTTTACCCGATAACCCTAAGCGTCACGGAAATGAATGTTGTCGCAGCCTCCTGCGAAACACCGGATATCACTGTCCGAATGGGCACCTTCACGCTCAGCGACATTGGGAAGGCACAGGGAAGCCACTCTGAGCCTGTTGCTTTTGGCATAAAATTGAATAATTGCCCAGCAGGCCTTAATAAAATAAATTATCGCTTCACGAGAGTGGGCGAGACTGCCGATTATCGAAATGGTGTCATCAGATTGAATTCCAGTTCCACAGCCAAGGGTATTGGCATCCAGATAAAACACTCCAATGGCCAGCCAGCCATAATCGACGGCACAACCAAACAAATTTATGACGGTTATGATTCAAAAGGAGGAAACTTTGAAATCCCTATGACGGCCGCATATTTTCACATCGATAACGAAGACTTGAAGCCTGGCACAGCCAATGCCGAGCTTAACTTTACAATTGAATATCTATAACCGGAAAACTTTACAGCTAACAAAAAAAACAATGCAGCTTGATTGGTTTCAACCGTTGAGTTACGCCTAATAGCGCTGACTCAAAAATTATGCATTTAACTGTGCATCCACAAATAAAACACACTACATCGATACCGCAGGCTTCGGCTGCAACGTTATTTTTTCGAGTTTTACTAGGCCAGTAGAAGCTTGCGATGCATACAGGGTAAAATTGCCCGCATTGTTCGGCGTTTGCGTGACACCATGATTATGCATGGCTATTTGCACATTCATATGCTCAATTAATTTAAGCACATCGCAAACAACCTGAAATAAGTTAATCGATTCCGACCCAATCCAGTTCTTCGGTGCCATCAGGTGCTGTTGTTTAGCTACGATGCTTCGGCGCAGCCCTTCAATTCGCTCCTGCATATCGCCTCCCACAGTGGCGTTGTACTTCTTTCCGACAACCAGATTCAGATCACGACCGGTCGCTAGGTGCAGATCATCCACTGCCGCCAAGCTCGCGGATCCGCCCGACATCAGCTTGAGCGCTCCCAGCGCCTCGATCTTTTTCACACCACCCACAGTTTCGGTCGAGTGGTCGTCGATCGTCTGCGTGTAGCTCTGGAACTGCTCGCGGTTGTCCAGAGCTTCGACTTCGCGCTCGATCGCCTGATCTCGGATCTTGCCATCGGTCTGGCGTAGCCAGTTGCCATCGGCGTCGACGCGCTGCTGGGCGGCTTCGCTGTGCTGCCATACCTGGTCGCCCTTGGGCACCTTCGGCATGCTCAGCCCGTGCGGCAAGATCGATTGAATGTAGGGTTTGTTCGGTAGCCCGTAGGCAAAGCACACCACCACCCGCGTGCCCTCCTCCGGGAATGCATAGATGCCCATTTCCTCGCCACCGGTGGGCAGCGGCAATGGAACGCCAGTGAGCGGCGGCATGGCTGGGTCTGGTTCGTCGTCGGCGCCGAGCACTTCGATATCCACGGCATAGCGCGGGCGGAAGTCGTCGCACAGTCCGGCGTCCGCCGGCGCATCGGCCACGGCGATAACTCGGGCAAATCGCGGCAAGTGATAGCCACCGGTGAGTTCGGGGAATTGGCGCTCTACAGCGCGGCGGATTGCGTCGTCCATCGGATGGCCATCTGGTCGTTGGTGAGTGCAACAGTGGTAATGCGCTCGCCGTTGTTGATCGTTGCACCTGGTCGCAATCCGGGAAGGGCCGCGACCATCGCGCTTTGGTTGCCCTGGTAGCCGTCGAACAGCTCCGTGGGAATTTGCAGCGGCGCACGTGCGCCGAAAAAACTGTCGGCCCAACTGCCGGCGAACACTTCACCGTTGCCTAACTGGTGCCAGGTGAAGTCGGGAATGCTGAACACTCGGGCTAAACTGTCCATCGCCTGGTAACCGGCAGCAAGGCTGTAGAAATACGGCGCCTTCACGCTGGCATAAGGCCGATCCGGTATACGAAAGCGCAGCCCGGTCTGTTCGCTGACCTGGGTCAACACTGCGCGCAGATCCACATGACGTAGGTTCAACGGCAACGGGTTGGCAAGTATGGCGGCCAGCTCACGGCAGAACAGCACCTGTTCGACCGCGTTGGCGGCCGTGCAGCGCTCGACGTAGCCAATGAAGTGCCGTTGCAGCGTGCCCTCGTTGTAGCCGATATCCAGCGTCACCAGCCCTTTCAGCGGCACAGGGGATTGAACTGTGAAGTTCGCCCGGCCGGGGCTGATAGCGTCCAGCCTGACGTCCTCCTTGATGAGAGCGATCGGGGCGCCGTTGATGGAAAGTATCTTGTGCAGTTTCACGTCTGCTCACTCCCAAGCCACTTATCCACACGTCCCAGCACTTTTTCGAAGCCGCTCAGCGCGGGGTTGTCGTTGGTTGCGTCCCCGGCGGTGCCTTCGCCGACCGTACTGCCCGGGGCGCCCTGAGCGTCTACCTTGTTGCCGGCGCGCCGGCCTTCGACTTTCTCCGGGTTCGATTCACGTTCGCTCAGCGTGAACTGCACAAGCCAGGCTTTCAGCGTGTCCGCCTCCCGAGCGCTGACACCGTCGGAGAACTCCACCTGGCGCACACCGAAGGCCTCGGCCGTGTCGTTCACAATCCGATACAGATGGAGCTGGCCACCGCCGGCGGTAGATTCCGCCATGCGCAGCAGATCGGTAAGCTGGGTTTTATCCGCGAAGGGGATCATCAGCGAAACGGCCAGCGTCTTGGGCTTGAAACCTTTGTGAGCCTTGTCGGTGTTGCTCGTTTGGCCGGACATGTCGCCGCTTTCGATACGCAGATTGGCCGTGACCTTGAGATTCTTGCCCTGGACTTTTTGCCCGTCGAGTAGCAGCGTCATAGGCCGACCAGCTCCTGTACGAAGCTCAGCCCTTCTTTGCTACCCACCAACAGCAGGCCGGCGCATTGAATCCATTCGTGGCCAGGCGCATCGCCGGCCAGCAGTTCGCGGCGCAATTCGCCAGCGGTGCCTGGGCCGATCATTCGCGCGCGCATGCTGACGTCTGGGTTGCCACCGATCAGCAAGTCTTTCAGGTCAGCCAGTTGCTTGTCCCGTCCCTGTTGCTGAGCGCTCTTGCGTGCCGCCAGCGTTGCCAGATCGGCCAACGGCGAGCTGTCGGCCGCGTAGCCTTCCAGCATCGCCAACTGCCCCGCCATGGACTGCTTGGCAGCTTTCACCACCGTGCAACGTTCAAGCGGCAAACCCTGCCAGCGCGGAAGCGTGCCGGCGCCGGGGATCTCCCACTTTTCGATTTCCAGTTTCACCAGGTGTTGCGCACGGCGCTCGGTTCGCACCAGGTCAGGGATCGGCAGCAAAGCATTGAACCGCGCCAAGCTGCTGGCCAGCTGCTCAAGGCGTGTCGCCAAAAACAGGATCGATAGTGCGTACTGCGGCCCACTCGGGCGCCCGCTGTCGCTGGCGTCCTCAAGTTTTTTGGCGAGATGTTCCAGCGCATTCGGCGCTGACAGAAATCGCTGATACCCCGCGCCCTGCCCCACACCGTTTTGAAACGGCGTTACCACCAGGCACGCAGGCACTTGGTCCATTTGCTCGGCCAGCGCCTTGCGTCCGGCCGCGATCGCGCTTTTGGCCATATCACCTACTGGCCCCGGGTTGGTGTTGGCCAGCCCGCTCAGACTCGCCAGGCGCTCGGCGGTGCTGGCCAGTTCGCCGCCGGCTAGATCCTTGGCTGCTGACAGCCCGCCCAGCCACTGAGTGGCCTGCTCTGGCCAGCGCATGGTCACCGGTGCCCAGGTCATGCCGGCGCAGTCCAGCGGATGGCTTTCATCGCTTTCAGGTTTTTGTCTTTTTGCGCCTTTTCCACAGCCAGGCGTAACGCCTCGGCATGCTGCTGCGCGGCTCGTCGGAACCGAACCAGATCAAGGCTGACTTGCTGCAACTGGGCGATGGTGTGCGGCCGGAAGGCCAGCACCTGATCGATGTCATAGCACGGATAGACGTCGTCGAGCCCCAGCAGCACCTGGCCGTTGAGATTCACCTGGTCATCGATGGCGCTGCTGTAGCGGTACGGCTCGCCCAATGCGCTGGAAGTAAAACCGCCGGCGATGTAGGCGGCGCAGCCGGTGGCGATCGCCTGCAGTTTTTCATCACGCAGCGCAGCCAGAACCGCTTCGATATCGTCGACCCACCCGCCATTTTTCCAAACCTGATTTGGCCCGGGCTTTTTCATGGTGTAGCCCGCCGGCACCGATTCAAAGCCTTCCAACGTTCGCGGCTCGCCGGTGACGATGCTGTACACCACGACGCCGCCGAGGTAATCCACCAACTGCCAGGCCTTGCCGTTCCACCATGCAGCTTTTTGCTCCGGTACTGCAGGCGGCTTCACTTCGACGCAACCACCAGGAACCAGATATACGCCCGGTTCCAGCGGCGATTCATCGGCCGTTACGGCTCCAATGAAAATGCCCAGGTGGTCGGTTTGGTACACGAATTTTTCAGTCATGCTCGACCTCAATACTTAATGCAGAAAAGGAGAGACAGGTTTCGAGGGCGCGTCTCGGCGCCGCCGGCTGCGGCCACAGAGATGGCATGGCTGTGAGCACCGGCCCAGTCGATGCCCACGTTATGGCCGTGGGCGCCGGCAGCGCCTATACCAACGTTGTGGGCGTGAGCACCCGCCCAATCGGTCGGAGCCGTGGTGCCGTTCTGCAGATTTGCTGTCGTGAAGTTAGGACTGCCACCGCCGACGTTATTGTTTTGCGCTCGTGGGGCGGTGTGCTGGTGGTTTCCCTGCACATCAGTCCAGGCAGCGTGACTGTGCTCGCCTTGCGCATCCGTCCAAGCGGCGTGTAGATGGTTGCCGACTTCACCGGCTGAAGCGCCGTGGTTGTGGGATTGAATCAGCATGTCCTGATAAGCGCCGAACGCTCGCCCCGGATCAAGGCCGCGACCGTCGTCCCAGCCTCGTGGAAACAAACCGCGCATGTCGGGCAGATTGAAAGTCGTTGATCCATCGCCGGCACCGTAGTGCGCGCCGAGCAATGCAAACAGTCGCGCATAGGTTGTGCGTGAGACGGCCGCACCATTGCACTTCAGCCATCCTTCAGGCGCCCAAGAGATGGCAAAGCCTGCCACCATGCCAGTCATGGAGTCCCCGACTTGTTTCTGCAGTTTGTTCAGCGCGGCCGTAGACGCCACGATCTGGCTGCTGTTGGTAGCCGGATCGTCGCTGATGGCGTTCGGAAGATTGCCCAGTCCGACGTCTGCTTTGGTCGTGGCCCGGGCGCGCAGTGACGGATAGTCGCCGGTACGAGAAGCGAGGTATTTGATCAACGCACCGCCGACGGGCTCGGGATCGCGCAAGTCCACGATGTTGGTTGGCGATATGAAATCGGCGATTGGTACACAGTAATGGCGCACACCAGCGGCGTCGGTATAGTCGGCCTGTTCACCAAACACCACTTTCCACGCAGCCACCCGATCGTTCAACTGGCGCTCGAGGCACACGTCTAAACAGATTTTGCCTACTGGGATTACTTCCTGGACGGCCTCTGCCTTCGCGATCGCCACGCGGATGCCCTCGACATAGGCCGTGCCACCGTTGATCTGGTAACCGGTCTCCGCTTTTTCGAACATCAGTGAATCACTGAAAAAGAACGCTCGTCCGTAGAGATTGCGATTGCTCAGGCGCTCGCGCTCGTCGATGCCGGCAAGGCGCACCGTGAAATCATGCTGCCAAGTGCTGGCATCGATCTTCACACCGGTGAGCTGCATCGCACCGTCAAAGGCCACCAGAAAATTGCGGGTGACGTTGTTGCCGATCTGCTCTGGCGGAATATTCCTGCGCTTTTGCTGCAGCGGCACCGACGACGCAGCGAACAAGATTCCGTCGGCGTCCTCGAGGCCGACCCAGTTGAAATCCCAGTCGCCGATGTCCGACCCCAACTGGGCGCTGTACACCACCTGGTTCGGGTTCACATAGCCGGCATTCTTTTCCGGAATCGTATAGACGTGGACGATCTGTTCAGCGGGTGGCTTGCCGGCTGCGCGATCAAGTGGCTTGGTCGGGTCAAGCCCCGGCACGTTGGCAAAGATGAACTGGGTAACAATCAGCGGCTGCTGCAGGCTTTGTTTCAGGGCGATTTGGCTTTCGCCGGCCAAGGTAATACTGGCGCTCACGGTGCGCTCCTACAGGCTGGCGACCAGCGTTTGCTGGTCGTCGTTGAAGTCAATCAGGGCGATTTGCAGCCCTACGGGGGTGATGGTTACGAAGTCATAGCGCCGGCACGTTCGGCCGTATTGCTGGATCAACACACGCAGCAGCTCGGGGTTCAGAGACAGCTGAGCGTTGCTGAATTTGAGCAGCACGACGTCCCAATCCCGATCGGGCTGACGCTCCTCGATCTCGACGTAACCCACACCGAGGCGCTGGAATATGCGTTTCAAGCCGGCGGTGCTGCCGGCGTCGACCGAGTTGATAAACGCGTATTTCACGCGCTGCCGAAACAGGGATTCAGGTTCACCTTTGAACCGCGTCACGTCTCGCTGCCAGGCCCACAACTCAAGAATGTTCAGGTGGCAGGTGTCGGGGTCGATCTGCGAATAAGGCCAGCGCAGCCACCCGGTCACGGTTTCCCACCATGCCTGGGCAGCGGCCACCAACTTCGACAGCTCTGTGCCACCGAGCCAGAACGGCAGTTTGAGTTTGTTCATTGCACGTCCACCTTCAGCGACGCCAGGCGCGGAATATTCAATCCGCTAGTGATGTCGACGCCGGGGGTGAACCGCAGTGATGCGATATCGGCGAACTGCTGGTGCAGTTCTTCCGCGAGTCGACTGAAGCTGAAACGCGACTGTGGATAAGTCAGCGTGGGTTGATAGTCGCGGGGCGTGCTTTCTCGAAACGCTGCACGGATGAACAGCTCGACCTCAGCTTTGAGCGTGTCGACCTGCTCGGCGCTCAGGTTGGACTGCGGCCAAAGCGTCATTTCCACGTCTACAGGGACTTCGGGCATGACCATGGCGAGCAGATCATCGCCGTGGCCGTGATTACCTTGATCGCGGATATGCGAATTGATCTGCTCCAGGTAAGTCGCCGCCGGCACGCCCGCATCGAACAGCACAAAGGCATTGGCACTGCCCGGCCCACGCGGGGCGCCGTGCTCGAAATAGACGCCATCCGGACGCACGCCCGGGAATGCTGAAATCATGGCGCGATACACCGCGTCGGTGTGCCATTGGTTTACCGCCGAGAACTGGTTGCGCACACGCAAGCGCAGCTGGTCGTTCGGCTCCGGATCCGCACCTGGTGACTCCAGCCAACCGTCCTTGTTCACGACCTGGATGATGCCCGGTACCGGCACCGGCAAGATCGCGTAGTAACCCGGGGCAAGGTTGAAACCACTGCCGGAATCGACCGCCTCCACCGGTACGTCCAGTTGCAGCTGACCCGCAACGAATATCGCCGGCGCCGTGGTAATCAACTGGTAGACGTTGCCGTTGATCGCGGCAGACTGCACCACAATGCCTTTTTCCAGCTCCAGGACACCGTCCGGCAAAGCCCGGGTAAACAGCAATTTTCCCCGAGCCTTGGTAGCGCCTTTGCGCTCGACGTTGACCGCCCACGCGAGCGTGTCCAGCCAAGCGTCCACCGCTGTTTTAACGAAGAAATTGGGCAGCACCGTCAGGCACATAAAATCCAACAGCCACAGCACCGGCTTGGTCACCAGTGCGGTCATCACTCGCCAGAACGGCGAATAGCTGCTGGTGTTGGCCACTTTGGCGCCCTGGGCTTCGACCTCCTTCTCCCACGCGGCTTTCAGAGCGGCCTCGGTGGTCGGGATGCCGGCGTCGGCGATCACTTTTTTAAAGTCGACCTGGCTCACAGACTTACCTCAATCGAACCAAATTTCAGAGTTTTCGCAGTGACCAGGTAGACGCCTGGTTCCTGCTGGGTGATGCGCGCCGTACCCGGCACCAGGCGCTGGTCATCCTCCACCAACAGCTCCAGCTGCTGGATGCAGTCGCGCTGACGGAGCCGATCGCGTTCTGCGACCAACGTCACCAGCAGCCCGCTGTCGCGGATCATGTGAGCGATGTCCTGGGCGATACAGGCTCGGTCATCGATCAGCAGCGGCTGGCGGGACGGATCCAGTGCCAGGTCGTTATTGACGATCAACAGGTCTACGTACTCGCTCATCCGCCCACCGCCATAGCGACCATGTTTTCCACTTCCAGCGGATTCATCGGTTTGCTGGTGTGAATGTTCACGTTCTCCACATGCGTGCCCTTGTTTTGGCTGCTGTTTGTGTTCTGGATGCTGGTCAACAGGCCACCGGGCGGCACCGCTGCAGGGCGCGCCGGTGAAAGGCTGGGAATGGCCGCGTTGATGGTCTGCTGGGCTTTCTGCGCGGCGTTGGCGGTGTCGGCTGCATTGGTGGAAGCGTCAACACCAGGCACCTCTGGCATGCCGCCGAAACGCGCTTCGATGTTCACGCCCGGGATGCTATTGAGCAGCTCGATCACGCCGTTAACGGCCTTGGTGAAAATGCCGACGATGCTGTCCCATGCCGCCTTGGCCATGCCTGACCAACCGCCCATAGAGTTGAACCAGTCGGCCAGTTTCTGGAGCTTGTCGGCGACGAACTGGAACGCGGCCGTATTCATCAGAGCGGTCGTCCATTCGTCCCAGTAGTGGACGGCCGCAACAATGACCGCCACCAGGGCGAGAACACCAACCACGATCCATACCATCGGGTTGGCCAGCAGCGCCGCGTTGACCAGCCAGATCGCGCCCTGCCACAACAGCATGGCGCCGCGTACCAGGGCGAGGCCCGCGCTGAGCGTGTAGATCACGGCCATGTAAGCCAGTATCGCGAGTTTCTGCAGCACGAAGCCGGCAACGGTGCGCAGGTTCAGCAACTGGACGACTTTCCACACCGACATCAGCCCCAGCCAGGTCATCCGCGAAATCCCAACGACCAACGTCAGCAACGACATGGCGCCAACGATGCCCATGATCGTCAGTGCGGTGATGCCGATCACGCGGGTGATGTTGGGAAATAGCTGCGACCAGCGCACCAGGGTTTTGCCGATAGCCACCATCTTGTTCATGAACGGCGTCAGCACCTGTATCAACACCTGGCCAAACACCACACGCATGACCTCGACCAGGGAGGCCCACTGCTGCCAAGGGTCCACCATGGCCCGGGCCATCTGCTCGGCGTTCTCCAACCCGCGCACCTTGCCCAACTGTTCGATGCCGTTGCGCAACCGATCGGTGTCTTTGGCCAGCGCGCCGATCACCTGGGCGCCCTCACCGCCGAAAGCCTCCATCAACTTGGCGCCGGCCGATGCGCTGGTCAGATCACCGAACTTGCCCTGCAGCTTGTCCAGGATCACCATCATCGGCAGCACCTTGCCCTGCTGGTCGGTGAACTTCATCCCGAGTTTGTCCGACGCCGCGCCGATGTTTTCGAAAAACGCCTTGTAGCGTCCGCCGGCATCGCCGCCTTCCATGGTGCTGCTGAGCGTGCCGATCACTGCCATCTGCTCAGCCAGGTCGACGCCGGATGTGGTGGCGATCGCGCCGGCTTCCTTGAAAGCGTCTTTCATCGCAGCGCCGCTGGTGCGAAACAGCTGCACGGCCAGAGCCGTCTGCCCGCCGAGTTTTTCCACCCACGCGCCCTTCCCCATGGCATCCGCTTGGGACTTCTGCAGGTTGTAGAGCGTGCCGACGTATTCACCCATGGTTTCAGTGTCGGTTTTGGTTGCCTTGGCCAGCAGGTTGCTGGTGTTGGTGAAGATCGCAAGCTGGTTGCCGGCAAGGCCTTTGATGGCGCCTTCAATCAGATACGCCGAGGCCACAAAATCCTTGGCGTTCTCGCCGTAGCTCACCGCGAACTGCAGCGACTTCGCATTCAGCGCAGACAACGCATCCTCGGCGACGCCGAGCGATCGGACGTCGCTGAGGGCGCGATTGACCTCCAGCGCTGGTTCCATCGACTCACGGATCCCGACCACGGCCGCCGTCACGCCGCCGATGCCCATGCCGATCGTCTTGATGTGTTTTTCGCTCTGATCGGCAAGCTCGGAAAAGCCCATTTTCACCTTGCCCAGAGGCGCGGTGACCTTGTCCTGCAAGCTGAGAATGAAAGCCAGGCTGGCGCTACGGTCTGCCAAAGTCGTTACCCGTTCAGCGCAAGGGCGATGCCGTTAGCCACGGCGAACTCCATGCGTCTCCAGTGTTCGTCCTCCAGCCACTTGGCCGTCCCCATCGCCTCGGGCGTGGGTTCGGTACCAGGAAGCCAGCGGTTCGTCAGGGCCATTAACTGGCCCAGTCCGTTTTCGCTTAGGCGCTCAGCGTGCTCGAGCGCTTTTTTACGATCACCTCAACGTTGGGCGCGTACTCCTCGAGCAGCGCGCCGGCGATCTGCATCACCATCACCGGGTTGCCCAGCAGCGGTTTCAGCGTGGCCTTTTCCTCTTGCTTAACGGTGGTCATCAGCAGGTTGTTGCCCGGGGCCACCTTGTTGGTTTGGGTCAGGGCATTGAAGTACTTGGTGACGTCCGCCGGCGTGAGGGTGAAGGTGAATTCCGCTTCGCCGACTTCCAGGGTGATTTCGGTGTTTTGGCTCATTGGGGTGCTCTCTTCTTGAGGTTGGGTAAAGTGGTGTCCTGGTGCGCCGGCGATCGCTGGCACACGTCTCGGACGTATTGCTGCAGTCCGAGGATCATTTGCCGGCTTAAGGCGAGCTGATCCCGGAGGGTGAAATAATCCGGTCGAGCGTCTGCTGCGAGTTCGGGGCGCTCTGCATCAACCACGCGGGCGGCGCCGGCGGTGGCGGGCACAGATCCACCGGCGGGACAGGCGGCGCGAACGTGCAACCGGCCAGTGCCATCGTCAACAGCGCCGCGCAGGCGATCGTTCTTGGTGCGCGCATCGGTCAATTCCTGAGTGTTTCGTTGGTCGATCGCGTCCCGCTCGGCCAGCATTTCGCCGCTGATTCGGGCCGCTTCACGTAGCCCGTTCACTTCCCACTGCGCGCTGTCGCGCTCGCGCCTGGCGTCATCGCGCTGATCGGTTACCCAATCGAAGGCCAGCCACAACAGCAAGGTCAGCAACAGGACGAGCGGCGCCAGGCGCAACGGGGAAAAACTCATCGCAGGCACAGCTTCATTTCCGCCAGCCGACGGTTGTGCAGGCCTTGAACGAAGCGCTTGCGCCCCTGCGCGTCGGTCACATACGCCCATACCGGCGTCTTGCCGTCCGGCGCCCAAGCCAATGCTTTGCAGCCATCAGCGATGCGGCCGGCATTGATCAATGCCACTGCACGACTGGCGCAAGTGCTGGGCACACCCACGTTGTGGCCATGGCTGGTCAGCGCGTCGAAAGTGTTCTGGCCCACATCCGGGTTGGTGATGCAGTCGGCCAGCTGCAGTTGGGTTTTGCGGACCACCAGCTGCTCCACCTCCGCGCAACGCTCGGGCGACCAGTAGTCACCCACCACGACCGGAAACGGGCTGGTGTGCCGGGTGATGCCCTTGCAGACAGTCGGCAGACCGCCGGCCAGCTGATCGGCGTAAACGGTGTTCTGACCACGGCCTTCCCAGGTGCCCAGGAAGATCACCAGCGGAGCGCTGGCCAGCGCGAGCGCGCCAGCTTGAATCCGGCCGCGCAGGCTCATGGAAACCACACCCGCAGCAGTGCCGGCACAACCATTTGCAGCACGGAAGCGACCACCGTGAGGATGGTCAGCAAGCGGCCAACCTTCGCGCCGATGTCGTTCACCGCGACCGTCAGGGTCTGCTGGCCAGCGTTCAGCTCAGACAGTTGCCCCGCCATGTGCTCGAAACCCTGCTCCAACTTGGTGACTCGAGTCGGGACGGTTTCGTGCCGGTCTTCCAACTCGCCCAAGCGGTGTTCAAAGACAGCGAACTTCTGTTCCAGTGCTCCGAGGCGCACGGCGTCAGTGGTCATCGGCGATTACTCTGCTCAAACCCCGTTTGGCACGGGACGCACCGCGTTTTTCCGCCCAGCGCCTGGCGCGCCGGCGGGATTTCTTTGTCGCAGTCCTGGCAATGGGTCAGGCTTGGCCCGAGCGGCACAGGCTTCAGCAGCTGGGCCTTGATGGCCAGGTCACGCTGGCGCTGCTCCAGTTCCTGGGCGCGATCGAACCAGTCCACCATCAGCGAATACCCTCGATCTCAGCGGCCGCGAGGTACGGCACGCCGTTGATGTGGATAAAGTCCGGACTGGTGACGTCGAATGGCACCTTGTGCTTGGTCTTTTCGCCGCCCTTCGGGTCGATCGCCAGGAGACTGGACACCTTCACCTTGCAATCGAAGGCTTCCACGCGCAGTTCCTCATCCCCACCGGCTTTGGCGAAGAACACCGCGTCGAACGGCTTGAGCTCGCGAAAGCTACCGGCCGAGCGCGCTGCATCGATCAGCAGTTGAAAGTTGGTGGTATCCAGCTCCAGTTCGCCGGCAGCGGCCACGTCGCCGTCCACGTAGCCGTCTGGAACACCTCGGGTCTGAGCCACTGCCGAGTTGTCGGTAATGTCCAGGGTGCAGTTCTCAACGTGCAGCGCGATGTCGCCCAGGCTCACGTCAAAGTTCTTGCCGCCAATCTTTGCCATGGGGTGTTACTCCGTTTTGTCGGTGGAAAGATCGAGGGCGATGTTCGCCGTCAGGTCTTTCGGGCAGTTGAGGGGTTTGAGCTTGATGTAGGCCGCGACCTTGGTTTTGCTGAGCCATTCCAGCACCAGGTCGCCGTCTTTCGGCGGCTCGATGTCGCCGGGGAACACTTCGCCGGCAAACTTGATGGACTTGGCCATGGCACGCAGCGGCGCCATCAGTTGGTTGGTATTCACCGCCATGCTGTTGGGCGTGTTGTTCAATCGGCGATCGGCGACGCGGCGGATCAGCAGCGGGCGAATCAGGCGAGCGGCCTTGTCGGTGATGCGCAGGTATTCCACGACTTGAAAGTCGCTGCCGGGGGTGTCCAGCATGTTGCAGTCACCCCAGTACACGCCTGGGTAATCCGGGTAGGTTTGCGTAACGGATAGCCGCGCCCGGTCCAGCTCAGCGCGCACGGCGGACGGCAGCGGGGTCAGCTCGCTATCAACAGGCACCTCGCCAAGCCCCAGCACGGCACCGGTGGCTACGCGCATCGGGCTATCAGCAATGCTCACCGCCGCATTGGCCAAGCGGCCAGCCAGCACGCCCAAATCGTTGCCGTGCAATTGAGGCACTACAGCTACGCGCGGCGCGGCGAGGTTTGCCACCAAGGCCTTTTGCTCAGTGAGGTACTGCGCCCAGGTCTGGTCGACGGCGATGCCGACACTGCTCGCCAGAAAGAACACTCGGCGGCCGTAGGTGTTGTTCAGGGTGACGGCTGCGTCATGCATCGCTGACAGCTCGTCAGCATTCACTACAGGCTTGGTGATGATCACCGCTTCGACGGACACGCCCTGTTGCTGGGTCTTTTCCAGCGCAGTGGCCCAGTCACCTTCGGCGCCGATCGGGGCCGCGATGCAGGCCCAGCGCTGGCCACCGTTCTGCCGCGCGGCAGCGATTTGGGTTTTGAGGTCGCTCGCTGGAATGCCCAGCGCGGTGTCCAAGTCGCTGTCGGTGTTCAGCGGGATGAACTGGCCGACGTTCTTGGCGGCCGGGCCGATGAAAAGAAAGTAACGCTCAACCTCAGTCACGGCGCCCTGGCCTAGATTGAGATTGTCGACGGTGACTTGACCGAGTGCCATGCAGTGCCTCGTTAGCGGGGTGAATTTAGGATTTGTTGCAACACCTGGTTAATCAGGAGATTGGTTTCGCGTTCGGTTTCGGCGCCGATGAACTGGCGTTTCGGAAGCGTGATCTCCCAGCTCTGCGCGCCGGTGCTTTCGCTGCGCTGGTCGTCGAGGATCCGGATCAGCAAACCGGCTTTGGCGTAGTTCACATGCTCCTGAATCCACGCCACCGACGGCCGGGTCAGTGTCTTTTTGCCCGCTTGGCGCACGCGAAAGCCCAACCGGCGCAGGCGCTTGGCTTGCTTGTCGGTGGCTGCCAAACCCGGTGGGGTCTTGTTCCAGCGGCGCATCTGTTGAGCGGTACGGCGTTCGCTGACGCCGTTGTGTTGCTGTGCGGCGACCCATCGGGTGAGGGCGTTTTTCCAGCCCATTTCCGCTTCATCAGGGCTTACCCGGGTGACCACCATCAACTTGGCCAGACCGGCTTCCATCTTCCTTTTGCCCTTGCCGTCGCCTTTGCGTGGGGCGAACGGCGTGCCGTCCAGGTTCTTCTGCTCACGCACGCGCTTGCGGCTCATCGTGCGCACGCGTTTGGTGACCTGATTCAGCAAGCGGCGGCGCAATTGCGGCGGAAGGCTCAGCAATGCCAACTGCTCGCGGACGCCCAAACGACCGCGAATGTCCAGTTCGAACGTGCTACGGCCGGCCATCGGTGGCCACCTCGCCGCGCTCGGCAACCCACAGGTCAAACGGGACGAACGCCCACGTTTTGCCAAAGGCCTGGATCTCGCCGGCGTCGTCCTCGGCCAGATACTGCGGCTCGACAAACTCCAGCGTGATTTCCACGTCGAACAGGTCGTTGTCGACCGGCTCGACAAGGAATTCCGGCGCCGGCAGCTCGTGACGGTCACGGTTGACGTCGTGGCTTTCCAGCCAACTGCCCACCAGAGCCATCAGCCGCGCCGGATGGTCGGCGAAGCGCTCCAGGACGATCACAGCGCGATAGTGCATGTCGCCCAGATGCATCCCGTCGACGTCGGGCTTCCAGATCAGTGCAAGCTTCACCTGCTCGGTGAAACTGTCGAGCTGTTCGGGTTCGACCAGACGGCGTTCCTGCAGGTAGGCAGTCAGCCCCTGGAGCTTGGTCATAGCAGCGCCGCCGTTATGCGGCTACGGCCCTGCAAGGCGCGCACTGCCGCTTGGCTGAATGCCAGGAACGTGCTTTCGCGTTCCGGCGCTTCCTTGCCCGTGTTCTCTGCGCTTTCGCGGCGGGTCACCGTGGCGAACTGCTGCAACGCGCTCGCCTTGGCCCGGCAGTACACGGCGCGGCGATAGATTTTCAGCTTCAACGCGTTATCAGGCAGAAGGTTCTGATCAGTCTGGATGAATGGCCATTCCTTGATCTGCTTCGGCGGGAGGTTGAGCGGATCGGGAACCTCGACACTGTTTACGCCAAGGGCTCGCCAGCGTTGTTTCAGCTCTGCCAGATCGGCATTGACCTCGACCATTGCCATGGTCAGGTCAGCGGCCAGCATGTCCACCAGGTACTCCGCCGGCAGGCGGTAACCTTTCTGGAATTCGGCAACAGACAGATCCGGCCAAAAGCCGTCGTTCTCGATCATCTGTTCCACAAACGTGGTGGGTTTACCGGAAAAGCTCATTGCTGACCGCTCAAATAGGGCGGGGAGACTGTTTTCCGTGGGGCTGGCCATGAATGACAGACACACGTCCACAGTTCCCCGCTGGGGGGGTAGTCGGTTATTGGGCGCCGGTGACGGCGGGTGCTTGTTTGGCCAGGGCGATACGACACTTCTTGATTCGCGTCTCGTTGCCGGCTTTCGCGTACAGCTCGGTCGAGCGCTCCAGGTGCTTGAGCGCGGTTTCCCACTGCTCGGCCTCCATGGCGCGGATGCCGATCAACTTGTGGTACTTGCTCGGGATTTGTTCGGTCAGCTCCCACTCACCATCGACGCGCGGCAGCAAGTCAGACAGGTACGGCTCCGGGCTGCGCTGGGCGTTGTATTCGGCGTAAGCCCAGTCGATCACCGCGTCCGCGACGAAGGTCTGTACGTCGCGTCGCTTGAAGCGCTCCGGCATTTCCTGCCCCTGCTCGATCGCAAAGTCCGCCAGTGCCAGACCGTCTTCGAACTGCTCGGTGTCGAACAGCCAGACCATCACCTGGACCAGGACGCGGTTCGGCATCACCAGGCCCGAGTCCATGTAGCGCTGAATGAAGTCCTGGTACTTGGGAAGCAGTTCCTCACGCTTGAGCGCCTGACGCCCGGCAAGACCCTTGATATCGCTCAGGCGCTGCAGATCCTGATCCAGCGAGGCTTCCATCAGCAGCAGGTGCTTTTTAGCGTTGGCCGGGCTGCTAAGGGCTTCCGCCGGCGAATACGCCAGCGGTGCCGCTGCAGCAGCAATCACTGCAGCGGTTCCTTGAGCCAAAGTGCGGCGCTTGTGTGCGAGAGCCAGGCTCACTTAACCAGCTCCACGTTCTCGGTTAGCGCGATTTTCTCCAACTGCTCGATCACATAGCCTTCATTGCGGCTGTTGTAATCCTCGACGCGGGAGCGTTTCGGGTTGTCCACGGTTTGCTTGCGCCAGCTGGAGTCTTGGAAGTAGATCGACAGGTTGTCCCAACTGGTTACAAGCACACCGTTGACCGGAAAGAACGGCACGCTGAAGCTCGGCAGACCGCCATAGGTGGCGATCACCTGGGCATCTTCGATGCGCTCTTTCTCGGTCGGCACGTCGCCTTGCTTGGCGTACAGCTTCGCTTTGTCAGCCGCCAACAGGTCGGTGCCGATGATGGCGATCAGGTCACCGCCGTCGCGCAGACGTTCGTCCACCATCTGCTTGGTGTCATGTACCAGGGCGTCCAGGTTGGCGTAATCGCCATCCGGCCCCAGTGTCACCTTGCCCGCTTCCTTGCCTTCCTTGAGAACCTGTTGAGGCGCTTGCTCGCGCAGCTGCTGCAGCCAGCCTTTGTTGACGTCCTGCAGCATTGGATAGGCTTCAATGTCGGTCTGCGCAGCCGCTTTCAAACCGTGGAAGCCGACCATGATGCGATCCAGGGCGATCTGTTTCTGGACGGCCGCCGAGTAACGCTGGTGGAAGTCCGGAAACTTGGCCCAGGCGTCGATTTTCGCGTACGGCAGGCCCACGTCAGATTCAGTCGACGACAGCTCATAGGTGCTGTTATCCAGCTCCGACGCGTCCTTCGCTTCGCGATCGGTGGTCTTGGTATTGGTGCGGCCGGTGACCGGGCCGGACACGCCGATGAATACTTTCTCGCCTTTGATCTCGGTCACCGGAATGACGTTGATGCGCTGCAGGAAATCGGCTTTTGCGGTGATTGCGTCGTTCAGCTCTTGGGCGATCGACGGTTCAACGGAAAACATCTTGCTGGACAGCGGGACACCGTAAGTTTCGGCGATCGCCAGCTGCATTTCGGCATACATCTTGGCGCCGTAGGCGCTCAGTGAACGGGCCATGGTCAGAGTACCCGCGCTTTGGATTTGTCAGCGGGGCCAGCGTTGCGCGGCAATTGACGGCCATTGCTGGTGTTCTTCAGTTCGGTGAACTGCTTCTGCAGGTCGGCCAACGCCGCCAGCACAGCTTTGTTTCCGCCGCCGCTGCGCTTGAATTCGCGCTCTTCTTCGGCCGTGGTGACGATCTCGTCCACCGCCTCAGTGACATCATCGATCGGGGCTTGATCGGGTTCTGGTGCATCTTCTGCGGCAGGCTCGATCACGGCTTGAATGCCGGCGGCGACAACCAGCAGCTGGGCCAGCAAGGCTTTGAGGGCCGTGGCGGTAGCTTCATCCATTGGGGGTTTGCTCTCGTTTGGGGTTTGCGGAGTGGTTTCGGCGGGGGTGTCTTCAATACCGAAACGCTTGAACAGGCGGGTGAACATGGCGGCCAGTCGGCCGATCTCGCCCTGCGGCTCGGATTCGCGCAGCGGACCGAGTTCCTGGGATGCCGCGTAGTACGCAGCCCGGCTGGTTCGGTTGGAGAAATACAGCTCCTGAGTGCCGAGGCTGGCGGGCGAATCGGTCACCGCAAGCCCTGTCAGATAGGCCTTGCCGCTGCCGGCAAAATTCGGAGTGATTTCGATGCTGGTGAACAGCTTCTGGCCCTGATCGTTGAGGTACAGCAGGCGATCGTTCGGTTTTAGCTGGGCTTCCAGAGCAATTTGTCCGGGCTCCAGATCCTCGCCCTCTTCCACCAGGCGCACAGCGAATACGGTGCCGTGTGAACCAGGCCAGCGCTCGTGGTCGCACCAGATGACAGCGGTGTATTTGGCCGGTGTGTATGTGTCGGCGATATCACGCAGTTCCTGGGGAAGGATCTCGCGGCCATCGACGGTCGGGCCGCTGGTGGCAACACGTTTCCAGTAGGAGACAAGGGAACGGGGCATGAGTGGTAACTGCGCTCAATCGTTGAATGAGCCGCCACGATAGGGAGCCGTTTACCGCCAAACAAACGGTTGAAATTCAGGATTCTCCTACTTCCGCTAGATAGGCGAATCGCAGCATTTCACCCCGCGTTTCCGGTTTTTTTGCCGCATAGACTGCGGACCATGAACTACCCGACCGAAGTTAAAGAAGCCGCAAAACGCCTCTACCTGCGCCGCTGTTCGGTAAAGGAAATACAGGCGCATTTGAAGCTGCCCAATATCCGCATCGTCTACTACTGGATCCGCCAAGGCGGCTGGGACGACATGCTCACGGATGAAGAACCGTTAAGCGCGGTCAATCGGCGCATCACCCTGATCCTGGAAAAAGTCGATCCGCTGACGAAAGCTGAACTGGACGAACTGGAGCGACTGACTGGCCTGCTTGAACGCCTGAAAAAGCTGTCCGCGAAACCTTCGCCGGCGCTGCCGTCTGATCGTCCGGACGAGCCTCGCGAACGGCAGCCTGGTCAACGCCGTGAGCGGGGCGCAGGCGGCGCCAAGAAGCGCGAAAAGAAGGCCAAGAACGACATCAGCGGCCTTACCGAGGTGGATTTTCTCGATAAATTCATCTCGAAGATGTACGGCTATCAGAAAGAGCTGTTCGAGGCGAAACAGAATCCGCTGACCCGCCGCGTCCGGAACATCCTCAAAAGCCGGCAGGTCGGTCTGACCTACTACTTCGCCGGCGAAGCTTTCATGGATGCCGTGCTGAGCGGTGACAACCAAGTCTTTCTGTCTGCCAGCCGATCGCAGTCCGAGATCTTCCGCAGCTACATCATCCAGTTCGCCCAGCAGTGGTTCGGCATCGAGCTTACGGGCAATCCGATCACACTGAGCAACGGCGCCGAACTGCGCTTTCTCAGCACAAACAGCAGTACCGCGCAGGGTTACCACGGCCACGTCTACGTGGACGAATATTTCTGGATCCGCGACTTCGAAAAACTCAGCACCGTGGCGAGCGCCATGGGCACACACAAGAAGTGGCGCAAAACCTATTTCTCAACGCCCAGCGCGGTATCGCACCAGGCATACCCGTTTTGGTCAGGCGAAGAATTCCGCAACAGCAAACGCGGCAAGAAAGCTGGCGGCGTGTGGCCGAGCGAAGCAGCGTATACACAGGGTGCGCTGTGTCCGGACGGCCAATGGCGCAAGACGATCACCCTGGACGATGCAATCGCCGGCGGCTGCGATCTGTTCGACCTCGAGCAGCTGCAGCTGGAGTACGACGAGGACAAATTTCAGCAGTTGTTTTACTGCAAATTCATCGACAGCACCCAAAGCGCATTCAGCCTCAAGGATCTGGAGCGGTGCTATTCGGATCTGTCGTTGTGGGAGGACTACAACCCGGATCTGGATCGGCCGTTCGGCAACAGTCCGGTCTGGCTGGGCTACGACCCGAGCCGCACCCGCGACGACGCCACCTGTGTGGTCATCGCGCCGCCACTCGAACCCGGGGCGAAGTTCCGCATTTTGGAGAAGCACAGCTGGCGTGGCCATTCGTTCACCTACCAGGCCGCACAGGTCAAGAAACTGACCGAGCGCTTCAACGTTCAGCACATCGGCATCGACGTCACAGGCGTGGGTTACGGCGTGTTTGACCTGGTGCGCGACTTCTATGCCAAGGCGACACCCATTCACTACAGCCTTGAGGCGAAAAACGCCCTGGTGCTCAAAGCCCAGGACACGATCCAAGGCAGTCGCATCGAGTGGGACGCAGGCTGGACGGACATCGCGCAGGCCTTCTTGACCATCAAACGCGGCGCCACCAACAGCGGCCAGATCACCTACAGCGCTTCGCGCACCGACGCCACCGGCCACGCCGACATTGCTTGGGCGGTGATGCACGCCCTGGCCAACGAACCTTTGAACACCAACAAGCGGCGTCGTAGCCGCTACGTCACGAGTAATCAGACCAGCCATGGCCAACCGCAAACGCAGAAAGCAACACGTAGCCCAACCAACGCAGCAACCGATGCGCTCGTTTACGTTCGGGGAACCGGAACAGGTGCTGTCCGGCAACATCGGCGAGTACGTGGGCGTGTTCCCCAGCGACGACGGCAGGATCTACAAACCTCCGGTGTCGCGGGTTGGTCTGGCCAAACTGCTGCGCGCCAACGCACACCACGGCGCCATTCCGAAATTCAAGCGCAACCTGCTGCTGCGTGAGTTCATTCCCTCGGCCGGCTGCAGCACCGAAACGATGGGGCGCGCCGGACTGGATTACATGGTGTTTGGCGAAGCGTACTTCTACAACGACACCAACGCTTTCGGCCAAGTGCTGGAGCTGCAGCATCTGCCGGCAATCAATATGCGGGTTAAGGTCGACGGTGGTTACGTGATGCTACTGCCCGACAACAAGGAAATGGAGTTCGAACAGCATGAGATCTCCCATGTCCTGGACTACGACGTTGAACAGAACATTTACGGGATTCCAGACTACCTTGGCGGCCTGCAGGCGCTGCTGCTCAATGAGGCGGCCACCCTCTTCCGCCGGCGTTATTACAGCAACGGCGCGCACGCCGGTTACATCTTCTACACGAACGACCCTGACCTGACGGAAGAGGACGAAGACGAGCTGCGCGCACAGATCAGTGCCAGCAAGGGCGTGGGCAACTTCCGCTCGATGTTCGTGAACATCCCCAACGGCAAGGAAAACGCGATCCAGATCATTCCTGTCGGGGACTTCCAGGCGAAAGACGAGCTGGAGAAGGTGAAGAACATCACCCGAAACGACGTCATTGCCGCCTGGCGAATGAATCCAGCGCTGGCCGGCATCATCCCGGAAAACACCGGTGGATTCGGAGACATCGAAAAGATTGATCGCGTTTACACAAGCAATGAGATCAGACCAATCTGTCAGCTATTCAGCCAACTCAACGATTGCCTGCGAGTGGACAGACGTTTTAGCTGGAAGTCCGGTCTCGCTGCCGAGGATTCATCTGCATAAGCTAGGTCGAGCAACTAAAAACACTACCTTTTGTGGCAGTATTAAGGGGATAAGTTGCCCTGGGGAGGGACACAATGAGAGTGGTATGCAAATGCGGGCACAAAGGGCGAATTGGCTCGCGAGAGGAAGTGACGACAGAGTTCGTAAAGCTGTACTGCCAATGTTTAGACGCTAAGTGCGGACACACCTGGGTCGCTAATCTCACGTTCTCCCACACGCTCAGTCCGTCGTCGCAAACATTCGAACGGATGCTAATCGACAGCTTGCGCGAGATGCCAAGGGCGAAACAGAGAGAGCTTTTTGAGCAGTTGGGAGCACAGGTATGAGCAGAGGTTGAGCCGCCAACGCGTAAGCGTTAGCGGTTACTTCATATGGATAGCTGCGTTGGGTAAAGAGGCGTTGCCAGTTCCTGTTCGTCAGTTGGATCTGGATGCTTCGCTAACAAACAAGCTAGGCGCATTACCTGCTTTTGATCATCAATAACCATCGTACGATAGAGGTCGACCAGGTAGCTTTCATCGCTACTAAGCGGGGATCGCTCGTCGCGTTTCAGATTCAACATGACACTACTCCATAAAGTGCGTTGTCGAACCGACTTAAGGGAGCGTATCGAAACAGTTAATAAGAAAAGTCTGATTCTGCAGAAGCTACCTTGAACTTTTTACGACATCATCGACCATCGCTCTTAAGAACCGACGAATTGCTTTCTGGTCGTCTTCCGGGATGATCCGATATTGCTTTATCAAAGAGTCCTCGATCTCGTTTAAAGCGCTCTCTGAAAGATTTGTACGCACACCTGTAAGGATGTAGGGCACATCAAAACCGAACTGGACAGCAAGCTTGCTGAGATACGAAGCAGGAGCATCGCTCGTCCCTGCCTCGTAATTTGCTTGGGTTCGCTTAACCACGCCAATTGCCTCGGCGATCTCACCCTGTGTCATGCCGAAGCGCTTCCGCTCCTCCTGCAGGCGAGAACCAATTTCTTCAGAAAGATGCAAAATCATTCATCCCAAATATTTACAAATGCATCAAGATGCATCATTCTGCATTTCACACCACATGAAATTGCACGGATTTGCACTATGCCGAACATCAGTATCAGCGAGCAAGCCCGCCAGAAAGCGCGGAAAGCTTTAGAAAAGCGCGGGCAATCCGCGAAGGACTTTGCACTTCTTCATGATTTGAGTCCCAGCACCGTTTATGCGGTGCTGAGTGGGCAGAGCCAATGTCGCCGTGGGGAGGCACACCGCGCCGCTGTATTACTCGGCGTCAAAGACGGTGTGATCGAACAGTAATAGCGGCTCTCGATAGGGAAAAGTAGAAGTTGAAAACTCCAATCCTAGACACACGCAAAGAAGTCATGAGCGAGATCATTCGCAGCTATAACGGCGGCCGCGAAGCTGCAGCAGCACGCTTAGGTCTGAAGCTCAAAAAGTTCGACAACCATGCCTACGAAAATGCGGGCTGCAGCCCTCTGAGTGATACCCAAGTTTTCATGCTCGAGCAGGACTGTGGAACCAATCATTTCCCCAACTACATCGCCTCGATGTATGGGGGACTGTTCGTGCCGATGGCTGACCCTGAAACGCTGGACAACGTCGAACTTTACGCACGCTCTGTTCAAGTTTCTGCCAAGCGAGGTTGCGTTGATCAAGCAATCGCCGCCGCTCTTGAAGACGGATCGATTAGTGACGAAGAAGCCGAATTCATCATGGACGCGCATAACCTCCACGTAGCAGCCAGGCACGCAGAAGTGCTGGCTGCCATCGCTCTCTACCGCGCGGGAAAAGCTCAATGAACAATTTGTCTGCAGTACCGGAATATCAAGATGTTCTGCAGAACGCTGCGCTGTCGTTTCTTGAGCGTCACCACTGCGAACACCTGAGCGACGACCAGCAACTGTTCAGCCGGGCTGTTCAGTTCCTGGTTGCAGACTACGACGTGAAAACGCAGGTCGCCGAAAAGATCGTCCATCTGGCGGGCACCACCATGGTCGCTGTCCGCGATCGGCAACGCTTGAACATCCAGAGCAGCACGTCGACGCATACCGTGATCGTTGATCCGGCCACCGGCAGACAGTGGGCCGTACCGGTCAGCGTCATCTATGAGCGAATCATCAACGCGCCAGACATCGGCCGCTTTCGCTTAGCCTACTCGTAACACCAACCCTCAAACCAACGCCTTTCCCGTATCCCGTGGGTTTGGGTGAGCTGCGCCCGAAATCGAGGTTTCAAGATGGGAAACGCCGTAATTCTGACCACCCAGCTGCCACCCGCAGAAGCCGAAGCACTGCTGGCTGCGATGCGCGAGCAGTACCGTCTGAGCCTCAACGACTACTGGTACGCGGATGAATACCGGTACGTCCCGCAAGAAAAACGGCACAGCTCGATTCTCGAAAGAACTCCGGTGATGGCGGCACAGAAACGCCTGATGGCCGCCCTCTCCCTCAGCCTCAAAGCAGTGAAGTAACCATGAAAGAAGATCTCCGCCACGACGTGCTGCAGCGCCTCCAGTTCGACTTCGGACTCAAGCACCGAGTGGGCACCGATTACATGCGCGGGGGCACCTGCCCCAAGTGCAAGAAAAAGGAGTTGTATTCACGGTTCGATACGCCATGGATGGTGATTTGTGGACGTCCTGAAAAGTGCGGCCACACCTTGCACGTGAAAGAGCTGTACGACGATCTGTTTGAAGACTGGAGTAAGCGTGCGCCGGCGACGGACCAGCACCCTAATGCCACTGCCCGGGCTTATCTGGAGTTCGCTCGAGGCTTTCGGTTCGAACTGATCCAAGGTTGGTTCACACAAGAAAGCTTCTATTCGCCTGAACACAACGCCGGCAGCGCCACGGTGCGTTTTACTCTGGAAAAAGGCGGCTGGTGGGAACGTCTGATCGATCAGCCGCACCGTTTCGGCAAGATGAAGGCGCGTTTCAAATCCAAAGATAGCTATCGCGGCGTCTGGTGGTGCCCGCCCTGCGTCGACCTGCTTGAGGTCAAGGAGCTGTGGATTGTCGAAGGCATCTTTGATGCCATCGCCCTGGTGCACAACGACATCGCGGCGGTGTCGGCCATGTCGTCCAACGCGTTCCCTGCGGACTCGCTCAAAGCCCTAATCAAGACCCGAGAGGGCGGCAAGCTGCCCAAGTTGGTATGGGCGCTGGACAACGAGCCGAGCGCCAACGCCTACACCCGACGTTGGGTCCGCGATGCCCGCGCCTTGGGTTTCGTCTGCGAATCAGCACTGATTCCGCAACGCGACAGCCGCAAGGCGGACTGGAACGACCTGCACCAGCGCTGGAGCTTTATTCAGGACGACGCCAAGCGCGCCGAGCAGATCGCCACGGACGTCAAACAGGCTCGCCACCAGGGTGCGCTGCTGCTGGCGGAGAGCGCAGCGGAAAAAGCCTTGCTGATGTACGACTGGAACAAACGCGGCGAATTTCACCTGGGCTTTGGCAACCGTTTGTACTGGTTCAAGTTGGACATGGAGAAATTTAACCGCGCCATGTCCGACATCGAGGACAGCGAGAACCATGACGATCAATTGCTTAACCAGGCGCAACAGCGCGAAAAGGCACTGCAGCAGTCCGGCAGCGTCGTGGAGATTGCCAACTGCTACCCGCAAGCCCTGTATTTCCAGCGCAACGAAGTCACCGACGAGTCCTGGTATTACCTGCGTGTGGACTTCCCCCACGACTCCGAGAGTGTGAAAAACACCTTCACCAGCGGCCAGTTGTCCGCCGCGAGTGAATTCAAGAAACGCCTGCTCGGCATGGCGGCCGGCGCCATGTTCACCGGCAGCGGCCAGCAGCTCGACAAGCTGATGAAGGATCAGCTGTTTGGCATCAAAACCGTATCGACCATCGACTACGTCGGCTACAGCAAGGAATACGCCTGCTACGTCTACGGCGACCTCGCGATCAAGGACGGCACCACCTACAAGGTCAACAGCGAAGACTATTTCGAGTTCGGCAAGCTGCGCCTGAAAACGCTGCAGAAAGGCGTACCAATCAAGCTGCAGCGCGATGGCAAAGACTTCAACGAGAAGTGGGTACAGTTGCTGTGGACCTGTTTCGGCGCCCAGGGCTTCGTCGCACTGGTGTTCTTTTTCGGCTCGCTGTTCTGCGAACAGATCCGCGCACGTTACCAGTCCTTCCCCTTCCTGGAAGCCACTGGTGAAGCCGGCGCCGGCAAGACCACACTGCTCAACCTGCTGTGGAAACTGCTCGGCCGCGAAGGTTATGAGGGTTTCGACCCGATGAAATCAACCAAGGCCGGGCGTTCGCGCCTGATGGGTCAGGTGTCCGGCATGCCGGTGGTGTTTCTTGAGGCCGATCGCCACAGCGACGATCGGGCGCACGCCAAAACCTTCGAATGGGACGAGCTGAAAGACTTCTACGGCGGCGGCACGCTGGCCACCAAAGGCGTCAAGACAGCGGGCAACGAGACGTATGAACCGCCCTTTCGCGGAACGATCGCGATCAGCCAGAACGCGGCGGTGGTAGCGCACGAAGCGATCATGACGCGCATCGTTAAATTGCACTTTGTGCGCCCGATCGTTACGCCGGAAAGCCGTGCGGCCGCCGATCAGTTGAATGCGTTGGACGGCGGCATCCTCAGTCACTTCCTGTTGCGCGCCGTGGGCAAAGAGTCCGCTGTGCTAGAGCTGTTCGCCCAGCGCATGCCCGAACACGAAGCCAAGCTGCGCCGTCTGCACACGCACTGTTTTGCCTGCGGTACGGCCTATGCGAGCGAGCAAGGCAACTGCAGCAGTTGCGGCTACGACCTGCGCGGTTACATCCGGGTCGAGCGCATCAGCAAGAACCACGCGCAATTGTTATCGCTGCTGGATGGTCTGCGCCTGGTGCTGAAACTCAGTGATCCGCAGGTCGCTGCCACGCAGCGGCAGATCGTTCGGATGGCGATTGAACGCCAGGCCTCGATCAGCTCCGACCATCCGGCCGTCGCCGAATTTTGGGAAGTCTATGACTACCTCGAATCCTTGAGCGAAGACCCGGTGGTCGACCACAGCAGTGACCCGGCGGTGATTGCTATCAACCTCAACGAATTCTGCGAGCGCGCCGCCGAACACAAACAGAAGCTGGCGGACGTGGCCACGTTGCGCGACCTGCTTAAGGAGTCGCGCTCGCGCAAATTTCTCGACAGCAATAAGGCCGTGCACAGCGCCGTGCGCGCCGCCTTCAATCACCGCAACCCTGTTTCCCAACCCCGGCCGACCACGGTCAAGTGCTGGACATTCAAGGCGTAAAGGAGAGCAAGACCGATGCAGATCCAAGTGTTTATGGGCAATGCCGGCGACGGCCACACCAACAAGCTCCAGTCGGTGCAAGACCGTTTGGATTTGGCGGGACAACGCGCGCCGATCATTCAGGCCGGTGCTTACGCAGAGGACGGTTTGCTGCAGATGCTGGAAGTTCGAGCCGCCGCTGGGCAGCGCGAAATCCTCGTGGACGACTGCAGCCGGCAACAGATTTTGCGGGTGTTGGAATGGCAGTCATGTGTTGAACATGAGCCGCGTTTCGAAGGCCTGGTGATCCACCTGGCACGTAAGGACTGAGGAAAAAAACAGTGTCGAGGAGTTGCAGCTCCCCGACACCCGACTACAACTGAGGACCCTAACCATGCAAGCACAGAACCACAGCAGCATCGGCGCGAAGGCTACCACACCGGCGCGGCACCTGGTGGCCACCGCGATTATCGGCGCCGCCGTCATCGGCTACCTGGTGCACAAAACCCCCGAGGCCCGCACGCGCCTGGAAAGCCTGAGCCAGATGGCCAGCCGCTTGGGCGATCTGAGCGCGACGGATGCCGCCGTGATCAGTCAGCTACTCGCCCGCCCCGCCACACAGGGAGACTCACGCCATGTCCAGTGACCCAGCCGTAACACCGGTGCGCCGCTTTCCCTGGAACATCGATTACACCAGCGTGTGCGATCAGTGCGGCAAATGGCGAGCCCAGGGCAATCACGATAAATGCAGCCGGCGGCGTCAGCGGCTGAACGCTCATCTGCGCCATCCCAAGCCGAAGGCATAAGCCGCGTCCACCAGAAGACGCACCCGCAGATACTTGGCCCGGAAACGGGCCTTTTTGTTTCCGATCGTCAGACTGTCGACATACGAGTACAGCGTTAGGGGTTTACATGAGTGGGGTTGAAACTCGCGGTAAGTCCGTGAGGATCTATTTTCAGTACAACGGGGAGAAATGCCGGGAGACGTTCCCGGGCGGCAACACACCGGCCACCGTGGCCCAGGCCAAGCGCCTGGCCGAGATCATCGAGTACGAGATCCAGACCGGTACCTTCGACTACGCGCGGCACTTTCCCAATTCGGCCAGACTGGTGGAAAACACTTTCGGCCATTACCTGGATCTGTGGCTGAAAATCAAGGCCAACAGTGTCGCGGCTTCCAGCTACCGAGGTTACGCCAACAAGGCCGAAGTGCATGTGCGCCCGCGCTGGGGCAAGGTCCAGATCAACCAGATCGATCACCTAGACCTGCAGGAATGGATTCAGGACACGCTGTCCAAAACCCTGAAGAACAAGACCATCCGCGACATCATCAGCAATGTGCGCCAGGTGTTCCGCTTGTATCGCACGCGCATGAAAGTCGCGCACGACCCGACCGAGGGGTTGATGGTGCGCCTGCCAGACCCCGAAGCACCGGACCCGTTTACCCGCGCCGAAATCCGGCAGATCCTCGAGACCCCGACCCACCGCACTCAGGAACTGCTGATGGTGCAGTTCATGCTGTGGGCAGGTCCGCGTGTATCCGAAACCATTGCCCTGGCCTGGGAGGACGTCGACCTGTCGCAAGGCACGGTGACCTTTCGCCGGTCCAAGGTCCGGGGCGCTTATCGCGTAACCAAAACCCGCCGATCAACGCGGCGGGTGCGCCTGCTGGCACCGGCGTGGGACGCCCTGCGCAAGATCGATGCGCTGAACCGCAACCGAAAAGCGGAAACCGTGGAGGTGGTTGAGCGGGACAACAAGACGGTGCGAAAACACAAACTGCACTTCGTGTTCCTGAACACCAAAACCGGGCTGCCGCATGCCAATGACTTCGTGGTGCGCGATCGTTTCTTCAAGGCGCACTTGCTCGCCGCCGGCGTTCGTTACCGGGGGCCGGGACAATGCCGGCACACCTACGCCAGCCAGTTGCTGACCACCGGGGTGGCGTCGATCGACTGGATCGCCGAACAGATGGGACATACCAACGGCAACATGATCCGTCAGCACTACGGGACGTGGATTAATGAAGACGGACCTGATGTGGTCGGAATGCTGCAAATGGCCTTGAAACTGTCACCGGTTACTTCCACGGGGGAACAAGACGGCAAATCCGGTCTGCCGGCATCCGGTCATCCAGTGTAATAGCAAAACTCGGTCACCAACGCCCGAAAAAAAAGCCCCCACACCAGGAGCCAGGTGCGGGGGCCGATTTAACATAGGTGGAATTCTGTCTATAGCTCAAGGCCAATGTTCACTACTCGCATCCCGACCATATAATCAAGTCCACTATGTATGAAGCATGCCCAACGTTCGCGAATGATGAATTTAACTTGAAAAATAGTCATGTTGTTGCGGGCGGCGCTCCAATAATAGCGCCTGTGGCTATTGAGAAGAACGCAGATTCTGCGTCGCTAAACTCCATTATTTCCCGGGTATCCGGCTTTTTAGATCTTTGTTTTAATGCAAAGAACTTAGATAATTCCAGAAGCGTATTGATTATCTCAAGACGAGAAGTCGTTGCATTAGGAGTGATAGTCAAGCCGTAATGACGACATTCCCTACCAGATGCATCGTCGTCCTTGAAAACAATCACCTCACGCTCATCATTTAAATCTTCATGCGCACGTTCATAATCGATTCGCATCATCCCGGCATTAACAGCAAAACCTGAATCTTCAAGTTTGCCACCTTTCGTCTTCCGATACCGCAACTCATTTAAGACGTCAAGAATCCGGTTTGTATCATCTACTTTGAAAGATCTGAAAAACGAAACCGCCTTCTCGTTACGCTCTTTGCGTAAATCAAATGTCGCAAACTCCACAAATTCGCCACCGCACGACTCTGTCATAGTTACACTGCTATCAACCTGTGACCAGCACAAGTGACCGCGAATATCGCTTGGCTTCAGATACCGATACACCAGAGTTTCTGCGGAGTGTTCAGTCATTTGATAATTCCTTGAAGATTCAGTAGCTTCCATATATTTTTTGAATTTCTAATATTAGTGGTAAGTTTAGCAATCCCCGAAACTCGTATCGAGCCTTTTGCTTGACGCTGAGCATAGGAATATTCAACTTCAGAGTTACCACCTATCAATAGAGTGAGAGTGCCCTCACCCTGCATAGTGACCCCGATCTTATAAGTTTCAACATCTAAAAAATAGTTTGGTTGCTTTTCTTGCAACTCTGGAAGATAACGAGTGAGCTGCGACAATGCTTGCAATATAGCGTCAATATTGCTGCTATAAGAAACCTGAGTATTACTGCAATACTCTCTTTCTATCCATTGGCTAGCAATCTTTTCAATTTGCTCGCACCACTCTGTGTGCTGCGAGTTAAAAAACCTATCGGCTAGGAAACTAACGTTCCCATGTTGGTCTATGCTTGGCTTTAAATCTCCGTTTTCAATGGCATCATACCAAGACAACCTTTCATCAATAAAATGACGATCTTCCGGGTCATATACTTCAGCAAAACTCTCAGTATAAAAAACCTGCTCTGTAAACTGTGAATCAATAGCTTTTTGAGTTTGTTTTTTCTGCAAGTACATTGGCTGAGCAAGCGTCACAAAATGATCTTTTACATAATAATGACCAACGCTTGCAGTGGAAACCTTGTCCTCAATTTTTTTCGCCATCATCGTTTTCCAAAAATTGATTTAGGGCTTTCAGCAAGTTTTGAGTAATATCCTTTGTCAAAACTACAGAATCAAATATTGCTTCAGTCTCACCCGGAAGCGCCGTAATAAAATCAATGATTAAGACGTTTGAGGTTTGAGCAGCTTTGAAGCCTGAAACCAGGGAAGGAGGAGTGTGACGTTGCAAACTTTCCTTTTTTACTTTCGACATGTCTATTCCAATTTATATAAAAACGGCGGTCGTGACGATTAGGTGCTACGACGCAGCAAGCCGAGCATAGCACGTTGGGTTTAAAGCGTGAGGCTCCAGAGGAACCATTAGAACTCCTCCGGAATGGCATTGAACAGGGACAGCGTAGCGGGAAGAGGCATAGCTTATGACTGCTAATGAACGTCGCGTAGCAGGGATAGGCTCACCTCACCGGACACATTCAGTTCGATGCGTCTTGTTAACCGTCGCAGATGCTGGATCCCTATTGAAGCGCTGCCGTTGTTTCCTATGCATTATCAGCTACGACGCCCTAAGAATGCCGTATTCGCAGAATCGCGTCTGTTAGCGCCCGTGCGTTTCTGTCCAGCGTCTCTACGGCCATATTTGCGGAAAGGGCAACATCTTCTGCCCCTTTCTCTGAAAGCCACCTAGTGACCTCCTCTATAGCCGCCCCCAAGGCATGCTGGTTATGCAGAAGCAGTGTCAATGCATCCGCCGTGGCAATGTTGAATTGTGAGTCAGTTGGCATCGAAATCGTCCGTGAAGAAGGGTTCCGAATAAGCCTAGCTCATCGCATCGTTGGAGAAGGCCAATCAACCATTAGCTGGTGGCTATTTGCGCACCAAAATACCGCCCAAGATCCATGTCAGTCCCATCTCAGTCCCATCTAGCCTTTTTTCAAAAGCCAAAAACCACAAACCCCTAACTTTCTCTAGGAAAATCAGGGGTTTGCGTTTACTGAATGTGGCGGTGAAGGAGAGATTCGAACTCTCGATACAGTTTCCTGTATACACACTTTCCAGGCGTGCTCCTTAAGCCACTCGGACACTTCACCGTATCTCTGCAGACATGTTCTGTCTGTCGAGGCGCGCTAATGTAGTCGAAAGCTTTTCCGATGGCAAACTTTTTTTCAGAATTTTCATGTGCTTAAGAGAGGCCGTTGCGTTCAGCCAGAGCGGACCATGGCAAACCCGCCAATCTCGGGTAAGCCGTGCGCTTCCTTTTATAGCAGGCAACACGCGCGCGACGCTGGCCGAAGCGCAAAACGGTGACTGGCAGGTCAGTCACGGCGCTTTACCTGGCTTGCGGCGGTGGGTAACGTCTGCCCATCTTTCTAATAAGGAATAGCGTCATGAGCGAGTTGATTGCCTACCACCTCGAAGACGGTATCGCGACCCTGACCCTGAACAATGGCAAGGTCAACGCGATTTCTCCGGATGTGATTGCGGCGTTTAACGCGGCGCTGGATCAGGCGGTGGCGGATCGCGCCGTGGTGATCATTACCGGGCAGCCGGGGATCCTCTCGGGCGGGTATGACCTGAAGGTGATGACCGCCGGCCCGAAAGAAGCCGTTGCGCTGGTGACGGCCGGTTCGACCCTGGCCCGCCGCCTGCTCTCTCACCCGTTCCCGGTGATCGTTGCTTGCCCGGGGCACGCCGTGGCCAAGGGTGCTTTCCTGCTGTTGTCCGCCGATTACCGCATCGGTGTCGACGGCCCGTTCAGCATCGGCCTGAACGAAGTGCAGATCGGCATGACCATGCACCACGCCGGTATCGAACTGGCGCGTGATCGCTTGCGGCGTTCGGCTTTCCATCGCTCGGTGATCAATGGCGAGATGTTCGATCCGCAAAGTGCCGTTGATGCAGGCTTCCTCGACAAAGTCGTCGCTGCCGAAGAATTGCAGGGGGCCGCGCTGGCTGCCGCGCGGCAGTTGAAGAAGATCAACATGCTCGCGCACAAGAACACCAAGCTGAAAGTGCGCAAGCAACTGCTGGAAACCCTCGACGACGCCATCCTGCAGGATCAGCAACATCTGGGCTGACTCGTCCAGGATCTGCCGATAAGTGAATAGCCCGACCCTCGTGTCGGGCTTTTTCTTACGTCATACGTCGAAGATTCGCGGAAAGCTCTAGGACGCGCCTGACAGGCAAGACTGAAACATGCGCTTAAACATCGGCCATCTCCGGACTCTATAGCGGCAATTGCCGAAAACAGTGCACATCCGTACACTGCGCCACCTTTTGTCCCGGTGGGCCTGCAAAAATGCTGTTTGCGTTTCGTATGTTGTTGATGGGCCTGCACTTTATTCTCGCGGGTGTGCTCGGCGTGATCCTTGGACTGTGCCGCCCGTTCAACCCGGACAACAGCCGACTGTGCGCCCGCCTTTACGCTTTGCCGGCGATGTGTATCTTGCGTTTGCGGGTCAGGTCCGAGGTCAACGGCTTGATGAACAAGCCCGACAGTTGCGTGATCATTGCCAACCATCAGTCCAACTACGATCTGTTCGTCTTCGGCAATGTCGTCCCCCGCCGCACCGTGTGTATCGGCAAGAAAAGCCTGAAGTGGGTGCCTTTGTTCGGCCAGTTGTTCTGGCTGGCCGGCAATGTGTTGATCGACCGTGGCAATGCGCACGAGGCGCGGCAGTCGATGCTGACGACGACCCACACCTTGCAGAACGAAGACACCTCGATCTGGGTGTTTCCGGAAGGCACCCGCAACCTCGGTGAAGATTTGCTGCCGTTCAAGAAAGGCGCGTTCCAGATGGCAATTGCCGCCGGCGTGCCGATCGTTCCGGTGTGCGTGAGCAGCTATATCAAACACATGCGCCTGAATCGCTGGCGCAGCGGGGACGTTCTCATACGTTCCTTGCCGGCGATTCCTACAGTCGGATTGACCATGGACGACATGCCCATGCTGATTGAGCGATGCCGCGAGCAGATGCGCGAGTGCATTGAATCGATGGATCGGCAACTGCAAGCCGCGTGAAACAAGACCCGCCCTGTGCGGGTTTTCTTTTGCCGGGTGAACTGTAGAAGTTTCACTGACTCTCAAGCAGCGACACGGCTAAGCTGAAGCCTTGTTCCCCTGCCATCTGCCAAGAAGAAGTGAATCACCACCATGGGTCGAGTTGTTGCTGCTGCGGTGTACAGCGAGGGTAAGAAAGTCACCAATATTGCGCTGGACGAAGGTGCCGCCTGGGCGGCCAAACCCGGCCACTTCGTGTGGATCGGCCTGGAAGAACCGGACGCACAGGAATTATCCAACCTGCAACGTCAGTTCAACTTGCATGAACTGGCCATCGAAGACGCGCTGGAAAAACACAGCCGACCGAAACTGGAAACCTTTGGTGACGCTTTGTTTATCGTCACCTACTCACCGGTTCGCGAAAACGGCGTTTTGCAATTCATCGAAACGCATATCTTCGCCGGCAGGGGTTACATCATTACCGCACGCAACGGCCACTCCGCGTCGTACGCCTATGTGCGTCAACGCTGTGAAGCGCGCCCGCTGTTGCTCGAGCACGGGGAGGATTTCGTTCTGTATGCGCTGCTCGATTTCGTCATCGAAAATTATCAGCCGGTGGGCGAAGCGATCCACGCCGAGATCGATGAGTTGGAGCGCAACGTGCTGTGCAGCGCCCTCAACGAGCGAGACATCCAGAAGCTGCACGGTTTGCGCCGTGATGTGGTGCGCTTGCGCCGGTATGCGGCGCCAATGGTGGAAATTGGCGAAGAGCTGCAAAAGCTCAGTTTCCCGTTCATCGACAAGAACATGCGTCCGTACTTTCGCGATGTGCAGATTCACGTGACGCGGCAGATGGAAGACCTGAGCACGCTGGCGGACATTGCCAGCCAGACCATCGAGATTGGCGTGTTGCTCGAGGCATCACGGCAGAGCGTGGTGCAGCGCAAGTTTGCAGCGTGGGCGGCGATTCTGGCGTTCCCGACGGCGGTGGCGGGGATTTACGGGATGAACTTCCAGAACATGCCGGAATTGACCTGGCATTACGGTTATTTTGCGGTGCTGGGGTTTATTGCGGTGGGGTGTGTGAGTTTGTGGGCGAGTTTCAAGCGGTCCGGGTGGCTGTAGCCGGGACCGCGTTGCCCCGGATATTCGCGAGCAGGCTCGCTCCCACAGGGATTGTGGAAGCAGACCCTTTTAGCGTTGAGCCGCTTCCGGCTTGTGCGCCACGAAGCGCATCATCCACTCCGCTACCGTTGCGCCATGATGCTCCTGCTCTAGGCTCGCGACCCCCTTGCTGTAGATCTGCGAGCCCAGCGCTTCCTGGCGCAGATCGAGCAGCGCGCGCGAATAATCGTGAATGAATTCCGGGTGGCCCTGGAAGCACAGCACTTGATCGTTGATGTGATACGCCGCGAACGGGCAGAAATCGCTGGACGCGATGACCGTGGCGTTTTCCGGTAGCTCGGTGACCTGATCCTGATGACTGATCAGCAGTGTCAGCTCTTCGCGCACCGGGCTCATCCACGGCGCCTTGGCTGCCAGCTGATAGCTGTGAGTGCCGACGCCCCAGCCTTGGGAAGCACGCTCGCTCTTGCCACCAAGCAGCAGTGCCAGCAATTGATGGCCAAAGCACACGCCGAGCAATTTGTCGCCACGTTCGTAGCGATTCAGAAGATAGGTCTTGAGAGTCTGGATCCACGGATCCGTGCCGAACGAATCGGCCTTGCTGCCAGTGACCAGATACGCATCGAAAATCTCGTCGTCGCTTGGATACTCACCCTTCACCACGTTATAGACAGTGAACTCAGCGGCGATCGGTTGCTGCGAGAACAGGCGCTGGAACATCTGCCCATAGCCCTGATATTGGTCAATCAATTCGGGCCGCAGGATGTCGGTTTCGAGAATGCAGATGCGCAGCGACATAAAAAATACCTGACACGTGATGGGAATAATGAACACCCCAGAGCCTGCCTTGAAACACCCGGCCAAGGCAAGCCCCGAAATGCTCGTTGGCCTAGAACATTTCACCTTTCGCCGCTTTGTCCAGCAGCAGCGCTGGCGGGGTAAAACGTTCGCCGTATTGCTCGGCCAGATACTGCGCGCGGGCGATGAAGTCCTTCAGGCCATACTGGTTGATGAACTGCAGCGCCCCACCGGTCCACGCGGCGAAACCGATGCCGAAGATCGAGCCGACGTTGGCATCCGCCGTCGAGGTGAGCACGCCCTCCTCCACGCAACGCACGGTTTCGATGGCCTGCACAAACAACAGCCGATCACGCACATCCTTCGCAGAGATCTGTCCGTCGGCCTTCTCGAAGCGCGTTTTCAGCTCCGGCCATAAATGCTTCTGCGAGCCCGCTGGATACTCATAAAAACCGCCTCCGGCAGCTTTGCCCGGTCGTTTGAATTCATTGAGCATCAAGTCAATCACGGCAAAGGCCGGGTGCTCAATCAGCGGTTTCCCCTCTGCTTGTAAGTCCTTGGCCGTCTGCTGACGGATATGGCTCATCAGACTGAGGGAAACTTCGTCGGAGATTGCCAGAGGCCCGACCGGCATCCCAGCCTTGCGCGCTTCGGTCTCGATCATCGGCGCACTGACGCCCTCGCCGAGCATGGCAATGCCTTCGTTGGTGAACGTGCCGAACACCCGCGAGGTAAAGAAGCCGCGACTGTCGTTGACCACGATCGGAGTTTTCTTGATTTGCAGCACGAAATCGAAACCGCGAGCGAGTGTTTCGGCGCTGGTCTGCGCACCTTTGATGATTTCCACCAGCGGCATTTTTTCTACCGGACTGAAGAAATGCAGGCCGATGAATTTACTTTGATCGGCCACCGCCGTCGCCAGACCGGTGATCGGCAGCGTCGACGTATTGGAAGCAATGACCGCTTCGCCGCCCACGACCTGTTGCGCGGCGGCGGACACCCTGGCTTTGAGTTGGCGATCCTCGAACACCGCTTCGATGATCAGATCGCAACCGGCCAGATCGGCATCACTTTCGCTCGCAACGATTCGCGCCAGCACCGCTTCGCGCTGTTCGGCAGTCATTTGGCCACGGGTAACTTTCTTGTCCAGCAGCGCTGCGGAATGCGCTTTGCCCTTCTCGGCAGCGGCGAGGTTGATGTCCTTGAGGACGACGTCGATACCGGCCGAGGCGCTGACGAACGCGATGCCTGCGCCCATCATTCCGGCGCCGAGCACACCGACTTTGCGGGTTTTATAGGGCGCAAAACCTTGCGGCCTGGAACCGCCGGCGTTGATCTCGTTCAACTGGAACCAGAACGTACCGATCAGGTTTTTCGAGATTTGCCCGGTCGTCAGCTCAGTGAAGTAGCGGGTTTCGATCAGGTGCGCGGTGTCAAAATCGACCTGAGCGCCCTCCACTGCCGCGCACAGAATCTTCTCCGGCGCCGGCAGAGTGCCTTGGGTTTTCGCGCGCAGGATCGACGGCGCAATCGCCAGCATCTGCGCTACTTTCGGGTTCGATGGCGTGCCGCCGGGAATCTGGTACCCCTTGACGTCCCAGCGCTGCACTGCCGCCGGATTGGCCAAAATCCAAGCACGCGCCTTGGCCAGCAATTCATCTGGATCCGCTGCCAATTCATCAATCAGCCCGGCCTGCAACGCCTGTTGCGGGCGCACTTTCTTGCCTTCAAGCAAGTACGGCAACGCTTTTTCGATGCCGAGCATGCGCACCATGCGCACCACCCCGCCGCCGCCCGGCAAAAGGCCCAGGGTCACTTCCGGAAGACCGAGTTGCACCGAGGCGTCATCAACAGCAATGCGGTGGTGACAGGCCAGGCAGATCTCCCAGCCGCCGCCCAGCGCAACGCCGTTGATCGCCGCGACCACCGGTTTGCCGAGGGTTTCCAGGCTGCGCAATTGCGCCTTGAGGGTCAGCACCATGTCGTAGAAGGCTTTGGCTTCGGGCTTGCCGACCTTGATCAGTTCATTGAGGTCGCCGCCGGCAAAAAAGGTTTTCTTCGCCGAAGTGATGATGACTCCGGCGATGCTGTCTTTCTCGGTCAGCAAACGAGCAACGCAAGCGGCCATGGCCTCGCGGTACACGGCGTTCATGGTGTTGGCGCTCTGGCCCGGCATGTCCATGGTCAGCACGACGACGCCGTCCTGGCCTTTTTCGTAACGAATGGCTTCGCTCATAACAGGGTTCCTTGAAGTCGTGGCTCAGAGGCGTTCGATGATGGTGGCAATGCCCATGCCGCCGCCGACACACAGCGCCGCCAGGCCGTAGCGCAGGTTGCGCGCCTCCAGTTCATCAAGCAGGGTGCCGAGGATCGCGCAACCCGTGGCGCCCAGCGGGTGGCCCATGGCGATCGAGCCGCCGTTGACGTTGACCTTGCCGGGATCGACGGCCATGTCCTTGATGAATTTCAACACCACCGAAGCAAACGCTTCGTTGACCTCGAACAGATCGATGTCTTCCACGCGCAGCCCGGCCTTGGCCAGCGCTTTGCGGGTCGCCGGCGCCGGGCCGGTGAGCATGATGGTCGGGTCGGTACTGGTGACGGCCGTGGCAACGATGCGCGCCCGTGGCTGCAGGCCCAACGCGCGGCCCTTGGCTTCGGAACCGATGAGCATCAACGCCGCACCGTCGACAATTCCGGAACTGTTGCCGGGCGTGTGCACGTGGTTGATCCGCTCGACATGGCTGTAGACCCGCAACGCCGTGGCGTCGAAGCCCATCTGCCCGATCATTTCGAAACTCGGCTTGAGCTTGCCCAGGCCTTCGAGGGTCGATTCGGCGCGGATAAATTCATCGTGATCAAGAAGGATGATGCCGTTCTGATCCTGCACCGGCACCAGCGACTTGTTGAACGAGCCATCGGCCCGCGCTCGTGCGGCTTTTTGCTGCGAGTGCAGCGCGTAGGCATCGACGTCCTGCCGGCTGAAGCCTTCGAGGGTAGCGATGAGATCGGCGCCAACACCTTGCGGGGTGAAATGGCTGTGCAGGTTGGTCTGCGGGTCCAGCGCCCAGGCGCCGCCATCGCTGCCCATTGGCACCCGCGACATCGACTCGACGCCGCCAACCACCACCAGATCCTCGAAGCCCGAGCGCACTTTCATCGCGCCAAGATTCACCGCTTCCAGACCCGAAGCGCAGAAACGATTGATCTGCACACCGGCGACGCTGACGTCCCAGTCGGCCACTTGCACCGTCGTCTTGGCGATGTCCGAGCCTTGATCGCCAATCGGCGTGACGCAGCCGAGGACGACATCATCGACCTGACTGGTGTCCAGCGCGGTGCGCGCCTGCAAGGCGTTCAGCAAACCGGCCACCAGGTTGACCGGCTTCACGCTGTGCAGCGCGCCATCGGCCTTGCCTTTGCCACGCGGGGTGCGCAACGCATCGAAAATCAAAGCTTCAGTCATGACGTCCTCGAACCTGATTTATTGTCACTTCACTTTCGGCCTGTGCCGACTGGCAAGCAATGACCACATTGCTCAAAGCGCTTGACGCACACGCTCAGACGGACGGTCATATGACATCAGGTGAACCGGTTCAGGTCGTCGAGTTGTCTAGCCAGCGGGCGGCAAAGAAGCTGGCAATACGCCTCATGTCCTTTTAAAAGCATTTTTGAAGATCACCATATGAAATGGATCTAAGCGATGGCTGACGTGGGCTCTAAGGTGAAGATGTACGCCATCGTCGTCGGGTTTTGCCCAGACGGGCGTCTTTTAACAGGAAGTGCACCGCGTGCCGTCAGGGATATGCAGTCAGGCATGCATCAGGAAATAACAATAAAGGCGGTCAAGCCATGTTCAAACAACCGAAAGTACGTCAAGCAGGACTCATTCTTTTCGCCACGACGCTGTTGTTGATCTTGCCGAATCTGACCAAGGTCATCGGCTGATTCAAACGTCGCGTGCTGTATATCGCCACTGAAAATGTGACTGGCCCGCTACCCGGGCCAGCGTGGTTGTGCCAACCTTTGCGCACTTCAACGACATGGACGGCGATCATTTGAAAACGCTCATTGCGCTCGGTGCCTTGCTACTGAGCTTGCCCTTGTCTGCCGCACAACTGGATCTGCAGTTGGGCGCAAACAGCCGCACCTGGCAGACCGAAGAACTGCTCAAACATCCCCAGCTGCAAACTCTCACGATCAACAATGATGTCTCCTACAAGAAGGACATGACCTATCAAGCTGTGCCTCTGGCCGCGTTGCTGAAGGGGGTCAAGCCGGAGGATCACTTGCAGGCGGTGGCGCTGGATGGCTTTGCCGCAGAGTTGGCCGCTGCGCCCTTGCTGAACAAGGACGGCGCACGCGCATGGCTGGCGATCGAGGATCCGGCGCAGCCGTGGCCTCCGTTATCCGCCGGCAAACACAGCGCCGGGCCGTTCTATCTGGTCTGGACCGATCCGCAGGCCGGCAATATCAGCCCCGAACAGTGGCCGTTCGAAGTCGCCAGCATCAAGTTGATGGCGCCAGTGGCCCAACGCTTTCCTGCCCTGCTGCCCGATCCTGCCTTGAAGGCCGATGATCCGGTGAACAAGGGTTTTGCCCTGTTTCAGAAAAACTGCCTGGCCTGTCACCGGTTGAATGGTGCCGGAGACGCGCAGTTCGGTCCGGATCTGAATATTCCGTATAGCCCGACCGAGTATTTTGGGGCGGATTTCTTGAAGCGCTACATCCGCGATCCGCAGAGTTTGCGTCAGTGGCCGCAGGCGAAGATGCCGGGGTTTTCGGAAGAGGTGTTGCCGGATGGGGATCTTGAAATGCTGGTGGGGTATCTCAAGCATATGGCCGGCCGCAAAGCTAAACCCTGATCAGCAGAAAACTTTGTAGGAGCTGTCGAGTGCAACGAGGCTGCGATCTTTTGATCCTGTTTTTTACAGATAAGATCAAAAGATCGCAGCGTGCCGCAGCTCCTACAAGGCCCCGCAATTACTGTTGCTGCACGGAAATCACCGGCGTTGGCGAGACGAACACCTTCGCATGCATCTGCTCGCAACCGCCGCCCCGGCGCATGCCACGGACCGGGCAGGCATCGAGATAATCCAGGCCGACCGCCAGCTTCAGGTGTCGCTCCGGGCGCGCCAGTTGGTTGGTCACGTCGAAGCTGTACCACGCGTCGTCCAGCCACGCTTCTGCCCAGGCATGACTGGCCAGATGCTCGCAATCTTCGCTGTACAGATAACCCGACACGTAACGCGACGGCACACCGAGACTGCGCGCGCAGGCGAGAAACGCATGGGTATGATCCTGACAAACCCCGGCGCGACCGGCGAAAGCTTCGGCGGCGCTGGTGTCGACTTCGGTGGAGCCCGGCGTGTAGGTCATGTGCTGATTCAGACCGTGCATCAAGTCGATCAGCGCGGTGCGATCTCGCCGTTGCTTGCAGTTTTTCGCGGCAAACTCGCGCAAGGCTTCATCGGCTTCGGTCAGGCGCGTGAAGCGCAGGAACGGCAGGGCTGACTGGCTTTCATGTTCGGCCTCGCGCAACTCATCGATATCGACCTGACCTCGGGCACCAATGATGATCGCTTCGTGCGGTTCGTCCATGGTCAGCACATGCAGGATGTTGCCGAACGGATCGAGCTGCGCACGCACCGGACGCGGCAGGTCGAGTTGCCAACTGAGGACATGCTGGCGCTCGCTGTCGTGGGGCGTCAGGCGCAGGTACTGGATGCTCGCGCGCACCTGATCTTCGTAGTGATAGGTGGTCTCGTGGCTTATGGAAAGTCTCATGCAGCCTCCAGGTAGGAACTGTGAATGGCGTTGCCCAACTGGCGCACCAGCGGGATGAATTCGGTCAGCCAGGCGTGCAGGCCTTCTTCGAGGATTTCGTTGATGCCGGTGTAGCGCAGGCGCGCGTCCATTTCCGCCGCCAGGCGTTGTGCCGGGCGGCCGTTGGCGCCTGGCAGTTGCGCGAGGATCTGGTCGATCTCTTCGGTACAGGCACGCAGCGAACGCGGCACGTCGGCGCGCAACAGCAGCAGTTCGGCGACATGCCGGGCCCCGGGCGCGTCGCGGTAGATTTCGGTGTAGGCCTCGAATGAGGACAAGGCGCGCAGCAGCGCACTCCATTGGTAATAGGCGTGCGCCGTGCCGTCGCTGACTGCTTCGGCCTGATCGCCGGCCATTTCGTAACGGGCATCGAGCAGGCGCAGCGTGTTGTCCGCGCGCTCGATAAACGTGCCCAGGCGAATAAAGCGAAACGCGTCGTTGCGCATGATCGTGCCGTATGAGGCGCCACGAAACAGGTGCGAACGTTCCTTGATCCATTCACAGAAACGACTCATGCCATAGCGGCTCAAGCCCTGTTCGGCGATGCCGCGAATCTCCAGCCAGGTCGCGTTGATGTTTTCCCACATGTCCGCAGTGATTCGCCCGCGTACCGCATGAGCACTGGCCCGCGCTGCACCAAGGCAGCTGTAGATACTGGCCGGGTTGGCGGCATCCAGTGCGAAGAAATGCAGCAGGCGCTCTGCGTGCAGGTCGCCGTGGCGTTCAAGGTAATCGTCCAGGGTGCCGGTGATCAGCAACGGCATGGCGAGTTCGTGCAGACCGTCGCCGCGCCCGTCCTGCGGCATCAGCGACAGCGAATAACTGATGTCGAGCATGCGCGCGAGATTCTCCGCACGCTCCAGGTAACGCGACATCCAGTACAGATCCGAGGCAGTTCTACTTAACATGGCAAGCTTCCTTCAATCCTCGACTACCCAGGTGTCCTTGGTGCCGCCGCCCTGGGAGGAATTCACCACCAGGGAGCCTTCACGCAACGCGACACGGGTCAAACCGCCAGGCACGACACGGGTTTCGCGACCGGACAACACAAACGGACGCAAATCGATATGGCGCGGTGCAATGCCGTTTTCGACAAAGGTCGGACAGGTCGACAGCGACAGCGTCGGCTGCGCGATGTAGGCGTGGGGTTTGGCTTTGATGCGCTCACGAAAGGCATCGATTTCCGCCGTCGTCGCGGCTGGCCCAACGAGCATGCCGTAACCGCCGGAGCCTTGGGTTTCCTTGACCACCAGTTCCGGAAGATTGGCCAGCACGTGGGACAGCTCGGACGGGTTGCGGCACTGCCAGGTCGGCACGTTTTTCAGAATCGGCTCTTCGTCGAGGTAGAAACGGATCATGTCGGTGACAAACGGATACACCGATTTATCGTCCGCCACCCCGGTGCCGATGGCGTTGGCCAGCACCACATTGCCGGAGCGATAGGACGACAACAGCCCAGGCACGCCGAGCATCGAGTCCGGGTTGAATGCCAGCGGATCGAGGAAGGCATCGTCGAGGCGGCGATAGATCACGTCGACCGCTTTCGGGCCATCGGTGGTGCGCATGAAGACTTTGTCGTCACGCACGAACAGATCCGCACCTTCGACCAGTTCCACGCCCATTTCCCGGGCAAGAAACGCGTGCTCGAAGAACGCGCTGTTGAAGCGTCCAGGCGTCAACACCACCACGCTCGGATTGTCGATCGGGCTTGAGCTTTTCAGGGTGTCGAGCAGCAGATTGGGATAGTGATCGATCGGGGCGATGCGCTGGGCGGAGAACAGCTCGGGGAACAGGCGCATCATCATCTTGCGGTCTTCGAGCATGTAGCTGACGCCGCTGGGTGTGCGCAGGTTGTCTTCGAGAACGTAATAAGTGCCATCGCCATCGCGCACCAGATCGACGCCGGAGATATGCGAGTAGATGTCGCGGTGCAGATCCAGGCCCTGCATTGCCAACTGGTATTGCTCGTTGGCCAGCACCTGCTCGGCGGGAATGATCCCGGCCTTGATGATGCGCTGCTCGTGGTAGAGGTCGGCGAGAAACATGTTCAACGCCTTGACCCGCTGGATGCAGCCGCGCTCGACAATCCGCCATTCACTGGCGGGGATGCTGCGGGGAATGGTATCGAACGGAATCAGGCGCTCGGTGCCCTGCTCGTCGCCATAGAGCGTGAAGGTGATCCCGGCACGGTGGAACAGCAGATCGGCCTCGCGGCGGCGCTGCGCGAGCAGCTCGTCGGGCGTCTCGGCCAGCCAGCGGGCAAATTCTCGGTAATGCGGGCGGACCAGGCCGCCGGCATCGTACATCTCGTCAAAATAGGTGCGGATCATGCCGTACTCCTTGTCACTCCGGACATACAGGCCTTCGCAAGGCCCGTGCCATCGGCATAAACGCTTTGATTTCAATCGGTTGTAGATCCACGCCGAAGGCTGCGCACCATTCCTGTGCGGCAAATGCCCCGGCCCGATTGCCCCCGCTTCATTGCGACGCACTGCATCGCCTATCACCAGCATAGTCAGAGTTGATTTCACTGCCCGGCCACGACTGCGGATAATCCGCGCATTCGCTGCAAAACTTCCCCGGCACGCCGCCGCGAAGTAGACAGCTCAACCGATCTGAACTGCCTTGGCAGCCCCGCCCCGACAGGACTTTATTGCATACCCGTCTTCCCTTTTAGCCACCCTCTCCGGTGGCTTTTTTTTGCCCGGGATTCTTGTTTCAGGGTTTTGCCACTGCGATGTGCAGAAGCCAGAAACGACAACGGCCGACCCGAAGGTCAGCCGTTGCCCGACAGACAATGCGCAATATCAATTCAACCGGTAACGATTGCGCACCTCCTGCTTCACGCCCCAACCTTCGATAATGCCGCCCAGCGGTTCGACCACGGCTGAAAAGCCTTGCTCGAAATCGCCGATGTCGTCATAGGTTGCGTACATCACTTTGCTCAATTCCAGCGACCAGGCGCCGTCGTCGCGCGCACTGACCTGGGCATTGATGGATTCACCGCGAAATTTGCCTGCTGCCCTGCGCGCCCGCTCCTCGTCCGGGAAAATCGCGTAGAACTCGATGGGATGGAACCGGGAAAAATCGAAACCGCCTTCTTTCATGCGGCGCAGAACGTTGCTGCTGATGTCTTCTTGATAGGCTGTGCTCATGAATCGTCCCCCTCGATTGATGGATAGACTTTCCGTATTCCCGCCCCGGGCCTTTTGGCCTAAGTACTACGGCAACGTGGTTGCGCGCGGGAAACAAGCATGTAGCTGACAAGACCAGACCTTAGCGATCCATTCGCTGATCTCGCTTGCAGAGTAGCCCCAAGAGAGCGCCGCTGCCAAGGCCTGGTTTACGAGATGACAGGAAGTGTTCAGACAGGGGTGATGCTGCGGATTTCGATGCCGTTCTGGGTCTTGAGGTTTTTCACCCCGGCATCGGCGGTGCGCCCTTCCAGATCGTTGAGATCCAGCTTGGCGGCGACCGGAAGAAGCCGCTCTTTGACGAGCCGTGCGGCTTCATCATCGGACGGGCATTCCTCACGTTCGAAGACTTCATCGACAATTTCACCGTGATCATCCACGAAAGTGACTTTCCACTTTTGCATCAGTGCCTCCTCGATCAACCCGTAAATGGGCTTACCTCTATCTCGACTTTTTTCCGCGATAGTTGGTTCAAAAGGATTACAGCCGACAACGGTGAAAATAACCATCCGATCGATAGTGCGGGCTCTGTGGCGAGGGGATTTATCCCCGTCCGGCTG
This sequence comes from Pseudomonas mercuritolerans, assembly GCF_025706525.1. NCBI lineage: Bacteria > Pseudomonadati > Pseudomonadota > Gammaproteobacteria > Pseudomonadales > Pseudomonadaceae > Pseudomonas > Pseudomonas mercuritolerans. The sequence goes on from NZ_JAMSHA010000001.1 coordinate 714,344, forward strand.
CGCAGCAGTCGTAAGACCGTCCATTGCGGTTTGACGGAGACACCGCGCAGGCCGGTTCAGGGATGCTGCGCATCCCAACGGAGATAAATCCCCTCGCCACAAAATCTTCCTTGCAGAGCGACGTCAGGGTGATCAGTCGTTGCTCGGCTTGTTGACCGCCTGCAGCACGTATTGCGGCAAGGCGAACGCGCCGATGTGGATTTCCGGGTTGTAGTAACGGGTGACGATGCCGCTGCCGATGAAGCGCTGTTGCAGGGTTTCACGGCTGAGCTTGCGGTAGGCCGGGTTGGTCGAGCCCCAGGCGAAGGTCATCGAACCGCCGATGTAGGTCGGCACGGCGGCCTGATAGAAATGCCAGTCCGGGAACAGGCTGCGCAGGCGACCGGCGGTGGTTTTGACTTCGTCGATCTGCATGAACGGTGTGCCGTTCTGAGTGACGAGAATGCCGCCTTCGTTCAGGCAGCGGTGGCATGCCTGGTAGAAGTTCTCCGAGAACAGCACTTCGCCCGGGCCGATCGGGTCGGTGGAGTCGGAGATGATCACGTCGAATTTTTCAGTAGTGGTGGCGACGAAACGCATGCCGTCATCGATCACCAGGTTCAGGCGTGGATCGTCGTAGGCTCCGGCGGAATGGTTCGGCAGGAATTCCTTGCACATGTCGACCACGGTGCCGTCGATTTCAACCATGGTGATGTGCTCGACGCCGGCGTGCTTGGTCACTTCGCGCAGCATGCCGCCGTCACCACCGCCGATGATCAGCACGCGCTTGGCAGTGCCATGGGCGAGGATCGGCACGTGGGTGAGCATCTCGTGGTAGATGAATTCGTCGGCTTCGGTAGTCTGGATCACGCCGTCCAGCGCCATGACGCGGCCCATGCGCGGGTTCTGGAAGATCACCAGATGCTGGTGTTCGGTGCGCACTTCGTGCAGCAGTTTTTCCATGCGAAAACGCTGGCCGTAGCCTTCGTAGAGGGTTTCCAGGTACTCGCTGGTCTTGGTGACGGTCATGGTCAAGTGCTCCGATAAATGCGCGGGCGCCATCGTGGGGACGATTGCCCGGGAAAGGCGCGCATTCTACGTTGCCGAAGATGACAGGTCGAACCTCCGGTTGTTTTTTACCAGCGCAAACCACTGTGGGAGCGAGCCTGCTCGCGAAAGCGCAGCATCAGTTGCCGGTGATGGCGACTGACCCAACGTCTTCGCGAGCAGGCTCGCTCCCACAGGGATGACCGTGTGATCGAAAATCAGCTCAGATCCGGACGTTGCCCCGTGGCCCGGCAATCGCCCAGATGATCAGGCCCAGCACCGGCAGGAGGATGATCAGCAACACCCAGACGATTTTCATTCCGGTGGAGGCGCCGCTTTTCAGCACGTTGATGATGGCCCAGATGTCGAGGGCAAGGATGATCAGGCCAATCAGACCGTTGAACGTGGAACCCATGGTGTCGCTCCAGAATAGTGGCATGCACTTTTAGGATAGACGGTCGCGCGCAGGGTTCCCTTTTATTGCGTTCAGACGTGAACGGCGACCTTCAAGGCTTCCAGCGCTGGCGTGGCGGCGATGCCGACCTCGGCGCACAACTCCAGCACGCGGGGCACATCGTTGCCGTAGACCAGGACCATTTGCAGCTCATCGTCGAGCAACTGGCTGAAATTCATCAGCGTGTAACCGCCGTTTTCCTTGTTCAGGCTGCTCATCTGCACCTGGATGCGGTTGAGGGCGGTCAGCGCTTCGGTCTTGGCCAGTTGCTTGGGCTTGAGATTGAAATCCACGCCCGGACCAAACGAGGCAACGATTTGTGCGAACAGATCGACGTAGGTATCGGCCTGAAACAGCACGGTTTCCGGCAGGCTACCGACCACTACCCACTCGCCCAGCGGGATCGGGAAAGTGTCGTCGTAGTTGATGTCCGGATTGGCGGCCAGAAAAGCCTCGGCATCGGCGTAGGCCTGAGCGGCTTCGTCAGCCACTTTCAGGATCTCGTCCTCGCCCATGCAGCCGGAGCTGATTTTGCTGATGAGTTCGACGAGTGCGGCTTTCATGAGGGCGGATCCTGTGGTGGCAATGGATTTTTCGGGCGCGCAGGATAGCGCAGAAAGACAAAAGATCGCAGCCTTCGGCAGCTCCTACAGATTCTGCGTTTGAGTACGAACAAGCTGCGACCTATAGACGTTTATCAGGCCAGCAATTTTTCCAGCTGCGCGGTGGTATCGACTGCGCCCATGGTCCGCGCCGCATCCAGCGCGGTCACGCCGTTAGCGTCCTTGGCTTTCGGGTCAGCGCCCTGGCCAATCAGGTAGTCGACGATTTCAACGCGGTTGAACATCGCCGCCATCATCAGCGCGGTACGGCCGTCGAAGGAAGAACCTTCAATCTCGGCGCCCGCCTCGACCAGCGCCTTGACCACCGCCAGATCGCCCTTGAACGCAGCGCCGGCAATCGGGCTCTGGCCGTTGCCATTGCGCATTTCCGGATCGGCCTTGTGTTTAAGCAGGACCTTCACCGCATCGACATGGCCGTAGTAGCTGGCGAGCATCAACAAGGTATCGCCCTTGCTGTTTTTCAGGTTCACCGGCAGCCCGGCGCTGACCAGGCGATCAAGCATCTCGGCATCACCGTGGCGCGCCTTGTTGAAAACCTGCTCGGTGAATTCGGCAGCTTCTTCAGGGGTCATCTGGCGGCTTTGGTCGGACATGGGGCACTCCATTTCGGTCTATCGGAAAGCCGACAGTTTCCCGAGCGCGACGGTGGCTGTCACTCGGTTTTTTCCGAGCGTCCCGATAGCCACACTCAATATCGATGTTTGCCCTGTTGAATTTCAGCGAGGATTTGCTCACTGACATGCACATAGGTTTCGCTGCCCGGCAGCCAGGCGAAGATCGGGTCATCGCCGGTGAGCCCGGGGTCAAAGCCTTCCGTTTTCAGGCGAGTCTTCTGGTATTTGAAGGTCCCGGTGGTTTCCATTTTCACTTTCACCCGCAAGAACAACGGCACGGCATAAGCCGGCATACGTTGCCGGACGAAACTCAGCAGTTCAGCGAAATCCAGCGTGGCCAAGGATTCGGCGGGAGTAATTGCAGCCATCCCCGCACGCCCGTTGGTGTTGGGGATCTCCACACCGTAGGCCACGGCTTCAGCGATCAGCGGATGTTGCAGCAACAAATTCTCGACTTCGGTGGTCGACACGTTTTCACCCTTCCAGCGATAGGTATCGCCGAGGCGATCAACAAATTGCGCATGGCCGAAACCGATATTGCGCAGCAGGTCGCCGGTGTTGAAAAAGCGATCGCCCTTGTTGAACACATCGTGGAGGACGACGCGGGCGGTTTTCTGCGGGTCGGTGTAACCGTCCAGCGGTGCCTTGTCGTCGATCCGCGCCAGCAGCAGGCCCTGCTCGCCCTTGCCGACCTTGCGCATGAAACCATCATCGCCGCGCAATGGCTCGCCACTGTCATGGTCGTAAGCGACCAGTTCCCACGCCATCAGCGAAAACCCGACGGTGTTGTCGAAATTGAGGATATTGGTGAAACCGATGTTGCCGTCGCTCGCCGCGTACAGCTCACAAATGTGCTCGACGGCAAAACGCGTCTTGAACTCGGCCCAGGCACCAGGACGCAAACCATTGCCGATCATCTTGCGCACGTCGTGCCGGCTGTCATCGGCGCTGACCGGTTGCTCGACCAGGTAGCGACACAGCTCACCGACATAGCCGATGGTAGTTGCGCGATAGCGGCGCACGTCATTCCAGAACTGGCTGGCGCTGAACTTGCGGCGGATGGCGAAACCCGAAGCGCCGTTGATCGCCGATCCCCAGCACACGCACAGGCCCGTGGCGTGATACAGCGGCAAGGTGCAGTAAACGACATCATCCGGGCGCATATCGAGGGCGATCATGCCGAAGCTCGCCGAACTGCGCATCCAGCGTCCATGCTTGAACACTCCGGCCTTGGGCAGGCCGGTAGTGCCGGAGGTGTAGATGTAGAAACACGGATCGTCGAAGAAAATCTGTGCGCTGCTCGGCGGGTTATCGCTGCTGGCGTCAGCACTGGCGCTGATCAGATTGACGTAGCCCTCAGGCGCGATGCCCGGATGGCTGTAGGTGTCCTGATCGGCGACGAACCAGGTGCGCGGCGCTGCGATCGCAACCTGATCACGCACGCCGGCATAGGCAGCGGTCAGTTCTTCACCAACCACAATAGCCACCGGCGCAACCAGATTGATGCTGTGAACAAGCGTGTCGCGCATCAACGAGGTATTGAGCAGCGCACTCACCGCGCCGAGCTTGGCCAGCGCCAGGATTGTCACCAGTAATTCCGCACGGTTCTCGATAAACACCGCGACCACATCGCCCTTGCCGATGCCTTGCTCGCTCAGGTAATGCGCAATGCGATTGGCCCACTGATTGACCTGTGTATAGGTCAACGCCACGTCGCCCTGCAACAACGCCACACCATCGGGATTGCGCAGCGTCGCCTGCTCGAACGTCCAGCCCAGGCCGCACGTTTGGGTCGGATCCGTGACGTTGGCCACCTTCATGCCTTTGACCACCCGGGGGATGGCCTTGGCGATCATCGGCAGTTTGCGGAGCATCATGCCCCAGGTAATCGTGTCGCTTGGTGCGTGACGCATGAAAGCTCCCCGTTCGATCTTGACGTGCAGACCGCTGTTCTTGTTATCGGGTAATGACTGCGACCGACGCGTTTACGCCGTGGGTCGAGAAGGAAAGTACGTCAGTGCTCGCGGGGCTGTACACGCGGTTTTTGCAATGATTTGTATCCCGTCGCGCCTTCGGGGAAGAGCGGATTCTGGTACGGACGTTTGGTTCCGTTGTACGGAGAAAAATCACGCAAAATGCAGGATGCACGATGGCCATTCATGCAGATTGCACGACGCCTGCAAAATGCAATGCCTTCAACTTATTGATTTTAAAGGGATTTTATTCGCATCAATACTGGCACAAACGCTGCAACTACCTCCGCATGCTTGCCATTCAAGTACATACGGAGCTGATGACATGAGCCTGATTCAAGAAAAATTTACATCGCTGTTCTCCAACTACGAAGTCAGCACTGCCCCACGTCCTGACGGTGGCATCCTGCTCACTCTGCGTAGCAGCGACGGCAAAGTCTTCAAACGCGCCCTCTCGTATCAGCAACTGCATGCCGGTGACCAACTGTCGTGGGCGATCAGCGCGATCCGCCGCGACCTGGCCGAACAAGCCAGCGAGCTGCCGCAAATTGCAATGCTGCAGAGCCAGCAGCGTTTTGCTCTGCCGACGTATCACTCGCTGTAATTTGCTTTAAACAAAAACAGGCCGTGGAGCATGCGCTTCACGGCCTGTTTTTATGTGCTCAGGATTTTTGTAGGAGCTGCGGCACGCTGCGATCTTTTGCTCTTGATTTCATGCCTAAATCGAAAGATCGCAGCCTCGTTTCACTCGACAGCTCCTACAGGGATGTGTGCAATGGTCAGAACGCTTCCGGTTCGATTCCAGTAAAGCTGTCAACCGTCACGTGCCCTGCCAACTCCCCGCCTTCACGCGCCAGACCGCAGGTTTTCATGCCGGCTGACTGGGCAGCGTCGAGCTCCTCGACGATATCCGACAGGAACAGGATTTCCTCGGCTTCAACACCTACCGCCTGCTGAATGTTGCGGTAGGACTGCGCTTCACGCTTCGGCCCTGATGTGGTGTCGAAATAGCCGCTGAACAGCGGTGTCAGATCCCCCGCCTCCGAGCAACCGAAAATCAGTTTCTGCGCCTGGATCGAGCCGGACGAGTAAACAAACAGTTGATAACCGGCCGCATGCCAACGTCGCAGCGCTTCAGCGGCATCCGGATAAACATGTCCTTTCAACTGCCCTGCCTGATAGCCCTGCGCCCAGACCATGCCCTGCAATGCCTTGAGCGGCGTGGCTTTGCGGTCTTCGGCGATCCAGCTCAAGAGGATTTCAACAACCCGTTCAACATCGGCCTGCGGCTCGTTGCTGTCGCGACGCACGGCGTCGAGCTGTTCGGCGACATCAGCACGCGAAGCGTTCTGCCGCACAAATTCGGGCAAATGTTCGGCGGCGTAGGGAAACAGCACGTCGAAGACGAAACTCACCGCACTGGTGGTGCCTTCAATGTCGGTGAGGATGGCTTTGATCGACACGGTTTCAGTCCTCCAGACGCGGGAAGCGACCGGCGATGTCTTCGCCGGTGAAATTGGCAACCCAGCCTTCCGGGTTGTTGAACAGACGGATCGCCACAAAGTGCGGATGTTCGCCCATGTCGAACCAGTGCTTGGTGCCGGCCGGAACCGAGATCAGGTCGTTCTTCTCACAGAGAACGGCATAGACGTAATCGTCGATGTGCAGGGTAAACAAGCCACGACCGGCAACGAAAAATCGCACTTCGTCTTCGCCATGGCGGTGCTCTTCGAGGAACTTGGCGCGCAGCTCGGCTTTTTGCGGGTGATCGCTGTTGAGGCTGATCACATCGACGGTGATGTAGCCGCGCTCGGTCATCAGTTTGTCGATCTGCTCTTTATAAGCACTGATGACTTCTTCCTGACTGGCGCCAGGCTGAATCTTCGCGGCGGCCTGCCAGCGGTCGAAACGCACGCCCTGCTCGGCCAGCGTCGAGGCGATGTCTTCGAAATGGGTCAGCACCTTGTTGGGAATCTCAGGGCTGGAAACGTGGTAAACGGACAGGCTGCTCATGGGCAATTCCTCGGTGGCTGCGGCGCCGTCCGGCTCTTGCAGACCGGTCGGGCGCCGCGTGGCATCAGGCAAACGGGCTGTTTCTGGTGAACTCAGCCTTGGCGGTTCATGACGCTGCGGGTTTTCAACTCGCATTCAAACAGGAATTCAAAGGCCTCGATCTGCCGCAGCGCGTCGCTCATCTGCGCGCCCCAGGTGTAGAGACCATGGCCGCGAATCAGATAACCGACGCAATCAGGATGGGCGTCGAGCCAAGGCTGCACCTTGGCGGCGAGGCGCGCAATGTCCTGATCGTTGTCAAAAATCGGCACACGCACCCGCGATTCATGAGTCGAGATGCCGCTGAAGGCTTTTTGCAATTCGTAGTCTTCGAACTCGATGAAGTCTTCCGGAGTCAGACGCGACAGCACCGTGGCATTCACCGAATGAGTGTGCAGCACCGCACCGATCTCCGCGCGCCAACTGTAGAGCTGGGTGTGCAGCAAGGTTTCGGCGGAGGGTTTCTTGCCTGGTTCCAGGCTATTGCCGGACAGATCGGTAGCGAGCACGTCATCCACACCCAACTGGCCCTTGTGCTTGCCCGATACGGTCAACAGCGCTTCGCTCGGCGACAGGCGCGTCGAATAGTTGCTGCTGGTGGCTGGCGACCAGCCACGGCCATATAGGAAACGCCCGGCGTCAACGATCTGCTGGGCGAGCTGTTCACGGCTAAGGCTCATGGCCTGTCCTCTTGCATACATGTGGCAATGATAACGGCAGCGGCAAGCGCTGCGAGACTGGCAATACTAAAGGTCAATGTCGCGCCAAGGGCGTTCCAGCTGTAACCGGAATACAGCGCACCGAGCGCCCCGCCGGTGCCGGCCAGTGCCGCATACAGCGCCTGGCCCTGGCCTTGCTGGCGGGCGCCGAAACTACGTTGCACGAAAGCGATGGCAGCCGCATGAAAGCTGCCGAAAGTCGCTGCGTGCAGCACTTGGGCGAACAACAGCACCCAGAGAAACTCCGCAAACGAACCGAGCAGCACCCAACGCAACGCCGCCAGCAGGAAACTCGCCAGCAGCACCCGGCGCAGGGAAAAGCGCGCCAGAATGCGGCTCATGGCCATGAACATCAACACTTCCGCCACCACACCCACGGCCCAAAGCATGCCGATGACGCCACGGCTGTAACCGAGGCGTTCAAGGTGCAGAGTCAGAAAGGTGTAATACGGCCCGTGGCTCACCTGCATCAGCGCGACGCAAGCATAAAACGCCAGTACGCCGGGATGGCGCAATTGCTTGAGAAAGCCCTCGCCCGCCGGCCGATTGCCTTGCGCCGGCTGTGCATTCGGCACCCACAGGCTACTCAGGACGATACCGGCCATGATCAGCACCAGCGCCGCCGGGTAGATGTCCAAGCTCAGCCATTCGAACAGCCGCCCCAGCACTACCACGGTGATGATGAAACCGATCGAGCCCCACAGGCGAATCTGGCTGTAGCGCGATGTTTGCCCCTGGAGATGCGCGAGGGTAATGACTTCGAACTGCGGCAGCACCGCGTGCCAGAAGAATGCATGCAGGGCCATGACCATCGCCAGCCAGGCGTAGGTCTGACTGACGAAGATCAGCGAAAAGGTCAGCAACGTGCACACCGCACCAAAGCGCACGATGGCCAGACGCCTTCCGGTGTAATCGCCGAGCCAGCCCCAGATGTTCGGCGCCACGCAGCGCATCAGCATCGGAATCGCCACCAGCTCGCCGATGCGCGCGGCGCTGAAGCCGAGGTGATCGAAGTACAGCGCCAGAAACGGCGCTGTCGAACCGAGCAAGGCGAAATAGAACAGATAGAAACTGGACAGCCGCCAGTAAGGAAGCGCCGCCACGCCGGTTATGCCGCGACGGCTTTGAGCGCAGCCATCAGAGCTGGCCCAGCACCGGCGTGCTCACGCGCACATCGGCGTTCTGCCCACGGTGGCGCAGCAGGTGATCCATCAGCACAATGGCCATCATCGCTTCGGCGATCGGCGTTGCACGGATACCGACGCAAGGGTCGTGACGGCCCTTGGTGATCACATCGACCGGGTTGCCATTCACGTCGATCGAGCGGCCCGGGGTGGTGATGCTCGAGGTCGGTTTCAACGCCAGATGCGCAACGATTGGCTGGCCGGACGAGATGCCACCGAGGATGCCGCCGGCGTTGTTGCTGAGGAAACCCTCCGGCGTCAGTTCATCGCGGTGTTCGGTTCCGCGCTGGGCGACGCAGGCGAAACCGGCGCCGATCTCGACACCTTTGACCGCGTTGATGCTCATCAGCGCGTGGGCCAGTTCGGCGTCGAGGCGATCGAAGATCGGCTCGCCCAGACCCGGCATGACCCCTTCGGCGACCACGGTGATCTTCGCTCCGACCGAGTCCTGATCGCGGCGCAACTGGTCCATGTAGGCTTCCAGCTCCGGGACCTTGTCCGGGTCAGGGCTGAAAAAGGCGTTTTCTTCGACCGAATCCCAGGTCTTGAACGGAATTTCGATCGGGCCGAGCTGGCTCATGTAACCGCGAATGACGATGCCCTGACTGGCCAGATACTTCTTGGCGATCGCACCGGCCGCTACGCGCATGGCGGTTTCCCGCGCGGAACTGCGGCCACCGCCGCGATAATCGCGCTCGCCGTATTTGTGGTGATAGGTGTAGTCGGCGTGAGCCGGGCGGAACAGGTCCTTGATCGCCGAGTAGTCCTTGGACTTCTGGTCGGTGTTGCGAATCAGCAGGCCGATCGAGCAACCGGTGGTGCGACCCTCGAACACGCCGGAGAGGATTTCGACTTCATCGGCTTCCTGGCGCTGGGTGGTGTGGCGGCTGGTGCCAGGCTTGCGGCGATCGAGGTCGCGCTGCAGATCTTCCAGGGAAATCTCCAGGCCCGGCGGGCAGCCGTCGACAATGGCGACCAACGCCGGACCATGGCTTTCGCCAGCGGTGGTGACAGTGAACAACTTGCCGTAGGTATTACCGGACATGCAGGACGCTCCGTGAAATCAAACCCGAATTCTTGATGCGCGCCAGTATACGCAGGCTAACCGAGTAGTTCATCCTCGAACCTTAGTGGTGCTGGCGAGTCCAACCGGCACCTTGACCAATGATGGCGTGATGATGCTGCGAGTTCTGATCTTGAGTCTTACCCTCTTTACCGGCTTTGCCCAAGCGACAGTCCTACAGCGCCCGGTCACTCTGGACACCGGCAGCGGCGAACTTTTCGGTTCGCTGTTGCTGCCCAAGTCCGACAGCCCGGTGCCGATTGTTCTGATGATTTCTGGCTCGGGTCCTACAGATCGCGACGGAAACAACCCCGACGGCGGGCGCAATGACAGCCTCAAGCGCTTGGCCTGGGTGCTGGCCAAACACAACATCGCCAGCGTGCGCTACGACAAGCGTGGCGTTGCGGCGAGCCTGGCGGCCGCTCCCGATGAACGTGATCTGTCAGTAGAAAGCTATGCGGCGGACGCGGTGGCGTGGGGGCAGAAGCTCAAGGCCGATCCGCGTTTCGGCAAACTGATTCTGCTCGGCCACAGCGAAGGCGCGCTGATTGCCAGTCTCGCCGCGCCGAAGCTGGACGCAGCGGCGGTGATCTCGCTGTCCGGCAGCGCGCGCCCGGTCGATCAGGTCATCCGCGAACAGTTGGCGCGCAGCCTGCCGCCGCCACTGATGCTGCGCAGCAACGAACTGCTCGACAGCCTCAAGGCCGGCCATACCGATGACAACGTGCCGCAGCCGTTGCAGGTGATCTTTCGCCCGAGCGTGCAGCCGTACCTGATTTCGCTGTTCCGTCAGGACCCGGCGCAAGCCTTTGCCCAGCTGAAAATGCCGGCGCTGATCGTCCAGGGCAGCAACGACATTCAGGTCGGCACCGAGGACGCGAAGCTGCTCAAGGCGGCGAAACCGGACGCGCAACTGACGGTGATCGAAGGCATGAATCATGTGCTGCGCATCGTCCACAACGACATGAAGCGGCAATTGGCCTCCTACAAGGACCCGAATTTGCCCCTGGCCGCCGAACTGGGCGCCGCCGTCATCGAATTTATTGACGGAATTCGTGCAAGTTAACTGCGTTTTACCCTCCAGCCTTACAGAAAACGGCCGATAAGCCTTTGTCGCCAGCGCAACGTCTGGCGGCAAGCAGGGCTTGGACAGGATCTCGCCGTTATGACTGAAACCCAGACTTCACCCGACACCAGCGCTGAAAAAGACGCACCGCCAGCGGTCGAACTGCCGTGGGCGGACGTTCAGGCCGAGCACCACAAGATGCTTCGCCTGGCGCCGCTGCAGACCGACCGCAACACCGGCGGCCGGCCGTTGCGCTTTGTCGAGTTCGGTTACGCCGAGCGCAACAGCAAAGAGCGCAGCCTGATGCGCATGGCGATCAAACTGCCCAACCAGCGTGTGCGCAAAGAACAAAACCATCTCGATGTGTGGGTCGACCATGCGAGCAAACGTGTGAGTTTCGGTCCCGACAGTGGCTTGCAGATCGAACCGCTGAATCGCGGTATCGGCCGCTTCATGGCCGCGCAAGGCATCAACTGGGCGAAAAAACGCTGGCCCGGCTACACCGTCGACGGCATCGACCTGAACAACAAGGATGCGCTCAACGAAGACACTCGCTTGCGCCGCGACCATTTCCTGCGCGTGCACGGTTTCGATGTGGCTTACGCCGATGCCCAGCATTTGAAAGGCAGCATCAAGGCTGTGCAGGTCGGTGATCTGCTAGGTGACTGGAACAGCGAAAAGTTGCAGATCGTCGAGATTCTTGAAGCCGCGCAGATGCTGCAGCAGGCCGAACAGAATCTGGCCGAGCAGGAAGTGAAGCTGAAAAAACAGGAAGAGAAAGTCAGCAAGTTCAAGCGTGAAGATGCCGGGTTGCGCTTCACCATTACGTGTCTGGTGGCGTTTGCGGTGTTTCAGGCGGGGTTGTTGATCTGGATTGCTACGCACCGCTGAGGGCTTGAGACCGCGTCGCGGCCATTCGCGAGCAGGCTCGCTCCCACCCTGGAATGCATTTCCCTGTGGGAGCGAGCCTGCTCGCGAAGCCTTTAGACGCGGGAGGCGAACAGGGCCTGATGCGCGCGGCACTGCTCGGCTGTCAGCATGAACACGCCATGCCCACCACGCTGGAACTCCAGCCAGGCGAAATCGACTTCCGGGTACAACGCCTCGACGTGCACCTGGCTGTTGCCCACCTCGACAATCAACAAACCTTTCTCGGTCAGGTGATCCGCCGCTTCGGCGAGCATGCGCCGGACCAGATTCAGACCATCATCTCCGCAGGCCAGGCCCAGTTCCGGCTCGTGCTGATATTCGTCCGGCATGTCGGCGAAATCTTCCGCGTCGACGTAGGGCGGGTTCGATACGATCAAATCGAAACGCTGACCCGGCAAACCATCGAAGCCATCACCCTGCACGGTGTAGACGCGCTCATCGACGCCATGGCGCTCGATGTTCTGGTTAGCCACTTCCAGCGCTTCGAACGACAGGTCCGCGAGCACCACTTCGGCATTCTGGAACTCGTAAGCGCAGGCAATGCCGATGCAGCCGGAACCCGTGCACAGGTCGAGAATTCGCGCCGGTTCGTTGCCGATCCACGGCGCAAAGCGGTTTTCGATCAGCTCACCGATCGGCGAACGCGGGATCAGCACGCGCGGGTCGACGATGAACGACATGCCGCAGAACCACGCTTCACCGAGCAGGTAGGCGGTGGGAACGCGATCTTCGATGCGGCGCTTGAGCAAGCGCTGCAGATTGACCAGTTCGTCATCTTCCAGCGCGCAATCAAGATAGCTGTCGGCGATTTCCCAAGGCAGGTGCAAAGCGCCCAGCACCAACTGGCGCGCCTCGTCCCAGGCGTTGTCGGTGCCGTGGCCGAAAAACAGATCCTCCCCATGGAAGCGGCTGACGGCCCAACGGATGTGGTCGCGCAGGGTACGAAGTCGGGAAGTGATCACGGCGTAGAACTCCAGAAAAAACGACTGGCGATTCTACCAGCCAAAACGCGCGACGACGACGCAGGAAAAACCACGCGGCTCCGGTAGGAGTTTTCTTTTTTTTGCATCAGGCATTGAACGGAACGTGTAACTTGACAAGGCTGCAGGCCAAGAACGACGGCGCCTACGATGGTAGCGATTCACAGAACCGCTCAGCCAGAGGACAATGTCGCAAAAGCCCCACCCCGAGGAGCCCCAGAATGTCCGTTCCAAAAACGATGTTTCAACTCAGCGGCCGCGGTTACGCAGCGGCCACACTGAGCCATGCCACCGTGGTCATCATCGATGCCCAGAAAGAATATCTCAGTGGCCCGCTGGCCCTGAGCGGCATGGACGCGGCCGTCGCGAACATCAAACAAGTGGTTGCCGCAGCCCGTGCCGCCGGTCGGCCGATCGTGCACGTGCGTCATCTCGGCACCGTTGGTGGCCTGTTCGACCCGCAGGGCGAACGTGGCGAATTCATCCCCGGTCTCGAACCGCAAGGCGATGAAACCATTATCGGCAAACTGCTGCCGAGCGCGTTCCATGGCACCGAACTGCTCGAGCGCCTGCAGAATCTCGGCTCGCTGGACCTGATCGTTTGCGGTTTCATGAGTCACTCCAGCGTCAGCACCACCGTGCGCGCGGCGAAGAACCTCGGTTTCCGCTGCACCCTGGTCGAAGACGCCTGCGCGACCCGCGATCTGCCTTTCAAGGGCGGCGTGCTCAGCGCCGAACGCGTACAGGAAGCGGAAATGGCGATCATGGCTGACAACTTCGCCACGCTGGCCAAGACTCAGGACTTGATCTGATCCTGCCCTTGTGAGCGGTGCATTGGCGCCGCTCATCCGCTATATCCGCTGATTTGCCGCAAATGCCATAGCCTCAGGAACAACCCGGTCAACTCCCGGTCGAAGGGCCGATACCATTGAGGAAGGTCGGAATGAAGTTATCCGATGGATTTGACGCACGCCGTTTGCGGCCCAAAGGCCAAAGCAACTGGCGTTTTCGATTTGGCGCGGCGATCTCGGCCATTCTGGCGACGTTCGGCGTGCTGCTGGCGATGGCCGGCGCCGCCAGCCTGCTCGGCCGCCCGCCGGCGCTGGGTGACCTGAACGCATCACCGCTGGGCTCGGCAATCATGCTTGCCGTCGGCTTGCTGTTTCTCTACTTCGGCGTTGCTCTGTGGCGCCGCTGCCGCCGTCGCGCACGGCAATCGCGGGAACTGAACATGTCCCCGCATCTGATGAAAAAACACGACTGACCCAACGGCCTGGCTTTTTGCCGGGCCGTTTTCTGTCGACTTGGGTAAACTGGCCGCCCTTCGCGGAGGCTGACATGCAAGACGACGATTTTTCTCTGTTCAAAAGTGCGATCCAGGGCGTCAAGCCGATCAAGCACGACCGCGCCGACACTGGCAAACCCAAGGCTGACCGCGCGCAGATCGCCAAGCTGCGTCAGTCCGCCACCGTGCGCAGCGACACCACCATCATTGATGGCCTCTCCGACCAGTTCGTGATCGACGTCGGCCCGGAAGACGAGCTGATGTGGTCCCGCGACGGCGTGCAGGAAAGCCAGATGCGCAAGCTCAAGGTCGGGCAGATCCCGTTCGAAGGCAGCCTCGACCTGCACGGCATGAGCGTGGAAAAGGCCCGGGAAACCCTTTGGGCCTTTCTCGCCGAAGCGACCAAATTCGAAATCCGCTGCGTGCGCGTGACTCACGGCAAGGCTGTGCGCCTGGATGGCAAGCGGCCGATGATCAAAAGCCACGTCAACACCTGGCTGCGCCAGCATGCGCAAGTGCTCGGCTTCTGCTCCTGCCAGGCCCGCCACGGCGGCGCCGGCGCGGTTTATGTGATGCTGAAACGGACGATGATGGAAGGCCGCGACGAATAAAGCCGTCACACCGAACTTGCAGGGTTGTGTCCGCCACCGTACCCTTTCCCTTTGCGAAAATCCCCACAGGTAGTTTCATGTCCCTGGAACAGAATTACACCGCCATGTGAAGGGGGGGGTAGTAGGCTCTCAGGACCAATGAAATTAGGGACTTGGCACCGAGGACAACCTAGAATTTCATGCCAATACACAGTTACTGGTACAGAAATTGGTACGGGATTCATATCCCACATATATCAAAAAAGCCCCGCATCAGTTGAAACGATGCGGGGCTTTTTTCAATGTTGAATGATGGCTTGACCGGTTGAACCCACAGCCAAAAGCAGTCGTTGAAGATGTACTGCTTTCGCCCAGAAGCAGCCCTTCGCCCAACGCAGCTACCGACCAGTAGCGACGTTTGATTCCGGAAAAAATAAATCCGCCCCTTTTTCCCTAAAGCCGTGAGCGACAGCGTTCTGTTGAAGCTGTTTAAAGTAGATCGCATGACGCCACCACCCTGCCATCGTGCCGGTACGAACCAGATGACATGCTCCTTGGCAGACGCTATCTTGACGTTCTCCTTGGGACAACTGAGGGTGTATAGCGCAAAATAGAGGGTGATCATGGCTTCGAAATATACGTTGCTTAGCGAAAAAAGCGTTAGGGCTGCAGTCCAGGATGGCGTTTTCACCTCTAAAGCCGTGGACATCGTTCGTGACGGAAATAATTCATTTGTACGCCATCTCGAACGTCAGGATACTCCAACAATCCCTTCCTCAGTTGTTCAGATTCACAATAATTATATTTATGAGGCAGACACGTCAAAATTCATAAGCGCTGTTGTCGATATTCAGAATCAATATATAACTGGAGAGCTTAAAATAAAATATGACGAAGTTATAGTTGGCCTAACTACTTATCAAGAGCAAGGTTGTGATCTGGAGCTTTTAAATACAGACACTAGAAAGTCTTTATCTGCTTTTGGAGAGAGAAGTGCGCAGATCCTTTCGCCTGAAAGCAACAATCCTTACCTTGAGGGCGAAAGCCTTGAAGTTTTAGACTCATATACAAATCTAATATTTGTTTATGTGATGAGTGGATTTTGGCGTTTCAGGTCTAGATTTTCGAAGGACTCAGTAGCCACGAATAAGCTTGACACTCTTGAGTCAGAGGTTCGACCACTTTACTCATGGTTACTTCAAAATGGAAAAGAGCATGAGAATCAAATAGGTAGATCGGTGTATGCATACATTATCCTGGAGAAACCTGAAAAAGTCGATGTCATAGCCCAGCTTGTTCAATATGATAAACGCTATAGCTCAGCGCTCGATGTTATTAAGTCCTTCTCGCTGGAGTGTATTGATCGCAAGAACTGGTTCGAGCCTTACAAGGTCAGCAGGCTCCCAAATCATGCTCGGAGCGAGGATCGCTTGAGGGTTGCGCTGAGGCTCCATGACATCCTAAACAAGATAGGTAACATTCGTAGTGTTATTGACGAGCTTAAAGCCGCAGGCGATATCAAGGTATCCGATATATTGCTGGGCGGTGAGTACCTTGACTCTCCCTTGTCGCTGTTCCGAATTGAAAACAAGCCGGATGCCTGATCCGGTTTTTACGCCTAAAAATTAGTGGTTGTACTTGTACCACTCCTGCCTGGCTGCGGCGGCATAACATATTTCCTTGAATTCCTCTAACTTGGGGAATTCCCCTTCAAGACCAGCCTTGGCATTCAAGCAAAACCCTCAACACACCCGCGCTCAACGACTTTCCGCTTGCGCATGTAATCGATGACGTCCTGAAGGGGCGAAAAGGCTACAGATTTAGTACCGCTCATCTGTCCGCCTCAGCCGCGAGCGCCCGCTGGCTTGATGATGGATTGGACATAGCTTTACCCAACACCCTAGCATTGCTACTCTAAACTAGTTCTAGCTCTGCCTTGTAGCAAATCTTAAGCACCGATGTTTACAGTTCGAAAAATGCCTGCCTTTTCTCATAAACGGTGCAATAACAGCGAGATTGCTATTTTTTAATTTGAAAATCTCTTCCACCGAAAACTCGCCCAAAACGCTTAACGCTAAAGACTAGGAGTTGAGCCGCCGAGCAAAGCTACATCCGCCCCATGTAGAAACTAGTCGCCCCCATAAAGAGATTCTTGCTTAGTAACACTATCCGAAACGCACAATTGCTCCGCACTAATAGCAATAATCAATATACTCATCTAGGTTGATGCCACACTAGCCAAAATGCCAGACCAATAGGTTAGCAATCCAATCCAAACATTTAAAAACCACAAAGAGCACAATGCCAGGACTACTAATAAGAACCTGACATTGCTTTACCTCTCAACCAAATTTTAACTAATACAATCAATTTATTTTATTGATCAATCCGAACCGAAACCAGCTCTTGCGGCAGCTGAACTCTTGGTGTCTTTGAAACAATAGACTCCCACAATTTATAAACACGTGACGTCGGCCCTTCAGGACGATCGCCACCTCCCACACTTATATCCATTGCGCGAGCAATACTACATGCATGCGCCACTGCCGAAAGCGGGAAGTTTGTAGGATTCAATTTTGTCTTATCAAAAGCACCTAATTTTTTCCGCAATTCTACGCCGACTGATTTTGCATCAGTAATTATTGAAAGATCTGCACCCCCCTCCAAATGATGTAGCAACAGCCAAAAATCAAAGCATGGATTGCTTAGTGCGACTTCGATCCCTTTTTGCCGAGCCTCAGTTATAGCCTGCAGAAAGGTAGCTGCATGATTTGGTTGGATATAATGATCCGTATCCAACAACATCCACCGCTCATCATCCTCTTCTACATCAAATTGATCTAGTCTCGTGAGCACGTGTGGAGCTGCAGAACTGCCATCTGTTGTGGGCACTACTACCACTTTGATTCTTGGTATTTCAAAGGCATCGAAATACTGCTTAGGAGCAAAAGTATCATCAGAAGCAATGATAAATAATCTATCGTCACGATAGTCTTGCTGATCTCGAACTAGCGGTCTTTTTTTTCTGGATGTTAGTGACATGCTTCTTCACCCGAATCAATTAGACCATCCAAACGACCTAAAAATGGAACGGCTCCGAATCTTCCCTGAAGGTAGTGCTTTCTAACTTCAAGATCCTTTCTTACTTTGAAATCAGATAAGCTATATAAATTCGTACTTAATGAGAAGTCTTTTTCTGCAAACCATATCTCATCCCGTCTTAACAGCTCGAGATCTAACAAATTGGACTCATGAGTGGTTACAATTATCTGACTATTCTTTTCATCACATGCATTCAAAAATGTTTCCAAAAACTTCCAGATAAGCATTGGATGCATACTTCTATCGATTTCATCTATGAAGTACGTAGCATCCTTTGAACGCGCGACGTGTAACGCTGGAAGCAATTGCAACAATCGGCGAGTACCATCAGACTCTTCAGTTAATGGCAGTCGGGAGTTTACTTCGTCACCTACCTGATGATTTGAATGCACTGACAACTGATAAAATCTATTACCATCGCCACGCTCGAGCAGGAGTTCCTCTCCGTTTGCCATTTGGACGATACCGATACCCTCATCACTATCTTCGAGCCTCCTAAGAAGAGTCGGCAGCACTGATTTTGGAATTATTTTCTCTAGGTCCTGCTCAGTAATTTCTTTCTTCTCGACACCTAAACTCTGGACCCCGGTAGACGATGCCCGGAGAAACTCACCAGCAAACTCCCTAAAGGCGACATTATCCGCCAACATATGACCGACCGGCTCAATATTCTCATCCGGACCTGTCAACCTCAATTTATACTTGAACCAATGAATAACGTTTTTTACGTGTCCACTAAGGTCACTATCTTTGAGTGTTGCATTCGCCGTAGCTAAAAAAGTCTGATTCGCCGGCCCACCTATTTTCGCAAGCAAGTATGCTTTTTCACTCTTACCTAAACCTGCGGGTTCAATTTTTACCCCACCTGCAGCATCAGTAACTCTTTCGTATATTATTACCTCTTTCTTACCAGAAACCTGCAGCAACCACTCTTCTAATATCTGACTGTCGTCAACTTTAAATCCGTATCTATACAATTCACCTTCGCATATAAACTGCAAATCAAATGTAGAAGGTTCATCTCTTAACTTACTAAACTTATATGGTTCTCTAAGCGTTCCGTGTGGTTTTCCTGCACGTAGGACCATCTTCTTCATGTAGCTGAGTGCTTTAAATAGGCTAGATTTCCCAGCTCCATTCGCACCATAAAGGACACCAACCTTCAGAACCCTGAGCTCAGAATTCGGGATGGCTACCGTATGGCTGTCATGAGTACCTGAAAGCCTCCCGCTCGCTACCAGAGAAAAAGTCTGTTCTTTGGAAAAGGATCTAAAATTTTCTACTGAGAAAGAAACTAACATCGGACCACCCTAATGTGATTTTTTCACACCTTAAACCACGAATATTGACGCTTTCCCAAAAAAAAAGCATCCATCCGCGTAATTTTCACAGATTCATGCGGAGCAGTCGAGGAGTACTATGATCAGCGTAGACCAGCGTTTCCTGCCTAGAGGTAAGATCTGACATCCACGCCGTCCTAGGCTTATTTCCCCTGCTCGCTTGGGGCGGACAAGCGATCGAGACCAAGACGACGAAATCTGGCTCACATTCTCTAATAGATGTTGAGGAGAGGGGTCCCTTCGGTTTACTGGAAAGGATGTACCAGAATCATCGCGCCCTAGACGCTACCCTGATGGAGCTGACGCTCAGCACTCAAAAACAAGGCTTGCCCGATGTGGTCGAAAATGTCCGTGGTGCCTTGTGGGGGATCGGAAAGAACGCTGGACACGTTAAACAGGGCTTGGCCAACCTCCGAAGCAAATCCCTCAAACTCCGATTGTGCTGAAGTACTTTGGTCGTTGTGCCCCAACCCCGAGTGTTTGTTAAGGATTAGCACATTTCACCTTTGCATGCGCAGACGCATGCTTGGCATTGAATGGCATGAAATGGCGTACGGTTTGCCCCATATCTGTCCCATTCCAAGAGGCTTATCGCAGAACCTTTGGACGTGAAAAATGTGCAATGTGCGAACCGGCATCTCTCGCTTTTGACTAGGATCATGCAGAATGATGGACTGATTCAGCCACGCATCGACTTCAGGGACGAACACCATGCCAGATACCTTAAACTTCAATATCGTCACTGCAGATGCTCTGACGTTGCTCCTGCATAACCAGCATGCACTCGGTGCGGCAATCGAAGAAATCACCCATTGGATCTCAGGCACTGGCGCTGACACGGTTACCGATAACGCCGGTGCGGCCCTGGAAACGCTTGATCGAAATGCGCAAGCGATCACTGACGCGATCATGCGACTTAGGCAGCTTAGTGCGCCTCGATAGGTAGGGGGCCATATAGGTTCAATCGCGCCAGGCATCTTGACCTGGTATTGAACCTTAAATGCGTCTACGGAGATCCCGACTGTTTGGATAGGGATTCGAACCCCTTCTGCACTCTCCGTAGGCCGCTTTAGCCCATCTACAACGGCGCTTGCACACTTTGCCGCAGGCGTCCAGCGGACCCAAGCGGCCTGCCATATGCCCTAATTTTGCCCTAAACAGTTACGACAGCTTTCGACCCAAGCGGACTTTGAAAGTCAGGTCTCCATCTCAGTCATCCCGCTGCCCATCAGGATCTATCGTTTCCATGAGCTTGGATATCGAAGGTAAAACCTGAGAAGACCGGGTCGGCCGGATGGCCCTTAACAAGCCAGAATGAGGTGATGGCCACGCTGCAGCAATGTTGGGCTAATCTTATCCGCTGGACACGACTGGCTTACAGGAACTTCGCTCAAGGACGACTCACATGAAAGAAAATTCAAACTCCAACATTTTAACTGCCGATGCTTTGACTTTGGTTCTGCACAACCAACATGCGTTAGGCGCAGCCATAGAAGAGATCACTCATTGGATCTCGGGTGCTGGCGCAGATGATGTTGCCGATAACGCCGTTGGAGCTTTGGAAACGCTCGATACAAACGCAAAAGCGATCACCGATGCGATCACGCGATTACGGCAGTTATAGGATCCACAGATCGAAACGTTGGATTGAAGCGCCCGAAGACCTCTTCGGTGGTGCTCACGGCGCTACGCTGGTTAGCTGAAACTCTTTTGACCGGAGACGCTATTACCATTGTGTACTCCAGCGGTATCGCGAGCGGTTCTCTCGTCCCGTATCCGATCCCACAAACGCAGTTCCAAGCTGTTATGCACTGCGGTTGCGCAGATCACCGCCTGGCCCGTAGCAACGCTGATTTGTTTGAGAGAGTCCACGACATCCCCAACCGCGTATAGTCCGGTGATCGATGTGCATTGGTGGTTGTCAACGTGCAAAGCGCCCTCCTCGTCTACCTGCGCGCCTAATTGCACCGCCAGCTCCGATCGATATCGCGAACCCAGCGACGGATAGACGATATCGAAGCAAAACTTTTCGCCACTGCTCACCTTCACGAAGACTTTGCCATCGCTCACTTCGATGTACTCGACCCGCTCTCTGATCAGACGTATGCCCGCGCGCTGCGCTGTCGCGATCTCTTCCTCACCCGTTTCGCTACCAGCCTCGGCGAGCACAGTTACACGGTCAGTAAAGTTGCGCAAAAACAGCCCGTGATTAATCGCACAGTGTGCCTCGCCATACACTGCCACGTTGTCACCGTTGACTTCGTAGCCATCACATATGGCGCACAGCCGAATGACCGACTGTGCAACGCCATCGTAAGGTCGATCCATCTGCGGCAAGGTATCGACGATTCCGGTTGCCAGCACCACACGGGGTGCGCTCAGCGCTCGTCCGTTGAGTTGCGCAACGAAACCGTTGCGATTCTTGAGCAGACTCGCCACGAGCCCGGATTCGATCATCGCCCCGTACGATAAAGCTTGCTCGCGTAATCGATCGAGCAAGTCGTTACCCGTTATGCCTGGTGCAAAGCCGGGGTAGTTGTGCGAAAGGGGAATGAGACTTGCGCGACTCTGCCCGCCGTCGACGACCACGACTCGTCGGTGGAAACGGCTTAGATAAACCGCCGTCGTGAGCCCTGCAGGGCCAGCGCCGATAATCAGGCAATCGACGTCGATATCACCGGTTGAGGCGGATTCGGGACCTTCTGAAATGTCCCTGTATGTTTCTGGCTTATGTGACATGCACTGTCCTACCCAATGAAGTTGGAGCCGATTGACAGACGACAAAAAGATTTATCAATCACCTCACTCTACAAACGGCGGCGTCTGATGAACGGTCACGCAAGCCGATGACATGCTTCTTCTTTTCCGCTCGTCTGCTCAGTCAAAGGAGTTTCGAACCGCGCTGCATCGCCCTGGCTCGCATTTACATGACCCGTCACATACATCCAAAAAACAGATCAGACGCGACGCGACGGGTCTTTTGAAGTGCCACTGCCAGGAGTTATCGAGATGTGCGAATACATTGTTCAACACGATGTAAAAGAGGGATTTGAAGCGTTGTTTAACGCAGCGCAGAACCAGAATATGAGCGGTGCATTTGGTTTGGCGGACGGCAGTCTGCACCGAACCTGCGAACCGCAGCACAGCCGAAACGTGATCAAGCCGAACATGTACGTGGATGCCATACGCAGCCGCAACGGGTTATTGGAATGCCTCAAGGTTCGCTGGGGGTGGAAACCGTTCTGGTCGATGGGAACAATGCCGCCGATGACTCATCTGCCTTTGCATCTGGTGATGCGTTCACGGGTGTTCGACAGGCTCAAGCGCGACGGGCGCATGCTCATCGCGGTCGATGGCTGGTATGAAGCCTGCGAAGTCGAGCAATCAAAAAATAGCCCTCGCCTCAGTTACACCACGTCACGTCAAAACGGGCCAATTTTTCTCGCGGCACTGGCACAAGCCAGTGAACACTTCAATGGCTGTGACGGCCTCGCACTGGTCACGCACGACGAGACATCCACCAGACAGCAACGCCTGCTGGCGTTCACTGCCGAGGATGCGCAGGTATGGCTACGCCCCGATTTGCAATGGGATCAGGCTCAGGACCTCGCCATGCACATGGCGCTGGCAGAACCGCAGTTGGAGCATGTTCTGTCCTCCACGCGCAGCCTGCGCGGCCGATGAGTCCCAACATGCTTTTATTGAGAGTCGCTCGAAACTCACAAGGCCACACCGAGCGGCCCCTACAAGTTGGTGCCGAAGTCTGAAACTCTCAGGCACCAGCAATCTGCTAATAGTGAGGGCGAACAATGCAAGCACCCTGCGAAGTCACCTACAAACTGTTCCCTGCGATCGAAGAGCCGCGCCGTAGCGGTAAGTTGAAGGTTGATGACATCCATACGCTTTACTGGGAAGAAAGCGGCAACCCTGGCGGCGTTCCGGTCGTGTACTTGCACGGCGGCCCCGGTGAAGGAGCGCCGCCCGGTAAACGACAGTTCTGGGATCCGGATCACTACCGCATCGTGCTGTTCGATCAACGCGGCGCCCTTCGCTCGACGCCGCTGGGAGAACTGCGCAACAACACGACGCAGGCGCTGGTCGAGGACTTGGAAAAACTTCGCGAGCATCTGAATATTCAAAGCTGGCTGGTCACCGGTGGCTCATGGGGCACCACGCTCGCTCTGGCTTATGGCGTGGCTCATCCACAGCGCTGTCTGGGGTTCATCTTGCGGGGCGTATTCCTGGGCACCGAAGATGAAATCAACTGGTTCATCCACGGGATGCGGCGTTTTTTCCCCCGCGCGCACGAAGACTTCGTGAACTTCATTCCCGAGGAGGAGCGGCAGGATCTGCTGCAGGCTTATCTTGATCGAATGACTGGCGACGACGAGCAATCACGCGGCGAAGCCATTCGCGCCTGGGTTCGTTATTCGGCCAGTTGTTCATTGTTGCGCCACGATCCGGACGGCGTTGAAGAGCAAGCCGCCGACCAGAAGACCAGTATCGGCATGGGCCGTCTTGATGTCTGGTATTTCAAGAACCGTCTGTTTCTTGAAGAAGATCAACTGATAAACAACATTGAGGCAGTCAAACACTTACCGTGCAAAATCATTCAGGGTGGGCACGACATGATTGCCACCCCCAACTCCGCTTTTCGCTTGCATAAAGCCTGGCCAGACTCGGTGCTTAAGATTGTCAATGATGCCGGCCACGCGCCGTCTGAGCCCGGAATTGTCAGCGCGTTGATAGAGGCGACCGAGCAATTCAAGGAGATGGGAAAGTTCTGTTGAGGCCGGGGCATGGCCCGCGTATGCGCATTGACTGGCCAGAAAACGTGTACTGAGTAGACATGTAACATCGTGCTAGGTGGGATTCGGAATGTTTCTGAAGAACTCGGAAAGCGGGGTAAAGACTTCAAAAAAGTGTGACCACCCCTACATACGCAAAGGCTACTACCTGGGTTTGAATCCAGAGGAATATGTCTGCGTGTATTGTGGAGAGCAGCGCATGCCTGAGCAGTGGGACGATTTCGAACGTCGGCGTACGCCGCCGGCTGGAATGCTCAACGCCACGGAGCCGCGTTAGCCTCTAGCGTGATTGATGGCTTTTTGATAACGCCGTTTATGTTCAATAGGCCCCCACATCTGGCCTAGGTATGGGGGCCTTTTTGTGGCTTACCGCTTGCCGGAATCCCATGGACTGGTCTACCGCCACCCCCTATGCTGGCCATCGTCTTGCTACCAGTCTTAAAGGAAAGGTTATGGTCGCCCCTGAGAATCGCTCAGAGTCCGATGAGTTCGCGTTCAGCTTCCCTAAAGTCGAACTGAAGACGCCCTATTTGCAGCATATGTGGGGAGAGCTGCTGGATAATCTCTACCGCGCCGAGCACGAAGGCGCCGACATCGAGGGCGATGCATACGTGGCGCAAGGCTTTGTATTGGGCTTAGCGGCGGCCGAGGTTGTTACCGACGAGCAACGCGACCTCATGTACGAACTGTTGTCCCTGACCCGTCAAGAAGCGTTGCGCCGCGTTGGACGTCACAAGGGGTTAGACAATGAGTGACTACGACGAATTTGCCGCACTGAACTTGTCGCGTTCGGTGCACGCGCAAGCGCTGAAGCTGCTCGCTGGCATCGCCCAGGCAAGCACCTTGGCCGACACGCTGCACGCGGCCGACCGAGCCGAAGGTTTCACTCTGGACATTGAAACGGTGAAAGCACTCAACCTCGGGGCAATCGAGGGTCTGTACTTGGTGTTTGACCGCGCTTTACAGACGCGTCAGCGGAACTGAAAAATTGATCGGTGAAGGCATTCATGAAGAGGTGTTGCGCGCCCTGGTCGAACAACACGCGGTGCGCGACTGCATGGTCGCCAAGATTGAAGGTGGCCCCGATTGGGGCCTGTCGATTCGTTTAGGCGGCAGCGGCGCACGTTGGGTGCCGGTGCGCTCACGGCGTGAGCGACTGCGTACCTGGGCCAGTTTGACCGCTGTGGGGCGCTTTGCCGACAACATCGGGCTCAAAGGTTTCACCGTCGAGTTATGAGCGGTTTGTGGTTGTGTGATCGGCCCATCGGCGACGTGGCGCCGAGGCGGACACCGAGGGATTTCGCCCACGCATGAACTCAGGCACCGTTGATCCCCTGCTGTCTCCCACGTCATCCAAGCGCAGATTATCGTCTGAGCATGGAACATTTGCCCGCCGCTGTTGATCCACCCATAAAGACAGAGCGGGCGAGTGACATGGATACAATGAGAGACATCGTGGTGATCGGCGGGTCGGAGGGAAGCATTCCCCCTCTTCGTCAAATTCTTTCAGGATTGCCGACAGACTTCCCCGCTGCTGTCTTGATCGTCGTCCATACAGGCACGTCCAGCCCAAGACTGCTGGCGTCGATATTTGATGCCTGGTCAGCCTTGCCGGTTGTTTATGGAGACGAGAGCGTCCCCGTCGAAGCGGGTCGTATCTATTTGGCTCCGCCCGGACGCCATCTTGAAGTGGTTGAACCGGGCCTTTTGCACCTCAGCGATGGACCCAAACTGCATTTCTCCAAGCCCGCCGTAGATCGGTTGTTTGGCACGGCCGCGGCGGTGTTCGGAGGACGAGTCGTCAGCATGATCCTCTCCGGCAATGACGGGGACGGCGCCGCCGGTGCTGCCGCTGTGCGGGCAGCCGGCGGGATCAGCCTGGTACAAGACCCCGGCGATGCGCTGGTGTCCAGCATGCCGATCACAGCGATTGAGAAAGATCATCCAGACAGTTTAGTTCGCACCGACGCGTTACTTGAGACGTTGATCCATTGCGTGACGCCATTGGATCTGCAGAACTTTGCCCCGGCCGAGGGTGGCTCTTTCGTAGATCACTGATCTGGCTGCAGTCTTGCTCATCGCGCACATGGAGAGTGGCCTACCGAAGGTGTTAATGACCGTCGGACAATTTCTCTGAATTTTCCTCCGCACACAAAATCACTTGTTCATGAGCAATAGGAGGTCTCATGAAGCCAACTGATTTGTATGTCATCGATTATCAACTCCATGGCGCGCCGAAAAGTTTCGTCATCAGAACGAAGGTGATGAACAACGCCGAGGCCTGGCAATGGGCAAGCTGTGACGCTGGCCTTACGCCCATACCCCGGCCGGGTCGTCCGCCACTGAAGCGTTTTTCGAAACCGATGGCCGAACGCTTCGGCGTGACTGACGTGAAATGGCGGGAATCCGTTGCGGTCGTCTGGGAAGAGGATCACGCATAAATGCTCAACAGTGAACAATCCTAATCAACAGTAGGATTGTCCGCGTCTGTCGCCCGGCCATCGAGCACAGGCATTGGGTCGATCTGAATGCCTGGGAGGATAGAGACCCATGCGGTATAGGCTCGCTGCTGTCGAACCAACGCTTCTTCCCATCGACTGCCACTGACTTCGTGTGATACGACCAGCATCATGAGGTGATTGGTGGTTGCATCGAGATCGAGCAACAAGTGATGGGCATTGAATCGAAAATCATCGATCGAAGGCATGAGGTCATACTTCCTGGTGTGAGTGGCGAAAGCGCATCCCTGCTATCCACATGACATCATTATGACAGCACCCAAAGGAAATAGTTGTTCAAACAGATGATCGGCTGTCAGGGTAGCTGACTATCAATCCAACGTTCAGCGGCCGCCATCGCCTCAGACAGTGCACTGGGATAATCCGGCCACGGGCCTGGCAATTCGGCGACCGTATTGGCGAGCCCGTGCACCGCGCTCTCTGCCAGCACATGCGCCGCTGTCGGCGATGGATCGTTGGGTCTTTCCCAATCAAATTTCACGATCAGCTTATGGCCGCGGTATTCATGCGTGAGGGGAACATCTAAGCCATGGGACATCTCTCTAACCCTTTGCCTCTGATCACTGCTTTTGAGTTTTAACGCAATCGAGCCAGCAGCACTATCGTGGCGCTTCGCTATCGGAGCGGAGTGCGCCACCCCGCTCCGGACGGAGTAAGTAAGTAAGCCCGAGACTCCTCAAAACAAGCCGCCCAACGATTCTGGCGCCCAGTTCATGATTACCAGCTCACCGCTGACCTCGGCTTTGCCTTGCCGCTGGTTGGTTGTGGTGTAGCGGATGTCTAAGGTTTCGAAGTGGAAACCGTCGAACACACGGCGGATATCCGGATGGTCGTTGATGCTGACCATGACTTTGCCTTTGCAGCGGCGCATGAAGTCGGCCATCCGTTCGTAATTCTCAAACGGAAAGTCCACGCCATAACCGGCGGTCTGCCAGTAAGGCGGATCCATGTAGTGGAAGGTATGAGCGCGGTCATAACGCTCTGCGCATTCAAGCCAAGGGAGGTTTTCGACGTAGGTGCCGGACAGGCGCTGCCACGCGGCCGAGAGGTTTTCCTCGATCCGCAGCAGGTTGATGGCCGGCGCAGTCGTCGCCGTCCCGAAAGTCTGACCCGAGACCTTGCCGGCGAAGGCGTGGTGCTGCAGGTAGAAGAATCGGGCGGCGCGCTGGATGTCGGTGAGAGTTTCGGGGCGGGTCATTTTCTGCCATTCGAACACCTGCCGCGAGCTGAGCGCCCATTTGAATTGGCGCACGAACTCTTCGAGGTGGTTTTGCACGACGCGGTAAAGCGTGACCAGGTCGCCGTTGATGTCGTTGAGGACTTCGACGGGCGATGGTTGAGGCTTCATGAAGTACAGCGCGGCACCGCCGGCAAAGACTTCAACGTAGCATTCGTGTGGCGGAAAAAGCGGAATGAGGCGATCGGCCAGGCGGCGTTTGCCGCCCATCCAAGGGATGATGGGTGTAGACATTGAAAGCAAGACCTTTACTGTATGGATAAACAGGTGCTAGGCTCGCCGCGCTTTGTGCACGGAGCAAGAGCCTTGGCTGGACTTGCAGGGACAATCTGCGGGAACGGCGGCCGATTCAGATGTTGACGCATCTGGACCGGCCGCTCTTTTTCACTTCGGTGTTGAGACTTCTTTGGCGTATGCCTGACAGGCCGCGAGGGCAATCAGCCCCCGATCACCTGCGTCGGTGATGCCGATAATTCGCCGAGCATGCGCTGGGTCAAGTTCGGCTCTTGCGGGGCCATGAACCACGCCGCCGGCGCTGGCAGGGGCTGACACCCCGTCACAACGGCCGGCAGCGCTGCCGGCGTCAAGTAGGACTGACAGCCGGACATCAGCAGTGGCAAGGCGATCAGACAGGCGTTGCTGAGCTGTTTGCGCATCGGATAGATCCTTGTAGTGGGTTTTGTCGTTGTCTTTCAGGCGCTGCTCCAGCGCCAGGCGCTTGTCCTGCTCGATCACCAGCGCCGCCACCGTCGCCTCGGCGGCCGCCCGGGCCACGTCGGCGGACTGGCGGGCCTGCTCAGCCAGCGCGTTACCGTAACGCCAGTCCTGTATCGCCCAACTGCCGGCAGCACCGGCGCCGGCGATCGACAGCAGTACCAGGGCGATCGCCCAGGACCGCACCGGTGCCGGGATCAGATCGAGGATTGACATAGCACCGCCTTGGCCTTGGCCCACAGCTCGCGGCGATCGGCCAGACCGACGTCGCCCCCGTTGATTTTCCGGCTGATGCCGTCGAACAGGCCGGCGTCGGCCAGATCGTTAAGGCCTCGATCCCACCAGTACCAGGCCGCCGACAGCGCGGCATATTCCGGCTGCTCCAGCAGCTCCGGCCGATCGAGCAGTGGCAGGCCCAGCGCTTGCCCGCACAGGCGGTAGTTGTCGCGCCCGGTGATCTGGATCATGCCGCGTCCTCGATAGCGGTAGCCATCGCCCGAGGCCTCGGGACCGTTGCCCATGCGATTGGCATAGACGCGGTTGGCCAGCTTTTCCGAGTTGCACAGATACGCCTTTGCGGCCTCGATCTCGGCCGGATCCGCTCGGCCGTTACGGTTGTCATCGAAACCCGACTTGAACAAGCGCGCGACGCGCTCGGCGTCCCGGTAGTAGAGGCTTTCCGACAACTTGGTCAGGTGCTGCGACTCGTGCCCGCACTGGGCGAGAAACGCCGCCTCGCGCACCGGCGAGGTAATGCGAAACCGCGCCATGGCCGTGACCAGCGCAGACACAAAAACGCCCGCGACTGGGCGGGCGTTGGGGAGGATCTGCAGCAATTGCTGCTGAGTGATCGGCATACAAACTCCAGGCACAAAAAAGCCGCTCAAGGCGGCGGGATGGGGTGCGCTCTCGCGTTATTTGAGGCTCACGACCTTGACCGGCTTGGCGGGCTTTTTGCCCTTCTTGCCTTTGGCTTTGGCCTTGCCATTCTTGCCGCCGTTGCACTCGACAACGGTGGTCCAGCCGGCTTGGGTGTAGGTCTGCTGCACCGACTCGGCCAGATACTCGCCATCGAGTCCAACCTTGAAGCCCTGGGCGATGATCGAGCGTTCGGCAAACAGATCGGTACGCCCGGCCATTTCCAGCCGCACGCCGGCGGTGGACCGGTTGAACGCAGCCAAGCGGGCTTTCGCCGCAGCCTCGGCCGCCGTCTTGTTCGGGTGAATATGGCGATCGGTATGCACCGCCGGCAGACCGGCCGGGGCGTCGTCGTTCTCCAGCGACACCACAGCAAGCTTGCCGGTCTTCTTGTCTTGATGCTTGGCCCCGACCGCCTTGTGGCTGCTGCGATCGCCAAGGTGGAACTGCCAGCGGCTGACGTCTTCGCGCGTGATCACGATCGGCGCAAAGGCCTTGCCGCTCGCACTCTGCCCGCCCTGACGGGGCATCACCAGCAGCTTGCCGTCGGCGACCTTGGCCGTGCAGTCGTACTGCTTGGCCAACCGCGTGATGAAATTAAAATCGGACTCGCTGAGCTGATCAGCGCGCACTACTTTCGTGTTGACCGGACACACCGGCGCCCAGCCGTTGCGGGCCGCGACGTCGGCGACGATCTTGGACAACGGCACGTTTTCCCAGCTACCGCTCCGAATGGTTTTGCCGCTGCCGCGCATGTCGCTGGCCTTGCCCGTGATCACGATCGTATCCGGCGGACCGGACACCGTGATTTCATCAACCACATAACGGCCCAGCCGGGCCAGTGACGTCTCCAGATAGCCCAGGTAGACCTCGATCCCCGCGCCCCGGGACGGCAGCACCACCAGCCCGTCACGGTCATCAATGCGCAATTCGAACTCGTCGGACTCCATCCCGACTTTGTCGGTGACACTCAACTGAATCAGGCGATCGTTGAGCAGCGCCGTGATGTCGTTGCCATCGGCAACAATGCGGAATCGGGGGGTCATGGATTGTTTCCAAAAGAAAGCCCGCACAGGGCGGGCCAAGGATTGAAGCGTTACGCGTAACGCGAGCGGACGCCGGCGGCGTGTCCGGACGGGATCAATCCCACAAGGTCACAGCCTCGGTGACTGGGTGCGGCAGATCCGGCAGCACGATCACCACGCCGGCGCGGTAGGGCTGTTCCTCGTCGGCCAACCCCTGATTGGCGCCCAGCACCGCCTCGACGCTGCCATTCAAGTGCCCGTAAAAGTTGTGACAGATGGTATCGAGCAGATCCCCGTCAGACGTTCTGCATGTCGTCGCCATAGCGGACAAACTCCAAGGTAAAGGCCTGTTTGCGTGGAATGCCGCCCGCCATCAGCGAGCTTTGTTCCTCGTCGACGCTCTTGAGGCACCACGTTCCCAGCACGTCGCCATAGCCGGTGGTCAAGGTCAGCGGCTGAAGCTGGGCGCCCAGCGTGCGCAGCGTGTCGAGCTGCTTTAAGCCGCCCTTGAAGCCCGGGAAGATCACCCCCTTGAGCGTGATTTTCTCGTCGCCCATGCCCACGCCCTGCTGCGCCGGCCGCCGCCCCAAGCGCTCTTGCGAGGCCCAACGAAACTCGGTGGATCGGCGCAGCTCGTCAAACGCAGCGGTGTCGAGGTTGAACGTGTACTGCGGCGCCTTCGGGTCCTGCGGCTGAATGATCAGCAAGTGCGGGAACGGCTTCACCGTTTCCGGCGCCGGCGTCTGATCCGTGGCAAAGGCACCGGTGGGCACGATGTTGGCCAGCGCCGGGCTGGACTTGCCGGCGATCTTGTTGATCGCCGTGGCGGCGCGGCCGGCCTGTTCCTTCAGCACCCCCAGTCGCTCGTCGATCTGCGCCACTGCGCGCGTGGCCGTGCCATACATCGACACCACCCGCCCGACTTGCGCCTGGGCGGCATTGATCCCGCGCATGGCGCGCTGAAGCTTGGCCCCGATCGCCGGACCGACAAAGGGCAAGCCCTCCAGCTCGGACGCGGCGCCGGTGATTTCCCCGATCGCGCCGTTAACCGGCGCCATCATGCCGTCAAGGCTGCGCCGGCCCGTCTCCCCGGCCGAGGCCAAGTATTTAATCCCCGACTGCAATTGCCCCAATGCTTCCATAAATCCCCCTGATCACACGTGCGGCGCATCAAACAGATTGCGGCTTTCCTGCTGCTTGGCCATGTCGCGGTAATACTGATCGAGCTGCGGTTTGATCTGCGCGAACAGTTGATTGCCGTCCTTGACGTCTCCGTTGACCGTCAGCGAGAACGGCGCATTGATCGCCACGTTGGACTCGACCTTTGGCGTCGCCGGCGCACTGGCCGGCGCTGCCTTGGCCAACGGCCCCAGCTTCGCGTCGGCACTGGCTTCGGGCAGCATCATCGAGCGGCCCACATCGCCGGGCTTTGCCGAGTCGCTGGCCACTGGCGCAGCGCCAGGCGCGGCCATCATCAATGGCGTAGAAGGCTTGGCGAAGGACTTGGCGATATCGCCCATCACCGGCGCAATGTCTTTGCCAGCGTTGGCCATCATCAATGGCCCGGCGTCTGGCATCTTCTTCGCGGCGTCATCGGCCCCGAACAGTGATTTGCCGACAAAGCCGCCCAGAGAGTCGCCGCCTATGTTGCCCAGCACGCCGCCGATCAAGGCACCGATCGCCGTACCAATCACAGGCACGACCGAGCCGATCGCAGCACCCGCCGCCGCACCAGCGAGGGTGCCCGCCAACCCGCCCGCCGCTGAGCCGTAGCCCTCGGCCTTCTCGTCCTGAGTCTCGGCGTTCTGATAGGTGTCATAGGCCTTGAAACCAGCGTCAGCCACCGCGAGAACCGCCGTGCCTTTGACCGCTGACCCGATACCAATGCCACGGCCGAAACCGCGACCGCCGCCCTTGCCTTTGCCCTTGCCGCCCTTGTCCTTCTTGCCGTCGCCGGCATCGACGTCGCCGCCGTCCAGTCCACCACCCGCACCGCCTGCCGGCAGGTTGGTCACAATCACCTTTTGCGGGATGTTCGGGTTACCCATCAGCGAGCCACGGCCGATGTTCATCAGCCCTTTGGCCATCTTGAGGCCGCTCATAGCCGTCGACAGCCCAAGGATGCCGGCAGTGGCCAGCCCGATCGCAGACACCAGTCGCGGCGACTCGTCGGACAGCTTGGCCAGCCCGCGCGCGACAGAACCGATCCCGTCTACCACGGCATCCGTTGCCGGGCGCATGGCGTCGCCGATCGCGCGCATCGAGTCGTCAATACTCTGCACCATTTCCGACTGCTTCTGCGCCGACGACTGCCGGCGTTCTTCCAGGTTCTTATCGAGAATCCCGGTCGCGCTGGCCGATTCCTTTTTCAGCTTGTCGTACAGGTCCTTGTTCTGCATGTACGCAGTCAAGGCGCCCTTGACCTGCATATCAGCGAACAGGTCGCCGGTACGCAACGCCGATTCCAGCGAGGCGATCATGGCCTTGGCTTTCTCGGGGTCCGATTCCTTGCTGATCGCGGCCGTCGCCTTGGCCATTTCGGCGGCCTTCTTGGGGTCGGTCGCCTCAATGTATTTTTGGGCCAGCGCAAAGCTGGATTCCAAGGTGGACTTGCCGTTTTGCAGCCCCGTATTCATCGAGCCTTGATAATCGATGCCGGCCTTTTCGTAGGCCTTGACCGTGTCACCGGAACCGATTTTTTCCATCCAGTTCTTGAGGTTGTTCGCCGCCTCGTCGGAACCGCCGGCCGTCTTCATCTGCACCTGAAGCATCGAACCCAGTTGCGTCACCGAGTCCATGCCGGTAATGCCCAGCTTGCCCATACCCGCGAGCAGCTCAGGGAACCAGCGCGCCATGTCGGCCGCCTCAAAGCTGCCCGCCTGCCCTTGGTAGGCGATCGCCTCAAGCGCCTTTTGCATCATTGCGGGGTCGGTGATTTTGGCGTTCTGCCCGAGGGCATTGATCATACGGGCGGTTTCGGTACCGTCCGAACCCTGCCCCACAGCGAACTTGGCCGCCGTCGGTGCGTAGGCCAGCGCCTTGTCCAGCTCCATGCCGGCACCCACCAGGGCGTTCACCACCTCGGCCACCTGATTACGCGCCATGCCGGTATCGCGTGACGTGTCGATCACGGTCTTGGACAGCGTCGCCTCTTCGGGCGTGTTGGCAATGTTGGACTTGATCGCAATGTCACGAATGATCGCGCCGTAGTCCGCGCTGATCTTCGTCGGAACGGCCATCAGCGCCGTGGCGGCAGTCGCCCGCCCGATACTGCTGCGCATCTGCTGCTTGCCTTCGTCGAGCTGCATGTGCCCTTTGGCCTTCAGCTCGGCGCCCTGCGCAATCTTGCCCATTTGGCTGTAAGCCTTGCCGAGATTGCGAACCTCAACGCCCTGCTTTTTCAGCGCGGCCAAGTTGGCTTCCAGCTTCTTGCGCAGATCCTCGGCACCCTTCTCGCCGGCCATGTGCGCCTTTCGAAACTCGGCCTGAAGGCGCATGGTTTCGCCAATGGTCTTTTCGAGAACCCGGGCCTTTTTGCCGGTCTCTTCCAGTTTCTTGATTCGGCCAGTGGCGTCCTTGAACGCCGCCCCCAGCGTCGAACTGACAGCCCCGCCAATGACCAGACCCAGTGCAAGTTTATTGCTCATGTGCTCGCCCTATATTCGCTGAGTCAAAAGCGGCTCAATCCCTGAGCCACCACAGCATCCGGTCAAAGGGCATGGCCTCAATCTCGGCGGCAGAGAAACCCGTCTCTCTCGCTAAGGTCTTGGCCGCTACCCGCTGGGTCTCGGTGTTAAAGCTCGTCCTCTTCGACCAGGCGAAAATAGCCAGCCTGCAAGCGGTTGTAGTTCCGCTGAGTCAGGGCAGCAATTTCCTTTTCGGTCGCACCGAGCAGGCTGCACAGAATGTTGATTTCAATCTGCTCGTAATCGCCCTTTGCCGTGGCAGTCGCTGCACGCGTGTCACGCACCGTCGGCGCTCGCATGGTCAGCTTGTCGACCTTGATGCCGCCGAACTCGGCGGCCCCCTTCAAGGTGATGATTGCGCTGTCGTCACTGACAGCCAGCCAGGACGGGACTCTCTGTTCTGCGTTTTCTTGGGTCATGTTCTATTTCCTTACAGGCCGAGGGCCGAGCGTTCGGCGGCCAACTGGTCTACACCATCGACAACCATGATCATTGCGAGCGGATCGATCTCGTACATCAGGCGACCGTCGATTTCGAGCTTGTAATACGTGAGCTTCACGGCGTGCTTGATTTCACCCACGGTCGACGGCTTCCAGTCGCCCATGTCCACCTCTTTCACGCCGCCGCGCATGGTGACGATCACCGGCGTAATGCGGCCTTTCAGATCCGCGAAGGCGCCGCGAAACGTCAGACTCGTAGCCGTCTGGTCAGCCAGACCGAAGAACTTCAGCGCCTCGCGGCGCACGCCGTTGGTGGTAAAGGCCGATTCGATCTTTTCCATGCCCACGGCAAACTCGATCGGGGCGAACATGCCGCCGCCCTGATAGTCTTCGGTTTTCAGGGTCAGCTTCGGCAGCGTCAGCGTGGGCACGTCGCCGGAAAAGCTGACGCCGTCCACAAACAGGTTCATGTTCTTCAGAACTTGAGGAATCATCGGTAAGCCCCCTTAGGCTTCAAGCACTTCGGTCAGCCACTCGTTGGTGACCTCGATCAGGAAATTCGGGTTTTCAGCCGGCGGCACGTCGGTAAAACGGATGCGCCAATAAACCTTGCCCTGTTCGAGCTGGCTGGCCGTGTTCATTTCGGTGTCCGGGTAGACTTCAAAGTTGATGATCGCGCCGGCGTTCTTCTGGTCGCGCATGAACGCTTGCAGGCCTTCGGTCACGTCCTTGACGTAGGTTTTGGTGATCGAGCGGTCGACCGCCCATTTGTGCCCCGCCTGGATCGCATCCATCAGGATGTCGCAGGTACGAACGCGGGTGACAAACGACCATTTCGGATCACTCGACAGCGTGCGGTTGCCCCACAGGCGATAGCCGCCGTCACGAATGATCGTGCTGACATTGGCGTTATTGAGCAGGTTAGCCCGGCAGGTTTCGTCGCCGTCCAGGAACTCGATCGGGCGAGTAGTGCCGGTGATGCTGACAAACTCCTTGTTCGACGGCGAAGCCCAGTAGCCGTAAGTCGCATCGGTCCACGCGAACAGGCCCGCCACCCAGGCAGAACCCGGGGCATCGATCGTCGCGCTGGTCACCGTGTCCCAATACTGCACGCCCGGATCAACCAGATAGATGCGCTTGCTGCCGAACTCCTGGGCGTAGGCCAGCACCGCCTCGTCGGTCGTGTTCGGACCGTCGACAATCGCGATCGCGCGCAGCTTGGCGGCCAATGCATCCATGGCGGTTGCCACAGCCTGAGTGGCCGAGTGTTTCGGGGCGATCAGCAACTTGGGTTGCGCGTTGTGCTTGCTCTTGCCGTCCAACAGCGCTTGCAGGCCGGTACGCTGGCCACCGACCAGAACGCCACCGATGATCGCTGAGGTTTGCAGCGCTGCATCTTCCAGCTTGGGCACACCGACAGCGACGATCACCGCCTTGGCGCGCACATAGATTGCCTGGGCGGCCTTGGTGATCGCCGAGTCAGCACCGAATGCAGCGATCGCCTCGCGCTCGGACGTGAGCAGCACCAGCTCCCCGGCCTTGGCCGTGCCGCCGCCGACAACGCCCGGCTTGAAGGTGTCGCAAAGACCGATGATCGAGGACGACGGCAGCGAGATATTGCGCGCACCGGTATCAATCAGTGTGGTCGTCACACCGTGAAAAAAAGAACCAGCCATATGGGTCAATCTCCAGAAACGAAAAAGCCCCGCATAAGCGAGGCTGTGAGGGTGTTCGTGTTACGCGTAACGGAAAAGAAAACGCCCCGTCAGTGCGGGGCGTTTATTGGGTTTGGCCGGCGATCCAGTCCGGCGCAATTGGACGATTTTCTACCGCCGGAAAATCGGGCGATTGCGGCCAGTCACGCAGGGCCTGCATGTAAACCAGCAGATCGTTGAATTGCTCCGCCGTCAGCGTGGTTACCTCGGAAATTTCGAGCTGGTCACGGTGGCGCTCGCGCATCCACAGCACCGCAGACAGCTCTCCGTCGCGCCATGCTCGCTCCAGAGACTCCAGATCATCCACAGGAGCAGGAGCGTCGATTAGATAGGGCAAACCCTTCTCGTCGTGCGCTCGGATCTTACCGGGCGGAGGATTGCTGATAACCAATTCGCACAAAGCATCAGAAATTTCGACCGCGTCCGCTGGCATCGAAGTATGAAGCCCATGCAAATAAGTGCATCCGGTGGTTTGGCTGTAATAGCGCTTCATGTTGGCCTCAATTTCCGATGGCAAATATTTTACGAGCCACCCAGCCGGTAATGTGGGCATAGGTGCTAGAGCTGACACTGAGCAGTGTGAAGTTATCAATACGGCAGGTTGCGAAGCCATTACCATTATTTGACTTGCCCGTACTGCCGATCACATGCCAGCACGCATTCGGGAATGCTAGCGTCCAGGGACCGGTAACATCTTCGGCAAACCCTTGGGAAATTTGCCCTGTGTTGTTGGTCAACCACTGAATGATTACGCCACCCAGCCATGACGGGAAGACGATATAGCCATTTTGACCTTTCAGAATCGAGAATCCCCAGCGCAGCTTCTTCGGCGTCACGATCGTAGCGTCATCGGTGCCCGCATCGGCCTGCACCTGCGTGGCGATCTTCGCTGTACCCAGCTTTATTTCCGTGGCCTGCGTCGCTAGAGCCGCGAGTGCAGCAACGTCAATATTTCCCTGATTGATTGGTGCGTTCCACGCCTTAATACACCACATTACCGCCAAGTTACGGCCGCGCGTCTCGTCAGCAGTTCGCGCCACCCTGGAGGCGTCAAAAGACATATTGATTACGCCGGATGAGGCAGTTCCGTTCGGAAGCTGTGTCCCGCCATTCGCCGTCGCGATGAAAGCGCCTAACACCGTTCCTGTAGCCGCGAGCTGTACGCCGTTGTTAGCAGCATATTGGCCGGTAATGTTCTGCAAGGCATCAAGCTGACTGCTACCAATTGCACGGCCAGCATCTACACCGCGCCCATGATCCCAACCACGCAGAAACTCGCCGCGCGAATCCGGCAGACGGAAGTTGCCGGCGCCCTCGTCGCCTTTGTTGAAGGCCGTACCGAGGAACGCAGCCAGATCGGGGTAGACCGCAATGCTTTTAACGCTGCCGTCCAGCTCCAGGAACCCGGGCGCCACCTTGTCGAGCGGAAATGCCACCGTGGCGCCTACAGGTAGCGCCGAGGCCTGGGCAATCATCGCCTCGATTTCGATCTTGGTGTAACTGTCCTTGATACCCATGGCGGCGAGCGTTTCCGGGTTATCACCCGATACGACAATCCCGCGATCGTTGACCTTAACCCGCGTGAATTCGCCCGGCGTCTTGTTCTTCGGCAGCACTTCCAAAATGGCCGTGTCGACGTAGGCACGCGAGGCCAGCACGATCGCAGGGTCAATCTTGAGCTGAATGTTGCCGGTACTGGTGACAATGAAATTCATCCGCACGATTTGCGTGCGGCCCGATCCTTGCGACAGCATCGGTTTGAAGCTTGGCGCGCAGTTGGCCACCGCCACCAGATCGCCGTCCGCATCGTAGAGCCCGATTTCGCGAATCCACTTTCCGCCCTCGTCGGCCGGGATGATCTGCTCGGCGATGATCACCGCCGGGTTAACCGGGTCAATCTTCAATTGGTTGAGCGGCTTGCGGCGCCACTCGTTGAGCAGCTTGGTTTGACTGGCCGACGGCACCGGATTGGGAGGATCGGCCAGCCCGTTCGGGTTGGCATCCCCCACGCCCATTTGCGTGATCAGCCAGGGAATGCCGAGCGCGTCGGCGTTCGCCTGTTTGGCCATCCCCACATTGGTAAGGATCGCGAAAAACTGTGAATTCGCATCAATCATGATAAACGTCCAGGGTGTCTATGGTGTGTTCGCGGCCGACCACGCCAAAGCTGCCAGTGACCTCAATGTCACGCATGACGGGCGGGTAAACGTCGATTTCGTCGCCTTCGTAGACGGACATGGCGATATTCAAATTGCCTTGAGTTTCCAAGCTGATCGCCAGCCCGGTCAGGTGCCGGGTGACGGGCTTGGCGTCGTCAATCAGGCGCTCAAGCTCCTGATACATTTCTTCGGTGATGCCGGTATCGAGAACCCCGACCTTCAGTGCGAAGGTGCCCGGCACGCCCTCGGGCACGGTCTTGAACCACTCGACAATCTCGATCAGATAGCCCAGCGGCTCGACCACGCGGCGCAGCGCCCCGATCGTGCCCTTGTGTTTGTGGATGTAGAAAGACGCCTTGATGGCCGCGCGCTTGGTCGCCTCAGACCATCGATAATCCCAGCGATCGACTGACCATGCCCATGCCAGATGCGGCAGCAGCTCGACCGGGCAGGTGTCGGGGTTGTACAGGGTGCGCAGCGGGACAATCGTGCGATCGTAGAAAGCCGCCTCGATTGCCCGCTCCAGAGGCGTGCTATTGCTCGGCAGCAGGCTTTTCATGTTGCACCCGCCATCGTCACGTCGTAGCCGGTGCACCACGCCGCCTGCGCCTTGGTAGGCGCCAGATCCTGCCAGCCCACCAACTCGACCCGGGAAACGCCGGCAATGTGCAATTGAGCGTCCACAGCCGAGCGCGCCACCTCAACGCCCAGCCGCTTGCGTGGATTGATCCACGCGGCAAGGCGGCGTTTCGCCTCTGCCAGACTGGCGTCCCCCTCCGGGCCGGCGCTGCTCATGTGCAGGATGGCGTCTATCCGGTACTCAAGAATTTCCGCGCTTTGCACCGTGACCCGATCGGCGACCGGCCGGGTGTCCTCGTCATCCAGAGCCAGCCGGACGACGTCCAATAACTCGGCGCTAGCCTCGCCCTTCTCCTCAGTGCTCAGCACCGTTACCGTAACGTGGCAAGGCGCCGGACTTTCGGCCGAGGCGTCGGCCACCAGACCCGAGGCATTACGCGTGTGCAGGATGTAGCTGTTACGCGGCCCCGCCGTGGTCAGGCCCTCATAAGCCAGTTGAATGCGTTCCCGGTAAGGGTCGTCCTCTTCCAGCACTTCAGGCACTGGCGGCGTAGCCGTCAGATCCTCGGCCTGAATCACCAGGCGCGGCAGATTGACGTTGCCGCCAAGCTGATCGAGGTCACTTTTGATCGCGTAGGCCAGCAGCAGCGCCTTGGCCCCGTCGTTGACCCTGGCACGGTTGCCGAGCTTGTTATAGGCCCCGACCTCCAGCAGCTTGACCACCGGATCTGATTCAAGGTTGGCCGTCCAGTTGTCGCCCATGCTCCCGCGAAACATGCTCAAGCTGTCTTCATAGGTTTCTTCGAAGTCCAGCGGCTCCAGCACGTCCGGCGCCGGCAGCGCGGATAGATCCAAGATACTCATGCGCTCACCTCGGCCAGAAAGTCGTCGCCCAGGTACTCGCCGGCAACGCCCAAATTGATTTTCCCGCCCAGCACAGACAGCACCTTGACGCTCTTGAGCTTCACGCGCGGCTCCCAGCGGCCGAGCGCCCGCGCGGCCTCAGCCTGCACCGAACTGATCCAGCCGGCGTTAACCGGCAGATCCACATAAGTGCGTAGCTTGCTGCCGTAGTCGGGCCGCTCCCGGCGACTGCCCAACGGGGTGCAGAGAATGTCGCCGATGGACTGAATAACGCTGTCGATGCCGGTAATGGGCTGGCCGGTCTGGCGATCCATTCCGATCATCTGCGTTACTCCTGGGCTTCAAGTTCGGGATGGGATTTCAGGAACGTCACAGCCTGTTCATCGGACGCCGAGACGTCGACCGAGGCCTTGACCACGTCGAGCGTGCGATTGGTCCCAGGGATGCACAGGGTGCGCGAGGTAAAGACCGTATCGCGAAAGGTCAAACGCAGATCCGTCGACGTCGACGCATCAGCGCTGGGTGTTGCAGTGGCCTTGGCCATGGGTTTCCTCCAGACAAAAAAAAGCCCGCACTTGGCGGGCTGCATGGTTGATTGATCAATGCTTGTGGTGATTATCGCTATTGCCGGCGGCCATGATGTTCGCGTCGCCGTCGATGTTGCCCGTTACGTGTAACGGCCCGTCGATGTTGACCGGTCCTTTGATGTTCACAGCGGCCTCGAGGTCGACCGTTCCAGACTTCACCGTCACCGCGTTATCCGTAACGACCAGTTCTGTTCCGCCGACCTTGAAAGTCACGGTCCCGCTAGGCACGGTGATCGTGTAGCTGCTTGCCTCCCAGTCGTAGACCAGTGAACCCCCATCATCAAACCGCCAGACCTCGACGTGATCGCGATTGTCCGGCTGGGCGCCGGCATTGCCGTACAGCCCCGGGATAAACGTCCCTATGCCCGCTTGCCCGCTGGGGTTGAACAAAACCCCCTGCTCGCCCAGGCTCGGCGATCGCCAGTGCCGCGCCTTGCCGGCCGCGAGGCTGTGCCAGCGCACCCAGGCGCTCGTCCACTCGCCATTCGATACCCGAACCGCACCGGCGGCCAGATCAACCCCCACGACCGCACAGGGCATCAGCATGGCCGCAATCATGCGGTCATGCTCACCGCCTGAATAACTCACGGCAGGCTCTCCGGCGGGAAAAACTCCGGCTCCTTGTCGTCGTTGAAACCGAACATCAGCGAACCCGGGGGCTCGTCTGGCCATGGCCAGTCTTCAGTCCCTAGATAAAGTGTATGGGTCCACTCAACCACCCAGACCGTGTAGCCATCCAGTTCTGGCTTGGTCCAGTCCTGCATGGCCTGCACAAATTCGGCGGGCTGGACGGCTACCCCCCAGGTCTGCATGCGCAGCAGCACCGCCATTTGAGCAGCCAACTGCGCGGCCTGCTGGCAATGTCGGGGACGAATCGGGTCAACGATGATCCGAGCCTCAAACCTGCAGACGAGCGTCGTCTCGCCGGTGCCGATGTCGGTACCGGGCTCCATCTCCACCATTTCAAGGAACACCGCAGGCAGCGCGATGCGATCCTTCACGTCGGGCCATGCCGTAACAGCTTTGACGCCTGGCAGATGATTTACCAGATGCAGTTCGATCGCCCGATAAAGCTCATCAAGCGTAAAGCGATCTTCAGACATTTCACGCCCCCTTCAGGTACTTCTGGAACTCGAAATTGAGTTCTTGCTGCAGGATCTCCAGCAAGCGCGCATGGGCGCGTTTAACCCACTCGTCGAAATGCGGACGGGCATGCTCAAGCGACACTTTGGCCTTGGCCAGCGGAAAGCGACTGTCGTTTTCTGCGATCCAACCCGAGCTGGCACCACGACTGGATGACACCGTCGCATCGGGATAGTCGTCTGAACTGAAATGCTTACTCGCGGTACGAATCCAGATATCGGCCTTATTCCCATAAACCTGTTTGAGGAAAGCGCCTTGATACCGCCGTCCCGCCACGGACACGCCTTTTCCGTTTTGCCGCGCCCGACCGATCCGGCTGGATTCAATAGCATTCAGACCGAACCACAACTTGCCGCTTGCTGCCCTGCCTGCGACCGGATAGCTGCGCAAGCGCTGACGCACAGCAGCGACAGCAATTCGTTCCTCCCGGCCAACTGCCCGTGCGATGTGAGTGCGCAACCAACCTAATGTTTTGTTGATCGCACGACGTTGAGCGACAGCGGCCGCTTTTGGCACCAACTTGGCGAAGTCCTCGAAAGCTTGTAGATCTGCAGCCGAAGACTGAATGGTCAGCATCCCGCCACTGGCCGAGGAACTGTAGTAACTGCCAATACTCATGCCCGCATCCTCAGGATCAAAGTCACCCAACCAGTACCATCTGGCTCAAGTTGGACAAGGTCATATTGGCCACCGCCGTCTTGCACCGATAGATCAATGGAAACCAGTTGCCCCGATTCGATGCCATCCGCATCGATGGCACGGATCTCAAACTGCGGCTCGCGCAAGGCCGTATTTATCCGCCCCATGCGTGGCTGCAGCCATGGCGCGGAAAAGAAACCGGCGATCTCTCGACCGCCGACCGTTGCCATGTCGCCCAAGCCATCCAGCACCAGGGCGTCCATGTCGTCGCTCAATTCGCGAAAGCCCATCACTCACCGCCGCTGTCGTCGTCCTCATTGGCAACGCCCGATTTCTGGCGCAGCAGTTCTTGGGCTCGGGGGTCCTTGAGCGGAGCGATACGCCCTTCGGCGAGTAACGCCTCCTCAATCCCTTTACTTGGCGGACTGTAAGGCTCGCCCTTCACAACAACGACGCGGCCATCCTGCACGCAACCGTCGATCACCAGAAAATCGGCTTTCTTGGCCATGTCACACCACCTTGGCGTAAATGAACGCATCCGGTTCGAGCAGGCCAGCCAATGCCGCACTCTGCAGCTTCAGCCAACGAGCGCTCGGCTCTTGGGTCACCCAGCTCTTCGGGAAGCGCGCCGCTTCGACCAAGCCGCTTTCCACGGCTTCCAGATCTTGAATCGCCCCGTACAGCATGGCGTTGCGCGTGGACGTCGAGCCGAGAATCAAGCCACCTGCCGGAATCATTGGCTGCTCGTCATCCTCGTCGTCCAGATACCACTCGTCGTAACCGTAAAGGTCAACGCCGGGATCATTCAGATAGCCCAGGTAAGTCACGCCGTCTGGCAGTTCCTCTGGCTTGATCAAGCCCATGTCAACGCGGCGAGTGTTGAGTTGTTTCATCACCGCTGAGCTGGATTGAAATGCATCCAGCGCTTCGCCGCTCATGGCTACGGTGTTCGCCGTGCGGCCGGAATCCTTGGCGATCTTGCGCTTCCAACTACGAAGATTGGCAATCGGGTCGCCGTCTTCGGTGCCCCACTGACCGCTGCCCAGGCTGATCTTGTGATCGCTGGCCATCAGGAAGTCGATGGTGTCATCCACCCCCTCTCCTACGACGCGAACCTTCCCCGTGGTGAGTGCCTGGGCGCACATCCACTCTTCCCGGCGGATAATTTCGTCGTCCAGATCCCGCAGGTCCTTACCGAGCAATTGCCCGGCACGCTCCAGCGGAGTACGCGAGGAAAACGGGTTGTCGCCGGCCGAACGCTTGAGCACCAGCTCGGCGGTGGTTTCGCGCTTGGGTTGAATGTACGGCGGGCTGTAGGTGCTGGTGGTATAGCCTTCACGCAACGACACACTGCCCGGCAGGCGAGGATTAACAAACGGCGCCATTTTGCGTTTGCCTTTGATGATGTCGATGTCCACGGTTTTGGTCGGGAACGTGACAGGACTGCCACCGTTGAAAAAAGTGTTCAGCAAAAAGCGCCGCGCGGTTGGCATCTGCTCGACCGCTTCAAGCATGGTGCGGGTATCAAAAATATCCATCAAAGACTCCGAATTAACGAACGAACAGGCACAGGGAACGCAGCGCAGCTTTTGCCTGCGCCAAAGTAAATCCCTCGCCGAGAGTGAGTTGACTGGCCAGCACTTCACCGGTCAGGCGGATGGGCGCTACCTGCGCGCCTGAGGTCGTATCAGTGGACTGATCCAGTACAGCCACTGGAGCTTCGGAGCCATCGGTCGCTGCAGCTTTGCACAGCACGTATTCACCGCTGGCCGTTACTTGCCCAAGGACAGCGCCTCGACTGAGCTTCTGGCCGGAAGCGATCACGGCGGTGTCGATCATCACCGGGAAGGCACCGGCGGACAGTTGGTCAGGGACATAGGTTTGGCGTTCTGGGTTGCTCATGAAGTTCTCCAATCAGCGGCGCGAGGCGCCCTCGACAATGGCGTTTACGACGGCCTTGCGCTCACCCTGAGCGGCATCGCCCGTCGGAGTGGACGTCGATGCACCAGTGGCGTCGGCCTTGATGGCGCTCAGAGAAATGCCGCGATCCTGCGCTGCCTTGAACAGCTGTAGCGCTGTGGCTTCAACCGTGGTGCCTGCTTCAATGGCAGCGGAGATTTCAGTTTCGAAACCCTTGCTGGCCATGGCATTGATGCCGGTGATGCGTTGCCGCTCTGCAGTAGCGCCCTCCTCGCGACTTTGGGTGCGGATGCTTTCGAG
Organism: Pseudomonas mercuritolerans; assembly: GCF_025706525.1. NCBI lineage: Bacteria > Pseudomonadati > Pseudomonadota > Gammaproteobacteria > Pseudomonadales > Pseudomonadaceae > Pseudomonas > Pseudomonas mercuritolerans. The sequence goes on from NZ_JAMSHA010000001.1 coordinate 758,598, forward strand.
ATCCGGCTGACTGGCCTGAGCGATTTCGATGGTTTGCGGATCCGTGCCGGCGGCCAGCGCCTCACGCAACTCCGCCGTGCTGCTGACGGTGGTCATGTTGTATTTCCTCGGTTGAGTGGCGGCCGGTTTGGCCAGTTCGGTAATCAATGTTTCAAGGGACCCCAGACGGTGGGCCAAGCCGGACTCGACAGCTGCGGCGCCAACACGAAGGCCGCCGAAGTCGCCCATCTCTGGGACACGCTCCGGCTCCACGCCCAGGTTGCGGGCCACCTTGGCGACGAACACATCGCCCATGGCATCGACTGTTTCGCCGACCTTGGCCCGCCCCTCTTCTGTAGAGAGATCCACGCGCTTGTTCGGGGCATTACGGCTGACGATCTGGTAGCGCTTACGGCCGTTGGCTTCCTCGCCACCGACTACGGCTTCAACGACCACACCGATACTCCCGGCGAGCGCCGTTTCGTCGATGACGATTTCGCTGGCAGCTGACGCAATCCAATAGGCCGCGCTTGCACCAGTGCCGCCGATGTAGGCAACGATGCGTTTACGGTCACGGGCCGCATGGATCTGGTCAGCCAGTTCGTTGATGCCGGCGGCAACGCCCCCTGGGCTATCGACGTTGAGGATGATCGCGCTGATCTTGGGATCATCGAGCGCAGCCTGCAGGTCGGTGGCCAGGACCTGAGTGCTGGTCGCACCGCTGATCTCGGTGAAAAGGTTGGCATAGCGAAACACCGGACCGACTACCGGGATGATCGCCACACCATTGCGTACGCTGACAGTGCGGCTGTTATCCAGCCGCATGCCAGTGCGTGTTTCCAGCGCTGCCGGATCACCCATGCGGTCTGCAATGGTCAGCAAGTTATCCAGGGCGCCGGGCAGCATCAGCCACGGCTGCGATGCAGCCAGCTCGAATGCGCGGGGCATGGTTATTCCTCGTTGGGGTTGGCGGACGGCGGTGTTTCCTGCTCCCGCCCTTTGGGTAAAACGTGCAGACCATCGTTGCGACGCTGGGTGACCTCACGCACACGTTGCCGGTAGACCTGTTGCCACGGCTCGCCGGTCATTGCGGCGGTTTCCAGCGTTTCGTTGCTGACGCCGATCTCGATGCGCTTACCAGCAGCGTTGGCTTCCTTCAGCTCATCAATGGCGCCCCGGGCGGGGCCGATCCAGATGGCCTGGCAGTAGGCTTTGCGTTTCGCCGGGTCCGCATAACCCGGCAGGCTGATCAATCCACGGGCCACCGCCTCATCAATCAGCAATTCCCGACTGGGTTGGCAGAAGTCACAGATCAACCACCAGCGGCGCAAGCTGTAAAAGCGCCACGCCTGCAACATCGCCGCACGGGCTGCGCTATAGCTGCTGCTGTAGTGCAGCAACAGCTCTTCCATCGGTTGCTCCAAAGCGGCGCCGATTTCCTTGACCACCGCCGTGAAGAACGGATCGAATTGCGCATTAGGCCGCGCAGGGTTGGCGATTACCGGTTCCTCACCTTGGCCCAGGTCAACGATCGCCCCCTCGCCCAGAGCCAGTTCGCCGTCAGCCGTTGTGTCACCTGCGGGACCGTCGCCTTCGTTGGCTAACGCGGTCAGCGGGAGATTCCCGACTTGGAAGTCGTTGGTCTTTTTGATGAACACCGTGAACATTGCGGAGATCACCGCCGCCATCAGCTCGGCGCTGCTGTAGCGCTCCAGCTTCTGCAGCGGTTCCAGCACCGGAGCTAGGTAAGGCGCCCCGCGCTTCTGTCCCGGACGCTCCTTGTCGGCCATAACGTGCATGACGCGGCGCCGGCCCGTCGCCTCGCCAAAGGCTGGCAGACGCTCCCATTTCAGCGCTTGGCCGGCAGTGTATTCGTTGGGGTATCCGGTGCAGACGTGATAAGCCAGAGGCGCACCCAGCCGATCGAACTCGACGCCGTCCACGAGGTTTGCGCCGTCAAGTTGCCCGGCTGGATTGCAGACCCGATCCGATTCGATCAACTGCAAGCGCGTGCTGAAGATGCAGCCGGGGCGCTCATCGTCAGGACTGGCAATCAGCACGTCGCCACCCACCATGGACGAGATCAATACCAGTGCTTGTAACTGGTAGTGGTTGAGTGTCGCTTCGGCATCGCATTCGCGTGGATCATCGGCGTACAGCGACCACAAGCGATCAAGCTGATTGTTGATTTTCTCAGCCTGCGTCTCGTCGAGACCTAATGCGTCATGATCGATCTGTGACCGGCAAACCAGCCCGGTCCCTACAACGTTGGTGCGCAAGCGCGTGATCGCCGCGCGGGCTATCAAGTGATTGCGCATGGCGTCTCGCGACCGAGCAACCAGCATTCGACGCTCGTTCTGGTCGAGATCCCGACGCGGACTGCCGAGACCGGGAATCCAGCTGGCCATGCTGCGCAGTACGCGGGAAGCCCCGCGCCAACGTGTCTCAACTCCACCCCCTCCGCCTTGGGCAACAATGGGTCTGGACTCGCTCGCCGATTTGGCGAGTTTGATGGCCTCGCGCATCAGCAGCTCGGCCGGGTCTTTTCGAAAAAATCCCATAGTCAGATCTTCATGTAGGAGACGCGGTTGCGGCCACGTCCCTGTTGTTGAGCCTGTTCCAACGCGACCTCTCTGGCGTACTGCTGCTCCAGAAGACGCAAGCTGTTCAGCTCAGCGCGATAAAGCTCGCGATCCGCACGGCGCAGGCGCTGGCCTTTTTTCAGGACGTCAGAGATCGCCGCCCGGACTTCCGCGAGGCGCTGTTGTGCGTCTGTCATGTGTGTTTCCTTAGTAGCCCGCGCGACTGCGGGTGCCCCGCCCACGAGCGACAGCTCGGCGCGGTACCGGCGCGACCGGTTGTTCGGTACTGAACAGCGTTGGCTGCAGCAGTTGCTGCTCCAGCTGATCCCATTCGTGATCGCGTAACAGGTGAGTTTTAAGGCTGCGAGCGGCGTGCAAGGCATACACCTCGCAGTCCAGCGCTTCGTTGCGACGGCCCGCCTTCTTTTGCCAAACCATTTTGCTAGGGTTACGCGGGTGCGGTGCCAGGACTTCGTTGGTGAGTTGTTCGTAGTAGTCCGACCGGATCTCGCTGTACCAATGCATGCGCCCCGGTCCGGCACCTTTGAGGCGCAGCCGCCCATCAATGAGCGTCTTCGCTTTATGTGTGCCGACGATGTGAACCCGCAGGCCATATTTCGCGGCCTTGGTGTTGTCCTGTGAGGTGTCCACCGATTGCGGCGGCTTGGTAAAGATCTCCTTGTCGCGACTGTCGATAGAGGCGCCTTTGATCGCCATCACGTTGTAGCGTTGACGATCACGCACGTAGGCATACACCGCGTCACTGGTGTTGCCGTCGGAGCTGTCGATGCTAACCGCCGATACCGCCAGTTGCGCACCGCTTTCGACCGGTATGGGTTGGGAAATAACCCGATCCAGTTCTTGCCAAACGGCGTCATGGGGATCGATGGGGTTGCCGTGAAGCTCACCCCAGTACAAGCGCCACGACTCTTCGCCTCGTCCCCAACCGATGATTGTGAGAGCAAGGCGGTCGCCTTGGACGTCAACGCCAACGGTGATCAGCAGGACACCTTTCGGCGCTGTCAGCTCCGCATAAGGCTCCGCACGTTTTTCCAGCTCATCGGTCTTCGGTGCATCGCTCTGATACTCGTAGCTTTCGCCCTTGGAGCTGTTGACGAAAGCGATCATCGGTCCGATGTTGCCTTGTGAGGCCGCGTGTTCGGCCTGGAGCTTTTTCTCCATCAACACCTGGAAACGCGATCCCCAAAACGTCGCGTACAGCTCGTTGAGGATGTAACCGGCGATCCCCCGAAATTCTGCTGTAGCCGACCAGCGCCCGTGCTTGAGGTTGGTGTTCTTCTGGTTGTCATCCCAGATTCCACCGCAGTGCGGGCAGGAGTAGAAAGTTTTCTCCGGCCGCTTCTTGCCGTACACCTCATGCAGGTATTCCGGATCCTCGTCGCAGTGCAGGTTGTCGAAGCTCAACGCGTGTTCTTGGCCGCATTCGTGACACGGCACCAGGCCGACGCGCTTGTCCGACAGTTCCAGCTCCGCATCAATGGCGGACAAGCCCTTGATGGTCGGTGTACCGCCGATGATGATCTTCGAACGGCGAAACGTTTTCAGACGTTCCTTGGCCAGCTTGATACTGTCGCCCTGACCGCGCAGGTTGAGGTTGCAGTCGTCCGGCTCCTCAATGGCAACGCGTGGCACCGGCGTGGACTTCACACTGGCCGGGCTGTTTGAACCCACCATTTTCAGGAAGCCGCCGGGGAAACGCTTGAAGTCCTGTCGCTGCTGCAACTTGCGGCTTCGCAGGTCGACTTTCTTGCGCAGCCGTGGCGTGGCTTCGATCATCGGCTCAAGCTTTTCACCAACGTACTGCTTGGCCGCTTCGGCCTTGGGAAACAGAACCAGAATCGGTGACGGATCAATGTCGATCCACTTGCCCAGAGCGTTACCCAGAACACCCGACGTCCATGCCACCTGCGCCGACTTGCGTCCGACGATTTCACTGACAGCGGGATCATCCAGCGCTTCCAATGGACCGCCGGGCCAGATCAGGTGAGGAGTAACGTCAAAGCGATATTTGCCGGGGCGCGCAGCCTCTTCCGGTGCGAGCCAGCGGTACTTGTCCGCCCACTCGATAATGCTCATGCGAGGCGGCGGCGCCCATTTGCGGCAAGCGCCGCGCAGCGCTTTAGTCGCCGTCTTCCTCAAAGCCCTCCGTATCGTCCGGTTCGTCAGAATATCCATCTGACGCGGCATCATCCTTGTCATAGTCAGAAAGCCTCCTCAGGATGGCTTCAATGGGGTCGCGAATCAGTTGCTCGTCGACTTCCACGTCGTAGCGCGCCGAAAGTTCGGCGGCCAGCACGTCGGGGAAAGAGTTGAGCAGCTCCACTTTTGCAGCGGTGATCATTGCTTCGAAGCGCTCAATCAGATCGGCAGCGATGACCACCTCGCCAAGATCCTTTGCCATAGCGAGTTCTTCGCGGTCCGCGCGGATTCGGTCGAGTCGGTCGCGGGAAGATTCTTTTTTGCCGTTGAGTGCGGCTTGGTGCATCAGCCACTGAATCACGGCTTCGGTGTCGTATTGGTTTTCGTTGCCCCGACCGAGGCCGAACTCGGTCACTGGCATGCCGTCGTTCTGCCATCGGGTCAGGGTGCGTTCATCGCGACCGACGATCTCGCTCAAGTCGGCCTTGCTGACAGTCTTTCCCATGTCTAACCCTTTGAAAAGACGGACATCCCTGTGAAATTCTCAGCTGCAGAGATCCCGCGAGTTCCGTAACCCGTGTAGGGGGCGGCCCTCGGGGAGGACCCGGAAAAACCGGCGCCCCACCCTCGCGCCTGACTCTCAGGTTCGGTCGGTCGATGCCGACTCGGAAAGGCCAAGCCGCTTGGCGGCCCAGCGTTCGTACAATCCGATGGCCACATCCGCGCCGGCCATTGCCGTGAGGCATCCTAAGGCGCCCGCCGTCCAGATCGTCATGCCGGCCGCGATCATCAACATCATCGCCGTCACCCCGCAGACAATGCAGGCACCCGACCGAAGCGCGAGCCTGCGCAACAACGCCCAGCCCCGCGCCCCATCCTTGTCCGCCCGCCACATCTCCCCCGATACGCCGCCGACCAGAGCCAGGACGATCACTAACCAGATCGGCATTTCTGCCAGTGCTTGTTGCTCGCTTGTCATCGCCTACCCCATGAACGAAAAAACCCGGCGCAATGGCCGGGTTTGGTGGTGTGGTGCCTGCCGCTCTCTGCGGTCGCACCTATCGAAGATGACTACTTTTTACAGGTCGATTCCGGTGGCAGCAACCCTGTTTTAATGCCACCCGGTGAATAAGTGGGTAACGCAGGGTGAATGCCTAGCGAATGTCGGCGAATACACCACCACGGCATTCTGTTGTTGCGGCGGTGTCCCATACGTCCCACTTTTCAGAATCGAAGTGGGACGCCTGAGAGCGCCTGAATTCGGGGCTTCGCCCCACAGTCCTACTTATCTTTCTTCTTTCTCGTGTAAAGGAAGAATTTTAAAGAACACGCGTTCGCGCATAAGCGCGTAGTGCTCGCCCGCTACACTCACACGGGCGGGAGGCACTACTAAGCGGGACGGTGGGACAACCCAATAACGACAAGGCCCGCACCTGTCCCACTGCATCAAAACGCAGCGAGACAAGACGGGCCAGTGGGACAACCACAACCGGAGCGCTACCTGGGGTCACGCAGCTGCCCCCATCAGCACCCAATAGATCTGCAGATGCGCGTCATGCAAACGCTGGTAGTACGTATCGCGGCCACAACCGCAGTGGGCATACCGCAAGCGCATATCCACATCGAGCGTGCAGTAATGCTCACGCACCACCGTCACCAGCTCCGGGGCGAGGTGCTTTGTTACGATCAGCTCGATGTCCAACGAACTCTCCAGCGGCGCACGAAAGGCGCGCCGCCCTCTGATCAGCTGCCCATTGCTCTCCATCATCATGGCAACCATATTTCCCCCAGCCAGCCCCCCTTTTGAATGTTCCGAGTGCAGCTCCTGCGCCCACAACCGGAGCAGCGAATCGATCTCCTTAATCAAAGCAAGGCTCCTCGATCGGTTCACGCTGCAACGCTGACGCACCGCCCCACCCTGTCGGCTTCTTGTAAGCCCAGGGCCGTTGGCCGCTCTTAGCCAACGCCGGCAACCGAACACGGCGCCAGCCCAACCGATGCATGATCGCCCCGACGCGCATCTGCTCCGGTTTGCCCCAATGCCCGAAGTCCAACTTCAACGCACTGGTGAGCACGTCACTGCCGGTGGTGGTCTCGCCGATCTGCGACTCCTCAAGCCAGGTCAGAATCGGCCCTTCCCATTCATCCACAACGAAACGCTCGTCCTGCTCCTCGCCGAACATCGCCGCCTCATCCAGCGTTACCCACCAGAGATCGCCCGCGTCGTAGCAGAACAGCGCCTCGGCCCATAGCTGATCGCGCATCGAGCGCAACAATTCCAGATCCACCTTGGTACACGCGACCGGCCAATAACGCCGGTTGCCGGTGGCATCCTTCAGGTACTCGTCTTGGTTGGTGGTACCCACGAAAACACACTGGCGTGGCACGTCCATCGTTCTGCGGCCGTAGCTCTCGCGGTAGGTGTCAGTGGACGCCGAAAAGAACTGCTTGGCCTTCGTACTCTCAGCCTTGTTGAAGCTGTCCAACTCGCCCAGCTCGACGATCCACTTGCCCCGGATCGCCTGAAAGCCGTCTTTGTCGCCCAGGGCAAACGGCGTGTCCATGAACCACTCGCCGCCAAGAATGCTCATCGCCGTCGACTTACCGGCGCCCTGCGCACCTTCCAGAATCATCACCGAGTCAGCCTTGCAGCCGGGCTTCATCACACGCGCCACCGCCGATAACATCCAGCGCTTGCCGACCTTTGCCGAATAATCTGTCGCCTTCACGCCCATGACGTCGGTAAGCCAGCTTTCGAGCCGAGGCACCTGATCCCACTGCAGCTTGCGCAGGTACTGACGCACAGGATGAAACGCATGGTCATGCGCAACCACGCTCACCGCCTCGATCACATGCGAGACCTTGACCCGCAAGTTGTACTGCTGCGCGAGCCACTTCATCACCCGAACATCGTCAATGTCCGCCCAATCACCCGTGCCGCCGCCATACGGCGCCGCACGAAGCTTCACGATCTTCGAGCTGAACGCGCTGTAGCTGATCACACCGGCCCAACGCTCATCGTTGGCCAGGATCAACTCGACGTTCTGCATGTGCGCAATCAGCGCGCCGCTCTCGCTACGTGCAAGCAGATCTTTCCAACCACCAGCAGCCGGCGGCTTGACCACCGCCAGCACCTGACGGCGCACCGCTTCCAAACCTTCTGAGACATGCAGATCGTTAAAGTCGGTCCACTTGGCTTCCCGCTCGCCGGAAAAGACCGGCGCGACCACCTGGCCGCCGACAATAAGCGCCGCGTTGTTCGCTTTCTCTTCACCGGGGTTCCACGCATCGCCATTCGGTTTGGTGGTCTTCCAGTCATCGTCCCGGCAGATGATCAGCGGGCAACCGGCGAAACGCTCGCGCATAGCCTTGCAAACCACCAGCAAATTGCCCGCATCGAATGCAACGGCCACAGTCAATGACGTGGCCATATGCAGGCTTGCGCCGGTAGCGTAACCCTCACACACCAGCACCGGCTCGCCCGGATCCGGGTGCGGCCCGATCAGATGGAAAGCGCCCTCCTTCGACATGCCGTAAGGCCAATAGGACTTGTCCCGGCCGGTATCCTCTTGCTTGGTTGGGAACACCACCTGAAGGCCGATAATCTCGTCGCGTACGTTGTTCATCGGTACCAGAAAAGCACCGGTGCGCGGCGCATAACGAACGCCGAAGCCGACAATCTGCTTGCGGTCCAGATAGTCGCTACGGCCCTTCTCCGGCATGCGTTTGAACATCCCCGCTGCGCGCTTCGCCGCACGACGTGCCGCGTTGGCCGAGATCTCTGCCGCGCGGCGTTTGGCCTCCTCCTGTCGAGCGCGCATAACCTCTCGCTCTTCAGGCGACATCCGCCCGGCCTTGACCTTGATCTTCTGAGACTCGCCCGAACGCCAGTCACCGAACGCACCGAAGATAAGCGTCTCACTCTTCTCCGTGCGCTGTTCGTGAACGACATACCAGCCGTTCTTTTCCTTGCCCTTGTCCTGCGAAGTCTTGCACCGCGTCAGCTTGCCAAACACCAATGGCTGCGCAGGCTCAAGACCGTAATCCGCGAACTGCCCCAACACCTCATCGAGCATGGCGTGCCCCTTTCAATTCCGCGAGCGAAAGGCAGTCCACGCACTGGGTACAACCGGACTGCGCCACACGGCGCGCCTCTGGGATCGGACCATCACAGGTTTCACAGAACAGAAACGAATGCGCCGCCAAGGCGGGCTTGGCGGCGAGGAGACGTGCAGCGAGCGCCTGATCAATGCGCTCCTGCACCAGGTCATTAGCGAAGTCGACGATATCAACCACGATCAGTACCCCGCGTCGTCTGATTGACGTAGGTGGCGCGGTTGAACAACCCCAACAGTCCCTGAATCCCACGAAACACTTGCAGGCGAATCGCAGCCAGTTCCTCATCGGAAACCACCCCGTCGCCAATGCTCTTGGCCCAGGTATCCGCCAGATCCGCGACTTGCCGGAAGTACTCGGCAATCCCGGTGGTCAACGTCTCCGGCATGTCATTGGTGTACGCCTCAGCCAGCTCCTGCCAAGTCGTATCACCGACCAAGGCATGCACTGCATCCAGAATGCGGCGATCCTTGGTCAGCTCCAGAATCTCGCCGAACTCTTGAATGTTCACAGTGTGGCTAGGGTGGGTTGGGGAAAGCTTGTGCTGCAACGTGGTCGCATTCCGGCCGGTGGTGGCGGCGATGGCTGCGGCGCCACCGGGGTAGTCCCGTGCGGCATGGTAAAGCGCGAGATCGAGCGGCAAAACTTCCCGCTGCGCCCGCTCAACAGAACTCAGAGCGATACGGCTCATGGCATTAATCCTTGTAAGTTGCCAGTGCCGCGCGACATGCAGTGGTGATACATTTGCCGCGTGGCTTTAAGAGGCCCAAACGCCGGCTAGATCTTAGGGATCGATACCGGCACCGTGCCGGGGCGAGCAATCCGTTGTTCACCCCTGGCGCAACAGCTGCCCAATCTGTGGTGGAAAAGGCAGCAACACCAAGGCTTCCGAGCCTTGGAAAAGCGCGATAAAGAGAGGTGGTTGCATGTGGTGTGCCCGCCTATCTTTATCGCGACCCGACAGCGCTGTGGTGGTGCGTGCCGGGAGGAACTGGGCGACCTTTGGGTCGCCTTTTTTCTAACTACGCTGCAGCCTTTTGAGGAGCCGAAGCGTTCAACAACCAAGCTGCTTGGAATACGTTGCCCTTCTGCTTAGCAGCAGTCGCTAACAAATCGGCATATTTGGTTTCACCTGTGTAATCCGTTCGCGGTAGGCATGCCGCCTGACGCCATTTGTTCAGTGCTTGGTAGCTCCTATTGCATACCTTCGCAGCGGCCCCGATGCCGCCTACGGCTTCAAACGCGAACGCAATCGCGCTCGGAAAATCTGCGGGGTCCAACATGAAAACCTCCATTTATCAACTTACGGTTGATGTTATAGATCAACTGACTATTGCGCAACCTTTATGAGACTCTCAACCCATGGTTGATAAAAATTCTCTCCGCGCAGCTTTCAGCGAGCGCCTACACGAAGCCCTTAACGATGCCGGCGTACGAAGCCGCGGTCGCGGAGTGGACATACATCGTCATCTGAAAAGCGTCGGGGTTATCAAAACAACCCAAGCCATTAGTAAGTGGCTGAATGGAGAAGCCATAGCTGAGGCGGATAGCATGGTTGAACTTTGCCGTTGGCTGAAGGTACGGCGGGAGTGGTTAGAATACGGAGTCATGCCGAAGAAAGAGAATGAAGAAAGAGATAATCGCGAAACCTCTAATGTTAGCAACGTCAGAAGAATGCATCATCGCTTCGGAAAAGTACCTTTGATCTCTTGGGTACAAGCGGGCGCTTGGTGTGAGGCTATTTTAAACTTTGAGGCGCACGATCCCGATATGTGGCTATCGTGTCCAGTACCGATCAGCAGCCAAGGATATGCGTTAAAAGTTCTCGGTGATTCGATGACAAACCCTGGCCCAGGCCGGAGTTATCCAGCCGGATGCATAATTTTCGTCGACCCGGAGGCTGAAACAAAAACAGGGGACCGGGTGATCGCACGAGTTCCACGTACCAATGAAGCCACATTTAAAATTTTGGTAGAGGATGCAGGGCGGCAATACTTACGTCCAATTAACCCACAGTATCCCATTATAGAAATAACAGAAGAAACACATATCTGCGGCAAAGTGGTGGGCTCCTTTATGCCTGAATAAAACCCACACAAAATTCCACTACCACATTTTCGAAACTGCATTACTACCAGCAATCAAAACCTGCTGCGCAACATATCGAACAAGTTCTATATCAAACTCCAACTGATCCGCTTCTTTCGAAAACGGCAACAGCAACTCAACATCTTGATCTCGCAAGTCCGCCTTGGTATGTACAATTTTGCATCGAATCTCGTATATACGACGGGAAACATCCGCGCAAAGATCTGCATCGTCGCTTTTCGAGTTTATTTTTTGATAGGGAGAATTTTTGTTTTTCACTGAGAAAAAGTTAACTCTTTCTTCATCCTCATCGATAAACCGCCTCAAGTCGTCCGCAAAAATACACTCATCCAAAGTTGCTCGCAACTGGGACCTTTCATCCCCATACGCGCCGTTTCTGCTAATGTAAATAGCATTGAGCAACTTCGCGACATCGGTATCTTTATCCCCACGAAACGTTGGATGTTTCAACACTGCCTTTAGCTTTCTGTGCGCTTCTGATTGAGAAAATCTTGGGAAATAAAATTCAATAACTTGATAGAAAGCCAAATATTGCAACAATGGCATGCCCTTAGCACCGCGACCATACCAATAAAGAGATAAGGGGGCTGACTCAAACTCACTAGAGGGAAACTTTAAATCAGGAGCGGCCCAATCATATGCTACCTTAGCTCGACGTCTCGGCACACTTTGTCTTCGAACTACGAATGGAATATCCGAAATCAAATCCAACTGAAACAAAAATGAATTTGATATTTTCATAAGCAAACCAAGAGCATCGTCATGCCCATTAACTTTTACCCCAGATATCTCTAAAGATACAGACGCCGGACTTGTACCCTCCGCAAGTGCTCTCATCAATTTCGATACCTTACTTAATTTTAACGTAGGCCCTCCCTCACTTTCTGGACCCACGACTATTTTCGCATTTGTAGCTCCGGTATCTCTAGGCATCATTCCAAATAAACGCCTAAAAATTTCAAAAGGAGAATTTGGACCTCCGGGTACTGTAAGCAGTGCCTCAATGGTACCTGCCTTGTAATTACACAAGGCCTGCCAACCGTCTAAGAATACATAATTTTCAAAGTCTAGTTCTATTAAATCTTTCAGTTCATTCTGATCCCAGATACTTAAAACTCTTCTAGCTCTCCCGGACTTAAAACCAATATTGAAAATCGAATCGCCATCACCATCATAGTCGATCTCAAAGTCGATATCGGAGGCTTTACAACGGGCCTCAAGCTCGGAAACCACTGCCTCCAGTTCGTCTGTAGGGAGATACCACGGTGGTGGTTCGGCGGTGATTGAGGTTTCATTTGTCATAACACGGGCTCCTTTGTGCCACGATTTTTGATTATTCACAGCAGATGGCATAATAGCGCGTGGCCAGCAAAATAAATCATTGGCTATGTTGACTAAAAACAACCAATGGTTGATATTCGCCTCACTCTTCCACCACAGAGCGAGGCAAAACCATGCACACCACAGCAACCTTGCACGTCCATCCGGCCGCTGCCGACCCCTCCCGTATCTTCGAGATCCGCCGCCTAGCACGCGAGAGCGGCTGCTCGTTTGTCTCCAGCAAACCTAAACAGCAAGCTCGCACTGCTTCCACTCAATTCGATCCGAACGGTGGAGGGCGAGCAGCATGACCAAGTACAAAATCGACAACCGCACCCTGCAGTTGCTGAACGCCCAGGTCAATCTGACCGAGACCTTCAACCACGTCCTGCGGACTGCGCCTAGGCGCGAGTGCCTGGCGTTTCGCCTCAAGGTCGAACGTGGCATCTCAGAAAGCACCTTCGTCGTGGAGCTGGGCAGCGAACGCCACACACTGACCCTGCCGAACGAAAAGAAGATGCACCTCAAGCTGGCCGACTTCATCGAAGAGATCGCCAACGGCCCGTTGGATGCGAGCAACACCAGCGACCTGCTGCATCGCCCTCACGCCAGCCGCGAATACGGCCGCTTTGAGGTATCGGATAAGCAGCGGGTGTTCGAGCTGGTGCGCACCGGCGGCGTGCTTAACCTCGACATGGGTTTCGACTACCCGCTAATTGTCGCGCTGCACCGCACTCAATCTCGATCAGGTGTCACCACCATCCTGAGCATCGGTAACAAAAGCCCGCACACCCGTTGCTTCACCGTGTACGGCAGCGATGTCGAGATCTACGGCAAAGTCAGCGAGTCCATCAACCACCTTGCAGCAGCGGCAACACCAGCTGCGCACGCGGCATGAGGGGCACACCATGGAACGCACCCTCGCCCAAGCCGCAATCCACCTCGGCCTGACTCGTCCGAAGCTCATCGCACGCATGCGTGAAAAAGGTCTGCTCAACGAGCGGAACCTACCGGCCTACCCCAACCGTGACCGCGACTATCTGCGCATCAAGGACGGCCAGTGGTACCACGATCAACTCGGCATGCAGTACAGCCAGTCGACCAAGGTGAAACAACCTGGCATCCGCTGGCTAGCAGAACAGTTGGATATCGATCTGCCTGCAATCCCGGCAGACAGCCGTGACGTGGCCTAGGGAATACGCCCGCCAGATCATCGCCATGCGGACACGAGAGGAGCGCAACGCCGCGCTCCTCGAAGTGCCCGAACATCTGCGCGAGCTGACCAGAACGCATTGCCTGAACGCCTGGAACCACCCGGCCAGAAAACAACGCAAGGAGGCCCAACAAAACCATGAGTAACACAGCACAAAACCCGCTGCGCCTGCACCCGGCGCCGGAATCAGCCACCGTCGAATTGCTTTACCGCATATTCGGCGACGTCCTGATCCCGCTCGACAAAGTGCGCGAGCAGTACTTCCGCAACCTCAACGAGCAATCGTTCGTGGCCGAGATCAGCAGCGGCCGCATCCAGCTCCCCATCACCACACTGGACACCAGCCGCAAGGCACCGAAGTACGCACACATCCGCCACGTCGCTTCCCTGATCGACATCCGCGCCTACAAGGCCGACGAAGATATGCAGCGACAGCAGGACGACACCAGCGAGTAACCCCCACAAATCCGAACGGCTGCCACCACCAGCCAATCACAACACCAGGAGCACACCACATGACCGCAATTCAGATCTGCGCACTAATAGGCCTAATTATTGGGGCAATCCTTCTCTACTGGATTGGTTATCGCAACGGCATAGCTGATGGTCGATATGAAGGCCGGGAAGATGGCAAGAATACCGAGCGCGCCGAAAACGCCAAAACCATTGGCGAACTGAGGGCATCCCTCGACTTCATCAAGGCTGACCACACCCGTTTGGCGCAACTCAGCAAACGCTTGCAGCGTGTATCGGCATTCGGCGAAACCGAACGCCAAACGCTGCTCGACATTGCTGAAAAGCTTCGGATCGCAGCCGAGACTTTTGCCGCATTTCGTACCGGGAAAAACCTGGAGCATGAAACCAGAGCCTTGCACGACCGAGCAATGGCCATGGCCGACCGTCTGCAGGATGCCACGGAAGGAGAAGCCGCATGAACGGCACGCTCTCCTACTTCGGACCAACTCATTATCGGATCTCAGAGCAATGCGGCGAACAATCTCGCGTACGAGCACGAATGTCGACCGCTTTGCTCTGCGACGACACGCGAGTCGACACCCACGAAATAAACAGTCTCTGCTGCGCAGCAGCAGGCATTAATGCTTTTCCTCAAGCCGCGATAGAGGCATCTACCCCCCACCAAAAGCTGCGCGAGGCAGCCCCCCACAGTGCAGCGCTTATCGCTCAAAAACGCTCGCCCGCGCAGCTTGTCGAGGGGTATACGCAGTGTGATGAGGTGGCAGAGCTATCGCTGCCGACCTACCACCTCGACAAGATTCCAGAAGACAAGATGGCCGAATTGGTCGGCACCACCCGCCGGGCATTACAAGGCAAGCGCGCCAGAGGCGTTATCCCCAAAGGGGTCTGGAACAGCATCGACAGCCGCATCTATTACAGCCTAAGGAGATACGAAGCATGGCTCGAGAGCCAATGGGATTGCCCACCGGAGTTGAATTTGCTGGACAGTCCGTCCGCATTCGCTTCACCTGGAACGGGCAACGCCGTTGCGAAACCCTCCCCTATCCCCAAACGCCGAAGGGGATTAAGGCTGCCGCCGACCTACGCGCTAACGTAACCAGCCTGATCAAACACGGCGTGCTGGATGATCAGCGCTACGCCGAACTGTTCCCAAACTCCACCTATGCCAACTACTCGGCGACTCCCCGTTTCGGGGAGTACGCCCAGGAGTGGCTAAACAGTCGCGAGATCGTGGCCGGGACACGCAAGAACTACCTCGGCTCGCTCAATCTGTACTGGATGCCGTATCTGGCAATGCTGCCCATCGACAGCATCACATCGGTGATGCTGCGCAAGGTTGTGGCCAATACCGAATGGCCTACGCCGGGTGTGAAGCGCGCGGCGATCCAGCGCTTGACCACAGTGTTCGGTACCGCAGTGAAAGACGGCCTGATCAACCGTAACCCCGTGGAGTCCATCGAGCTGCCGGTAAAGGCCAAAAAGCCCATCGATCCGTTCACGGTTGGCGAGGCCAACCAGATCATTGATCACTTATATAAGACGCTGACCCATTCGATGCGGATCTACGCGGCGTACTTCGAGTTCGCCTTCTACACCGGCATGCGCCCCAGCGAGATCGCGGCGCTGCGCTGGGAAGAGGTCGACAAGAAAAAGCGACTGGCCAACGTGTGTCGGATCGTCGCGGACTACAAGATCGAAGAGCGAACCAAAACCCGCAACGGACGCCAGGTCATGCTCAACAGCAGAGCCCTGCACGCCATCGAGCAGGCCGAACTGTTGGCGAAGCAACGTGCTTTGCCAAGCCGGCGCAAACGCACCGAATCGACCTATGTGTTCCCGCCCACCAAGAACTTTGAGTTCATCCAGCAATCGAGCGTGACCGACAAACACTTCCAGGCTGCATTGACTGAATTGGGGATTCGCGCCCGTCGGCAATACAACTGCCGACACACATACGCTACCATGTGCCTCATGGCGGGTATGAACCCTGCGTTTATTGCCACTCAACTCGGTCATAGCGTTCAGATGTTGCTATCGACATACGCCCGATGGATAAACTCCAGCACCGACTGGGGTGAGCTCGGGAAGCTTGAAAACAGCTTGATTGGTACAAAATTGGTACAGGCAGAAACAGTACCCCTCTGAAACCCTTATGGAATCAGCCCCTGTGACACTGGAACAGAACTACACCGCGATTCTCGGCCAATTGGGCGAGGACGTGTCCCGCGAGGGCCTGCTCGACACGCCAAAGCGTGCCGCCAAAGCCATGCAGTACCTCTGCCGCGGTTATGCACAGACGCTCGAAGAGGTCACCAATGGTGCCCTGTTCAGCTCCGACAACAGCGAAATGGTGCTGGTCAAGGACATCGAGCTGTATTCGTTGTGCGAACACCACCTGCTGCCGTTCATCGGCAAGGCGCATGTTGCCTACATTCCGAGCGGCAAAGTGCTGGGCCTGTCGAAAGTCGCGCGGATCGTCGATATGTACGCGCGGCGCCTGCAGATTCAGGAAAACCTCAGCCGTCAGATTGCCGATGCGGTGCAGCAAGTCACCGGCGCGCTGGGCGTGGCCGTGGTGATCGAAGCCAAGCACATGTGCATGATGATGCGCGGTGTCGAAAAACAGAATTCGTCGATGATCACTTCGGTGATGCTCGGGGAATTCCGCGAAAACGCAGCAACCCGTAGCGAATTTCTCAGCCTCATCAAGTAATTCGCAACAGAAAAGAGCCGGCGTTGATCGCCGGTTTTTTTTCGCCCGTGAAAAATCGGGTAAGCTGCGCGCCTTTCTTTATTAGCACCGTGAGGCTTTCAACGTGTTCGTCAAAGCGCTTCGTGTCGGCCTCGGCCAACTGGTTATCTTCATCGACTTCATCACCCGCCCGGGCAAGAAAAAACGCCCCGCCGCCGCTCAGGCTCAGGTAGACGCTGCCGCGAAAGATCTGACGCTGTATCAGTTTCACGCGTGCCCGTTCTGCGTGAAAACCCGCCGTGCACTGCATCGCTTGAATGTGCCAGTGGCTCTGAAAGACGCGAAGAACAACGAGCAGGATCGCCAGACTTTACTGAACCAGGGCGGCAGGATCAAAGTGCCTTGCCTGCGCATTGAAGAAAATGGGCAGACTGTCTGGATGTATGAATCGAAAGCGATTATCGATTATCTGGATAGGCGATTTGCTGCGGTGTGATGTTGGTGCAGCGATAAAAAATATCAACTCGCTTCAAATCCGAATTTAAAATAAACCGGCCCTCGAGCCGGTTTTTTTTTGCAGAAGGTTACTGACATCACGAATTACCGACTTACGGCCCGCCAAACCTTTTATGAGATTTAACTTGCTGTTATAAAAATTCGACACTGTGCCCAACCCAACCGGTGCACAATCAACGGCAATGGATTCGCCAGAGCGAAGTGATGTCAACTCCAGATTTCAGCATGTATGACCACTGCTGCAAGTAATGAGCATGTCGTACTGAAAACCGCGAGCTTGAACATAGCCTTAATATCAAGCCTCAATACAACAAGTTCTTGCCCGCATTAAAGAAAGTGCTATTTCTTTCAGAACACCGCTGCGCAAGTATCAATGAAACCGAACAAGGAAGTTCTAATGTCCACACCCTTTGTAGCCAACAACACCTATGCCGACGACGACACCATGGTGGTATCGTACATCGGCACGCAACCTGTTGAACGTACGGCTACAACAATAGATTTTGAAGCGATAGAGGATGACAAGTCAGGAAAAACGTCTACCTCTTCCGGCCAGCGAAAGCCGGGCCAACTCAAGATGCTCGACGATCTGTACGGCCCGCTCAAGATAGGTTCGTACACCGTAACACGCCGAGCTCTGGACGCCCTGGGAGCGACGATTGATGGCCAGCCGCTTACCGGCCATAACACTCAGTTCCGCATACCCAGGCGATCTTTCACCAACTCTCTGCAGCTCAGTTATGCCGAAATCGAAAAGCGCATGAAGGTCTCGACTTTCGGTGACGATTATCTGCTTCCTTCATTTCTGTTCGAACTTGCCAATCTGCGACCGGCAACTGCCCCGCCGGTCCTCAGAGAGGAGATCGGGACAAGCGTCGAGGACAGCGGATACGCGAAAAAAATGACTCGCCTGTTGAGATCGGCCCAGACCCTGGATATACGCTTGACCTATTCAACCAAGCGCAAGAATCCGAGCTGGCTCATCGTCAAGAACAACTCCATGGTCGGCGCCAGTGTCGGCATTCAGGCGTTCGGCATCTTCATGGGAATCCGTGGGATTCACGACGCCGTGAAGAAGGATGACAAGACTGAAATCCTCTTCAACAGCCTTGCGCTCGGCTCGGAGGGAGTGTCGATCGTCACAGACGTAGCCATCACCAAATGCGGTCAGAACATGATCGAAAAAGCCGGTGGCGCAATGAAGGATTTCACCAAAACCCGCACCGGGCTGCGCCTCAGTCGTTCGGGCGGGCTTATCGGCGGTGCAATCACGTTGCCGTTCGACATCATCGGCGCCGTCAAAGAATTCAATGCCGCCAGCAATACAACCGGCAAAGAAGCCATGGATCATTACGTCAGTTTCGGTTTGAACATCGCCAGTGCCGCCATGACCGTCATTCTCGGCAGCGCTGCAATGGCGGGTTTCTCCTTCGCCGGTCCGGTCGGCCTCGCGGCGGGTGCGATGATGGCGTTAGGATCTCAAGTCTACGGTGCCGTCCGCATGGTCGATGAAATCGATGACTATATTGAACTCACCGTTGAAGAGCGGTGGCGCACCGGATGGTTTTCCTTCGTACCGTTCATGGACATAGACCAGGACATCAAGAACCGCTACGAACTGGCCAAAGCCAAGATCGAAACCGCCAGACAACTGCAAATAAACGCGAAAAAGCTGCTCGAAGATACGCGCAAAGGCACCCCCGAAGCCATCGTGCACGGAAGCTATGAACACCGCATGAAGAAAACACGCCAGCATGTGAAGCATTGGTGGGGGGTGGAAACCATGCCAATTGTTTATGTTCCCGAAGTGGTCGGGCTTGACGACACGATTGATGCTCGGGACGGGGTAACGGCTCAGACACCCGGCGCCATATTGGGGACGGCAGGAGAAAACAAAGGCATTCGATGGATGTTGGGCAGTGGTAAAGACACGATCACTGGCGTCAAGGCAAAGCCCAATGATTTTTATTACACCGAAGGAATAAAGAACATTACCGGAGGTGATAAAGACGACAAGTTCATTGTCCAGAATGCAGCGGACGACTTGGTAAGACACATTGCAAGCAGTGAGTTTTCCCGACTGAAAGGTGGCACCGGCAACGACACCTTGATAATGGAAGGCACACAGTGGCATCCGATCACTGGCCGCGGCTACGACATCGATCTTGCGGCAGGAACCTTGCAAATCTACACGCCGAATCGGGACCCGTCTGTGGTGGATGGCGAGACGTACTCTTTCAAGGCACTGCTCGAAAGCATTGAAAACCTGCAGACGTTGCAAGGGGGAAGAACTGTCGTCACAGGCACCGGGGCCTCCAATGTGATCAAGTCAAGGGGGGCGGACATTATCGATGCCGGTGCCGGTAACGACTTGATTTATCTGTACAACGCAAACGCCAAGGCATCGGGGGAATCTGGAGTGGATTACTACCATGTGGAATTGGCGGAGGGCTCGGTCATCATCTCGGAAGATGGTGCAGATGAAAGTGAAATTTCGCTGGGCTGGCGAATGGACCAGATCGAAAAATGGGAAGTGAACGAGTGTCGGCTGGTGGTCACATTGAACTTTGACTTTCCATACGGCCGTACAAGCACCATAGCCCTTGAGAACATATATAAAGTCGAGGATGGCCGTCGAGTTTTGCACAATGACAAATTTACCATCATTACCGGGGATCATTATCAACTGAGACCGGACTTGCCTGAAACTATCGAACATGACAATCCGCTCAGGGTAAACACATACAAGATCAAGGACGGATACCCTGGACCAATGACTATTGTCCACTCGAGTGACTGCGAGGTACCCACCCACAAGAACACCCATTACTATGTTCAGCGTTACAACCAGAGCACTCGATTCATAACAGGCAGACTCTCCCACCCCAATTACGGCACCCGCATCTTTCTTGATTACGACTATGCCGAGATGACCAGTGCACATGTTGCCTTTGCCACGACTCCGTCGATCTTGATGAATGAAGCGGCAGACAAGAACAAGGTCAATGTCTCTTGCGATTTTCTGTTCTACTTCGGCGAGAGCCTGTTGCAGATTGCAGGCGTCAGCCAGCACGCAGAAACAACGCTGGATGCTGCCCTGAAGAGCGCTGCCGCCAACGTCTCCACCCATGGCTATATTCTGATATTTCGTGATGGCATATCCCATAGACTCACTCTTGAAGAGAAGTACGCCGTGCCTCCGACACACTACGAGCACAGCGTGACCGCCAATACGCTGACCAGTCACACTCTGGACTTTCCGCTCAAGACAAACCCCGATGCAGTTTTTGAAATCCCCTTCACACTCCCCAAGGAACTGGACCTTCGCGAAAGTTGTGTCAATGTGCAGCCTGTAGCCGAACAAATTGCCATCGACTCCCTTGAAGGTACAGGTGGTATCTATTTAGTGCATTTGCTTGAGAACAGAGTGTTGCGTATCTCCACTCCAGACGGTTTGGCAACTGCGAAAGTTCGATTGAACAATTCGTCCACGTGGCAGATCGATGCCACCCAGATCAAAAACTTCGCAATCGAGCTGGCCGGAAACAAGCTGTACATCGGAACGGTCACAATTCATTTGCCCGAGTACGGCCCTGACGATCTCATCGATCAGATTTTCGTCATAGGGCCAAAAGGTGTGGTACATACCGTGGATCTGGCGTTCGATCGGGTTTATGTCGACAGCCTCGACGCCTCATTCTTTGAGCCGCCTACTACCGCAGAGCTGCCCGAAGAGTTTTCTGCGATTGCTCAACGCGATCTGTACGTACGCAATATTGCAATGGCCGACGGCACTAGAGGCAGGTTGAAATACAACCTCACGAACCGCAAGTGGATTCTGGACAATAACAAATCTCGAGAAATATCTTATTCGCAACTGGTACTGAACCTCTGCGATCACAGGAAACCACCGGCGCCACCATTAGACTTCCCCGATAATTGACCGCTGGCCAATCGGCATCAGTGCTGAACAAACCGGCCCTCGGGCCGGTTTGTTGTTTTCAGGCCACGTTCTCCAGATTCGCCTGCCGCACCACGGCGGCCAAGCGCTTCAACCCTTCGTCCAGCCGCACCGGATCAATGTGGCTGAAATTCAAACGCAAATGCCCGTGATGGTTGTCCGGCTCTGGAAAGAACGGCTCGCCCGGCATGAACGCTACGTCATTGGCCAACGCCTCGTTGAGCAATGTTCGCGTATCCAGCGGCTGCTTCAGCGTCAGCCAGAAAAACAGTCCACCCTGCGGCATGTTCCAGTCCGCCAGATCAGCAAAATGTCTTTCCAGCGCTGACTGAAAAGCATCGCGACGCTGCCGATAGAAATCCCGCAGTTGGCCCAAGTGCTGTTGATATTGCTCTGTGCCGATCCATTGCAGCGTCTGCCACTGACCGATGCGATTGGTGTGCAGATCCGCCGATTGCTTGAGTTTGAGCAGATGCGCAAACAGATCCGCACTGGCAATCAGATAACCGACACGCAAGCCAGGGAGCAAGGTTTTCGACACGGTGCCGGTGTAGATCCAGCTGGTTTTCTTCAATCGCGCGGCAATCGGTTTGGCACTGCCGCCATCGAAGGTCAGTTCGCGGTACGGCTCGTCTTCGATAAGGGTGACGCCGAATTCGTCGAGCAATGCGGCGACCGCTGCGCGCTTGGCCTCGCTATAGCGCACCGCAGAGGGATTCTGGAAAGTCGGTATCAGGTAGATGAAGGCTGGGTGATGCTGTTCCAGCCGACTGCGCAATTGCGCCAGGTTGGGGCCGTCGGCTTCCTGCGGCACAGTCAGGCAATCGGCGCCGAACAGCTGGAAGATTTGCAACGCGGCCAGATAAGTTGGCGCCTCCAGCAGAATCTCCGTGCCCTTGTCGATGTAGAGCTTGGCGGCCAGATCCAGGGTTTGCTGGGAGCCGCTGACCACCAGTACCTGACTCGCCTCACAGTTGAGACCGAGCGCCCTCGCCTCTGCCGCCAAGGCCTCGCGCAAAGCCGTCTCGCCTTCGCTCATACCGTACTGGCCAAGGGATAACGGCATCTCGGCCCATTGCACTTTGGGCAGCATTGCTTCAGCAGGCAGACCGCCGGCGAATGACATCACCTCCGGACGCTGAGCGGCGGCAAGGATTTCTCGGATCAAAGAACTTTTCAGGCGCGAGACACGTTCGGAAAAAGCCATGGAGGTCACCGTAGCGAGGGATGCGAAAAATGAGTCAAACTGGTTGACTGAAACTACAACAGCCTGAGCGAGTACGTCAACATGCTTGACCTTAAAAACCCGTCCATTCAGCAACAGGCCATGGAAGCGTTTTTCTTCGGCTATCAGGCGTTCACCGCCAAGGCCGATGAAATGCTCGAGCGCCGCGGCCTTTCACGGGTGCATCAGCGCATCGTGTTTTTCATCGCGCGCTATCCGAACCTGAGCGTGAAAGAGCTGCTGGCCCTGCTCGGCGTGAGCAAACAAGCGTTGAACATGCCCCTGCGCCAGTTGCAGGAAATGCACTTGGTCGACAGCGTCGCTTCGCAGACGGACAAGCGTAAGCGTCTGCTGGAGCTGACGGCGGAAGGCGCGAAGTTCGAGCAAGCGTTGCGGCGTGAGCAGGTGAAATTGCTTGAGCGGGTGTTTGCCGAGGCTGGGGAAGCGGCGGTGAATGGCTGGCTGGCGGTGAATTTGGCGCTCGGGAACGGTCAGACACATCTCGATTGACTATTCGGGCCTCATCGCTGGCAAGCCAGCTCCCACAATGATCTGTGGATGTCCACAAAACCTGTGGGAGCTGGCTTGCCAGCGATGGGATCCTCAAAGTGATATATCACTATCGACGGAATTTTCGGAAACAAAACAAAAAACAATATTTGCTTTATTTGTACACAAAAGCATAATCCACTGCGTGCGAGTTCCTGACTATACGGTCAACAAATTCGCGTATGCCTCAAAGGGCCGCTGCCACCCCTCATGGGTCCGGCCCTGGAAATAACAATAAAACTCTTGAGGAGTACTCGCTGTGGAAAGCCGCAAATCCGAAGCACCGCCGCTCGAGCTCACGCCGCCATTACGCAATGGCCTGCTGGAGCGTCTGTTCAAACTCAGCTTGCATGGCACCACGGTGAAGACCGAGCTGATTGCCGGTCTGACAACCTTCATCACCATGGCTTACATCATTTTCGTCAACCCGAACATCATGGCCGACGCTGGTATCGATCACGGTGCGGCGTTCGTCGCCACCTGCATCGCTGCCGCATTGGGCTGCCTGTTGATGGGGCTCTACGCCAACTGGCCGGTCGGCCTCGCACCCGGCATGGGCCTCAATGCGTTCTTCACCTACACCGTGGTCGGCACCATGGGCTACAACTGGGAAACCGCGCTCGGCGCAGTGTTCGTTTCGGGCGTGCTGTTCATGTTCCTGACCTTTTCACGGATTCGCGAGTGGCTGCTCAACAGCATTCCGGTCAGCCTGCGTTTTGCGATGGGCGCCGGTGTCGGTCTGTTCCTGGGCCTGATCGGGCTGAAGACTGCCGGTATCGTCGTCGACAGCCCGGCGACGCTGATCAAACTCGGCTCGCTGCGTGAACCTGGCCCGCTGCTCGCCGCGATCTGCTTTTTGATGATCGCGATCCTCAGTTACCACCGCGTCTTCGGTGCAATCCTGATCAGCATCATCACCGTCACTCTCGCCGGTTGGGGTCTGGGCCTGGTGCACTATGAGGGCATCATGTCTGCCCCACCGAGCCTGGCGCCGACCTGGATGGCGATGAACGTCGCTGGCGTGTTCAACGTCAGCATGATCAGCGTCGTGCTGGCCTTCCTTTTCGTGCATATGTTCGACACGGCGGGTACGTTGATGGGCGTGGCCCAGCGCGCCAATCTCGTCGCCGCGGACGGTCGCATCGAGAACCTTTCCCGAGCCATGAAGGCCGACAGCGCATCCAGCGTATTCGGCGCCGTGGTCGGCGTGCCTCCGGTGACGAGTTACGTGGAAAGCGCCGCTGGCGTGGCCGCTGGTGGTCGGACTGGTCTTACCGCCGTTACCGTGGGTGTGCTATTTATAGCGGCAATGTTTTTCGCCCCGCTGGCTGGCATGATTCCCGCCTACGCCACCGCAGGTGCACTGATTTATGTGGCAATGCTGATGATGGGTGGCATGGCCCACATCGAATGGGACGAAGCGACCGACGCCATTCCGGCAATCGTCACGGCGATCATGATGCCGCTGACCTTTTCGGTTGCCGACGGCATCGCGCTGGGCTTCATCACCTACGTGGCGTTGAAGGCCGGCACCGGCAAGTACAAGGAAATCTCCGTCAGCCTGTGGGTGCTCTGCGCGATTTTCATCGCCAAGTTCATCTTCCTGTAAGCGCTGCGCGGTTCAGGTTTCAAACCAGCCTCACCCTTACGGGTGGGGCTTTTGTGCATCTCGATAACAACAAAGGAGCAAAGCGATGAGTCTGGAAACCTGGCTGCTGTTCAGTGGCGCCGCACTGGTGGTGATCCTGATCCCGGGGCCACTGTCGTTGCTGATGATCAGCAACAGTCTTAATTACGGTTTGCGCCGCTCGTACCCCGCTTTCCTGGGCGGTGTGATCGCCTCGATCTGCCTGCTCAGCGCTTCGGCACTGGGGCTTGGCGCGTTACTGCTGGCCTCTGAACAGTTGTTCAGCGCACTGAAAATCGTCGGCGCGCTGTACCTGTTCTATCTCGCCTGGCAGAGCTGGCAGCAATCGCGCCAGCCGTCGGTGGGCGCCGAAGTGCCGCAAGCTGCCCCGGTACCGCGCTTCCGTACGCTGTTCGGGCGCGCCTTCGTATTGGGCGCAAGCAATCCGAAGGACATCCTGTTCTTCGCCGCGTTTCTGCCGCAGTTCCTCAGCGCCAACCAGCCGTTTTTGCCGCAACTGCTGATCATGATCGTGACCTGGGTGGCGCTCGATCTGTGCTGCAAACTGGCTTACGGTCTGGGCGCGCACGGTGCCGCCCGCTATCTGCGTAGCGGCAAGGGCCAGAGCTGGTTCAACCGCATCAGTGCAGGTCTGTTCGGCGGGGCCGGCGCGGCTTCTCTACTGAGCAGTCACTGATCGGTACTGCGATCTCCATATCAAGCCATCCCGATCGAATGGATTCGAAAAAGGCTGGCTTTTATGCTCCAGCAACTTTCAGACAAGTTGATCAACGACACGCAATACACCGCAACAACCCTGCGATATACAGCCCATCAAACTTCGCCGTAAGATCCGCATCTGCTTAAATGATTTCACGCCAGAACAAGGATGTTCAAATGGCCAGTCTTATTAAAAAATCAATCATCCTCACTTCCGTACCAGAGCCGAACAATAATCCCCGCGGCGACCGAGCCGTGATCACTGACATGGTTTTCGCAACCAATGCCCACACGGATTCGACCATCGACATTTCGGCCACTGCAGCAACTCAACTGAAACTTGTAGACGATCTGTTCGGGCCTTTGCAACTGGGTGAAGTTTCAATAACACGAGTGTCGCTGAACGCGCTCGGGGCGACCTTCGATGGCCAACCGCTAAACGGTAAAAATACGTTCTTTCGGCGTCCGCGCCACTCGTTCATCAATACTTTGCAGTTCAGCGCTCCGAATATAGAGCGCTATATAACTTCCTATACGGGGCGGGACAGTTATTTACTGTCCACGCTGCTGTTCGAAATGGCCAGCCGGCGACCGTTGACCGCCCCGCCTCTCATTCGCGATCCCGCGCCGAGCGACACGGATCAATTTCCATACCGAACAAAACTGGCAAAGCTTTTGAACTCGGCGCAAAAACTCGACCTGCGTCACGCACGATTGCCAAAACACCACCCGCGCTGGGTAGCAGCGATCAAGAGTTACACCACACTCGGCTCAAGTGTGGGTATTCAGGGATTTGGCATCTTCATGGGCCTGCGCGGGATCGTTGATGCCATCAAGGCCGACAATAAAACCGAGGTGGCGATAAACAGTGTCGGTATTGCTTCGGAGGGCGCCTCCATTGCAAGTGATGTGGCGGTTAACCGTATCGCTACTCAAATGCTCAATGCAGGCCAGAACGCCTACCGCGACTTTGCCAAAACCCGATTTGCCGTCAGGCTCGGGCGCTCCGGAGGCCTGATTGGCGGCGCGTTTACCTTGCCCTTCGACATCTTCACCGCAGTCAGATCGTTGAACGCCGCCGAAAACGCAACCGGCAAGGAGGCCATGGATCACTATGTGAGCGCCGGTCTCAGCGTTGCGAGTGCAGCCATGACGATCATTCTGGGCGCGGCGGCGATGGCCGGATTCGCCTTCGCGGGCCCTGCCGGACTCGCAGCCGGCGCCATTCTGGCGATCGGTTCACAAATCTACGGGGCCGTGAGAATCGTTGACGAGATTGATGACTACATCGAGCTGAGTGTCGATGAGCGCTGGCGCTCGGGCTGGTTTTCGTTCTGCATGATGGATCTCGACGAGGATATTCAGGATCGCTACTCTCGGGCGACAGCCATGATCCAGCACACTCGGCAGGCAAAGGAAACCGCCAGGAAATTGCTCGATGGCGCGCTCAAGGACAGTATCGAAGCCATCGTCAACGGCACGGTTGACGTTCAGCTCAAGCCAACACGGGTGTGGAAGCGTAACTGGTGGACCAAACAGGATGCCTGGGAATGGATCAATGTCCCGGTGATCAAGGGCGGCGATGACTCGATTGACGCCCGCGCCGGCGTCAATTCTGACACTCCCGGCGCCGAGCTCGGTATTACGGCGCAGAACAAGGGTGTTCTGTGGCTTATAGGCGACGGGCGCGACTCGATTCGTGGGGTCGAAAACAAACCCAACAGTTTCCATTACAGGTCCGGAAGAAAGGAACTGACGGGAGGCACCAGCGATGACCGCTTCGTCTTCGAGGGAGCTGCGGATCTGCTCCGCCAGCCAGCAGACGTAGCCGAGCATTCCACGCTCAGGGGTGGAGCAGGTAACGACACGCTGACGCTCGGCGGCATCCTGCATAATCCGCGCAGACCCGACATCGGCTTCGACGTCGACTTGCCCGCAGGTACGCTGCATACAATGCAGCCGGATATCAGCGCTGAAGACGGCGTCAGATACTCTTTTCACAGTTTGATCGAAAGTATCGAGAACGTTGAGACCGTGGACTCTGCCGCCAGCATTGTCACAGGCACCGACGACCGTAACGTCATCAAGTCACGCGGTTACGACACAATCAAGGCCGGTGCAGGCGACGACCAGATTTACCTGCTGCACCGCGGTGCAACTGCTTCGGGAGAAGCGGGTATCGACGAGTATTTCATTGAGCATCAAAGCGGTCGTTTCTCTATTGATGAAGATGGCAATGATCAGTCTTTCATTATGTTGAACTGGAACAAGGATTTGATCGAAAGCTGGAGTATCGACAAGGGCTCGCTGGTCATTACCTCAAAATTCGACTTCTTCGATACCCCGCAAAACATCGTCACCATTGACGGCGTATACAAACAAGAGCTCGCCCAATATCAGCTGAAGAACAAATTGCTGACGTTCATCACCCGTGATGCTTTCTATCTCCAGCCAATACTTCCCGAACAAATTGAAAGCGATGACCCCGTCGATATCGAGATAACGGTCATCAAACATGGGAACCCGCCAAAAGCAACCATTCTTTTTGACTCGCATTATCTGATCAATGATCAGAATAATCACAGTTACTACATTCCTCGCTCCGCGAAGAGCATCGATTTCTATTCGGTGAAACGCGATGACGCAGTGACCAGACTTTATCTTGACTATGCCAGCAATGAACTGACGAAAGTCGAAGAGCATTATTCAGCACGCCAGTCGGATGCCAAAAACGATCTGGTGGCCGGATGCAATCTGGTTTATCACTTCGGTGCAAAAACCTTGGGCCTGGCCAATTTTTCCTTCGCCAGGGGCGGTAGCGACCCCATGAACATGGAAAAAATCCTGCGCACCATGGCTTGCACCCCGAATCAGCGATATCTGCTTGTCTTCAGCGACGGGGTCGCTGCCAATGCGACTCTTTCGTCGCAGAGCCATGTGATACCAGAGGGCCAGACCTACCAACACCATGCTTTCACAAAATGGGTTCAGGAAGCTCCGCTGCCATTGACGATGCGCAAAGGCGACTACTTCTACGACCTGCCGGAAAACGAAGCTCACAACATGAGCGCGCACTCCGAATGTGCGCAGCTGTTCTCCTACTCTGGCCAGACTGCGATGGAATGTTTCGAGGGCCACGGCGCGACCTATCTCATGCATCTGGCGGCCGACATGATAATCAGGCTCTCGACACCCGGCGCTCTGGCCACGGCTGAAATCCGACTGCCTCGTTCATCCACCTGGGAGCTGGACGCGACGAAACTCGGCAAGGTCGATATCACCCTGGAAAATAACCAGTTGCGTATCGGTACCTGCGTTATCCACTTGCCCGTTTATGGAAGTGAAGACCTGATCGACCAGATTCAGGTGATTACCGAGTACGGGGTTGTGCATACCGTCGACCTGTCTTTCGACCGGGTCTACCTGGATGGACTTGACGGCCGTTTTTTTACCGAGCCCGACGCATCCAGAGTATTGCCCGAAGCACTGCTCGCCCTGGCAAACGAGGAGCTGCGCGGCCGACATATCGTCGCGGCCGCCGACGGGCAGGCAGTGAATTACAAATTCCCTGCGTACGGGTGGGTGCTGAGCAAGGACAGGTCGCGCATCGAGTCATCAGAACTGTGGGTTCTGCACCAGTGCGTCCATTTGCGCCCCGATCTCTTCAAACCACAACCGTCGATGACTGCGGCCTGAATCGGCATCAGGCCGACGTCATCGATTACTCCGAGGTTTTCGCAGCCGGGTCTCTCCGCCTGTGAACGCCTGTGCTCACTTGGCATTGGGGCGCCTCCTGGCGCTTCACGCCTTCATTTACACGAGTTTTTCCAATGGCCAAACCGCCCAAGAAATTCGCAACACCCCCAATAACCGATATATCTGCAACCACAACGACAACGACATCCACAACCACAACCACACGAACCGTAGAGACAACCTCCAGCCGCGCCATAACGGCAACGGTTGATGCTTTTTTGTCTCGCCCCGGCTCCACGGTTGCGCAAGTCACGCAAACCACACAAGGTCCGGAGACTCGCCAGGCGGCTGTGGTTGTGACCCCGATGCCTGACAGAGCTGTCACGTCCCCTGACGCCGCTAACCGGGCGATCGCCTGGCCCCAGAGTCGCCGCGACGAGTTGACTCCTTTTGGGGAAAACACGGGCTTGTTTACCGGGCCTGATCAACGCATTTATGCGCAAATCGCAGACGAGGGCCTTTTTGTTGTCGAGCGGAATCAGCAAGGCCGATATTACGTGCCGTTGACTTTTGCGCCAGGCGTTCCCGGCCCCCTGCTGGCGAAGATCGACGGCCAGGCGAGTTGGCGCATTCAGCGTCCGGGCTGGCAAACATCGCCCGAACAGGGTGAGACATCCGCTGCGGCGCAAACCCCGACGTACATTTCCATCGAAGATGCAAAAAGACTGACTGCGGCTGAGATGGACACCAATGGAGTGCGGTACAACAAGCTCAAGCAGACTTTCGTCACTACGGTTGACGGCACGGTCATGGTTCGCAAAAACCAAAACGGCGAATATCAGCAAGCATTTGCATCAACGAGTGAGGCGCCGGAGATATTTTTTGAACAGATTTACGGAACGGTCTTCTGGCGACGGAAAACCTTGCACACTGCATCGACCGAGACCGCGAATGCCGGCCATCCCGCCAGCGCTGAGCCCACCGAAGCAATAGCCGGCCCAAGCAAGCGGGCAAGAGTTGAAGAGCCAACCCAAGCGTCGTCTGGCACACAGGACGAAGAGGCTAAGCTTGCATGGATTCGCTGGGGTCTGTTGAACACCCCACCAGTGGCATCGGTGCAAATGGGCCATCTGCACTATCCCATTGTGCCAGTAGGCTCCAATAAGGCACCGCAGATCTTTTTCGTTCTTAACCCCGAGTTCATGCCAACCGACTTCAACTCCTTCGAAAACATGCTGCAAACCGCGCCCCACCTGCAACCGGTGGCGGCGTATCGATTTGGCGTCAACCCGGGAGAAGTTCATCCCGGTGACCTTCTTTTCCAACAGCCCTTATGGGCAACCGTCAGGCAAATGTTTCCCGGCTTGTCCGACCTCACCGCGCGAGCGGTGGCAATAAGGATGTACGAAACTGCTGACAATTCTTCAACCATCACTGGTACCGGGCTGGTCAACATTCACACCATTCTGAATCAATGGAAGTACCCTGCGTTTGCCAACGCCACAGAGTTCGCCGACCCGGTGAGCATGCTGGCGGTGGCACCTTATACCGAGCGCGCTGGAAAACGACTGATTCGATTGCCCTCGCAGACTGACGCCGAGTTGCTGCGGCTGACGTTCGATCCGCAGGGATCGCCGGTTGAATGGCATCACTACACGACCGACCCGACAGAGCTGAACCTGCAGCGCCTGCTCAGCGCGCTGCTGAGGCGCAGCGGGTATGACATCTATCCAGTGCCGCACGAACGCGGCGCGCCGACGCTGGTATTCAAGGGTGCTCAAAATGACCGGGTGTTCTTGCTGAAGGGCGCCGTCGATCATTCAGACCTTTCCCCTACGCCGGCCGATGAATTGACGCAGCCCGGTCTTCCCGCCAGAGTTGGCCCCGAAGCCTTTGAGGCCCTGACCGAAGCCGCGGCACAAAAAAAACTGACCTGGCTGCTCGGCGGTGTGCTGAAGGTCGACGGCGTTCCCGACTCGGTGTTCATCGTTCGCGAGCGCTAAAGGTCACCCCCGAGCGTCGTGATCGCAGACTCTGCGTTCACAATTGATCGGTAGGTAAAAAAACGCATAAAAAAAGCCCGCAGTGTGAGCGGGCGAAAGACCAAAGAAGCTATATGCGCAGTCGCTTCCCGGTGGGGGCAGCTGCTTGGGGGTCAGCTGCCCCGATAGGTGGAATAGCTGTAAGGCGAAATCAGCAGGGGCACGTGATAGTGCTCCTGCTCGGCGCTGATGCCGAAGCGCAGCACCACCACGTCCAGGAAGGCCGGCTCGGGCAGTTGCACGCCACGGGCGCGGTAGTAATCGCCGGCATGGAACTGCACCTGATAAACCCCGCTGCGGTAATCATCGCCCTGCAGCAACGGCGCATCGACCCGGCCATCGCTGTTGGTTGTCGCACTGGCGACCAATTCCAGCTGCGAGCCTTCAACGCGGTACAGCTCGACCTTGATCGAGCTGCCCGGGCAACCGTGTGCAGCGTCCAAAACGTGTGTTGTCAAACGTCCCATTGATTCTGCGCGCCTGGCCGCAACAAGCGGTCAGACTTCGCGCCTCCCGAAGTCAGTTGAAAAGGAGACCGCACCGTTTCGGAGCACGAAACGCTGCGGCGAGCGACTAATTAAGACACTTTTTAAAAAAATTGTACACAATAAAAACGACATTTTTCGCCTCACCCCCGCCATCCGGGCGTTTATCGCCGATCAACCAGCAAAGCGCCTGATCATTGAACCTTCTATTCATTAGCTGACTGGTCAGGCAGGTTTCTTGCAGGCTTGAACCGTTAGCAGCAAAAGATGAAAGCCGGTGAAAAATGCGAAAATTCAGGCTTACAAAATGTAAATAAAGTTGTATACAATCAGCCCATCGCTGTGACGCCAGCCTGCCAGGCCGCCACACCAATCTGTCAACGTACAAGAAGGAAGACTGCAGTGAGCGCTGACTACCCACGCGACCTGATCGGTTACGGCAGTAACCCTCCTCACCCACACTGGCCGGGTAATGCCCGGATCGCCCTGTCCTTCGTGCTCAATTACGAAGAAGGCGGCGAGCGCAACATCCTGCACGGCGACAAGGAATCCGAAGCCTTCCTCTCCGAAATGGTCGCTGCTCAGCCGCTGCAAGGCGCGCGCAACATGAGCATGGAATCGCTTTACGAGTATGGCAGCCGTGCCGGCGTCTGGCGGATTCTGAAGCTGTTCAAGGAATTCGACATTCCATTGACCATCTTCGCCGTGGCCATGGCCGCCCAGCGTCACCCGGACGTGATCCGTGCGATGGTCGAGGCCGGCCATGAAATCTGCAGCCATGGCTACCGCTGGATCGACTACCAGTACATGGACGAAGCTCAGGAACGCGAGCACATGCTCGAAGCGATCCGCATCCTCACCGAACTGACCGGCGAACGTCCGCTGGGCTGGTACACCGGCCGTACCGGGCCGAACACCCGTCGCCTGGTCATGGAAGAAGGCGGTTTCCTCTACGACTGCGACACCTACGACGACGACCTGCCCTACTGGGAGCCGAACAACCCGACCGGCAAGCCGCATCTGGTGATCCCCTACACCCTCGACACCAACGACATGCGCTTCACCCAAGTGCAGGGTTTCAACAAGGGTGACGATTTCTTCGAATACCTCAAAGACGCGTTCGACG
Source organism: Pseudomonas mercuritolerans (assembly GCF_025706525.1). NCBI lineage: Bacteria > Pseudomonadati > Pseudomonadota > Gammaproteobacteria > Pseudomonadales > Pseudomonadaceae > Pseudomonas > Pseudomonas mercuritolerans. The sequence continues at coordinate 791,193 of NZ_JAMSHA010000001.1, forward strand.
TGCTTTACGCCGAAGGTGCCGAGGCGCCGAAAATGCTTTCGATCGGTCTGCACTGCCGCCTGATCGGCCGTCCTGGTCGCCTCGCTTCGCTCAAGCGCTTTATCGAATACGCCAAAAGTCATGAACAGGTGTGGTTCAGCCGTCGCGTCGACATCGCGCGTCACTGGCAAGAAACCCACCCGTACCAAGGGACTGCAAAATGAGCCGCTTTCAAACCCTGCAACCGTCGACCCTGAGCCGCGACGCTTTCGTCAAAGCCTTCGCCGACATCTACGAACATTCGCCATGGGTGGCCGAAAAGGCCTACGACGTCGGTGCGGACGCTTCGATCGACGAAATCGAAACCCTGCACCAGCGCATGAGCGATATCCTGTTGAGCGCCGATCATGCCAGCCAGCTGGCCCTGATCAACGCTCACCCGGACCTGGCCGGCAAAGCCGCCGTCCAGGGCCAACTGACCGAAGCCAGCACCAATGAACAGGCTGGCGCCGGTATTCACCAATGCACGGCCGAAGAGTTCCAGCGCTTCACCGAGCTGAACGACGCCTACAAAGCCAAGTTCAAGTTTCCCTTCATCATGGCGGTAAAAGGCAGCAACCGGCATCAGATCCTCGCGGCGTTCGAAACGCGCATCAACAATTCGGTGGAAGCCGAGTTCAAATGCGCGCTGGCGGAGATCAACAAGATAGCCCTGTTCCGTTTACTGACTCTTTAGCAAGCCTGGCCCGAGCGTGAATGAACGCGCAAACGCCCAGGGCCCTGCGAGCATCCCCAGCCACTAATTCAAAGGCAGACAAGAAGAATGAAAGCTTACGCCGTACCTTTCGAAAAATACGTCAACCTGGCCGACGCCCGTCTGGGCACCAAGATCATTTCGGTCACCGATGACTGGTTCGCAGACGCCAATCGTCTGTTCCAACCGACCCCGGCCGTATGGAAGGAGGGCGTGTTCGATGACAACGGCAAGTGGATGGACGGCTGGGAGTCGCGCCGCAAGCGCTTCGAAGGTTACGACAGCGCGGTGATCCGTCTGGGCGTACCGGGCTCGATCAAAGGCGTGGACATCGACACTTCATTCTTCACCGGCAACTATCCGCCATCGGCCTCGCTGGAAGCGTGCTTCCTGGCCTCGGGCGAGCCGGATGAAAACACCCAGTGGACCGAAGTGCTGTCGGCCGTCGAGCTGCAGGGCAACAGCCACCACTACCACGAAATCAGCAACGACAAAGCGTTCAGCCACCTGCGCTTCAACATCTACCCGGACGGCGGTGTTGCCCGTCTGCGTGTGTACGGCATTCCGTTCCGCGACTGGTCCGCTGTGGGCGACAACGAGCAAGTGGACTTGGCAGCAGCCCTTAACGGTGGCCGCGCCCTCGCCTGCTCCGACGAACACTTCGGCCGCATGAGCAACATCCTCAACCCGGGCCGCGGCATCAACATGGGCGACGGCTGGGAAACTGCACGTCGTCGCACGCCGGGCAATGACTGGGTAATCGTCGCCCTGGGTCATCCGGGCGAGATCGAAAAAATCGTCGTCGACACCCTGCACTTCAAAGGCAACTACCCGGACACCTGCTCGATCCAGGGCGCGTTCGTGAAAGGCGGCACCGACAGCCAGATCGAAACCCAGTCACTGTTCTGGCGCGAACTGCTGCCAAGCCAGAAGCTGGAAATGCACGCCGAACACACCTTCGTCGAGCAGATCAAGGCACTCGGCCCGATCACCCACATCCGCCTGAACGTGTTCCCGGATGGTGGCGTGAGCCGCCTGCGTGTACTCGGCAAGGTCGCTAAATAAGGTTGAACCCGTTCGCGAGCAGGCTCGCTCCCACAGGGGATAGCATTCCAAAGGTGGGAGCGAGCCTGCTCGCGAAAGCGTCAGAACCAACAAAACAGAATTCGGAAAAGAAGAACAGCATGCGCACATTGACGATTGAACCGCTGACCAAAGAAGCCTTCGCCCCTTTCGGTGACGTGATCGAAACCGACGGCAGCGATCACTTCATGATCAACAACGGTTCGACCATGCGCTTCCACAAACTGGCGACGGTCGAAACCGCGACGCCTGAGGACAACGCAATCATCAGCATTTTCCGCGCCGACGCGCAGGACATGCCGCTGACCGTTTGCATGCTGGAACGCCATCCGCTGGGCAGCCAGGCTTTCATTCCGCTGCTCGGCAACCCCTTTCTGATCGTGGTCGCGCCAGTTGGCGATGCACCTGTATCAGGCTTGGTCCGCGCCTTCGTCACCAACGGCAGGCAGGGCATCAATTACCATCGCGGCGTCTGGCACCACCCGGTGCTGACGATCGAAAAGCGGGATGACTTCCTGGTGGTTGATCGCAGTGGCACAGGCAATAACTGCGATGAGCATTTTTTCAAAGAGGATGAGCGGTTGATCCTCGCCCCCCACCAATAAGAGAAGGTCTGATCACTCGACAACAAGAGTGACAGGCGAGAGGTAAAGACTGTGGAAGCACATCTGTTGGAATGGCTGAACCTGAGCGTGCGCTGGGTTCACATGATCACTGGCGTGGCCTGGATCGGCGCGTCGTTCTACTTCGTCTGGCTGGAGAACAACCTCAACCGCGTCAACCCGAAAACCGGTCTGGCCGGTGATCTGTGGGCGATCCACGGCGGCGGCATCTACCACCTGGAAAAATACAAACTGGCCCCACCGTCCATGCCGGACAACCTGCACTGGTTCAAGTGGGAAGCCTACTTCACCTGGATGTCGGGGATCGCGCTGCTGTGCGTGGTGTTCTACTCCAATCCGGTGCTCTACCTCGTGGCACCCGGCAGCGGCCTCAGCGGTCCTGAAGGCGTGGCCATCGGTATCGGCTCGCTGATCGTCGGCTGGTTCGTCTACGACTTCCTCTGCGATTCGGCCCTGGGCAAGAAACCTGCCCTGCTCGGTTTCATCCTGTTCGTGCTGATCATTGCCGCCGCCTATGGCTTCAGCAAAGTGTTCAGCGGTCGTGGTGCGTACCTGCACGTCGGCGCGATCATCGGCACCATCATGGTCGGCAACGTGTTCCGCATCATCATGCCGGCGCAACGGGCACTGGTTGCTGCGATTGCCGAGAACCGTACGCCGGATCCGGCCCTGCCGGCCAAAGGCTTGCTGCGTTCGCGTCACAACAACTACTTCACCCTGCCAGTGCTGTTCATCATGATCAGCAACCACTTCCCGAGCACTTACGGCAGCCAGTACAACTGGTTGATCCTCGCCGGGATCGCGGTGTTGGCGGTATTGGTGCGTCACTACTTCAACACCCGTCACGACAGCCACAAGTTTGCCTGGACCCTGCCGGTGGCAGCGGTGGGCATGATCTGCCTGGCCTACGTCACCGGCCCGACGCCGATGTCGACTGCACCTGAAGTGGCCAAGGCACCGGCGAAAATCGAGTACCAACCGCTGCCGGAGACGGCACTGGGCGGTGGCGCGAAACCGGCCGAAGCGGCGCAACCTGCGGCACCCGCCGCCCCTGCGGCGGCACCCGCGCAAGCCTCGAATGCCGGCCCCGGTTTCGACAAAGTGCACAACGTGATTCAAGAGCGTTGCACGGTGTGCCACTCGTCCAAGCCGACCAGCCCGTTGTTCAGCGCAGCCCCGGCCGGTGTGATGTTCGACACCCCCGAGCAGATCCGCCAGAACGCCGCACGCATTCAGGCGCAAGCCATCACCACGCAGATCATGCCGCTGGGCAACATCACCCAGATGACCCAGCAGGAACGTGACCTGATCGGTGCCTGGATTGCCCAGGGAGCGCAGACCAACTAAGCGAAAAAGCTTCGCGAGCAGGCTCGCTCCCACAAGGACACCTTGAGCCCCTGTGGGAGCGAGCCTGCTCGCGAATGGCCGCCGCAACGCGGTTTCCCCTGATGCAAAGAAACAGCTGCAAGCAACCCGGCAGCTGTTAATCACAAGAATAAAAAAGATCCGAGGTGTTGCATGTCCGAGCTGTCCAAAGCGCGCATCCCCGACGCACCCGCCATTCAGCGTTTGCCCCTTTTGCAACTGATCCTGGTCGGTCTGCAACATGTTCTGCTGATGTACGGCGGTGCCATCGCGGTGCCGCTGATCATCGGACAGGCCGCTGGCCTGAGTCGTGAAGAAATCGCCTTCCTGATTAACGCCGACCTGCTCGTCGCCGGCATCGCCACCATCGTGCAGTCGCTCGGCATCGGCCCGATGGGCATCCGTATGCCGGTGATGATGGGGGCCAGTTTCGCTGCGGTCGGCAGCATGGTGGCCATGGCCGGCATGCCCGGCATCGGTCTGCAAGGCATCTTCGGTGCAACCATCGCTGCCGGTTTCTTCGGCATGCTGATCGCACCGTTCATGTCCAAGGTCGTGCGTTTCTTCCCGCCGCTGGTGACCGGCACGGTCATCACCTCGATCGGTTTATCGTTGTTCCCCGTGGCCGTGAACTGGGCCGGTGGCGGGGTCGACGCCGCGCAATTCGGTTCGCCGATTTATCTGGCCATCGCTGCGCTGGTGCTGGCCACCATCCTGTTGGTTCACCGCTTCATGCGCGGATTCTGGGTGAACATTTCCGTGCTGATCGGCATGTGCCTGGGCTATGTATTGTGCGGCGTGATCGGCATGGTCGACCTCAGCGGCATGTCCAGCGCACCATGGATTCAGTTCGTCACCCCGCTGCATTTCGGCATGCCCAAGTTTGAGCTGGCACCGATTCTGTCGATGTGCCTGGTGGTGGTGATCATCTTCGTCGAGTCCACCGGGATGTTCCTCGCGCTGGGCAAGATCACCGGCCAGGAAGTCTGCCCGCGCATGCTCCGTCGTGGCTTGTTGTGTGATGCCGGCGCGTCGTTCTTCGCCGGTTTCTTCAACACCTTCACCCACTCCTCGTTCGCCCAGAACATCGGCCTGGTGCAGATGACCGGCGTGCGCTGCCGTTCGGTGACCATCGTTGCCGGCGGTCTGCTGATCGTATTGAGCCTGCTGCCGAAAGCGGCGTTTCTGGTGGCATCGATCCCACCGGCGGTGCTCGGCGGTGCGGCGATTGCGATGTTCGGAATGGTCGCTGCCACTGGCATCAAAATCCTCCAGGAGGCCGACATCGGTGACCGCCGCAATCAGCTGCTGGTCGCGGTGAGCATCGGCATGGGCCTGATCCCGGTGGTGCGTCCGGAATTCTTCGCCCACCTGCCGCTGTGGATGAGCCCGATCACCCACAGCGGCATCGCCATGGCCACCCTCAGCGCGCTGACGCTGAACCTGCTGTTCAACATCCTCGGCGGCAAGGAGCGTGCGGCGATCAATGATTGCCATGCGCACTGATTGAAACCACCACACCACCTGTGGGAGCGAGCCTGCTCGCGAAAGCGCTGTGTCATTCAACATTGATGGCGACTGACACAACCGCTTCGCGAGCAGGCTCGCCCCCGGGGACTACGCAACTGCTTGTGCCTCAAACAATAAAAACAAGAGGGAGCAACAGATGATCCGCACGCAAAGCAACGTTCTGTTGAGTGGCGGCCTGCTGGCCGCGAGTCAGGCCATGGCCGGCGATCTGCTGCTGTGGCAGAGCAACAGCCTCAGCTATCTGTACGGCAAGAACTTCGCGATCAACCCGTCGTATCAGCAGACGGTCACCTTCGAGCACGCCGACAAGTGGAAGTACGGTGACAACTTTCTGTTCGTCGACAAGATCTTCTACAACGGCAAGGAGGACCCGAACAAAGGTCCGCACACCTTCTACGGCGAGTTCACCCCGCGCCTGTCCTTCGGCAAGATCCTCGACCGCAAGATCGAGTTCGGTCCGATCAAGGATGTGCTGCTGGCGATGACCTACGAGTATGGCGAAGGCGAAAGCGAGGCCTACCTGATCGGTCCCGGCTTCGATCTGAAAGTGCCCGGTTTCAATTACGTCACCCTGAACATTTTCCGTCGCCAGACCGAAGGCCCGCGGCCCGGCGATGGTGTCTGGCAGATCACCCCCGCGTGGTCCTACAGCTTCCCGCTGGGCAATTCCGATGTGCTGATCGACGGTTACCTCGACTGGGTCGTCGACAACGACGAAAACTCACGCGGCACCTACCACGCCAACCTGCACATCAATCCGCAGATCAAATACGACCTCGGCAAAGCCATGGGCTGGAGCCAGAAGCAGGTGTACGTCGGCACCGAGTACAGCTATTGGAAGAACAAATACGGCATCGAAAACAGCCACTCGTTCGATACCAACCAGAACACTGCCAGCCTGCTGCTGAAGGTGCACTTCTGAGATGGCCCGCAACCGTGCGCCATGCCTGTCGTCGGTGCTCTGTTGCGGGGCACTTGAGCGCCGACCGAGGAGCCAGTATTCTCCGCGGCCTTCCGAATTCGCTCTAAAAAAAAGCCCGAATTCAATTTCTGACCGAAAAGCCAACTTATCCCGGCTGCGGTCAGTCCTGAGGCATCCCGAAAACACGCTCGTCGACTGTTTTTCAGCAGCCGAACGGGCGTTTTTTGGTTTTTCGAAAGCCTTGGCGCAGCTTTTGCTACCAGCATTCAAAGCTGACCGATCGGATGAAATTTGCGGTACGAAAAAAGGCGCCACATCAGAGCGCCGAACTTAAAAAAATAAAGTGGAACACCTACTTTGGGAGCAACCGAATGAAACGTATGTGCACCAGCCTGATGCTGGCCGGATCGATGTTCGCCGGCGGCCAGGCGATGGCCGAAGGCCTGCTGCAGTGGCAGAACAACAGCCTGACCTACCTGTATGGCAAGGACTTCCAGGTCAACCCGCGCATTCAGCAGACCGTGACCTTCGAGCACGCCGATGCCTGGAAGTATGGGGACAACTTCCTGTTCATCGACAAGATCTTCTACAACGGCAAGGATGATGGCGGCGTCGGCTCCAACACCTACTACGGCGAGCTCAGCCCGCGCCTGTCGTTCGGCAAGATCTTCGATCAGAAACTGGCCTTCGGCCCGGTGACTGACGTGTTGCTGGCCATGACCTACGAGTTCGGTGAAGGCGATACCGAGTCGTACCTGATCGGTCCGGGCTTCGACCTGGCGATCCCGGGCTTCGACTACTTCCAGCTGAACTTCTATCAGCGTCACACCCAGGGCGCACGCGCCGGTGACAATGTCTGGCAGATCACCCCGGTGTGGTCCTACACCATTCCGGTGGGTAAATCGAACATTCTCATCGACGGCTTCATGGACTGGGTAGTCGACAACGATTCCAACTCCAAAGGCGATTACCACGCCAACCTGCACTTCAACCCGCAGGTCAAATACGACCTGGGCAAGGCGCTGAATTTCGGCGAGAAGCAGTTGTATGTCGGTGTGGAGTACGACTACTGGTCGGACAAGTACGGGATCAAGGACAGCCAGTACTTCAAGACCGATCAGAGCACCACGAGCTTCCTGGTCAAGTTCCACTTCTGACCCTGAAAGCTTCGCGAGCAGGCTCGCTCCCACATTCAGACCGAGTTCAAATGTGGGAGCGAGCCTGCTCGCGAAGGCCTCACCGCAGATTTCAGGCCGGAGCCACCGCTTCAGATATCCGCAAAAACCGGCACAGCTCCTCGCGCTTGGCCAACGCATCCCGCCGCCCCAACTCGATCAACTCGCTGCAATACCCGGCCTCGAACAGCAGGTAACTGAGCACCCCCGCCCCGCTCGTCTTCGTCGCCCCCGGCCCGCGCAGAAACAGGCGCAACGCCGCTGGCAGCTCCTGGCGATGCCGCGCGGCGATTTCGTCGATCGGCTGACTCGGCGCAATCACCAGCACTTCCACCGGCGCCACACCCAGCGCGCGGGTTGGCGTGCCGGCCGGGAGCAAATGACTGAACTGATTCAGACGCTGCAGCAACTCGATATCGCTCTCCAGGCTGTCGATAAACGTGCTGTTGAGCATGTGCCCGCCGATCTGTGCCAGCGTCGGTTGCTGGCCGCTGTAGGCGCGCTCCAGCGGCTGCTGCGGATCAACGCCGCGCGGGTTGCCGCTGACGCCCACCACCAGCACGCGACTGGCACCCAGATGCAGCGCCGGGCTGATCGGCGCCGACTGGCGCACCGCGCCGTCACCGAAATACTCCTCGCCGATTTTCACCGGCGCGAACAACAGCGGAATCGCTGAACTGGCCAACAGGTGATCAACCGACAGCTGCGTCGGCACACCAATGCGTCGATGCCGCAGCCAGGCGTCGATGGTGCCGCCGCCCTGATAGAACGTCACCGCTTGCCCCGATTCGTAGCCGAACGCGGTCACCGCCACCGCATGCAACTGCTTGCGCGCGATGGATTCGGCGATGCCGGGCAAGTGCAGTTTTTCCTCGAGCAGTTCGCGCAGCGGCGAACTGTTGAGCAGTGCCACCGGCATCTGCCGACCGAGGCCGAGCAGACTGTGGCTGACAAAACGGCTGGCTTGATGGATGACTCCAGGCCAGTCGCTGCGCAACACCCGGTGGCTGCGAAAGCCCTGCCAGAACAGGGTCAGGCGTTCGATGGCGGCGCGAAAGTCCGTGGCGCCACTGGCCAGGCTGACCGCATTGATCGCCCCGGCCGAGGTGCCGACGATCACCGGAAACGGATTGTCCGCGCCGACCGGCAGCAACTCGGCAATCGCCGCCAGCACCCCGACCTGATATGCCGCCCGAGCCCCGCCGCCGGAAAGTATCAAACCTGTAACCGGTTCAACAGGACTCATCGCAACACTCCAGGATGCTTGTCAGGACGGGTGAATCAACGGCGCTTGGGATAAAGCTTCGGCTCACCCGGCGGGCGACTCTTGAAGCGCCGATGCGCCCATAGATATTGCTCGGGGCAGGCACGCAAAGCGCTCTCGACCCACTGATTGATGCGGATGCAATCGGCCTCTTCGCTCTCGCCAGGGAAGTCTTCCAGCGGCGGATGGATCACCAGGCGATAACCACTGCCGTCGGCCAGACGTTCCTGCGTGAACGGCACCACCAGCGCTTTGCCCAGCCGTGCAAACTTGGTCGTCGCAGTGACGGTGGCGGCCTGAATGCCGAACAGCGGCACGAAGATGCTCTGCTTGGCGCCGTAATCCTGATCCGGCGCATACCAGATCGCCCGGCCCGAGCGCAGCAGTTTGAGCATGCCGCGTACGTCATCGCGCTCCACCGCCAGCGAATCGAGATTGTGCCGCTCGCGGCCACGGCGCTGGACGAAGTCGAACAAGGGATTTTTGTGTTCGCGGTACATGCCGTCGATGGTGTGCTGCTGGCCGAGCAGCGCCGCGCCGATTTCCAGCGTGGTGAAATGCGCGGCCATGAGGATCACGCCTTTGCCTTCGCGCTGGGCCTTCTGCAGATGTTCAAGGCCTTCGACGTGGGCCAGTTTCGCCAGACGCTCGCGCGACCACCACCAGCTCATCGCCATTTCAAAAAAGGCGATGCCGGTGGAGGCGAAGTTTTCCTTGAGCAGGCGTTTGCGCTCGGCGGCGGATTTTTCCGGGAAGCACAATTCCAGATTGCGCCGGGCGATGGTTCGCCGGTCGCTGGCGACGCGATACATCAGCGCGCCCAAAACTCGACCGATGGTCAGCAGCGCCGGATACGGCAACTGCACGATCAGCCACAAAAGCCCCAGGCCGCACCAGAGCGGCCAGAAGCGCGGAGCAAGATATGCTTTTCGAAAACGCGGGCGATCCATTAAAGCTTCCGTAAATACAGTGGCCGCGCATTCTACATCGTTCGACCCGGCTTGCGGCTCGCGGGCGTTCTCGTTATAAGTCTCGGCACTTTTAGTGACAAGCCGTTGTATGCCGACATGAGCCAAACCGACCCGTTAGACCAAGATCCTGTATTCCAGCTCAAGGGCAGCATGCTGGCCATCACTGTGCTGGAACTGGCCCGTAACGACCTCGAAAGCCTCGATCGGCAATTGGCCGCCAAAGTCGCCCAGGCGCCGAATTTTTTCAGCAATGCACCGCTGGTCCTGGCGCTGGACAAACTGCCGCCGAACCAGGGCGCGGTTGACCTGCCGGGGCTGATGCGCGTCTGCCGTCAGCACGGCCTGCGTACCCTGGCCATTCGCGCCAGCCGCATCGAAGACATCGCCGCTGCCATCGCCATCGACATCCCTGTGCTACCGCCCTCGGGTGCCCGCGAGCGTCCGCTGGAGACGCCGGAAGTCGAAGTCAAAAAGAAGCCGGAAAAGCCGCCTGAGCCGAGCGTCAAACCGACCCGCGTAATCACCACGCCAGTACGTGGTGGCCAGCAGATATATGCCCAGGGTGGCGATCTGGTCGTGGTCTCATCGGTCAGTCCGGGGGCGGAACTTCTTGCCGATGGCAACATCCATGTATACGGCCCGATGCGCGGCCGTGCGCTGGCCGGCGTCAAAGGTGACACCAAGGCACGGATTTTCTGTCAGCAATTGAGCGCTGAACTGATCTCCATCGCCGGTCATTACAAGGTCTCCGAGGATTTGCGTCGCGATCCGATGTGGGGCTCGGGCGTCCAGGTCAGCCTGTCAGGCGACGTGTTGAACATCATTCGGCTTTAACGGATACTGCCGCATTTTCCAAGCATCTCTAAAACGTAGCGAAAACGGCTCAAACGAAGTAGGAAAAAGGCCTAAAGCCAAATTCCAGCCAAGGCTGTCCGACTGCAGTAGTTTTCAAGAGATGTTTTTCAGGGGCTGAACAGTCCTTCTTCCTTAGGGGTGAAACACCTTGGCCAAGATTCTCGTGGTTACATCCGGCAAGGGTGGTGTGGGTAAGACCACCACCAGCGCCGCTATCGGTACCGGTCTCGCTCTGCGCGGCCACAAAACAGTAATCGTCGACTTCGACGTGGGCTTGCGTAACCTTGACCTGATCATGGGTTGCGAGCGCCGCGTGGTGTATGACTTCGTCAACGTGGTAAACGGCGAAGCCAACCTGCAACAGGCACTGATCAAAGACAAGCGCCTGGAAAACCTCTACGTACTGGCGGCCAGCCAGACCCGCGACAAAGACGCGCTGACCGTCGAAGGCGTGGAAAAAGTCCTGATGGAGCTCAAGGAACAATTCGAGTTCGTCGTCTGCGACTCCCCGGCGGGCATCGAGAAAGGTGCGCACTTGGCCATGTACTTCGCCGATGAAGCGATCGTCGTGACCAACCCGGAAGTGTCCTCGGTACGTGACTCGGACCGCATGCTCGGCCTGCTGGCGAGCAAATCGCGCCGCGCCGAACGTGGCGAAGACCCGATCAAGGAACACCTGCTGATCACCCGCTACCACCCGGAGCGTGTTGAAAAGGGCGAGATGCTCGGCGTTGAAGACGTCAAGGAAATCCTCTCGGTGACCCTGCTCGGCGTCATCCCGGAATCCCAGGCGGTGCTCAAGGCTTCCAACCAGGGCGTGCCGGTCATCCTCGACGACCAGAGCGATGCCGGTCAGGCTTACAGCGATACCGTCGACCGCCTGCTGGGCAAAGAAAAAGCCCACCGATTCCTCGATGTCGAGAAGAAGGGATTCTTCGAGCGCCTGTTTGGAGGTAGGTAATGAACCTTTTTGACTTCTTTCGTGCCAACAAAAAGCCAAGTACCGCCTCGGTAGCGAAAGAGCGTCTACAGATCATCGTGGCGCATGAGCGCGGCCAGCGCAGCACGCCGGATTACCTGCCAGCCTTGCAGAAGGAACTGGTCGACGTGATCCGCAAGTACGTCAACATCGGCAACGACGACGTACATGTTGCACTGGAAAGCCAGGGCAGTTGCTCGATTCTGGAACTCAACATCACCCTGCCCGATCGCTGAGTCGATCCGGCAGTCGCTACGGCGGCTCGGACTGTTGATGCTCGTGTAGGAGCTGCCGAAGGCTGCGATCTTTTGATCTTCAAAGTCAAAAGATCGCAGCCTTCGGCAGCTCCTACAGGGTTATCAGCAGCTCCGAGCCGCCGTTGGCATTTGTTACGAGGCTGTTTTAATGCCGCTGTCCAACATCCGCATCATCCATCAGGACGCCGCCGTACTGGTGGTCGACAAACCGACCCTGCTGCTCTCGGTGCCCGGTCGCGCTGACGACAACAAGGACTGCCTGATTACCCGCTTGCAGGAAAACGGCTACCCGGAAGCGCGCATCGTCCATCGTCTGGACTGGGAAACCTCCGGTATCATCCTGCTGGCCCGGGATGCCGACACCCATCGCGAGCTGTCGCGGCAGTTTCATGACCGCGAAACCGAAAAGGCCTACACCGCTTTGGCGTGGGGTCAGCCGGAACTGGACAGCGGGAGCATCGACCTGCCCCTGCGCTACGATCCACCGACCAAGCCACGGCACGTGGTCGATCACGAATTCGGCAAGCACGCGCTGACCTTCTGGAAAGTCCTTGAGCGTTGCGGAGAATGGTGCCGCGTCGAACTGACACCGATCACCGGCCGCTCGCATCAACTGCGGGTACACATGTTGTCGATCGGCCACCCGCTGCTCGGTGACGGCCTCTATGCCCACGAGCAAGCGCTGGCAGCCTGGCCACGTCTGTGCCTGCACGCGAGCATGCTCAGTTTCACTCATCCGCAAAGCGGCGAACGCCTGCGCTTCGAGTGCCCGGCGCCATTCTGAAATGCGTGAATACTTTGAAAGCCCTTCCTTGCGAAGGGCTTTTTTTGTCCTGCCAGAATTCCACCGGCAATACATTGACGTAAAGAACTGTCATAAAATTGTAATCAAATATAAAATCATGGCACTTCGATATCAGGCAGGAGGCCTCTTCCGTGTTCTGCAACAAAACACTTCAATCCGAATACCCCATCGTGTGCGCATTCGGTAACACCACCCTGCACCTGAGCGAAGCACCCAGCATCCAGGCCCGCCAAGCCCTCGAGCAACTGATAAAAAAACGTCGCGCGCGCAAACTGACCCGGGCCAGCGCACCGTTGTCGTACTGTGAAACACCACTTTTCGCCAAAGTCCAGCCACTGGACACGTTCAAGGCAAAGGTGCGGGTGAGCCTGAACAAACCGCAACGCAACGGGCGCTTCGACTGGCCGCTCGAAGAACTGATGAATTGCCTCGAAGCTCAGCGCCGGGGCGTGGAGATGCCTCCACTGAAAGGCTATGGCTATACCCGCAGCCGACTTGGCCTGACCGAGGAATTTTTCCTCCTGACTCACCTGCTCGAAGGCCATATCGACGGCGCCGAATGCATCAGACGCAATCCCGAAAACATCGAAGCTTTCATCCTCGACGCGTTCCAACTGCTCAGCTCGCTCGCCAGCAAGAACATCACTCACATGGATTTCTGGGTGGGCAACATCATGCTGCCCGAGCAAACGCAAAGGCCACTCAAAGCCATCGACTTTGAAAACTGCTTCGCCGGCCCGACCGCGCACGCAAGTGAAACACTCGGTTTTCAACTCGGCTTCTTCTATCGTCGGGATATCTACAAGTTCATTACTGAAGCCGCCTACGATCGCCTGGTCGATCAATACATCGGTGCGCTGCCGGATTTGTCGAAAGACAAGTTCGAGACCGTCTACCAGTTGAGCAAACATGAATACGTCGGTCGCAAGCAGCGGCGTGAAGTCTTCCTCACGGGCAGATTGATCGTCGGTTGATACCCTCTCCGGCAACACTTCGAAGCAAGTGTCTGGCCTGCAAATCAGCGAAGCAATACGGTAAACTCGCGCCCCCGCCGTATGGAGCCGCTTATGCGCGAAGCCTTCCCCCCCATGGAAAAAGTACCGCACCAGTTGCTCTACCTGATCTATGGCGACAAAGACGTTTATCGGCGCGAGGCGAAATTCAGCATCCTCACGGCCCTGTCACAGCTGCAACAAGGCGAATCATTGTGCATCCGAGTCCTGACCGATCGTCCGCAGGACTATGCCGGCTGGCCGGTCGATACCGTCACTTTGAGCGAGCAGACCCTGATCCAGTGGCAGGGCGACAACGGCTACCACCACCGCCGCAAAGCGTGCGCCATTGCACTGGGCCTGACACTCGCCGAAAAGACCCTGTTCGTCGATACCGACACGCTGTTTCTCGGTTCACCGCACCGGCTGTTCAGCATGATCACGCCCGGGCGTTACGTGATGGACCGCTTCGAATACGACTGGAGTTACGTCTGTAACCGGGCAGACTACGAAAAACTCGCGCGCTGCCTGCAAGTCCACGGGATTTCGTCGGCGAACAGCTTCAAGCTCTACAACAGTGGCTTGTGCGGCGTCACCGATGGCGATTCAGCGCTGCTGCAAACGTCGATCCGGCTGATCGATGAGTGGACGCAGGATTCGTTCGACATCCATACGATCGAACAGATTGCACTGTCGTTTGCCATGCGCGACCAGCCGATCCAGGAAGCGAAGAAATTCGTCTATCACTACTTCGCCGACAAAAATTTCTTCCACGCCATGCAGAAACACTTTTTCGCCCGCCATGGCGAGGCCTTCCACCCCGAACTGCCAGCGCTGTGCTCCGAGGTTCCGCGCAGCAAGCCCGTTCCATCGACCTGGGAGCGCCTGCGCATCAAGTGGAAGCTGCGCAAAAAGCGCGGCGGCATGAAGAAAGTCGGCCGGGCATTGCTGTTCGGCAGCGCTGCACCTGCCCACCCGTATTACGAGATCTGCCGTCACGAATGGTGGGAATCGGCGTCGCGGGAGATCCTTCGCTGGGACAGTGTCGCGCAAAAAGCCTTCTTCGGCAGCGGCAAGGGCTGGCCGAAGCACCTGCCGAAACCCGCCAGAAAGGATGATCAACAAGCGATCATTGCCTACCTGCGCAAGCGCATCGATCAGCACTCCTGAGCGTGCTTGCGCAAACCACTTGCCCAATGGCGCCGAGTGATGCGTTAAACTGCCGCCCATTGCTGTCTGGAGTTTCTTATGCGCGCAGAGTTGAACCAGGGCCTGATCGACTTTCTCAAGGCCTCCCCTACCCCGTTCCACGCCACCGCCAGTCTTGTTCAGCGTCTGGAGGCCGCCGGTTATGTGCGCCTCGACGAGCGCGAGCCATGGTCCACCGAGGCCAACGGCCGCTATTACGTCACCCGTAACGACTCCTCGATCGTCGCGATCAAAATGGGCCGCAACTCGCCACTGCACGACGGTATCCGTCTGGTCGGCGCCCACACCGACAGCCCTTGCCTGCGGGTCAAGCCGCAACCGGAACTGCAGCGTCAGGGCTTCTGGCAACTGGGCGTTGAAGTCTACGGCGGCGCGCTGCTGGCGCCGTGGTTCGACCGCGATCTGTCGCTCGCCGGCCGCGTGACCTTCCGCCGTGACGGCAAGGTCGAGAGCCAGTTGATCGACTTCAAGGCACCGATCGCGATCATTCCCAACCTGGCCATTCACCTCAACCGTGAAGCCAATCAGGGCTGGGCGATCAATGCACAGACCGAACTGCCGCCGATCCTCGCCCAGTTCGCCGGTGACGAGCGCGTCGATTTCCGCGCCGTGCTCACCGACCAACTGGCCCGCGAACACGGCTTGAATGCCGACGTGGTGCTGGATTACGAGCTGAGTTTCTACGACACGCAAAGCGCTGCGGTGATCGGCTTGAACGGTGATTTCATCGCCGGTGCACGCCTGGATAACCTGCTGTCCTGCTACGCCGGCCTGCAAGCGTTGCTCACCGCCGAGACCGACGAAACCTGTGTGCTGGTCTGTAATGACCACGAAGAAGTCGGCTCGTGTTCGGCGTGCGGTGCCGACGGCCCGATGCTCGAACAGACCCTGCGCCGCCTGTTGCCGGAAGGTGACGAGTTCGTCCGCACCATTCAGAAATCCCTGCTGGTGTCGGCCGACAACGCCCACGGCGTGCATCCCAACTACGCGGACAAGCACGATGCCAACCATGGCCCGAAACTCAACGCCGGCCCGGTGATCAAGGTCAACAGCAACCAGCGCTACGCCACCAACAGCGAAACCGCCGGTTTCTTCCGCCACCTGTGCATGGCCGAAGAAGTCCCGGTGCAAAGCTTCGTGGTGCGCAGCGACATGGGCTGCGGCTCGACCATCGGCCCGATCACCGCCAGCCATCTGGGCGTGCGCACCGTCGACATCGGCCTGCCGACCTTTGCCATGCACTCGATTCGCGAACTGTGCGGCAGCCATGACCTGGCGCATCTGGTCAAAGTGCTCAGCGCGTTTTATGCCAGTCGTGAATTGCCGTAACGGCTGACAAGCTTCGCGAGCAGGCTCGCTCCCACAATTGAACTGCATTTCATTGTGGGAGCCAGTCATCTCCCCTTGGAATGCCAATCAACCCGTGGGAGCGAGCCTGCTCGCGAAAGCGCCTGTGCAGACAGCAGAATCCTCTCGGCCTGTTGCATTCCTGAGCTACATCACACCCTGCCTCGAAAACCCGCCTAGACTGCAAGAATCCTCTACAGACAAGGCAGTCTTCATGATCTCGATGTCCTCCTTCCACGCCATGCTCATTCCCATCCTCAGCGGAATGATCCTGCTGGCCATCGGCTTCAACTTCCGCGACAAGAACGCCGGGGTGTTCGCCATGTGGATCGGCATGCTGATGATCCTCGCCACGGTGGTCTACAAGATCCTCGCCAAACTGAACGAATGACCGAGCCCGGCTCGCATTGCGCCAAGGGGCCTCGTACACTCCAGCGCATCCGCCTATCGCGAGGTTGTCTTCTGGTGTTTGCTCGTCTTTCTGCTTTGCCCGGTCTGTTGCTTGTCTGCCTGATGACACTGCTGCCGCTGGCGCCCGCCGAGGCAGTCGGTCTGCCCGGCCTGCTCAACACTTCCAAGCCGCAGCCTGAAGCCGTGGAACCCCTCGGCCAGTCGCTGGACGAAGTGATCAAGTCGCTGGAAAACGACAAGCAACGCGCGCAGCTGCTCAGTGATCTGAAGAAGCTGCGCGACGCCACGAAGAAAGCTCAGACCACCCCCGAAGAAGGCGTGCTGGGCCTGATCGGCGGCACCCTCGCCAACTTCGAAAAGCAGTTTTCCGGCGCCGACAGCCCGATTACCCGCTGGTCCAACGAATTCGATCTGGCCAAGGACGAACTGACCAGCAAGCTGCTGCCGGCCAATGAATGGCTGCCGATCATCTTCGGTTTCGCGGTGATCCTGATGGTCTGGAGCCTGCTCGCCGCCGCGCTGATCTGGCTTGGCCACCGCGTGCGCATGCGCTTTGGCCTCACCGAAGAATTGCCGCAACACCCCAAGGCCCTCGACATGCTGCGTTTTGCCCTGCGCAAGCTTGGACCGTGGCTGATCGCGTTGGTGATCACGGTGTACATGAGCTACGTGCTGCCGTCGTCACTGGGCAAAAGCCTGGCGATGGTGCTGGCCTATGCCTTGGTGGTCGGCACCTGTTTTTCGGCGATCTGCGTGATTGCCTTCTCCCTGCTCGACGGCCCGCACCGCCATCGTGCGCTGTACATTCTGCGTCATCAGGCGTTTCGGCCGCTGTGGCTGATCGGCAGTTTCGCCGCGTTTGGTGAAGCGCTGAGCGATCCGCGTCTGGTCGAGAGCCTCGGCGTGCATCTGGCGCACACCGCCGCGACCACTGCCAATGTGCTCGCGGCGCTGTCGACCGGCCTGTTCATTCTGCGATTCCGCCGACCGATCGCGCACCTGATCCGCAACCAACCGCTGTCACGCCGCCTGACCCGCCGCGCCCTCAGCGACACCATCGAAATCCTCGGCACCTTCTGGTACGTGCCGGCACTGGTGCTGGTCGGCATCTCGCTGTTCGCCACCTTCGTCTCCGCCGGCGACACCAGCACCGCGCTGCGCCAATCGCTGATCTGCACGGTTCTGCTGGTGTTGTGCATGGTCATCAACGGCCTGGTGCGCCGTCATTCGCTGAAACCACAACGCGGGCCGAAACGCCATGCGCTGTACTCGGAGCGACTGAAAAACTTCTTCTATACCCTGACGCATTTGCTGGTGTGGCTGATCTTCATCGAACTGGGCCTGCGCGTCTGGGGCCATTCGCTGATCGCGTTCGCCGAAGGCGATGGCCATGACATCAGCGTCAAACTGTTCAGCCTGATCGGCACGCTGATTTTCTCCTGGCTGATCTGGATCCTCGCCGACACCGCCGTGCACCACGCCCTCACCCGCTCGCGCAAAGGCCTGGCCAACGCCCGGGCACAGACGATGATGCCGCTGATCCGCAACGTGCTGTTCGTGGCGATTTTCATCATTGCGCTGATCGTCGCGCTGGCGAACATGGGCATGAACGTCACGCCATTGCTGGCCGGTGCCGGTGTGATCGGTCTGGCCATCGGTTTCGGTGCGCAGTCGCTGGTCGCTGACCTGATCACCGGCCTGTTCATCATCATCGAAGACTCGCTGGCCATCGACGATTACGTCGACGTCGGCGGCCACCTCGGCACCGTCGAAGGCCTGACCATCCGCACCGTACGCCTGCGCGATATCGACGGCATCGTCCACACCATCCCGTTCAGCGAAATCAAAAGCATCAAGAACTACTCGCGGGAATTCGGCTACGCCATCTTCCGCGTGGCCGTGCCGTACAACATGGAAATCGACGACGCGATCAAACTGATGCGCGACGTCGGCCAGAAGATGCGCAGCGATCCGTTGCAGCGCCGCAACATCTGGTCACCGCTGGAGATTCAGGGTGTGGAAAGTTTCGAGTCCGGCAGCGCGATTCTGCGGGCACGGTTCAAGACTGCGCCGATCAAACAGTGGGAGGTTTCCCGGGCGTTCAATTTGTCGCTGAAGCGGCAACTGGATGAGGCGGGGCTGGACCTGGCGACGCCGCGGATGAGTGTGCAGGTGATTACTGCCGGTGGCGGTCAGCCGAAGGAATAGCACTCAGGAGCACGGTTGCAGTCACAGGCAAGGAAGCCAACAACAATAAATCAAGGAGAAGCCCATGCAACTGACGCGCATTGCCCAGACCCTTTTGCTCACCGTGGTCGCCAGCCACGCCAGCGCCGCGACGATGGACAGCGCCCGCACGCGCATCGCCGAGCAGGCGCAGAAGCTCGAACCGGAGCTGCTGGAAACCCGCCGCGACCTTCACGCTCATCCAGAACTTGGCAACACTGAAAAACACACCGCTGAACTGGTCGCCAAACAGCTGCAAGCCATGGGCCTGGAAGTGAAAACCGGCGTCGCCCGCACCGGCGTTGTCGCCATTCTCAAAGGCGCCCTGCCCGGCCCGACCGTGGCCCTGCGCGCCGACATGGATGCGCTGCCGGTCAAGGAAGTCTCGGACCTGCCGTTCGCTTCGAAAGCCAAAGGCACGTATCTCGACAAGGAAGTCGACGTCATGCACGCCTGCGGCCACGACGCCCACACCGCGATCCTGCTCAGCGCAGCGAAAATTCTGACGGGCATGCGCGACACCCTGCCCGGCACCGTAGTGTTCTACTTCCAGCCCGCCGAGGAAGGTCCGAGTGATTTTATTCCCGACGGCAAAAACACCTGGGGCGCGAAGATGATGGTCGAGGAAGGCGTGATGAAATCGCCGAAACCCGACGCGGTATTTGGCCTGCACGTCTGGGCCGGCGTCCCCGCCGGCCAGATCGCCTACCGCCCCGGCCCGACCCTGGCCAGCTCCGACGACCTGCGCATCAAGATCCACGGCAAACAAACCCATGCCGGCCGCCCGTGGGACGGCATCGATCCGATCACCGTCGGCGCACAAACCATCGTCGGCCTGCAAACCGTGGTCAGCCGCCGCACCGACATCTCGTCCTTCCCGTCGGTGGTCAGCATCGGCACCATCAACGGCGGCACCCGCTACAACATCATCCCCGAATCACTCGACATGACCGGCACCATCCGCTCCTACGACTACGGCATCCGCCAGAAACTGCACAGCGACGTGCGCCAGACCATCGAGAAAATCGCGGAAAGCGGCGGCGCCAAGGCCGACGTCACCATCATCGAAAAATACGACCCGACCATTAACAACCCGGCACTGACCGAAAAAATGCTGCCGACGTTGAAGTGGGCTGCCAAGGATGACGTGGTGCAGGGACCGCTGGTGGGTGGGGCGGAAGATTTCTCGTTCTTTGCCAAAGAAGCACCGGGGTTGTTTGTATTTCTTGGCGTGACCCCGAGGGACCAGGACATGAGCAAAGCTGCGCCGAATCATAATCCGGGGTTCTTTGTCGATGAGTCGGCGTTGGTGGTTGGGGTCAGGACATTGGCGTCGTTGGCGACGGATTATTTGTATGGGAATGCGGCGGTAGGCAAGTAGAGAGGGGTTGACTGTGGGGGCGCTTTCGCGAGCAGGCTCGCTCCCACAGAAAAGCGAAAGCAAAAGCAAAAGATCGCAGCCTTCGGCAGCTCCTACACACGATGAGCGTTAGCTCGAGCACCGCTTTTGATCTTGATCTCGGAGCCCATCGGCAGGCTGAGCGAAGGGATTGATCCGGGCGTGGGAGCGCAGCGACCGTACGACGCAGTCGTACACAGCGAGTGTAGGTGCAGCGAAGCAAACCGGAGCCGCTGCGCCAGGATCGATCCCGGAGCGAAGGAACCCCGAGCCCCAGCGAGCGGGCCGAACGTCAGTGCGCAGACCTTTGGTTACTTTGGGGCGTTTGCCAAAGTGACCCGCTGTAAGAGCGGAACCGTAACCAGCAACACCCGCAGAAACGGATATTCACGCAAAACCCAACCAACCTGGTCGGCCCAGAGGCCGCCAAGGTCAAACCACATCAACCCCTACGTGAATCGCATCATGCCGCCAAAACTCCAGATCACAATCAATCAACCGCCCATGCTGATCATAATTGACCCGAGCAATCCTCAGTCCCGGACTCCCCACCGACACCCGTAAAGCCGCCGCCGCATCGACAGATAAAGACGTAGGCACGATCTCAAACCGCACCCGCCCATAGTGCAAATCGAAATGCCGCGCATACAGCTCGGTGATCGACTGATTCAAATCAAACTCGAGGATCCCCGGAAAAAACTGCGGATTCAGATAATGCTCCACATACAACACCAGTCGCCCATCAATGCGCCGAGAGCGGCAAATCTGAATCACGCTCGACAAGGCCGGCAACTGCAACCACGCACACACCGCCGCCGAAGCCGGCTGCAACCGCGCCGAAATCACCTCGGTCGACGGCTCACGCCCCTGCGCACTGACCATCGCGTGAAAGTGACTGCGCTGCATCAGGTTGTACGCCAGACGCGGCGGCGACACGAACCAGCCGCGCCGCTCTTCACGGTAAATCTGCCCCTGCGCCTCCAGTTGCAACAACGCCTCTCGCACGGTGATCCGCGTCGTCCCGAACAACTCGCTGAGCTTGCGTTCAGCGGGCAACTTGCTCCCGGCCGCCAGCAAACCATGATCGATCTGCTCCTGCAGCACCTGGCCAATCGCTGTCACCGCTTTCGTTGCCTCATCGCGCATCAACGTTACCTATCTGGACTAGACCAGCACTGTTTCGGGGCAAGTTCGGACGCCATTTCAAGCGCTTTCGCATGTTGCAAGCCTAGGCAGTGCAGATGACCGACAGATGACAAAACTACCGAACGGTCGCGCTCATGGCTTGCAATACATCGGCCAAGTCCCATGCCCCTCGGGCCTTTGGGCATGGTCTACGCTTGTCTGGCACCTGCCCAACACGGGCAGATAAAAGACCTGCCAGAAGGCCATCGACATCAAAATGTCATCCAGCCCGCCTAAATTGGCTCAGGTATTGCTGACCTAGACCAACACAAACCGCAATCGCAGCGTTGAACACGACCAAGGAGCTTCGGAATGAAACAGCTTTTCCTGGCAACACTGTTAGGCTCGACCATTGCTATGTGCACCGCCGCCATGGCGGCCGACACCGATCTGAAAACCCTCGAAGCCGCTGCGAAAGCGGAAGGCGCGGTCAATAGCGTCGGCATGCCCGACAACTGGGCCAACTGGAAAGGCACGTGGGATGACCTGGCTGCGAATTACGGCTTGAAGCACATCGACACCGACATGAGTTCGGCTCAGGAAATCGCCAAGTTCGCCGCCGAGAAAGATAACGCCACCGCCGACATCGGCGACGTCGGTGCCGCCTTCGGCCCGATCGCGGTCAAGCAAGGCGTGGTGCAACCGTACAAACCAAGCACCTGGGATCAGATTCCGGACTGGGCCAAGGACAAGGACGGCAACTGGGCGCTGGCCTACACCGGTACCATCGCCTTCATCGTCAACAAGAAGCTACTGAACGGCTCCGACGTGCCGACCAAATGGGCTGACCTGAAGACCGGCAAATACAAGGTTTCCATCGGCGACGTGAGCACTGCAGCGCAGGCCGCCAACGGCGTTCTCGCCGCCGCACTGGCCAATGGCGGTGACGAGAAAAACATCAAGCCTGCCCTGCTGCTGTTCGCCGACCTCGCCAAACAGGGTCGTCTGTCGATGGCCAACCCGACCATCGCCACCATGGAAAAAGGCGAGATCGAAGTCGGCGTGGTCTGGGATTTCAACGGCCTCAGCTACAAAGCCAAGATGGCCAATCCGGATGACTACGTGGTGCTGATCCCGTCTGACGGCTCGGTGATTTCCGGCTACACCACGATCATCAACAAGTACGCGAAAAACCCCAACGCCGCCAAGCTGACCCGCGAATACATCTTCAGCGACGCCGGCCAGACCAACCTCGCCCGCGGCAACGCCCGGCCGATCCGCGCCGAACACCTGCAACTGCCGGAAGACGTGAAAGCCCAACTGCTGCCGAACGAGCAGTACAAGAAGGTCACGCCGGTCAAGGACGCCGAGGCGTGGGAAAAGACCTCCAAAGCCCTGCCACAACAGTGGAACGAAGAAGTCATCGTCGAGATGAAGTAATCCTTCATCTGTAGGAGCTGCCGGAGGCTGCGATCTTTTGATCTTGCCCTTTAAAGCAACATCAAAAGATCGCAGCCTCCGGCAGCTCCTACACAGATTGGTTCCAGATTTGTTTTCGGAGTTCTTGCCCCTATGAAGCACACCGTCATCCTTGTCGTGCTCGACGGCCTCAACTACGAGGTTGCGTGTCACGCCATGGGGCATCTGCAGGCTTATGTTGGCGCAGGACGCGCGGCGCTCTATCAGCTGGAGTGCGAATTGCCGGCCCTGTCCCGACCGCTTTACGAATGTATTCTCACCGGCGTGCCGCCGATCGACAGCGGCATTGTCCACAACAATGTCTCGCGCTTGTCCAACCAGCGCAGCATCTATCACTACGCCCGCGATGCCGGGTTGAAAACAGCCGCTGCGGCGTATCACTGGGTCAGCGAGCTGTACAACCGCTCACCGTTCGTGGCGGCGCGCGACCGCCACACCAATGATCCGACGCTGCCGATCCAGTACGGCCACTTCTACTGGAACGATCATTATCCGGATTCGCACCTGTTCGCCGACGCCGAAAGCCTGCGCCTGCGCCACGCGCCGGATTTCCTCCTGATCCACCCGATGAACATCGACGACGCCGGACACAAGCACGGCCTCGACAGCTCGCAATACCGCAACAGCGCACGTTCAGCTGACGTCATCCTTGCCGATTATCTGCAGAGCTGGCTCGACGCTGGTTATCAGGTATTGGTGACCGCCGACCACGGCATGAACAACGATCGTTCGCACAACGGCCTGCTGGCGGAAGAACGTCAGGTGCCGCTGTTCGTCCTCGGCGAGGTCTTCAGCCTGAACCCTGACGTCACACCGAAGCAGACCGAGCTCTGCGGCACGGTTTGCGAACTGCTCGGCGTGCCCCACGACAAACCTGTGTGCCGGGAGCTGCTCAAGTGAATGCCATGAATCGCGGCAAATGGCTCGCGGCGCTGTGTCTGGTGCCCTTCGCGCTGTTCTTCATCGTCTTCGAAATTGCCCCGCTGGTCTGGGTGATGATCAACAGCCTGCAATCGGAAGAGTCCGGCTGGGGCCTGGCCAACTTCAGCAAGATCTTCGGTTCGAAGTTCTATCGGCAGGCGATCCAGTACAGCCTGGAGATCAGTTTCTGGTCGAGCGTATTCGGCATCATCATCGCCGTGCTGGGTGCGTATTCACTACGCCGCGTCGATTCGAAGCTGCGCAACTTCGTGAATGCCTTCGCCAACATGACCAGCAATTTTGCCGGCGTGCCGCTGGCGTTCGCCTTCATCATCCTGCTCGGTTTCAACGGCAGCATTACCATCATGCTCAAGCAGTCGGGGATCATTCAGGACTTCAACCTGTACTCGAAAACCGGCCTGATCATCCTCTACACCTACTTCCAGATTCCCCTCGGCGTGCTGCTCCTCTACCCGGCTTTCGACGCTCTGCGGGAAGACTGGCGCGAGTCCGCCGCACTGCTCGGCGCCAACGGCTGGCAGTTCTGGCGGCACATCGGCCTGCCGGTGTTGACCCCGGCGCTGCTCGGCACGTTCGTGATCCTGCTGGCCAACGCCCTCGGCGCCTACGCCACGGTTTATGCGCTGACCACCGGCAACTTCAACGTTCTACCGATCCGTATTGCGGCGATGGTCTCCGGCGACATTTCCCTTGACCCGAACCTGGCCAGCGCCCTGGCCGTGGTGCTCGTGGCGCTGATGACCATCGTCACCGTCGTGCATCAACTGCTGTTGAAGAGGAGCTACCATGTCTCGCGCTGAATCCGGCCCGGCCGGCCTCTACCACCGCGTCGTGGTTTATCTGCTGTTCGCCATCCTGTTGTTGCCGCTGCTGGGCACGCTGGTCTACTCGATCGCCAGCAGTTGGTCGGCAACGATTCTGCCGAGTGGCTTCACCTTCAAGTGGTACATCCAGTTGTGGAGCGATCCGCGCTTTCTGCATGCATTCGGTCAGTCGCTGATTGTCTGTGTCGGCGCGCTGGTGCTGTCGGTGCTGCTGATCCTGCCGCTGCTGTTCGTCGTGCATTACTACTTCCCGAAACTCGATGCACTGATGAACATCCTAATCCTGCTGCCCTTCGCGGTGCCGCCAGTGGTGTCCTCGGTGGGGCTGTTGCAGCTCTACGGTTCCGGGCCGATGGCGATGGTCGGTACGCCATGGATTCTGATCGGCTGCTACTTCACCGTGGCGCTGCCGTTCATGTACCGCGCGATCACCAACAACCTGCAAGCGATCAACCTGCGCGACCTGATGGACGCCGCGCAACTGCTCGGCGCCAGCACCTTTCAAGCGGCGTTTCTGGTGGTGCTCCCGAACCTGCGCAAGGGCCTGATGGTGGCGCTGCTGCTGTCGTTCTCGTTCCTCTTCGGTGAGTTCGTGTTCGCCAACATCCTCGTCGGCACGCGCTACGAAACCCTGCAGGTGTACCTGAACAACATGCGTAACAGCAGCGGCCACTTCACCAGTGCGCTGGTCATTTCGTATTTCTTTTTCGTGCTGGTCCTGACCTGGATCGCCAACATCTTGAACAAGGACAAAAGCGAATGAGCTACGTCAGCGTCCAACACCTGCAGAAAAGTTATGCCGGCACCACGGTGTTCAGCGACATCGATTGCGAGATCAACAAAGGTGAGTTCGTCACCCTGCTCGGCCCGTCCGGGTGCGGCAAGTCGACTTTGCTGCGTTGCATCGCCGGGCTGACCCCGGTGGACGGCGGCAAGATCCTCCTCGAGGGCGTCGACATCGTGCCGTTGAGCCCGCAGAAACGCGGAATCGGCATGGTCTTTCAAAGCTATGCGCTGTTCCCAAACATGACCGTCGAACAGAACGTCGCCTTCGGCCTGCGTATGCAAAAGGTCAACGCCGATGACAGCCACAAACGCGTGGCAGAAGTGTTGAAACTGGTTGAGCTGCACGACTTCGCCAGCCGCTATCCGCATCAGCTTTCAGGTGGCCAATGCCAACGAGTCGCCCTCGCCCGCTCACTGGTAACCCGCCCGCGCTTGTTGCTGCTGGATGAGCCTTTGTCAGCCCTCGACGCACGGATACGCAAACACCTGCGCGAACAGATTCGCCAGATTCAGCGCGAACTTGGCCTGACCACGATCTTCGTCACCCACGATCAGGAAGAAGCGCTGACCATGTCGGACCGGATATTCCTGATGAATCAGGGCAAGATCGTTCAGAGCGGCGATGCCGAAACCCTCTATACCGCGCCGGTCGATGTGTTCGCCGCCGGCTTCATCGGCAACTACAACCTGCTCGATGCCGCTGCCGCCTCAAAGCTGTTGCAACGGACGATCAGCCACCGCATCGCCATCCGCCCGGAAGCCATCGAACTGAGCCTCGACGGCGAACTCGACGCGCAGATCCGCAGCCACAGCCTGCTCGGTAACGTCATTCGCTATCGCGTCGAAGCACGCGGCGTGGAATTGGTGGTCGATGTGCTCAACCGTTCCGCCGCCGATCTGCATCCCGACGGACAGCGCCTGGCAATTTCCATCGATCCAACGGCCTTGTGCCAAGTAGCTTAAAAGCAGCTGCAAGCTTCGAGCTACAAGCTTCAGGTTGTAGACTGCGGCGTACTTGATTCCAATTTCTTGCAGCTTGAAGCTCATGGCTTGAAGCTGTTCTCGGAGAGAACCGATGGCTTTGGCAATTTTTGATCTGGACGAAACGTTGATTCACGGTGACTGTTCCTCGCTATGGAGTGAGCAGATGGTCCGCCTCGGCTGGGTCGATGGCGAGTCGTTCATGCAGCGTGACAAGGAACTGATGGATGCCTACGGCCGCGGACATCTGGCGATGGAAGACTATATGGCCTTCAGTCTCGAACCGCTGATTGGCCGCACCCCTGAGGAAATCGAGCACTTGGTTGGCCCGTGGGTGGAGGATTTCATCGAACCGATCATCTTCAGCGACGCGACCAAAACCATCGCCGCCCACCGCAAGGCCGGTGACCGGATTCTGGTGATCTCGGCGTCGGGTATCCATCTGGTCAAGCCGATCGGCGAACGATTAGGTATTGATGAGGTTCTCGCCATCGAACTGGAAGTAGCCCACGGCGCATACAGCGGTAAAACCGTCGGCACCCTGACTTACCGCGAAGGCAAAATCACCCGCTTGCTGGAATGGCTGGACGCCGAAGAAGAAAACCTCGAAGGCGCGAGTTTTTATTCCGATTCGCGCAACGATCTGCCGTTGTTGCTTAAAGTGGACTTCCCCCACGTGGTCAATCCGGATCCGGTGCTGCTTGAGCACGCCGAAAAGGCCGGCTGGCCGATCCATCTCTGGAAATAAAAGCAAAAGATCGCAGCCTTCGGCAGCTCCTACTTTTGCAATGCGTGCCTCTGTAGGAGCTGCCGGAGGCTGCGATCTTTTGACCTTGCTTTGCTGTCAGCTCAAACCCTCATTGATCACCAACACTAACTTGCCCGCCACCGTATTGCTCGCCAGTTCGGCAAACGCCGCCTCGGCATCCTTCACCGCAAACGCTTTGGCCAGTTGCGGACGCAAGCGCCCCTCGGCAAACAGCGGCCACACATGCTGGCCCAGATCGCTGAGCAGATCGGCCTTGAACTGATCGTCACGGCTGCGCAACGTCGAACCGAGCAGTTGCACACGCTTGGCCAACACCTGCGCCAGATCCAGTTTCGCCTCGCGACCGCCCATCAAACCGATCAACACCCAACGCCCGTCCAGCGCCATCAGCTTGAGGTTCAATGCTGAATAATTGCCGCCCACCGGGTCGAGAATCACGTCGAACGGCCCGAAGTCGCGCAGGCTCTCCAAATCATCGGTACGCACCACACCGCCCTGAGCCCCCAGTGCTTCGCAGTAAGCCAGGCGTTCGGCGGTACCGACGCTGACCCAGCACGGGTTACCAAACGCCTTGCACAGCTGAATGGCGGCTGAACCGATTCCACTTGCGCCGGCGTGCAGGAGAATTTTCTCACCGGGCTTCAACGCTGCAAGTTGAAACACATTCAGCCAGACGGTGGCGTACACCTCGGGCAATGCCGCCGCCTCGATCAGCGAAACACCTTCGGGCACCGGCAGCACGTGCCGTCCGTCGACGACCACCTCTTCAGCCATGCCGCCCCCGGCCAGCAAGGCGCAAACCCGGTCGCCGACTTGCCAGGACGAGCCCGCACCGACTTCGCTGATCACCCCGGAGCACTCAAGACCGAGCACGTGGCTGGCCCCGGGCGGGGGCGGATAAAGTCCTGCTTTCTGTAATAAATCGGCGCGATTGAGGCCGGCTGCCGCCACCCGGATGCGGACTTGTCCTACATCGCAGGTAGGACTCGGCTCTTCAACCCATGCCACTTGACCTTCAACGCCTTGCAATGCCTTCACACTGCCTCCATAGTGAGTCTGGACTGAGCCCGAAGCTGTAGCGCCGGGCTTTTTGCATTATGCGACCGGCTCTCAAAGAACCGGCGACTTCAAAGACGGCCTAATATGCGTTATCAATTGTCCCCGCGTCGAATCAGCATGAAGCATCTGCTCCCCAGCACCGCCCTCGCTCTTTTCATCGGTATCGGCCTGTTGCCGGTGTCGGGCACCACATTCGCAGCCAACAGCTGGGACAAGTTGCAGCCTGATCGCGATGAAGTCATCGCCAGCCTGAACGTCGTCGAGTTGCTCAAGCGTCACCACTACAGCAAGCCGCCGCTCGACGATGCGCGCTCGGTGATCATCTACGACAGCTACATCAAGCTGCTCGACCCATCGCGCAGCTATTTCATGGCCAGCGATATCGCCGAATTCGACAAGTGGAAGACGCAGTTCGACGACTTCCTCAAAAGCGGCGACCTCAACGCCGGGTTCACCATCTACAAGCGCTACCTGGACCGCGTGAAAGCGCGTCTGGACTTCGCCCTTGCCGAGCTGAACAAAGGCGTCGACAAAATGGACTTCAACACCAAGGAGACCTTGCTGATCGATCGCAAGGACGCGCCTTGGCTCAAGTCCACCGCGGAACTCGACGACCTGTGGCGCAAACGCGTCAAGGACGAAGTGCTGCGCCAGAAGATCGCCGGCAAAGAGCCGAAGCAGATCCAGGAAACCCTGACCAAGCGCTACAAGAATCAGTTGGCGCGTCTGGACCAGACCCGTGCCGAGGACATCTTCCAGGCGTACATCAACACCTTCGCCATGTCCTACGACCCGCACACCAACTATCTGTCGCCGGATAACGCGGAAAACTTCGACATCAACATGAGCCTGTCCCTCGAGGGCATCGGCGCCGTGTTGCAGAGCGACAACGATCAAGTGAAAGTCGTGCGTCTGGTGCCGGCAGGCCCGGCGGACAAGACCAAGCAGGTCGCTCCGGCCGACAAGATCATCGGCGTTGCCCAAGGCAATAAAGAGATGGTCGACGTGGTCGGCTGGCGCCTGGACGAAGTGGTCAAGTTGATTCGCGGTCCGAAAGGCACCGTGGTGCGCCTGGAAGTGATCCCGGCGAGCAATGCGCCGAACGATCAGACCACCAAGATCGTGCCGATCACCCGTGAAGCGGTGAAGCTCGAAGACCAGGCCGTGAAGAAGTCGATCCTCAGCCTGAAACAGGACGGCAAGGACTACAAACTTGGCGTCATCGAGATCCCGGCCTTCTACCTCGATTTCAAGGCATTCCGTGCCGGCGATCCGGATTACAAGAGCACCACTCGCGACGTCAAGAAGCTGCTCACCGAGTTGCAGAAGGACAAAGTCGACGGCGTAGTCATCGACCTGCGTAACAACGGCGGCGGCTCCCTGCAGGAAGCCACCGAGCTGACCAGCCTGTTTATCGACAAAGGTCCGACCGTACTCGTGCGTAACGCCGACGGCCGTGTCGACGTGCTCGAAGATGAAAACCCGGGCGCGTTCTACAAAGGCCCGATGGCGCTGCTGGTCAACCGCCTGTCCGCTTCGGCCTCGGAAATCTTCGCCGGCGCCATGCAGGACTACCACCGCGCGCTGATCATCGGTGGCCAGACCTTCGGCAAAGGCACCGTGCAGACCATTCAGCCGCTGAACCATGGCGAACTGAAACTGACCCTGGCCAAGTTCTACCGTGTCTCCGGGCAGAGCACCCAGCATCAGGGCGTGCTGCCGGACATCGACTACCCGTCGCTGATCGACACCAAGGAAATCGGCGAGAGCGCTCTGCCGGAAGCCATGCCGTGGGACACCATACGCGCGGCGATCAAACCGGCGGCCGATCCGTTCAAGCCGTTCCTCGCCCAGCTGAAGTCCGAACATGACGCGCGCACCAACAAGGATGCCGAGTTCGTGTTCATCCGCGACAAGCTGGCCCTGGCGCAGAAACTGATGGAAGAAAAAACCGTCAGCCTCAACGAAGCCGATCGTCGTGCCCAGCACGCCGACATCGACGCCAAGCAACTGGCGATGGAGAACATCCGTCGCAAGGCCAAAGGCGAAGAACCGCTCAAAGAGCTGAAGAAAGAAGACGAAGACGCACTGGCCGCTGCCGAGCCGGACAAGGTCAAACCGGAAGACGATGCCTATCTGAGCGAAACCGGGCGCGTGCTGCTGGATTACCTGAAACTGAGCAATCAGGTGGCCAAGAAGTAAGTGATGGCAATTTAGTGCTGACGATCCCCGGATCGTCATCAAACAGTCATCATTCTGTCGTGCAATAAAGGACCGGGAGCAAGCGCTCCCGGTCCTTTTTTTATCGCCAGAGACTGCCATGACCACGACCGAACAGCTGAGCGCCTTGAGCTCGATCCTGACTCAAAGCGGTTTACACAGCCTGTTCCAGCCGATCATCTGCCTCTCCGAGCGACGTATTCTCGGCTACGAAGCCCTGACCCGTGGCCCGTCCAACAGCCCTCTTCACTCGCCGATTGCCCTGTTCGCCGTGGCGCGACAGGCTGGCCGATTGAGCGAACTGGAGATCGCCTGCCGACAAAGCGCCTGTCGCCGGTTCAATGAGCAGCAGTTGCCGGGCAAACTGTTCCTCAACGTTTCGCCGGAATCCTTGCTTGAGGCCGCGCACCAACCCGGACGAACGTTGCAGCTGTTGCAGGACTTGGGCATTGCGCCGAGCCAAGTGGTAATCGAGCTCACCGAGCAGACCCCGATCGATGACTTTCAGTTGCTGCAAACCGCTCTGCATCACTACCGGGCGATGGGCTTTTCCATTGCGCTGGACGACTTGGGCGCGGGGTATTCGAGCCTGCGCCTGTGGTCGGAATTGCGTCCGGATTACGTGAAGATCGACCGGCACTTCATCGACGGTATTCATCAGGATGCATTGAAAAGAGAGTTTGTCGGTTCGATTCTGCAAATCGCCAAAGCGTCCCGCGCGCAGGTGATTGCCGAGGGGATCGAGTTGCCGGAAGAACTCGCGGTGCTGACTGAAATGGGCGTCGACCTGGTGCAGGGCTACCTGCTCGGCCGCCCTCAGGAACATCCGTCCCGCGACGCTCGCGCCTTGATGCCCAAACACGATAGCAGCGCTGTCGCGCTGAATGACGAAGGCAGCGACCTCAGCGCCCTGCTCAACGACCAGCCCGCCGTGCAACGCGATACGCCCACCGCGACGGTACTGGAAGCCTTCCGCCGCCAGGCCAACCTCAATTCGCTCGCGGTACTCGACGAACAAGGCCAGCCCTGCGGCATCGTCCATCGCCACTCGCTGTCGGACGCGCTGCTCAAACCGTTTGCCACCGACCTGTTTGCGCGCAAACCGATCAGCCGTCTGATGAACGATGATTTCCTCGCCGTGGAAATAAGCCAGTCACTGCAGCAAGTCAGCCGCCTGATCACCAGCCGCGCCCGCCAGCGCATCGAAGAAGACTTCATCATCACCCTCAACGGCGGCTATCTAGGCCTCGGCCGGGTCATCGACGTGCTGAAGCTGATCACCGAACTGAAAATCCAGCAGGCACGCTACGCCAACCCCCTCACCCTGCTCCCAGGCAACGTACCGATCCAGCAATGCCTCACGCGCCTGCTGCAACAGGCCCGCGAGTCCATTATCTGCTACGTCGACATCGACAGCTTCAAACCCTTCAACGACATCTACGGCTACGGCCGTGGCGACGAAGTCCTGCTCTGCCTGGCCCAATGCCTCAACGAACGCATCGACCCCACCCGCGACTTCGTCGGCCACATCGGCGGCGACGACTTCCTTCTCGTCCTCGGCCCCGAAGACTGGCGCAAACGCCTAAACCAACTGCTCGACGACTTCCAAAACCAATGCCGCCGCTTCTACCGTCCCGAGCATGTGGAGGCCGGCTGCTTCGTTGCACCCAATCGCCAAGGCGTGCGGCAGGAGTTTGCGTTGTTGTCGTTATCGATTGGGGTGGTGCATCTGCGGCCTGAGGCTTGTGCAGCGCTTGATGCCAGCCAGCTTGCGGAGATGGCTTCGCAGGCTAAGCATCATGCGAAGGGGGTTGTGGGGTTTAGTGTGTATTTGCTCGATGCTATAGCGCCTCCGGCCCAGACATCACAGCTAGTTGGTTAAACCCCAGCACAGTAGCGCATCATGAACTCCATGTAGTTCACAATCATAATCTAGCGATCACATGCCCCTCTTTTCAAGACACGGAAGGGTAGTAAGTAGTCACGACTAATTCTCAATCTATCGGACTACTCAAATCGGATACCCGCACCGCCATGGAGGGCAGAATAATTCCGGATCGATCGCGAGCCGTTCCAAAACCGTATAGATATCCTCCTCAGAATTAACGGGCACAAAGTTTAATATCACGATATCCCGATCATCAATACCATCGCTGGAGCCAATTTCTTCAATAGCCACAGTAAACACTACAATCGAAAACCTAAACCCTTTCGATTTATGAATGAAATCGTAATATTGATGCGGATCGCCTGAGAAAGAATATTTGTAATTAGCATATATTGAGACCCATTTTCGACTTGAGTGATCTTTGCACGGAAGTTCTTGTGCAATATTGTCGTAGCTCGTCCCTTCGAGTCCATACCATACGCTACGAGCGATTTTCTTCTGCTGTTTCATTTTTGACCTGCAAATGAGTTTGGCCAGTAAATTCGGATTACTTTGCCGTCCTTTGGATGCAATTGTAGATGAGGCATGACAGCATGCGGATCGTCAGGACTATGATTTGCCATGTAAACTTTTCGATTCACAACATTAGATACAGCTGTGTCATCCCAGTGATAGTACGATTCTTTCCCAAAGGGCGTTTGGAAATAGTCTTTGGCGGTAACGGAATTGAACTCTTCAGCATTCCTATATCCTTGACCTAAATATTTCCCTCTGAACAATTCTTCAGCCTCAGCTCGACTGTTAACAGTAACGTCCTTAGCACCTTGATCCAGCAGCGCAGAAGCTCGTTTAACGCTAGGACTCGACCATTCTATATCCGGTGGAAGAGGTTCTCTGGTATCAACCTTTGCATTCCCGCATGGTGCCGTTGGATTCCCTTTTCCGTCGCCATCTGGCGGGCATCCGTTCAACCCCAACGGATCCACCCACCCCGTCGGATTCGGCACGTACTGGTACTGATTCAACCCACCCGCGAGCTTCACCGGGTCCGGGGTCAGATACCGCCCAAGCCTCGGGTCGTAATACCGATGGCGGTTGTAATGCAGCCCGCTTTCAACGTCGAAATACTGCCCCTGAAAACGCAGCGGTTGGTCGAGGTAGTCTTCGCCGGCGAGGGTGACGGCGGCGACTTTGCCGTAGGCGTCGTATTGCGCGGACCAGACGATTTCGCCGCTGTAGTCGGTGAGTTCCTGCGGGGTGCCGAGGTGGTCGAGTTGGTAGTAGAACGGGCAGGCCTTTTTCGGGCCTTTGCCGTCGAGCATCGCCAGTGGGCGGAAGGTGCCGGGTTCGTAGAGGAAGCTGCGGTATTGGCTGGTGCTGCTTTCGGCGACGAGGTGTTCGCCTTGCCAGAAAAATTCGGTGACGGCGCCGTCGACGGTTTTGCGGATGCGCCGGCCGAAGGCGTCGTATTGATAAGTGGCGGTCTGGCCGTCCGGGCGGGTCAGGCCGATCAGGCGGTGCTGGCAGTCGTAGCGGTATTCGGTGACCAGGGTCTGGCCGTGGCCTCGGCGTTCGCGGATCAGGTTGCCGAAGGCGTCGTAGTCGTAATGGCGGTCGCCTTGCATCAGCAGGCGATTGCCTTTGATTTGCGCGGGACCGGGGCGGTCCTGCATCAGCAGGTTGCCGGCCGGGTCGTGGGCGAAGGATTCGGGCAGTTCGTCGCGCGAGTGGCGGACGCGAATCAATCGGTCGAGGGCGTCGTAGCCGTAGGTGCGCTGGCCGTGGCGGCTGTCGGCAATGTGCTCGAGATTGCCGTTGGCGCTGTAGGCATAATCGCGGCGGTACAGCGAGGCGTGGCGATGGCCTACAGCATGGGCAAGCAAGCGGCCCTGATCGTCGTAGGCATATTCGCTGAGCAGCAAGCCTTGCTGGCGTTGCTGTTCGCGACCGGACTGATACACATGCCGGGTCAGCGGCGTGCCGTTGAGGTCGATGGCGCTCAGCGCACCGCCCTTGGCATAGTGGTAATCGAGCTTGCTGTTGTCCGGCAGGCGCAGACGCTTGAGCTGACCGCAGGCGTCATAGGCGTAGCGCAAGGTGCCCCAGCCCTGATGCTCGGTGATCAGCCGATCCTGACGGTCGTACTCGAAGGCCAGCGGATGGTTCTGGCCGTCATCGACACCGATCAACCGACCCAGGCGGTCGTAGTCGTAGCGAACTTTGAGCCCATCTGGCAGGGTTTTGACTCGCAACCTTCCAGCCGCGTCGCGCTCATAGTGGGTGACCAGACTGGGGCCGAAATCCCCAAACTCGGTCTTCTCCAGCAGGTGCCCATTGAGATCGTAGGCATAAGCCGTGCGCCGTCCATCAAACCCGGTTTCCTGTCGGATCAATCCGGTCGGCGTGTAATCCAGTCGGTACTTTTCGCCCGATTCGTTTTCAATCTCGGTCAGCAACAACCGCGCATGGTCGTAGCGGTACTGCACGCGGGTGCCGTCGGGGTTGATCCGCCGCGAGACCAGGTGCAAATCATCGTCATATTCATAGCGGGTGATGCGCCCGAGTTCATCGCGTTCGGCGGTGATCTGGCCGTAGGCGCCGTAGCTGTAGGCGCGCGTGCTGCCCGTAGGAGAAGTCGTCAGGATCAGTCGGCCGGCGGCGTCCCACTGCTGACGACTGACAACACCAAATTCGTCCTGGGTGGTAATCCGCCGGCCCAGCGCATCGTAGGAAAAGCGCCGCACGCCGCCATCGGGCAGGGTTTCTTCGATGAGCTGACCGAGCTCGTTCCACACCCAGCGATGGCGGCTGCTGTCCGGATAACGCAGCGACAGCAATTGCCCGCGCAGGTTGTAGTAGTAATGGGTGACCTGGCCGTCGGGATCGACCGCTTCGGTGACGGCGCCTTCAGCGTTGCGTCGATAGATCCACACCGCATCACCACGGCAACGCTTGTAGAGAAACCCGTTGCGGTACTCGTAGGACGTTGGTGCATCGTCCGGTGGAATCAGCGCGATCAGCCGTCCGAGTTCGTCGTAGCGGTATTCGGTGACCGCGCCCAATGCATCCTGCTCGGCGATCAACCGGCCCTGCTGGTCATAAGCCTTGAGCTGCTCGCCGCCATCCGCCGCGACCTGGCGCACCAGCCGTGCGCGTTCGTCGTGGACGTAGACTTCTTCGGTGCCGTCGACGTAATGCACGGTCACGCTGGCGTCGTCATCGTTCCAGACGTAACGGGTGTTCATCTGCGAGAACGACGCCCAATGCCTCACGCAGCGCGCCGCTTTGCCTTCGCGCTGCCACTCCCAGAAAAAGCTCGCGCCGCCGGTCAACTGGCGCTGGAGGATGACGTGGTGGTCGTCGTAGTCGTAGCGCTCGCTGTCGCCGACTGCGTTGGTCGCGATCAACAGGCGTTGCCGCGCATCGAAGCTGTAGGTGGCGAGGTTCTGCTCGGTGGTCCACTCGCCCTGAACAAAAACTTGGTAATCGACCGCCACCAGTTGCGTGCGGTCATAACGCAACAGCAATGAGCGGCCGGCGCCATTGTCCAGACGCTGAATGCGGTCGGAGCGATCGCGTTGCAGGGTCAGACGATTGCCGTAGACATCGCTGATTGCGGTCAGCCGGCCAGCGCGAAAGTGGTAAAACCGCGCGCTGTCACCGGCCAACGCCAGAATCAGTTCTTCCGGCTCATCGCCGAGAAAGATCGCCGCCCGCGACAGGCTGTTGTGGATCGCCGGGCGCGCGACGTTGGGCAGGGGAAAGCGGGTGCGGCGGTTCTCGTGGTCGAACCAGATCACGCCATCGCCGTCGAAGGCCAGGCGATGCGCGAGCGTATGGCTCCAGCCGAAACCCAGGCCGATGTCGATCTCGACCGCGCTGCTGCGGTACAAGCGGGTGAACTCGAAGGGCAGCACGCCGTCGAGCACCGCGTCGGTCAGGGTCAGCAGTTCTTCGCCGGTGACCATCGACACCGGGCAGCCGTTCTTGCAGGTGTTGGGTACGCAATCGGCGGCATCGCCGTTGGGGTTTTTTGCCTGGTCGGGGACGTCGTCGTGGGGCTCGTCTTTCTTCAACATGGCGTTGCGCTTGGCATCCCAGCGCAATTGCATCCGGCCGTTTTTCACCCCGGCGGCAATGCCTCGCGCGGCAACGGCTTTGTAACGATCGACGTATTCAATAAACGTGCTGACGATGCCAAACAGCGCTTTGACCAGACGCTTGGCAACGCTGAACAACTGGGCTGCACGATCGGCCAGACGTAGCGTCAGATAAGCGATCCCCGCCCCCGCTCCGACAAACGTCAGCACCACGCTGATCAACACATCGATGATCAGTTGCACGATCATCATCGACGCCACTTCAGCGGACTTGCCGGCAATCGCGCTGGGCGGCAGCATGTCCAGCCACAGGCTCGCCGACCGTAGCAGCAAGCACATCGCCGCCTCGTCACTGACCAGCAACTGCAGCTTTTCCATGAGATCCGGAGCGGTCTGTGCCAGCTCGATCAGATCAGCCGCGCCGCTGCCTAGACGCTCGGCAAACTTGCCGGGGTTCTGGAGGATTTCCGAGAGCAGACCGAGGCTGTCCCATACCCCTTCGATGGCCGCCCAACTGCCGGCGAGCATGCCGTTGCTGGCTGCCGTCGCCACCGACTGTGACCACAGCGGCTTGAAACCTTGCCACTCGCTACGCAGCCAGCGCTCAAGTTCGCCGGTCAAACCGTCGTAGGATTTGAACAGCTCGTCGACTTGACTGGAGGTGACAGCGCTGTGGACCAGAACGCGGTAGAACTTGCCCTCTTCGCCTCTGAATTCAGCCTTGCCCTGCTGATCAAGGGTGACCGCGCTGGTCTTGCCGCTATCCACGTCGACCACATCGACGGAAATGTTGCCCAGCGGGATGTCATAGACCGATTCGAATTTGCTCTCGATCTGCATCAGCCCGCCCTGCGGGCACTGGACGACACTGGAGGAAAACTCGTCGTCGCTGCTGCTGACCGCCGTACTGCTATCGCCGAAGCGGATGATCCGCTCCATACCCACCAGCGACGGCAGGTCTGCTGCCTCGCTGATCTGGTCCGCCCTGCGACTGAGCCAGTGATCAAGCTGTTTGCGGTAGAGGCTGAGCGTTTGCGGAAAGCTGTCGAGTTCCTGCTCGATGCGCGCGATGGCTTCCATCAACACACGCGAGCAAACAAGGTGGACTGAAAAACGGGCTGAAGCA
Source organism: Pseudomonas mercuritolerans (assembly GCF_025706525.1). Lineage (NCBI taxonomy): Bacteria > Pseudomonadati > Pseudomonadota > Gammaproteobacteria > Pseudomonadales > Pseudomonadaceae > Pseudomonas > Pseudomonas mercuritolerans. Next base: position 828,638 of record NZ_JAMSHA010000001.1, read on the forward strand.
TGAGCGGTCCCTCGCGCAAGAAATTAGTCGCGGGAACTGTGCGGGGGATCAAAGAGGAAAGAAGTCAGGCGAGTAGGCAAAGGATGTAGGACTAATCTGCAATCCAGCATCAAGCGAAAAACGTGCAGGCAGAAACGTAAACGCGGCGTGAGGAAAACCTCACGCCGCGTTTATTTAGAAGACATACATGGAATTACTGCGTTGAATCACCAGCCCTCAGCTGTTGCAGCTTCAGCTCGGCCAACGGGTGGCCGGCCTTGGCGGCCATGCTCCACCAACGAGCGGCCTCAACGGGATCCGGCGCCTTGCTCGGCGTACCGGCGAGGCTGATCACGCCGACTTGATAAGCGGCTTTACCGTCGCCGGCCAACGCCGCCAGACGCAGCAGACGCACGCCTTCTTCACGCGCGCCTAGCCCAACGCCGCGAAAAGTCAGAATGTGCCCATAAAAGCTTTGAGCATCGACATCGCCGAGGTTGGCCATGCGCGCAAACTGGCCCTCAAGCCAGCGCCAGCCACGCGGCTGGCGAACGAACCACGACCAATGAAACAGCCTGCGGGCCAGCCAGTAACCGGCCCGCGCCTTGAGCCACAGAAACACTCAGGCCTCCGCCGATTCCGGGTACTCGTATTCGAAGACGCGCACCACTTCAGACGCATGCCAGGAGGCCGCCGCGACGCCATCCGACGGCCCGGAAAAACGCCCCAGACGCTCGACACATTCAAAGAACCCGGTACGCGGCAAACGACTCGCGCCCTGACTGATGACCAGCGAACTGCGCAACGGCTGCTCGGCTTTGGCATCCAGTGCGGCCAGATGCTCCAGCGCAGCCGTCAGCGTCTGCATCGCCGGCGTCGGCAGCTGCAAACGCTCAAGCAAGGCTCGATAGGTCAGAAGATGGCGCTGACGGCGCGCCTGGTCCAGTTCCCCCAGCAATCCGTCCCAATGTTGACGGCTGATGCGTACGCTCACGATTCATCCCTCCAACCCGGCACCGTCAGTTCCCAGGCCAGGCTGCGGCGAATCGCGGCGTCGGGCTGACGCTCACCATTTTCGATCATGGCCAGGTAAGACGGGCTGATGCCTACCGTGCGGGCCAGCGCCTCGATGGCGATGCCCTTCCCTTCGCGCAAACTGCGTAATTGATCCAGACCCGGAAGAATCGGCTCCGGCGAGGTGGCGAGCGGCGCTGCTGGCTGCTGCACCGGTGCTGCGTTGATCCCTGCTGCTTTCAGTAAAGCCTGATATTGAGCCCACGGCAGAACCGCGTATTCGGGTTCGCCATCGCGTGCAATTATCTGAATATCCATGACTACCCCGTAGGACAACACCACTTAGCGAGTCGGCACTTTTCCCTAGAAGTGTAATCCTAACAGCGGCTAAGGTCGCGAGTGGTATCTATCTGTAGGCAGTCTTGGTCAGTCAGGGCTTTTTCGGGCCTTGCAGCTGCAATTGTTCAGGGGTATCAGGGAGGCGTTCAACCACCGCCAGCTTTTCGGGTTGCTGGCGTTTGCGCCACAGGCGGAAGGCGTTGAGTTCGTCATCGAGGGTTTTCATCAGCCAGGCGAGGACAGCGATGTCATCGAGCATGCCGAACATGGGAATGAAATCCGGAATGGCATCCACCGGGCTGAGGAAATACATCAGGCCCGCCACCACCGAAATCAGCGACTTGGCACTGATCGCGCGATACTCGCCACGCCAGTAGGCCAGGCATAACGACTGCAGCAAGCGCAGATCATCCTGGAGTTTGCCCAGACGGTTGCCTTGCGCGGCGCCTTTGCTGGCCACGGCAAACAATAGGGTCGGCAGGCGCCCACGGGCCAGCAGGCGACCGGCCAACGGCAGGAATCGAGCGAAATTCCACGGAGCTTTCATCTATTCTTCCCGTTGAAATGTTATCCACACAAATTGTGGATAACCTTGTGAACAGAGCTGCATTTCAGCGCTGAGAGCCCCGTTTCATAAGGGCTGCGCTCAGATCGGGCGTTTTTTACTCACATAAAAAAGCCCAATATTTCATTGACTTGGCAGCTCAGGGCGTCTAGCGCGGGCAGCCTCAAAGCTATGACTGTGTTGAACGGCGTCAGTTCGCTCTGTTTACCTTTCCCAACCTGCAGATGCAACAACGCCCCGCATTAGCGAGGCGTTGTTTTCGAGCCGTTGCGTGTTACTTGGCAGCGGCTTCTTCTTTGGCTGGATCCTTGATGGCCAGCAGTTCCAGGTCGAAGACCAGAACCGAGTTGGCCGGGATTGCCGGGCTTGGCGACTGAGCGCCGTAAGCCAGATCGCTAGGGATGTACAGTTTGTACTTCTCGCCAACGTGCATCAGTTGCAGACCTTCAACCCAACCCGGGATCACGCCACTGACTGGCAGATCGATCGGGCTGCCGCGCTCGACGGAGCTGTCGAATACGGTGCCGTTGGTCAGCTTGCCGGTGTAGTGAACAGTGACGACGTCGGTCGGCTTAGGCTGTGGGCCATCGGCTTTCTTCACTACTTCGTACTGCAGGCCGGAGGCGGTTGTGGTTACACCAGCCTTCTTGCCGTTTTCTTCGAGGAATTTCTTGCCGGCGGCTGCCGACTCTTCGCTCATCTTGGCCATACGCTCTTCAGCACGCTTTTGCAGCGAGGCGAAGGCTTCGACCAGTTCTTCATCTTTCAGCTTCTGTTCTTTCTTGCCAACGGCATCTTCGATGCCCTGGGCTACCGCTTTGGAGTCCAGATCATCCATGCCTTCCTGGGCAAGGCTTTTGCCCATGTTCAGGCCGATGCCGTAGGAAGCTTTTTGCGCCGGGGTTTTCAGCTCTACGCTGGTCTGCGAGTCACAACCCGCGAGTACCAGGCTAACCAGGGCTACCGCCGCCGCCAACCGATGCTGTTTCATGCTATTTCCTTGTTCATGCGCCGAATGGGCAATCGAGTAAAGCCGCGAGCTTATCAGGCCGCCACGACCAATGGCTACCGGCATGAGAGCAGGAATCTTCCGATAAGTTCAGGGATTAAAACGCATTTGGACGATGGCTGGATGAAGCTTCTGTCATCCGTGGACGACAAGGCTCGTCGGCTCATGGCTCAACATCTGGCGTAATGGCCACTTGCCCAGCCAGCGCCGCTCAGGCATAACAGCGCAACAATTCGACAAGGATGTTCAACTTGCGCCTCTTATTCCGCGTTATCAGTGTGGTGATAGTGCTGGCGTTAATCGCCGTTGCGGTGATTGTCTATTACGTCGCCAACCCGAAATTGCCCTTCTACACCCCGCCGCAACAGGTACGTTATCTGGATCAGTGGAGCGAAGAGCAACGGCAGACCTACTACTTCACCCCCCAAGGTACGCAAGTCAAGGGCCTGCGTTACGAGTGGTTCCAGGCACTGGAATTGCCCTTCTCCGAGCAGCGCTTCGCCTCCCCTGAATACCTCGCCCGTTTCGGCTTCCTGGTCGACCCGCAGCAGAAAGCGAGCGCGAACAATCCCGGCAACCTCCCCGTCGGTTTTGCCCGGCACCAGAATCCCGGTAACGCCTCCGAGCACTATCTGGACATCACCTGCGCCGCTTGCCACACCGGCGAGTTGCGCTTCAAAGGCCAGGCCGTGCGCATCGATGGCGGTACCGCGCAACATGTGTTGCCTTCCAGCGTTCCTACATTGCGCGGTGGCAGTTTCGGACAGGCCCTGGTCGCAAGTCTGGCCTCGACCTATTACAACCCATGGAAATTCGAGCGCTTCGCCAGAACCGTTTTGGGTGATGAATACGACACTCGTCACGAGCAATTGCGCAAAGACTTCAAAACCTCGCTGAATACTTTCCTCAGAGTGGCCTGGAACGACACCCATCGCGGCCTCTATCCGACCGAAGAAGGCCCGGGCCGCACCGACGCGTTCGGCCGAATAGCCAACGCCACGTTCGGTGATGCGATTTCCCCTGCCAACTACCGAGTGGCCGATGCCCCGGTGGATTACCCGCAGCTATGGGACATGTGGACGTTCGATTGGGTGCAATGGAACGGCTCTGCCCAGCAGCCGATGGCGCGTAATATCGGCGAGGCGCTCGGCGTCGGTGCCACGCTGAATTTCTTCGACGCCAACGGTCAGCCGCTGCAAGGCGCTGCGCGCTATCCCTCCAGCGTGCGCGTGCGCGATCTGCACGCCATCGAAAAAACCTTGCAGCAGCTGAAGCCGCCGACCTGGCCGGAAGATCTGTTCGGTGCGATCGACAAGCCGCTGGCCGCCAGAGGCCGCGCGCTGTTCGCGGAAAACTGCGCCGGCTGCCATGTCCCGCGCCAATCGCAGGAAGGCGAACGCTGGGTGCAGCACTTGCACATGATTCCCGTGGAGGTGATCGGCACCGATCCGAATGCGGCCAACAACATTGCCAGTCACCGTTTCGACCTGAGCGCACTGCAATGGGATGTCAATGAGCTGGAAAAGATGGACGTCAAACTGCACCCCGAACCCAAGGAGCGGCTTGATCTGAGCCAATTGTCGGTGGCCAAGGGCCTGGCTTACGTCACCGCGTTCGTGGAAAACCGGGCCTATCAAGAAGCGAAGATCACGCCGGAAGAAAAACCGCGCATGGACGGTTTCGGCCTGCCGATCGGCGTGCGCGAAAAAGTCGCTTATAAGGCTCGACCGCTGGCAGGCGTGTGGGCGACTGCGCCGTTTCTGCACAACGGTTCGGTGCCGAGCATCTATCAGTTGCTGTCACCGCAGGATGAGCGCGCCACTACTTTCTATAAAGGCACGCTCGAATACTATCCGCGCCACCTCGGCTATCGCACCGAGCCTTTCACCAACGGTTTTCTGTTCGACACGCGCATCAGCGGCAACCACAACAGCGGCCACGAATTCCGCGCCGGCGCGCGCGGCAACGGGGTGATCGGCCGCCTCCTGCAACCCGAGGAGCGCTGGGCGCTGCTCGAATACCTGAAAGTACTGGGCGGTCCACTGGAGGCGCAGTTGCCATGATCATGCCGACATTCAAAATAGAACTGCCGCCACTCGCGCGCTTCTGGCTCTGGTTGGGGCGCTTGCTTGGCAAGACGCTGCTGGTGCTGCTGATCATCGGCCTGCTCGGCTGGGCCATCGCCGCCGCGTGGTTCGCTTGGCAGCATCGTGGGCCGGTGTCGGCGCAGGAACAGATTCCAGCAGGCGAAGCGGCGATGACCCAGGACATCATTCAAACCGCAGTGCGCATCGTCGACCAGCACCGCGAACCCACGCGTTATCTGCGCGATGCTCACGCCAAAGCGCATGGCTGCGTGAAGGCGCAAGTGCAGGTGTTACCGGAACTGGCGCAATCGCTGCGACGGGGTGTGTTCAGCGAGCCGGGCAAGACCTGGCAGGCGTTGATCCGGTTGTCCAACGGCAATGCCTATCCACAATTCGACAGCATTCGCGACGCGCGCGGAATGGCGATCAAGTTGCTTGAGGTTCCTGGCACGCAACTGCTCGGCAACCGCCAGGACCAGCATGAACAGGATTTCGTGATGTTCAGCCATCCGAATTTCTTTGTCAGCAATGTCTCAGAGTATCGTCAGAATGTGGCGGCGCAGGCTGACGGCAAGAGGGTCATGGCGTTTTTTCCGACATGGGATCCGCGCACCTGGCAGGTCCGTCATCCATTCATCGCGTTGGCAACCCTGTCAGCGCCGCCGGACAGTCCGACCGAGACCACATATTTCTCGGTATCGCCCTACAAGTTCGGTGAGGCCAATGCGAAATTCCGCGTCGTGCCGGATCCGGACAGTTGCCCGGCGTATACGCTGCCCAAACAGAATCACGACTTGCCGAATTTCCTGCGCAGTGCACTGAATCAACAGTTGTCGACGGATCGGGTGCCGGCGTGTTTTGCCTTGCAGATCCAGCGCCAGGACGAGAACAAATACATGCCGATCGAGGACACGAGCATTGAGTGGCGTGAGCAGGATGCACCGTTTGAAACCGTGGCGCGGATCACCCTGCCCGCTCAGGACTTCGATACGCCGGCGCTGAATCTGCAATGCGACAACCTGTCGTTCAATCCGTGGTTCGGCATCGAGGCGCATCGGCCGATTGGCGGGATCAATCGCTTGCGCAAGGCAGTGTACGAGGCGGTGAGCGATTATCGACACAGTCAGAATGCCTCTGCACATCCCATGTAGGAGCTGACGAGTGCAACGAGGCTGCGATCTTTTGATCTTGTTTGAAAAAAGCCAAAAGATCGCAGCCTCGTTGCACTCGTCAGCTCCTACAGAAATCGCAGACAGCAAAAAGCCCGCGCAAGGCGGGCTTTTTGTGGTGTCTGGCGTTCAGTTCCAGATACCGAATATGGCGCAGCGGACGGGACTCGAACCCGCGACCCCCGGCGTGACAGGCCGGTATTCTAACCGACTGAACTACCGCTGCGCGAAACGCTTGAAACGAATGGTGGGTGATGACGGGATCGAACCGCCGACATTCTGCTTGTAAGGCAGACGCTCTCCCAGCTGAGCTAATCACCCTTCGCTTCGTTACGGGGTGCATTATGCCACAAGTTTTCGTAAAGTGTTGATTTAATTGAATATTTTTCAAAAAAATCTGAAAACCGGTGAAACGATACATCCCGCGGGTACAACCTTGAGACAGAAAAAAACCCGCTTCAGCGGGTTTTTCCGTGGCGACCTGGCGTTCAGTGGTCCAGGTTACCGAATATGGCGCAGCGGACGGGACTCGAACCCGCGACCCCCGGCGTGACAGGCCGGTATTCTAACCGACTGAACTACCGCTGCGCTAAACACTTGAAACGAATGGTGGGTGATGACGGGATCGAACCGCCGACATTCTGCTTGTAAGGCAGACGCTCTCCCAGCTGAGCTAATCACCCTTCGCTTCGGTGTGGCGCGCATTCTACGGAGCACCCCAACCTCTGGCAAGCACTTTTTTAAATAATTTTCCGAGGCCTTCCAAAGGCTTAGAGAAGGGTTGGCCTATGCCCCGGCGAAGACAATAATGCCCCCCTTTGTATAAAGGAGTGACTCACCCCATGTGGTTCAAGAACCTGCTGATCTATCGCCTGACCCAAGACCTGCCTGTCGATGCCGAGGCGCTGGAAACTGCACTGGCGACCAAACTGGCGCGGCCGTGTGCAAGCCAGGAGTTGACCACTTACGGTTTCGTCGCGCCGTTCGGCAAGGGCGAAGATGCGCCGCTGGTACACGTCAGCGGCGATTTCCTGCTGATCTCTGCGCGCAAGGAAGAACGTATTCTCCCGGGCAGCGTCGTGCGTGACGCGGTCAAGGAAAAGGTCGAAGAGATCGAAGCCGAGCAGATGCGCAAGGTCTATAAGAAGGAACGCGATCAGATCAAGGATGAGATCATCCAGGCGTTCCTGCCGCGCGCGTTCATTCGTCGCTCGTCGACCTTCGCTGCGATCGCGCCGAAACAGGGGCTGATCCTGGTCAACTCGGCCAGCCCGAAACGCGCCGAAGACCTGCTGTCGACCCTGCGCGAAGTGATCGGCACCCTGCCCGTGCGTCCGCTCACCGTGAAAATGGCACCGACTGCGGTGATGACCGAGTGGGTCACCACGCAGAAAGCCGCCGACGATTTCTATGTGCTGGACGAGTGCGAACTGCGCGACACCCACGAAGACGGCGGCATCGTCCGTTGCAAGCGTCAGGACCTGACCAGCGAAGAAATCCAGCTGCACCTGAGCACCGGCAAAGTCGTCACTCAGCTGTCGCTGGCCTGGCAGGACAAACTGTCGTTCATGCTCGACGACAAGATGACCGTCAAACGCCTGAAATTCGAGGATCTGTTGCAGGATCAGGCGGAACAGGACGGTGGCGACGAAGCCCTGGGCCAACTGGATGCCAGTTTCACCCTGATGATGCTGACATTCGGCGACTTCCTGCCGGCACTGGTTGAAGCGTTGGGTGGGGAAGAGATGCCGCAGGGGATCTGACTCTGACGAGTATCTAACCTGTGGGAGCGAGCCTGCTCGCGAATGCGGTGTGCCAGTCAACATTATTGTGTCTGGCTCACCGCATTCGCGAGCAGGCTCGCTCCCACAATGTTTTGTGGTGTAACCAAAAATAAGGATCAAGCCATGCGCGCACTGGCTGCACTCAGCCGCTTTGTCGGCAATACCTTCGCTTACTGGGTTCTGATATTCGCCGTCGTGGCCTTCCTGCAACCGGCGTGGTTCATCGGCCTGAAAAGCGCGATCGTACCGCTGCTGGGTCTGGTGATGTTCGGCATGGGCCTGACCCTCAAACTCGACGACTTCGCCGCCGTCGCTCGCCACCCATGGCGGGTGGCGCTGGGCGTGGTTGCGCATTTCGTGATCATGCCCGGTGTGGCGTGGTTGCTCTGCCAGGTGTTTCACCTGCCGCCGGAAATCGCCGTCGGGGTGATTCTGGTCGGTTGCTGCCCGAGCGGCACCTCTTCGAACGTGATGACCTGGCTGGCGCGCGGTGATCTGGCGCTTTCCGTGGCGATTGCCGCGGTCACCACCCTCCTCGCCCCACTGTTGACCCCGGCACTGATCTGGCTGCTCGCCTCGGCGTGGTTGCCGGTATCGTTCATGGAGCTGTTCTGGTCGATCCTGCAAGTGGTGCTGTTGCCGATCGTTCTCGGCGTGGTCGCGCAGCGGCTGCTCGGCGACAAGGTGCGGCATGCGGTGGATGTGTTGCCGCTGGTGTCGGTGGTCAGCATCGTGATTATCGTCACCGCCGTGGTGGCGGCGAGTCAGGCGAAAATCGCCGAGTCCGGCCTGCTGATCATGGCCGTGGTCATGCTGCACAACAGCTTCGGTTATCTGCTCGGCTACTTCACCGGGCGCCTGTTCGGCTTGCCGCTGGCGCAGCGCAAGTCGCTGGCACTGGAAGTCGGCATGCAGAATTCGGGACTGGGCGCGGCATTGGCCAGTGCGCACTTCTCGCCATTGGCGGCGGTGCCGAGCGCGCTGTTCAGCGTCTGGCACAATATTTCCGGAGCACTGCTGTCGACGTACTTCCGGCGCATGAGCGAGAAGGAAGACCGCGACAACCTCGCGCAACGGGCTGCCGATTGAGGCTGAAAACTTGATCCCCGGGTTAATGCTCGTCAGTATATTGCGCAACGCGGGGACGACCCTGCGGCTCGATCGAGTCATTCATCTGGGGACGACCCCGTCAATCGATGGAGGTCCTGCATGTCCTGGATCATTCTGTTTTGCGCCGGCCTGTTCGAAGTCGGCTGGGCCGTCGGCCTGAAATACACCGACGGCTTCACCCGCCCGCTCCCCACCGCCCTCACCGTTGCCGCCATGGCCATCAGCCTTGGTTTGCTCGGTCTGGCGATGAAGGAATTGCCGTTGGGTACGGCCTATGCGATCTGGACCGGTGTCGGTGCGGTGGGCACGGTGATCGCCGGGATCATTTTGTTCGGCGAGTCGATGGCATTGATTCGGCTGGTCAGTGTGGCGTTGATCGTCACGGGTTTGATAGGCCTTAAAGTCAGCGCTTAAGCCACTACTGTCTTCGCGAGCAGGCTCGCTCCCACATTCAACCGCGTTCCGTCATTGGAACAGGGTCAACTGTGGGAGCGAGCCTGCTCGCGAAGGGGCCTTTTGATACACCGACTATCTAACAGCCCCGCGCAACTCCCCCACCAACACCTGCAACTTCGCTGGCTCGGCCCCTTCGGTAATCGCCGGTCCGGCCACCAGCGTCACCCGCGACCACAAGCGATGGAACAAGCCCTTGTTCGGATCGCGACTGAAGAAACTCCCCCACAATCCTTGCAGCGCCAGCGGAATCACCGGTACCGGGGTCTCTTCGAGAATCCGCGTCACGCCGCCACGAAACTCGTTGATCTCGCCATCGGCGGTCAACTTGCCTTCCGGGAAAATGCACACCAGTTCGCCGTCCTTCAGATACTGAGCGATGCGAGTGAAGGCTTTTTCGTAGATCTGGATATCTTCCTGGCGTCCGGCGATAGGAATCGCGCCCGCCGTGCGAAAAATGAAGTTCAGCACGGGCAGGTTGTAGATCTTGTAGTACATGACAAAGCGAATCGGCCTACGCACCGCCCCGCCGATGAGCAAGGCATCAACGAACGACACGTGGTTGCACACCAGCAGCGCCGCGCCCTCGTCCGGGATCGCTTCAAGGTTGCGGTGCTCGACGCGGTACATGGAATGGCTGAGCAGCCAGATCATGAAGCGCATGCTGAATTCCGGAACGATCTTGAAGATGTAGGCGTTGACGCCGATGTTCAGCAGCGACACCACCAGGAACAGTTGCGGGATCGACAGCTTGGCGACGCTCAACAAGACGATCGAAACAATCGCCGACACCACCATAAACAGCGCGTTGAGAATGTTGTTGGCGGCAATCACCCGCGCCCGTTCGTTTTCAGCTGTGCGTGACTGGATCAGCGCGTACAGCGGCACAATATAGAAACCACCGAAAATGCCTAGGCCAAGGATGTCGATCAATACCGCCCAGGTGTGCACGAAGCCCAGCACGGCAATCCAGCTATGGCCGGTGACGCTGTCCGGGATCCCACCGGAATGCCACCACAGCAACAGGCCGAACACGGTCAGGCCAAACGAGCCAAACGGCACCAGTCCGATCTCGACTTTGCGCCCGGAGAGCTTTTCGCAGAGCATCGAACCCAGCGCGATGCCCACCGAAAACACCGTCAAAATCAACGTGACCACGGTTTCGTCACCGTGCATCCATTCCTTGGCGTAGGCCGGGATCTGCGTCAGGTAAATCGCCCCGACAAACCAGAACCACGAGTTACCGACAATCGAGCGCGACACCGCAGGCGTCTGGCCCAGACCGAGTTTCAGGGTCGCCCAGGACTGGCTGAAGATATTCCAGTTCAGGCGCATTTCCGGCGACGAGGCCGCCGCGCGCGGAATGCTGCGGCTGGCCAGATAACCCAGCACGGCAATGCCGACGATCGCTGCGGAGACTACCGGCGCGTAGTGCTCGGACGACATCATGATCCCGGCGCCGATGGTCCCGGCGAGAATCGCCAGAAACGTGCCCATTTCCACCAGACCGTTGCCGCCGACCAGTTCATCGTCGCGCAAGGCCTGCGGCAGGATCGAATACTTCACCGGGCCGAACAACGCCGAGTGAGTGCCCATGGCGAACAGTGCCACCAGCATCAGCGACAGATGATCGAAGAGGAAGCCGATCGATCCTACGGCCATGATGGCGATTTCCGCGAGCTTGATCAGACGGATCAGCGCGTCCTTGGCGAATTTTTCCCCGAACTGCCCGGCCAGCGCCGAGAACAGGAAAAACGGCAGGATAAACAGCAGCGCGCAGAGGTTGACCCAGATCGAGCGATCGCCCTCGATGGTCAACCGATAGAGGATGGCGAGGATCAACGACTGCTTGAACACGTTGTCGTTGAACGCGCCGAGCGACTGGGTAATAAAGAAGGGCAAAAAGCGCCGGGTGCGCAACAGGTTGAACTGTGAGGGGTGACTCATCTTCCGTGTTTCCTGATGTTAGGTAGTGAGGCCTGGGTGCTTGTTATTGGAATCCCGCACCACGATCCAGGCCACACCTTACCTAAACTTTTCGGATTATTTCTTCAAACCTGCAATACACGGCGAGACAAACAGCTCGCCACGCCACGCGCCCTGCACGGTGCGCTTGCCGACGATCAGCCACATTACCGCCAGCAAAATCACCAGCGCCGTACCGAACACACTGAAAAATGTCAGGTTGAGGATACTTGCCAGTTTCAGCGTCGCCAGCGAATACACGCCCAATGGGAAGGTGAAGCCCCACCAGCCGAGGTTGAACGGAATGCCGTCGCGTAGATAACGTACGGTGATCAAAAGTGCCATCAACATCCACCACAGACCAAAACCCCACAGCGTAATCCCCGCCACCAGGCCCAGCCCCAAGGCGATTTCGCCGACACCGGGCAGACTATTCGCAGCAAAAATCGCTGGCGCCTCACCGCCCAACAGCAACATGCCCAACGCACCGGTGCCGATCGGCCCCAGCGCCAGCCAGCTCGACGCAGCCATGTTTTCGTGGGGCAGTTTGTGCAAGGCCATGCGCAACAACAGGATGGTCAGGATGCTGAACGCCACTGGCAGGGAAAAAGCCCAGAGCACATAGCTGGTGGTCAATACGATGAGCTGCCCATGGGCGTCGGTCAGATGCGGGGCGAGCAAGCCGCCGCTGGCCGCTGCCACTTCCGCCGCCACTACCGGCAGCAACCAGACGGCGGTCATCTGATCGATGCTGTGTTCCTGGCGGGTAAACATCATGTACGGAATCAGCACGCCACAGGCCAGCGACATCGCCACATCAATCCACCACAACACTTCAACGAGCTGGATGACACCGTCGCCCCAGCGCGGCAGGCCGAACAACAGAAAACCGTTGATGATCGTCGCCAGGCCCATGGGAATGGTGCCGAAGAACATTGACACGGTGGAATGGCCGAAAATCCGCCGCGCCTCGTCAAAGAACAAAATCCAGCGCGCGGCGTAGGCAGCGGTAAACAGGCTGAACAAGAGAATGTTGAACAGCCACAGCCCCTCGGCCACGGCGCGCAATCCGGGAATGGCCAGCGGCAACTGAGCAATTGCCAATGCCAGCACACCGGTGCCCATGGTTGCGGCGAACCAGTTCGGCGTGAATTGGCGAATCACTTCACGAGGATGTTGAAGCTGACTGAAAGGTTTGTAGCCGGGGGTGACACTGTTGGGGCAAATCATCATGAACTCCTGTCCTCTGGTGAGGTTGAGTCCATGGTAGATCCGAATCGAATATCGATATAACGGGTAATATCTCTAACTGTTATCTGTTTCCCCGATAAACAGCTAAACGCTACCCTCCGATTCGATTACCAGAATCCGCGCCTCGCCTTGCGGATGGGCAACATGCTCAGTGCCCACCGAGGCGTAGAAAATGTCGCCTGCGTCCAACACAACCTGCCGCTCTTCGCCGCCTTCGCGGTAGTGCATCTGCACCCGACCATCGAGCACCACGAACACTTCTTCTCCGTCGTTGACGTGCCATTTGTATGGCTGATCGGTCCAGTGCAGGCGCGTGGTGATGCCGTTCATGTTGGCGATGTCCAGCGCACCCCAGGCGCGTTCGGCGGTAAACGATTTGCTGCGGATAATCTTCATGAGTCGATCCGTGAGAGAAGTTTGCCAAGGCTAACCGAAACAGCGGCGCTCAAGGAGCGCGGCAGACTTTGCCCGCCTGTGCACGCAGACTGAGCAGCAGCGCAGCCACGGCCAGCACGATCAGCACAACGCCGTAGCCATCAGTGGTCGCCAGCAGCCCGAAACTGCGCGCCAGTTGCCCGGCCAGCAGCGCCGGCAAACAGAACGCCAGATAACTGAGCACGTAATACGCCGACATCAGCCCGGCTCGCTCGTGGGGCAAGGCCAGCGGCACCAGACTGCGCACCGCACCGAGGAATCCCGAGCCGAAGCCGCATCCGGCGACCAGTGTGCCGAAAAAAAACAGCGACAGACTGGCGCCATGCACGCCGAGCAGAATCAGCATCAGCCCGATCGGCAGCAGACTCGCGCCCAGCCGCAGCGCCTGAGCGGCCGGACGATCGCGCATCGTGAAAATCATCAACGCGCCGGTTACGGTGAGCGCCGCGACCGTCGCGCCGCCGATCAGATTGGAGGTAGAGCCAGTGGCCGTGCGCACCAACGACGGTGCCAACGAGGCGTAAAAACCACCGAGCGCCCAGGTTGCGGTGTTCAGTGGCAGCACTCGCCACAACGTTGAACGCGCTTGCACCGGCACGTGCAGGGTCGGCCGCAACGACGCCAGCGCCCCGCCTTGCCGCGAGACACTTTCCGGCAAGCGCCAGACATACACGCCTTGCAACACAAACAGTGCCAACAGTAACCAGTAAGTCAGCTGTAACGGCGCCGGCGCGAATTCCGCCAGCAAGCCACAACCCAAACCGCCCAGAGCCATACCCAGTAACGGCGCGACGCTGTTAACCAGCGGCCCCTGCTGCCGGTCGGTGTCGAGCAGCGTTGCGCTCAAAACGGCAGTGGCCATGCCAGTGGCGAATCCTTGCAACACCCGCGCGCCAATCAACCATGCGACGCTGTCGGCATAAATGAACAGCAACATTGCCAGCGCATTGAGCGCCACGGCGGTGAAGATCACCGGTTTGCGTCCGAGGTGGTCGGAAAGCGAACCGACCGTCAGTAACGCGGCCAACAGACTCAGCGCATAAACCGCGAAAATCAGCGTCAGCATCGCCGCCGAGAAGTGCAACTGATCCTGATACAAGTGATACAACGGCGTCGGAGCGGTGGAAGCGGCGAGAAAACTGAGTAAGGTGATCGCCAGAAACCACAAGCTGGACCGGTGGGAAGCGACATTATTCAAGGGGCTGGTCATGGGCACACTCCGCAAAAGCTAATTTTTTGCTTTTGCGGAGTGTGCTACCGCCCAGCGCTTAAAGCAAATTCTTTGTGTTAAGGTCTGCCGCATGGCTATTAAAGAAGGTTTACGCCCCGGTGGCCGCAGTGCCCGGGTGCAGGAGTCGATTCATTCGGCGGTCAATGCGCTGCTGCAAGAGCAGGAACGTTCCACCGTGACCGTCCCGCAGATTGCCGCCCGCGCGGGGGTAACGCCGTCGACGATTTATCGACGCTGGGGTGATCTGGCGGCGTTGCTGGCGGACGTCGCCCTCGCCCGCATGCGCCCGGACAGCGAGCCGGCGAACACTGGCAGCCTGCGCGGCGATATCCGCGCCTGGGCCGAGCAATATCTCGACGAGATGAGTTCAGAGGTCGGGCGCAACATGATGCGCGACGTGCAAGCGAGCGCGACGCCGGGCTATTGCGTAGCGATCATTGGTGCGCAGTTGCAGACCATTGTCGATCGCTATCCGAATGAAAAGACACCGAGTGTTGATCGCTTGATCAATCTGGTGGTGGCGCCGGTGGTGTTCCGGATTCTGTTTTCGGCCACGGCGCTGGAGGTTGATGAGCTCCATCGCCTGATCGATATTGCGCTGCGCCTGGACTGACGCCTTCGCGAGCAGGCTCGCTCCCACAAGGGAATGCATTCCAGAACGTGGGAGCGAGCCTGCTCGCGAAGAGGCCCGCCCGGTCACCACAAAAACCACCCGGTACCCCGCCTGCGACACCCCGCCACGCCACGACCTTGGTCGACACTGACTAACCGCCGCGCGCGTGCGAGACTGTCCGCCCGGGCAGGAGTGCCGGGGAGTCTTTTGTCGGGAGTGCTGCATGTCGTTGTCCACCGGGCTGATCGCCGTCGTTGCCCTGGCCTACATGGCCATCATGTTCGCAATCGCCTTCTACGGCGACCGTCGCAGCACGCCGTTGCCGCCACGGGTGCGCGCCTGGGTGTACAGCCTGTCACTGGCGGTTTACTGCACCAGTTGGACATTCTTTGGCGCGGTCGGTCAGGCGGCGGAACAACTGTGGTCATTCCTGCCGATCTACCTCGGGCCGATCCTGCTGCTGGTGGGCGCGCCGTGGGTCCTGCAGAAAATGGTGATGATCAGCAAACAGGAGAACATCACCTCCATCGCCGACTTCATCGCCGCGCGCTACGGCAAGTCACAATCGCTGGCGGTGGTTGTGGCGCTGATCTGTCTGGTCGGCGTGCTGCCCTATATTGCCCTGCAACTCAAAGGCATTGTCCTTGGCGTGAACCTGCTGATCGGCGCCGGCGCCGGCGCCGATGCCATGGGCACCCGCGCTCAAGACACGGCGCTGATCGTGTCGCTGGTGCTGGCGTTGTTCACCATCGTTTTCGGTACGCGCAACCTCGACGCCACCGAACACCACCGTGGCATGGTGCTGGCGATCGCGTTCGAATCGCTGGTCAAGCTGTTCGCCTTTCTCGCCGTCGGCGCCTTCGTCACGTACGGCCTGTATGACGGTTTCGACGACCTGTTCAATCAGGCAATGCTCGCCCCGCGCCTTGAGGCGTACTGGAAGGAAACCATCAACTGGCCATCGATGGTGGTGCAGACCGGCGTGGCGATGATGGCGATCATTTGCCTGCCCCGGCAATTTCACGTGACCGTGGTGGAGAACATCGACCCGCAGGATCTGCGCCTGGCGAAATGGGTGTTCCCCGCCTATCTGGCATTGGCCGCACTGTTTGTAGTCCCTATCGCCCTTGCCGGTCAGATGATGCTGCCCAGCCACGTGTTGCCCGACTCGTTCGTGATCAGCCTGCCGCTGGCTCAGGCCCACCCGGCGCTGGCGATGCTGGCGTTTATCGGTGGCGCATCGGCAGCGACCGGCATGGTGATTGTCGCCAGCGTCGCCCTATCGACCATGGTCTCCAACGACATGCTGTTGCCGTGGCTGTTGCGCCGCAACAACGCCGAGCGCCCGTTCGAAGTGTTCCGCCAGTGGATGCTCTCGGTGCGC
The DNA here is from genome assembly GCF_025706525.1 of Pseudomonas mercuritolerans. NCBI lineage: Bacteria > Pseudomonadati > Pseudomonadota > Gammaproteobacteria > Pseudomonadales > Pseudomonadaceae > Pseudomonas > Pseudomonas mercuritolerans. Next base: position 845,026 of record NZ_JAMSHA010000001.1, read on the forward strand.
CGCGTGAGCATCGTGGTGATTCTGCTGCTGGCCTACGTCAGTTATCGCTTGCTTGGCTCGACCGCAAGCCTGGCGACCATCGGCCAGATCGCCTTCGCCGCGGTGACGCAACTGGCGCCGGCCATGCTCGGCGCGCTGTACTGGAAACAGGCCAACCGCCGGGGCGTGTTCGCCGGCCTCGCCACCGGCACGTTCCTCTGGTTCTACACACTGGTGCTGCCGATTGCCGCGCACAGTCTCGGCTGGTCACTGGCGAGCTTCCCCGGCTTGGCGTGGCTGCACAGCAATCCACTGAACCTGCCGATCACCCCGCTGACTCAAGGCGTGGTGCTGTCGCTGGCGGGTAACTTCACCCTCTTCGCCTGGGTCTCGGTGCTGTCGCGCACGCGGGTTTCCGAGCACTGGCAGGCCGGGCGTTTCATCGGCCAGGAAATCAGTGCGCGCCCGAATGCCCGTTCGATGCTGGCGGTGCAGATCGACGATTTGCTGCAACTGGCGGCGCGTTTCGTCGGCGAAGAACGCGCGCGGCAGAGCTTCATTCGCTTCGCCTACCGCCAGGGCAAGGGCTTCAACCCCAACCAGAACGCCGACAGCGAATGGATCGCCCACACCGAACGCTTGCTCGCCGGTGTCCTTGGCGCCTCTTCGACGCGTGCTGTAGTAAAAGCCGCCATCGAAGGTCGGGAAATGCAGTTGGAGGACGTAGTCCGAATCGCTGACGAAGCCTCGGAAGTGCTGCAGTTCAACCGCGCCCTGCTGCAAGGCGCGATCGAGAACATCACCCAGGGCATCAGCGTGGTCGACCAGTCGCTGAAACTGGTGGCGTGGAACCGTCGTTATCTGGAGCTGTTCAACTACCCCGACGGCCTGATCAGCGTCGGCCGGCCGATTGCCGACATCATTCGCTACAACGCCGAACGCGGCTTGTGCGGCCCCGGCGAAGCGGAAGTGCACGTCGCGCGACGCTTGCACTGGATGCGTCAGGGCCGCGCGCACACTTCCGAACGGCTGTTCCCCAATGGCCGGGTGATCGAGCTGATCGGCAACCCGATGCCCGGCGGCGGATTTGTCATGAGCTTCACCGACATTACCGCGTTCCGCGAAGCCGAACAGGCGCTGACCGAGGCGAACGAAGGGCTCGAGCAACGGGTCAGCGAGCGCACCCAGGAACTGTCGCAACTCAACGTCGCGCTCACCGAAGCCAAGGGCAATGCCGAGGCGGCCAACCAGTCGAAAACCCGCTTCCTCGCCGCCGTCAGCCACGACTTGATGCAACCGCTGAACGCCGCGCGACTGTTCTCCGCCGCCCTCTCCCACCAAAACGAAGGCTTGAGCCCGGAGGCGCAGCAGCTGGTGCAACACCTCGACAGCTCGCTGCGTTCGGCGGAAGACCTGATCAGCGATCTGCTGGACATCTCGCGCCTGGAAAACGGCAAGATCAACCCGGATCGCAAAGCCTTCGCCGTCAACGAACTGTTCGACACCCTCGGCGCAGAATTCAAGGCGTTGGCTCAAGAGCAAAAGCTCACGTTCCGGGTGCGTGGCAGTCAATTGCGCATCGACAGCGACATCAAACTGCTGCGGCGGATTCTGCAAAACTTCCTCACCAACGCGTTCCGATACGCCAAAGGCCCGGTGCTGCTGGGCGTGCGTCGGCGCGGTGGCGAGCTGTGTCTGGAAGTCTGGGATCGCGGCCCGGGTATTCCGGAAGACAAGCAGCAAGTGATTTTCGAAGAATTCAAACGCCTCGACAGCCACCAGACCCGCGCCGAAAAAGGCCTGGGCCTGGGCCTGGCGATCGCCGATGGCTTGTGCCGCGTGCTCGGGCACACCCTGCGCGTTCGCTCCTGGCCGGGGCGCGGCAGTGTGTTCAGCGTGACGGTGCCCATCGCCCGCACACAAACGCCTCCAGTTAGCGCCACGGTGGAACTGAACGGAAAACTGCTCAGCGGCGCGCAGGTACTGTGCATCGATAACGAAGACAGCATCCTGATCGGCATGAACAGCCTGCTGAGCCGCTGGGGCTGCCAAGTGTGGACGGCGCGCAATCGCGAAGAATGCGCAGCGATATTGAAAGAAGGTGTGCGGCCACAACTGGCGCTGGTCGACTATCACCTCGACCACGGCGACACCGGCACAGAGCTGATGGCCTGGTTGCGCACGCGCCTGGGTGAACCCGTGCCCGGCGTGGTCATCAGCGCGGATGGACGCCCGGAGACCGTGGCGCAAGTGCATGCGGCGGGCCTGGATTACCTGGCCAAACCGGTGAAGCCGGCAGCGTTGCGGGCACTGTTGAGTCGATATTTGCCGTTGTAGAAGGTGATCTAGCAGACGTCTTCGCGAGCAGGCTCGCTCCCACGGAAAAGCAAAAGCAAGATCAAAAGATCGCAGCCTTCGGCAGCTCCTACAGGTGAATCGCGTGAATTCGATGGAAATGGGTTGACCAGCAGGTCGCCTTGGCGAGCAGGCTCACTCGGAAAAGCAAAAGCAAGATCAAAAGATCGCAGCCTTCGGCAGCTCCTACAGGTGAATCGTGTGAATTCGATGGAAATGGGTTGACCAGCAGGTCGCCTTGGCGAGCAGGCTCGCTCGGAAAGGCAAAAGCAAGATCAAAAGATCGCAGCCTTCGGCAGCTCCTACAGTTGGGTTGCGTGAATTCGATAGGAATTGGTTGACCTTGAGATCGCTATCGCGAGCAGGCTCGCTCCCACAGAAAAGCAAAGCAGCGAAGCTGCCCGCGGCGAAGCCGCACCATTCAACAATGAGCGCAAGCTCGAGTGCTTTTGATCTTGATCCACCGGCGACGTCGGAAGGCTGAGCGCAGGGATTGATCCGGGCGTGGGAGCGCAGCGACCGTCTGGCGCAGCCAGACACAGCGGAAGGAGGTGCAGCGAAGCAAACCGGAGCCGCTGCGCCCGGATCAGTCCCGGAGCGAAGGAACCCGAGCTTGCGAGGGCCGAACGTCGGAGCAAGCGTTTTTTTGCTTACTTTTTTTAGGCGTTTGTAAAAAAAGTGAGTCGCCGTAAGGGCGAAACCGCCAGCCGCCACGACCGCAGCAACGGATATGCCCCCAAAATCAGCCCAAAAAACGACGCCTACTCAGGCAACTCAACCAACCCATCAACATCAGTCATCGCCCGCTCGAGCAAATCCGCCGGCAAACTCTTGCTCGCCCGTGCACCGAGCAACTTCAACTGCTCACTGCGGCTGACCAGATTACCGCGCCCCTCTGTCAGTTTGTTACGCGCTGAGCTGTAAGCCTTGTCCAGTTGCAGCAGACGATTGCCCACTTCGTCCAGATCCTGAATAAACAACACGAACTTGTCGTACAGCCAGCCCGCGCGCTCGGCAATTTCCCGGGCGTTCTGGCTCTGCCGTTCCTGCTTCCACAGACTGTCGATCACCCGCAACGTGGCCAGCAGCGTAGTCGGGCTGACGATCACGATATTGCGGTCGAAAGCGTCCTGAAACAGCGACGGCTCAGCCTGCAATGCCGCAGAAAACGCCGCCTCGATCGGCACGAACAGCAAAACGAAATCGAGGCTGTGCAAGCCTTCCAGACGCTTGTAATCCTTGCCGGCCAAGCCTTTGACATGGTTGCGCAGCGACAACACGTGCTGCTTGATCGCGATCTGTCCCAACGTGTCGTCATCAGCCGCAACATATTGTTGATAGGCCGTGAGACTGACTTTCGAGTCGACCACCACCTGCTTGTCGCCGGGCAGGTAAATGATCACATCAGGCTGGAAGCGCTCACCGTCCGGGCCTTTGAGATTGACCTGAGTCTGATACTCGCGGCCCTTCTCCAGACCCGCGTGCTCAAGAACGCGCTCGAGGATCAATTCGCCCCAATTGCCCTGGGTTTTCTGGCCCTTGAGCGCGCGAGTCAGATTGGTGGCTTCGTCGCTCAGACGCAGGTTCAACGCCTGCAAACGCTCCAGCTCCTTGGCCAGCGAGAAGCGCTCGCGGGCTTCGGCCTGATAGCTTTCTTCAACGCGTTTTTCAAAGGACTGGATGCGCTCTTTCAACGGATCAAGCAACTGCCCGAGCCGCTGCTGGCTGGTTTCGGCAAAGCGCTGCTCACGCTCATCGAAGATCTTGCCGGCCAGCTCGGCGAATTGCGCGCGCAGCTCATCACGCGAGCCTTGCAGATCGCTGAGGCGTTGTTGATGGCTTTCCTGCTGCTCGCGCAACTCGGCGCTCAGCGAGGCAGCATGGGCGTCGAGGCGACGCAGTTCAGCGTCCTTGTTTGCGCGCTCGAGATTCCAGGCGTGGGAAGCATCGCGAGCGTCATCGCGCTCGATCTGCAGCAATTCGACTTCACGACGAAGTGCTGCGAGGTCTGCCTGTTTGGCGGCATTGGCCTGGCCGAGATCGGCGATTTCATCGCGGCTCGCTTCAAGCTGCGCGGTGAGGCCGTCCTGAGCCAGTTGCGCCATGGCCAGGCGCTCCTCGAGCAAGGCCAGATCGGCCTGGGCGTTGCTGGCCCGGCGTTGCAGTTGCCAGGCGAGTGCCAGCAGCGGCAATCCTGCCGCCGCGAGACCGAGCAAGATGCTGGTCAAGTCCATAGCCATAGCGACTCCTGCCAATCGGATAAAGCCTGAAGGTTAACCAAGGTGTCTGGGCTTGGACAGCTCAGTCTTCGATCAGACCGAGTTCCTGCTGCGCGCGACGGTCGCCGGCGCGGGCGGCCTGACGCAGCAGCTCCTGGCCGATACGCCGGTCACGGGCATTGCCGCACTCCCGGCAAATCAATTGGCCGAGACGGCTTTGCGCAGCGACTACACCTTCACGGGCCGGTTGCTTGAGTAGGCGGCCGGCGAGGTGCTTGGCGCTGGGGCTGTCGCTCAGGCGCGGTGCATCGAGCAGCCATTCAGCCACGCGTACGGAAAAACGCTTGGGAGCGGTAACAGAGGTCGGATTGGAGGTAACAGAGTCTGATACTGAGCGAAACTTCATAAAGCACTGCGGGACAGATCGGAAGGCGCGCCACTTTACTCTCTTTTTCTTACAGGTAAAGTCGAAAAAAACCCGGCACGCCCGTGCTAGAGCAAGCGCTAGGGACAATCCACAGAAGCTGTGGATAAGTCAGTGGACAACCGCTCTACGATCCCCGCAAAGCCTTATGGAATGGGGCTCGCAGTCAAACTGACGATTTTTTCACCAACAAAAAAAGACGATATTTTTCATTGACTTAAACTTTTGATACAGGCAGCGACTGGAGTCAGGATCGATGTGACAGTTGCGTTACGCTCTGCGCAACTAATGTGCACAAGTACCTGCGACACGGTTATATGCATGCGCTTTTTCGGGTCATTTTGCGCAACTGCGAACGATCCAAAGGCTCCGCGAAAAGCCTGCACGCCGACGGACGGTGCGACACGACCTTTCCCTGTGATCCCTTTTTTTGGTCATGGGGTTTGCTTCGCCGGAACGGATCCGTTACTATCCGCGGCGTTAGTACCAAGCTGAAAGTCAATTCCGGTCGAATATCTCCCCACGGTCAACTTCCAACAGGAAGCCACTGCCGAAAAAAGCGGGAACGACCCCTCGATGGTTTCCAGGTAAATCTTGCGACGACGCTGCCTTTGAACGAAAACAAAGGGCGTAGCGAAGAACACTTACTCTGACCGAACCAACCTGCAAATTGATCAGGATCTTCACCCCGGGCCCAGAACCTTTGCCCTCGCTGTGATGCCTGTCCTCCTAAGTACCTACCTGCCAGCCCAAGCGCGCTCATTTATCAGCGCTTCAAACTGGCTGCTTTGTTCCAGTCGGGTTCTTCGTTCGATCAATGGTGATCAACGTTACTGGAACGTTTTAACGTTGCACGGTTCTTATCCGTGTCATTTGTAGGAACACCTAATAACTATGTCTACTCAAATCCAGACTCAGGATGCCATTCGCACCCTAACCAACGCTTTTGCTCCAATGAACTGCCTGATCATGGCCGCTCGCAAAGGCTGCTTCAGCTTCACCGTGGTCAATGAACACGGGATCGCTCGTCACAGCGAGCGCTTGTACCCCGATCAATACTCCAGCGCCGAGCCGCTGCAGGCCGTGATCGAGCGTACCCGTCAGGCACTGGTTGCCTGAAAGCCGAACAGGCTGCAAAAGCAAAGCCCTGCTGAAAAGCGGGGCTTTTTATTGCCTGATATTTCACTGTTAACGCTGCGCTTCTAAGCATATTCCGATCTAACGTTTGGAATGCGATGGCAGAAATATTTTAAAAACAGACCTTTACACGCTGAATATGACACTACACTTCAACTCAAGCGGCGTGACCCGCTTGCGGCGAGCCTGATTCGATCCACTGCTGCCAAAGCCCCTTCAGGACTCGCCCTCAATAACAAGAACCGAGGGTGTTATGGGTATCGCTGCCAGCGAACTGTGCCGCTATGTGATCCGTCCCACACTGATTTATCTGGGACGCCACGGCGCAACCGCCGAATCCCTGCTGCTGGGCATCGCTGCCAGCCAGTCCGCCCTCGGCTCTGCCCTGCATGACCGCCGTGGCCACGGCCTCTATCGGATCGCCGAGCACCGCCACCAGGCGCTCTGGGATGATTACCTGGCGCTTGATCCGGAGCGCGCCAGCCTGGTGCGCGGCCTCGCCAGCCAGCACGCATTCCTCAGCGGCCCGCATCTGGAACTGACCGTCAACCTGCGTTACGCCACGGCCATCGCCTGGCTGCTGGTGGAAGAACAAAACCCCACCCTCCCCGCTCCGACCGACCTGCTCGGCATGGCGCGTATCTGGCGCCAGACCTTTCAACCGCAAGGCCGTTTGCGCGACTTCACCTATGCGTGGCAAACCTGTGTTTCACCGCTGAATCAGGTCGCTTGCTGACCGGGCGGTTTCACAAGTTCTCCCATCAGGTCGCCATTTTGGTCGGATTGTCCTACAAAACCGCTCTAACTCAAGGCATACAGGCTATAGCGCTGGGACGAAAATGTTGGTAATTTTCGCCCCGGTGATCACCAGGAGTTCTAATAATGAAAAAAGTCATGCTCAAAACCACCCTTAGCCTCGCCGTTACCCTTGCCTCTACACAAATCTTCGCGGCAGGTTTTGCCCTCAACGAACAAAGCATCAGTGGGATGGGGACTGGTTTTGCCGGGCGATCTTCTTCTGCCGACGACGCAAGCACTGTTTATGGCAACCCGGCAGGCATGGCGCGCATCAAGCGCGAACAAGTCACCGGCGGCGTCGCCCTGGTCGACGCGCATACCGATATCAGCGATACCAGCTCCAGCCCTAATGGCGGCAGCAACAAGGGCGACATGGTGCCCCTCACCGCCGTACCGATGGGCTTCTATGTAAAACCGATCGATGATCACTGGGCATTCGGTCTCGGTGTATATGTGCCATTCGGCCTGATCACGGATTATGAAAACGGCTTCGCCGGTCGTTACTTCGGCAGCAAGTCCGAAGTGCAAGTCATCACCTTCCAGCCAACCGTCAGCTATGCCTTCAACGACAAGGTGTCGATCGGTTTCGGCCCGACCATCAACCGCATCGACGGCTCGCTGGAATCCAACCTGTCGATCACCCAGGCACTGCCGGACGGCAAGGTCAAGATCAAGGGTGACGACACCGCGCTGGGTTACAACGTCGGCTTGCTGGTCCAGGCCACCGACACCACCCGTGTCGGCCTGACCTACCACTCCAAGGTCGACTACAAGCTTGAAGGCGACACCAAGGTCAACTACAACGCTCTGGCGCTGGTGGGCGTTGGCGCCAACCAGAAGTACGACGCTTCGTTGAAGATCACCACGCCGGAATCCGTGGACCTGTCGGTCACCCAGGCGATCAACGATCGCTGGAACGTCTACGCCGGCACCACCTGGACCCGCTGGAGCCAGCTGGACAAGATCACCGTGAAGAACTCCGGCGTGCAGCCTCTACTGGCCGGTCAGTTCGGTTCGATCAACGAAGACCAGAACTGGCATGACTCCTGGGCCTATGCCGTGGGTACCTCGTACCAGTTGAACAAGGAATGGGTCCTGCGTACCGGTCTGACCTTCGACCAATCGCCAACCAATAACGAAGACCGCTCGCCACGTATCCCGACTGGCGACCGCACCATCTTCAGTATCGGTGCCGGCTGGAGCCCGACCGACGACCTGACCATCGACGTCGCGTACTCGTACCTGAAAGAAGAGTCGGTCAACATCCGCAACGAAAACGCTCGTGGCCAGACCTACGATGCCAAGTATGAAAACTCGGCAAACGGCTTCGGTGTCGGCGCGACTTACCGCTTCTGATGCACCGTGGCGAGGCTAACCCCTCTCCCACGAAAAAGCCCCGCTCTCTTTACAGAGGCGGGGCTTTTTCACGCCTGAAAATTTGTACAAACCGTAGGAGCTGACGAGTGCAACGAGGCTGCGATCTTTTGATCTTGAATTCGAGGATCAAAAGATCGCAGCCTCGTTGCACTCGTCAGCTCCTACAGGATCATCACAAGGCATCAGGGCTTCAGCGGTTTGGAGGCAATCGCCTTCTCGATCGCGGCGATAAACTCGGGGTCATCCGGTTTGGTCAAACTGGAAAAGCTCGCCACCACCTTGCCCTGCCGGTCGACCACGTACTTGTAGAAATTCCACTTCGGCGCATTGCTCTGCGCGGCCAATACCTGGAACAGGTGCGTGGCGTCATCGCCGCGAACCTTCTGCGGCTCGGTCATGTTGAACGTCACGCCATAATTGGCGTAGCAGACCTTGGCGGTTTCCGCGCTGTCCTTGGACTCCTGCTTGAAGTCATTCGACGGCACACCAAGCATCTCCAACCCTTGCGCCTTGTAGCGCTTGTTGAGCGCCTCGAGGCCTTCGAACTGCGGGGCGAAACCGCAGAAGCTGGCGGTATTGACCACCACCAGCGGCTTGTCGGCGTACTGCTTGCACAGATCGATGGATTCCTTGGCGCGCAGCTTGGGCAGCGAGCCTTGCAGCAGCTCAGGACAATCGGCGGCCTGGGCCAGGCCAGTCAACGCCATCAGCAACGCGGGAACAGCACACCAGCGCATCAACATGTCGAACTTCCTTGGGCAGTCATCAGGCTTCGACGTTACTCGCCGCGCTGCCATCTAGCAAATGCTCATGCCCAACTGCATCAGCGCCAGACCGCCGCGTTGCCAGCCCCACCACACCAGCGCCAACAGCGCAGCAGCCAGTGCGGCAACAACGACCCGCGCGCAGATCCGGCTCATGCTGCGCTCGCCGCAGCTTGCAGGCGCGCCACCGGACGCTCGCGCACCGGCCAGTTCAGCGCCGCTGCCAGCAGGCTCAAGAGAACCGCCACTTGCCAGATCAAGTCATAACTCCCGGTTCGGTCGTACACCACCCCGCCCAGCCAGCCGCCAAGGAACGAGCCGAGCTGATGGAACAGAAAGACAATGCCACCGAGCATGGACAAATTGCGCACGCCGAACAAGGTCGCCACCGTACCGTTGGTCAACGGTACCGTCGATAGCCACAGGAAGCCCATGGCCATTCCGAACAGATACGCCGTGGTGGTGGTCACCGGCAACCACAGGAACAGCACGATCACCACTGCGCGCAACAGATACAGCGCAGTCAACAGACGCGGTTTCGACATGCGGCCACCGAGCCAGCCGGCGGTGTAAGTGCCGAAGATATTGAACAGTCCGATCAACGCCAGCACCGTAGTGCCGACGGTCGCCGGCAGATGCTGATCGACCAGATACGCTGGCAAGTGCACGCCAATGAACACCACCTGAAAACCGCAGACAAAAAAGCCGAACGCCAGCAGCCAGAAACCGGAGTGCGAGCAGGCCTCACGCAGCGCTTCGGAAAGAGTCTGTTCATGGCCAAGCACCGGCAGTGGCTTGTCCTTGAGCATGCTCACCAGCGGCACGATCATCGCCACCAACAGGCCCAGCACCAGCAGTGCAGCGGACCAGCCCAGCCAGCCAATCAAACCGAGCGTGCCCGGCAACATGGCGAACTGGCCGAACGAACCGGCGGCGCTGGCGATACCCATGCCCATGCTGCGTTTCTCTGGCGGCACAGCGCGACCCACAACACCAAGAATGACCGAAAACGAAGTGCCCGAAAGACCGATACCGATCAGCAGACCGGCACTGAGTGACAGAGTCACTGCCGAATCAGACAGGCCCATGCACACCAGGCCCGCCGCGTAGAGGATCCCACCGACCAGCACCACTTTCGCCGCGCCGAAGCGATCCGCCAGCGCGCCGGTGAACGGTTGCGCCAGGCCCCAGATCAGGTTTTGCAGAGCGATGGCGAAGGCAAACACTTCGCGACCCCAGCCGAACTGCGCGCTCATTGGCGACAGGAACAGACCGAACCCGTGGCGCACGCCCAATGACAACGCCAGGATCAGCGCACTCCCCAGCAACACCCAACCGCACGTACGCCACATCGATGTCATTGTTATTCTCCAGTCGCGGGTATATACCCGCTTGAGCGCGAAAAAACCGGCGTCAGGCCAGTTCGTCGAGCAGTTTGAGCAAGGTTTCGCGCTTCTCGGCACCGAGCCGGTCGATCAGCCGCTGTTGCGCCGCTTCCCACGCCGGCAATGCCGCTGCCAGCCGCTGCACGCCGGTTTCGGTGAGGCGCACGATACGGTTGCGCATGTCCTCGCCTTCGGCCAGCGCCACCAGACCTTCGCCCTCGAGCACGCGCAAGTTGCGCCCCAAGGTGCTGCGATCCAGCCCCATGGCCTCTGCCAGTTCGGAAATGCTCGGTTGCTCCAGTCGCTGCAGATTGCACAGCAGAGAATACTGGGCAACGTTGATCCCGAAGCCGTCGAGAGCGCCGTCGTAATGCCTGCTGACGCCACGCGCGGCGCGACGCAGGTTGGTGCACAAACACTGAGAAGGAAGCATGATGCGTGTATATACCCGCGAGTGTGTTAAATCAAGTTACAGATGAGTTTACTCTGAACATCATTGTTGCCGGTGAGGCCGCCTTCGCGAGCAGGCTCGCTCTCACAGGGGATTGCATTTCGAAGGTGGGAGCGAGCCTGCTCGCGAAGGGGCCGGCATCATCTCCGCAAATCCTTCAGACCAAAGCGAGCCCCACCAACACCCCCATCTCCAGCAATTCCAGCAACGCCCCCGCCGTATCCCCGGTAGTCCCACCCAACCGCCGCATCATCAAACGCCGCAGCCAGACAAACCCGACCAGCGAAATCAGCACCACGCCGAAACCGGCGATAAACACGCAGCCCAAGGTACTCAACCCCAGCACCCACCACCCCGCTTTGCGCGGCAGATGATCGGCCAGCGCCTGACCCAAGCCACCCGCACGCACATACGGCGTAGTCAGAAACAACCCCAACAGCGCCGCTCGCCCGAGCACCGGGACGATGATCAGCGCCAGGGTATGCCCTTGTTCGATCAACGTCAGCAGCGCGGCAAATTTGAGCAACAGGACCAGCACCAGCGTGACCACCGCAATCGGCCCGCTGCGCGGATCTTTCATGATCGTCAGCGTGCGCTCGCGATCACCAAAACCGCCGAGCCAGGCATCGGCGCTGTCGGCCAGGCCATCGAGATGCAGCGCGCCGCTGAGCAATACCCACACGGTCAGCAACAGCGCCGCATGCAGCAACAACGGCGCGCCGGCCAACAACAGATTCAACGCGAAGAGGATCAGCCCGAACAGCAATCCCACCAGCGGATAAAACAGCAGCGAACGGCCGAGCTGTTGCGGCTCGGGCATGCCCGGCAGGCGAATCGGCAGGCTGCTGAGAAACTGCAAGGCGATCCACAGCGGCAACATCTCAGTGACCTTCCTTGAGCGCGCCATCAGCCTCGACCGTCAGCGCAAACAGCGCGCCGTGGCCGACCTCGACATTGAGCAACTGTTCGCGCGGCAGCCCTCGCGCCTGCGCCAGCAACAAGCGCATCACACCGCCGTGGCTGACCAGCAAAATCCGTTCGCTGGCGTAAGCCGCGTGCAATCGCGCGACCGCCGCCAACACCCGCGCGGAAAACCTGCTGACCGGCTCACCTTGCGGGGGCGTGAAGCCATAGGGATCGGCCCAGAACAGCCCCAGCGCTTCGGCGTCCGTTTCCATCAACGCCGCCGCGCTTTGCCCTTCCCACGCGCCGAAATGCAGTTCCTGCAGATCCTTGTCCAGATGCACGGACAGGTTCAATTGCTCGCCGAGTTCAGCGGCGAAGCGCGCGCAACGCTGCAGTGGCGAACTGACAATGCGATCCCACGGCCCGCCTTCGACCACCGCAGCACGCATCTGCGTCCAGCCGTTTGCGGTCAGTGCATCGTCGAGGCTGCCGCGCAAACCGCCGCCGAGTTCCGTTTCGCCGTGGCGCAGCAGATCCAGACGCAGACTCATGCCGGGCGATCCGCGACAGCCGCTTCGGCGAACGTCGCCATTTGCCCGTGCAGGTCACAGGCCAGACGCAACAACGGCACCGCCAACGCTGCGCCACTGCCTTCGCCCAAGCGCAGGTCGAGTTCCAGCAACGGTTCGGCACTCAGGGTTTCCAGCACATGGCGATGGCCCGGCTCGGCACCGCGATGGCCGAACAACAGCCACTCGCGACAGGCCGGATTCAAGCGCACCGCGACCAGCGCCGCGACAGTGCAGATGAAGCCGTCGACCAGCACCGCAATGCCTTCCTGCGCGCAGGCCAGATAGGCGCCGACCAACGCGGCAATCTCGAAGCCGCCGAGATTGAACAGCGTCTGCAAGGCATCGCCACGCTGCGCGGCATGCAGCGCCAGAGCGCGTTCGATGACGTGCGCCTTGTGGCTGACGCCAGCGGCATTCAGCCCGGTGCCGGGACCAGTCAGGTGCGCCACCGGGCAATCGAGCAAGGCACAGGCCAGCGCACTGGCCGCGGTGGTATTGCCGATGCCCATCTCGCCGCCGATGAACAACTGGGTGCCGGCGGCTTTCGCGCGCAAGACGCTGTCGCGACCGGCCTGCAAGGCCGATTCGCCCTGCGCCTGAGTCATCGCTGCGCCCTGAGCGAAGTTCGCCGTTCCCGCGCCGATGTTCAGATGGCGCACGCCGGGCAGATTCAGCGCCGGATTCACCGTGCCCAGATCGACCACTTCCAGCTGCGCGCCGAGCTGACGCGCCAGCACGCTGATCGCCGCGCCGCCGCTGACAAAGTTGAGCAGCATCTGCCCGGTAACTTCTTGCGGATAAGCCGATACGCCTTCGGCTACCACGCCATGGTCGCCAGCGAAAATCGCGATCCAGACTTGATCCAGCGTTGGCTTGAGCTGACCTTGCAGACCGGCCAGTTGCACGGCCACCGATTCAAGGCGCCCCAGCGAACCGGCCGGTTTGGTCAGTTGCTGCTGGCGCTCGGTCGCTTGCGCGATGATGTCCGAGTTCACGGTGTTGCACGGGTTCAGCCACCAGGTCGGGCTCATAACGCAGGTCCTTTCAAAGTCAGGGGCAGGCCGGCAACAGTCAGGACAACTCGCTGACAACGCTCGGCCAGAGCTTGATGCAGCCAACCGGCTTCATCGACATAGCGGCGGGTCAATTCGCCCAGCGGCACGACACCCATTCCGGTCTCGTTGCTGACAAAAATGATTTCACCCGGCAACGACGCCAGGCAATCGAGCAAGGCTTCACGCTCGGCGGCGAGACGTTCGGCGTCGTCGAGCATCAGCAGATTGGTCAGCCACAGGGTCAGGCAATCGACCAGCAGGCAGCGCTCGGCGCCGGCGGATTCGCGCAGCACGCGGGCCAGTTCCAGCGGCTCTTCGATCAACGCCCATTCGACCGGGCGACGTGCGCGATGATGGGCGACGCGCTGGTTCATTTCGCCGTCCAGCGGTTGGCTAGTGGCGACGTACGTCACCGCCAGATGGCTGTCGCTGGCGAGTTTTTCCGCCAGACGACTCTTGCCGGAGCGGGCGCCGCCGAGGATCAGTTGGAGCATGGGTTCATCCAAAAATGTGTGTTGAGGCAACCGGCCTTTTCGCGGGCAAGCCCGCTCCCACCGTTGATCGCATTTCCCTGTGGGGAGCGAGCCTGCTCGCGAAGAGGCCAGCCCGGACAACTCAAATCCCACAGAGCTGACGCAACAGCCCGGTATCCAGATGCTTCGCCACCAGATCCGCCAGCCGTTCGATGTCGCGTTCGCGCAAGCCGTGGTAATCGACTTCCTGAACATCACTCAACCCGGCCCAGCGCAGCAACGCCGCGCTCGCCTCGGGGGATTCGAACAAGCCATGCAGATAGGTGCCGAATACCTGACCATCGGCACTCTGCGCACCATCGCAGCGACCGTCGTCCAGATGCACCGCCGGGTTTTCCAATGCCGGCCCGGTGGTCACGCCAGCATGGATTTCATAACCGATGACTGCGGCGTTTTCCAGCGCCAGCCGCCCGCGCACGTTGCGCAGTTGCTTGTCGGCTTCGAGCTGCGTTTCGAACGCCAGCAGCCCCAGACCGGCGCTGGAGCCGGCAGCGCCCTCGAGCCCAAGCGGATCGTGCACCTGCTCGCCGAGCATCTGCAGACCGCCGCAAATCCCCAGCACCTTGCCGCCGTAGCGCAGATGCCGATTGATCGCCGCGTCCCAACCGTTGGCGCGCAGATAAGCCAGATCACTGCGCACGCTTTTCGAGCCCGGCAGGATGATCAGGTCGGCGGCGGGAATCGCCTGGCCCGGGCCGACAAATTGCAGATCCACCTGCGGATGCAGACGCAGCGGGTCGAAGTCGGTGTGATTGCTGATGCGCGGCAGCACCGGCACCACCACTTTCAACACCTGCTCGGCCTTGTCGGTCTGGCGTTGGTCGATACCGTCTTCGGCCTCGAGGTGCAGATCCATCACGTAGGGCAACACGCCGACCACCGGTTTGCCGGTGCGCTGTTCCAGCCAGTCGAGGCCCGGTTGCAGCAAGGCGATATCGCCGCGAAAGCGGTTGATGATGAAGCCTTTGACCCGCGCCTGTTCACTCGGTGAAAGCAATTCCAGGGTACCGACCAAATGCGCAAACACGCCGCCGCGATTGATGTCGGCGATCAGCAAAACCGGGCAATCCACCGCTTCGGCAAAGCCCATGTTGGCAATATCGCCGGCGCGCAGATTGATCTCCGCCGGCGAACCGGCGCCTTCGACCATTACCAGCGGATACGCAGCGCTGAGTCTCTCGTGCGAGGCGAGCACCGCTTGCATCGCGATGGCCTTGTAATCGTGATAGGCGACGGCGTTCATCGTCGTCACCGCGCGGCCATGAATGATCACTTGCGCGCCAGTGTCGCTGTTGGGTTTGAGCAGCACCGGGTTCATGTCGGTGTGCGGCTCGAGACCGGCCGCTTGCGCCTGCACTGCCTGCGCGCGGCCGATCTCGCCGCCGTCAGCGGTGACTGCGCTGTTGAGCGCCATGTTCTGCGGTTTGAACGGCACCACCGCCACGCCCTGGCGGGTGGCCCAGCGGCACAACGCCGTCACCAAAGTGCTTTTACCGGCATCGGACGTGGTGCCTTGCACCATCAGAGTGGTCATGGATTGTCCTTGGCGAAAGCTTGCAAAGCCTGTTCGAGACGCAGCGCTTGCGCGGCATCGGCCGGCAGGCCGAAACGTACACTGCTGTTGTGGCTGAACAGGCGCAGGAGGATGCCGCGCCGGGCGAGGAATTCGTGCAGCGCTTCGGCGTGCTCGGTGATCAGCCACTGAAACAGCGCGCAGCCACCCTGCGGTGCAAAACCGCAACGGGTCAGCAGCGCCGCCAACCGTTCGCTCGCTTTGTCGCTGCGAATCCGCTGACGGGTATGGCCCTCGGTGTCTTGCAGGCACGCCGTACCGAGCACTCGCGTCGGCCCGCTCACCGCCCACGGCCCGACCTGTTCGGCGAGCAGTTTGAGCAACTTGCGTTCGGCCAGAACGAAACCGAGGCGCACCCCGGCCAGACCGAAAAACTTACCGAACGAACGCAACACCACCAGCCCGACCTGATGCGCATAGGGCGCCAGGCTCAGTTGCGGCGTGTTGTCCATGAACGCTTCGTCGACCACCAGCCAGCCGCCGCGTTGCGCCAGCCGCGCATGCCAGTCGAGCAGGCGTGCCGGGGTCAGGCTGAGTCCGGTCGGATTGTTCGGATTGACCACCACCAGCACATCAAGACTGTCGAGAAAGAATTCGACTTCCTGCTCGAGCACTTCGCGGACGATGTAACCGCTGCGCCGCCAGGCTTCGGCATGCTCGGCATAGCACGGCGACAACACGCCGACTTTGCCGGCCCGGCGCAGACGCGGCAGCAACTGGATGGCCATTTGCGAGCCGGCTACCGGCAGCACCTGGGCGGTGCCGTAGTAATCGCAGGCGGCCTGTTCCAGACCGTCATCGGTTTCCGGCAAGCGCGCCCAGGCGCGTAGCGGGATCTCCGGGATCGGGAACGGCCACGGCGCGAGGCCGCTGGACAGGTCAAGCCAGTCGCCCTCGGCAATCCCGTAATCGAGTGCAGCCTTGCGCAGCCGGCCACCGTGCTCAAGCATAAAATTCCGCCCCCAGGCAAAGCATCAGCAGCCACAACCATACGCCGCGCTGGACCAATTGCCAGCCACGGTCGATGGAATCGGCATCGGCCGGCGCACCCTCGCCCAATTGCGGGCGCTCGTGCAGTTCGCCGTGATAGATCGCCGGGCCACCCAACTCGACGCCCAGCGCACCGGCACCAGCCGCCATCACCGGGCCGGCGTTGGGGCTGTCCCACTGCGGCGCCTGGGTGCGCCAGCATTTGAGCGCGAGTCGGGTTTTGCCGAGCAGCGCGTAGGTCAACGCCACCAGACGCGCAGGAATGTAGTTCAACACGTCGTCGATTTTCGCCGCCGCCCAGCCGAAACGCTCGAAGCGTTCGTTGCGATAACCCCACATCGCATCAAGGGTATTGCTCAAGCGATACAGGACCACGCCCGGAGCGCCGGCGACGACAAACCAGAACAGCGCAGCGAACACTGCATCGCTGCCGTTCTCCAGTACCGACTCGGTCGCGGCGCGGGCCACGGCGTTGCTGTCCAGTTCATTGGTCTGGCGGCTGACCAGATAACCGACGCGCTTGCGTGCTTCATCCAGATCATCGGCGCGCAACGCCGCCGCAACCGGCGCGACATGTTCGCCGAGGCTGCGCATGCCGAGGGCGCAATACAGCGCGAGAATCTCGACGATCCAGCCCACATAGGGCGCCCAGGAAAATGCTGTGGCAAGCAAGGTCAGCGGCAGTACCGCGATAACCCACGCGGTCACGCCATGGCTGCGCCAGCCACGACCGCCGGCGTTGAAGCGTTGCTCGATGCGCCCGGCAAAATTGCCGAACGCCACCAGCGGATGCCAGCGTTTCGGTTCGCCGAGCAGCGCATCCAGCGCTACTGCGGCGACACTCAGCAACGCGACACTCATTGACTCACTCCCCAATAATTTTCGTAAAGCAACTCGTTCAGCGGCCGCGCCTGCGCCCAGCCTTCGAGCACCAGCATCGGCGCCGGATAGAACTCCCTGACCGGGCCCAGACACAACACCGCCAGCGGTTTCGCACCGGCCGGCAACTTGAGCAAATCCGCCAAGGCTTGCGGTTCGAACAGCGAGACCCAGCCCATGCCCAGGCCTTCAGCGCGGGAGGCCAGCCACAGATTCTGGATCGCGCAGGACAACGAGGCCATGTCCATTTCCGGCAACGTGCGCCGACCGAAGATGTGCTTTTCGCGATCATCCATCAGCGCCGCGACCAGCACTTCTGCGCAATCGTTGATGCCTTCGACCTTGAGCTGCATGAACTCATCGCTGCGCTCGCCAAGGGCCTCGGCGGTGCGGATGCGCTCTTCTTCCACCAGATCGCGGATCTGCCCGCGCAAAGCGCGATCGCTGATACGAATGAAGCGCCAAGGCTGCATCAGGCCGACGCTCGGCGCTTGATGAGCGGCCTCGAGCAGACGACGCAGCAACTGCGGCTCGACGCTGCCACCGGTGAAGTGGCGCATGTCGCGGCGTTCGGCGATGGCCTTGTAGACCGCTGCGCGTTCGGCTTCGGAGAATGTGTTGTCGGTCATGGCCCTTTCGCGAGCAGGCTCGCTCCCACAGGGTTCAGGTCATCCATTGTGGGAGCGAGCCCGCTCGCGAAGGCGGCCTCACGATCTGGCGCAAACAATGCCGCAATCGCAGTCGGATTCGATGGGAAATAAAAGTGCACGTACGACGCCGTCATCCGTCCCTCGCGATAAACCGCCTCGGCCCCACGCCCGCCATTGGGACTCAGCCCACGGGCAATCGGCGTCAGCTCGGTGGTGGTCAGGGAATGATGATAGGTATGCCCACGCAACTCCCCTTCCGGCAGCTCAACTGCCTGCAACGCCAGCGCCGCCAGACGCTTCTGCATCACCGCATCGCCCTTGAGCAAACCGACCAGCTCAGCACGAGTACCTTCGACATCAGTCAGCGAATCCAGCAGATAAAGCATGCCGCCACATTCGGCGAGCAACGGCTTGCCCGCCGCGTGGTGCGCGCGGATTGCTGCAAGCATTGAGGCGTTTTGCGCCAGCGCGACGTGATGCAGCTCTGGATAGCCGCCCGGCAGATACAGGCTGTCCGCCTCGGGCAATTGCGTGTCGCGGATCGGCGAGAAAAATTGCAGCTCGGCGCCCATCGCCCGCAGCAGATCGAGACTGGCGCCATAGGTGAAGGCAAAGGCTTCATCGCGGGCAACAGCGATGCGCACACCTTTTAATAGAGGCTCGGCGGCAATGACGTCAGGCGCGGCGAATTCAACGGCCGGTGGCAGCGCGACTTGGCAACTGCTGGCCAGCGCATCGGCGGCCGCGTCGAGACGCAGATCCAGATCATTCAATTCGCTGGCCTGAACCAGGCCGAGGTGGCGGCTCGGCAATTCGATGCCGGTCTCGCGGGACAGCGCGCCGTACCAGCGCAGACCTTCAGTGAGGCTGCCTTCGAGCAATTGCGCATGGCGCAAGGTGCCGACGCGGTTGGCCAGCACGCCAGCGAACGGCAAGTCCGGCTGATACTTCGCCAGGCCCAGCGCCAAGGCGCCAAAAGTCTGCGCCATGGCGGTGCCATCGATCACGCCGAGCACCGGCACACCGAAGTGGCGCGCCAGATCAGCGCTGGATGGCGTGCCGTCGAACAGGCCCATTACCCCCTCGATCAGAATCAGGTCGGCTTCGGCGGCGGCTTCCCACAACAGCCGGCGACTTTCCTGCTCGCCGACCATCCACATGTCCAGTTGATACACCGGCGCACCGCTGGCGCGTTCGAGGATCATCGGGTCGAGAAAATCCGGCCCGCATTTGAACACGCGGACCTTGCGCCCCTGATTGCGATGCAAACGGGCGAGTGCGGCGGTGACGGTGGTCTTGCCCTGACCGGAGGCCGGCGCGGCGATCAATACCGCCGGGCAGTGACGTGGTTGCTTCAAAGTTCGACGCCTTTCTGCGCTTTGATCCCGGCCTGGAAGGCATGTTTGAGCATGCCCATCTCGGTGACCGTGTCGCCCATCTCGATCATTTCCGGCTTGGCGCCGCGACCGGTGACCACCACGTGCTGCATCGGCGGACGCGCCTGCAAATCGCTGAGCACCTGATCGAGATCGAGGTAGCCGTGCTTGAGGGCGATGTTCAATTCATCGAGCACCACCAGGCCGATCGAAGGGTCGCGCAACAATTCGCGGGAGACTTCCCAAGCGGCGGTCGCAGCGGCGATGTCGCGCTGACGATCCTGGGTTTCCCAGGTGAAGCCTTCGCCCATGACGTGGAAACGCACCTGCTCGGGAAAGCGACGGAAAAACAATTCTTCGCCCGTGCTGTTGCGGCCCTTGATGAACTGCACCACGCCGCACTGCATGCCGTGGCCCATGGCGCGGGCGAGCATGCCGAACGCCGAGCTGCTCTTGCCTTTGCCGTTGCCGGTCAGCACCAGCACCAGGCCACATTCGTCGGGCGAGTTGGCAATGCGTTCGTCGATCACGGCTTTCTTGCGCTGCATGCGCGCCAGATGGCGTTCGTCACGCTCGGGGGAATCAGTCATGGGGGAGCTCTCCGTTGAGGCTGGATAACGGCGGGCAGGCACAAGAATAGACGGCAAAAAGCCTGGCATCGCCCACCGTGATGCCGCTGAGATGGATCAGGCCGGTCTCCGGGCTCATGAGCGGCGTTTCGCCTGACTGCGCGCCTTCCCGCTTCTTTCGAAGCAGTGGCTCAAGGCGCAGTTTTCACTCATTTACCGTTGCGGGGGCAGCGCCGGGATCGTCGTGGCTTCGCTTGCGGACCACACTCACCGGCTTCCCTGTTTCACTCTGTCGACGCGGGGCCACAGAGCACCTGAAACAAGCGGCGAAGGTTAGAGGGTTGGGGGTGGAGCGTCAATTGAAGAGGCGCTTTGCGCGCGAATAACTGCCGCTGATCAAATGTGCAGCGGCAATCTTGTGCCAGACTGTGACAAGTGATATCAAAGAGCCATGCTTTTTCCAAAAAGCCCACTACAACAATAAGGATGACGACGATGCAAGGCATGATCATCAGCAACCCGCGCCTGGAATTCCTGCGCCCGGTGCTGGAACGCTGGTTTGACTGTATCGATCGCTACAACACCGTTCGCGGCGACAACGACACGCCATATTGGCACGACGAAAAAGCCAATCTCGGCCTGCTCGCGGCAGCGGCGTGGATGGCTGAAATGGTCACGCTGAACGACACGGCCACGCGCAAACAGAACGAAGAAGGCGAACGCAATGCGCGCGCCGATCTGTTGATTGCCGGCAGCGAAGACCGGGCATTCATTCAGGCCACGCAACGCTGGCCACGGGTCAACAACCTCAACCTGACCCAGGCCCTGCTCGACATCACCCATGATGCCAAGCGCATCAGCTACGCCAGCGATCTCAAGCTCGGCTGCCTGTTCGTTGCTCCGCAAAAAGCCCAGCACAGCGCCAGCCCTGAAGAACTGCAGGACATGGTCGACGACCTGCAAAAGGAACACACCTGCGCAGTCGCCTGGTATTTCCCCTACGCCTATCGCAAATTGCGCAGCGACGCGGGCAACTATCATCCGGGCATCGCCGTGCTGTTCAAGGAAGCCCGCGGTTGAGCAGTTGAACCATCGGGCCTGCGCCCTCCTCTATGTTTAGGAATGCATTCATAGGGAAGATCAGCAATGCGCAAGGCCCAACTCGCTCTTATCATCGCCGTCGCTGGCGGGCTCGCCGCCTGCGGTGAAACCTCCAGCCTGCAAGTCTCCGACGGCACCGGCCCGTCACCGAAACTGCCCGAACCGAACAAGACGCTGATCCCGACAGTGAACATCGCCCCGGCGGTGGGCTGGCCGGAAGGTGCGAAACCGACCGCTGCGGCCGGCACCCAGGTCGCCGCGTTTGCCGAAGGCCTCGATCACCCACGCTGGCTCTATGTGTTGCCCAACGGCGATGTGCTGGTGGCGGAAACCAATGCGCCGCCCAAGCCCGATGACAGCAAAGGCATTCGTGGCTGGGTGATGAAGAAAGTCATGGGCAAGGCCGGTGCCGGTGTACCCAGCCCGAACCGCATCACCCTGTTGCGTGATGCCGACCACGATGGCGTCGCAGAAACCCGCACGGTATTTCTGCAGAACCTCAACTCGCCGTTTGGCATGACGCTCGTCGGCAACGATTTGTACGTAGCCGACACCGACCGCCTGCTGCGCTTCAACTACGAGCCGGGCGCCACCGAGATCAAGACCCAACCGATCAAAGTCGTCGACTTGCCCGGCGGCACGCTGAATCACCACTGGACGAAAAACGTCATCGCCAGCAAGGACGGCAACAAGCTCTACGTCACCGTCGGCTCGAACAGTAACGTTGGCGAAAACGGCCTGGATCAGGAAGAAGGCCGCGCGGCGATCTGGGAAGTCGATCGCGCGACCGGCAATCACCGCATCTTCGCATCCGGCATTCGCAACCCCAACGGCCTCGCCTGGGAGCCTAGCAGCGGCGCATTGTGGACAGCGGTCAACGAGCGTGACGAAATCGGCAGCGATCTGGTGCCGGACTACATCACCTCGGTCAAGGACGGCGGCTTCTATGGCTGGCCGTTCAGCTACTACGGGCAACACGTCGATGTGCGGGTCAAACCGCAGAATCCTGATCTGGTGGCCAAGGCCATCGCTCCGGATTACGCGGTCGGTCCGCACACCGCTTCGCTGGGCCTGACCTTCGCCGAGGGCAACAGCCTGCCGGCGCAATTCAAGGAAGGCGCATTCATTGGCCAGCACGGCTCGTGGAACCGCAAACCGCACAGCGGCTACAAGGTGATTTTCGTGCCGTTTACTGGCGGCAAGCCGACCGGGCAGCCGGTGGATGTGCTGACCGGTTTCCTCGACAAGGACGAGAATGCGCTGGGCCGCCCGGTGGGCGTGGTGATCGATCAGCAAGGTGGCTTGCTGGTGGCGGATGATGTCGGGAACAAGGTGTGGCGCGTGTCGGCCAGCAAATAAGCTGAGCACGACGTAAAAAAATGTGGGAGCGAGCCTGCTCGCGAAAGAGGTTTATCAGTCAAATCATTGTCGACTGACACTCCGCCTTCGCGAGCAGGCTCGCTCCCACAGTTCGTTATGTATTCGAGCTAGGGGTTATGCGCCAACTGCCCCGGCTGCAACACCCGCTTGGCGCTCAAATACGCCTTCTGCCAATAGGCCTTCGATAGGCTATCGAGCTTGACCGTGCCGCCCGTGGCCGGTGCGTGCACGAAGCGCCCCTCACCGACGTAAATTCCCGCGTGACTGACCTGCGAGCCGCCATTGGTGGCGAAGAAAATCAGGTCGCCGGTCTGCAAGCCTTCCTTGCCGACATTCGGCGCCTGCATGACGATCATTTCGCGGGTCGAGCGTGGCAGCGAAATTCCCGCCGCGTCGCGGTAGACGAAACCGATCAGACCACTGCAATCGAAACCGGAATCTGGCGTGTTGCCGCCCCAGCGATACGGCGTGCCGACCAGGCCGAGGGCGCGGAACAGCACGTCTTCAGCAACGGGGGAAAAAGCCTGGGAAGGAGCGAACACGATTGGCGCGCGAACCACGGGGGCTGGCGGCGGTGTACGGCTGGCGCAGGCGCTGAGCAGCGCGGCGCAAAGGATCAAGGTGAGGCGGGCCGACATCGTCATAAGCAGAACATCCTGATCTGGCTGCGGCTTTCTCTGCCGAATGGACAGAAACAAAACCGCCTGCGTCATCACGCAGGCGGTTTGCCATCAATATAGATTCAGGATTCTAGCGGCTACGCGGCAAACTTCAAGTAAGACTTTAACTTCACCTTGTAAAGTTTACGTCTACTCCATTGCCGTGCCGTTGTGTCGCCGCGAACGCAGCGACATCGGGCTTACTTGCGAGCGGTGACCACGGTCGGCGCCATGGCGAGTGCACGCTTGGCTTCGATGAAAGTCTTGCTCCAGTAGCTGTCACCCAGGCTGTCGATGCGAACACCGCCGCTGCGACGACTGCTGGAGTGAATGAACTGGTTGTCACCCAGGTAGATACCGGCGTGACTGACACGACCGCGACGACCATTGGTGGCGAAGAACAGCAGATCACCCGGCTCAAGGTTGCTGCGCGAAACCAGCGGCGCATCAACGTTGATCATTTCGCGAGTGGAGCGCGGCAGGTTCATGCCCGCCTCTTCGCGGAACAGGTAACCGATGAAACCGCTGCAATCGAAGCCGGCTTCAGAGGTACCGCCGAAACGGTAACGGGTACCGATCAGGGACATGCCGCGTTCGAGGATGCTGTCAGCCAGTACAGGAAGCTGATAAGGCTTGCTGCCGTTGAACTGGTTGAGTTCTTTTTCGGTGTCCAGCTCTTCCTGGTAAATAACGGAAGACTGGGCGGTAGCAGAATTCTTGACCTGTTGCGGCGGCTCTTGAACCGGAGAATGAGCAGCACAACCGAATAACAGGGTAACGAGTGCGAGAGGCACGAGGGGTGCGAAGCGCTTTAGCATGGGCACGACCGTGGCTGATAGTTGTAAAGAAGCCGAGACTATGCCCGCTATCGTCCTCATTTGCAAATTCAATCGAACTTTATGTGACTTCCCGGTTTCGCGTTTACATCTAAGCGCGTAACTCGCCTGGCCCGTGGATCGCCGCAAATAAGCGGGTTTTCTGGCGCCTGAAAGCTGGCAAAAGCCCACTACTACCAGCCCAGGGTTTCCTTGAGAAAGGGGATAGTCAGCTTGCGTTGCGCCTGCAAAGAAGCCTGATCGAGCTGCTCGAGCAGATCGAATAGCGCGCTCATGCTGCGCGTGCCGCGAGTGAGAATGAAGTGCCCGACTTCATCGGTCAGGTGCAGGCCGCGACGCGAGGCGCGCAATTGCAGCGCACGCAATTTGTCTTCATCGGAGAGTGGGCGCATCTGGAAGATCAGCGCCAGGGTCAGACGGGATTTCAGGTCAGCCAGCTTCACAGGCAGTTCGCGCGGTGAAGTGGACGCGGCGATCAGCAGGCGCCGGCCGCTGTCACGCAGACGGTTGAACAGATGAAACATAGCCTCTTCCCAGTCGGCCTTGCCGGCAATCACCTGCAAGTCATCCAGGCAGACCAGTTCGTACTGCTCAAGGTTGTCGAGGATTTCCACGCCGCGATCCATCAACTCGGCCAGCGGCAGATACACCGCCGGTTCGCCCATCTGCTCGAAGCGCAGGCACGCGGCCTGCAATAGATGTGTGCGCCCGACGCCGTGTTTGCCCCACAGGTAGATCAGGCTCTCCGTCCACCCGGCGTCGGCTTCGCAGAGACGCTCGACATAGCCGAGTGCAGCGGCATTGGCGCCTGGGTAGTAGTTGATGAAGGTGGCGTCGTCACGCAGACGCACACCTAGGGGCAGCTGAATCGGTTTCATGCTGACTGAACAGTTCTCAAAGGAACCGTTAGTGGCCTCTGTGTAAAGTTGGCGAAGTTTATACCCGTGAGGCTGAGCGCACAATGCGACAGACTCCAAGCAAAATCAAAGGTTTGCGTTAACGCACTGCTTTTGTGACAGTTTCTCTGACGCCCTCGCCCGCAAGACACGCGGCAGCCCGGCCAAGCGCCGGGCCTCTCGCAACATTACAGCTCAGGTTCGTCGACGCCGCTGTAGATCCCGGAATCCTTGTACAAGTCGTGGACATGACGCACCAGCACCATGATCACCGCCGCCACCGGCAGCGCCAGCAACACCCCGGTAAAACCGAACAGCTCGCCGCCAGCCAGAATAGCGAAAATCACCGCCACCGGGTGCAGGCCGATGCGGTCCCCGACCAGTAGAGGCGTCAGCACCATGCCTTCCAGTGCCTGACCGACCATGAACACTGCGACGATCCCGACCATCGGGTACAGATCGCCACCGAACTGGAACAACCCGGCGATCAATGCCGCGCCGATGCCGATGACAAAACCCATGTACGGCACGATCGCCGCGAGACCGGCAATCAGGCCGATCAACAGCCCCAGCTCCAGACCGACGATCATCAGGCCAGCCGCGTAGATCACCCCCAACGCAACCATCACCAGCAACTGCCCGCGCACAAACGCGCCGAGCACTTCGTGGCACTCACCCGCCAGCGCAACCACGCGCTCTTCGCGATCACGGGGCAGCAGGCTGCGGATCTTGCCCATCATCACGTCCCAGTCGCGCAACAGATAGAAGCTCACCACCGGAATCAGCACCAGGTTTGCCAGCCAGCCGATCAGCGCCAGGCTCGAGGCCGTCGCCTGACTCAGCACCACGCCGACGATGTCGGTGGTCTGGCCCATGTGCTCGCTGATCGCAGCTTTGACCTTATCGAATTTCCAGAAGCCGTCCGACAGCCCCAGTTTCGCTTGCGCCCACGGCACAGCGGTGTGCTGCAACCAGTCGAGCATCTGCGGCGCCAGCTCGTACAGACGCAGCAACTGCTTGGCGAGCATCGGTACCAGCACCAGCATCAACGCCGTGACGATCAAGGTGAACAAGGCAAACACGGCAATCACGCCCCAGGTTCGCGACAGCCCGAGCCGCTCCAGACGATCAACCAGCGGATCGAACAGATAAGCCAGCAACAACGCGACCAGAAACGGCGTGAGGATCGGGTGCAGCAACCATACAAACGCGCAAAGCAGGACTACCCCACCGAGCCAGAACCAACGCCGCGTATCGGCCATTTACCACTCCTGATGCTTCTATATAAGGAAAGACTTACCAGCGAAACCGCAACGACGGTGTCGCCGCTGCCGGGGTCGGCGCTGCGACCGCAGGCGTACCATCCGCCGCTGGCTGGGCAGGCGCCACCGGGGCCGGCACTTCGGCCGGCAGTTCCTGCAACTTCGCCAGCGACAATTGCGCGCGCAATTGATCGACGCTGCCATTGACCCGGTAGACGATCCGATCACCCTGCACGCTTTGCAGACGCACGCCGAACGGTTCGAGTAACCGCAGCAGCGCCGCATAATGCTCCAGATTCATGCCCTGCACTTCCAGGGTCTGCTGACCCGATGCGCCGGGTTTGGCGACAAATCGCGGCGCCAGACGCTCGGCCACCGCCAGCATCACCGCATCGGCAACCGCAGCCTGATCGGCGCCCTGCACACTGCCAGCCTCTTTCTGATCACCGAGCCACAAGCGCCATTTTGCCTGCCACTGCCCGCCCTCTTCGCGGGCATGCACCGCCAGCAAGGCGTCAGCGCTGTAGCGTTCCGAAGCACTGCGCAGGGGCGCCGGATCAGCGCTTTCCAGCGCAGGTGCGGTGGCGACCAGTTGCTCGCTGAGATCAGCCAGTGGCAAACGCAGCGGCAAACCGCGATGTTGCGCGGCCGTGCGCAACGGTGAGGCTGCGGCCTGACCGTCACCGACCAGACTTGAACCTTCGGTTGAGTCGTTCAGCCACCAGCCGAGAATCGACGGCCGACTCGCGCCCCACACCGGCAAGCCGGCCCGGCGCAACGCCTGCTCGGTGGTTGCCGGATCGAAATCGACTTTCAGCACTTCCGGTGGCCCGGCGTCGAAACCGAACTGGCTGATGATCTGCTGCGGATCCTTGCGAATCGGCGCCAACCCCGGGTTCTGCGCGGCTTTCGGGTCGCCGGTCAGGCGCAGCACCAAGGTATCGAGCGCCGCCTGCGTGGCGCGATCGCGCTCTTCCGGCGCCTGGCCGTTGACCGGTTGACGCACCTGATACAGGCCTTTGAGGTTTTCGGCATGGCTCGCCAGGCTGACCAGCGTCAGGCAGCCTACAAACAATAATTTACAAAAACGCATGGAAAATTCCCGTCGACAGGAGCGGCTGGAACACGCCGCGTGAACCGTTTGAGCAAGGCTGTGACCCCCACCCCTGGCGAAACATTCACACGGTGGCGGTAAGTTTTTGCACAGTCCTAACGATAGACGGTTAATCGCCACACCTTATACAGGCAGTCATAGCCTGCGATTGCAAAAAATTTCCGCCGATATGGCCCTGCCCGTCGGTGCGAGGATGGCCGCTGCCCCTCAAGCCTGATAAAATCGCGCGCCTTCGCAGACCGGCAACAGCCGGGCCCCTCGAAACTCGCGTGAGGCGATCGCCCATCGAGTTCGATGTTCCCGCTGAACTCGGTCGTTACCCCCTGAATCCCCTCCCCTAAAGGCCTGGATCATGAGCAAGCAACCCTCCCTGAGCTACAAGGACGCCGGTGTAGACATCGACGCCGGTGAAGCATTGGTCGAACGCATCAAGAGCGTCGCCAAGCGCACTGCGCGCCCGGAAGTCATGGGCGGCCTGGGCGGTTTCGGCGCCCTCTGCGAAATCCCGGCCGGTTACAAGCAGCCGGTGCTGGTGTCCGGCACCGACGGCGTCGGCACCAAGCTGCGTCTGGCGCTGAACCTGAACAAGCACGACAGCATCGGCATCGACCTGGTCGCCATGTGCGTCAACGATCTGGTGGTGTGCGGCGCCGAGCCGCTGTTCTTCCTCGACTACTACGCCACCGGCAAACTGAATGTCGACACCGCTGCCCAAGTGGTTACCGGCATCGGCGCTGGCTGCGAACTGTCGGGTTGCTCGCTGGTTGGCGGCGAAACCGCTGAAATGCCAGGCATGTACGAAGGCGAAGACTACGACCTGGCCGGGTTCTGCGTCGGCGTCGTGGAAAAAGCGGAAATCATCGACGGCTCGAAAGTCGCCACCGGTGACGCCCTGATCGCCCTGCCATCGTCCGGCCCGCACTCCAACGGCTACTCGCTGATCCGCAAGATCATCGAAGTCTCCGGTGCCGACATCGAGAACACCCAGCTCGACGGCAAACCGCTGACCGACCTGCTGATGGCCCCGACCCGCATCTACGTCAAGCCACTGCTCAAGCTGATCAAGGACACTGGCGCGGTCAAGGCCATGGCCCACATCACCGGTGGCGGCCTGCTCGACAATATCCCGCGCGTGTTGCCAAAAGGCGCGCAAGCAGTGGTTGACGTGGCCAGCTGGACTCGCCCGGCCGTATTCGACTGGCTGCAGGAGAAAGGCAACGTTGATGAAACCGAGATGCACCGCGTGTTGAACTGCGGTGTCGGCATGGTCATCTGCGTGGCTCAGGAGCACGTCGAAGTGGCCCTGAACACTCTGCGTGACGCTGGCGAGCAGCCTTGGGTCATCGGTCAGATCGCCGTGGCCGCCGAGGGCGCTGCGCAGGTCGAGCTGAAGAACCTCAAGGCTCACTGATGCCAAAGCCCTGTGATGTCGTGGTGCTGTTGTCCGGCACCGGCAGTAACTTGCAGGCTCTGATCGACAGCACGCGGACCGGCGACAGCCCGGTCCGCGTCGCTGCGGTGATTTCCAACCGCGCCGACGCCTACGGCCTGCAACGCGCCCGCGACGCGGGTATCGCCACCCGCTCGCTGGATCACAAGGCATTCGAGGGCCGCGAGGCCTTCGATGCCGCGTTGATCGAACTGATCGACCAATTCAATCCCAAGCTCGTGGTACTGGCCGGCTTCATGCGCATTCTCAGCGCTGATTTCGTGCGTCACTACCAGGGTCGCCTGCTCAACATCCACCCGTCGCTGCTACCCAAATACAAAGGGTTACACACTCATCAGCGGGCGCTGGAGGCCGGCGACACGGAACATGGCTGCTCCGTGCACTTCGTCACCGAGGAACTCGATGGCGGACCACTGGTCGTACAAGCAGTATTACCGGTAGAGTTGCACGACACGCCGCAGAGTCTGGCGCAACGAGTCCACGCTCAGGAACACCTGATCTACCCGATGGCAGTACGCTGGTTTGCCGAAGGCAGGCTGACACTCGGTGACCAGGGTGCTTTACTCGACGGCCAATTACTCGCCGCCAGCGGCCACTTGATTCGAAACTAGGAGATATTATGCGTCGCGCCCTGCTCTTCGCTTGCGCTCTGCTCGCCCTGCCCTTCGCGCAGGCAGCGGACCTTCAACCGTTCTCCGCCAGCTACACCGCCGACTGGAAGCAGCTGCCCATGAGCGGCACCGCCGAACGCAGCCTGACCAAGGAAGCCGACGGTGTCTGGAAACTCAGTTTCAAGGCGTCGATGATGATCGCCAGCCTGACTGAAGAAAGCACACTGAAGCTGGACAAGGACACCCTGCTGCCACAGTCCTACCACTTTGAACGCGGTGGTCTGGGCAAAGCGAAAAAAGCGGATCTGGACTTCGACTGGGCCAACAAACTGGTGACCGGCACCGACCGTGGCGACGCAGTGAAGATCCCGCTGAACCGTGGCATGGTCGACAAGTCGACCTATCAACTGGCGCTGCAGCACGACGTTGCCGCCGGCAAGAAAAGCATGAGCTATCAGGTGGTTGATGATGGCGAAGTCGATACCTATGATTTCCGCGTGCTGGGTTCGGAAAAGGTCGACACCAAGGCCGGCCAGATCGACGCGATCAAGGTCGAACGCGTGCGCGATCCGACACAAAGCAAGCGCATCACCGTGCTGTGGTTCGCCAAGGACTGGGATTACCTGCTGGTGCGCCTGCAACAGGTCGAGACTGACGGCAAGGAGTACAACATCATGCTCCAGGACGGCACGGTTAACGGCAAAACCGTTAAAGGCAGCTGATCCATAGCAGAACAAAGGGCCCCGCGAACGCGGGGCTTTTGTTTATCTGTTCGATGATACTGCGCGGCGGCCTACCCCTCACCCCAGCCCTCTCCCGAGGGAGAGGGAGCCGACCGAGGTGTCTGCCGCTAACCATCGAGCTGAGAAACCGAGTCGAATATGGATTCCAAAGCATCGCAGGATTAGTCCCCTCTCCCTCCGGGAGAGGGTTAGGGTGAGGGGCTTTTGAAGGTCAAACTCACACCGAAAACCGCGCCACCATCCCGTTCAGATCCACCGCCAACTTCGACAACTCCTGACTCGCCGCACTGGTCTGATTGGCCCCTGCCGATGTCTGCATTGCCAGATCACGAATATTCATCAGGTTGCGATCCACCTCGCGCGCCACCGCCGCCTGCTGTTCCGAGGCGCTGGCGATGACCAGATTGCGCTCGTTGATCAAGGTAAACGCCGAGGCAATTTCCTCCAAAGCCGAGCCTGCGCTCTTCGCCAGCTCGAGGGTCGAACGCGCCCTTGAGTTGCTCTGCTGCATCGAACTGACCGCCGAATCGGTGCCCTGCTGAATCCCGCCGATCATCTGCTCGATTTCCTGGGTCGACTGCTGGGTGCGATGAGCCAGCGCCCGCACTTCATCAGCCACCACCGCAAAGCCACGCCCGGCATCGCCGGCGCGCGCCGCTTCGATCGCGGCGTTGAGGGCAAGCAGGTTGGTCTGTTCGGCAATCGAGCGAATCACGTCCAGCACTTTGCTGATGCCATGAACCTTTTGCGCCAGCGCCTCGACCTGCGCTGCGTTGTTGGTGACGTCGCCGGCAAGAAACTCGATCGACGTCACTGTCTGCTGCACTTGCTCGCGCCCTTGGCGGGCGATGCGGTCGGATTCGCGGGAAGCTTCAGACGTGGCCACGGCGTTGTTCGCCACCTCTTCCACCGCTGCTGTCATCTGGTTGACCGCAGTGGCGGCCTGTTCGATTTCCTGACTTTGCTGATGCAAGCCGCGAGTGGCGTCTTCAGTGACGCTGCTGAGTTCTTCGGCAGCCGAGGCCAATTGCGTGGACGACTCGGAGATTCGGCGGATTGTGTCGCGCAGATTGTGCTGCATGCTTTTCAGCGCTTGCAGCAGGCGCGCCGGCTCGTCTTTGCCAACGATGTGAATGTCGCCGGTCAAATCCCCACCGGCCACTACTTCGGCCACGCTGAGCGATTGCGACAACGGCACGACAATGCTGCGCGTCAGCAGCAATGCCAGGCCGACGGTAATCAGCGCGGCCATGGCGATCATTACTGCGACCCACAGCCGCGATTGCTTAAACACCAGCCGCGCGGCCTCAGTGGCCAGACCGGCATTCTGTTTATTCAACTCGACCAGCTCACGCAAAGTGGCGGCGATTTCATCGGCCAGCGGGCTCATCTGATCATTGAGAATAGTCGAAGCCTCAGCAACCCGATTCTGCGCCGACAGCTGTAGGACTTGTGCCTGGAGCTCAAGGTATTTGTGCTCGGTGCCCTTGAAGCGTTCGAACAATACGCGCTCTTCAGGCAGCACGATCAAAGAGTCATAACGCTGCTGCGCTTCGCTCAAGCCACTGCGCAGCTCGTCGAGCTTGGCGACATTCTGCTCCAGTGCCTTGGGGACACGGTTGAGCAACAGGCGCATGGTCAAGGCACGCAGGCGCAGCATGTCCTGGCTCATCTCACCCACCGCCATCACGCTTGGCAGCCAGTTGTTGTCGACTTCATCGGACTGCGCACGCATGTTCGACATTTGCAGCAAGGCGAACGCGCCGAGGGCAAACACCATCAAGGCGAGCAGGCCAAAACCGAGACCGGCACGCGGGGCAATATTGAGACTACGGATATTCATCACTCTGGCTCCTTCCAAAAGCGCTGCATCAGCCTGCAGCGGGTTGCTTTAGAAGGTATCGGCATTGCCCTGAAATTGCGTAAGACGAAAAAGCGATAGGCAGACGAGCGGCTAGTCCGAACCCATGGCTTTGACGTTTCAGCGCGGAGCAGCGGGTTTACCTGTATTGCGCGGCAAGATTGCCAGGAAGTTATCCCGCGCGACTTTGCGCGCCACCGCTTCCGGCAGCGCATCGAGAAATGGCTTGTAGCTGTGCATTTCCTGACCGAGCTTGTTGAACCGTCCTACCACGTCAGAGCCGAGCATGAAGCGCTCGGGATACTTTTCCACCAGCGCCAGCCATTCGGCGCGGGGCTTGCCCTGCTCGTCCAGCAGATACGGCGTGAGCATGCTCCACGACAGGTCGATAAACAGATTCGGATAAGCCTCCAGCATGCGCGTCAGGGTTGGCAGGAGAAACGGCAACTGGGTCTGATGCCGATGGATCTCGGCGCTGGTGCCGGCATGCGCCCAGATGAATCGCGTATGCGGATGATTGCGCAGCGGCTCTTCGACTTCTTTCAGGTACAACGGATTTTTCTCACGCTTGGAGGTGATGTTGGAATGCAGCATCACCGGCAGGTCGTTTTCCGCGGCGAGGTGATAGATCCTGGTCATCGCCTCGTTGTTGGCCCGGGGTGTGTCGCCGGAGGTCAGCGCGGTCAGGTCATCGTGCCGGGTGAACACCTCGCCGATGCCCTGCCACAAACCCGGATACAGGTCGAGCATGCGCTGAATGTGCGCGGCGGAATTCTTGTCATTGGGATTGAAGCCGGACAGGAACGGATGAAAGTACTGGCGCTGCTCCGGCGCAAGTTTTTCCACCGCGTCGGCAATGATCACATCGGTGGCGCTGTACCAATAGGCATCGGCGTCATCACCGGCGTAATAGCGCGGGCGCTTGGGTTCGTCTTCATGCCATTTCTTCGCCACGGGAATCCCGGAAATCATCACGTGCTCGATGGAATTGTCCTTCATGGCCGTGAGCAGTTTCTGCATGCCGGCGCTTTCCTGGAAAAAATCCACGTAATGCAGGTGCGCATCGCTGTAGGTGTATTCGCGGGCACTGGCGCTGCCAGCGAACAGCAGCAGACAGGCAAGACTCAGACGAGACAAGGACACAAGTAATCTCCGGCAGATGGGCATAGCCTAGACCGCGCCCGAACGACAAGGGTTCATCCCTGCGGAAAAGCGGAACGCCCACTGCCGGGAATGCTCTATAACTGCAAGGTCTGCTTTGATCGAACGATTTTTCCTGCCGCCTGTGAGGTTTCCATGACTGTTACCGTCAATACCGTCTCCGCCGAAGGTTTTCGTCACACCGTCCAGATCGACGACCACGAATTGTTTGCCGATGTACCGAAAACCGCCGGGGGTGAAGGCACCGCGCCAGAGCCACACGATTACTTCGACGCTGCGCTGGGCGCCTGCAAAGCGCTGACTGTGAAAATGTATGCGAAGAAAAAAGACATCCCGCTGACCGGCGTAGGAGTCGAGGTAAAGCGCGACAACAGCCAGGAACAGAAAGGCAAATACGCCCTGCATGTCACCCTGACGCTCAAAGGCGTGCTGACTGACGCCCAGCGCGAGGAACTGCTGCGTGTGGCCGATCGCTGCCCGATTCACAAATTGATGACCACCAGCGAAGTCAGCATCGAAACTCACGCACCACAAGGCTTCGACAGCCAATAATCCTCCTGATGCCAGCGGCGGGTTATGCTTCTGGCATCACCCGCTCAGCCTGGAATGCACCATGGACACGCCACTCCTGATCATCCGCCCGCGCGCCGAAGACGTCGAAGGCCAGCCGATTCTGCGCCCGCTGCCGTCAGCCAAATGCCGCAACGTCGGGCCTTTCGTGTTTTTCGACCACATGCTCGAAACGATTTATCCGACGGGCAAAGGTATGGACATCCGACAGCATCCGCACATTGGCCTGTCGACACTTACCTATCTGTTCGAAGGGCAATTGCAGCACAAGGACAGTCTGGGCTCCGATCAAGTGGTCGGTGCCGGCGATGTCAGCTGGATGACCGCTGGCAGCGCCATTGCCCACGTCGAGCGCACGCCTGCGCCACTGCTTGCCGAGACCTTCACCCTGCACGGCCTGCAAGTCTGGCTGGCCTCGCCCAAGGACCACGAACAAGGCCCGGGGCATTACAGTCATCACCCGGCAGCGACGTTGCCGGTCAGCGATAACCTTGGCGTGCAGATTCGCATGATTGCCGGGTCAGGCTTTTGCCTGGAATCGCCGGTGCCGGTGCTTTCTCCTACGTTGTATGCGGAAGTGAAGATGCAGACCGCGACCACACTGCTGATTCCCACCGAGCATGAAGAACGCGCGGTGTATGTGTTGAGCGGTGATGCGCAATTGAATGGCGAGGCGATCGAGCCGCATGCGCTGGTGGTGTTGCCAGCCGGAGAAGAGATGAGCCTGTTTGCCGAAAGCGATGTGCACGCGGTGGTGTTCGGCGGCGCGGCGCTGGACGGTCCGAGGCGGATCAACTGGAATTTTGTTGCAAGCGATCCGGCGGCGATTGATGAGGCACGGCGCAAATGGGCGGCCAAGGATTGGCCGACGGTGCCGGGGGAAGTCGAGCGGATCGAATTACCCTGAGATTTGTAGAGGGCCTCAGTCAGTCTTCGCGAGCAGGCTCGCTCCCACAGTGGTTAGTGATGCATTTTCTGTGGGAGCGAGCCTGCTCGCGAAGAGGCCAGATCAGACACCGATCAAGTCAGCGCCTGAAAACTGACTCAGCCGTTGAACACTTCATCCAGCAGATCATGCATCGACTTGAACGCGCGCTTGGCGGTCTTTTCGTCGTACATCATCTTGCCCGGCACATTGGCGTGCGGATCGGTAAACGAGTGCACCGCGCCGCCGTAGCTGAGCAGTTGCCAGTCGACCTTCGCTGCGTTCATTTCCTCTTCGAACGCCGGCAATTGCTCCTTCGGCACTAACGGATCGGACGCGCCGTGCAGCACCAGCACCGAGCCCTTGATGTTCTGCGCATCCGCCGGGTTTGGCGAATCCAGCGTGCCGTGGAACGACACCGCCGCTTTTACCGGCGCGCCAGTGCGGGCCAGGTCCAGCGCACAGCAACCACCGAAGCAGAAACCGAACACTGCCAGTTTCGACGTATCGACCGCTGCTTCGCCCTGGCTCTGCAATTGCTCGAAAGCCACTTGCAGACGTTTGCGCAACAGCGCGCGGTCGTCCTTGAGCGGCATCATTGCTGCCAGCGCCTCATCAGCGTTCTGCGGACGTACGCTCTGGCCGTAGACATCCGCGATCAGCACCACGTAACCCTTGGCCGCTACCGCTTTGGCGATGTCTTCGGCACCGGCGCTGACGCCCATCCAGTTCGGCGCCATCAGCAAACCCGGGCGCGCAGCCTTATGCTCGGCGTCGAACGCCAGGCGGCCTTCATAGGCTTGGTCGTCAATCTGATAGACCACGGAACGTACAGTGACTTGGCTCATTTCTGACTCCTGATTGTGTAAACACCAGAACGAAAAAACCCGCCGAAGCGGGTTTTTCCTACAACGTGATCAAACCGACAGTTCAACCAGCAGCTTGTTCAGACGGCGCACGTATGCGGCCGGATCCTTCAAGCTGTCGCCCGCCGCCAGAGCGGCCTGATCGAAGAGGATGTGCGACAGGTCGCCAAAACGCTCTTCGCTCTGCTCGCCATCGAGTTTCTCGATCAGCGGGTGGCTCGGGTTGAATTCGAAGATCGGCTTCGAATCCGGGACTTTCTGCCCGCTGGCTTCGAGGATCTGGCGCATTTGCAGGCCGAGGTCCTGTTCGCCGATGGCAAGAATGGCCGGCGAATCGGTCAGACGATGGGATACGCGGACTTCAGCCACGGAATCACCCAGCGCAGTTTTCAGACGCTCGACCAGGCCTTCTTTGGACTTGGCGACTTCTTCTGCGGCCTTCTTGTCCTCTTCCGAGTCCAGGTTGCCCAGATCGAGGTCACCGCGCGCCACGTCGACAAACGTCTTGCCGTCGAATTCGCTGAGGTAGCTCATCAGCCACTCGTCGATGCGATCGGTCAGCAGCAGCAGCACTTCGATGCCTTTCTTGCGGAAGACTTCCAGGTGCGGGCTGTTCTTGACCTGCGCGTAGGTTTCGCCGGTGAGGTAGTAGATCTTGTCCTGACCTTCCTTGGCGCGAGCCAGGTAGTCAGCCAGACCGACAACCTGCTCGCCGTCGTCGCCCTGGGTCGATGCGAAACGCAGCAGACCGGCAATTTTCTCTTTGTTGGCGAAGTCTTCTGCCGGGCCTTCTTTCATGACCTGACCAAAGTTCTTCCAGAAGCCCTTGTATTGCTCAGGCTCGTTCTTCGCCAGTTTTTCCAGCATGTCGAGCACACGCTTGGTCAGCGCGGTTTTCATCGAATCGATGATCGGATCTTTCTGCAGGATCTCACGCGACACGTTCAGCGACAGGTCGTTGGAATCGACCACGCCTTTGATGAAGCGCAGGTACAGCGGCAGGAACGACTCGGCCTGATCCATGACAAACACACGCTGCACGTACAGCTTAAGGCCTTTCGGCGCTTCACGCTGGTACAGGTCAAACGGCGCGCGGGCCGGCACGTACAGCAGCGAGCTGTACTCGAGCTTGCCCTCAACCTTGTTGTGGCTCCACGACAGCGGATTCTCGAAGTCGTGAGCGATGTGTTTGTAGAACTCCTGGTATTCCTCGTCTTTGACTTCAGTGCGCGGACGGGTCCACAGGGCGCTGGCGCGGTTGACGGTTTCCCATTCAACGGCGGGGGCCTCTTCGCCTTCGGCCGGAGTGACTTCCTTCGGCAGTTCGATCGGCAAAGCGATGTGGTCGGAGTACTTCTTGATGATGTTGCGCAGACGCCAGCCATCCGCGAATTCGTCTTCACCGGACTTCAGGTGCAGGACGATGCGGGTGCCGCGCTCTGGCTTGTCGATAGTGGCGACTTCGAACTCGCCCTCGCCTTTCGACGACCAGTGCACGCCTTCGCTGGCATCGGTGCCGGCGCGACGGCTGTAGACATCAACCTTGTCGGCAACGATGAAGGCCGAGTAGAAGCCGACACCGAACTGGCCGATCAGGTGCGAATCTTTCTTCTGATCGCCGGACAGGTTTTTCATGAAATCGGCGGTGCCGGATTTGGCGATGGTCCCCAGGTGGGTGATCACATCGTCACGGTTCATGCCGATACCGTTGTCTTCGAGGGTGACGGTCTTGGCGTCCTTGTCGAAGCTCACTCGGATTTTCAGCTCAGCGCCACCTTCGAGCAACTCCGGCTTGGCCAGGGCTTCGAAGCGCAGCTTGTCGACAGCGTCAGAGGCGTTCGAGATCAATTCGCGAAGGAAAATTTCCTTATTCGAATACAGCGAATGGATCATGAGGTGCAGCAGCTGCTTTACCTCGGTCTGGAAGCCCAGGGTTTCCTTTTGAGTTTCCACACTCATGGTCATCAAACTCCAATCAGATGGCATTGGCCGCGACCCGAATGGTCTGCGGCGGGTTGTCATCTGAGTTGGGGGCGCTGTTCAGGATTTCAAGGGCTCATCAATTTTGAAGTGCGCGCGGGCCGTGGCGATCGGTTCGGCCTCGGTACTCTGCCACGCAGTGACCGCAACGTTGGCGACGCGACGGCCCTGGCGGCACACCTGACACCTGGCCCAAGTGTCGCGAAACTGCCCGGCGCGCAGGTAATCGAGGGAAAAATCGATGATCTTCGGCACACCCGGCGTGCCGGTGAAAATCAGCAGATGCAGGGCTGCGGCCAGCTCCATGAACCCGGCAATCACCCCGCCATGGATCGCCGGCAATAAAGGGTTACCAATGTTGTCCTTGTTCGCCGGCAGCTTGAACAAGAGCTCATCGCCGACTCGCGAGCACTCGATACCGATCAGCCCGGCATAAGGAATCAATGCCAGCAGCGGCGCGTAATCGCCCAGCGCGTGAGCCTGTTGCAGCTGCTCCCTGAGATCGTTGCTCATTGGCCGGCTCCCTTGATCGCGCCCGCGAAACCTTTGCTGCCCTTCAGACCGATGCCCATGCGCATGAATGTGCCGACGACGTGGGCAATCGGTTGCTCGGGATCGTCCTGGTAGGCAAAACCACGGGCAAAGATCACGTCGGTGGTGACGCGATAGCACTGGGCAAAGCCGTACACGGCTTTGTTCGGTTCGGCGGCGTGCATGTAGTCGATGCGCAGATCGAGGGTCGGACAGACTTCGAACTCCGGCAGCACGCACAGGGTCGACATGCCGCATGCAGTGTCCATCAATGAAGTGATGGCACCGCCGTGGATGACTCCGGTTTCGGGATTGCCGACGATTTTTTCGCTGTACGGCAGGATCACCGTCAGCCCTTCGCTGGAAGCACTGTGCACTTGCAGACCCAAGACCTGACAGTGGCGCAATGCCGATAAAAAGCGCGTCGCGCGCTCAAAAACGGGGTTTTCGGCCATGTGATAATTACTCGCGTTTGGGCCTTGTGCCAGTATTGAGAAAAGCGGCAAAAGTTCCGTGATAAAACAAACTTATATATCTGAAACAATTGAGGAACTTAACCCGTAGCGCCGAGTTCTTAAGGCCAGTAGTTATTTTCCATAAGGAGATACACCCCATGCGTAAGACTTTAGCTATTGCCTTGATGTTGACCGCTTCCCTCGGTCTCGCTGCCTGCGATAAAAAATCCGAGGACAAAGCTCAAGATGCCAACCAACATGCTGAGCAAGCTCAGCAAGACATGAACAAAGCTCAGGATAAAGTGAACGACGCAGCAAAAGAAAACGCCGAAGCTGCCAAAGCTCAGGCTGAATCGAACGCCGCTGCTCAAGAAGAAGCCGCCAAAAAGCAATAAGCTTTGTGGTGTGAAAGGAAAACCCGCCAAGTGCGGGTTTTCTTTTGCCTGCGATTTACCGGTTAGAGCAACACGGTTCTAAAAGTCGGACTAATCATCAGCAACAACGAACAGATGAAGCCAACTAGCCACATCAGGCTGCGCAACTTCGCAAGATCGGCCAGATAGAACCACAGATAGAACACTCGCGAGATCACGAAGATGATCGCCAGCGCATCGATCAGCCAACCCGCAGTTTGCGTGGTGTGCGCCATCAGCACACCGACCGCGAACAGAATGAAGGCTTCGATGCTGTTCTGATGGGCCGCCAGCGCCCTCGCACCGAAGCCGGTCAACTGCGCCTGTTGCTGCCGCGGCAGGTGATTGTCATAGCCGCCCTGCTCTTTCATGGCCTTGGCCACCGGCATGCGCGCCACGTAGATCAATAAAGCACTGATAAACACACACCAGAACGGAATACTCATCAAACAGCCTCTTTGTTCGCCTCAGGGACGGGCGCCTCTGTAGGGGTATAGACCATGACATCGAGAACGTCGGAATGAAACTCGCGGCGATACAACACCACCACCACGCCCGCGCTCATGATCATGAACAGCCACGGGCTGACGAACCACGCCAGCATGCTCATGCCGAAGTAATAAGAGCGCAGGCCGAAGTTGAACTGGTTGGCCGCCATCGAAATCACCCGCGCCGCCCGCGAAGCGAAGGCCTTGCGTTCCTGCTCGGTCACTTGGCGCTCACCGATCATCGGCGCTGAACCGACCAGAATCGCAGCGAAGTTGTATTGGCGCATGCACCAACTGAAAGTAAAGAACGCATAGATGAACACCAGTGCCAGGCACAGCAACTTGATCTCCGACATGCCCTGCGACGCCTGCTGCACCATCGGAATATCCGCCAACAACGACACGGCTCGGTCGGACGCGCCGAGCACGGTGAGAATACCGGCGAGGATGATCAGCGTGCTGGAGGCGAAAAAAGAGGCGTTGCGCTCCAGATTGCCGATCACGCTGGCATCGGCGATGCGGTTGTCACGCAGCAGCATGCGGCGCATCCAGTCTTCGCGGTACAGGTGCAACACGCTGGCCAGACACGCTGTATCGCGAGCCTTCCAGGTGGCATAACGGGTATACCCGCCCCAGCAGATGACAAACCAGACGGCGGCAAGCAGGTGGATCAGATTGGCTTGGATGAACGACATGCAATTCCTTGTGAAATGTGATCACGGTATGAATGACCTGTGGGAGCGAGCCTGCTCGCGAAAGCGGCGTACCACGCAACACTCATGGCGGCTGACATAACGCATTCGCGAGCAGGCTCGCTCCCACATAACGATTTCGGCAACCCTTCGACGTTAGCTCAGCAAAAAAGACACTGCCTCCCGCGCATAAAAAATGCCCCGTATCGATTGATACGGGGCATTTCTGTTTAACCGTGCTCGACCCGCTTGTGGCGGGTCCAAACTACGTCAGGCAGTGACTTCGCTGCGTTTGCCCAGCAGGCGATCACAGACCACGGCGACTACCAGGGTCATCACGCACGGGACCAGCCACGCCAGACCCTGCTCGCTCAGCGGCAGATGGGTCAGCTGAGTTGGCATCCAATCGGCCAGACCAGCGCCTTTCAGGGCGTCGATGGTGCCGAAAACGAAGGAAACCAGCATCACCGGGCCGAGAATGCGCCCGTGCTCATGCCAGAAATCCTTGCAGAAGCTCAGCGCGACCAGAACGATGCACGGCGGGTAGATCGCGGTGAGTACCGGAATCGAGAAGGCGATCAGTTTGGTCAGACCGAGGTTGGAGACCAGCAGCGAGAACGCTGCGAGGATAATCACCAGCGTCTTGTAGGACAGTGGCAGCACACGGCTGAAGTATTCAGCACAGGCACAGGTCAGGCCGACCGCCGTGACCAGACACGCCAGCGAGATCAGCACCGCAAGGAAACCGCTGCCCAGCGAACCGAAGGTGTGCTGTACGTAAGCATGCAACACCGCCGCGCCGTTGGTCGCGCCGACGGCAACTTCATGGCTGCCGGACCCGAGGCGGAACAGGCTGACGTAGACCAGTGCCAGACCCACGCCGGCAATCAGCCCGGCGATGATCGCGTAACGGGTGATCAGCGCCGGCGACTCGACGCCACGAGAGCGAATCGCGTTGACGATAACGATGCCGAATACCAGTGCGCCGAGGGTATCCATGGTCAGGTAACCATTGATGAAGCCTTGGGAAAACGGTGCCGCCACATACTCTGGAGTGCCGTGACCGATGTCACCCGCCGGCAAGGCGAACGCGGCGATGCCCAGTACTGCCAGCGCAATGATTTTCAGCGGCGCGAGGAAGCGGCCCACGGTATCCAGCAAACGCCCAGGGTAGAGCGAAATGAAGAACACCAAGAGGAAGTACACCGAACTGTAAAGGAACAGCGCCAGCGGGCTCTCGCCGGTCAATGGCGCCAGACCCACTTCGAAGGATACGGTTGCGGTACGCGGAGTGGCGAACAGCGGTCCCACAGCCAGATAGCATGCCGCCGCGAGGATACCACCGGCGATCTTGCCGATCGGGCTGCTCAACGCATCCATCGCGCCGCCAACCTTGGCCAGCGCCACCACGGTAACCACCGGCAAACCTACGGCGGTGATCAGAAAGCCCAGCGCGGCCATCCAGACATGAGGCCCGGCCTGCAAGCCGACGATCGGCGGGAAGATGATGTTACCGGCCCCGACAAACAGGGCAAACGTCATAAAACCAAGTGCCAGGATGTCCTGACCTTTCAAAACTTTCATTAAGGTAATACCACACTACTGAAATCGGAATTTAGAGGGGGATTGCCCTGTTGGATTAGGGAAATGCTGTCGATCCGTATGGGACTGACCCTTAAAGCGCGTGGCTGCCTTGTGGGCGGCGGACGCAAAAATGGCTGCCAGCCTAACGAATTTGCCTGACAAACGCACTGTTGGAGGGCGAACTATCCGATACGCGACGTTTCCGTGTCGCGTTTACATAAGAAAAGCAGCTGCAAGCTACAAGTTTCAAGCTGCAAGCTTCTATCTTGCAGCTAGCCGCTTGAAGCTTGCCGCTGCTCTGAAACGACAAAGGCCACCCGAAGGTGGCCTTTGTTGCTGGAGCTAAAAAGTCAGCCCAAGCTTACTTCTTCACTTCCCAGCCAGTCAGCTCGGCCAGGGCCTTGCCGATGTCTGCCAGCGAACGCACGGTTTTAACGCCTGCGTCTTGCAGCGCAGCGAATTTCTCGTCTGCAGTGCCTTTGCCGCCAGAGATGATTGCGCCAGCATGGCCCATGCGCTTGCCCGGAGGAGCAGTCACACCAGCGATGTAGGAAACAACCGGCTTGGTCACGTTAGCCTTGATGTAGGCAGCCGCTTCTTCTTCAGCCGAACCGCCGATCTCGCCGATCATCACGATCGCCTCGGTCTTCGGGTCTTCCTGGAACAGCTTCAGGATGTCGATGAAGTTCGAACCCGGGATCGGGTCACCGCCGATGCCGACGCAAGTCGACTGACCGAAACCGGCGTCAGTGGTCTGCTTCACAGCTTCGTAGGTCAGGGTGCCGGAACGCGAAACGATACCGACCTTGCCTGGCAAGTGAATGTGACCTGGCATGATGCCGATCTTGCATTCGCCTGGGGTGATCACGCCTGGGCAGTTAGGGCCGATAAGGACTACGCCCAGCTCGTCGCACTTAACCTTGGCGTCCAGCATGTCCAGGGTAGGAATGCCTTCGGTGATGCAAACGATCAGCTTGATGCCGCCGAATGCCGCTTCCAGGATCGAGTCCTTGCAGAACGGAGCCGGAACGTAGATCACGCTGGCGGTAGCGCCGGTGGCAGCTACTGCGTCTTTGACAGTGTTGAACACTGGCAGACCCAGGTGCTCGGTGCCGCCCTTGCCCGGAGTTACGCCGCCAACCATCTTGGTGCCGTATTCGATGGCTTGCTGGGTGTGGAAACTACCTTGCGAACCGGTAATACCCTGGCAGATAACTTTGGTGTCTTTATTGATCAGGACGCTCATTATTTGCCCTCCGCAGCTTTGACAACTTGTTGAGCAGCGTCGGTCAGGCTGGTAGCAGCGATGATGTTCAAACCGCTTTCTGCCAGTACTTTAGCGCCCAGCTCAGCGTTGTTGCCTTCAAGGCGAACAACAACCGGGATTTTCACGCCGACTTCTTTCACAGCGCCGATGATGCCTTCGGCAATCATGTCGCAACGAACGATGCCGCCGAAGATGTTGACCAGTACTGCCGCGACGTTCTGGTCGGACAGGATGATCTTGAACGCTTCAGTAACGCGTTCCTTGGTAGCGCCACCACCTACGTCGAGGAAGTTGGCTGGCTTGCCGCCATGCAGGTTGACGATGTCCATGGTACCCATGGCCAGACCGGCACCGTTGACCATGCAGCCGATGTTGCCTTCCAGGGCTACGTAGTTCAGTTCGAACTTGGCAGCGTGCGCTTCGCGCGGATCGTCCTGCGACGGATCGTGGAAAGCCTTCAGCTTAGGCTGACGGTACATGGCGTTGGCGTCGA
This sequence comes from Pseudomonas mercuritolerans, assembly GCF_025706525.1. Lineage (NCBI taxonomy): Bacteria > Pseudomonadati > Pseudomonadota > Gammaproteobacteria > Pseudomonadales > Pseudomonadaceae > Pseudomonas > Pseudomonas mercuritolerans. The sequence goes on from NZ_JAMSHA010000001.1 coordinate 888,356, forward strand.
TGTTGATCTTCGCGTCGAGGCAGTGCAGATCGCCGTCAGCCTTGATCACCAGCGGGTTCACTTCCAGCAGAGCCAGGTCGTGGTCTTTGAACAGCTTGGCCAGACCGACGAAGATCTTGGCGAACTGAGTGACCTGCTTGCCTTCCAGACCCAGCTGGAATGCCAGCTCGCGACCCTGGGATGGCTGAGCGCCAACCAGTGGATCGATAGTGGCCTTGAGAATTTTTTCTGGAGTGTCGTGAGCGATTTTCTCGATGTCCACGCCACCTTCGGTGGAAGCCATGAACACGATGCGACGGCTCGAACGGTCAACGACAGCGCCCAGGTACAGCTCTTTAGCGATATCAGTGCACGATTCAACCAGGATCTTGGTGACTGGCTGGCCATTGGCGTCAGTCTGGTAAGTCACCAGACGCTTGCCCAGCCACTGCTGTGCGAAGGCTTTGGCGTCTTCTTTGCTGCGAACCAGCTTTACGCCGCCCGCTTTACCGCGACCACCGGCGTGAACCTGGGCTTTGACGACCCACTCGTTGCCGCCGATCTTGTCGCAAGCTTCTGCTGCTGCTTCCGGGGTGTCTACTGCATAACCAGTGGAAACTGGCAGGCCGTATTCAGCGAACAGCTGCTTACCCTGATACTCGTGAAGATTCATGCTTTTTACCGTCTTCGTTAGGTACTGCGCATTCGGCGCTGCGCTCGTTTGAGTGCCGCGCCACCTGTGACTGCTGCTTGCGTAGCTGGGCTACGCAAGACTGCGTCCGGCGGACATTCCGCGGTGAGTCTTGCTCGCAAGGCTCACGACGGGCCGCTACCGCCGTGGTTTCTTATTATGTCTTAACGCTTCTTGCGGTTGGCAATGTGAATGGCGCCGCCATTCACTGCCAGAGCAGCTTCGTGCAAGGCTTCGGACAGGGTCGGATGAGAGAAAACCATCATGCCCAGGTCTTCAGCGCTGGTGCCGAATTCCATACCGATCGCGCCCTGCTGAACCAGTTCTGCAGCGCTCGGGCCAATCACGTGCACGCCCAATACGCGGTCGGTCTTGGCATCGGCGATGACCTTGACGAAACCACCTGTATCGTTGGCAGCCATGGCACGGCCGGAAGCGGCGAACGGGAAGGTGCCGACGTTGACTTCAACGCCTTCGGCCTTCAGCGCCTGCTCGGTTTTGCCAACCCACGCGATTTCCGGGTGAGTATAAATAACCGAAGGGATCAAATCATAGTTCATCTGAGCCTTGTGGCCCTTGATGCGCTCGACAACCATGATGCCTTCTTCGGACGCCTTGTGGGCCAGCATCATGCCGCGAACCACGTCACCGATGGCGAAGACGCCCGGTACAGCTGTGACGCAATGGTCATCGACCGCGATGAAACCGCGCTCGTCGATTTCCACGCCGCAGTCGGCAGACAGCAGATCAGTGGTCACCGGACGGCGACCAACGGCTACGATCAGCTTGTCGAAAGTGATGGTCTGTTCGCCGTTGGCATCGGTGTAGTTGACGACGACTTCTTCGCCGTTGACTTTCGAACCGGTAACGCGAGCGCCCAGCTTGATGTCCAGACCCTGTTTGGTCAGGGTTTTCAGCGCTTCCTTGGAAACAGCGGTGTCCGCTGCCATCAGGAAAGTGTCGAGTGCTTCGAGAACAGTCACTTCTGCACCCAGACGCGACCATACCGAACCCAGTTCCAGACCGATCACGCCAGCGCCGATCACGCCCAGACGCTTGGGTACGGACTGGAATTCCAGAGCGCCAGTCGAATCGACGATGACTTTCTGGTCAACCGGAGCCGGTGGAATGTCGATCGGACGCGAACCTGGCGCGAGGATGACGTTTTCCGCTTCGATGACTTCAACCGAACCGTCCGGCTTGGTGACTTCGACTTTCTTGCCGGCCAGCAGCTTGCCGTGGCCCTGGATCGAAGTAACGCCGTTGGCCTTGAACAGGGTGGCAACGCCGCCGGTCAGGTTCTTGACGATGCCAGCCTTGCGGCCAACCATCGCAGCGACGTCCATTTTGACTTCGCCGGTCGAGATACCGTGAACGTTGAAGCTCTCTTTGGCTTCCTTGTATTTCCACGAGCTGTCGAGCAGCGCCTTGGAAGGAATGCAACCCACGTTCAGGCAGGTACCGCCCAGGGCTTGCTTGCCCTCTGCGTCGGTGTACTTCTCGATGCAGGCAGTGGTCAGGCCCAACTGAGCAGCCTTGATGGCCGCTACATAGCCACCAGGGCCGGCACCGATCACTACTACGTCAAATTTCTGCGACATTCAAAAAATCCTCTTTAGCAATAAAGCTACAAGCCGCAAGCTTCAAGCTGCAAGCCCACCCGCTCGCCTTGAGCTTGAGGCTTGTAGCTGAAAGCTTGCAGCTGCTTTTTAGATATCCAGCAACAGACGAGCCGGATCTTCCAGCAGGTTCTTGATGGTCACCAGGAAGGTCACAGCTTCTTTGCCATCGATCAGACGGTGATCGTAGGACAGAGCCAGGTACATCATCGGACGGATCACGACCTGACCGTTGATGGCCATCGGACGCTGGATGATGTTGTGCATGCCCAGGATCGCTGCCTGCGGCGGGTTGACGATCGGCGTCGACATCATCGAACCGAAGGTACCACCGTTGGTGATGGTGAAGGTACCACCGGTCATCTCGTCCATCGACAGTTTGCCGTCACGGGCTTTCTTGCCAAATGTTGCGATGCCGCCTTCGATTTCAGCCAGGCTCATCAGCTCGGCGTTACGCAGAACCGGTACCACCAGGCCACGGTCGCTGGAAACGGCAACGCCGATGTCCGCATAGCCGTGGTAAACGATGTCGCCGCCGTCGATCGACGCGTTGACAGCCGGGAAGCGTTTCAGCGCTTCGGTGGCCGCTTTCACGAAGAACGACATGAAGCCCAGGCGTACGCCGTTGTGGGACTTCTCGAACAGGTCCTTGTACTTCGAACGCAGGGCCATGACTTCGGTCATGTCGACTTCGTTGAACGTGGTCAGCATCGCCATGTTCGACTGGGCTTCAACCAGACGCTTGGCCACAGTGGCACGTACGCGAGTCATCGGTACGCGCTTCTCGATGCGGTCGCCGGCAGCGAAAACAGGCGCAGCAGCCGAAGGAGCAGCAGCCTTGGCAGGCGCGGCAGCCGGAGCGGCTTTCTTCGCAGCAACAGCAGCAACCACGTCCTCCTTGGTCACACGACCGCCCTTGCCGGTGCCGGCAACGGAAGCGATGTTGATGCCGTTCTCTTCAGCCAGCTTGCGAGCGGCAGGAGCTGCGATCGGGTCATCTTCGCCATCGGCAGCAGCCGGTGCGGCAGCGGCAGTAGCAGCCGGAGCAGCAGCGGCGGCAGGAGCGGCAGCAGCAGCGCCGCCCTCTTCGATCGAGCCCAGGACCTGGTTCGACAGAACGGTAGCGCCCTCTTCGGCAACGATTGCGCCCAGCACGCCGTCTGCTTCAGCCAACACTTCGAGCACGACTTTGTCGGTTTCGATGTCGACGATCAGGTCGTCACGCTTGACGGCCTCACCTGGTTTCTTGTGCCAGGTGGCAACGGTGCCATCGGCAACCGATTCCGGGAATGACGGGGCTTTGATTTCGATAGCCATTATCTGTGGGTCCTTAAAATTCGGTTTCAGTCAGCGCGAAGGCGTTAAACAGTGAAAGCATCTTGCAGCAGTTTTTCCTGCTGCTCGGCGTGCATCGATGCGTAACCACAAGCTGGCGCAGCCGAAGCCTCACGGCCCGCGTACTCAAGTACGAGAGTCTTGTCGAGGTTGGCGATGCTGCGACGCAAGTGATGCTGGCTGCAGTACCAGGCACCCTGATTCATCGGCTCTTCCTGACACCAAACGGCGTGTTTGACGTTGGTGTATGGAGCCAGGACTTCTTTCAAGTCGTCCTCAGGGAACGGATACAGCTGCTCGATACGCACGATGGCGATATCTTCGCGGCCTTCGGCACGGCGTTTTTCCAGCAGGTCGTAGTAGACCTTGCCGCTGCACAGAACCACGCGCTCGACCTTTTTCGGGTCCAGTGCATCGATTTCCGGGATCACGGTCTGGAACGAACCTTCGGCCAGATCTTCCAGCGTCGAGATGGCCAGCTTGTGGCGCAGCAGCGACTTCGGCGTCAGCACGACCAGCGGCTTGCGCAGCGGACGGATCACCTGACGACGCAGCAAGTGGTAGATCTGTGCCGGCGTGGTCGGCATGCACACCTGAATGTTGTGCTCGGCGCACAGCTGCAGGTAACGCTCAAGACGAGCCGAGCTGTGCTCAGGGCCCTGACCTTCGTAACCGTGTGGCAGCAGCATGGTCAGACCGCAGAGACGGCCCCACTTGTGCTCGCCGCTGGTGATGAACTGGTCGATCACGACCTGAGCACCGTTGGCGAAGTCTCCGAACTGGGCTTCCCAGATCACCAGCGCGTTTGGCGTGGTGGTCGAGTAACCGTATTCGAATGCCAGTACCGCTTCTTCCGAGAGGAACGAGTCGTACAGGTCGAAACGTGGCTGACCGTCGTACAGGTTCTGCAGCGGAATGTAGGTGCCCGCGTCTTTCTGGTTGTGCAACACAGCGTGACGGTGCGAGAACGTACCGCGGCCGATGTCCTGACCAGTCATACGAATCGGGTGACCTTCGAACGCCAGGGTCGCGTACGCCATGGTTTCGGCGTAACCCCAGTTGATCGGCAGGCCGCCGGCTTGCATCTTCTGACGGTCTTCGTAGATCTTCGCGACCTGGCGCTGAACGACGAAGCCTTCCGGAATTTCCAGCAGCTTGGCGGACAGTTCTTGCAAGGTTTTAAGATCGAAACGCGTGTCGTGACGCGCAGTCCAGGCGTGGCCCAGGTACGGACGCCAGTCGACGAACAGCTCTTTGTTCGGCTCTTTGACCAGCGATTTCACTACGTGCAGACCGTTGTCCAGCGCGTTGCGGTATTCGTCGACCTTGGCCTGAACACGTTCAGCGTCGAGCACACCGGCCTGGGTCAGGCGTTCAGCGTACAGCTCGCGGGTGGTGCGCTGCTTGGTGATCTGCTGATACATCAGTGGCTGGGTGCCGCTTGGCTCGTCGGCCTCGTTGTGGCCGCGACGACGGTAGCAGACCAGATCGATGACCACGTCACGCTTGAATTGCATGCGGTAGTCGATGGCCAGCTGGGTCACGAACAGCACGGCTTCCGGATCATCACCATTCACATGGAGAATCGGCGCCTGGATCATCTTGGCAACGTCGGTGGCGTACTCGGTGGAACGCGAGTCCAGCGGGTTGCTGATGGTGAAACCGACCTGGTTGTTGATCACGATGTGCACGGTACCGCCGGTCTTGAAACCGCGGGTCTGAGACATCTGGAAGGTTTCCATGACCACGCCCTGACCGGCGAATGCCGCGTCACCGTGGATGGAGATCGGCAGAACTTTCTCACCGGTCAGGTCGTTGCGACGGTCCTGACGGGCGCGCACCGAACCTTCGACCACCGGGGAAACGATTTCCAGGTGGGACGGGTTGAACGCCATGGCCAGATGAACTTCGCCGCCGGTGGTCATCACGTTGGACGAGAAGCCCTGGTGGTATTTAACGTCACCGGAACCCAGCTCGACCTTCTTCTTGCCTTCGAACTCGTCGAACAGCTCGCGCGGGTTCTTGCCGAAGGTGTTGACCAGAACGTTCAGACGGCCACGGTGGGCCATGCCGATGACGACTTCCTTGGTGCCGTACGAGCCGGAACGCTGGATCAGTTCGTCGAGCATAGGAATCAGGCTTTCGCCACCTTCCAGACCGAAACGCTTGGTGCCCGGGTATTTGGTACCGAGGTATTTTTCCAGGCCTTCACCGGCAGTCACGCGCTCAAGCAGGTGGCTCTTGATGTCGGCGGAGTACGTCGGACGACCACGCACGCTTTCCAGACGCTGCTGGAACCACTGGCGCTGCTCGGAATCGGTGATGTGCGTGAATTCAGCGCCGATGGTGCGGCAATATGTCTGCTGCAACGCTTCGTGAATTTCGCGTAGGCTCGCTTCCTCTTTGCCGATGAACAGGTCGCCGGCACGGAAGGTCGTATCAAGATCGGCATTGGTCAAGCCGTAATGATTGATCGACAGGTCTGCAGGTGCAGGACGCTGCCACAGCCCCAGCGGGTCAAGCTGGGCTGCCTGGTGGCCACGCATACGGTAGGCCTGGATCAATCGCAGCACTTCAACTTGCTTCTTCTCGTGCTCACTGCTCACGCTGCCGGCGGAAACCGGTTGGGCGCGGCGCTGGTTCTTTGCCAGCAGCACGAAATGATCGCGAATCGTCGAGTGCGAAACATCAGTGGCAGAGTTGCCGTCGGCTGGCAACTTCTGAAAGTAGGTGCGCCACTCTTCTGGCACAGCGTTAGGGTCGTGCAGGTAGAGCTCATAAAGCTCTTCCACATAGGCAGCGTTTCCACCTGAAAGGTAGGCGCTGTTCCACATGCGCTGCATCACGCTTTCTTGCATGCTTGGTCACCCTCGGTTAGGGGAACACCATCGGTGTCGACACCGAGCAAACTTGCAGAAGTCCGAATGCAGCGACTAAAACAAGCCACCTAGGATCACACTGATAGTCCGGGTACCAGCCCGGATGCCCCTGCTTGTCTCATTTCTTCAAAAGAAGAGCTGCAGCTTATGGCTACTGCTCTGGTTATAGCCATGACGCGGGTTGAAGCCCGCGCCACAGCCTCTACGGTGCAACGGTTACAGCAGCTGAATCACACGCCGCTCGAAAGCAGCATGTTACGGATGTGACCGATGGCCTTAGTCGGGTTCAGGCCTTTCGGACATACGTTGACGCAGTTCATGATGCCCCGGCAGCGGAAAACGCTGAACGGGTCGTCAAGTGAAGCCAGACGTTCGCTGGTCTTGGTGTCACGGCTGTCTGCCAGGAAGCGGTAGGCTTGCAGCAGTGCAGCTGGACCCAGGAACTTGTCCGGGTTCCACCAGAAGGACGGGCAAGAGGTCGAGCAGCAGGCGCACAGGATGCACTCGTACAGACCGTCGAGCTTTTCGCGTTCTTCTGGCGACTGCAGACGCTCGATGGCCGGAGCCGGCGTGTCGTTCTGCAGGTAAGGCTTCACCTTCTCATATTGCTTGTAGAAGATGCTCATATCGACGACCAGGTCACGGATAACCGGCAAACCTGGCAGCGGACGAACGATCAGTTTGTTGCCTTTTACAACGGCAGACAGCGGCGTGATGCAGGCCAGACCGTTCTTGCCGTTGATGTTCATGCCGTCGGAGCCGCAGACGCCTTCACGGCAGGAGCGACGATAGGAGAAACCTTCGTCCTGCTCTTTGATCAGGGCCAGCACGTCCAGCACCATCAGGTCTTTACCACCGGTATCGACCTGGAAATCCTGCATGAACGGCGCAGCGTCCTGATCAGGGTTGTAGCGATAAACACTGACTTGCAACATGGCGGTCACCCTTAATAAGTCCGGACTTTAGGTTCGAAAGTCGGAACAGTCTTCGGCGAGAAGTTCACGGCACGCTTGGTGACGCGCTTGTCACCCGGGAAGTACAGGGTGTGGCACAGCCAGTTTTCGTCATCACGGTCTTCGAAGTCTTCACGGGCGTGAGCGCCGCGGGACTCTTTACGGACTTCGGCCGCGATGGCGGTAGCTTCAGCCACTTCCAGCAGGTTCTGCAGTTCCAGCGCTTCGATACGTGCAGTGTTGAACGCTTGCGACTTGTCGTTGATCTTCACGTTGGCGATACGCTTGCGCAGATCGGCCAGCTGAGCGATGCCCTTCTGCATGTATTCGCCGGTACGGAATACACCGAAGTAGTTCTGCATGCAGCTTTGCAGCTCGCGACGCAGGGTGGCAACGTCTTCACCGTCGGTACGGTTATTCAGCGCGTTCAGACGCGACAGTGCAGCTTCGATGTCGGACTCGGTAGCGTCGTCGTATTCGATGCCATCGGTCAACGCCTTTTCCAGGTGCAGGCCGGCAGCGCGACCGAAGACCACCAGGTCGAGCAGCGAGTTGCCGCCCAGACGGTTCGCACCGTGTACCGATACGCAAGCCACTTCGCCTACCGCGAACAGGCCAGGAATGATCTGGTCCTGACCTTCGGCGTTCTGGGTGATCGCCTGGCCATGAATGTTGGTGGCAACGCCGCCCATCATGTAGTGGCAGGTCGGCACAACCGGAACCGGAGCAACGACCGGGTCAACGTGGGCGAAAGTCTTCGACAGCTCGCAGATGCCTGGCAGACGGCTGTGCAGCACTTCCTCGCCCAGGTGGTCGAGTTTCAGCATCACGTGGTCGCCATTCGGACCGCAACCGTTGCCGGCGATGATTTCCTTGACCATCGAACGGGCAACCACATCACGACCTGCAAGGTCTTTCGCGTTCGGAGCATAACGCTCCATGAAACGCTCGCCGTGCTTGTTGATCAGGTAACCACCTTCACCACGGCAACCTTCGGTAACCAGTACACCGGCGCCGGCGATGCCGGTCGGGTGGAACTGCCACATTTCGATATCTTGTACCGGCACGCCAGCACGCAGAGCCATGCCGACGCCGTCACCGGTGTTGATCAGGGCGTTGGTGGTGGACGCGTAGATACGGCCTGCACCGCCAGTCGCCAGAACGGTGGCCTTGGCACGGATGTAGGAGGTTTCGCCGGTTTCGATGCAGATCGCGATCACACCAACAAATTCGCCTTCCTGGTTTTTCACCAGATCAACAGCGTAGTACTCGTTGAGGAACGTGGTGCCGGCTTTCAGGTTGCCCTGATAAAGCGTGTGCAGCAGCGCGTGACCGGTACGGTCGGATGCTGCGCAGGTACGTGCAGCCTGACCGCCCTTGCCGTAGTCCTTGGACTGGCCACCGAACGGACGCTGGTAGATGCGGCCTTGCTCGGTACGCGAGAACGGCAGACCCATGTGGTCCAGCTCGAAAACAGCGGCCGGGCCTTCCTGACACATGTATTCGATAGCGTCCTGGTCACCGATGTAGTCGGAACCCTTGACGGTATCGTACATATGCCAGCGCCAGTCATCGTTCGGGTCAGCGGAAGCGATGGCGCAAGTGATGCCGCCCTGTGCGGATACAGTGTGCGAACGGGTCGGGAAAACCTTGGTGATCACCGCAGTCTTGTGGCCGCCCTGTGCCAGCTGCAGCGCAGCGCGCATGCCGGCACCGCCACCACCAATAATGATGGCGTCGAAAGAAATCGTTGGAATGTTAGCCATGAATCAGATACCCCAGAGAATCTGCACACCCCAGACGAAGTAAGCGAACATCGCAACGCCGCATACTGCCTGGAAAAGGAAACGTATCGCCGTTGCGGACTTGCCGAACGCCATTGGCGTCAGGTAGTCGGTCGCGATGGTCCACATGCCGACCCAGGCGTGAGCGCCCAGAGCAACAAGGGCCAGCAGGCTGAAAATACGCATTCCGTTGTGAGCGAACAGTTCATGCCACTGGGCATACTCGAGGCCAGGGTTGGCGACGATGTATCCGATCAGAAAGATGAAGTAAGCCGCGAGAACGACCGCAGACACACGCTGTGCCATCCAGTCATAGAGGCCCGAACGCGACAGGTTAGTGACGTTAGTTACCATATCCAGACTCCTGCCAGAACGATTACCACCACGGAAACGGCGATAACGATTTTCGAGCCCAGTTTGCCGCCTTCCAGCGTCTCACCGATGCCCATGTCCATGATCAAGTGGCGCACACCGGCTACCAGGTGATACAGCAGAGCGGACAGGATGCCCCAAATCACTAGCTTGGCTAGCGGACTGGTCAGACACGCTTTCACCTGACCGAAGCCTTCCTCGGAGCTCAGCGACTTGTCCAATGCGTAAAGCATGATGGCAAGGCACACGAAGAGGATGACACCGGAGATACGGTGAAGAATGGACGTGTAAGCAGTGACTGGGAGTTTGATGGTCCTTAGGTCTAGGTTTACAGGTCGTTGGCTTTTCACGGCTTTTTTTTCACACTGAAGAGCCCCTAACAATCAGGGCAAAGTTGTTGGGGAGTGCACTGGTCAGGTAACCACCACCCAGGGATGCGACCCCCAATGAAAGCAAGCCCAAAAGCCCTTGGCGGTCGGTGGCCGAGTATAGACAGTTAGGCTACTAATGACAACGCGTTCACCTACCCCCAATAGCGGATTGCACAAGTTGCATAAAAGGCGTAAATGGCAGGCAATTTCGAGGAAAAAGTCGGCTTAAAGCCTTCTGGAGCAAGACTTTAGGCAAATTGACATTCGAATTTATCTCACTATAGTGGTGCGGGCCCTGCGTGGGGGGTCTGTCTGATGGTTCAAGCATAAATAGGAGGCCACATGGCTGACAAAAAAGCGCAGTTGATCATCGAGGGCGCAGCCCCCGTCGAGCTGCCCATTTTAACCGGCACCGTTGGTCCCGATGTAATCGATGTTCGGGGCCTGACGGCCACGGGCCGCTTCACTTTCGACCCGGGTTTCATGTCGACCGCCTCGTGCGAATCGAAAATCACCTATATCGACGGCGACAACGGCATTTTGTTGCACCGCGGTTATCCGATCGAACAGCTGGCTGAAAAGTCGGACTACCTGGAAACCTGCTACCTGCTGCTCAACGGCGAACTGCCGACCGCAGAACAGAAGGCCCAGTTCGTCAGCACCGTGAAAAACCACACCATGGTTCACGAGCAGCTGAAAACCTTCTTCAACGGTTTCCGTCGCGACGCCCACCCGATGGCCGTCATGTGCGGTGTAGTCGGCGCCCTCTCGGCCTTCTACCACGACTCCCTGGACATCAATAACCCGCAGCATCGCGAAATCTCCGCGATCCGTCTGGTTGCGAAGATGCCGACCCTGGCAGCGATGGTCTACAAGTACTCCATGGGCCAACCCATGATGTACCCGCGCAACGACCTGACGTACGCGGAAAACTTCCTGCACATGATGTTCAACACCCCGTGCGAGATCAAACCGATCAGCCCGGTACTCGCCAAGGCCATGGACCGGATCTTCATCCTCCACGCCGACCACGAGCAGAACGCTTCGACCTCCACTGTGCGTCTGGCCGGCTCTTCGGGTGCCAACCCGTTCGCCTGTATCGCCGCCGGTATCGCCGCACTGTGGGGCCCTGCCCATGGCGGTGCGAACGAAGCCGTGCTGACCATGCTCGACGAGATTGGCGATGTGTCGAACATCGACAAGTTCATCGCCAAGGCCAAGGACAAGAACGATCCGTTCAAGTTGATGGGCTTCGGTCACCGCGTCTACAAGAACCGCGACCCGCGCGCGACTGTCATGAAGCAGACCTGCGATGAAGTGTTGAAGGAACTGGGCATCAACAACGATCCGCAACTCGAACTGGCCATGCGCCTGGAAGAGATCGCGTTGACCGACCCGTACTTCATCGAGCGCTCGCTGTACCCGAACGTCGACTTCTACTCGGGGATCATCCTCAAGGCGATCGGCATTCCAACCAGCATGTTCACGGTGATTTTCGCCCTGGCACGTACTGTCGGCTGGATTTCGCACTGGAAGGAAATGCTCTCGAGCCCGTACAAGATTGGCCGTCCGCGCCAGCTGTACACCGGTTACGAGTCGCGTGACATTACTTCGCTGGAAGATCGCAAATAAGGTTTTTTCTTTTTGTGATGGTTTAGTGGTGTGTCAGGAACGGCCTCTTATATAGAGGCCGTTTTTGTTTGGTTTGCCCTCCAGAATTCTGAGCATATCCGTTGCTGCGGTAACGGCTTCTTATGGTTTCGCTCTTACAGCGAGTCACCTTTTCCAAACGCCGGAGTGCCGGCCCAGCGAAAAGGTAACCCAAAAGGCTTTGCCCCGGCGTACGGCCCGCTCGCTAAAGCTCGGGGTACCTTCGTTACGGGACCGATCCGGGCGCAGCCTGCCGAAGGGGCAAAAGATCAAAAGCCAGATCAAGAGCCAGATCAAAATCAAAAGCCAGAGCAAAATCAAAAGCCCCTCACCCTAGCCCTCTCCCGAAGGGAGAGGGGACTGACCGAGGTGTTTGGAGGCATACGCCGACATGCAATATCGAGTTGAACTCAGACTTTGAAATGCCCACAAATCGGCTCCCGCTCCCGCTCCCTCGGGAGAGGGCTGGGCGGGCGGCGTTCCGATGAGGGGCGAATCCACTACAAATCCCAAGCTAACCACCCGCTTCTAACCACTCAACAATGAGCGTTAGCTCGCGTGCTTTTGATCTTGACTCACCGGCGACGTCGGAAGGCTGAGTGGAGGGATTGATCCGGGGGTGGGAGCGCAGCGACCGTCTGGCGCAGCCAGACACAGCGGAAGGAGGTGCAGCGAAGCAAACCGGAGCCGCTGCGCCCGGATCAGTCCCGGAGCGAAGGAACCCGAGCCTGCGAGGGCCGAACGCAGGAGCAAGCCTTTTGGGTTACCTTTTTGGCGTCTGAAAAAGGTGACTCGCCGTAAGGGCGAAACCCTAAGCCGCCGTTACCGCAGCAACGGATATACACCCAAAACCACCCGATAACCACCCACAAAAAAACGCCCCAATCTCTCAACCAGGGCGTTTTCTTGAAGCTTGCAGCTTACATCTGATCTCTTAGTGCGAAACCGCCCCACTCGCCCCCAACCCGGTCTGCGAACGCACAAACTGCGGGAAGAACAGCGCCCGCTCATTGTCCGCAGCCGCCGACTTGTCAGTAATCGAGAAGAACCAGATCCCGATGAACGCAATCATCATCGAGAACAGCGCCGGATACTCGTAAGGGAAGATCGCCTTCTCGTGATGCAGAATCTGCACCCAGATGGTCGGACCGAGGATCATCAGGCCAACAGCACTGACCAGACCCAGCCAGCCACCAATCATCGCGCCACGAGTGGTCAGCTTCTTCCAGTACATCGAAAGCAGCAGTACCGGGAAGTTGCAGCTCGCCGCAATCGAGAACGCCAGGCCGACCATGAACGCAATGTTCTGGCTTTCGAACAGAATGCCCAGACCAATCGCCAGCACCGCCAGGGCGATAGTGGTGATCTTCGACACGCGAATCTCATCCTTCTCGTTGGCTTTGCCCTTCTTGATCACACTGGCGTACAGGTCGTGAGAAACCGCCGAAGCACCCGCCAGCGTCAGACCGGCTACCACAGCCAGAATGGTTGCGAACGCCACTGCCGAGATGAAGCCTAGGAAGATGCTGCCGCCCACCGCGTTGGCCAGGTGCACCGCCGCCATGTTGTTGCCGCCGAGCAAGGCGCCCGCTGCATCTTTGAAGGCCGGATTGGTGCTGACCAGCAGGATCGCGCCGAAGCCGATGATGAAGGTCAGGATGTAGAAGTAGCCAATGAAGCCGGTTGCGTACAGCACGCTCTTGCGAGCTTCTTTTGCGTCACTCACGGTGAAGAAGCGCATCAGAATGTGTGGCAGGCCAGCGGTGCCGAACATCAGCGCCAGACCCAGCGAGAATGCCGAGATCGGATCCTTGACCAGACCGCCAGGGCTCATGATCGCTTCGCCCTTGGCGTGAACCTTGATCGCTTCGGAGAACAGCGTGTTGAAGTCAAAGCCCACGTGCTTCATCACCATCAGCGCCATGAACGAGGCACCGGACAGCAGCAACACTGCTTTGATGATCTGCACCCAAGTGGTCGCGAGCATGCCGCCGAACAGCACGTACATGCACATCAGCACGCCCACCAGGATTACCGCAACGTGGTAATCGAGGCCGAACAGCAGCTGGATCAGCTTGCCGGCACCGACCATTTGCGCGATCAGGTAGAACGCCACCACCACCAGCGAACCGCAGGCGGACAGGGTGCGAATCTGGGTTTGCCCGAGGCGGTAGGACGCCACGTCGGCAAAGGTGTATTTACCCAGGTTGCGCAGGCGCTCGGCGATCAGGAACAGAATGATCGGCCAGCCCACGAGGAAGCCGATTGAGTAGATCAGGCCGTCGTAGCCGGAGGTGAACACCAGCGCGGAAATACCCAGGAAGGACGCCGCCGACATGTAGTCGCCAGCGATCGCCAGGCCGTTCTGGAAACCGGTGATCTTGCCGCCCGCCGCATAATAATCGGCGGCCGAATTATTTTTCTTCGAAGCCCAGTAGGTGATGTACAACGTCGCGCCGACGAAGGCCACGAACATCAGGATCGCCGGGATGTTCAGCGGCTGTTTGGCCACCTCCCCCGTCAACGCGTCAGCCGCCCAGACACTCGGCGCGAAAGCCGCAACACTCAATAGAGCCAGTAGACGCCGGATCATTGCTGAGCCTCCTTGAGAATCGCATTGTTCAGGTCGTCGAACTCGCCATTGGCGCGGCGCACGTAGATGCCGGTCAGGACGAAGGCTGAGATGATCAGGCCGACACCGATCGGGATGCCCCAGGTGATCGAGGATTCAGGACTGAGTTTCGCCCCGAGCACGTGCGGCCCGTATGCGATCAGCAGGATGAATGCGGAGTACAGCCCAAGCATGATTGCCGAGAGAATCCAGGCGAATCGTTCCCTTTTCTGAACCAGCTCCTTGAATCGGGGACTGTTTTGAATCGAGAGGTAAATGCTGTCGTTCATTGTTTTTATCCTCGCAGCACAGATTATTGTTGGAACGTAGCTAATGTATGCGGCTGCGAGAGAGGTTCCAGACGACCTTAGTAGTAGATGGCCATGATGTTTTGGCCATTTTCCGGTACTCAGAAAAAAACTGTGGGAGCGAGCCTGCTCGCGAAGGCGTCCTATCGGTCGATATCGCATCAACTGACAGATTGCATTCGCGAGCAGGCTCGCTCCCACGGGGGTGTGGCGGTGTTTAGATTATTTGGTCCAGTCAGCTACACGATCCGGGTGTTTGGCCACCCAGTCCTTGGCCGCTGCATCAGGCTTGGCACCGTCCTGAATCGCCAGCATGACTTCGCCGATTTCGTCTTTCGACGCCCACTGGAAGTTTTTCAGGAACTTGGCCACTTCCGGCGCCTTGGCGTCCAGGCCTTTGCTGCCGATGCTGTTCACGGTTTCAGCCTGGCCATACACACCTTTCGGGTCGTCGAGGAAGCGCAGCTTCCACTTGGCGAACATCCAGTGCGGCACCCAACCGGTGACAGCGATGGATTCGTTCTTCTTCTCGGCGCGGGTCAACTCGGCAATCATGCCGGCGCCGGAACTGGCCTTGAGGCTGTACTTGTCCAGACCGTAATCCTTGATCGCCTGATCGGTCTTGAGCATCACGCCTGAACCGGCGTCGATGCCGACAATGCGGTTTTTGAAAGTGTCGTCGGTTTTCAGGTCTTCGATCGATTTGGCTTTGACGTACTCCGGCACGATCAGGCCGATTTTCGCGTCCTTGAAGTTCGGGCCGTAATCGACGACCTGATCCTTGTTTTTCGTCCAGTAGTCACCGTGGGTCACGGGCAGCCAGGCCGAGAGCATCGCATCGAGTTTGCCGGTGGCCACGCCCTGCCACATGATCCCGGTGGCGACGGCCTGCAGCTTCACGTCATAACCGAGTTTCTGTTTGATCACTTCGGCCGCCACGTGAGTGGTCGCGACGCTGTCGGACCAGCCGTCAACGTAACCGATGTTCAGGGTCTGTTTTTCAGCGTTGGCGAAAGTGGAACTCATCGCAAGCGCCAGAGCGGCACCTGCGCCTAAAAGTCGTCGCATCTTCATCGTTTACTTCCCCGAAATGCTGCGCCCGACGGATGCCGGGCATCGTCAACGTATTGTTATGGTGCACAGCGCCCCCATCACGCCGGACCTCACACACCGAACATCAGCCGATTTTTCAAAAAGGGTACTGATGGCTTGATCATCAACCTCAAGCGGCAGGCGACCTGCTCTGTCAGCGACCTCAAGGCAGCGAGAAACGACATCAGAAAGCCATTAATCAAGCGAGATTAATTGACGCCAGACAATCCGCCCGAACTTTGCATGTACAACGCCTGCGAGCCACCTGCCCTTCTATAAATGCAGGTAACATGCGTCGCTTTGCAGCCACTCGGCCTGACCATGTCCGCAACGTCCCGATTTCCTTTTCTGCCTTATCTGTTCGCTTGCCTGCTCGGGCTCCTGGCCCTTGGCGGTTTCTGGTATGGCCTCGGCCAACCGGTGATCCTGCCGGACGCCGCGACGCCGACGCACAAGTTGCAATGCGCCTCCTACACACCGTTCGACAAAGACCAATCGCCGTTCGACGTGCCGTTCAAATTACGCCCCGAGCGCATGGACGCCGACCTTGCACTGCTGGCGACGCGCTTCGAGTGTATCCGCACCTACTCGATGACCGGCCTCGACGCCCTGCCCGATCTGGCGCGCAAGCACGGTCTGAAGTTGATGATCGGCGCCTGGGTCAATAGCAACCCGGTCGATACCGAGCAGGAAGTCGAGCTGCTGATCAAATCGGCCAATGCCAACCCCGACGTGGTCACAGCCGTAATTGTCGGCAACGAAGCGCTGCTGCGCAAAGAGGTCACTGGCGCGCAACTGGCGCGGCTGATCAACAAGGTCAAAAGCCAGGTCAAGCAACCGGTGACCTACGCCGACGTCTGGGAATTCTGGCTCAAGCATCCGGAAATCGCCCCGGCCGTGGACTTTCTGACCATTCACTTGCTGCCGTACTGGGAAGACGATCCGTCGAACATCGACGTGGCGCTGCGGCATGTGGCGGATGTGCGTCAGGTGTTCGGCCACAAATTTGCGCCCAAGGACGTGATGATCGGCGAAACCGGCTGGCCGAGCGAAGGCCGCCAGCGCGAAACCGCCGTGCCGAGCCGGGTCAACGAGGCGAAATTCATTCGTGGTTTCGTGGCGATGGCCGAGCAGGAAGGCTGGCGCTACAACCTGATCGAAGCCTTCGATCAACCGTGGAAACGCGGCAGCGAAGGCGCGGTCGGCGGCTATTGGGGGCTGTTCGATGCCGATCGGCAGGATAAGGGCGTACTCGCCGGGCCGGTGAGCAATGTGCCGTACTGGAAGGAGTGGCTGGCAGTCGGTGGCTTGATCTTCCTCGGCACGCTGATTCTTGGTGGACGCGTGCGCAGCACACGTTCGGCGCTTGTCCTGCCACTGCTGGGCGCCGTCGCTGCTTGCTCGATTGGCGCCTGGGCCGATCTGGCGCGGCTGACCACGCGCTTTGCCGGTGAATGGCTGTGGGTCGGTTTGCTCACCGGGTTGAATTTGCTGGTGCTCGCGCATGCCGCGCTGACGTTGAGTGCACGCAGCGGTTGGCGTTCGCGCGCGTTCGATTTCCTTGAGCGTCGCGCCGGCTGGCTGGTCGCAGCCGCCGGTTTTGCCGCAGCGGTGATGATGCTGGAGATGGTCTTCGATCCGCGTTATCGCAGTTTCGCCAGCATGGCGTTCGTGCTGCCGGCGTTGGTCTACCTGTGCCGCCCGGTAAGCGTGCCGCGCCGGGAGATTGCTCTGCTGACCTTTATCGTCGGTGCGGGGATTGCACCGCAGTTGTATCAGGAAGGGATGTTGAATCAGCAGGCCTGGGGCTGGGCGTTGGTGAGTGGATTGATGGTGGTGGCGTTGTGGCGCTGCCTGCGGGTTCGCAACCTCTGATCATCAGAGCGGTTCAGGCCTCTTCGCGAGCAGGCTCGCTCCCACATTGGATCTGTGGCGTTCACAAATCCCCTGTGGGAGCGGGCTTGCCCGCGATGACTGACTGTCAGGCGCTGCGGGACTCGCGGACCAGGCGCAACCCGGCTATCACCACCGCAAACACCGCCAACGTCGTGTTGTACAACGCCAGCGCCGGCAGGCCGAACATCAGCGCCAGCACCGCCAGCCACCACCCTGCCCGTCCCGGCACGACAAACGCCAATGCCGCCGTGCCCACCGCCGCCCAGCCCAACACCTTGAAATGAATCATCAGCCCCAGATTCGCACGCACCACACATTCCCAACGACTGGCCTCGTCGACACAGATGCCGACCCACTGCCCGTCTTCCATGAAGCCATAGCGCGCGGCATAGCTGGCGGCCAGCCACAGCGGCAACAAAACGAGCAGCGCAATCACGGGCAAGCGGCGGGACATGGAGCACTCCAATCTGCGGAAATCGGCGGCCAGCTTAATCTGCCGACCGGCATTCGCAAGCACTAACAACTGTTAACTGTTCAGCGAGCCCTTGCAACGTGTATCGTCCAGCTACTATTACCCCGAATTCCGCCTGTTTGGTGCCGCAGCATGGCACTTTGGCGCACGGCCGGTGGTCATAGCCTGCGAACTTCAATCGGCACCTTCCTCTAAGGGATCTAGTCATGCTCCGTTCCTTGCGCTTCGCCGCGCTGTTCAGCGGCCTTATCTTGAGTGCGTCCGCGCTGGCGGTGGATATCGACGCCGCCAGCTATGGCTACCCGCTGACCAACCCGTTCGAGGCGACGATCGCCACGACACCACCGGACCTGCGTCCGGAGCTGCCGCTGGACGACGACATCAATCAAACGGACCGCAGCCTCACCCTGCGCCCGGAGCGTGAATTCCAGCTGCCGGACAATTTCTGGGCAGTGAAGAAGCTCACTTACCGCATCGCCACGCAGGACAAACCGGCGCCGCTGATCTTCCTGATCGCCGGCACCGGTGCGCGCTTTGACAGCACGCTCAACGAATACCTGAAAAAGCTTTACTACAAGGCCGGCTACCATGTCGTGCAACTGTCGTCGCCGACCAGCTTCGACTTCATCAGCGCCGCCTCGCGTTTCGCCACCCCGGGCGTGACCAAGGAAGATGCCGAAGACATGTATCGGGTGATGCAGGCCGTGCGGGCGCAAAACCCGAAACTGCCGGTCACCGAGTACTACCTGACCGGTTACAGCCTCGGCGCCCTTGATGCCGCGTTCGTCGCGCATCTGGACGAGACCCGCCGCAGTTTCAATTTCAAGAAAGTCCTGTTGCTGAACCCGCCGGTGAACCTCTATACCTCGGTGACCAACCTCGACAAGCTGGTACAAACCGAAGTCAAGGGCATCAACAACAGCACCACCTTCTATGAACTGGTACTGAGCAAGCTGACCCGCTACTTCCAGCAGAAAGGCTACATCGACCTCAACGATGCGCTGCTGTATGACTTCCAGCAGTCCAAGCAGCACCTGACCAACGAACAGATGGCCATGCTGATTGGCACGTCGTTCCGCTTCTCGGCAGCGGACATTGCCTACACCTCGGACCTGGTCAACCGTCGCGGTCTGATTACCCCGCCGAAATTCCCGATCACCGAAGGCACCAGCCTCACGCCGTTCCTCAAGCGTGCGCTGCAATGCGATTTCGACTGCTACATCACCGAGCAGGTTATTCCGATGTGGCGCGCGCGCACTGATGGCGGCAGCCTGCTGCAACTGATCGATCAGGTCAGCCTGTATGCGCTCAAGGATTACCTGCACGACAGCCCGAAAATCGCCGTCATGCACAACGCCGACGACGTCATCCTCGGCCCTGGCGACCTGGGCTTCCTGCGTAAAACCTTCGGTGATCGCCTGACCGTTTATCCACTGGGTGGCCACTGCGGCAACCTTAACTACCGCGTCAACAGCGACGCCATGCTGGAGTTCTTCCGTGGCTAAATATCTCCTGCTGATTGCAGCGTTCCTCTGTGCAGGCGTGGCCCAGGCCGACAACAGTAAAGCCGATGCCCCGGTAGTGGTCGACAGCGACGGCTTCAAGGAACCGCTGACCAAACTCAAGTTCAACCCGGGCCTGGACCAGCGCGAGTTCGAACGTTCGACGCTCAACGCGTTGAACGTCTATGACCCGCTGGAATCGTGGAACCGCCGGGTCTACCACTTCAACTATCGCTTCGACCAGTGGGTGTTCCTGCCGGTAGTCGATGGCTATCGCTACATCACCCCAAGCTTCGTGCGTACCGGGGTGAGCAACTTCTTCAACAACATTGGTGACGTGCCGAACCTGGTCAACAGCCTGTTGCAGTTCAAGGGCCAGCGCTCGATGGAAACCACCGCGCGCCTGCTGCTCAACACCACCATCGGCATCGCCGGCCTGTGGGACCCGGCCACCGCCATGGGCCTGCCACGCCAGAACGAAGACTTCGGTCAGACTCTGGGCTTCTACGGCGTACCGGGCGGCGCCTACTTCGTACTGCCGATCTTCGGCCCGTCGAACATCCGCGACACCGCAGGCCTGGCCGTGGATTACACCGCCGACACTGCGATCAACTTCCTCAACGTCGCCGAAGTCAGCTCCAACCACCCGGAAGTCTGGGCTTTGCGTGCGATCGACAAGCGCTACCAGACCAGCTTCCGCTATGGTCAGATGAACTCGCCGTTCGAGTACGAGAAAGTGCGGTACGTGTATACCGAAGCGCGCAAGTTGCAGATCGCCGAGTAAATCGGCTGCCGGAAAACACTGTGGGAGCGAGCCTGCTCGCGAACGCGGAGTACCAGTCTCTATCAATATTGACTGGGCTACCGCATTCGCGAGCAGGCTCGCTCCCACATTTGTTATGTGTTGCTGATTAACCCTTCAGCGCTTTCCAGAGCTTGCCTACGACCGAAACCACCGCCAACACCGCTGCGCCGGCAATAATCCCCGCGACACCATTGAGCAGCATCGGCACGGCGAACCCGGCGCTCCCTGCCGCTGCGCCGACGCCTTCAATCCAGTGATGCAGCACCGGCACGCCATGGGTCAGGATGCCGCCGCCGACCAGGAACATCGCCGCCGTGCCGACCACCGACAGGGTTTTCATCATGTACGGCGCGGCGCTGAGAATGCCGCCGCCGATCCTTTTCGCCATCTGCCCGGGCTTCTGTGTCAGCCACAGCCCCAGATCGTCGAGCTTGACGATGCCCGCCACCAAACCGTAAACGCCCACGGTCATGACAATGGCTATGCCGGACATGACCACCACTTGCTGAGTCAGCGAGGCATCTGCCACGGTGCCGAGGGTGATCGCAATGATTTCTGCCGAGAGAATGAAGTCAGTGCGGATTGCGCCTTTGATCTTGTCCTTCTCGAACGCCACCAGATCGGTCGCCGGATCGGCCACTGCTTCGGTCAACTGTGCGTGTTCTGCCTCGTCTTCCTCTTTGCTGTGCAGAAATTTGTGCGCGAGCTTCTCGAAACCCTCGAAGCACAGGTACGCGCCGCCGACCATCAACAGTGGTGTCACCAGCCACGGTACGAAAGCGCTGATCGCCAATGCCGACGGCACAAGGATCAGTTTGTTGACGAACGAGCCCTTGGCCACCGCCCAGACCACGGGAATTTCCCGCTCGGCGCGCACGCCCGAAACCTGCTGGGCATTGAGCGCCAGATCATCACCGAGCACCCCGGCGGTCTTCTTCGCGGCCATCTTGGTCATCAATGCAACGTCATCCAGAACGGTGGCGATGTCATCGATCAGCACCAGCAAACTGCTTCCTGCCATGAATCCTGTTTCCTTCTGTGTATGAATGTTGCCAAGCATAACGCGACCGCCGGCCACAGGCTGCATTGTTGAGCGCCGCTCAAGGCCGGTGCTACCATGCGCCACCGCCAGAACAGGCAAGGAACCACCGGGTTTATGAGCACAATCCGCGAGCGTAACAAAGAACTGATCCTGCGCGCCGCCAGCGAAGAGTTTGCCGACAAGGGCTTCGCGGCGACCAAAACCAGCGACATCGCCGCCAAGGCGGGATTGCCCAAGCCCAACGTCTACTACTACTTCAAATCCAAGGAAAACCTCTATCGCGAGGTGCTGGAAAGCATCATCGAGCCGATTCTGCAGGCCTCGACCCCGTTCAACCCGGACGGCGTGCCGAGCGAGGTGCTGAGCGGCTACATCCGCTCGAAGATCCGCATCTCCCGCGACCTGCCCCACGCCTCCAAGGTGTTCGCCAGCGAAATCATGCACGGCGCCCCGCACCTGAGCGCCGACCTGGTCGAGCAGCTCAACGCCCAGGCCAAGCACAACATCGCCTGCATCCAGAGCTGGATCGACCGCGGCCAGATCGCCCCGATCGACCCCAACCACCTGATGTTCAGCATCTGGGCCGCGACCCAGACCTACGCCGACTTCGACTGGCAGATTTCCGCAGTGACCGGGAAGGACAAGCTGGATGAGGCCGATTATGAAGCGGCGGCGCAGACGATTATCCGGTTGGTGTTGAAGGGGTGTGAGCCGGATCAGTGAGATCGGGGGAACCGCTTCGCGAGCAGGCTCGCTCCCACATTTGGAATGCATTCTCCTGTGGGAGCGAGCCTGCTCGCGAATAGCCGCACCGCACACCTCAACTCATAACCAGATCGAATCCCACAACGGATAGTCGCCAAGGCTTTTGACCAGCCCTGCCCGCAATGGGTTGGCAATGACATACCGCGCCATCTTCACCAGATTCTCCTCTTTACGCAGTGCACGGTCATGGAAGCCAGGTTGCCAAAGGCTGGTCTTTCGGCCGGTCGAAAGCTTTACCGCTTTGGTGCTGAGGGATTTGGTTCGCTGCATCAATTCGCCGAGCGAGCCACTCTTCAATTCAATCAGCCAGTGAAAATGATCTGGCATTACGACCCAAGCCAGAGAATTGGCCAATCCCGTTTCCTCAGCTGCCCGGAATTGGCTTACAAGCATTCTGCCAAGGAAGAAATCGCTGAATACGGGTTCTCTCCCGGCGGTATTGGCGGTCAGAAGGTAAATGCGGTTGTGTTCTGAATAGCGTCCGATGCGCAAGCGATGTGAAGCAGATAAATCCGGCATTCCGTTGCCTTCTCACAGGTTGATCATGAGAAGGCTAGCCGTGGCGATGGCAAGGGGAGCGTCAGACTTTTAGCAAGATGTGTAGCGCAGATCCTATTCGCGAGCAGGCTCGCTCCCACAGGGGCTTTCGAACACTCGAACATTTTGTGTCCAACCCAAACTCAATGTGGGAGCGAGCCTGCTCGCGAAAGCGGTTATTCAGACACTGACATTCAAACAGTCACCCCGCCATCCGCCCTCAAATCCAGCGCCTCTACCGCTTTAATTGCCACCTGCTCGTCGACATCCGACAAATCCCCACTGATCCCGATCGCGCCGAGCACTTCACCGGCCTGGTTGCGAATCAGCACGCCACCAGGTGCCGGGACGACGCTGCCCTGCCCCATGCTGTTCAACGAAGAAAAAAACGCCGGGCGTTGTTGGGCGTCCTGGGCGAGCAGGCGTGAGCCTTTGCCCAAGGCGATGGCGCCCCAGGCTTTGCCGATGGCGATGTTCGGGCGCAGCAGGCTGGCGCCGTCTTCGCGTTGCAGGGCGATCAGGTGGCCGCCGGTGTCGAGCACCGCGATGGTCAGCGGCGCGGCGTTGATGCCGCGTCCTGCGTTGATGGCTTCGCTGACCAGGTTGACTGCGACTTTCAAGGTTAAAGCGCTCATGGTGCCGTCCTCATTTTGTTATTGGGAAAGTCGTGGGACTGCGCGTTTGCGCCGCAGTCCGATGACACAAATAGAACACAATGAATTATCTTTTTGTATACAATAATTCTCGAAAAGCGCCACATGCGACGAAAAGCCACAGCACAGCGGGCTTCCGACGAATGAAACAGGCGCTTGAGAAAATGGATTGACCTGCGCCGTCCGCCGTGAATACACTCTGCGCAAAGCCACTTGTATACAATTACAAAACGTAAAGAGGCACAAAACCATGAGCAAAATGAGAGCAATCGAAGCCGCCGTTCTGGTGATGCGCCGCGAAGGGGTTGATACCGCTTTTGGCATCCCGGGCGCAGCGATCAACCCGCTGTACTCCGCCTTGCAGAAGGTCGGTGGCATCGATCACGTCCTTGCTCGCCACGTTGAAGGCGCCTCGCACATGGCCGAGGGCTACACCCGCACCAAGGCCGGCAACATCGGCGTGTGCATCGGCACGTCCGGCCCGGCCGGCACCGACATGGTCACCGGGCTCTACAGCGCCTCGGCCGACTCGATTCCAATCCTCTGCATTACCGGCCAGGCACCCCGCGCCCGGATGCACAAGGAAGATTTCCAGGCTGTCGACATCACCAGCATCGTCAAGCCAGTCACCAAGTGGGCAACCACCGTTCTCGAACCGGGCCAGGTGCCTTACGCGTTCCAGAAAGCCTTTTATGAAATGCGCTCCGGCCGTCCAGGCCCGGTGCTGATCGATCTGCCGTTCGACGTGCAGATGGCCGAGATCGAATTCGACATCGATGCTTACCAACCGCTGCCACTGGCCAAACCGACCGCGACCCGCGTGCAGGTCGAGAAGGCTCTGGCTCTGCTGGACCAGGCCGAGCGTCCATTGCTGGTAGCCGGTGGCGGCATCATCAATGCCGACGCCAGCGACCTGCTAGTCGAGTTCGCCGAGCTGACCGGCATCCCGGTCATCCCGACCCTGATGGGCTGGGGCACCATCCCTGACGACCACCCGCTGATGGTCGGCATGGTTGGTCTGCAGACCTCGCACCGTTACGGCAACGCGACGATGCTCAAATCCGACGTGGTGCTGGGCATCGGTAACCGTTGGGCCAACCGCCACACCGGTTCGGTGGATGTCTACACCGAAGGCCGCAAGTTCATTCACGTCGACATCGAAGGCACGCAGATCGGCCGTGTGTTCACCCCGGATCTGGGCATCGTTTCCGACGCCGCCGCAGCGCTGACCGTGTTCATCGAAGTCGCCCGTGAATGGCAAGCCGCCGGCAAGCTGAAGAACCGCAGCGCCTGGCTGCAGGATTGCCAGCAGCGCAAGGCCAGCCTGCATCGCAAGACCCACTTCGACAACGTGCCGGTCAAACCGCAGCGCGTTTACGAAGAAATGAACCAGGTGTTCGGCAAGGACACCTGCTACGTCAGCACCATCGGTCTGTCGCAGATTGCCGGCGCGCAGTTCCTGCACGTCTACAAGCCGCGTCACTGGATCAACTGCGGCCAGGCCGGCCCGTTGGGCTGGACGATTCCGGCGGCGCTGGGCGTGGTGAAGGCCGATCCGAACCGCAAAGTCGTGGCCCTGTCGGGGGACTATGATTTCCAGTTCATGATCGAAGAACTGGCGGTCGGCGCTCAGTTCAAACTGCCGTACATCCACGTCGTGGTGAACAACTCGTACCTGGGCCTGATCCGTCAGGCGCAGCGCGGGTTCGAAATGGACTACTGCGTGCAGCTGTCCTTCGATAACCTGAATGCGCCGGAACTCAACGGTTACGGGGTTGACCACATCGCAGTCGCCGAAGGCCTCGGCTGCAAGGCGCTGCGTGTGTTCGAACCGTCGGAAATCGCCCCTGCCCTGCGCAGGGCCGAACAGATGATCGAAGAGTTCAAGGTGCCGGTGATCGTCGAGATCATTCTGGAGCGTGTGACCAACATCTCCATGGGCACCGAGATCAACGCGGTCAACGAGTTCGAAGACCTGGCACTGGTCGGCAATGACGCGCCGACGGCGATTTCGTTGCTCGATTGATTGCTTTTAGCTCCCTCTCCCTCTGGGAGAGGGCTGGGGTGAGGGAAAGGTTTTGCGGTGTTCGCACAATCGGGATCAGACTCAGGATTCCCCCTCACCCTAACCCTCTCCCCAAGGAGAGGGGACTGATCGCGTTCAGTCTGACCTACCGTGCCTCATCAGTTTTTAGGAGACCACCATGCCGCGTTTCGCAGCCAACCTGTCCATGCTGTTCACCGAACAGGATTTCCTTGCCCGTTTCGACGCCGCCGCCAAGGCCGGTTTCAGTGGAGTGGAATACCTGTTCCCGTACGACTTCAGCTCGGCTGAAATCAAGGCAAAACTCGAGGCCAACGGGCTGACCCAAGTGCTGTTCAACCTGCCGGCCGGTGACTGGGCCAAGGGCGAGCGCGGTATTGCCTGCCTGCCGGATCGGGTCGAAGAATTCCGCGCCGGGGTTGATCTGGCGATCGCCTACGCACAAGTGCTGGGCAACACTCAGGTCAACTGCCTGGCCGGTATCCGCCCGCAAGGCGTTGACGATGCCACCGTGGAAAAGACCTTCGTCGCCAACCTCAAATACGCCGCCGACAAGCTGCAAGCGGTGGGCATCAAACTGGTGATGGAAGCGATCAACACCCGCGACATCCCGGGCTTCTACCTGAACAACACGGCGCAAGCCCTGTCGATTCGCGAACAGGTCGGCAGCGCCAATCTGTTCCTGCAATACGACATCTATCACATGCAAATCATGGAAGGCGATCTGGCCCGCACCCTGCAATCGCACCTGGGCGAGATCAACCACGTGCAACTCGCGGACAACCCGGGGCGCAACGAGCCGGGCACCGGTGAAATCAACTACCGCTTCCTGTTCGAACACCTTGATCGCATCGGCTATCAGGGTTGGGTCGGTTGCGAGTACAAACCGCTGACCACCACCGAAGCGGGCCTGGGTTGGTTGAAATCGCACAACGCAATCTAAGAAACACAGCAAATCCCCTGTGGGAGCGAGCCTGCTCGCGAATGCGGTGGTTCAGTCAACACGGATATTGAATGTTCCACCGCATTCGCGAGCAGGCTCGCTCCCACATGAAAAGCACCTCCCCTATTTGCTTGAGCACGACAAAAACAAGAGGATTTTCTCATGGCTAAAATCGGATTCATCGGCACCGGCATCATGGGCCACCCAATGGCGGCGAACCTGCAGAAAGCCGGTCACAGCCTGTTCCTGTCGCAACACCACGACGCGGCCCCGGCCGATCTGGTCGCCGCTGGCGCCGTTGCCCTAGCCAATCCGCGCGAAGTGGCGCAGGAAGCCGAATTCATCATCGTCATGGTTCCGGATACCCCGCAGGTCGATGACGTGCTGTTCCGCGCCGACGGTGTTGCCGCCGGTATCGGCAAAGGCAAAGTAGTCATCGACATGAGTTCGATTTCGCCGACCGCCACCAAAGCCTTTGCGGCGAAGATCAACGAAAAAGGCGCGCAGTACCTCGACGCGCCAGTGTCCGGCGGTGAAGTCGGCGCCAAGGCCGCGACCCTGAGCATCATGGTCGGTGGCGACGCCGATGCCTTCGAACGCGCCCTGCCGCTGTTCCAGGCCATGGGCAAGAACATCACCCTGGTCGGCGGCAATGGCGACGGCCAGACCGCCAAAGTGGCGAACCAGATCATCGTCGCGCTGAACATTCAGGCTGTCGCTGAAGCCCTGCTGTTCGCTTCGAAAAACGGTGCCGACCCGGCCAAGGTGCGTGAAGCGCTGATGGGCGGTTTCGCTTCTTCGAAGATTCTCGAAGTGCACGGCGAGCGCATGATCAAAGGCACCTTCGACCCGGGCTTCCGTATCAGCCTGCACCAGAAGGACCTGAACCTGGCCCTGCAAGGCGCCAAGGAGCTGAACATCAACCTGCCCAACACCGCCAATGCCCAGCAGGTATTCAGCACCTGCGCGGCCATCGGCGGCAGCAACTGGGACCACTCGGCGCTGATCAAGGGCCTTGAGCACATGGCCAATTTCTCGATTCGCGATAACAAATAAAGCCTGCACAAAACCCTGTGGGAGCGAGCCTGCTCGCGAAAGCGGCTTCACATTCAACATCCATGTTGGCTGACATACCGCGTTCGCGAGCAGGCTCGCTACCACAAGGGTTCCGAGTTGCCCTTCGAATAACAAGAATTCCGGGAGCCCGCCATGTCGGTCGATCCGCAACAACTGCTGCGCGAGCTGTTTGCCACAGCCATCGACGCGGCCCATCCGAACCAAGTCCTCGAAGCCCATTTGCCTGCCGATCGCACGGGTCGGGTGATCGTCATCGGCGCCGGCAAAGCCGCTGCCGCCATGCCGCAAGTGGTCGAGCGCTGCTGGGAGGGTGAAGTCACCGGCCTGGTGGTGACCCGCTACGGTCACGGCGCTCCGTGCGAAAAAATCGAAGTGGTCGAAGCCGCACACCCGGTGCCGGATGCGGCCGGTCTGGCCGTGGCCAAACGCGTGCTGGAGCTGGTCAGCAACCTGACTGAAGACGACCGCGTGATCTTCCTGCTCTCCGGCGGCGGCTCTGCCCTGCTCGCCCTGCCAGCCGAAGGCATCACCCTTGCCGATAAGCAGGCGATCAACAAAGCCCTGCTCAAATCCGGCGCGACCATCGGCGAGATGAACTGCGTGCGCAAGCATCTGTCGGCGATCAAGGGTGGGCGTTTGGGCAAGGCCTGCTGGCCGGCGACGGTTTATACCTACGCGATTTCCGATGTGCCGGGCGACCTCGCCACCGTCATTGCCTCCGGCCCGACCGTGGCCGACCCGAGCACCTCAGCCGAAGCACTGGCGATCATCAAGCGCTACGGCATCGACATTCCCGCCTCCGTGCGCACCTGGCTGCAAAGTCCGGAATCGGAAACGGTCAAACCCGGCGACCCGAGCCTGGCGCGCAGTCATTTCCAGTTGATCGCCCGCCCGCAGCAATCGCTGGACGCGGCTGCGGTGAAATGCCGTCAGGCCGGTTTCAGCACCTTGATTCTCGGCGACCTCGAAGGCGAATCCCGTGAAGTGGCGAAAGTCCACGCCGGCATCGCCCGACAGATCATCAACCACGGCCAGCCCTTGGCAGCGCCGTGCGTGATTCTCTCCGGCGGTGAAACCACGGTGACCGTGCGCGGCAATGGCCGTGGCGGACGCAATGCCGAATTCCTCCTCAGCCTGACCGACAGCCTCAAGGGCCAGCCCGGCGTCTACGCGCTGGCCGGCGACACCGATGGCATCGACGGCTCGGAAGACAACGCCGGCGCAATCATGACCCCGGACAGCTACGCCCGCGCCGCCGCCCTCGGTCTGAGCGCCAGCGACGAGCTGGATAACAACAACGGCTACGGCTACTTCCAGGCGCTCGATGCGCTGATCGTCACCGAGCCGACCCGCACCAACGTCAACGACTTCCGCGCCATTCTGATCCTTGAGAACTGCAAATCATGACGCCTGATAAAAAGGTCAAAATCCTCGCCACCCTCGGCCCGGCGGTCGATGGTATCGACGACATCCGCGAACTGGTCGAGGCCGGGGTCAACATCTTCCGCCTGAATTTCAGCCATGGCGATCACGCCGACCACGCCAAGCGCTATCAATGGATCCGCGAAGTCGAGCGCCAGCTCAACTACCCGCTGGGCATTCTCATGGATCTGCAAGGACCGAAACTGCGTGTCGGCAAATTCGCTGATGGTAAGGTGCAGCTGCATCGCGGTCAGGCGTTCCGCCTCGATCTCGATACGACAGCGGGCGATGAGCGCCGGGTCAACCTGCCGCATCCGGAGATCATTGCCGCGCTGGAAGCGGGCATGGATCTGCTGCTCGACGACGGCAAGCTGCGCCTGCGCGTGGTCACCAAGTACGCCGATGCAATCGACACCACTGTGCTCAACGGCGGCGAACTGTCTGATCGCAAAGGTGTGAACGTGCCGCAAGCGGTGCTCGACCTCAGCCCGCTGACCGCCAAGGATCGCCGCGATTTGAGCTTCGGTCTGGAACTGGGGGTGGATTGGGTCGCGCTGTCGTTCGTGCAGCGCCCGCAGGACATTGTCGAAGCCCGCGCATTGATCGGCGACAAAGCCTTTCTGATGGCGAAAATCGAAAAGCCTTCGGCGGTCGAGCAATTGCGTGAGATTGCTGAGTTGAGCGACGCGATCATGGTCGCGCGCGGTGATCTTGGTGTGGAAGTGCCGGCGGAAAGCGTGCCGCAGATTCAGAAAAACATCATCACCACCTGCCGTGCGCTGGGCAAACCGGTGGTGGTGGCGACGCAGATGCTCGAGTCGATGCGCTTCTCCCCTGCCCCTACCCGCGCCGAAGTCACCGACGTCGCCAACGCCGTGGCCGAAGGCGCCGATGCAGTGATGCTCTCGGCGGAAACCGCATCCGGCGAATACCCGCTGGAAGCCGTGCAGATGATGAGCAAGATCATCCGTCAGGTTGAGAACGGCCCGGATTACCAGACTCAGCTCGACGTCAGCCGTCCGAAAGCCGAGGCGACGGTTTCCGATGCGATCAGTTGCGCGATCCGCCGGATCAGCAACGTGCTGCCGGTGGCGGTGCTGGTCAATTACAGCGAGTCCGGCGCCTCGACGCTGCGCGCATCCCGGGAACGGCCGAAAGCACCGATCCTCAATCTGACGCCGAACCTGCAAACCGCGCGGCGCTTGAGCGTGGCGTGGGGCATTCATTCGGTGGTCAACGATCGCCTGCGTCAGGTCGACGAAGTCTGCTCGACCGCGTTGGAAATCGCCCAGGCGCAAGGCATGGCCGAGCGTGGCGACACGCTGCTGATTACCGCCGGCGTGCCGTTCGGGCAGCCGGGGTCGACCAATTCGCTGCGCATTGAGACGTTGATTTAGCGCCTGTACCGGCCTCTTCGCGAGCAGGCTCGCTCCCACAGTTGATTTGTGTGCACCACAAACTCAATGACTGAACAAAGATTCAATGTGGGAGCGAGCCTGCTCGCGAAGCAGGCGCCTCGGTTTTCCCTGACCTTCAGAACTGCCATGCCTGCCAATCACTTCAACACCCACTGCCCCGACTGGGCCGAGGCTTTGCTCAACGGTTTCAGTCAGATTTTCTTCCAGCGCCATCCGCTGTGCGGGCTGCTGTGCCTGTTGGCGATTCTGCTGACCGCGCCGGTACTGTTCGCCGGGGCGCTGCTCGGTGGCGTTGCCGGTCTGCTCACCGCGCAGCGGCGCAACTACGCCAAGGCCGATCGCCAGGCCGGGTTGTTCAGCTACAACGGCGTGCTGCTCGGCCTGCTGCTGAGCCTGTATTTCCCGTGGTCGCCGCTGCTGCCGCCGTTGATTCTTGCGGCTGGCGGCTTGAGCGCGATGCTCACTCAGCAATGGCTCAAACATGTGTACCGCAGTCGCGCCATACCGGCGTATACCTCGCCGTTCGTGGCGCTCAGCTGGGTGCTGCTGATGTTCGCCGAACCGTCCGCGCCGGTGGCATCGGTCGACCTGAACACGACAAATCTGCTGGCCGCTGAACTGCGCGGATTCGGCCAGGTTATGTTCCTCGACCATCCTTTGGCCGGGGCGTTGATTGCCAGCGGTCTGCTGATTGCCGATCGCCGTGCGTTCTGCTGGGCGCTGCTGGCGTCGGCGATCGGCCTCGGTTCCAGCCTGCTGCACCACGAAACGTCCGCCGCACTGCTCGGGCTCGGTGGCTACAACGCTGTACTCGCCGCCCTCGCCTTCAGCGCTCAGCGACAAAATCCGTGGCTGCCGCTGCTCGCCATTGTCCTGGCCCTGCTGGTGACGCCGCTGTTTGCCGCCCTCGGGCTGGCCACCCTGACCGCGCCGTTCATCCTCGCCTGCTGGTTGATTCGTGCCGGCATTCAAATGCTTGGCAAAGCGTCGCTTGCGCATGAGTCTTGCGCTCACGAGGAGAATCACCCTAGGCTGCGCTGATCTTCGATTCAGGCGTTATCCATGGACAGCAGCAACAATTGGCGCGAACGGCTCTACGTCATGATTTTCCAGAGCGACACCCCGGCCGGGCGTCGCTTCGACGGCATCCTGCT
The DNA here is from genome assembly GCF_025706525.1 of Pseudomonas mercuritolerans. NCBI lineage: Bacteria > Pseudomonadati > Pseudomonadota > Gammaproteobacteria > Pseudomonadales > Pseudomonadaceae > Pseudomonas > Pseudomonas mercuritolerans. Next base: position 919,730 of record NZ_JAMSHA010000001.1, read on the forward strand.
GGTGATCATCCTCGCCAGCCTGGTGATCGTGATGCTCGACAGTATCGACAGCATTCACCGTAATTACGCCGACGTCCTGGCCTATATCGAGTGGGGCTTCACGGCGATCTTCCTCGGCGAGTACATCCTGCGTCTGTACTGCTCGCCCAAGCCACTGCGCTATGCCTTCAGCTTTTATGGCCTGGTGGACCTGCTGGCGATCGTGCCGGGCATCCTCGCGCTGTATTACAGCGATGCGCAGTATCTACTGATCATCCGCATCATTCGGATGCTGCGGATTTTCCGCGTGCTCAAGCTCAGCCCGTATCTCAAGCAAGCCAACTATCTGATGTCGGCGCTGCGCGGCAGCAAGCAGAAAATCGTCGTGTTTCTGGTCAGCGTGTGCACGCTGGTGACGGTGTTCGGCACGCTGATGTACGTGATCGAAGGCCCGGAGCATGGCTTCACCAGTATTCCCAAGGGCATCTATTGGGCGATCGTAACCTTGACCACTGTGGGCTTCGGCGACATCGTGCCGAAGACGCCGCTGGGCCAGGTGATTTCCTCGCTGGTGATGATCACCGGTTACTCGATCATCGCCGTGCCCACAGGGATTTTTACTGCAGAACTGGCCAATGCGATGCGCGGCGAGCAGCTGCAAACTGACTGCCCGGGCTGTCAGAAAAAGACCCACGAGCAGAGCGCGGCGTTCTGTTCGCGCTGCGGTAGTCAGCTGTTCAAGAAACTGGAATAAGCACAGAGCTTTTTAATCTTTAAGCGACTATGCGAGGCCCGCTATAGTCGCTGGCAAATCGCCTCATTTTTGACACGACACCCCATAGAACAAGGAATGCGCAGTGAAAAAACTCTTTGGCGCCTCACTTCTCGCCGCCGGCCTGGCCTTGGCCAACATCGTCCAGGCAGCACCGACGCTGCTCAACGTCTCCTACGACGTGATGCGCGATTTCTACAAGGACTACAACACTGCGTTCCAGAAGCACTGGCAAGCCGAGCACAAGGAGAACATCACCGTGCAGATGTCCTTCGGCGGCTCGAGCAAGCAGGCGCGTTCGGTGATCGACGGCCTGCCGGCTGACGTCATCACCATGAACATGGCCACCGACATCAATGCCCTCGCCGACAACGGCAAACTGGTCCCGGACAATTGGGTCACGCGCCTGCCGAACAACAGCGCACCGTTCACCTCGGCCACGGTATTCATCGTCCGCAAGGGCAACCCGAAAGCGCTGAAAGACTGGCCGGACCTGCTCAAGGACGGCGTGCAGGTGATTGTGCCCAACCCGAAAACTTCGGGTAATGGTCGCTACACCTACCTGTCGGCCTGGGGTTATGTGCTGAAGAATGGCGGTGACGAGAACAAGGCCAAGGACTTCGTTGGCAAGCTGTTCAAGCAGGCGCCGGTGCTCGACACCGGGGGCCGCGCCGCCACCACCACGTTCATGACCAACCAGATCGGCGACGTGCTGGTGACCTTTGAAAACGAAGCGGAAATGATCGCTCGCGAGTTCGGTCGCGATCAGTTCGAAGTTATCTACCCAAGCGTCTCCGCAGAAGCCGAGCCACCGGTTTCGGTGGTCGACAAAGTCGTCGACAAGAAAGGCTCGCGCGCTGCGGCTGACGAGTATCTGAAGTACCTGTGGTCGCCTGAAGGCCAGGAAATTGCGGCGGCCAACTACCTGCGCCCGCGTGACCCGGCAGTGCTGGCAAAGTACACCGACCGTTTCCCGAAAGTGGATTTCTTGTCAGTGGAGAAGACCTTTGGTGACTGGCGCACGGTGCAGAAAACCCACTTCAATGATGGTGGGGTGTTTGATCAGATTTATAGCGGGCAGTAAGGCTTGATCTGAAAAAATCAAAAGGCGACCCGCTGGGGTCGCCTTTTTTGTTGAGCCAGAAGCCCCTCACCCCAGCCCTCTCCCATTGGGAGAGGGGGCCGACCGAGGTGACTTAAGTCAGACATCGACCTGCAGGACCGAGTCGATTATGGATCGAGAGAGATAATTTTTGGATTCGACCGTTGTGGATTCAGCGAATAACCATCAGGTCGGCGTACCTCCCAAGCATCCCCCGATCGGTTCCCTCTCCCTCTGGGAGAGGGTTAGGGTGAGGGGCTTTTATGGGTGTACCAGGAAATACAAGACCCTACCCGCCCCCTTGACCCAGATTTCAAGACCCGTCATTACACAACGTAATAACAGTTATCATCCAAAAACGTCTTCTGCTAACCCGCGCTGTCCATTAGCCTCATCGCTTTCCTGTGCCCGACCCGAGATCCCCTATGACCGCCACCCCTCACGCAATGACCCGAGGCCTGGTCCTGCTGTTCGCGTTCTGCTGCGGCGCCATTGTTGCCAACATCTACTACGCACAACCGATCATCGGCCTGATCGCGCCGGACATCGGCCTCTCCGACACCATGGCCAGTTTCATCGTCTCGCTGACGCAGATCGGCTATGCGTTGGGCCTGTTCTTTCTGGTGCCGTTGGGAGATCTGCTGGAAAACCGGCGGCTGATGATCATCACCACGCTGGTGGCAATCGCCAGTCTGCTTGGCGCAGCGTTTACCGAGCAGCCGAACGTGTTCCTGCTGATCTCACTGCTGGTCGGCTTCAGCTCGGTGTCGGTGCAGATCCTGATTCCGCTGGCCGCGCATCTGGCGCCGGAAGAGTCCCGTGGCCGCGTGGTGGGCGGGATCATGGGCGGTTTGCTGCTGGGTATTCTTTTGGCGCGACCGGTGTCAAGCGTGGTCGCCGATCACCTCGGCTGGCGCGCCATGTTCATGATCGCCGCAGCGCTGATGGCAGCGATCAGCATGGTGCTGGCGCTGACCGTGCCCAAGCGCCAGCCAGATCACAGCGCAACTTATGGCCAATTGATCGGCTCGCTGTGGACGCTGCTGCGCCAGCAACCGGTGCTGCGTCAGCGGGCGTTTTACCAGGGCTGCATGTTTGCCACGTTCAGCCTGTTCTGGACCGCCGTGCCACTGGAACTTGCACGCAACCATGGCCTGTCGCAAAGCGAAATCGCCATCTTCGCCCTGGTCGGCGCCATCGGTGCCATCGCCGCGCCAATCAGCGGCCGCCTCGCCGATGCCGGCCACACACGCATCGCCTCGCTGCTGGCCATGCTCTTCGCCAGCCTGAGCTTCCTGCCCGCCTTCATTCACCCGGCCTACAGCGTCATCGGCCTGGCCGTGACCGGCGTGGTACTCGACTTCTGCGTGCAGATGAACATGGTCCTCGGCCAACGCGCGGTGTACTCGCTGGACGCGAAAAGTCGTGGCCGTTTGAACGCGCTGTACATGACCAGCATCTTTATCGGCGGCGCTTTCGGCTCCTCGGTGGCCAGCGCGGTGTACGAGCATGGCGGCTGGTTGTGGATCGTGATTGTCGGCAGCGTGTTTCCGTTGCTGGCGTTGTTGCGGTTTTTGAGCACTTCACGACGCGCTTCATTGGCCACGGCTTGAGGGCGTCAAAAGCTTCGCGAGCAAGCTCGCTCCTACAGGTTTTGGGTGACCTGCGAATCACTGCAATACACAAAACCAGTGTGGGAGCGAGCCTGCTCGCGAACGCGGTGTGTCAGCCAGATGAGTGCCTGACCTGACGCCTTCGCGAGCAGGCTCGCTCCCACAATTGGACAAGCCTTCAATACCGAACCAGTTTCTCCATCGCCGCATCCGCCAGAAACGACGAGCGGCTTTTCACGTTGTGCTCGCGTACATAGCGATCAATACGCTGAATCACATAGCCGGGCAGCGTAACGTTGACCTTTTCGGTCTTGCCCAGGTACGGCGAGATATCCAGCTCCAGCATGCCCCAGCCCATCTCGGCAAAATCCGGATGATTGCGATGCGCCGCTGCCGAGTTCGGCATCGGAACCGCCTGCCCGGCCGCCGCGATTTCCTGCAGCATCAGGTGCGCGACTTCCACGGCCGCGTTGTAAGCCTCCTCAAAGCTGTCCCCGGCCGTGACTGCGCCGGGAATATCGGGGATCTGAATGCCGATGGCAGTGTTCTCGTCACCCCACTCGATGCAGATGGGATATTGCATTACGGATCTCCTTCATGACGGGTTGGCGGGCTGAATAACCCCGCGCGCCGCCGAATGCTTTTGACTGTCCCCAGCGGTAAATCTTTTTTCGGGTGCGGGACGGCAATCGTGTTCGGGTTGTAACGATGAGTGAAGATGTGATGACTGCCCGCAACCCGATCCAGCGTCCAGCCCGCCTCCTCCAGCTCCTTCATCAATAGCCTGCTCTGCACCAACCGCCTCCTTGGCTTGGCCCATTAAAAGTAACTCTAGAGTTATTTTTACTCAAGCACAGAAAGGGACGGGGTGATGGTTGGTTGTTTTACAAAGTATTCCTTAACCAGTTTCGTTTATTGCGAATTTCGTTTGATTCGAATAACGTCCGCGGATCTTCCTTACAATGCTGGAACTGTCTTATGACCACCGCTACTCCATCCGCCATCAATCTGCCCGTCGAACGTGAGGTCAAAGCCGCGATTGCAGGCCAGCGCGCCCTGACCGCATTTCTCGCAAGCGGTTTTGAAACTCAGCGAATCCAGATTTTTGATGAACAGAACGAAGCCCACAGCGTCGAGCTGCCAACATCGGCGTTGCGCTTGCTGAGCGATATCCTCGCGGCGCTGGCGCAGGGCAACGCTGTGAAGGTGGTACCGATCCACGCGGAGCTGACCACGCAGGAAGCTGCCGATCTGCTCAACGTCTCACGTCCGCACATGATCAAACTGCTGGAGCGCGGTGAGATTTCCTACCACAAAACAGGCAAGCACCGACGTGTGCGTTTTGCCGATCTGATGGAATATAAAACCCGGCGAGACACCGCCAGCGAGCAGGCAATGATGCTTCTCGCGGAGCAGGCACAGGCGCTAAGGACAGGATACGAGTGAGGCATTCCTCTTTCACTGCTGTATACGATGCATGCGTTTTATATCCGGCCCCTCTAAGAGATTTCCTGATGTGGCTCGCGTTGTCAGGGCTGTATCGGGCTCGCTGGACTCAGGAAATACACCACGAATGGAAGCGTAACTTATTGAAGAACAGGTCCGACCTGACTCTCGAACAACTCGATCGCACATCGCAATTGATGGACCTGGCCATTCCAGACGCGTGTATCGATGGCTATGAAGACTTGGTGTCAGGCCTGACACTGCCTGATGAGAACGATCGCCATGTTCTAGCGGCCGCAATCCGATGCGGTGCCGATGTAATAGTGACGTTCAACCTGAAAGATTTCCCCACCCGTCACCTCGCGCCATACGGCATTGAAGCTCAGCACCCGGATGAGTTTGTGGAAAACCTTTTCCATCTTGATTCGGCTGCCGTCGTCGCTGCGGCTCAAAGCCAGCGACGGCAATTGAAAACGCCCAATGTGGAGGTGGACAAATATCTTGGCTTTCTCCAACGGCAAGGACTAGTCGAGTCGGTAAAGGTGTTAGCCAACTATCGTGCGATTCTCTGAAAATCAGACGCAAAAAAAACGGCGATCCCAGGATCGCCGTTTCTCTTACTGCCCGAACTTCTTGCCCAACCCCGGCGGGACGCCGTGGATGTTGGTGTCTTCCCACGGGCCGTTGGGGCTGACCGAGCGGCTCCAGCCGTTGTTCCAGCGGTAGTAGGTGCGCTGGCGGTAGAAGGTGTTGGTCTGGTCGTCGAGGACGTAGACGCCGAGTTTCTGGTCCCAGTGGCTATTGCCGCCCGGTGGCGGGGCGAAGCTGGCCGAGGTGCGTGGCACGGGCTTGGCGGGTTTGGCCGGGATGCTCTTGCCGGGAGTCGGCGAGGTCGACGGAGTTGGACTTGGCTGAGACGGCGGGATCGGCGGCAGGCTGGTGGTCGGTTCCGGGCGTTGTACCGCACATGCACTCAAGCCCAGGGCCAGTGTGAGGACTGTGATGCGGGCGATGGTGTGCATGGCGGTACTTTCCTGTTGGGTCCGGTTACTTGTCCGGGCTGTCGATAGTCAGTTTTTGTAGCGCGGTGGTGCTGCTGGCCAGTGGGCCGCTGCGACCGATCCACTCACCGGCAGTCGGTTGACCGGCCCGTGAGATGCGCGCAACCAGTTGGACTTCAGGGAAGTTGGACAGTTTCAACTGCGGCATCATTGCGTCGGCATCGCCCAGTTCGACGGTCACCGGCAGGTCGGCGACGGTCAGGCGTTTGGCCGCCAGCGGCGCCGGTGGGCCAGAAGTGGCGCGGGCGAAGATGAACACGCTGTCGCCCGGTTGCACCTTGCCTTTGAGTTCGCTGGCCAGATCAACGCTGACTGTGAGCAACGCAGCTTTCGGCGCCGCTGCCTCGGCAACCTTGCCACCGCTTGCCTTCAGGCGCTCGGCGGCACGCTCGATGCCGCCTTGCAGCGCAGCGCGAGAGTTGTCATCCGGCGGCAGTTGCGCGAGCAGGCGATTCCAGTAGTCGATGGCCTCCTGATAACGCTCGCCTTCGAACGCGGCGATGCCGAGCAGGCCGAGGCTGGTGACTTCTTTCGGATCGGCCTTCAGCGCTTCGTCGGTCAGTTTCTGAATCTGCTCCGACCACTTTTTACCGTCAGCAAAATACTGCGCCTGCGCCCACTGGCCGAGCAGCTCCGGCTGTCGACCGGCGAGGTTGGCGGCGCGCTCGAACATCTTCGCCGCGTCTGCCGGGCGGTCCTGAGCCATGTAGGTACGGCCGAGGAAATACAGACCTTCAGCGGAATCCGGTTGTGCGGCCACCGCACGTTCCAGACGCTGGGTCATCTCTTCCATCGACTGCGGTGCCTGAGCGAATTCGCGGGTCAGTTCGACCTTGTCGGCGGCGCCGAAATGCAGGTACAGACCGAGGCCCAGCACCGGTACCAGCACGGCGGCCAGCAGCGGCAACGGCTTGCCCAGACGCGAGACACGCGGTGCGGCAACGCCTTCGGTATCAGCGAGCAGCTCCCGTGCAGCTTCCGCGCGGCCGCTGTCCAGTTGCGCGGCGTCGAGCACGCCCTCGGCCTGCTGCGCTTGCAGCTCGGCCACCCGTTCCTGATACAGCGCGACGTTCAACGCGGTGCGATCTTCTTCCCGCTGGGCACGGCGTTCGCGCAGCACCGGGATCAGCAGAAAACTCAGGGCGACCAGAAGCAACAGCCCTGCGGCAAGCCAGAAATCAATCATTCTTGGTTTTTATCCAACAGTTGGTCGAGGCGCTGACGTTCTTCGGCAGACAGCGATGACGGCGTTTCGGCACGTTGCCCGCGACGCCTGCGCACGATCAGCGCGATCACCACGAAACCACCGAGCAGCAGACCGGCCGGGCCGAACCACAGCAGCGCAGTCTTGGCATTGAGCGCCGGTTTGTAGCGGACGAAATCACCATAGCGATCGACCATGAAGTCGATGATCTGCTGATTGTCCTTGCCCTCACCGAGCATGCGGAAAATCTCCTTGCGCAGGTCGGCGGCGATCGGCGCGTTGGAATCGGCAATGTCCTGGTTCTGGCACTTGGGGCAGCGCAGTTCCTTGGTCAGTTCGCGGAAACGCTCGCGGTCGCCCTCTTTGGCAAATTCGTAGGTGTCGATGGCCGCATGGGCGACACCGGCCAGGCTCAAACCCAGCACCACCGCTGCGAGAAAACGCTTCATGGCTTGGCCTCATCGACCAGCGCCTGATACTTGGCTGCGAGTTTTTCGCGCCAGACCTGCTCGTCGATCACCCCGACGAACTTGTCGCGGATGATGCCTTTGGCATCGATGAAGAAGGTTTCCGGCGCGCCGTAGACACCAAGATTCAAGCCCAGCGAACCCTCGTCGTCACGAATATCCAGCGCATACGGATTGTGAAACTCGGCCAGCCACTTCAAGGCGTCGGCATTGGTGTCCTTGTAGTTGATGCCGTAGATCACCACGCCGCGCTCGGCGAGTTTGTTCAGTACCGGGTGCTCGACCCGGCAGGAGATGCACCAGGTGCCCCAGACATTGACCAGCGCCGGTTTGCCGAGAATGTCGGCCTTGGTCAGCGTCTTGTCGCCCTGCACGCTCGGCAGGGAAAACTCCGGGAACGGCTTGTTGATCATCGCCGACGGCAGTTCCGCCGGATCCAGGTACAAGCCACGATAGAGAAATACCGCAACCAGCAGAAAAATCGCCAACGGCAACAACATCAACCAACGCCTCATGCCGCCGCTCCCGTCATGCCCAGTGCCTCGCGCACTTTGCTTTTCACCTTGACCCGATAACGCCGATCCAGCGCCGCCAGCAATCCACCCAATCCGGTGAGCAAGCCGCCGAACCAGATCCAGCGCACGAACGGTTTGACATGTACGCGCACGGCCCAGGCGCCGTTATCCAGCGGCTCGCCGAGGGCAACGTAGAGATCGCGAGTGAAACCGGCGTCGATCCCGGCTTCGGTCATCACCGAGTTCTGCACGGTGTACAGACGTTTTTCCGGGTGCAGCACGCTGATTTCCTTGCCATCGCGAATGACGCGGATGGTGCCTTTGTCCGAGGTAAAATTCGGCCCCTCGAAATGCTTGGCGCCTTCGAAGACGAACTGATAGCCGGCCAGATCCATCGACTCGCCCGGCGCCAGACGCAGGTCGCGCTCGGCACTGTTCTGGCTCGACAACACCACACCCAGCGCGCACACGGCGATGCCGAGGTGGGCGATCTGCATGCCCCAATAACTGCGGGTCAGCGTCGGCAAACCTTTGATCAGGCCTTTGTGGCGAGTCTTGTCGAACAGGTCGCGCACACCGGCGAGCAACACCCAAGCGGCGAGCAGGAAAGTCGCAATTACCGCCCAGTTGAAATCGCCGTAGGCCACGCTGGCCACAACGGCCAATGCGACGCTGCCGAGCAGCACCGGAGTGAGCATGCTCGCCAGCCATTTCACTGGCGTGTCCTTCCAGCGCACGATCACACCGATCGCCATGACCAGCATCAGCAATGCCATCAACGGTATGAACAACGCATTGAAGTACGGCGGGCCGACCGACAGTTTGGCGCCACTGATGGCATCAAGAATCAGCGGATACAAGGTCCCAAGCAGGATCATCGATGCAGCGACGACCAGCACCAGGTTGTTGCCCAGTAGCAAGGTTTCCCGCGACCACAGATTGAAGCCAACCTGACTTTTCACCACCGGCGCACGCAGCGCAAACAGCGTCAGCGAACCGCCGACCACAAACAGCAGGAAAATCAGGATGAACACGCCGCGCTCCGGATCCGAGGCAAACGCGTGCACCGACGTCAGCACGCCCGAGCGAACCAGGAAGGTGCCGAGCAGGCTCAATGAAAACGCGGCAATCGCCAGCAACACCGTCCAGCTCTTGAACACACCGCGTTTCTCGGTGACCGCCAGCGAGTGAATCAGCGCTGTGCCGACCAGCCAAGGCATGAACGAGGCGTTTTCCACCGGATCCCAGAACCACCAGCCGCCCCAGCCGAGTTCGTAATACGCCCACCACGAACCGAGGGTGATGCCAATGCCGAGGAACGCCCAGGCGACGATCGTCCATGGCCGCGACCAGCGCGCCCACGCCGCATCGAGGCGACCGCCCATCAACGCTGCGATGGCGAATGCGAATGCCACCGAAAAGCCGACGTAGCCCATGTACAACATCGGCGGGTGAACGATCAGGCCAATGTCTTGCAACAGTGGATTGAGGTCAGCGCCATTGCTCGGCATCTGCGGCAGGATGCGTTTGAACGGGTTGGACGTGAGGATCAGGAACAGCAGGAAACCGGTGCTGATCATACCCATCACCGCCAGTACCCGGGCGAGCATGACTTGCGGCAACTGCCGGGAGAACACCGACACGGCGAAGGTCCAGCCGCCGAGGATCAACGCCCACAGCAGCAGTGAACCTTCGTGGGCGCCCCACACCGCGCTAAATTTGTAGTACCACGGCAAAGCGGTGTTGGAGTTGTTTGCCACGTAGGCGACAGAGAAATCATCGGTCATGAATGCGTAGGTCAAAATGCCGAACGCAAACAACAAAAAGGCAAACTGCCCCCATGCGGCGGGCTGGGCCAGACTCATCCAGAAACGGTCACCGCGCCAGGCACCGACCAATGGCACCACCGCTTGCACGAGGGCAAAGCACAGGGCAAGGATCATCGCCAGATGGCCCAACTCAGGAATAAAAATCGCCGAGGTCATCGATCAACCCTCCTTCACAGGCGTCGGTGCGGATTGACCGCTGTCCTTCAGCGCTTTGGTCACTTCCGGCGGCATGTATTTCTCGTCGTGCTTGGCGAGCACTTCATCGGCGACCACTACACCATCAGCGTTGAGCTTGCCGAGGGCGACGATGCCCTGCCCTTCGCGGAACAGATCCGGGAGGATGCCGCGATAGGCGATGGTCACGGATTTGTTGAAGTCGGTGACGACGAATTTGACGTCCAGCGAATCCTTGGAGCGTTGCAGCGAACCGGCCTCGACCATGCCGCCGGCGCGGATGCGCGTGTCCTGCGGTGCTTCGCCGTTGGCGATCTGCGTCGGCGTGTAAAACAGATTGATGTTTTCCTGCAGCGCGCTCAGGGCCAGGCCAACAGCAGCGCCCACTCCGACCAGAATCGCCAGAATGATGATCAGACGTTTTTTGCGCAGCGCATTCACTTGCCGTTCTCCCGGCGCAGACGACGCGCCTCTTGTTGCAGATAACGCTTGCGCGCCGCAATCGGCGCCACCACGTTGAGGGCCAGCACCGCCAGACAGATGCCGTAGGCCGACCAGACATACAGGCCGTGATGGCCCATGGCGAGAAAATCGCCGAATGAAGCAAAACTCATCGCACCGCCTCCAGACTCTGCTGCACTTCAGCCTTCACCCAACTGGCGCGGGCTTCGCGCTTGAGCACTTCAAGACGCATGCGCAGCAACAGCGCAGCGCCGAAGAAGCAGTAGAACCCCAGCACCGTCAGCAGCAGCGGCAGCCACATTTCCGCTGGCATCGCCGGTTTTTCCGTAAGAGTGAAAGTCGCGCCCTGGTGCAGGGTGTTCCACCACTCCACCGAGTATTTGATGATCGGAATGTTGATCACGCCAACAATCGCCAGCACCGCGCAGGCCTTGGCGGCGCTGTCACGATTGCTGATGGCGTTGCCCAGCGCGATCACGCCGAAATACAGAAACAGCAGAATCAACATCGAGGTCAGGCGCGCGTCCCACACCCACCACGAGCCCCAGGTCGGCTTGCCCCAGATCGCCCCGGTGACCAGCGCCACGGCGGTCATCCACGCGCCGATCGGAGCAGCGCATTGCAGGGCGACATCGGCCAGCTTCATTTTCCACACCAGCCCGACCACGCCGCACACCGCGAGCATCACGTAGATCGACTGGGCGAGCATCGCTGCAGGTACGTGGATATAGATGATGCGAAAGCTGTTGCCTTGCTGGTAATCCGGCGGCGCGAAGGCCAGGCCCCAGACCACGCCAACGCCGATCAGCAGCAACGCTGCGATGCTCAACCACGGCAGAAATTTGCCGCTGATGCCGTAGAACCACTTGGGCGAGCCGAGCTTGTGAAACCAGGTCCAGTTCATACTGTTTCCATCACGGTTGCCGCTCATCATCGCGAGCTGGCAGAGGGTCATGCCTTTCTTCTGGAAGAAGTGGTCAATTTTTGACCAGGCCTCATTATTATTCGCCGACGCTGATCTTCAGGCCAGCGGCTATTGCAAAGGGTGTCAGGGTAATCGCCAGCGCTGTGAGGCTGGCCAACCACAACAGGTATCCGGTCGCCGGCATGCCTTGTAGCACCGCTTGCAACGCGCCACTGCCAAGGATCAACACCGGGATGTACAGCGGCAGAATCAGCAGCGCCAGCAACAGACCGCCGCGCTTCAGGCCAACCGTCAGCGCCGCCCCGACTGCACCGAGCAGGCTCAACACCGGCGTACCGAGCAGCAACGACAGCAGCAACACCGGCAGGCACGCGGCTGGCAAACCGAGCATCAGCGCCAGCAACGGCGACAGCAGCACCAGTGCCAGACCGGAGAACAGCCAGTGTGCCAGCACCTTGGCCAGGACCAGAAGCGGCAGCGGGTGCGACGAAAGGACCCACTGTTCCAGCGAGCCGTCTTCGAAGTCACTGCGAAACAATCCGTCCAGCGAAAGCAGGACCGACAACAACGCCGCCACCCAGACTAACCCCGGGGACAGGTTTTGCAAGACTTGAGTTTCCGGGCCGACGGCCAGCGGGAAAAGGGCAATGACGATGGCAAAGAAAATCAGCGGATTGGCCAGCTCCGCCGGGCGGCGGAACAGCAGTCGCGATTCGCGGGCAAGCAGCAGGCCGAAGACACTCATACCGCCCATTTCCCCAGATCGATGTCGCGATAACCGGCCGGCATGCGGCTCAGGGTGTGGTGGGTGGTCAGCACCACCAGGCCGCCGCGTTCGCAGTGGCCGGCCAGATGCTCTTCCAGTTGCGCAACGCCCTGCTTGTCCAGCGCGGTGAAAGGTTCGTCGAGAATCCACAACGGCGGGCTGTCCAGATACAACCGCGCCAGCGCCACACGGCGCTGCTGGCCGGCGGAAAGGCTGTGGCAGGGAACGTCTTCGAAACCGCGCAATCCTACCGCTGCCAGTGCCTGCCAGATCGCCTCGCGTTCGGCGGGATGGTGCAAGGCGCACAGCCATGACAGGTTTTCTTCGGGAGTGAGCAGATCCTTGATCCCGGCGGCGTGGCCGATCCACAGCAGGTTGCGTGCGAGTTCGCTGCGCTGTTCGGTCAGCGGTTGACCATTGAGCAGCACCTGGCCATCGGTGGGTTGCATCAAACCGGCGAGCAGACGTAAAAGACTGGTCTTGCCGCTGCCGTTGGGGCCGCTGATCTGCACCATGTCGCCACTGGCCAGGCGCAATTCGAGGTTTTCGAACAGCAGCCGCAGATCGCGTTCACACGCCAGGGCAACGGTTTGCAGGACAGGACTGGTCAAGGGATCACGGGCCTTATACGGTTCAAGTCGGCTCTGGAGCGGCCGTTAAAGAGATGCAGCATAGATGCTTTGATCGCTCGATCTGGCGAGCTGGATCAAACAATTGCCAGGTTTTTTGAACGAAGCGCACGACGCGCGGCATTATACATGCCGTGCCTTACTCTCAAGAGCGCAATTTCCTCAGGTTGTGTCCGCGTATGACAGGCGAAATGAACATCCTCCCGCTGCCACCCACCGTGCCGGCGAGCGCTCGCCCGCAGATGGGTGAACTGCTCAAGCTGCTGACGCCGGTGGAGGGCTTAATCGGCGCCGGGCAAAGCGCCAAGGCCGAGGTGTTATCGCTCAAGCAGGCCGACCAGACCTTTGAATTGCTGCTCAAAGTGACCCTCGACAGCGGTCGCCAGACCACCGTGCAGGCCAGCAGCAATCTGCCGTTGCCACAGGGCACCAACCTGGCGATCACTCAGCCGTCGGCCGGCAATCTGGCGATCACCGTGCAGCAAGCGATCGCCAGCAGCGTCGCCACCCTCACCCGCATCGATACCGCGCAATTGCCCGCCGGCACCCTGCTGCAAGGCAAAGTCGTGACCTCGCAAGCCCTGCCGCAAACGCCGGGACAAGCGGCGGTATTTCGCTCGATGGTCACCCTGCTCAACACCGCGTTGAGCGGCAGCACCTTGACCGTCGACAGCCCGCAACCACTGCGCATCGGCACCTTGTTGTCGGCGCAGGTGCAGGACGCGCAGACCCTTAAATTCGTGCCGCTGAGCAGCCGTCAGGAACAATTGGCGGTCAGTCAGCAATTGCTCGGCCAGCAAAGCCGCCAGGGCTCGCTCGATGGCCTGCTGAAGATGTTGCAAAATCTGCCGCCGGCGACTGACCAGACCTCGGCCGATCTGCGCGCGGTGGTCGACAAGCTGCTCGCCAGCCTGCCGGACGTGCAGCAAATGAGCACCGCCAAAGGCGTGGCGCTGGCCTTGGCCAACAGCGGCGCGTTCCTCGAAGCGAAATTGCTCGGCGGACAAAATCCCACGCTCGCCCCGGACATGAAGGCCGACCTGCTCAAACTGATCGCGCAACTGACCCCGGGCCTGCCGAGCAACACCAATTTCAATGCGATCATCGCCGCCAACACCTTGGCGCAAGCGCTGCCGAGTTTCGTCCGGAACGCCCTCGGCACCCTCGGCCAGGTCAGCGCCAAACCGGTGCCCAGCAGCTTCCCGTTGCCCGAACGACTGCTGGCGAAACTCGAAGGCGAAGGTGATCTCGAACAACTGCTGCGCCTCGCCGCCGCTGCGGTGTCGCGTCTGCAGAGCCATCAGCTGTCGAGCCTGGAGCAGACCGGCGTCACCGACGATGGCCGCCTGCTCAGCACCTGGCAGCTGGAAATCCCCATGCGTAATCTGCAAGACATCGTGCCGCTGCAGGTCAAATTCCAGCGCGAAGAAGCGCCGGAGCGCGAACCGCAGCCGCATGAACGCCGCGACGAGCGCGAAGCCAAACAGCAACTGTGGCGCGTTGATCTGGCCTTCGATCTGGAACCGCTCGGGCCGATGCAGATTCAGGCGCAACTGATCGCCGGCAGCCTGTCCAGTCAGCTGTGGGCCGAGCGGCCGTACACCGCCGACCTGATCGAAAACAATCTGTTTGCCTTGCGCCAGCGCTTGCTCGATTCCGGGCTCAACGTCGGCGACCTCGACTGCCACCACGGCACACCGCCGCAAGGCAACCAAACCCGCCTCGAACACCGCTGGGTTGACGAAACCGCATGAACGATTCCACTGCCCCACGCCAGGCCATCGCCCTCAAATACGACGGCAACCACGCCCCGACCCTTACCGCCAAGGGCGACGAGGAACTGGCCGAAGAAATCCTGCGCATCGCCCGCGATTACGAAGTGCCGATCTACGAGAACGCCGAACTTGTGCGCCTGCTGGCGAGGATGGAACTGGGCGACAGCATCCCCGAAGAGCTCTACCGCACCATCGCCGAGATCATCGCGTTTGCCTGGAACCTGAAGGGTAAATTCCCCGAGGGACAGGACCCGAACGCGCCGATGGTCGAGAAGGACATCACCGCACGCGGGGATGATTATTGAGGTTTCAAAGACGCCTTCGCGAGCAGGCTCGCTCCCACATTCGACCGTGACCAAATGTGGGAGCGAGCCTGCTCGCGAATCGGCGGAACGCGGAGCGTCCCAGGATGCATGCCTTTGCTGCGCGTGGGAACGATCTTTTGATCTTGCTTGCTGCTCGAAGCTCGAAGCTCCTAGCTGTTTTTATGAAGCTTGCGCATCAACTCCGCCTCAGCCTGGGTCAAGCCGCACGACTGAGTCAGTTCATCGACGCTGGCGCCCATGCCCACCAGTTTCGCCGCCTGGGCGAATGACAGGCTCGACGGGTCGCGTTGTTCCAGGGCAACGATCTTGTCCGGCAACGGGCTTACCACCGCGCGCAACTCGTGCAGGGCTTCGCCCATGCGCACGTTGCCGTTCTGGTAGTCGTCGACGCGTTTGGCCAGTTCCTTGATGCGCTGATCACGCAGCGCATCGCCCTGGGCCTGCTGCGCAGCGATCACTCGCTGCGCCTTGATGTACGAGACGAACATCGCCAGCGTACCGGCCCAGAACAGGAACAGAACAATTACCGCAACCTCGAGAATCAAATCAGATGCTCTCCAGTTCCGACCATTCTTCTTCGCTCATCATCTTGTCCAGCTCGACCAGAATCAGCAGCTCGTTGTTCTTGTTGCACACGCCCTGGATGAACTTGGCCGATTCTTCGTTACCGACGTTCGGTGCGGTTTCGATTTCCGACTGACGCAGGTAAACCACTTCGGCCACGCTGTCGACCATGATGCCGACGACTTGCTTGTCGGCTTCGATGATGACGATACGGGTGTTGTCACTGATCTCGCCGCTGTGCAGGCCGAAGCGCTGACGGGTGTCGATCACGGTGACCACGTTACCGCGCAGGTTGATGATGCCCAGCACGTAGCTCGGTGCACCCGGTACCGGCGCGATTTCGGTGTAGCGCAGCACTTCCTGCACGCGCATCACGTTGATGCCGTAGGTTTCGTTATCCAGTTTGAAGGTCACCCATTGCAGGATCGGATCTTCAGAACCTTTTGCATTCGACGCCTGACTACTCATACCCTGACCCCTCGAAAAAACCGCCCCGGGCGGTGTGTGTTCTGTGTGGTGGCATTGAAAAAAATGCCATCGCCTGATTGTTATGTCGGCTGCTATGTCGGTTTATGTAGCGGCTTGTTGCCGCTCAAGTGCTTTGCCCCGCCGCTGGCGATCAACTCGGCCAGTGCGGATACGTCAAGCAATGCACACATGTGCTCGATCACGGTGCCGGCGAGCCATGGCCGCTGACCCCGGTGACTTCTCCATTTGATTTCATTCGGGTCCAGGCGCAACGAGCGGCTGACCTGATGCACCGCCAGCCCCCACTCGTAACCTTGTACCGAAATCACGTATTGCAGGCCCTGCCGGAAGTCATCGCGGTAGCGATCCGGCATGACCCAGCGCGCAGTGTCCAAGACTTTCAAATTACCGGCCTGGCTCGGCAGAATCCCGAGGAACCACTCCGGCTGACCAAACAGCGGCGTCAGCTCGTGGCCGGCCAGCGAATAGATCGAGCCGAGGCACACCAGCGGCACCGCCAGGGTCAACCCGGCAACATCGAACAGCAAGCATTCGAAGGCTTCGGCAGCCCAGGCCGGACGGCCATCGGGCTCGACCGGTGGCGGCGGGTTGTTTGGCGGCAGGTGCACTTCCACCAGCGGCGGGACCAGCACCTGCGGCTCAGCAATCTGCGGCGCGGGTTCTGGCTCCGGTTCGGGTTCCGGCACGGTCAATAATTGTGTTTGCAGCAGCGGCGCCAGTGTCGACAGTGGCGCACGCGGTTCGTCGATCAGCGCCACCGGTGCTTTGGCCACGGGGGCAGCAGCAGGCGCGGCAATCGGAGCGACGGATTTCCGCGCGTCGCGGGCCTGTTCTTCCAGCACCGCGGCCTGGAACTCGTCCATGGCCTCGGTGCTTTCCACCACTTCAGGCTGCGCCTGTTCGACGACTGGCGGCAGTGCTTCGACCGGCGCAGGCAAGTCCTCGGGCAGGTCGAGGAGCAGGTCTTCCAGATAGGACTGCAGGGCCTGTTGCGGACGTGAAGTCAGCTTTACCGGCCGGCTCATGCGCGACTCCCTGTAGGAGCTGCCGAAGGCTGCGATCTTTTGATCTTTTCAGGAGCACTGACAGGCCAGATCGAAAGATCGCAGCCTGCGGCAGCTCCTACACGAATAAAGATCATGCTCAGGCCACCTGCGGAACAAGTTGCTGCGCGAGCAGGTGCTTGAGCAGCGCGCGGTAGGCCAGCACGCCGCGGCTCTTGCCGTCGAATTGCGAAGGCGTGACACCGGCGCGGCTGGCGTCGCGCAGCCGGGTATCGACCGGGATGTAGCCGTGCCAGATATCCTCGGGGAATTTGTCGCGCAGCACGCGCAGGGTGCCCATCGACGCCTGCGTGCGGCGGTCGAACAGGGTCGGCACGATGCTGAACGGCAGCGGTTGTTTGCGCGAGCGATTGATCATCGCCAGGGTGTTGACCATGCGCTCCAGACCTTTCACGGCGAGGTGCTCGGTCTGCACCGGGATCACCAGTTGCTGGCTCGCCGCTAGCGCATTGACCATCAGCACGCCGAGCAACGGCGGGCTGTCGATGATCGCGTAATCGAAGTCCTGCCACAGTTGCGCCAGACTCTTGGCGATCACCAGGCCCAGGCCGCTCTGCCCCGGCGACTGCCGCTCAAGAGTGGCCAGTGCGGTGCTCGATGGCAACAGGGAAATGCGTTCGTCGCTGGTCGACAGCAGCAACTGCCCCGGCAGGCCTTGCGGCACGCTGCCCTTGTGCAGAAACAGGTCGTAGTTGCTGTGTTCCAGACTGTCGGGGTCGTAACCGAAATAGCTGGTCATCGAGCCGTGCGGGTCGAGATCGACCACAACCACGCGCTTGCCCGCCTCGGCCAGCAATCCGGCTAAAGCGATGGAGGATGTGGTTTTACCGACACCACCCTTTTGATTGGCGACTGCCCAGACTCTCATTCAGTTCGTTCCTCCCGGCCAGATTGGCTGGCCGAGACATGCTTCAGCGTGTTAATGCGGGCGACGGAGAATTGACGGCACTCTCGCGTCCCGGCGTCTTGACCGGGGTCGGTGCAGTTTGTGTGCCAGCGCGCTTCAACGCCGCATCCGGTTGCGCATTGGCGGTTCCGGTGCCGGTGAGGCTGCGGCGCACATCGAGATTGCGCGACACCACCAGTACCACTCGACGGTTCTTCGCCCGGCCTTCGACCGTGGCGTTGTTGGCCACTGGCTGGAATTCGCCGTAGCCCACCGACGCCAGTCGCCCAGGGTTCACGCCCTGCATGGCGAGCATGCGCACAATGCTCGCCGAGCGCGCCGAGGACAGTTCCCAGTTGGTCGGGTACTGCGCGGTGCGGATCGGTTGATCGTCGGTGAAGCCTTCGACGTGGATCGGGTTGTCGAACGGTTTGAGGATGGCCGCAACCTTGTCGATGATGTTGAACGCGATGTCGCTCGGCATGGCGTCGCCGCTGCCGAACAACAGGCTGGAGTTGAGTTCGATCTCGACCCACAACTCGTTGCCGCGCACGGTCATCTGGTTGGAGCTGATCAAATCACCGAACGCGGCGCTGATGTCATCGGCGATGCTTTTCAGCGGATCGCTGGCCCCGGAAATACCGGCGTCGACCTGCTCGGCATCCTTGACCAGCGGCTTGGCCGGGGTCACGGTTTTCGGTCGTTCGTCGCCGATCGGAATCGGTTTGAGCGAGCGATCGGAGTCGGTAAATACGCCGATCAGCGCTTCGGAAATGACTTTGTATTTGCCTTCGTTGATCGACGAGATCGAGTACATCACCACGAAAAACGCGAACAGCAAAGTGATGAAATCCGCGTAGGACACGAGCCAGCGCTCGTGATTGACGTGTTCTTCCTGGTGGCGACGACGAGCCATGAGGTTATTCCCTTAGTCCATGAAGCCTTGCAGCTTCAACTCAATGGAACGAGGGTTTTCACCTTCGGCGATCGACAGAATTCCTTCCAGCAACATTTCGCGATAACGCGACTGCCGCAGCGCGATGGACTTGAGCTTGGCCGCGACCGGCAAGAGAATCAGGTTGGCACTGGCCACGCCATAGATGGTCGCGACAAACGCCACGGCAATGCCGTTACCCAGTTGCGACGGATCGGCGAGGTTGCCCATCACGTGAATCAGGCCCATCACCGCACCGATGATGCCGATGGTCGGCGCGTAGCCGCCCATGCTTTCGAACACCTTGGCCGCTTCGATATCGCGGGATTCCTGGGTGTAGAAATCCACCTCGAGAATGCTCCGAATGGCTTCCGGCTCGGCGCCGTCGACCAGCAGTTGCAGGCCCTTGCGCGAATAGCTGTCAGGTTCGGCGTCGGCCACGCCTTCGAGGCCGAGCAGGCCTTCCTTGCGCGCCGTCAGGCTCCAATTGACCACGCGGTCGATGCCGCCGGCCAGGTCGACACGCGGCGGAAAGAAGATCCAGCCGAGAATCTGCATGGCGCGCTTGAACGCGCTCATCGGTGATTGCAGCAGCGCGGCGCCGACCGTGCCGCCCAGCACGATCAGCGCCGCCGGGCCGTTGGCCAGCGCGCCGAGGTGGCCGCCTTCAAGGTAGTTGCCGCCGATGATGGCGACGAACGCCATGATGAGGCCGATAAGGCTGAGAACATCCATCAGATACACGCCTCGACGATGTGCTTGCCGATGTCGTCCAGACCGTACACCGCGTCAGCCAGATCGGCTTTGACGATGGCCATCGGCATGCCGTAGATCACGCAGCTTGCTTCGTCCTGCGCCCATACCGAACTGCCACCCTGCTTGAGCAGACGCGCGCCTTCGCGGCCGTCGGCGCCCATGCCGGTCAGCACCACTGCCAGAACTTTGTCGCCGTAGGACTTGGCTGCAGAACCGAACGTGATGTCCACGCACGGCTTGTAATTCAGACGTTCGTCACCCGGCAGAATCTTCACCGCGCCACGGCCGTCGATCATCATCTGCTTGCCACCCGGTGCCAGCAGCGCCAGGCCCGGACGCAGGATGTCGCCATCCTCGGCTTCCTTGACGCTGATGCGGCAGAGCTTGTCGAGGCGCTCGGCAAACGCTTTGGTGAACGCCGCCGGCATGTGCTGGATCAGCACGATCGGCGCAGGGAAGTTCGCCGGCAACTGCGTAAGCACGCGTTGCAGTGCGACCGGGCCGCCCGTCGAAGTGCCGATGGCAACCAGTTTGTAGGCTTTGCGTTTCGGCGCCGACGACGAAGCACTGGCAGCGGATGCGCGAGCAGGCGCTGGCGCAGGCGCCGGACGTGCCGGGACAGGGCTGCTGTGGCTCGTGTGGCTGCCGTAGCTCGACGCTGCCGGCGCAGGCGTCGGCGCTGGCGCAGCGGCGGGAGCCGGCGCGCTGTAGGCACTGAAACGACGATTGCTGCGCGAGATGCTGTGGACTTTCTCGCACAGCAGTTGCTTGACCTTCTCGGGATTGCGCGAGATGTCTTCGAAATTCTTCGGCAGGAAATCCACCGCGCCGGCGTCCAGCGCATCGAGGGTTACCCGCGCGCCTTCGTGGGTCAGCGAGGAGAACATCAACACCGGGGTCGGGCAGCGCTGCATGATGTGCCGCACTGCCGTGATGCCGTCCATCATTGGCATCTCGTAGTCCATGGTGATCACGTCAGGCTTGAGCGCCATGGCCTGATCGATCGCCTCTTTACCGTTGGTGGCCGTACCGACCACCTGGATGCTCGGATCCGCCGAAAGAATTTCCGAGACGCGGCGGCGGAAAAAACCCGAATCGTCCACCACCAGGACTTTGACTGCCATAAACACTCCATTAGGTGCAGCGGCGCGTCATCGCGCCGCCGCCCCGGATTCAAATACGCTTTGTGGCGTAACGCTTGAGCATGCTTGGAACATCGAGAATCAGCGCAATGCGGCCGTCACCGGTGATGGTGGCGCCGGACATGCCCGGAGTTCCCTGGAGCATTTTGCCCAATGGCTTGATGACCACTTCTTCCTGGCCGACCAGTTGATCGACGACAAAGCCGATCCGCTGTGTGCCCACCGAAAGAATCACCACATGGCCTTCGCGCTGCTCTTCGTGAGCGGCGGAGCTGACCAGCCAGCGCTTGAGGTAGAACAATGGCAGCGCCTTGTCGCGCACGATCACCACTTCCTGACCGTCGACGACATTGGTAGTCGACAGATCGAGGTGGAAGATTTCGTTGACGTTGACCAGCGGGAACGCGAACGCCTGATTGCCGAGCATGACCATCAGCGTCGGCATGATCGCCAGGGTCAGCGGCACCTTGATGACGATCTTCGAACCCTGGCCCTTGGTCGAGTAGATGTTGATCGAACCGTTGAGCTGGGAAATCTTGGTCTTCACCACGTCCATGCCGACACCACGGCCGGACACGTCGGAGATCTCGGTCTTGGTCGAGAAACCCGGGGCGAAAATCAGGTTGTAGCACTCGGTATCGCTCAGGCGATCGGCCGCGTCCTTGTCCATCACACCGCGTTTTACCGCGATCGAACGCAGGACGTTCGGGTCCATGCCTTTGCCGTCGTCAGAGATCGACAGCAGGATATGGTCGCCTTCCTGCTCGGCCGCCAGCACCACGCGACCGCCACGGGCCTTGCCCGATGCTTCGCGCTCTTCTGGCGACTCGATGCCGTGGTCGACAGCGTTGCGCACCAAGTGGACCAGCGGGTCGGCCAGGGCCTCGACAAGGTTTTTGTCGAGGTCGGTTTCTTCACCCACCAGTTCCAGGTTGATCTCTTTCTTGAGCTGCCGTGCGAGGTCACGAACCAGACGCGGGAAGCGCCCGAAGACCTTCTTGATCGGCTGCATCCGCGTCTTCATCACGGCGGTCTGCAGGTCAGCGGTGACCACGTCGAGGTTCGACACGGCCTTGGACATGGCTTCGTCGCCGCTGTTGAGGCCCAGGCGCACCAGACGGTTACGCACCAGCACCAGCTCGCCGACCATGTTCATGATCTCGTCGAGCCGCGCGGTATCGACGCGCACGGTGGTTTCTGCTTCGCTGGCCGGTTTTTCTGCCGGGGCAGCGGCTGGCGCACGGGCCGGTGCCGGTGCCGGTGCAGCCGCGGCGGCCGGTTTCGGCGCTTCGGCTTTCGGCTCAGGCTTGGCCGCAGGTTTCGGCGCAGCGGCTGCAGCAGGTGCCTTGGCGGCAGGCGTGGCGACGCTTGATGCGGAGCCAGCAGTCGCAGCGCTGGCGTCAAACTTGCCTTTGCCGTGCAATTCGTCGAGCAGCGATTCGAATTCGTGATCGCTGATCAGGTCGCTGCCGGCCGCAGCGGCGGCCGGTGCAGCAGGTGCTGCCGGCGCCGAAGCGATGGCCGATTCCAGCGCGTCAACGGCGAAGTTGCCCTTGCCGTGCAACTGATCGAGCAAGGCTTCGAATTCGTCGTCGGTGATGTCCGAGCTGTCGCCCTTGGCAGGCGCTGCCGGAGCTGCTGGCGCCGCTGGAGCGACCGCATCGACAGCGAACTGGCCTTTGCCGTGCAGTTGATCGAGCAGCGATTCAAATTCGGCGTCGGTGATTTCATCGCTGGCCGCCGTGTCGGCAACCTGCGCGGGCGCCACAGCAGCGGCCGGGGCCTCGGCCTGGGCCTGGGCCTTGACGGCATTCAGCGAGTCCAGCAGTTGTTCGAATTCGTTATCGGTGATGTCGTCCGATGCGCTTTCGGCGACCGGTTCTTCCACCACTTCCACTGGCGCGGCAACGGCTTCATCCGCCGATTGCGGCTCGGCCAGACGCGCCAGCGCGGCCAGCAGTTCCGGCGTGGCAGCGGTGATCGGTGCACGTTCACGGACTTCGCTGAACATGCTGTTCACCGCGTCCAGTGCTTCGAGCACCACGTCCATCAGTTCTGCATCAACGCGACGCTCACCCTTGCGCAGGATGTCGAACACGTTTTCGGCGATGTGACAGCACTCCACCAGCTCATTGAGCTGAAGGAAGCCGGCGCCCCCTTTTACAGTGTGGAAACCGCGAAAAATTGCATTGAGCAGATCTGCATCATCCGGGCGGCTTTCCAGCTCGACCAGTTGTTCGGACAGTTGCTCAAGAATCTCGCCGGCCTCAACCAGGAAATCCTGAAGGATCTCTTCATCGGCGCCGAAGCTCATTAATGGGGTGCTCCTACAGGTCTAAAAACCCAAAAAACCCGAATTCCGAAACTCTAGAATCCAAGGCTGGATAACAAATCGTCCACATCGTCCTGACCGGACACAACGTCTTCTCGTTTATCGGCATGAATCTGCGGACCTTCACCCTGCGAGAGATGTTTTTGTGGATCTTTTTCAGCAAGCATTGCGGCGCGGTCATGTTCGATGCCCGCAAAGCGGTCGACCTGACTGGCCATGAGCACGAGTTTGAGCAGATTGCTTTCGACTTCGGTGACCAGTTGGGTCACACGCTTGATCACTTGACCTGTGAGGTCCTGGTAATCCTGAGCCAGCAGGATGTCGTTGAGGTTGCTCGACACCGCACGGTTGTCCGTGCTGCTGCGTGACAGAAAACCGTCGACCCGGCGCGCCAGTTCGCGGAACTCTTCAGCCCCGACCTCGCGACGCATGAAGCGGCCCCAATCGGCGCTCAACGTCTGCGCTTCATCAGCGAGACTGTTGACCACCGGCGTGGCGCTTTCCACCAGATCCATGGTGCGGTTGGCCGCGGCTTCCGTCAGCTTGACCACATAGCCCAGGCGTTCGGTGGCGTCGGTGATTTGCGACACTTCCTCAGCCTGCGGCATGTGCGGATCGATCTGGAAATTGACGATCGCACTGTGCAGTTCACGTGTGAGCTTGCCCACTTCCTGATACAGGCCGCGGTCACGGGTCTGATTGAGCTCATGGATCAGTTGCACCGCGTCGCCGAACCTGCCTTTTTCAAGGCTCTCGACCAGTTCGACCGCGTGTTTTTTCAGGGTCGATTCGAAATCGCCCTGTGATGATTCGTTATGCTCCATAGCTCCCCCGCGCATTCATCAGCCGATGCGTTCGAAAATCTTCTCGATTTTGTCTTTCAACGCTTGAGCCGTGAAAGGTTTGACCACGTAACCGTTCACACCGGCCTGGGCGGCCTCGATGATCTGCTCGCGCTTGGCTTCAGCAGTCACCATCAACACCGGGAGGTGCTTGAGTTTTTCATCGGCGCGCACGTGACGCAGCAGGTCGATACCGGTCATGCCCGGCATGTTCCAGTCCGTTACCAGAAAGTCGATGCTGCCGCTGTTGAGCACCGGAATGGCAGTGGTGCCATCGTCGGCCTCGACGGTGTTGGTGAACCCAAGATCGCGCAGCAGGTTCTTGATGATCCGCCGCATCGTTGAGAAGTCATCAACGATGAGGATTTTCATGTCTTTGTTCAATTCGACCTCCAAGCAGTCTTAAACGCGCCCAGCACCTGGACGCGCCACTTCAATCAATCGGCGCAGCACTTAAAGTTTGTCTGGAGCACAACGGATCGAGACCGGCGCCGTTCATCACCGCACCAGCCTCGTTTCGCAGTGTCCCCACACTGCCTTCAGCGCGCTCGCCACTCCCCCAAACGCCCCCGCAGACGGGCCGCGCACTGGCTGTGTAACTGGCTGACCCGCGATTCACTGACGCCAAGGACTTCACCGATTTCCTTGAGGTTCAGCTCTTCGTCGTAGTACAGCGCCAACACCAGTCGCTCACGCTCCGGCAAATTGGCAATCGCGTCCGCCAGCGCCGCCTGGAAGCGTTCATCTTCCAGATCGCGTGACGGCTCCATATGAGCACTGGCGCCATCCTCGTGCAGCCCTTCGTGTTCGCCGTCCTGCAAGAGGTCGTCGAAACTGAACAGGCGACTGCCCAAGGTGTCATTCAGAATCCCGTAGTAATCGTCGAGACTCAATTGGAGTTCGGCCGCAACCTCGTGATCTTTAGCGTCACGGCCGGTTTTAGCTTCAATCGAGCGAATCGCGTCGCTGACCATCCTGGTATTACGGTGAACCGAGCGTGGTGCCCAATCCCCTTTGCGCACTTCATCGAGCATCGCGCCGCGGATTCGAATGCCCGCGTACGTTTCGAAACTGGCGCCTTTGCTGGCGTCGTATTTGGTCGAGACTTCGAGCAAACCGATCATCCCGGCCTGGATCAGGTCTTCGACCTGCACGCTGGCCGGCAGGCGCGCCAGCAAGTGATAGGCAATGCGCTTGACCAGTGGCGCGTAGCGCTCGATCAATTCGTATTGCGCGTCACGCGCCGACTTTTTGTAAAGATTCATGCCACTGGCGGTCATATCACAGGCCCTGCGGTTTGCTGCACGAGACGCTCGACGAAAAATTCCAGATGCCCGCGCGGGTTGGCGGGCAGCGGCCAGGTGTCGACCTTCTGGGCGATGGCCTTGAAGGCCAGCGCGCACTTGGAACGGGGAAAGGCTTCGTAGACGGCGCGCTGCTTCTGCACCGCCTTGCGCACGCTTTCGTCGTACGGCACGGCGCCGACGTATTGTAGGGCGACGTCGAGGAAGCGATCCGTGACCTTGGTCAACTTGGCGAACAAGTTGCGCCCTTCCTGCGGGCTCTGCGCCATGTTGGCCAGCACGCGGAAGCGGTTCATGCCGTAGTCGCGGTTGAGCAACTTGATCAGCGCGTAAGCGTCGGTGATCGAAGTCGGCTCGTCGCAGACCACCAGCAACACTTCCTGGGCGGCACGAACGAAACTGACTACCGAGTCACCAATACCCGCAGCGGTGTCGATCACCAGCACGTCGAGATTGTCGCCGATGTCGCTGAACGCCTGGATCAGGCCGGCGTGTTGCGCCGGGCTCAGGTGCACCATGCTCTGCGTGCCGGAGGCCGCCGGCACGATGCGAATCCCGCCCGGGCCCTGCAACAGCACGTCGCGCAGTTCGCAACGGCCTTCGATAACGTCGGCCAAAGTGCGCTTGGGTGTCAGCCCCAGCAGAACGTCGACGTTCGCCAGGCCCAGGTCGGCGTCCAGCAGCATGACCCGACGGCCAAGCTCTGCCAGCGCCAGCGACAAGTTCACTGACACGTTAGTCTTGCCGACGCCACCTTTGCCGCCGGTCACCGCGATCACCTGTACGGGATGCATGCTGCCCATGTTATTTCTTTACCTTGTCTTGCATAGACGGAGGCCACATTACTGGCTGCGCGTTCCTGATCGGAACAATGCGTGGCAGACCATCGATGTAGGTACAAAAACTGTTCATGATTACCTCAGCCAACCTGCTTGGTCGGGCTGTGATAGATGTCAGCGAACATGTCAGCCATGGCTTCTTCGCTGGGTTCTTCCTGCATTTGCACGCTGACGGCGCGGCTGACCAGTTGATGACGGCGCGGCAGATGCAAATCATCCGGAATCCGTGGGCCATCGGTCAGGTACGCGACCGGCAATTCATGACTGATCGCCAGGCTCAACACTTCGCCGAGACTGGCCGTTTCATCCAGTTTAGTCAGGATGCAGCCGGCCAGCCCGCAACGCTTGTAACTGTGATAAGCGGCGGTTAGAACCTGTTTCTGGCTGGTGGTTGCCAGGACCAGATAATTTTTTGAGCGAATGCCACGCCCGGCCAGGCTCTCAAGCTGCATGCGCAACGCCGGATCACTGGCTTGCAGGCCGGCAGTATCGATCAAAACCACGCGTTTGCGTAGCAGTGGATCCAATGCTTGCACCAGCGACTGGCCCGGATCGACGTGCGTTACCGGCACGTTGAGGATGCGCCCAAGGGTTTTCAGTTGTTCCTGCGCGCCGATGCGGAAGCTGTCCATACTGACCAGCGCGACATTCTGCGCGCCGTACTTGAGCACGTAACGCGCGGCGAGCTTGGCCAGCGTGGTGGTCTTGCCCATGCCGGCAGGGCCGACCATGGCAATCACACCGCCCTCTTCCAGCGGCTCGACTTCCGGTACGGCAATCATCCGCGCCAAATGCGCCAGCAGCATGCGCCAGGCCTGACGCGGCTCTTCGATATCGGTAATCATCGCCAACAGATCGCGCGACAGCGGGCCGGACAGGCCGATTCGCTGCAGACGGCGATACAGATTGGCCTGGGCCGGACGGCTGCCTTGCAGCTGATTCCAGGCCAGGGTGCCGAGCTGCACTTCCATCAGCTCGCGCAGGCTGTTCAATTCAAAACGCATCGACTCCAGCGCACGCGGATCGACACCCGCCGAGGCCTGCGCAGGTGCTGCGGCCGGGCGCGTCGGTGCGGCGTAGGTCGGCTCGCTCAGCGGCTCGGCAGCAGTCAGCGGCAGGCCTGCGGTCAACGGCAGCCCGGCGAACAACTGCTGATTGGTGTTGCCGTCGGCTTCGCCACGCAGGCTCAGCTCGGCCTGGGCGGTGACGATGCGCGACTGGGTCTTGCGCAGCTCGTCTTCGAGTTCCATGTTCGGAACCCGTGGCGCCAGCGCCGACAATTTGTAATCCAGAGCCGCCGTCAACTCGACGCCGCCGGCAATGCGGCGGTTGCCGATGATGGCGGCATCAGCGCCCAGCTCATCGCGAACCAGCTTCATGGCCTGACGCATATCGGCGGCGAAAAAACGCTTAACTTGCATAAACCACTACCTCAGCCGTTGGGCCCTACTGTCGCAACGATGGTCACTTGCTTGTTGTCCGGTACTTCCTGGTAGGCCAGTACATGCAGGCCTGGCACTGCGAGGCGACCGAAGCGCGAGAGCATCGCGCGAATCGGGCCTGCTACCAGCAGGATCACCGGTTGGCCTTGCATTTCCTGACGCTGGGCCGCTTCGATCAACGAACGCTGCAGCTTCTCGGCCATGCTCGGCTCCAGCAGAACGCCCTCTTCCGAGCCTTGTCCTGCCTTCTGCAGACTATTGAGCAATATCTGTTCCAACCTTGGTTCCAATGTGATTACAGGCAGCTCGGACTCAGTGCCTACAATGCTTTGGACGATTGCACGGGATACGCCGACCCGCACAGCGGCGACCAGCGCGGCGGTATCTTGACTCTTGGCAGCGTTGTTCGCGATCGCTTCGGCGATGCTGCGGATGTCGCGCACCGGCACGTGTTCGGCGAGCAGCGCTTGCAGGACCTTGAGCAACTGCGACAACGAAACCACGCCCGGCACCAGTTCTTCCGCCAGTTTCGGCGAACTCTTGGCCAGCAATTGCATGAGTTGCTGCACTTCTTCGTGGCCGATCAGCTCACTGGAGTGCTTGTAGAGAATCTGGTTCAAGTGCGTGGCGACCACGGTACTGGCGTCGACCACGGTGTAGCCGAGCGATTGCGCCTGGGCGCGCTGGCTGATTTCGATCCACACCGCCTCGAGGCCGAAAGCCGGATCTTTGGCGTTGATACCGTTGAGCGAGCCGTAGACCTGGCCGGGGTTGATCGCCAGTTCGCGATCCGGGTAGATCTCGGCCTCGGCGAGGATCACGCCCATCAGCGTCAGGCGGTAAGCGCTCGGCGCCAGATCGAGGTTGTCGCGGATGTGCACGGTCGGCATCAAAAAGCCCAGATCCTGCGAGAGCTTCTTGCGCACGCCCTTGATCCGCGCGAGCAATTGCCCACCCTGATTGCGGTCCACCAGCGGAATCAGGCGATAGCCGACTTCCAGGCCGATCATGTCGATCGGCGTCACGTCGTCCCAGCCCAGCTCTTTGGTTTCCATGGCGCGGGCCGGCGACGGCAGCAGTTCCTGCTGACGCTTGACCTCTTCCAGCGCCACGACCTTGGCGACGTTCTGCTTCTTCCAGAACAGGTACGCGCCGCCCGCAGCCAGCGCCGCCATGCTCAGGAAAGAGAAGTGCGGCATGCCGGGCACCAGGCCCATCACCGCCATCAAACCAGCGGCCACGGCCAGCGCTTTCGGCGAGGCGAACATCTGGCGGTTGATCTGCTTGCCCATGTCTTCCGAGCCGGAAGCACGGGTCACCATGATCGCCGCTGCTGTAGATAACAACAGTGATGGCAATTGCGCCACTAAACCGTCACCGATGGTCAGCAAGGCGTAAACCTTGCCCGCATCGCCGAAGCTCATGCCGTGCTGGAAGATACCCACGGCCATGCCGCCGATAAGGTTGATGAACAGAATCAGCAGGCCGGCGATCGCGTCACCGCGGACGAACTTGCTGGCACCGTCCATCGAACCGTAGAACTCCGCTTCCTGGGCGACTTCCTGACGGCGCGACTTGGCTTGATTCTGGTCGATCAGGCCGGCGTTGAGGTCGGCGTCGATCGCCATTTGTTTGCCGGGCATCGCGTCGAGAGTGAAACGCGCGCTCACCTCGGAAATCCGCCCGGCACCCTTGGTCACCACGACGAAGTTGATGATCATGAGGATCGCGAAGACCACGATACCGACCACGTAGTTACCGCCGATCACCACCTCACCGAAGGCCTGAATCACCTTACCGGCGGCGGCGTGGCCGTCCTGACCGTGGAGCATCACCACTCGCGTCGAGGCCACGTTCAACGCCAGGCGCAGCAGCGTCGCCACCAACAGAATGGTCGGGAACACGGCGAAATCCAGCGGCCGCAGCGCATACACGCAGACCAGCAGGACGACGATGGACAGGGCAATGTTGAAGGTAAAGAACACGTCGAGCAGGAACGGCGGTACCGGCAACATCATCATCGCCAGCATGACCAGCAGCAACAACGGCACGCCCAGATTGCCTCGACTGAGGTCGGCAACGTTGGTACGTGCTGTATTGAATAACTGAGTGCGATCCACCGGTTTTCCCCGTTCCTTTAAAGCAAACTTTTGACGCCCCGAACGGACGCAGGGCGGCTATTGCAAGAAGCTTTCCAACTTTTGCCGGGGAATGAAATAGAGCGGTTTTACTTGGGATTATCGGCTGATTGGGTTGACCCCTTCGCGAGCAGGCTCGCTCCCACAGTTTGAAATGCATTCCCAATCGGACATTTGGAATACGGCCCCTGTGGGAGCGAGCCTGCTCGCGAAGAGGCCATCGAATGCCGCGCATTTTTTCGATTTAAACGAAGCTGTTTAAAAGACACCTTCAGACACGGTCTCAAGGCTACAAATCCTTGCGCCATTGCCTACAGCCAAGCCAGAATCCGCCGGCTTGTGCACCTGGGGGTCGAGTTTTATTGTGGTCCGGTCGCTGACGAATCAGCGATCGGGTTTAGCGACCCGGACCAACTCAGTGCATCAGCGATCGTGGCTTCGTTGCGGGATTTTTCGCCCGCAATAACGTTATGGCGGCTGTATGCGGGAGACCTTCGGGTCTACCGGGGTGCCTGAGACCGGTTCGCTAACCTGCGTACAGCTGCCACCTTCACTTGTTTAGCGACAGGGGGAAAGTGGCTCCATAACCTCAGGAGCTTCACCATGATCAAACCAACACCCAACCCGCCCGAATCCGACCCCACCTCCCCCTACGAATCCCTCGACTCAAAAAAACTCCACCAAGCCGCCGACCGCGCCCTCGACCACTACCTCTGCCCACCCGGCTCCACCCCACCGCCCTTCAGCCCCCGCGCCATGTACGCCGTCACCGCCGACACCAAAAACGAAGACCTGCTGGCCAACGCCTGCGAAACCCTCGCCTCCGCCAAAACCATCGCCCAGGAATTCGCCGGACTGGTGAAACCATCGCAGCGCCGAACGCTGATGGGGATTGCGCAGCTGATCATGCTCGGAGAATTGGCGGTGAATCGGGTGCTGGATAATCTGGAATTGCCGCAGTAGCTCGGCCCCATGATCGTTCCCACGCTCCGGCGTGGGAATGCAGCCCGGGACGCTCCGCGTCCCATCCGGTGCCGAACGTTTGGTGTCCAATCGAGGCATCCGTTGCTGCCCGGACATAATCAAATGTAGGAGCTTTCGAACGCTGCGATCTTTTGTTTTTGTCGTTTCCGGAAGTGACCATTCGTCGCGACTGTCAGATCTTACAGGTGTGCGATTTTCAATTTAACGCTCTCATCAACCCTGCAGATATCAACCGCGCAGGAGCATCACCGATGAGCCAATCCACCCAACCGGACAACACCGTTCTGGCGCTAGCGCCCCCAATCGTCAACGGTCGCACCGTGCCAGTAGAAGGCGCAATGATTGGCCTTTCCATAGTGGCCTACGATCTGGTCACCGACGGCGAAGGCGCCATTGTATTTGCGGATCCGCCCTTGTCAGGCACCATGGATCCTAATGACGTAATGGAGCTATGGCTCGAGGCGGAATCGGCGGTACTGGACAGTGAAACCATTGTCGATCCTGATAAGCGCACCACCTTGCGCATCCCGAGGGGTCGATTGCATCCGGACCGGATAAACGAGCTGTACTACACCGTCAGACGCGGCAGCGACAATATCGGCACCTCCACAACACTGACGATCCACTACAACCGCATTCGTCCCGGCCTGAAGGATCGATACGACGCACCCGGCGGCCACTCAGAACTCGAATTGCTGCTACCCGACGTGATCAAGAACGGGGTCGGCCCAGACTTCGTCAGCGCCGAGGTGTGCGTCGAGTACCCGTATTGCCGGGCGCACGACGTCATCACGCTGAAGTGCAACGGTGACTTTCTCGAACCAAAACCCAGAGTCCTTCCGACCCAGGCGCCCCTATTCCCCGGCTCCGAGGCTCCCATCAAAATCTGTTTCACCGTCACCCGCGCGTTTCTCGACAAGGCGAAACGGCAAGACAAGAAACTGCATTTTTCTTACACCGTCACCGACCAGATCGGCAACGGCCCAGACACCGATGCGCCCTGGTCACCGGTGCAGACGGTGAATGAGGATTTGGACGGCACCCTTCTGCCGAAGCTGATCCTGCTGGAACGGGAAGAGGACTATCCGGGTGACGTTGCCGAGATCATCGATCTGGAGAAGCTGGGGAATAACAACTTGCTGATGGTTGTGCTGACCAAAGATCCGCGCATTGAAGTGGGTGACGAAATCGTAGCGACTTACACCGCGACTGATACCGGACAACCCACGGATGTGGTGGAGGTCGTCAGGGGTAACGTTGAGGAGAAACCGTTCATAGGGAAACTGCCCTGCTTCCTTGAGGTGGCCAGAAACAAGGTATTCGCTGGCAGTAAAGTGACGGCGACCTATGAAGTGCACCGGCCCGGCGTTGGGTTGGTAGGTACCTCCAATACGGCCGCCGCTGTCGTGATTGGTACTGCCCCAATCGAACTGCCACCGCCAACCTTGATTCCAGCAACGGTGCCTATTGAAGTCTTGGCTAATCCGGCAGGAGTGAAGCTGCAGGTAACAGGTTTCACACCACAGACAGATGATAAAGCCCAATTCGTCCAAGTAAACGCGCCGGCCGGTGCGCCGCCGTTTCCGGTGGTGGATTTTGTTGGTGGGATTGCAGAGATTTTATTGAGCGCTGCGTTTCTGGCGGCTTGGCATGGGATGGCGATTGAATTTCGGTGGGATTTGATTCGAGGTGGGCAATTGGCCGAAAAATCAGCGACGGCCACGTTTGATGTTATGAAAATCGCCGACGAAGATCCGCGACTCCCAACTCCGAAAGTACCCCAAGCTACGGATGAAGATATTTTAAATCTATATGACTTCCCGGGCGACGCCCAAGTTAAAGTAGCTCCATGGACAGGTATGCAGATAGGTCAAAAGGCCGAGTTGATGGGATACGGATTCGAGGACGACGATTCATCCCATACTATTCCTCTGATTTCCAACCACACCATCAGCGAGGAAAATTTAACTTACGGATTAGGTGCTTCCCTACCAAGAAATCAACTTTCCAAAATAAAACATGACAGCATTCTAACATTAGTATTTACAGCTGACTTTGCACCTAACAATAATCTAATAAACAAAACAACCTTCCCGAAACTCCCCTTGACGATTCAGAAATTAAAAATGACTTCGGGACTTGAAACCTGGGAACAAAGATCACAGCAAGTATTTAGACAAAATATTCCCGTTAAGCTCAATAACAGTTTCACCGTACACGTCATTAGAGATAGCCCTAATTCAAAGTATTATGTGCAAATATATCGCACGGAGGCCTTTCCAGTCGGCTTCGGCTTTGCAACGTTGCTTGCGGATCACTCGTCCCTATTCAGGTTAGAACTCGATGGGGTAGCAAAAAAAATGAGCGTCGAGTTCAGTGCAGTGCATACATACGGCACAAGCATAAAATTTTGCGGCCCAACAGGAGAAATACTATATAACGATCAAATCCCAGTGATTATTAACCCGCAATCCTATGTATCTTCGTATGTAGCGGCGACTGGAAAATTTATCGCTTATGTAGAGATACTGGTAGGCCCTGAAGCCGACGGTGGAGTCTGGATTGACAACATTTTCTGGGAATAAAATGCTTCGATTTTAAATAGTGAAAAATGCGTGAAAAAGGCGATGCATTCATTTATCACAAGAAATATGAAACCAAACATGGGAAGGGAGTGCATTCTAAAATGTGGGAGCGAGCTTGCTCGCGAAGGGGCCATTAGCTCCGGTGCAGTTTTTGATTTTAAACGAAGCTGTTTAAAAGACACCTGCAGACACGGTCTCAAGGCTACAAATCCTTGCTCCATTGCCTACAGCCAAGCCAGAATCCGCCCTCGACCACTACCTCTGCCCACCCGGCTCCACCCCACCGCCCTTCAGCCCCCGCGCCATGTACGCCGTCACCGCGGACACCAAAAACGAAGACCTGTTGGCCAACGCCTGCGAAACCCTCGCCTCGGCTAAAACCATCGCCCAGGAATTCGCCGGACTGGTGAAGCCATCGCAGCGGCGGACGCTGATGGGGATCGCGCAGTTGATCATGCTTGGGGAATTGGCGGTGAATCGGGTGCTGGATAATCTGGAATTGCCGCAGTAGCACGGCGCAATGATCGTTCCCACGCTCCCGCGTGTGAATGCCTCAACGGACGCTCTGCGTTCGGCTTTGGAAGCGAAGCGGAGCTTACCGGGCTGCATTCCTTTGTTGCGCCGTGGGAAAGATCATCAGTGGGCGAGCTACTAAGCAGTCAGTATCTGCTTGGCCGTGATTTCGCCGAAAGCCAGCTGATTGCGATCGACATACTTCACGCCTCGAAATACCGATTGGCCTTCAACCTCGACGAAATCCTCGTGCATGTACATGAGCACGACTTTGGTCGTTGGCGCTGTGATTTTCGGAATGGCCAAGTCAGCCTGCAACAGGTTCAGCGCCCAATGAAATTGCATTAAGGGTAAATCATCGATCGTGATCAGGCGGCTGTTGTGCAGCAATCGGAAGTCCCGGCTTGCAGTGATACGCAACTTTTGCCCGACGATCTGAAACGCAGGCTTGCTATAGCGCACCTCCAGATCAGCATTCGAGGCCCATTGATCCATGTAATAACGTGGCGATGTGAACAGCGCGAACAAGGCCATTTTGTGTCCGACATTGCCCGCGCTATCGAACAGATAGTTGTAGGAGTAGTGGTAAGCCAATCCGTCCAGTTCAGGCCTGATGGCATTGACCGGGTTGTTCAGATAATCGGGGATATAAACGTTGGCCATCTGCACGAAGTGGGTGAAGTCGAGATCGAGGTCAAAGCTCACCGTGTACCGTATGGATCGTTCTTTGGGGTTTTGCTCCAGCTGTCCTGAAACGTAGTCCAGTGTCATTCCTTCGAGTTTTTTATAGATTCGCTCTGCCATGATCTCTATCTCTGCGCTCAGGGATTATTCCCAAGTGCATAGCAACGCGGTTGGATAGCGGCGTCTACTGTCAGAGTTGACAGGTTGAGAGACTTTCCAGACGAGCGGTAACCATCAGGAATCCCGACGCAAATCCGGCGGGATCGGCAAATCATCTTTCAACGGATCCGGCCGCTTGCCCTTGCCCGCCTGGTGTTGGCGGATCTGGTAGACGTAGGCCAACACCTGCGCCACCGCCAGATACAGCCCGCCAGGAATTTCCTGCTCAAGCTCAGTTGAGTAATAGATCGAGCGCGCCAGCGCCGGCGATTCAAGCAGCATGACGTTGTTGGCCACGGCGATTTCGCGGATTTTCAAGGCGATGAAGTCGCTGCCCTTGGCCAGCAGTACCGGGGCGCCGCCCTTTTCCGAGTCGTACTTGAGCGCGACGGCGTAATGGGTCGGGTTGGTGATGACCACGTCGGCTTCGGGGATGGCGGCCATCATCCGGCGCTGGGACATTTCGCGCTGGGTCTGGCGGATGCGTTGCTTGACCTCGGGGCGGCCTTCCTGGTCCTTGTGTTCGTCGCGCACTTCCTGCTTGGTCATCAGCAGTTTCTTGTGCGCTTCCCAGAGTTGTACCGGCACGTCGACGGCGGCGATGATGATCAGGCCGCAGGCCAGCCACAGCGTGCTCCAGCCCACCAGCAAAACGCTGTGGATGATTGCCATGTCCAGCGGCTCGTGGGCGATGCGCAAAAAGTCATCGACGTCGGCAGACAACACCACCAGGGCCACGCCCAGGGTAATCAGAAACTTCGCCAGTGCCTTGAGCAGTTCGACCACAGCCTTGAACGAGAACATGCGCTTGAGGCCGGCGGCCGGGTTCATTCGGCTGAACTTGGGTGCCAGGGAGCTTGCGGCGAACAGCCAGCCACCGAGGGAGATCGGCCCGATCACGGCGGCGAGCAACAGGGTGATCATCACTGGCTGAATCGCCAGCAAGGCAATCAGGCCCGACTCCAGCAAGAACCGGCCCATGGCGCCCTGGTCCATGACCACTTCGCGCGACAGGGTGAAGTTCAAGCGCATCACGTCCATCAGTTCTTGCGCGAGCATGCCGCCGAAAATCAGCAGCGCAGAGGCACCGGCCATCATCACGGCGAGGGTGTTGAGTTCTTTGGAGCGGGCAATCTCACCCTTTTCACGGGAATCCTTTTTGCGTTTCTCCGTGGGGTCTTCTGTTTTGTCCTGACCGCTCTCGCTCTCTGCCATGACTCAGCGCGCCCGTGCCAGTTCGCGTAGCAACTGCAGGGCCTCGCTGGCCAGCGGTTGATACTGGTTGAGAATGTCCGCCAGCCCCACCCAGACGATGAACAGGCCGAGCACCAGGGTCAGCGGAAAACCGATCGAGAAGATGTTCAGTTGCGGCGCGGCGCGGGTCATCACGCCAAAGGCGATGTTGACCACCAGCAGTGCGGTGACGGCCGGCAACACCAGCAACAGCGCGGCGCCGAGCACCCAACCGAGTTTGCCGGCCAGTTCCCAGTAATGCTCGACCATCAAACCGCCGCCGACCGGCAAAGTGGTGAAGCTTTCAGTGAGGA
The DNA here is from genome assembly GCF_025706525.1 of Pseudomonas mercuritolerans. NCBI lineage: Bacteria > Pseudomonadati > Pseudomonadota > Gammaproteobacteria > Pseudomonadales > Pseudomonadaceae > Pseudomonas > Pseudomonas mercuritolerans. The sequence continues at coordinate 955,979 of NZ_JAMSHA010000001.1, forward strand.
CTTCGAACACTACCAGGTGGCCGTTCATCGACAGGAACAGCAGCGTCACCAGCATGGTGAAGAACTGCCCGATCACCGCCACCGAAACGCCGTTGGTTGGGTCGATCATTGAGGCGAAGCCCATGCCCATCTGCACCGCGACAATCTGCCCGGCGACGGCGAAGGCCTGGAAGAACAGTTGCAGGGAAAAGCCCAGTACGGCGCCGACCAGAATCTGCTCGCCGATCAGCAGCAGGCCGCTGAGGTCGAGCGGGCTGACGGCGGGCATCGGCGGCAGCGCCGGGGTGATGACCACGGTGATCGCCACGGCGAAATACAGACGCACGCGACGCGGAATCAGAGTGGTGCCGAACACCGGCATGACCATCAGCATCGACGCCACGCGAAACAGCGGCAACATGAACGACGCCACCCAAGTGCTGATCTGGGTGTCGGTCAGCTGAAGCAGCGATTGCATGGCTTAGCCGATGACCATCGGAATGTTTTTGTACAGCTGGATGATGTACTCCATGAACGTCTGCACGATCCACGGACCGCCAATGATCAGGGTCACCAGCATCACCAGCAGACGCGGCAGGAAGCTCAGGGTCTGTTCGTTGATCTGCGTGGCGGCCTGGAACATCGACACCAGCAGGCCGACCAGCAGGCTCGGCACCACCAGGATGGCGACCATCATGGTGGTCAGCCACAGGGCTTCACGAAAGATATCGACCGCGACTTCCGGCGTCATGGCGAAACACCTCCAAAACTGCTGGCCAGAGTACCGATGATCAGCGCCCAGCCATCGACCAGCACGAACAGCATGATCTTGAACGGCAGCGAGATGATCAGCGGCGAGAGCATCATCATACCCATGGCCATCAGCACGCTCGCGACAACGAGGTCGATGATCAGGAACGGGATGAAGATCATGAAGCCGATCTGGAAGGCGGTTTTCAGCTCGGAGGTCACGAACGCCGGCACCAGAATGGTCAGCGGCGCCTGATCCGGGCTGGCGATGTCGGTGCGCTTGGACAGGCGCATGAACAGCTCCAGATCGCTGGTGCGGGTCTGCGCGAGCATGAAGTCCTTGATCGGCACCTGGGCCTTTTCCACCGCTTGCTGGGCGGTGAGGGTTTCCGCCAGATACGGTTGCAGCGCGTCGTTGTTCACCCGGTCGAACACCGGCGCCATGATGAACAGCGTCAGGAACAGCGCCATGCCGGTGAGGATCTGGTTCGACGGCGTCTGTTGCAGGCCGAGGGCCTGACGAAGGATCGAGAAGACGATGATGATCCGCGTGAAACTGGTCATCAGAATGACCGCCGCTGGAATAAAACTCAGCGCGGTCATGATCAGCAGGATCTGCAGACTGACCGAATATTCCTGCGCGCCGTCGGCATTGGTGCCCAGCGTGATCGCCGGGATCGACAATGGATCGGCGGCGAACGCCAGCGGCGCGGCCAGCAACAGGACCAGCGTCAAGACGATGCGGAGCGCACCCATTACTTCGTATCCTTTTGGTCCTTGCCGAGAATTTTCAGCAGATGCTGAGCAAATTCCGGCGTCGCTTTTTCACTGGCGCTGGGGACTTCGACCGGTTCTTTGAGCACATGCAGCGCGGTGATCGTGCCGGGGCTGAGGCCGAGCAGAATCTGCTCGTTACCGACCTGCACCAGCATCAAGCGGTCACGCGGGCCGAGCGCGCGTGAGCCGATCAATTCGATCACCTGGCCCTTGCCCGCCGGCCCCGCCTGTTGCACGCGGCGCAGCAGCCAGGCGAGGAAGAAGATCAAGCCCAGCACCAGCAGCAAACCGAACACCAGTTGCGTCAACTGACCGGCCACGCCGCTGTTGACCATTGGCGCGGTGGCGGCAGGCGCAGCAGTGGTTGCGCCCGGCTCGACGGCCAGTACGCTCAACGGCAATGCCAGCAGAGTCCAGAGTAACCTTTTCACTCAGCGCAGCTTCTTGATGCGTTCGCTTGGGCTGATCACGTCGGTCAGGCGGATGCCGAACTTCTCGTTGACCACCACTACTTCGCCGTGGGCGATCAGGGTGCCGTTGACCAGCACGTCGAGCGGCTCACCGGCCAGACGATCGAGCTCGATTACCGAACCCTGGTTGAGCTGCAGCAGGTTGCGGATGTTGATGTCGGTGCTGCCGACTTCCATCGAGATCGACACCGGAATATCGAGGATCACGTCCAGGTTCGGACCGTCGAGGGTCACCGGATCGTTGTTCTTCGGCACGCTGCCGAACTCTTCCATCGGCAGACGGTTGGAGCTGGAAGTGCCGGCGTCGGCGGCCAGCAGCGCATCGATGTCAGCCTGGCCGGCATCACCGGTTTCTTCCAGGGCAGCAGCCCATTCATCGGCCAGTGCCTGGTCGTCTTGCGCGTTCATATCGTCGTTCATCATGTGTCCTCGGCGGGCAACAATTCAGTTAAATACGGGGGTGAAAAGCGCCGTCTCAGCGACGCTCGATCGGCTCGATCACCTGCAACGCGAGGTTGCCTTTGTGCGAGCCCATCTTGACCTTGAAGGCCGGCACGCCGTTGGCGCGCATGATCATGTCTTCCGGCATCTCGACCGGGATCACATCGCCCGGTTGCATGTGCAGGATGTCGCGCAGCTTCAACTGGCGGCGGGCCACGGTGGCACCGATCGGCACGTCGACATCGAGCACGTCCTGGCGCAAGGCGTTGACCCAGCGCTCGTCCTGATCGTCGAGGTCGGACTGGAAACCGGCGTCGAGCATTTCGCGCACCGGCTCGATCATCGAGTACGGCATGGTCACGTGCAGATCGCCGCCACCGCCATCGAGTTCGATGTGGAAAGTGGAAACCACAATCGCTTCGCTCGGGCCGACGATGTTGGCCATGGCCGGGTTCACTTCCGAGTTGATGTACTCGAAATTGACTTCCATGATCGCCTGCCAGGCTTCTTTCAGATCGACGAAAGCCTGCTCGAGCACCATGCGCACTACGCGCAGTTCGGTCGGGGTGAATTCACGCCCTTCGATCTTGGCGTGACGGCCGTCGCCGCCGAAGAAGTTGTCCACCAGTTTGAACACCAGTTTGGCGTCGAGGATGAACAGCGCGGTGCCGCGCAGCGGTTTGATCTTGACCAGGTTGAGGCTGGTCGGCACGTACAGCGAGTGCACGTATTCGCCGAACTTCATCACCTGCACGCCACCGACAGCCACGTCCGCCGAGCGGCGCAGCATGTTGAACATGCTGATGCGGGTGTAGCGGGCGAAACGCTCGTTGATCATTTCCAGCGTCGGCATGCGTCCACGAACGATGCGATCCTGGCTGGTCAGGTCGTAGCTTTTGACACTGCCGGGTTCGGCAGCATTATCGGTCTGTACCAGACCATCATCGACGCCATGCAAGAGCGCATCGATTTCATCCTGGGACAGCAGATCCTGCACGGCCATGTCGTGTTCCTACTGCAGTACGAAATTAGTGAAAAGCAACTGTTCGATGACCACTTTGCCCAGTTCTTTCTGCGCCACTTCCTGGACGCTGGCGGTGGCCTTCTGGCGCAACATCTCTTGCCCGACCGGGGTTGCCAGTGTGGCGAAATCCTGACCGGAGAAGAGCATCACCAGGTTGTTGCGGATAACCGGCATGTGCACTTTGAGCGCGTCCAGATCGGCCTGATTGCGCGCCAGCATGGTGATGCTCACCTGCATGTAGCGCTGACGACCGTTCTGGTTGTAGTTGGCAACGAAGGCCGGCGCCATCGGCTCGAAAATCGCCGCCTGCTTACCGACCGGCGCTGCTTCAGCGGCCTCGGCAGGCTTGCTCTGCGCGCCGTGCATGAAGAACCAGGTCGCCCCGACGGATGCACCAATGGCCACCAGCAACGCCAGCACGATCACGATGATCAGCTTGAGTTTGCCTTTGGTTGCGGGGTCTTTTACTGCTGCAGCTTCGCTCTTCGCCATGCCAATAATCCGTCACTAATCGGGGGTTTCACAGTCGCACGGCAAGGCAAGAGCAAGTGTTATGCCAGAAGTGTCGGAGGTCGAGAACGACGCTAAAGTCAAAGGCACCCTCACCCCAGCCCTCTCCCGGAGGGAGAGGGGGCCGACCGAGATGTAATGGGGCTGGACATCGACCTGCACAACCGAGGTGATTGCAAGTTCAGGGCGGGACGGATTCAGCGATGCTCGTTCAGGTCGGCGTAGTTCTTCAAGATTCCCCAATCGGTCCCCTCTCCCTCTGGGAGAGGGCTAGGGTGAGGGGCTCTTGATTTGCTCAGGCGTAATAGTCGACCGCGCTGCTGCCAATTACGCTGGTGGTCTGCGCCGCCACTTCAGCGACAGTAGCCGGTGCCAATTCCTCATCCGCCGAATCCAGGCGGCCACCAGCAGCGCTGGTCCGGCCACTGTGGCCCTGCTGCGCCTGTTCCTGGCCTTGCTGCCCCTGCCAGCCACGGTTCTGGTCGGCAACGTTGACGTCGACCTGGCCCATGCCCTGCTGGTTGAACATGTCGCGCAGGCGGTGCATCTGGCTGTCGAGCGCTTCACGCACGCTCGGGTGCGCGCTCATGAAGGTGACCTGGGTCTGCTGATCGGGAACCATGTTCACGCGGATATCCAGGCGCCCCAGCTCCGCCGGCTGCAACTGAATGTCGGCGGCCTTCAGATTGACGCTGGAGAGGTACATGACGCGGTTGACCACTTCTTCGGTCCAGCCGCTCTGGTGCATGGCGATCGGCTGATTCACCGGCAGCGCATTGGCGGTTTTCGGCGTAGCGGCCTGGGTCAGGGCCGCCAGACGGTTGGCGAAGTCGTCGACGCGGGTGTCGCTGGTCGCGGTTTTGAGATCTTTGAGTCCATCATCGATCAAACCACTGAAGGCTTTTTCGCCGCCTTGGCTGGTGCTGTCCTTATCGGCCTGCACGTCGAGCATGCTGGCCATACCGGCGGCGAAGTTCTGGGCGGCGGTCAATTCGCCGTCAGCCTGAGCTTGAGCAGGCGTGGCTTTCGGCTGTGCTTGGCTGGACGCGGAAATATGCCCGCCCTGCTCCATCGCCATGCGCACGGCCGGCAGGGAATCGAGCGGGTCGGCTGTCGGATCAAATTCGCTGTCGGTGGCCGCCGGATCTTTGACCATCCCCGACACGACCGCCAATGCAGGCGTTTCGGTTTCCGGCTGGGCTGGCGTGGCGACTGCCGGGGCCTGCACCACAGGCGCTGGCACCAGTGGCTGGACGACTTGCGCCAAGGCCGGATCAAGCGCCGGGTCTACAGGCGCGGCATCGGCCACAGGGGTTTGTACGGTTTCAGCGGTGTCATCGGCAGTCGCTGTCGCGTCGTCGCTCGCAGGCGCTTTGTCAGCAGGCAACGCTTTGCCGCTATCGGCAATTGCTGGCTCGGGCGCGGCAGACTGATCTTTGCCGATATCCTTTTTGCCGCTGCTGTCCGCGACCTTGTCGCGTGCCGGTTTGACTGAGTTATCGGCAGTCACGACAGGCTTGGCCGGCGCCTGATCGGCGAACACTTTAGCGAAGCTGGAAGCCTTGTCCCCGGCGTCTGCGGCCATTGCCGACGATTTGGCAGAGGCGGCTTGCGCCTTGGCCTGGGCGGCGGTCTGAAGAAGAATGTTGGGGGTCGCAGGCATGACACGGTCTCCGCTGCACTGGGATCGTAGGTACAGTTGAGCAAGATGACTGCAAGTGCCGGGCCAGTTTGGCCAGACACTTGCGAAAAGCGCCGGATGGCAGCTTCAGTGGATGTGGGCGTGGTGCTTTTCGCTTTCGTACACCGGGCGTACTTCGGCAAATTCGGAATGGATATCGGCCACCAGTTGAGCAAGCGCTTCCGGACTTTTGTCCTTGGCATTCGACTCAAGGTCCTGGCACAACTCGGCCAGTCGAACCGCGCCCATATTGCTGGCGCTGCCCTTGAAGCTATGGGCTACATCGGAAAGCGCTTTGGCGCTGGTGCTGTCCTGCAACTCGTGCAGGCGGCTTTGCGAATCTGCCAGAAAAGTCTCCAGCAATTCCGTATAGCCGTCCTCCATCACCTCGCGCAAAGTATCGAGGACTTCGCGATCTACATGTGGGTCTGTCACTTGCTCACTCCTTGATCAAGAATGGGCGGATTATGCCTCAATCTCCCAGAAAAACTCCACGCTGGCACTGCGACCCTGGTCTGACCAACTGGCGTTGCGCCCCAGTTGCCGGACCAGCCCGATGCCGCGTCCCGACAAGCGGACGTTATCCACGGGCCGTTCCATGACCCGCGCTACATCAAACCCATTGCCGCTGTCCTCGACGCGAATGACCAGTCGCCCGCCCTCGCCTTGCGGCTGGACCTGCAAATGCACGCGCACGAAACCGTCTTGCAGCGCCTCCAGCCGCGCCGCGCGCATTTCATAGTAGCGGGCGAAACCTGCCGCATCGCGTTTGAGGCTCGAGTCCAGCCCAAGCACGCCATGCTCCAGCGCATTGGAATACAACTCGGCGAGCACGCTGTACAGCGCCCCGCTTTGCGCGCGCAAGCCATGCACCTCAAGCAGCAACTGCAAGAGGAACGGCAACGGATTGAAACGCCTGAGCGTGGTGCCGCGAAACTCGAAACTGGCCGACCAGTTCAGCGGGCACGACTGGCCGCTGTCGGAATAAACCGGTGCCGCGCCGTGGGTCTGCGCCGACTCAAGCAGACTGACCTCGACCATGCTCACATCATCACGGGCCTGTCCGCGAAAATCGCGCAGGGCCTGTTCGATATCCTCGAACAGCCGATCCGGCTCGCGGTTCGCCGCAAACACCTGCTGCAAGCGTTCGACGCCGAACAACTGGTCATTGGCATCGCAGGTATCGATCACCCCGTCCGATAACAGAAACACCCGATCATCGACGGCCATCGGATACACATCCGTACGGTCATCGAAGGCTTGCGCGCTGAGAATCCCCAGGGGCAAATGCCGCGCCGGCAACGGCACGCGTTCGCCACTGGCCATGCGGTGCAAGTAACCGTCGGGCATGCCGCCGTTCCACACCTCCACCGAACGGCTCTGGAAACTCAGACTGAGCAGCGTGGCGCAGCAGAACATGTCCACCGGCAGGATGCGCTTGAGCTTGGCGTTCATCTCGCGCAGGGTTTCGGCCAGGCCGTAGCCCTTGGCGGTCATCCCGTAAAACACTTCGGCCAACGGCATCGCCCCGACCGCCGCCGGCAAACCATGCCCGGTGAAATCGCCGAGCATGATGTGCATGTCACCGGCCGGCGTGTACGCCGCCAGCAACAAGTCACCGTTGAACAGCGCGTAAGGCGATTGCAGGTATCGGATGTTCGGCGCACTCAGGCAACCGGAATGCGCGACCTTGTCGAACACCGCTTTGGCCACTCGTTGTTCGTTGAGCAGATAGTCATGATGTTTTGCGATCAGATCGCGCTGCTGCAGGACAGTCGCCTGAAGGCGGCGCAAGCGATCCATCGCCTTGATTTTGGCGGCGAGTATCACTTGGTTGTACGGCTTCGCCAGAAAGTCGTCGCCGCCAGCCTCAAGACACCGAGCCAGCGCTTCACTCTCGGTCAGCGAGGTGAGGAAGATGATCGGCACCAGCGCTTCCCCCGCCAGTGCCTTGATCTGCCGCGCCGCTTCGAAGCCGTCCAACACCGGCATCAGCGCGTCCATCAACACCAGATCCGGTTGCTGCCGTACAAAGGTTGCAACCGCTTCGGCACCGTTGGCCGCTGTCAGCACCTGATGACCCTGACGGCGGACGATGGTCGACAGCAGCAGCCGGTCGGCGGCGCTGTCTTCGGCTATAAGAATGATCAGCGGCTCTTGCGCCTGCATGGGCGTCAACTGATATCGAAGAGTTTGTCGAAGTTGGAAATCGCGAGGATTTTCTTCACATCGGAACTGCTGTTGACGACGCGGATATCCGACTCGTCGCCGCCGGCGTGATCACGCAGCAGAAGCAGCATGCCCAGCGCGGAGCTGTCGAGATAAGTGGCCTTCTTCAGATCCACCACTATGGATTCAGGCTTCTCGTTGAGTCGCTCATAGGACTCGCGAAATTCCTGATGCCGACCGAAATCGAATCGACCCTCGATCGAAATCGTCAGTTTTTTCCCATCTTGAGAGACTTCTGTAACGACTGACATTGACTGGCTTCCTTGTCATTGACGAACCTGTACAAGGTTTAGCACCTGTCTGACCTTGGGGCAAGAAACAAGCAAAATCAAAAGATCGCGGCCTTCGGCAGCTTCTACATTTGAAATGCATTCCCCGTAGGAGCTGCCGAAGGCTGCGATCTTTTGATCTTTAAAAAGCATCACGCCGTGGCAAGCGCTGCGACAGTTCATCCAGCAGCTTCTGCTCGCGCTTGTCTTCAAGGCGTTGCGCTTCATCACGATAGCGCTGCACCAGTTTGCGCAGACCCTCGACGCGGGCAAACGCCTGTTGCCATTCCTCACGCGCCTTGTCGAGCTTGTTCTGGTGCCAGACCAGACTCTGCCGTTGCTGGTCGACGGCGGTGTCGAGTTGCGCGAGAAAACCCTGAAAACCCAGCAGCCATTGCCCGGTCACGCCGGTGCTGCCGCGCACGATCCACTGCTGCGAGTAATCCAGACGAAAGGCATTGAGGTCGGCCAGTTTGCTTTCGGCAACTTTGACCTGGCCCTGAAAGTAGGCGAGGCGCTGCACGGCGGCTTTCTCGGCCTTTTCGGCCATGTCCACCACCGGTGCCAGGCGCGCGGCGCGGCTGACGGCCATGGCCGGTTACCCGCCCGCCGCAGGGGCGAACAGGGTTTCCAGATAGGCCTGGCTTTCACCCAGATTGATTTTGTCGTTGAGGCCCTGGCGCTGATACCTGACCAGTTGCGGTTGCAGGGAAATCGCCAGATCGGTCTCGCGATCGCCGCCGGCCACGTAGGCGCCGACGCTGATCAGATCGCGACTCTGCTGATAGCGCGACCACAACTGCTTGAAGTACTGCGCACGCTGCATGTGATCCGGCGAAACCACCGCCGGCATGACCCGGCTGATCGAGGCTTCGATGTCGATCGCCGGATAGTGGCCTTCCTCGGCCAGGCGTCGTGACAGCACGATGTGGCCGTCGAGCACGCCACGCGCCGAGTCGGCAATCGGGTCCTGCTGGTCATCGCCTTCGGAAAGCACGGTGTAGAACGCCGTGATCGAACCACCGCCCTTCTCCGCATTACCGGCGCGCTCCACCAGTTTCGGCAGTTTGGCGAACACCGAGGGCGGATAACCCTTGGTTGCTGGCGGCTCACCGATGGCCAGAGCGATTTCCCGCTGGGCCTGGGCGAAGCGGGTCAGCGAGTCCATCAGCAGCAGAACGTTCTTGCCCTTGTCGCGGAAATACTCGGCGATGCGCGTGCAATACATCGCCGCGCGCATACGCATCAGTGGCGCGTCGTCCGCTGGCGAGGCGACTACCACCGAACGCTTGAGGCCTTCTTCACCGAGGATGTGTTCGATGAACTCTTTAACTTCGCGACCACGCTCACCAATCAGGCCGACGACGATAATGTCGGCCTCGGTGAAGCGGGTCATCATGCCCAGCAGCACCGATTTACCGACACCGGTACCGGCGAACAGACCCAGACGCTGGCCACGGCCGACCGTCAGCAAACCGTTGATGCAACGGATGCCGACGTCGAGCGGTACGCTGATCGGGTCACGGTTGAGCGGGTTGATTGTCGGGCCATCCATCGGTACCCAGTCTTCGGCCTTCATGCCGCCCTTGCCGTCCAGCGCGCGGCCGGCGCCGTCAAGAACCCGACCGAGCATGCTCATGCCCATCGGCAAACGACCGGTATCGGCCAGCGGCACCACGCGGGCGCCCGGGGCGATGCCGGCGACGCTGCCGACCGGCATCAGAAAGACTTTGCTGCCGGAAAAACCCATGACTTCCGCTTCCACTTGGGACGGGTGGTAGCTGTCGTCATTGATCACCATGCAACGGGTGCCCATGGCCGCGCGCAAGCCTTCGGCTTCGAGGGTCAGGCCGACCATGCGCAGCAGCCGACCTTCAAGGATCGGCGCGCCGGCAATCTCGGTGGCCTCGGCGTAGGTGCTCAGGCGCTTGGCGAAGCTGGTGCGTTCAAGGCGCATCGCTGGCGTCCGCGCGCGGCTCGTCAGAGTCGACAGCCGCTGGGGTGTCTTCGGGAATGTCCAGACTCAAGTCAGGCGCCGCCGGATGCAAGGCCTGCTCGTGCAACTGATCGAACAGCTTGGCCATGACCTGGGTCACCCGCGATTCGACGCTGGCGTCGATGCGGCTGTGCTCGGTTTCAACCCGGCAACCGCCCGGCAACAGCGACTCGTCTTCGACGATGCGCCAGGTTTCTTCGTGGCGTTCGCGCAGGGCTTTGACCTGGGCGAAATCCTGCGGATTGACGTACAGGCGCACGTTTTCCACGCCCAGCGGCAACAGCTTGAGGGCATCGCGCATGACGTGTTCGATCTGCGTCGAATCGATGGCCAGTTCGCGCTTGATCACCTGTTTGGTGATGTGTTGCACGAGATCGACCAGCGACTTTTCAATCTGAGTGTCTTGCTCGGCGATCGGTTCGAACAGGTTGGCCATCAACAGCTCAAGGCTGGCGATTTTCGCCGCCAGCGCCGTTTCGGCTTCCTGACGCACCTTCAGCGTGGTGCTGTGAAAACCTTCCTTTTCGCCAATGGCAAAGCCCTCGTTGTAAGCCTCCTGACGGATGCTTTCGAGTTCTTCCAGGGTCAGTGGCTGGACTTCTTCCAGCGGCACTTCTTCCATTTCCGGCGGTTCGGGCTCCGGCTCAGGCTCGGGTTCCGGTTTCGGCGGATCGAAGCTGGGCAGCGCCCAGGATTCGAAACCACGAACATCGCGGGCGCGGATCAGATCCGTCACAGACTCGTCAGGCTTATCCATGGGCTTAGATCATTTCCTCGCCGCCCTTGCCACCGAGCACAATCTCGCCGGCCTCGGCCATACGACGGGCAATAGTGAGGATTTCCTTCTGCGCGGTTTCGACGTCGCTGACGCGCACCGGGCCTTTGGCCTCGAGGTCGTCGCGCAATAGTTCGGCGGCACGCTTGGACATGTTCTTGAAGATCTTTTCCTTGACGCCTTCGTCCGAACCCTTGAGGGCCAGTACCAGCACATCGGAAGAGACTTCGCGCAACAGCGCCTGGATGCCACGGTCGTCGACGTCGGCGAGGTTGTTGAAGACGAACATGAGGTCTTCGATCTGACCGGACAGGTCTTCGTCGACTTCGCGGATCGAGTCCATGAGCTGGCCTTCGATCGAGCTGTCGAGGAAGTTCATGATGTCGGCCGCTCGCTTGATGCCACCCAGGGTGGTGCGCGAGGCGTTCGAGTTGCCGGAGAACTGCTTCTCGAGAATCTGGTTGAGTTCTTTCAAGGCGGCCGGTTGCACGGTATTCAACGACGAAACGCGCAGAATGATGTCCAGACGCACTTTGTGGTCGAAGTTGCCGAGCACTTCACCGGCCTGATCCGGGTCGAGGTACGCGACCACGATTGCCTGGATCTGCGGGTGTTCGTAACGGATGACGTCGGCGACTGCGCGCGGCTCCATCCATTTCAGGCTGTCGAGGCCGCTGGTGTTGCCACCGAGCAGGATGCGGTCGATCAGGCCGTTGGCCTTGTCTTCGCCCAGGGCCTGGGTGAGCATCTTGCGCACGTAGTCGTCGGAACCGACGCCGAGGCTGGTCTGATCGCCGACGATGTCGACGAACTCGCTCATCACCTGCTCGACCTGCTCGCGATGGACGTTGCCCATCTGCGCCATGGCCACGCCGACGCGCTGAACCTCTTTGGGGCCCATGTGGCGCAGCACTTGCGCAGCATCGGTCGAACCCAGGGACAGCAGCAGAATCGCGGCTTTGTCGACCTTGGTCAGTTTGACGGCGGCGGCTCGGTTATCACTCATCTGCGTTAATCCACTCTTTTACGACCTGAGCCACGCGCCCCGGGTCTTCAGCTACCAGACTCTTGATTGCATTCAGCTGCGCGTCATAACCCTCGCTCGGGCTCGGCAACAGAATGCTCTGCGGACCACCGAGGCTCACGCGGTCGTTGGCCAGTTCGCCGTCCAGGCCGCCCATGCCACCGAGTTCCACGTCGCTGCCCAGACCGGCCAGCTCCTTGCCTTTTCCACCGCCGGTGATGTTGTTGAGCACCGGACGCAGCACACCAAACACCAGTACGAGGATGAACAGCACACCCAGCACTTGTTTGACGATGTCCCAGAACCATGGCTGGGAGTAGAACGGAATATCGGCAATCACTTCGCCGCGCTCGGCGGAGAACGGCATGTTGATCACGCTGACGCTGTCGCCACGGCTGGCGTCGAAACCGACGGCGTCCTGCACCAGACGGGTGAAGCGCGCCAATTCGTCGGCGCTCCACGGCGCACGGCTGGTTTCACCGTTGGCCGGGTTGATCTTGACCTGATCATCGACCACCACCGACACCGACAGGCGATTGAGACGGCCCTGCTGCTGCTTGGTGTGGCTGATCGAACGGTCGAGCTCGAAGTTCTTGGTCGATTGTTGACGCTTGTCCGCCGGGTACGGCGCGAGCATCGGCTGGCCGGTGGCCGGATCCATGATCTGCTGACCGTTGGCGTCAACCAGTGGCTGACCCGGCTGGATCATCCCGGCCGGTGCGGCGGTGCCACCGGTGGTCTGCGGCGCCGAGGCAGGCGCCGGTGGCTGGTTGCTCAGGGCACCCGGCACACCTTGCGGACCATTACTGGCGGTGCGTTGTTCGTTGACCGACTGCTCGCTGCGCAACGCCGGTTGGTCCGGGTTGAACTGCTCGGCGGTCGATTCGACGGCACTGAAATCGACGTCGGCCGAAACTTCAGCCTTGTAGCGATCGTTGCCCAGTACCGGTTGCAGAATGTTGTGCACGCGCTGGGTGAGCATGCTTTCCATGCGGCGGCTGTAATCGAACTGCTTGCCGGCCATGGTCATTTCGGAGTTCTCCGCCTGATCGGAGAGCAGGTTGCCCTTCTGATCGACGACGGTGATCTGCGATTTGCTCAACTCGGGCACGGAAGTCGCCACCAGGTTGATGATCGCCACCACCTGACCCGGCTCCAGCGAACGCCCGCTGTACAGCTCGACCAGTACCGAAGCGCTCGGCTTGCGCTCGTCACGAACGAACACCGAACTCTTCGGAATCGCCAGGTGCACGCGGGCACCCTTGACGTTGTTCAGGCTGGAGATGGTCCGCGCCAGTTCGCCTTCGAGGCCGCGACGATAACGGGTCGCTTCCATGAATTGGCTGGTGCCCAGACCCTGTTCCTTGTCGAGGATTTCGAAACCGATGTTGCCGTCGCTGGGAGTGACACCAGCGGCAGCGAGTTTCATCCGCGCACGGGACAGATCATCAGCCTTGACCAGCAAGGCACCGGAATTGGGTTCTACGTTGTAAGGGATGTCAGCGGCGGCCAGGGTTTCCATGACCTGCTTGGCGTCCATGCCGGCAAGGCTGCCGTACAGCGGACGGTAATCCGGCTGCTGCGACCACAGCACCACGGCAAAGCCAATCGCCACGCTCGCAGCCAGACCGACCAACAGGCCGACCTGACGCAGCACGGTCATCTGGGAAAGGTTTTCCAGAAAGGACAGGCCGAACAGCGGCGGTTTGCCGTCGATCGGGGTGGCCTTGGCCGGAACGTTATCAGCGACTGCTTCTGCCATGACTTATTTCGCCCTTAAACCGGCATCTGCATGATGTCTTGGTAAGCCTGGACCAGCTTGTTGCGCACCTGGGTCAGAGCCTGGAACGACACGCTGGCTTTTTGCGACGCGACCATCACGTCGGTCAGGTCAACACCGCTCTTGCCGATCTCGAAAGCATTGGCCAGTTGAGTCGACGCCTGCTGGGTATCGCTGACTTTATTGATCGCCATACCGAGCATGTCGGAAAAGCTGCTGCCCGCGATTTCAGGGACAGCGGCAGTCGATTTACGCGCAGACATGGCATCCACTTTCATGGCCTGCATGTCCATCATCAACCGATTAAATTCAATACCTTGGCTCATGGTCTACTCTCTTGGGCGGCCCGCAATTTTTTGACACTCACTCGGCGGGTACACAGGTATTAGCAACAAGGGTGCCAGCTCATGGGCACCCTTCTGAGAAAAGCATCTGGACTGTTTTGCAGCATCGATCAGGTGGCGAACAGATAGCCTTCGACGTCCATCCCGGCGTCGCGCATTTGCGCCAGTTTGTAGCGCAGAGTCCGCGGGCTGATGCCGAGCTTTTCGGCAGCTTCCTTGCGCCGGCCACGCTCGGCGCGCAGGGTGTCGATGATCATCTGAAACTCCCGGCGGCGCAGGTCATCGCCCAGCGCGCCAGAAGAATCCGCCTCGATTTCCACCTCGCGGATTGCTGGCGCAGCGACCGCCAATGGCGCAAAAGTCACCGCACCGTTCAGACAAAAATCCTGCGGCTGGATCAAGCCGCCCTGCTGCAGAATCAACGCACGCTGAATGGCGTTGTCCAGTTCACGCACATTGCCCGGCCACGGGTACGCGGTCAGGCAGGCTTGCGCTTCGGGTGATAGCTTCGCTGCGGCGTGCTTCATTTTATTGACGTGTTTGGCCAACAACTTTTCCGCCAGCGGCAGGATATCGGCAGTGCGTTCGCGAAGTGGACGCCAGGCCAGAGGGAAAACCGACAAGCGGTAAAACAGATCTTCGCGAAAACGCCCCGCCGCCACTTCGCCGGCCAGATCACGGTTGGTCGTGGCGACCACGCGAATGTCCAGGCTGATCGGCTTGCGCGCACCTACTCGCTCCACTTCACGTTCTTGCAAAACGCGCAGGAGCTTGGCTTGCAGGCCCAAGGGCATTTCGGAAATTTCGTCGAGCAGAATGGTGCCACCGTCCGCCTGCTCGAACTTGCCGGCCTGTGAGGCGATAGCGCCGGTGAACGAACCCTTCTCATGACCGAACAGCGTCGCTTCGAGCATGTTGTCAGGGATCGCCGCGCAGTTGATTGCGATAAACGGCTGGCTCGCCCGCCGCGATTGCTGGTGGATATAGCGCGCCAGCACTTCTTTACCGGTGCCGGACTCGCCGGAGATCAACACAGTCGAGTCACTGCGTGCGACCCGTGCGGCCAACTCAAGCAACTGCGCACTGGCCGGTTCAACAGCGACCGGACCGTCCGCTTCGCCAGCGTCAATGCTGCCCAGCGCATGTCGCGCCACCAGATCGAGCAGCGCTTTGGGTTCGAACGGCTTGACCAGATAATCCGCCGCACCTTGGCGCATCGCATCGACCGCACGCTCGACGGCGCCGTGGGCGGTCATCAGCAGCACCGGCAATTGCGGCTGGCGCGCGCGCAGCAATGCGAGCAATTGGTGGCCGTCCATGCCTGGCATATTGACGTCGCTGACCACCAGGCTGAAGGCTTGCTGCGCGACCGCCGTCAGTGCTTCTTCGGCGCTGCCGACGGCGTGATAGTCGTGGCCGGCGAGCAGCAGCGTATCGGCCAGCGCTTCGCGCAACGAACGGTCATCCTCGACCAGCAACACCTTGATGCCCATGACGTTTATTCAACTCCCTGTGCAGCGGAAAACAGTGGCAGGCTGACCTGCGCGCAGGTGCCGCGCCCGACTCGCGAACGCAGGGTCAATTCTCCCTGATGCGCACGGGCTACCGCTTTGACCACGGTCAGGCCGAGGCCGGTACCGGTGACTTTGGTAGTAAAAAAAGGCTCGCCGAGGCGCGCCAAAACTGTCGGCTCAATGCCGCTGCCGCTGTCGCTGACACACAGATGCAGGGTGTTGCCTCTGGTGTAGCAATGCACTTTCAGGCGCGCTTCGCCGGCGCTGGCCTGAATGGCGTTTTCAATCAGATTCAGTAATGCCCCGACCAGTGTGTCGCGGTTGCACAGCAGCTCACCGGCATGGCTGTCGCACTGCCAGCGGATTGGCAAGTCCTGCACGTGGGTCAGCGCCGCTGCCTGCAGCGATTGCATCAAGGCACTGGGCGTGAGGCGGTCGGTCAGCGGCAGCTCGCCACGGGCGAACACCAGCATGTCGCGGACTTGATGTTCCAGTTCGTGCAGACGCTCTTTCAGGCGTCCGGCAAAACGCTGCTGGGTTTCCACTGGCAGTTGCTGTTCAGTCAAATGACTGGCGTAAAGCAAAGCGGCGGACAACGGCGTGCGAATCTGATGCGCCAGCGACGCGACCATGCGCCCCAGCGAAGACAAGCGCTCGTGCCGTGCCAGTTGATCTTGCAGATGACGGGTTTCCGTCAAGTCGTTGAGCAGCACCAACTGCCCCGGCTCGGCATCCAGCGAGCGGGTGGAAATCGACAGGCGTCGACCGTTTTTCAAGGAGATTTCGTGACCGTCGTCTTCACGGGGAGCGAAGCAGCGTGCGATCACATGGCGCCAGAGCTCGCCCTCTAGAGGCGAGCCGAGCAAGTCGATGGCGGCCGGATTGGCTTCGCGTACCAGGCCGTGACCGTCAATGACGATGACGCCGCCGGGCAACAAGTCGAGGAGGTTTTGCAGGCGATTGGCCAGGCGTTCTTTTTCCGCCAGTTCCTGCATGCGCTGGGCGCTGACAACCGCCAGTTCACCCTTGAGTTCGGTGACCCGCGCTTCGAGCAGGCTGTAGGAGTCGGTCAGCTGGCTCGACATCTGGTTGAACAGCTGGAAGGCCTGCTCAAGTCCCTGACGACTTGCCTGCTCTACGGACGAGGGTTGCCCCACGATATTGGAGGCAGAAGAGATCTGGGCGGCTTGGGGCATTGGGCTCTCTCGCTTGGCTGACCGTCAGTGAAACGGAACGTTGCGAGGGCTATAGCAATACCCGTGCCTAAAAAAAACCGCTTATAAATGAAGCGCTTGAAAAACAGGCGTCAATCATCCGCCTGTTCGTCTCCTCCGGCCCGGCTCATGCCGTACTTGCGCATCTTCTCGACCAGGGTGGTGCGACGGATGCGCAGACGCTCAGCGGCACGAGCAACAATGCCATTGGCATCGTCCAGCGCTTGCTGAATCAGGCCCTGCTCCAGACCACCGAGGTAGTCCTTGAGGTCGAGGCCTTCCGGCGGCAGCAGTGCACTGGCGCTGAAGTCAGGCGTATGGCCGTTGATGGCCACGCGCTCTTCCAGATCGCTGCGCAGGCTGTCGACCATCTGCTCGTCTTCGTCGTCGACATAGCGGAATTTCTTCGGCAACTCGACCACGCCGATCACCCCGTACGGGTGCATGATCGCCATGCGCTCGACCAGGTTGGCGAGCTCGCGGACGTTGCCCGGCCAGCCGTGACGGCACAGCGACATGATCGCCGCCGAGTTGAAACGGATCGAACCGCGCTTCTCGTGCTCCATGCGCGAGATCAGTTCGTTCATCAACAACGGGATGTCTTCGACGCGCTCCCGCAGCGGCGCCATCTCGATCGGGAACACGTTCAGGCGATAGTAGAGGTCTTCGCGGAACGAGCCGATCTCGATCATGCTTTCGAGATTCTTGTGCGTTGCGGCAATGATGCGCACGTCGACGCTCTGGGTCTTGTTGCTGCCCACGCGTTCGAAGGTGCGCTCTTGCAACACGCGCAGCAGCTTGACCTGCATCGGCAGCGGCATGTCGCCGATTTCATCGAGGAACAGCGTGCCGCCGTTGGCCAGCTCAAAGCGCCCTGCACGGCTGGTGATCGCGCCAGTGAAGGCGCCCTTCTCGTGGCCGAACAGTTCGCTTTCCAGCAACTCGGCCGGAATAGCTCCGCAATTGACCGGCACGAACGGCGCGTCGCGGCGCTTGGAGTGATAATGCAGGTTGCGCGCGACCACTTCCTTGCCGGTGCCGGACTCGCCAAGGATCAGCACGCTGGCGTCGGTGTCGGCAACCTGCTGCATCATCTGCCGCACGTGCTGAATCGCACGGCTGGTGCCGACGAGGCTGCGGAACAGATTGGGTTCGCGATGACGGCCGCGCTCGCGAGCCTGGTCGTACATTTCGCGATAGACCTGGGCGCGGTGCAGCGAATCGAGCAATTTGCTGTAGCTGGGCGGCATTTCCAGGGTCGACAGCACCCGGCGACGCTGGTCTTCAGGCAGGTCAACGGAAGAATTATCGCCCATTAACAAAACCGGAAGGAACTCATCCCAGGTTGCGAGTGTCTTTAGCAAGCCCAAAAGCGCGCCAGGAGCATTAACCGTCCCGATCAGTACGCAAATGACCTCACGACTAGACGACAAAGAGCCGACAGCCTGCTGCCAGTCATGGCTGCCGCAGGGTAAATTTTCTTCGCCAAGAAAATTCAGAATCACCGCCAGGTCGCGGCGGCGGACGCTATCGTCATCGATCAGCAGAATTTTGGTTTCACGCCACATGCAATAGCAACTTCCCTAGTCAACTCAATGCCCGAAAAATGGGGCAAGCGAGACGCTTGCAGGACACCTTGTGCCTGTAGACGCCCTAAACCTGATAATAGCCACTAGTTAAGTCAAAAAACCGTGCACAGTCAAATTTATGGCGCACATCTCTGGTTCAACTGACGGTTAATCAACCAAACAGATGGTAAACCTTTGCAGCCTTTTGCGCTTGGGTGATCTGCGACATCTCGTTGGCTATCGCCTGCCGCTCGCCCATTGCCACCTCAAGAAGCTCCTTGTAGACGAATAGCAGCTCCTCAAGGTTGTCGCGCAGCGCAACTTCGTCCAGCGAAGCTTCCGCCATGACGTCTTCCATGCAGGAACGGCAAGCCAGATCCAACTCACCAATGGCTTCCCAGTTTCGTTCGGCCAATGCTCCGACCAACGCTTCGCGGGTATCGGCAATTCGCTGCAATACAAGACTCATGGTGCTCTCCTTCAGAACTGCGGAGCCGGCACAGGCGCGATGGCGTCCCAGCCTTCTTTTACCGTTGTCAGCAGGCCGGCCACTTCATCGAGGACACGCGGATCACTGCTGATGTTGGCCTCGGCGAGGCGCTTCATCATGTAGATATACAGGCCATCCAGATCGGCCAGTGCCTCTGCATTGTTTTCAAGATCGAGACCTTCACGCAGGCCACTGACAATGCCGATGGCCTTGCTGATCGCCGTGCACTTGCCGGGAATGTCCTTGCGCTCGATGGCGCCCTTGGCCTGCGCAATCCGGGCCAGACCACCTTCCATCAACATTTGCACCAGGCGGTGCGGGCTCGCTTCGGACGTCTGCGCATGGGCGCCGACTTTCTGGTACTGCCGAAGGGCTAACATCGGGTTCATGTTCTACCTCATTGCCACGTTGACTCGTATAACCAGTGTATCGCCAACCGGTCCGAAAACTTTAGATCAAAAGACAAAAACCCGGCGCACGCCGATAAAGCGTAGCCGGGTTTTTGTCGTTACTGACTGTTACTTCGCGGACTGCTGAGCGTTAAGCGAGCTGAAGAACGACGTGATGCTGCTCGCCGTGGCCTTCATCTGCCCTACCAGCAAGTCCATGGCGTTGTACTTGGCCGTCAATGTCGACGTCAGGTTGGCAACGCGCAAGTCCAGTGCCGTCTGCTGCTTTTGCAGGCTCGAAGCCAGATTGGTCAGGTTCGAGCTGCGCTGGTCGAGCAACCCGCCGGTTTTCACATAAGGGTCCACCGAAGCGCTCATGCGCGCCAACAGACCGTTCTTGGAATCGGTACCGGTGAACATCTGCTGAACCTGACCGGCCATGCCGGGGGTTTCCATACGCTTGTTGAAGACCGAAGCATCAAGCGCCAGCAAACCGGTCTTGCTGTCGGTCATGACACCCAACTGCGACAGCACCGCCAACTGGCCGCCTGCACCGGTCTCGGTCAGCTGTTCACGGATATCGGCCATCAACGAGCGTGGCAGCGAGTCACCGGTGAACGCAGCGGAAACGGTGAGGTTGCCATCCGCGTCCGGGGTCGCCTTGGACAGCGCGTCGATGGTTTTCTTCAACGTGTTGTAGGAGTCGACGAACGTCTGCAGCGACGTCTGGATGCCTGCGGTGTTGGTCGCCACAGTCACAACCGCCGCGGTTTGCGCCCCGGGAGCGCCCGGGCTGACGGCGGTCAGGTTCAGCGTCATACCGCTGATAGCGCCGGTTACCGTGTTGGTCTTGCTGGTAACAGGCAGCCCATCGATGGTAATCGTCGCGTCGCTGGCCAGTTCGCCAACCGTACCGGATGCGCCGGCCGCCGGGTTGTCACCCATTTTCTGCGAGCCGTCGATTTCGAGGCCGGCGATGCCGCTGACGCTCAGGTCCATGCCCGCGCCAGTCTTGCTGGAGCTCAGCACCAGGCGCGACGCACCGGAACTGTCGGTCACGATGTTGGCGGAAATACCGTTGCTGGCCTGCGCGGTGTTGATCGCGTCACGGGTACTTTGCAAAGTGGCATTGGCCGGAATCGCGACATTGTAATCAATGCCATTCTGACTGATTTTCAGAGTACCACTCGGAATGGCACTGGCGGCACCGCCGGCAAAGGCGGCACTGGCTACTTTCGAGCCGGTGGCCAGGTTCTTCACGACCACGTTGTAAGTGCCCGGAACAGCAGTGCTGTCGGAGGTTGCACCGAGAATCGTCGGAGAGTTGGAAGTAGCGGTGTAACCGGCGAAAGCCGGGCTCGATGCCTTGTTCAGGTCAGCCATCGATTTTTGAAAGGCAGCCAGGGCGCTCTTCAGCGAACCAACGCCGGAGATCTTCAGCGAGTTGGTTTTGGTCTGCGTATCGATCTGTGTCTGCTTGGCAGACTTGTCGGCGTTGACCAGCGCGGTCACGATCGCGCCGATGTCCAGGCCGGAACCCAGTCCGGAACCCGGTAGAATTGGACTTGCCATGTGCATCTCCCTTCAGATTGTTGCCATTCTTTTGACCGTTACCCGCGTCCTGAGAACGAACAAACACTATTCATGCCATTTATCAGACTTTGGCGTCGAACAACACATGACTTGCGTTGGCGAGGCTGTCAGCCAGCTTGAGGGCTTCGGCGGAGGGAATCTGTCGAACCACTTCACCTGTCTCGCTTGCGATCACCTTGACGATGACTTTGCCGGAATGCTCGTCAATCGAGAACTCCAGATTACGCTTGATCGACTGGACGAACTTTTCGATCTCTTGCACCGCCAGTTTCAACTTGGCGCTGTCCGAATCCTGATCCTTGACAGCGACCGGTGCTTCAGTCTTTTGGACTTTAGGCAGCTCTGACGGTTTGTCAGCAACCGGTGGCACTGGTTTGGGAGCCGGATAAGACACGTTAAGCTTTACGCTCATGTCCATGCCCATCACCTCTTAACGTAAAAAAGCGAGAGAGCACGACCAGCGCACTCCCCCGCTCAAACTTGTTCCGAATTACTGAAGCAGTTTCAGTACAGCGGAAGGCAGTTGGTTGGCCTGGGCCAGAACCGAAGTGGAAGCTTGCTGCAGAGTTTGCTGCTTGGTCAGGTTAGCAGTTTCTGCGGCGAAGTCGGTGTCCTGTACACGACCCTGGGCAGCGGTGGTGTTTTCAGTGATGTTCTGCAGGTTGGAGATGGTGCTGGTCAGACGGTTCTGCGAAGCACCGAGGCTGGCACGAGTTGCACCGATTGCAGCGATTGCCGCGTCGATTGCAGTGATCGCGCTGTCGATGTTCTGAGCAGCACCAGTAACGGTAGCGCCAGTCAGGGACAGAGTGCCGCTACCAACCGACAGGCTGACGGCGTCGAACTTGGAGCTCAGTACCAGGTCGATGTGGTTGGCCGAACCGGTGTTTGCGCCAACTTGCAGGGTCACAGTACCAGCCGAACCGTCCAGCAGGTTCTTGCCGTTCAGGTTGGTCGAAGCGGAGATACGGGTGATCTCGTCCGACATCTGAGCGAATTCAGAGTTGGTAGCGGTCTGGTCAGCAGTACCGTTGGTGCCGTTACGGGCTTTAACAGCCAGTTCACGCATACGCTGCAGGATGTCGGTAGTAGCTTGCAGAGCGCCTTCAGCGGTCTGGGCAACGGAGATACCGTCGTTGGCGTTCTGGATGGCCTGGGTGTTACCGCGGATCTGCGAAGACATACGGTTGGAGATCTGCAGGCCAGCGGCGTCGTCTTTGGCGCTGTTGATTTTCAGGCCGGAAGACAGGCGCTGCATCGAAGTGGACAGAGCGTCGGAAGCGCGGTTCAGGTTTTTCTGAACGTTCAACGATGTGGTGTTGGTGTTTACTGTTAAAGCCATGACGAATTCCTCGTTGGTTGGGTACTGCGGCTTCCGGCCCTGGCAACCGCCGGGTATGGCCTAGAGAACCTTCGTAATAGTTATCGTCGGGTTTGCAGGTTGCTTGAGGGCTTTTTGAAAAAATTTTGCCATCACCACGCCACCCCCGAGAAAACAAAGACTTAGCAGCACATCCAGCGCGAAAAAATGACGCCATAAAACCGCCTGTAACGCGAAGCCGCGGGCCAGTGCTGCGCAGCGGTTCAGCGCCGGACACTTTCCAGCAATTCAACCAGTTCGTATTCCATATAGTCAGCCAGGCCCAACCAGTCCTGGCGCTCCTGACAATCGAGCATTTGCGTGAGCACCTGTGCCCACGCCTGCTGGATATCCACTGAGGCAGACGCCAGACATTGCTGGGCCTGTTCGAACACATCGACCATGGTCAGCGCCGCCTCGACGTCACGCCCCAGGCGAAACAACGCCGCGCATCGGCGACACTGATCCTGACTCTGACTCAGCGCACTCATTGCACGAACTCCGGATTGAATGCGGTACCGGCGATCAGCGCACCGGCGCGACTGCTGTTGAGAAATTCGACCTGCGGATGCGCGGCGATATAACGCTCGAGCACACACAGATAGCCGCGAAAATTCAGCTGCGTGCTGACGCGCTGACCGTGACCATCGCGCACCCAGTGCCGCGCCTGGGCCAGCGGCGGGCCCAGATCGCCGTCGCCCCAACCCGCGTGGGTCTTGTTCATCGGGAAGGCGAAATCAGCACCAAACAGGGTGATTTGCCCGGCGCCCATTTTCACTGCGAGATCCACCGCCGGATGAATCACGCTGCCGCCGACGTGCAGCTCACCGCGTGGATACTGTTCTCGCAGGTCGCTGTAGATCGGGCTGGCCGAGTAGCCGCCATAGCGCTTGCCCTTCCATGCCTTCAATACCTGCGGGTCGCTCATCGGCAGGTACACCAGCGTAATGCCGTCAGACGTCTCGAAGGGCAGATGCCGAAAGCCGATGCGCTGATCAATACTTACCACCACGTCAGGCACGATGCCGTGTTCACGCAACGGCCGATAGGCTGTATCAACGCAGATGAACAACGGCCGCTCGGTACGCTGACGGATCGCCGCCAGACGCTCGAAATGCTGTTCAAGCGTCGGCCCGGTGGCGATCACATAGACTTCCCGCCCAGCGCAACTGCCGAATAATTGCGCCACATCGGCATCGCCAAGCAACACCGGCAGGCATTGCTGCAAGCGCTGCCGGATTTCCGGTGACTGCGGATCGAAATCGCGATTGTTGAACGTCAGGTGTACTTCATTGATCAGCCGGTCGCGAATCTTCGCATTGAAGTCGTCGGCCAATAGCATCTCGGCCGGCAGGGCAAAAAACGGCGTGAAAAAGTCCGGGTGATCACCGGCGTAAAACAGTTCGACCCGAGGATCCTCCAGCCACTGGCGCTGATCGAGCAGTTGCAGCACCAGCGCGAACAGCGCGCCGTTGAGAATGTGCACGTACAGACGCTCCAGCCCCGCGCGCTTAAGCAGCACAACGGGCAAGTCGCCCAGGCCAGTGCCATAGACGTGCAGATGCGGTTTTTCCGGCAGGCTCGCCGCCTGGATCTGCGCCTCGTGCAGACGGTCATGGCGGCTGGTCAACTGAATGCCCTCAACGCTCAGCGTCGAGCCCAGCCCTTGCACGAGTTCGGCCTGTACGGACGCGCTGTCTTCGGCCATCAATCGCTCGAACAGCGCCGGCCAGCGCCGTTGCAACACCTCGGCATTGGCTTGGAAAAACTCGCTCATGGCGCCTCGCGCTCCTTCTCGGGCAAAAAAATAGCGTTCAA
Source organism: Pseudomonas mercuritolerans (assembly GCF_025706525.1). Lineage (NCBI taxonomy): Bacteria > Pseudomonadati > Pseudomonadota > Gammaproteobacteria > Pseudomonadales > Pseudomonadaceae > Pseudomonas > Pseudomonas mercuritolerans. Next base: position 979,974 of record NZ_JAMSHA010000001.1, read on the forward strand.
GGTTAACCTTGAACGCTATTTTTGTATCAGTGCTTTTTGCTCGGGCTTACGGACGATAGATGATCGCCGAGCCCCATGACAGGCCGACGCCGAAACCGCTCAGCGCAACGCGCTGCCAGTCGGAATCGAGCACGTGTTTTTCCAGCAGCAGCGGAATGCTCGACGACACGGTATTGCCGGTCTCGACCATGTCCTTGATGAATTTCTCCGGCTCGCCTTCGAAGCGTCGCGCCACGGCGTCGACGATCGCCGCGCTGCCCTGGTGAATGCAGAATGCGTCGATGTCATCGGCCTTGAGGTTGGAATCGTCGAGCAACTCGTGCAAGTGCGCCGGGACTTTCAGCAGAGCGAAGTTGAACACCTGACGACCGTTCATGAAGAACACGCCGTTGCTGACTTTCAAGTGCGGTGCGCCGGATCCGTCGGTGCCGAACTTGGCCTTGCCCAGCGCCCAGGTCGGGTTTTCGCCCATCCACGTAGCGGTGGCGGCATCGCCGAACAGCATGGTGGTGTTACGGTCTTCCGGGTCAACGATTTTCGAATACGGGTCAGCAGTGATCAGCAGGCCATTCTTCAGGCCGGCGGCTTCCATGAAGCCCTTGATCGCGTAGATGCCGTAGACGTAACCGGAGCAGCCCAGAGAAATGTCGAACGCTGCGACATTGGTCGGCAGGCCGAGTTTGTCCTGGACGATTGCCGCAGTGTGCGGCAAGCCTTCCTCGTCACCGTTCTGGGTGACGACAATCAGTGCATCGATCGATTCACGCTTCAGTTCCGGGTTGCTGGCAAACAGCGCATTGGCCGCTTCCACGCACAGATCGGAGGTTTCCTGCTCAGCGTCTTTGCGCGGCAGGAACGCCGAGCCGATCTTGCCAAGGATGAACTCTTCATCCTTTTCGAATTTTGCACCTTGTGCGTAATTGTCCACGCCGGCTACAGGAACGTAGCTCGCAATGCTTTTTATGCCAATCATTACGGCTTCCCAATAAAAAACAGCCCAAAACCACCGCTCGCAAGGATTCGAGGGGCGCCGACAAACAGAAAACGGCCGCCACAACGGGCAGCCACGGGAAGCGCAAAGGGCTATCACTGGAACCGCAAAACGGGCCAGGCGCCATCTCCCCGGTCAATACAATACAGTGAAGATGCGCGTTATGACTCGCAGGTCACGCTATTTTGCCGAATCGATGGCAGATTGGCCTATTCGACCAGCGACCAATCCAACGGCGTGCCACGCTTGATTGCGGTGCGCGCGCGGCGTCCGAGGACGGCATCGGTGTGCTTGGGCGGCAGACCGAGGCCGGGACGGATGGCGCGCAGATTGTCCCCGGTAAAGGCTTCACCGGCGGCCATGTCAGCGGTGACATACAGCGAGCGACGATAAACCAGCGACTTGCGCTCGGCCTCGGTCGGCCCGTACTGAACACGCCCCAGCGCCTGCCAGGCACGCTCGGTCTCGACCACCAGACTGGCCAGCTCCGCCGGTTCCAGGGAAAAACTCGCGTCGACGCCACCGGCCGAACGGTCGAGGGTGAAATGCTTTTCCACCACCGTCGCGCCCAGCGCCACCGCCGCCACCGACACGCCAACGCCCATTGAATGATCCGACAGACCGACCTCGCAACCAAACAGCTCGCGCAGATGCGGAATCGTGCGCACGTTGCTGTTGAGTGGCGTCGCTGGATAAGTGCTGGTGCACTTGAGCAAGACCAGATCCTTGCACCCGGCCTCGCGTGCGGCACGCACGGTTTCATCCAGTTCGGCGATGCTGGCCATGCCGGTGGAGATGATCAGCGGTTTACCGGTCGCTGCCACTCGACGGATCAGCGGCAGATCGGTGTTTTCGAAACTGGCGATCTTGTACGCCGGCACCTCGAGGCTTTCGAGAAAATCCACCGCGCTGTCATCGAACGGCGTCGAGAAGGCGAGCATCCCCAGTTCCTTGGCCCGAGCAAAAATCGGCGCGTGCCATTCCCACGGTGTGTGGGCTTTTTCGTAGAGATCGTAGAGCGACGTGCCGGCCCACAGACTGCCCGGATCCTTGATGAAGAATTCACCCTCGGCCAAATCCAGGGTCATGGTCTCGGCGGTGTAGGTTTGCAGCTTCAAGGCATGCGCCCCGGCCATGGCCGCCGCCTCGACGATTTGCAGAGCGACGTCGAGGGACTGGTTATGGTTGCCGCTCATCTCGGCAATGATGAACGGCGGCGCATCGGCACCGATGCTGTGGTGACCAATCTTGAAACTAGACATGCGGGTGATCCTTCAGAACACGGCTGAACGCGCAGGTCTCTTGAGTGAACCCGGCGTCGCGAAAGACTTTCAATGAGGACTGGTTGGCGGGCATGACCCGCGCAGTGATGCGTGTTAATTGCGGCCAGTGCGCAGCAACAAACGCCTCGCCACGGCTGAGCACTGCCCTGCCCCAACCGAGGCCGAAACGCCCCTCCAGCAGATAGATCGACACTTCGGCTTCGAACCCGCGCAAGTCGTAGCGCAGCACCCCGACCGGGCCGTCATCCGCCGCGGCGATCAACAGCAGCCGTTGCGGATTGCGCAGGGTCGCTGTCAGCCAGTTCAGATGCTGCGCCCAATCGATCACGCCGGTTTCCAGCGACCAGCGCCGCACTGCTTCGGCATTGCGCCCATCGAAAAGCAACTGCGCATCGTCCAGCGTCGCCGGGCGCAGCTTGAGCACCGCACCGGCCAGCGCCGCCGCCACGCGCTCGGCACCACGGCCGTCGACCAGTTGCCGCGAACGCTCGGCGAGGCTCTGGCGCAGAAAATAATTGTCCACGACAAAGCCAACCGCATCGCGCAGCTGCTCGACGCTGACCTGCTCGCGGGCGCCCATGAATACATGCGCGCCGGCGGCGGCCATGACTTCGCCGTTGGCCTGCTGATTGTTCGCCACGGCGATGCAGATCGTCGGCAAACCCAGCGCCGCGCGTTCCCAACTGGTGCCACCGCCGGCGCCGATAAACAGATCCGCTTCAGTCATGCGCTGATGAAAATCGCTGACGAAACTGTGCAGGCGCCAGTTCGGCCGCATCTCGGCCAACGCCTGCATCTGCGTCCATGCCGGGTTGTCGGCGCCAGCGACGAAATCCACCTGCAATTGAGTGAAATCAGCGAGGGCGAGCATCGCGCGATGCGTCTGCATCGCCGCGTCGAACCCGCCGAAATTCACCAGCACCCGGCGCGCCTTCGGTCTGATCTCGATGGCCTCGCAGTTGAATTCTTCACGCAGCATGGCGTAGCGCGGGCCGAGCAAGGTGCGACAGCCTGGCGGCAGCAGCGGCGCGTAGTTTTCACTCAAGCCAGAGAGGTTCTGATTGAGCAACAGATCGACGCTGTAGCGCCGCGTGGCCAGATCATCCACGGCGGCGATTCGGTGCGCCCAGCGCCGGGCAGCGGTTTGCCAGTGATGATCAAGGCCATAATGGTCGACGATGATCCAGTCGAACGGTGCCTGCCCGTCCAGCAGCAGGCCCAGTGCATCAATATCGAACTGCCACGGCAACATCGATTCGATGGCCTGCAGCGGGTCTTCATCGCGATAGCGCTCGGGCAGCGCTAAGGTCTCGAAGCCTTCGGCATTCAAGGCTTCGAGTCGATGCCCCGGCAAACGCCGACAGGCAAACGCAACATGACTGCCCTGCCTGCGCAACACTCGCGCCAGTGTCAGGCAGCGGGCGATATGGCCGCTGCCGATGGTCGGCGAGGCGTCGGCGCGAATCAGCACTCTCATTGCAGTTCTCCGCCGGCCTTGAGCGCGGCGTACAGGTATTCGGCGCGTTGCCAGTCCTCGGGCGTGTCGATGTCCTGGACCAGATGACGCGGCAGGATCACCGGCAGGCTGGCTGGCGAGAACAGCGTCTCGCCACGCAACCAGGCTTCGCTGCGGCCCCAGTAAAACTGCCCGGCGTCCTGAAACGCTTCGGGCAGATCCTGCGAACGGGTCGTACGAAATTCGGGGTACAAAGACGTCAACGCGCCCTCCTCGTCGAGGGTCAGTGCGCGCTGCACCGGGAAGCCGAAGCCGCACACCGAAAAGGCAAAAGACTTGTGCGGATGCTGCTTGAGCAAATCCAGACCCTGACGCAGATAACGCGCCTGTAACAACGGTGCAGTCGCGTATACACAACAGGCGTAATCGAACGTCGGCAATTGCTGCAAGGCATGCACGATCACCGCAGCGGTGCCGGTGAAATCATCGGCAAGATCGACCGGTCGCATGAACGGCACCTCGGCGCCATTTGCCCGCGCGACGTCGGCAATTTCATCATCGTCGGTGCTGACCACCACGGCGTCGAACAGCCCTGACTCCAGCGCCGTGCGAATCGAACGCACGATCATCGGCACGCCATCGAACGGCTTGAGGTTCTTGCGCGGGATGCGCTTGCTGCCACCACGGGCGGGGATGATCGCGACGCAGCTCACGGTGCCTTACTCCTCAAGCAGCAGCAGCCGCAGTTGCTCGACCACCTGATCCTGTTGTGCCTCGCTGAGCAAAGGGAACAGCGGCAAGCTGATCGCCTCGGCGTAATAGCGCTCGGCCTCGGGGAAATCGCCCTCGGCGAAACCCAGCTCGCGATAGTACGGCTGCAGATGCACCGGAATATAGTGCAGATTCACGCCGATACCAGCGGCGCGCAGACCTTCGAACACCTGGCGATGGCTGAGATTGCAGCGCTCGGCCTGCACGCGCACGACGTACAAATGCCACGCTGATTCGGCTTCTGGCTGCGCACTTGGCAAGGTCAGTGGCAGGTAAGCGAGGAGTTGATCGTAACGCGCGGCCAGTTCCCGGCGACGTGCGACAAACTCATCCAGTTTGCCCAGTTGCGACAGGCCCAGCGCCGCTTGCAGATCGGTGATCCGGTAATTGAACCCCAGCTCGATCTGCTGGTAATACCACGGCCCGTGGCTGGGTTCGGTCATGTGCTCTGGATCGCGGGTCATGCCATGGCTGCGCAGGCGTCGCAGGCGTTCGGCCAGCGCCGGGCGATTGGTCAGGACCATGCCGCCCTCGGCGCTGGTGATGATTTTCACCGGGTGAAAACTGAACACCGTCATCGCCGCAAATTCGCCACAACCGACCGGGCGGCCGGCGTAGCTCGCGCCCACTGCGTGGGAGGCGTCTTCAATCACGGTGAAGTTGTAGCGCACCGCCAGGTCGGCAATCTTGCGCATATCGCAGCTCTGCCCGGAGAACGCGACGGCGACGAGGACTTTGGGCAGCGTGCCGTCGCGCTCGGCCTGTTCGAGCTTCGCTTCAAGGGCAAAGGCGTCGAGGTTCCAGGTCAGTGGATCGATGTCGACGAAATCGACCTCGGCGCCGCAATAGCGCCCGCAGTTGGCCGAAGCCAGAAAGGTATTCGGCGAGGTCCACAAGCGATCGCCCGGCCCCAGGTCAGCAGCCAGACAGGCAATGTGCAGCGCCGCCGTGGCATTGCACACCGCCACGCCGAAATCGGCCTGACAGCGCTCGGCCATCGCCTGCTCGAAGCGTTCGATGGTCGGCCCCTGGGTCAGCCAGTCCGATTGCAGGACTTCGACCACCGCATCGATGTCCGCCTGATCAAGGCTTTGCCGACCGTAAGGGATCATACCGACAGCTTCGCGTGCAGATCGGCGATCTGCCCGACCGAAAGGAAATGCGGATTGGTGTCCGAGCGATACTCGAAATCCTCGCCCACCGCATGGCCGCGCTCGCCAAGTTTATCGACGGCAAAATCGACGTCGACGCTGGTAAAACGAATCGACGGCTGAATCGTGTAGTGATCCTCGAACTCCAGCGTCATTCGCGCATCGTCCAGCGGCACCATCAGCTCGTGCAGCTTCTCGCCAGGACGGATGCCGACGTTCTTGTGCGGCAGATGCTCGGCCATGCCACGCGCCAGATCGACGATGCGGATCGACGGAATTTTCGGCACGAACACTTCGCCGCCGTGCATCCGCGCGAAGCTGTCGAGGACGAACTGCACGCCGTGATCGAGGGTGATCCAGAAGCGGGTCATGCGCTCGTCGGTGATCGGCAATTCTTGCGCGCCGTCAGCGATCAGCTTGCTGAAAAACGGCACCACGGAACCGCGCGATCCCGCCACGTTGCCATAGCGCACCACGGCGAATCGGGTCTGCTGTTCACCGGCAATGTTGTTGGCGGCGACGAACAATTTGTCCGAAAGCAACTTGGTCGCGCCGTACAGATTGATCGGGCTGGCCGCCTTGTCGGTGGACAGCGCGACGACTTTCTTTACGCCGTTATCGATCGCCGCAGCGATGATGTTTTCCGCGCCGTTGACGTTGGTGCGGATGCATTCGGTCGGGTTGTATTCCGCCGCCGGCACCTGCTTCAACGCAGCAGCGTGCACCACGTAATCGATGCCGCGCATGGCCTGACGCAGACGATCGGCGTCGCGCACGTCACCAATGAAATAACGCATGCACGGCGCGTTGAACGTCTGCTGCATTTCGTACTGCTTCAGCTCGTCGCGGGAGAACACCACCACGCGCTTGGGCTGGTACTGCTCGAGCAGCCGGCGGATGAAGTTACGGCCGAACGAGCCGGTGCCGCCGGAGATGAAAATCGATTTTCCGTTGAACATGTTGTGATTCCTGTCCGGCCTGCTCAGGCGAGCAACTGCGCCCAATTGATCGAGGCGTTTTCGCCCAAAGTGAAACCTTTGCCGCTCAGGGCCAGGTTGGCGTTGTACGCCGGATCCTGGGCGAACGCGTCGGGCCATTTTTCGCGCAGTGCCGCCAGTGCCGCTGGCGCCTTCGGCAGCTCGCCGGTATGCAGCACCTGCACCAGTGGCGTCCACACGGTGAGGTAACCGGCCTGACCGGCCTTCAGGCACAGGTCGACATCGGCATAGCCGTCGGCGAAGGTCGCTTCGTCGAGGCCGCCAAGGGCGTTGAACAGCTCTTTGCCAACCATCAGGCACACCTTGGAAACAGCCGAGTAATTCTGCTCGACAGCCAGACGCTGCATGTAGCCCTCAGCCTTGTGTTTTTCGCCGATGAAGGGCGAACCCACACCGTCGTTGAGGCCGAGAATCAGACCGGCCTGGGCAACCTTGCCGTCACGATCGACCAGTTTGGCGCCGACGATACCGACTTCCGGACGCTGGGCATGGTTGAGCAGCGAATCGATCCAGTTCGGATTGACCACTTCGCTGTCCGCCGCCAGCAGCACCAGGTATTCACCCTGCGCCTGCTCGCTGGCGGCGTTGAACAAGGCAACTTCGCTCAGCGGCTGGTCGGCACGCAACACGTTGACCTTGGCATGGCGCAGCGTGCCCAGCCAGTCGTTGACCTCTGCCGACTGGTTGGCGTTGGCTGCCAGCAGCACTTCGTAGCGGCTGTAGCGAGTACGCAGCAACACGCCTTCGAGGCAGCGACGCAGCACCGGCAGATCATCGATGACCGGCACAATGATCGACACCAGTGGCTGTTCCGTGTGGCGATAATCGATCTGCCAGGTGCCCGGCGTTGTCGATGTGACTTTGGCCTTGTAACCGCGATTGCCCAAGTGACGCAGCAGCGCCAGACGCTCATGGGCGTTTTCTTCCAGAGGCGCCTGCTCGGTGATCAGCAGCGGCTCGTCGAGATGCGCGAGGCCGTCGAGGCCGCCCTGTTCGATGATGCGCAGCAACAGATCGAATTCCAGCGCCTTGCTGAAGTCGGCCTGATAGCCACCGGCCTCGAGCAGGACTTCACGACGGATCAGCCAGTGCCGCGCCATCAGCGACGGCACGCTTTGCAGCAGATCCAGGTTGAAACCGGGGCGGAATACGTCGACCAGTGCGCCGTTTTCCTTGCGCTGGATTTCATCGGTGGCCACCGCACGCACACCTTGGGCGCCGATCAGCTCAAGGCTGGCGCGCAACAGGCCACTGGCGGTGAACAGATCTCCCGCCTCAGCCAGCATCAGCCAGTCGCTTGGCGACTGCTGGGCGCTCTGGTTAAGTTTGTCGACGACGTTGCCGGGCGTGACGCGGACAAAGTGCAGGGTGTTCTGCGCAGTGGTCGCCGCTGGTGCTTCACCGGTGGTGAACACAACAATCCTGAAGGCTTTGCAGTGTCCCTCGAGCAAGCTGTCGAGCGACACTTGCAGCTTGTCGATGTCGTTGTCCAGATCAAGCAGGAAGATGCCGAATTGCGGGCCACCGCCATCAGCCGCCAAGTGCTGGCTGATCGACTCGAGCTGCTCGATGGCGGGCGCGCGCGCAGCCAGCCATTGCAGAAGACGGCCGGATTTCATTTTGTCGAAGCTGGCCTGATGATCATCGACCGTCAGCGCCTCGAGGCGGGCGATCCATTCATGCATGGCTTGCGCCGCCGCCTCGTCACCAAGCACTTGCAGCTGCGCAGCCAGACGCTTGGCAACCACCTGGTTGAACGCGTTCAGGTCATGTGCTTGCCACAGCCGGTCAACCACACTCTCCGGCGTATCGTTGTTGCGCGCCTGCAACAGGTGCGCCTGACGCGTCCAGATTCCTTCCAGCCCTTCCAGTTGCACACGGCCTGCGGGCATGGCGTGCAGCATGAATTCGAACTGTTCCAGACGATCGAAGAACGCCTGGTTGTAGAACGGCATTTCGACGTATTGCAGAGGCCCGAAACGACGATCCGGCAGCTTCAGTTCCTGGTTCCAGGTGGACTCGAAAATCAGTTCGGCGGTCAGCGAACGATTGGACTTCAGACAGTCGGCCATCGCCTGGAAGCTTTCGAGGACGAAGGCCTTGGTTTGCCTGGCATCGAGCCCCTCGATAGCGGAAGGCAACGACACGAGCAAATCGGCGAACGCCTCGCGCTCGGCCACCGATTTCGCATCGACGTAGGTCAGCGAATGATAGACGTCGGTGCTGTGCTCGGACGTGCCATAGTTGATCTCGCGCACGACATACGGCGTCGGCAGGATCCGCGCCTTGGCATTGGCCAGCAGGAAGTAGACGTGACCGATTTCCTGCCATTGGAAATTCGTCCCCGGCGGCAGAGAGGAGTGCCAGGTTTTCATCAGGTCGGTACGGGTCACCGCGTAGAACGGCGGGATGTACTGGCTCATGTAATCGATGACGCGTTCCTGCGCACGGTCGGACGCATAGTCCTCCTGGACCTTCTTGTCACGACGGTAGTAGTTCACCCCACCGGCCAGCGTCAGGTACATCAGGCAATACCCGTGGCACATGCCGTAATCGGGGTTGGCCTGCAGGAAGTCCACGGACTCGGCGAGCGAGTCATGCAGAATGAAATCGTCATCGGCTGCCAGCACCATGTACGGCGTGGTCAACTGCTCCACGCCATAGGCCAGCTTCGCCTGCATGCCCCAGTAAGCGAACTGCGGTACGTGGTGATAGTCGACGGCGGAAAAATCGTCTTCCGGCCGTTCCGGCGTGGAATCCAGCACCATGATCCTGCAGGGCAAGCTGCTGTAGTACTTGACCGCCCGGCGCAGGAACGCCGGCCGATTATGCGTAATCAGCACCACGGTCAACAGCTCGCTGAGTGATCGTTCAGAACTGTACTTGCCTTGCATAACTTCTCTCCACAACCGGCGACTCGCCGAAACAACGCTGGGTAAATGTTGCGAATTAACGGACGCGACGCAGGTAGCCGTCCGGCGCCACGGTGATCAGCAATTTGTTCTGCAATTGCTGGTCGATTTCGAAGTCCCGGTTCTCTTCCAGGTACTTCCACACGGCGGTTTTCGGGTTGTCGCCCGGGCCCCATGGACGATCCGGGAAGAAGTCGGCCGGCATGTCTTCAACCACGGTGTCCATGACCACGCAGTAGCTGTCGACCGACACCAGCGGCGCGTAGAGGCGCAGCTCTTCGAGCACGTGGTCGTGGGTGTGGTTGGAGTCGAGAACCAGAATGACTTTCATGCCTTTGGCGGCGGCCTGCACCTGAGCGGCAATGGCCGGGTCGATGCTCGAACCTTCGATCATCTTGATGCGCTTGGCCATCGGGTGGCTTTCGATGGCTTCGCGGTTGTGCGGACGAATGTCGAGGTCGATGCCCAGCACTTCACCGTGGCCTTGCAACTCCAGCAGCGAGGCGTAGTAGATGATCGAACCGCCGTGGGCAATACCGCACTCGATGACCAGGTCCGGCTTGACCTGCCAGATGATCTCCTGCATCGCCATCATGTCTTGCGGCAGCTGGATGATCGGGCGGCCCATCCACGAGAAGTGGTAGCTGTATTTGTGCTTGGCCGATTCGTTGAAGAAATCCCGGGCCAGGCCGGTCAGTTTCTGGTCGTCACCCTGTTGGGCGATCTGCTCGCGGCACTCGGCTTCGAAAGCCTGGTTGATGCTGTTGTCGGTCATGTCGGTCATCTCAAGGGTCACTGGAACGAAGCGCTGTCGACGGCGTGATAGACGTAGCGTCCACCGGTCATCCGCTTGATCTCTTCGAGGTAATTGGAATTCATCACAAACAGGTGCGCGCCTTCGGGCAGCGCATCCATCGCCTCTTGCGGCGATGACACTCGCGCACCGCTCAGGGGCAGATAACGCCCCTGCTTGGCCGGGTTGATATCGATCACGCGATCGACCGCGACGCCGGCGCGTTGCAGGAACAGCGAATAGATCACGCCTTTTGACGAGGCGCCCCAGATCGCCGAACCCTGTGCAGGCGCCGAGCGGATGATCTGCACAGCGCGGTCGAGGCTGGCGCTGAAATCTTCCGGCAGGGCCAGGCGCGCCACCGGTTGCTCCGGGGTCAGGCGCAACGTCGACAGATCGGCGACGATGTACAGATACTGGCCACCGAACAGATGCCCGGCCTCATGCACCGTGCCGAACATCCGGCGCAAGTCATCGAGGCGGAAATAGTTGACGTGTTCGTAGAACAGGTCGAACCACGCCTTGTGCTCAAGGATCCAGTCCAGGCACGGGACTTCGATGTAGATCTGCCCGCCCTGATTGGCTTCGGCGATCACGGCCAGAAAGCTCACCGGGTCCTCAATGTGCTCCAGCACATGACGCAACACGATGGCATCGGCCGACAAGCCGAGACCGCGCGTAAACGGCGCCTTGATCACGTCAGGGTTTTCGCCTTCGTAAGCCGGGTCGATGCCGGTGATCGAATAGCCAAGGCCTTTGAGCAACTCAAGAAAATAGCCCTTGCCGCAGCCGACTTCGATCAGTTCCTGGCCCTTGAAGTGCTTGGCGATGATGCCTTCGACATCGCTCAGGTGTTGCTGGAACTGGCCGGAGTGCGCCTGCTCGTTCTGATAGTCGGCGTCATAGCTGAGCTTGTCGGCGTCGAACGCGGCGTTGAAAACCAGACCGCTGCGTTCGTCCTGCACCAGCAGCATGTCGGCGCTGGCCGAGGCCCGCGCCGATTCGGCATCGGCGAAAGTGCGGTTCTGCAACACCGGCAGGCCGGTGGCCCGGTACAACTCGTGCCTCATGGCGACTCTCCCAATAACTGTTGCAAGCGCTCGGTGACGGCCCAGAACGCCAGCGGTTCGTGCGTCGGATACGGGTAGTGGCCGAGGTTCAGAGCCAGTGTTGCGCCACGCTCACGCAAGCGCTGTTCGACCAGCGCACGCACCGACACCGGCTGGCCGCTGGCACAGTTGACCACGCCATCGAAGTCGCGCTGATGGAGGATCGCGGCGAGATGACTCGCGGCGGTTTCAATCGCGAGGAAATCGCGCAACTGCTCACCGGCCGACATGTTGAACGATGCCTCGCCGCTATCGATTGCCCGATCCAGCGCGGCCAACAGGCTGTTGGGGTTCTGCCCTTCGCCGTGCAGGTAGAACAAGCGCGCCCACTGCAGGGTGAACGGCTGCTCCTGCTGCAGGCTCTGCAGAAACAGGTGCAGCGTGTGCTTGGCCAGACCGTAGGGATTACTCGGCCGTGGCCCGGTTGCTTCGCTGAGCGGGCCGCTTTGCATGCCGTATTCAAAGCAGGTGCCGGTCACCAGAACCTGCTGCACGCCCGCCTCGACCGCGCTTTTGATAAAGCGGTAATCGGCCATCAGGTTGTGCTCGAAATGAAACAGCGCCCGATAGTTCGGCAGCCCCGGCCAGGCCAGGTGCGCGAGTGCGTCGATGCCTTCGGTCAGCGCGACGACGTTCAGGTCGGCCGCGTGAATATCTGCTGCGATGAACTCGACGTCATTGATCCACGGCATGCCCTGCGCGGTTCCTGCGTTGCGCGCCACGGCGCGAATCTCGCAGCCACGCGCCAGCAATGCGGCAACCAGATGCCGACCGACAAAGCCTGTGGCGCCAGTGACCAGAACCTTCACAGCACTTTCAACTCAGGCACGGCGATGACGAAGCGCCCGTCCCACTGACGCACCTGCGCCAATTGCTGACTGACTTCGGGCAACAGGTTCCACGGCAACACCAGCACGTAGTCCGGCCTGTCGATTTCGATCTGCGCCGGCGCCACGATCGGAATGCGGCTGCCCGGCAAGAACTTGCCCTGCTTGTGCGGATTGGCATCGGCCACCCAGGCCAGCAGATCCGCTTTGACTCCGGCGTAATTGAGCAAGGTATTGCCCTTCGCCGCGGCGCCATAACCGACCACACGTTTGCCGTCGGCCCTGGCCTGCAACAGGAAGCGCAGCAGGTCATGTTTGATGCGTTCGGCAGCAGGCGCGAGGGTCGCGTAGTACTCGGCGGTTTTCACCCCGGCATCGAGTTCGGCCTGCAATTGTTGCTGAACTGCCGGGAGGACAGCGCGGCGCTGGCCGTCCTTGCGCTGCACGAATACGCGCAACGAGCCGCCGTGGGTGCTCAACTGGCCGACATCAAACACTTCCAGGCCATTGCGCTCGCACAGGGTCTGCACGGCGGTCAGCGACAGGTAGGAATAATGTTCGTGATACAGCGTGTCGAACTGCGCGCCGGCCATCAGCGTCAGCAGTTGCGGAAACTCGAAGGTGGCGACGCCGGTCGGCTTGAGCAACGTCGCGAAGCCGGCGAGGAAATCGTTGATGTCGGGCACATGGGCCAGCACGTTGTTGGCTGCCATCAGGTCGGCGCTCCAGCCTTCGCTGCGCAATTGCGTGGCGGTGTCGCGGCCGAAGAACAGCTCACGAATCTCCAGGCCTTTTTCCCGTGCAGCCTGTGCGGTGCTGCGGGTCGGCTCGACGCCCAGACACGGGATGCCGCGCGCGGCGACGTATTGCAGCAGGTACCCGTCATTGGCGGCGACCTCGACCACACGGCTGTCGGCGTTCAGACCGAAACGCTCGCTCATCTCGGCGACATAGCGCTCGGCGTGATTCAGCCAAGTACTGGAGAACGAACTGAAGTAGGCGTATTCGGCATCGAACAGGCTGTCGGCACTGGTGTAGTCCTCGGTCTGAACCAGCCAGCATTGCTGGCACACCGCGACTTTGAGCGGCACCCATTGCTCGGCCTGCTCCAGGCGATCGGCATGCACGTAGGCGTTGGACGGAGGCGAAGTGCCGAGGTCGATCAGCGGCAGGCTCAGCGGTGCGGCGCACCCACGGCAATTCATAGACGCACTCCAGCAAAGTGTTGATCAAGCGCGGGATGGCTGGAGTCACGCGCTGACAAATTATTGACAGGCAACGGCCAGGCAATCGCCAGCCGTGGATCGTTCACCGACAAGCCGCCCTCGTGCTCCGGCGCGTAATCGGCGCTGTGCAGATAGAGCAACTCGGCGTCGTCAGTGAGCGTCTGAAAGCCATGAGCGAAACCGGCCGGAATCAGCAGGCTGCGGCCATCACCCGCCTTCAAGTGCTCGGCGTGCCAGTGCAGATACGTCTCCGACTCGGGACGCAAATCCACCGCAACATCCCAGACTTCGCCACGCAGGCACGTGATCAGCTTGGCTTCCGGGGCGTTGGCATTCTGATAATGCAGGCCACGCACACTGCCCTTCTCGCGGGTACAGGAATGGTTGATCTGGCGAATGTGAAACGCGCTGCCGAACGCACTCAGGCTGCCCTCGCAGAACAACCGGGCGAAGTGCCCGCGCTGGTCTTCGAAACGTTTGTGCTGAACGCTGAACAGGCCGGCCAATGGCAACGCTTGCAGGGAAAACTCGCTCACAGCGCGCCTCGGTACAGATTCAATTGGCCCAGAGTCACGGCGCGCATGTCATCGCCGTTCTGCCACGCCAAGTGCCAATCCAGGGTCTGCGCAAGGCACGCTTGCAACGACCAGCGCGGCTGCCAGCCGAGCACCTGTCGCGCACGACTGCTGTCCAGACGCAGCAGACCGGCTTCGTGCAATTCACTCGGTTCGATACGCAGCCCACGGGCCTGCGGCCAACGGCTGGCGAGCAGTTCGACCACTTCGCCGACGCTGCACATGTCCGCCTCACCGGGGCCGAAGTTCCACGCACCGGCGTATTCCGGGCCGTGTTCGTAAAGCGCGGCAGCCAGTTGCAGATAACCGGCCAGCGGTTCCAGCGCGTGCTGCCACGGGCGCACGGCTTGCGGATAGCGCAGGGTCACTGGCTCGTCGGCGGTCCATGCTTTCAATACGTCGGGAATCAGTCGCTCCGGCGCAAAATCACCACCGCCCAGTACATTGCCAGCGCGTGCGGTCGCCAGGGCCAAACCATGTTCGGCATGTTTGTCCGCCGGGAAAAACGACGCGGCATAGGACTGCGCGAGCAATTCGCAGCAGGCCTTGCTGCTGCTGTAAGGATCGTGGCCACCGAGCGCTTCGTCTTCGCGGTACGGCCACAGCCATTCCTTGTTGGCGTAGACCTTGTCGGTGGTGACCAGCACGCAGGCACGCACGCCGCCGATCTGACGAATCGCTTCGAGCAGGTTCAGCGTGCCCATGACGTTGCTGGAATAGGTGCCGAGCGGATCGCGATAGCCCTCGCGCACCAACGGCTGCGCCGCCAGATGCAGGACGATCTCCGGTTCGGTCTCGGCAATGATTTCGAGCAAGGCGCCGAGATCGCGCAAATCGCCGCGTTGATCATTGATGCCTTCGTGCACGCGCGCCAGTTCGAACAGACTCGGCTCGGTCGATGGGTCCAGGGAAAAACCGCTGACTTGCGCGCCGAGGCTTTGCAGCCACAGGGTCAGCCAACTGCCCTTGAAACCGGTGTGCCCAGTGACCAGGACGCGTTTGCCACGCCAGAAATCCGCATTCAAGCCCATTGCTTCCATGGGGCCTCCCCGCTCTGCCACAGCGCTTCGAGATGGTTCTTGTCGCGCAGGGTGTCCATTGGATGCCAGAAACCTTCGTGTTCGAAGGCCTTGAGTTGTTCGTCCTGCGCCAGACGGGCCAAAGGCTCGGCTTCCCAGGTGGTGCTGTCATCGCTGATGTAGGGCAGTACTTTTGGCGAAAGCACGAAGAAACCGC
Organism: Pseudomonas mercuritolerans; assembly: GCF_025706525.1. NCBI lineage: Bacteria > Pseudomonadati > Pseudomonadota > Gammaproteobacteria > Pseudomonadales > Pseudomonadaceae > Pseudomonas > Pseudomonas mercuritolerans. The sequence goes on from NZ_JAMSHA010000001.1 coordinate 995,302, forward strand.
CATTGATCCAGCCACCGTCACCACGGGGTTTTTCGGTGAAGCCCAGCACTTGATCGCCCTGGCGTTCGAGCGCGCCGTAACGGCCTGGCGGCTGCACGGCAGTGACGGTCGCCAGGCGGCCGTGGGCTTTGTGGTAATCGACAAGCTGGGCAATGTTGATGTCGGAAACACCGTCGCCGTAGGTGAAGCAGAACGCTTCTTCATCCTTGAGATAACGCGCGGCCCGCAACAGGCGGCCACCGGTCATGGTTTCCTCGCCGGTGTCGATGAGGGTCACACTCCACGGCTCGCTGTAGTTTTGATGGACGTCCATGCGGTTGTTGCGCATGTCGAAAGTGACATCGGAGGTGTGCAGAAAGTAGTTGGCGAAGAAGTCCTTGATCGCGTAGCCCTTGTAGCCCAGGCAGATGACGAAGTCGTGGATCCCGTGAGCGGAATACTGCTTCATGATGTGCCAGAGAATTGGCTTGCCGCCGATCTCGATCATCGGCTTGGGCTTGAGGTGCGACTCTTCACTGATGCGCGTGCCGAGGCCACCCGCCAAAATAACTGCCTTCATCGTCTCCCCTCTCGTACGTCACCGGGCTGCGCACAGCTTTCTTGAGCGTTGCAGGCCTTCTGGCTAAACCTTCTGCCGGACCGGGCGCCGCTGGAAAGACCACGAGCGCTCGTTTTATGGCGATTTGCGGGGCACTTGCAGGAAACGCGCCAGCTCAGAGTCGACGTGGTGGGGACGGGCTAGGGATTTTGATTGGGGACATATCCCTTATCGCGGGTGCTGCCGCTGGCGGTTTGGTCTCCGAATCAGTCCCGTAACGAAGCCTGTCGCCGGGGCAAAATCAAAAAGCCAAATCAAAGGCCAGATCAAAAGCCACAGCCAGATCAAGAGCCAGAGCCGAAGCAAGAGCAAAAGCCAGATCAAAAGATCGCAGCCTTCGGCAGCTCCTACAGGTGGATCGCATACCACTCAAGAAAAGGTCGGCTGTCAGGCCGCCTTCGCGAGCAGGCTCGCTCCCACAAAAGCAAAGCAGCGCAGCTGCCCGCGGCAAAGCCGCCCCACTCAACAATGAGCGCAAGCTCGAGTGCTTTTGATCTTGCCTTTGATCCACGGGCGACGTCGGAAGGCTGAGTGGAGGGATTGATCCGGGGGTGGGAGCGCAGCGACCGTCTGGCGCAGCCAGACACAGCGGAAGGAGGTGCAGCGAAGCAAACCGTAGCCGCTGCGCCCGGATCAGTCCCGTAGCGAAGGAACCCGAGCCTGCGAGGGCCGAACGCAGGAGCAAGCCTTTTCGGTTACCTTTTCGGCGTCTGGAAAAGGTGACTCGCCGTAAGGGCGAAACCGCCAGCCGCAGCACCGCAAAAACGGATATACCCCCAAAACCCAAGAGCCTGGTCGGCCCAGAGGCCGCCAAGCCCCCCAAAAAAAGGCGACCCAAAGGTCGCCCATCTGAAAGATCAATCCGCCAGCCAGCCATATTCCCAATACCGCAGGTTATCCCCGCGCAACACGTAATCGCGCAACACCACCTCGCGCAACTCGTCACCCATGCGATAACTGGCATCCGGGTCAGCCAGATGCATGCGAATCGCCTGCAGCCACTCATCGGTACTGTTGGTCTTGACCCGCGTGCACGGCAAGTAGCCGCGATAAGCCTCGGTGTCGGTGCAGACCACCGGGAAACCGCAGGCGCCGTACTCGAGCAGCCGCAGGTTGCTCTTGCAGTCGTTGAAGATGTGGAACTCCAACGGTGCCAGCGCCAGATCCAGGTTCAGGCTGGCCAGTTTTGCCGGATAGACATCCAGCGGGATCACTCCGTGAAACTCATGCATGTACGGCAGCAGTTCATCCGGGCACATGCCGAAGAACACCCAGTCCACTTCATTGGCCAGCTCGCGGACCACATCGGCGATCACGGCCAGATCACCGTGGTGACTGGTGCCGCCGCCCCAGCCGACGCGCGGCTTTTTCGAGGTGCGGCGCTGGCTGCGCAGGTGCCCCCAGAGGTCCTTGGCCAGCATGTTCGGCACCACACGAATGTCGTGGTGCATGTCCGACAGCGCGTTGGCCAGCGGCGCGGTCGAGACCACCACGCGATCACACAAGCCGATCGCCCGGCGCACCATGCGCTCCATGTCCTGCTTGCTCGGCATGTTGCGGATGTGTGCGTTGCGATGAGGAACGTCGATCACATAATCGTCGAGTTCGAAGATCCGCCGGGCGTTGAAGAACTTCTTCAGCGGCGGGATTTCATCAATCGCATGTTCCGAATAGCGCCCTTGCAGGACGATCACATCGGGCGATTGCCGCTCGATATCGATGATCGACGGCAAGCCGTAGCAGATGCGCCCTTCCACCCGATTGGCCGCTTCCAGCTCGATCATCGGCTGGCTCATGCGGTAGTGGCCGATGGCAGAGGCATTGATCGGCACCGCCAGCACGTTGGGCAGTTGCGCCTTGGAAAACGCACTCCAGCCGGTACGCAGGCCAGGCTCCAGACTGAAGTTGGTAGCGCCCACGCCCTGCAACGTCAGGTTGACGTTGTAGGCGGGGTCGCGTGCAATCAGTGGCAGCCAGCGCTGATAAAAGGTGTCCTTCTCCTCGGCGTGCAGCGCTTCCTCTTGCGCGGTCGCTGCGGCACTTGGCCGCGCGCCCACCGCCAGCACGGCGTTCGGGTTCATCACCACCAGATAGCCGTCGCGACCGACGCGCAGACACAGGTCCACGACATTCAGCGTCTGCTTGAGCTCCTGCTCGTCGAGGCCGCCAGCGGCGTCGAATACCGACTTGCGAATCATCAGGCAGTCACCGCCCACCGCGCTCAGGTCATGCACTGCCTGCAAACGGTACATGTAACCTTCCGACTGCATCTGCTGGCCGTAGAACGGCAGCCCGACCGGCCCGTTCAAACCGAGAATCAGGCCGGCGTGCAGCACGCCGCCGTCCGGGTTGAACAACTTGGCGCCGACCACACCGACTTCCGGCCGTTGCGCATGATTGAGCAATTCGTCGAGCCAGTCCGCCTGGGTGATCACGGCGAAGGCATTGAGCATCAGCACGTATTCACCACGCGCCTGTTGCACGGCGAAATTGTGCACGGCGGCGGCATTGCCCTTCTGCGGATACTTGAGCACGCGAATGCGTTCACCGCCCAGTTGCGCCATGCCATCGAGCCATGCCAGCGCTTCCACGCTTTCGCTGCCGTTGTCGACCAGGAGCAATTCGTACTCGCTGTAAGCGGTCTTTTCCAGCAGCGTCTCGACACAGCGCTGCAAGGCTGCGGTCTGGTCCTGGGTGACGATGATCACCGAGACCAAGGGACGACGGGCGTGGTGATAGTCGACACGGTTGAGCAGTTCCCGGCTGCCGCGGCGGATGTCGTGAGCGATTCCCAGACGTTGCAGATGCGCTTGGAGAATGCGCGGGCTTTGCTCGACGACGCCCGGTTCCGTCAGCCATTGCGACAGGTCGAACTTGGACTCCAGCAGTACCTCAGCGATGTGTCCGACGACCTGCAAGCCATCGCTTTCGACCATCCTCCAGAGCACATCATGGGGCGCCAGTTCGGCGAACGTCGGGGCGAAACCGCCGAGTGCCAGAAAGCGCTCACGCTGGAACGCCAGCGCGCGGCCGACATACGGATAACTGCGCATGAGGTCGAGGTTGAAATCCGGCTTGAATGCCGGCTCGGCCGATTCACCGTCGCGCAAACTGCCTTCGTCGCTGTAGAGGCAGGTCAGCGCGCGCGAATGCGCAATGCGGTCAGCCATCACCAGCAACGCCGGCGCCACCGGGCAGTCACCGGGTTGCAGCAGGTAGAACCAGTCGGCGCCTTCCAGCTGCGGCAGCAGCGTGTTGATCTGCTCCAGACCGTCATCCTGCAACGGCATGTGGAACACGCGCTCGTGCAACTGCGCTTCGGTACAGGCTGCGGACAGCACCAGCACAAGTTCCGGCGGGTAATCCTGGGCAGCGAGGGCCTCAAGGGTACGCTGAAGATTGTCGCGACTGCCCTGCGCGTCGATGATGATCGGCACGATGCGCGGCTGCTGTGGCCAGCCGGCGAGGGTCTCCGGCAGCCACTGGCGCTGCGCCTCGGTGAGCACCCGACACGCCAGCCACTGCGCATAGAGTTCGCCGAAACTGAAGCTGTCGACACCCACGCCCAGCTCCTGACGGCTCTGCTTGGAACCCAGGGTGCGGCTCAGCGGCAGCTCTTCCCAGACCCGTGGCGACTCGTCGGCCTTGGTCAGTTGTACATAGCGAACCCAGCCCTGTGCGGGAGCCGATTCACCGCTACGGACCTTGAGCATTTGCGAAATCCACTCGCGCTCGATCTCTGCCGCGTCCTTCATCGCTTGCTGTGCGCTCAGGCGTTCCGGATACAGGCGCTCGGCGCTCAGGACATTGTTCGATGTCACCAGATTGCCGCGCCGCAGCAGGCAGACGTACAGGGCAAAATCCAGGGTCGCAACGAAGCACGCGCCGTCTTCCGTCAGGGCTGGCAACAGCTCGGCGACGTCGGCGCGCCGGAACAGCGCACTGCTGAAACCGCCGAGGACGTTGACCGGGAATTTTTCGAAAATGCTCAGGACATCGTCGCCCTTGAGCAAGCCGCTGACCGGCGACAACGAACTGTTTTCCAGACGCGCCGGCAGGATGATGTCGTTGGCGTCCCACAACAGCCGCTGCGCGACCACCAGACTGACTTCTTCGCGCTGCAACTCATGGGCTTGCTGTTCGATACAGGCCGAGTAGAGCAAATCATCGTCGCAGAGGAATTTGATGAACTCGCCGCGCGCCTGCTCGAGGCAGACCTTCAGGTTGCCCACCAGTCCCAACGTCTGTGGGTTGCGCACGTACCGCACCGCCACGCCCGTCTGCTCGATCACCGTGCTGACGACGGTCTCGATTTCATCACCACGACTGTCATCGCACACGACGATCTCGAGATTGCCGTAAGTCTGGCTGACGGCACTGTTGAGCGTGCGCTCGAAAAAGCGCGGATTGAACGCAGGAATGGTGATGCTGACGAGGGGAAGTGAATTCACGGCGGGCTCACAGGCGGTACGAGCCCGCTCGGAAAAGCGAGCCCTGGGTACCGCGAAAAAACATTGACTGAAAACGGGCGCTCACGCGCCCGGCAACCATCAGATCTTGTTGAACAGGCCCAACTGGCTGATCTTGCTGAATGCCAGTTGCGCGGCTTGCAGCATGGTCTGTTGCAGGGTCAGACGGGTCATGACTTCGGCCGGATCGGAATCACGGATCGAGCCTTGGGTCGTGCTGTTGGCCGTGGTCAGGCTGTCATTGGTGATGGTCTGCATGTCCAGCGCCTGACCGCGCGCACCAATGGTGGTGACTGCGGTGCCGATCTGATTGGCGGCAGCGTCGATGTTGCCGAGGCCTGCTTCCATCGCGCCCTGCAATTTCTGCTTGGCAACCGGGTCACCGTCGACCGGCGTGTTCAGTGCAGTGATCATCTGGCCCAGGGTGTCGAGCACGTTCTGGGTCTGGTGATTGTTCGGCTGGATCGAGAACTGATCACCCGCAGCCGGCGTGTTGCCCAGAGCGAAAGTCACCCCGGCAGCAGTCGCGTTACCGCCGGCCACCGTGCCCGACGAAACCGGCTTGCTGTCGGCCGTCACTGGCGCGGCATACAGATCGAACGCAGTAGCGCTGGTGAACTTGAGCACTGCGCCGCCCTGCGGAAACGCTGCAGTGTAGGCCGCCTGATCGGTGATGGTCGAACCGGTGATCACGCTGGTGGACGGGTTACCCGGATTACGCGTGGTCGTGAACGAGTCCGGCGACGCGGACAGCTGAAAACTGTGCCCTGCGATAACGGCGTCCGGATTGCTATCGCCGGCCTTCAGGTTGACGTTCAGCTTGAGGTCGACGCCACGGAAGCTGACGGTCTGGTTGGCGCCGCTGCTGTTGCTGATCAAGCCATTCTGGCTCGCTTCGGCCGTCACATCGTTGCCCAGGGCATCGGTGATTTTCAGCTGCGTGCTGCTGACGAAATCGATGGTATACGGCTGCCCGGCGGTGAACTTGGCGTCGTAAGTGGCGGCAGTGCCGACGGTGCCGTTGGACAGCACGACACGGCCGTCATCCACAGCAGGCGCAGTCATCTTGGTGTTGGTGCGGCCAGTATTGATGGTCTGCTGGAACGCATCCCAACCAGTGGTGTTGGTACCCACGGTCATGCCGTCGCCGATGCCCAGATCGATGGTGGTCTGGTCGCCGTTGTAGCTGAATGTGCCGTCAGAATTCTTCGAGTACGGTGCGGTATCGGTTTTCGAACCGGAGAACAGGTAGTTGCCGTTGGCATCCTTGGCGTTCATCAGGCCCAGCACTTGTTGCTGGATCTCGCCCATCTCCGAGGCGTAAGCCTGGCGGTCCTTGTCGGTGATCGTGCCGTTGTTCGCCGCCAGCGCAAGTTCCTTGGCTCGTGCCAACGCCGTGGTGATCGAATCCAGCGTGGACTCCTGCACGGTCAAGGCACTTTTGGTGGTGTTGACGTTGGTCTTGTACTGATCGAGCATCGCGGCCTGCTGGCCCAATTGCAGCAAGCGCCCGGCCCCGACCGGATCATCGGCGGCGGTGTTGATGCGCTGCAGGCTGCTCGCCTCGCTCGCGGTGGCGACGGCCTTGTTGAAGTTACGCTGATAATCCGAAGCTTGCGTTCCGTAATACTGGGCGGTGGAAATGCGCATGAATTACGACTCCTTAAAGGCTGTTGATCAGCGTGGCGAAAGTTTCCTGCGCAGCTTTGATGATCTGCGAAGACGCTGTGTAGTACTGCTGGTACTTGACCAGGTTGCCGGTTTCTTCGTCCAGGTTGACCCCGGAGAGCGAATCGCGGGCACCCTTGGCGTTCTCCAGAATCGCCGTGGTCGCGGCGCTGTCGGACTTGCCTTGGGCGGTCTTGGTACCGACGTTGGTCACCAGGGTGTTGTAGGCGTCGGTCAGGCTGATGCCCTTGCTCGCCGAACCGGTGTCCACGGTCTGTTTGGTTTGCAACGCGACCAGTGCCTGGGCGTTGCGGTTGTCCGAAGACGCCGCGCCAGTCAGGTTCATGGTGAAGGTCTCGCCGGATTTCGGCGTGCCGCCCACGGTGGTCTGCACGGTGAAGGTCTTCTGCACGTTCGGCGTGACCGTGGTGTCCATCACCGGATTGCCGCTGGCATCGACGATGCCGACTTTCAGGTTCAGCGTGTTCGACTGGCCGGGCACGATGGTGCCGGTGCCAATGGTCGCGCCCTTGGCGTCGACCAGGTTGTACGACTGGCTGCCGCCGCTGGCTGCGCCGAACACCAGTTTGACCGGTGTCGAATTCTTCAGCGCCGCCTGCATGTCGGCCTGGGCAGTCGGGTTGTAGATGTCGATCTTGTCGCTGAGCGTCGGCTGGGTGTAAGTGCCCAGACCGTTGGCGCTGGCAACGCCGGTCAGCGGACCTGCCGCAGCGATTTTCTTCGGATCGCTGAGCACGGTCTGAATGCTCGCCGCCGCGTTGCGGGTCGGCGTGACTTTGAACGAGTCACCGGCACTCAGCGCGCCGCCCTTCAAGGCCAGGGTGAAGCCATCGATCACTGGCGGCGGATTGGTGTTGGTGCTGAATGCGCCCAGATCGGTGCCGTCGGAACGTTTGACGGTGTAATCGGTGGCGCTGGTGAAGGTCACCTGATAGTCGCTGGTGGTCAGTTTGCCGGTGTCCTTGATGGTCACATCGAGGTTGCCGGAGCCGGCGCTGTTACCGTCCTTCGCAATGCTGCGCTGGCTGATCAGGGCGGCACTGTTGATGTTGTTGAAAATCGCCGCGCCGAAGTCACCGTTCTTGTCGATGCCCTGGGCTTGCTGGCTGTTGACCTGATCGGCAATCACCAGGGCCACGCGCCCGAGCTCGTTGAGCGACGGGTCGAGGACCTCCTTGCGATAGGTCAGCAGACCGCCGATTTCGCCGCCGCTGATCACCGAAGTGATGTCGATGGTGCTCGAACCGCGATCCATCTGGATCGACATGCGCGACGGGTCGGTCTTGCTCGCGACCATGCTCAGGCTGTTGGTGGTGTTGCCGATGACCAGCGGCTGGCCGCTGCCGACATAGATGTCGAAGCTGGTGCCGCGTTCGACGACCTGGGCACCGGTCAGTTCGGAGAGCTGACGCACGGCTTCGTTACGGCTGTCGAGCAGGTCGTTCGGCGCCCCGCCACTGGTGGAGATTTCGCCGATCTTCTGGTTGAGATTGGCAATCGAGGTGGCAAGTTTGTTCACCTGGGCGGTCATGTCGCCGAGGCTGCCGTTGATCGTGGTGTTCTGATCGTTGAGCTGCTTGGCCAGGGTATTGAAACGGCTGGTCAGCGCCTGCGCACCGGTCAGCACCGACTGACGCGAAGTGTCATCGGTGGCCGAGGTCGATACGCCCTGCATCGAGGTGAAGAATTTCTGCAGCACGCCGGTCAGGCCGGTGTTGGTGTCCGACAGCATGGCGTCCAGCGGCGTCGCCTGCTTGAGAAACGCAGCCGATTCGCTGTCCAGCGAAGTCGCGGTGTGCAGTTGCGATTCCAGGTACGAGTTGTACACCCGACGCACGTCAGCCAGGGTCGTGCCCGTGCCGATGAAAACGCTGCCGTACTGCTGCGAGGACTTGGTGCCCTGCACGGTTTGCTGACGTGAATAACCGGCGGTGTCGACGTTGGCAATGTTGTTGCCTGTCGTAGCCAGAGAGGACTGGCTGGCCGACAGTCCCGACATCCCGATATTGAGCAAACTCATGGTTCAGACCTTATTACCTGGTGCCTTATAAAGGCGTGGTGGAGACACCCGCCGCAGCGTAGTTTTCAAAACTGTTCATCTGCTTGGCAATTTGCGAAATCTTCGTCGCGTAGTTCGGGTCGGTGGCGTAACCGGCCTTCTGCAACTCGCGTACAAACTGTTCTGGGTTATCGGCCGACTTCAGCACTTCTTGATAGCGATTGTTGCTCTGCAGCAACGTCACCAGATCGTGGAAGCTGTCCTTGTACGAGGCGTAGGAACGGAACTCGGCCGCCTCCTTGACCATCGCACCATTGCGGAACTCGCTGGTGATCGCGCGGGCCGAATCGCCCTTCCAGTTGCTGCTCGCCTTGATGCCGAACAGGTTGTGGCTGCTGCTGCCATCCTGGGCGCGCATGACCGATTTGCCCCAACCGGTTTCCAGTGCCGCTTGCGCCACCAGATAGCGTGGATCGACGCCGATGCGGTCGGCGGCTTCCTTGGCCATCGGCAGCATGGTGTTGACGAATTCGTCGGCGGAACTGAAGGCCTTCTTCGCCGGTGCCAGCGGAATCTGCGCCATGGCGCGACCGTAGACCTGCATCTGCCCGCCGGCAGCTTTCTGCTCTTCGGCACGGGCCAGCCAGTCGCCGTTGTACAACGCGCCGGAGCCTGTGACGGCGGTAGTCGCAGCCCGTTGCGGCAAGGCGTTGGTCGCCGCTGCTGCAGTGGTCGCAGTGGCCGCGCTCGGCGCCGACGGCACCAGACCAGCGAGCAAGCGATCGGCCAGTTTCGGCGGCAATGCCAGACGCCGCTGATTGAGCAGTGCCATGTCATTGCGATGGGAAATATCGGTGTTGTTCGGCGCATGCACCGAACGCGATGCCCACAACGGACGCTCGCCATTGACCCGCGACAGCGGACCGGTGGCGACGGTGCCGGCGGCAATCGGCGTCGGCACGGCGGCGGCCTTGGCCAGCGCTTCCTGTTGCTTGGCGGCGGACGCGGCCGCAGCCTCGCCCGGGGCCATCGGCTTGTTCTTCGACATCTGCCGGATCAGCACGTCGGCCAGGCCGATACCACCGCCCTCGCGGGACATGGAAACCGCCAGTTGCTGGTCGTACATTTCCTGATACTGCTTGGCCGCCGGCGTGTTCAGCGGGTTGTCCTGGCCGAGCGCTTCGGTGGCCGAACGCATCGACTTGAGCATTTCGCCGAGGAACAGCGACTCGAATTCCTGCGCCACCTTGCGCATGTTTTCGTCGCTGTTCTTGTCGCCGACCTTGAGCTGGTTCAGACGATTGAGGTCGGAGTAGGAACCCGAATCGCTGCTGCTGACCAGACCGCTTTTGCGCATATCCATGGGGGCCGGCCTCAGATCACGATCAGGTCGGCTTGCAATGCGCCGGCCTGCTTCAGAGCTTCGAGAATCGCCATCAAGTCACCCGGTGCTGCGCCGACCTGGTTCACCGCACGGACGATCTCGTCGAGGGTGGTGCCAGGGCCGAACTTGAACATCGGTTTGGCTTCCTGTTCGGCATTCACTCGCGAGCGCGGTACGACGGCGGTCTGGCCGTTGGACAGCGGACCTGGCTGGCTGACGATCGGGTCTTCGGTGATGGTCACGGTCAGGCTGCCGTGGGTCACGGCGGCTGGCGACACTTTCACGTTCTGGCCGATGACGATGGTGCCGGTGCGCGAGTTGATGATGACTTTCGCCACCGCCTGACCCGGATCGATTTCAAGGTTTTCCAGGATTGACAGGTAGTCGACGCGCTGGCTCGGATCCAGCGGCGCAGTCACGCGCACCGAACCGCCGTCGATGGCTTGGGCGACGCCAGGGCCGAGCATGTCGTTGACCTTGTCGACGATGCGCTTGGCGGTGGTGAAGTCGGAGCGATTGAGGTTCAGCGTCAGGCTGTTGCCCTGGTTGAAACCGCTCGGCACTGCACGCTCTACCGAAGCACCGCCAGGGATGCGACCGGCCGACGGAACGTTGACGGTGATCTTCGAACCGTCACGACCTTCAGCGTCGAAACCGCCGACCACCAGGTTGCCCTGAGCGATCGCATAGACGTTGCCGTCGATACCCTTGAGCGGCGTCAGCAACAAGGTGCCGCCGCGCAGGCTCTTGGAGTTACCGATCGAAGACACAGTGATGTCGACTTGCTGACCTGGCTTGGCGAACGCCGGCAGATCGGCACTCACCGACACCGCCGCGACGTTCTTCAACTGCACGTTGCCCGATCCCGGCGGCACCTTGATGCCGAACTGCGAGAGCATGTTGTTGAAGGTCTGCAGGGTGAACGGGGTCTGCGTCGTCTGGTCACCGGTGCCGTTAAGCCCGACCACCAGGCCGTAACCGATCAACTGGTTGGAGCGCACGCCGGAAATGCTGGCGATGTCTTTCAGCCGCTCGGCGTGTGCAGTGAACGCCGCAGACATCAACAACGCGGCCACCATAAGGCTTTTCAGATTCAACGTAGCCACCTAGAAAGGGAACAGCGGGCTGAGGAAGAAACGGTCGAACCAGCCTGGCTGACTCGTATCGGCAAACGCGCCGGTACCCGAGTAGGTGATGCGCGCATCGGCGACACGGGTCGACGACACGGTGTTGTCGGTCGCGATGTCATCGGCGCGGACCATACCGGCGATGCGTACCAGTTCGTCACCGGTGTTGAGCGTCAGCCACTTCTCGCCACGCACGGCGATGATGCCATTGGGCAGCACGTCGGCCACGGTCACGGTGATCGAGCCGGTCAGGCTGTTGCTCTGCCCGGACTTGGCGTCGCCCTTGGTCGAACGGTCGGCGCTGTAGCCGGCGTTGAGGCTCAGGTCACCGCCACCAATCGGGTTGTTGGTGGTCAGGCTGGAGCCGAACAACGAGGTCAGGCCGATCGAGTTATCGCTGTTCTTGTCCATCTGCGAGTTGGCGTTCTTGCTCGCCTGGGTGCGCTCGTTCAGGGTGATGGTGATGATGTCACCGACCCGGAACGCCTTGCGGTCGCTGTACAGGTTCTGCTCGAAGCCGGCCTGATAGATCGAGCCGTTGTTGGCAGCCGCCGGCAACGGTGTGCGCGGCAACACCGGGGCGTAGTAAGGGTCATTGGGCTTGGGCGTCGGGGCGACGCAGCCCGCGAGCGAGACGACCCCACTCAATGCCAGAACAGATACAAAGCGCTTCATGACCCTACCTCACGGTGTTGCTGGCGACCTCAGGCCGCCCCAAAGACTGGATTACAGATTCTGCGTTACGAACGAGAGCATCTGGTCGGCGGTGGAGATCACCTTGGAGTTCATCTCGTAGGCGCGTTGAGTGGTGATCATGTTGACCATCTCTTCAACGGTGCTGACGTTGGACGTTTCCAGGGTGTTCTGCAGCGTAGTACCGAAACCGTTGAGGCCCGGGGTGCCGATCTGCGGCGCGCCGGAAGCCGCGGTTTCCAGGAACAGGTTGTTGCCCACGGCTTGCAGGCCGGCCGGGTTGATGAAGTCGGCGGTCTGCAGGTTGCCGATCACTTGCGAGGCCGGGTTGCCGGCGATGGTGATCGACACGGTGCCGTCACGGCCGACAGTGAAGGTCTGCGCATCGTTCGGGATGATGATCGCCGGCTCCAGTGCGAAACCGCTGGCGTTGACGATCTGGCCATTGGAGTCGAGGTGGAAAGTACCGTCACGGGTGTAGGACGTGGTGCCGTCCGGCTGCAGGATCTGGAAGAAACCGCGACCGTCGATGGCCATGTCCAGCGGCTGCTCGGTGGTTTGCAGGCTGCCGGCGGTGAAGTTTTTCTGGGTGCCGACAATGCGCACACCGGTACCCACTTGCAGACCCGACGGCAGTTCGCTGTCCTGGGTCGACTGGGCGCCTGGCTGACGCTTGATCTGATAGAGCAAGTCCTGGAACTCGGCACGGTCACGTTTGAAACCCGTGGTCGAGACGTTCGCCAGGTTGTTGGAAATGGTGGTCAGGTTGGTGTCCTGGGCGGACAGACCGGTTTTGGCAACCCATAGAGCCGGAAGCATTCGATTCTCCTCGTGCGCCTGTTTTACGGCGCGACGTTCTGATAATTAGCTGATCTGCAAGACCCGAGCCATGGCCTGGTCGTCGTCTTTGGCGGTGTTCATCATCTTGACGTGCAACTCGAACTGCTTGGCCAGGGCCAGCACCGAAGTCATTTCTTCCACGGCATTGACGTTGCTCGACTCGAGGAAACCCGAGACCAGTTTGACGTTGGCGTCGGCTTGCGCCGGCTGGCCGTCCTTGGTGTAAATCGAACCGTCGAGGCCTTTGTTCATGTTCTTGATGTCCGGGTTGACCAGTTTGATCCGGTCGACTTCGGCCATGACGCGCGGGCCTTCGCCCATCGCGCGGATGCTGATGGTGCCGTCTTCGCCGACTTCGACCTGCTGCTCGGGCGGCACGGCGATCGGGCCGCCATTACCGATCACCGGCATGCCGTTGCCGGCGCGCAATACGCCGAGGGCGTCGATGTTGAGGCTGCCGGTGCGCACGTAGCTTTCGCCGCCATTTGGGTTCTGCACGGCGATGAAACCGTTGCCGGTCACTGCGACGTCGAGGTCGCGACCGGTCTGCACCAGCGAGCCCGGGGTGAAGTCGGTGGCGGGACGTTCGCTCATGGCAAACGCGCGCGCCGGAAAGCTGTCACCAAACACCGGCATCGAACGCGCCTGCTCGAGGTCGCGCTGAAAGCCGTTGGTGGAGATGTTCGCCAGGTTGTTGGCATGCGCCCGCTGCGCAAGTGCGTTCTGACTGGCGCCGGTCATTGCCACATAAAGGTACTTGTCCACTGTGTTTCCTCTGCATGCCGGACGTTTGCCGCCCACCGCTGTACTGCTCAGCCATAAGCAATTTGCAGACCAACTTTTTATTGGCGAGCGAAGGCCCGGTAAACAGGGGACTTGAGGGTATCGGAGGGGGAATTTGAAATGGGCAGAAGACGAAAAACCGGCGGTGTCATGCCGCTTCGCGGCAAGAGATCAAAAGATCGCAGCGTTCCGCAGCTCCTACAGGAAACCGCGTTCCAAATGTAGGAGCTGCCGAAGGCTGCGATCTTTTGATCTTAAGCTCCGCTGTCTTTACCCACCTCATACTCACGCAGCTTGTTGGCAATGGTGGTGTGCGACACTCCGAGCCGCTTGCCCAACTGCCGACTGCTCGGGTGCTCGGAATACAAGCGCTCCAGCACGGCCTTCTCGAAACGCCCGACGATCTCGTCCAGACTTCCGTCCAGGGAGAAATCGCCAAGCGGCTGACGCACGCCGTAATCCGGCAGGCGAATATGTTCGGCCTTGACCGTGCCGCCGTCGCACAGGGAAACCGCCTGGAACAGCACGTTCTCCAGCTGCCGCACGTTGCCCGGCCAGTGGTAATGGCTGAGGCGATCCATCGCCGCCGGGGCCAGTTTCGGCAGCGGACAGCCGATCTGCCGACTGGCCTGATCGAGAAAGTGTTCAACCAGCGGCGTCAGACCGTCGAGGCATTCGCGCAGCGGCGGGATGTGCAGCGACAGCACGTTCAAGCGGTGATAGAGATCCTGGCGAAACTCACCGCGCGCGCACAATTCGGACAAGTCCACCTGGGTCGCGCAGATCACCCGCACATCCAGATACACCTCTTCATCACTGCCGACGCGACGGAAGCAACCGTCCTGAAGAAAGCGCAGCAATTTGACCTGCAAGCGCGGGCTCATCTCGCCGACGCCATCGAGAAACAGCGTGCCGCCAGCGGTCAACTCCAGCAGGCCGAGCTTGCCCTCAGCGCGAGCGCCCTCGAAGGCGCCGGGGCCGTAGCCGAACAGCTCGGTCTCGGCCATCGACTCCGGCAACCCGGCGCAGTTGAGTGCCATCAACGGCGACTGTCCACGCGGGCTGGCGAGGTGGCAGGCGCGCGCCAGCAGTTCCTTGCCGGTGCCGGTTTCGCCTTCTATTAATAGCGGAGCATCCAGCGGCGCCATGCGTCGCGCTTCGCGGACCACGGCAGCCATGACTTTCGAGCTCTGGAAAATACTGTCGAAGCCGCGCAGCTCTTGCTTGCGCACATTGTAGATACGCTCGCCGACGCGGTCGGCGCGGTGCAGCGTCAGTACGGCGCCGGCCATGGCCTCGCTGTCATCGTGCTCCGATTGCAGCGGCGCGATGTCGGCGAGAAAGATGTCGCCCTTGACCTTGACGCGCATGCCGTTGATTCGAGACTTGTTGGCGCGCACCAGTTCCGGCAGGTCGAAATCCTCGGCGTAGCGCGACAGCGGAATCCCCGGCACTTCATCGACGCGCACCCCGAGCAACTGCGCCGCCGCGCGGTTGGCCGCAACGATCGAGCCGCCCATGTCGATCGACAGCACAGGAAACTCCAGTGCGCCGAGCAGTGCGTTCAATTCCATGTGCCGGCGTTCACTGGGCATCAGCCCGACGCGCTTGACCCCAAACACCCCGCCGATCGCCTCGAACTTGGGGCGCAACGCCTGGAACTGGATGTTGATCAGGTTCGGGCAGTGCAGATAGATTGCATTGCCATGCTCACCGCCAACTTCACCACGGGCAACGTTGATCCCGTACGCCACCAGCAGATTGAGAATGTCGCGCAGGATGCCGATGCGGTTCTGGCAGTGGACTTTGATGCGCATAGAAAAAGGCCCGACAGGTTTGAAAGGTAAACACATGTCCTTGTGGGAGCGAGCCTGCTCGCGAAGGCGCCAGCACATCCAGAATCGATGTGTCAGACAGACCGCTTTCGCGAGCAGGCTCGCTCCCACAGGGTTTTGTGGCGCGCCCGAGGCAGAGTTTTCTGTCGAGGCACGCAGATAATTGTCAAGATTATGTGACAGCCCCTGCCCTTTTCAAACCCGCCAATCACCGTAAATGCGCATTACCCGACAAAGCGTAACGATAACTTTACGAAATACGCAGAATTTTCCTACGCGCGCACCGGTCAACATGCTGCACGCCCTGTCACTCTGGGGTATTCCTTTACCCATCGCTGGACATAACAAAAACGAATTTCCTAGCAGGAGAGCAGCATGAAGCAGACGCAATACGTGGCTCGCGAGCCCGATGCGCAAGGTTTTATCGACTACCCCGCCGAAGAGCATGCGGTGTGGAACACGCTGATCACTCGCCAGTTGAAGGTGATCGAAGGTCGCGCGTGCCAGGAATACCTGGACGGTATCGAAAAACTCGGTCTGCCCCACGACCGCATCCCGCAACTGGCCGAGATCAATAAAGTCCTCGGCGAGACCACTGGCTGGCAAGTTGCCCGGGTGCCAGCGCTGATTCCTTTCCAGACCTTTTTCGAGTTGCTTGCCAGCAAGCAATTCCCCGTCGCCACCTTCATACGTACCCGCGAAGAACTCGACTACCTGCAAGAGCCGGACATCTTTCACGAGATCTTTGGTCATTGCCCGTTGCTGACCAACCCGTACTTCGCTGAATTCACCCACACCTACGGCAAGCTCGGCCTGCAGGCGACCAAGGAAGAGCGCGTGTATCTGGCCCGGTTGTACTGGATGACCATCGAATTCGGCCTAGTCGACACCCCGCAGGGCAAGCGCATCTACGGTGGCGGAATTCTGTCTTCGCCGAAAGAAACCGTTTACTGCCTGTCGGACGAGCCCGAGCATCAGCTCTTCGATCCGCTGGAAGCCATGCGCACGCCGTATCGCATCGACATTCTGCAACCGCTGTACTTCGTCCTGCCCAATCTCAAGCGCCTGTTCGATGTGGCCCATGAAGACATCATGGCCATGGTTCGTCAGGGCATGCAGCTGGGCTTGCACGCGCCGAAATTTCCGCCGAAACCGAAAGCCGCCTGAACCGCGACTTTTGCTGACAATTGCGTCTGTCCGTCGCCGCCACTTTGCTTTAGCGTGACGGCATTGGCGGCACACGCGCTTTAATAAAAAACACACTCGTTTTCAGGAATACACCATGTCGACTTTGAACCAAGCCCACTGCGAAGCCTGCCGCGCCGATGCGCCACAAGTCAGCGACGAAGAACTGCCGATCCTGATCAAGCAGATCCCTGACTGGAACATCGAAGTACGCGACGGCATCATGCAGCTGGAGAAAGTTTTCCTGTTCAAGAACTTCAAGCACGCGCTGGCGTTCACCAACGCCGTGGGCGAGATCTCCGAGGCCGAAGGTCACCACCCGGGCCTGCTGACCGAGTGGGGCAAAGTCACCGTGACCTGGTGGAGCCACTCGATCAAAGGCCTGCACCGCAACGACTTCATCATGGCTGCGCGCACTGACGAAGTGGCCAAGACCGCAGAAGGACGCAAGTAATGCACTTCGACGCCATCGGCCGGGTCCCCGGCGACCCGATTCTCGGTTTGATGGAGGCCTATGCGCAGGATGCCAATCCGCGCAAGTTCGACCTCGGCGTTGGCGTCTACAAGGATGCCCAGGGCCTGACGCCGATCCCGGAAGCGGTGAAAATCGCCGAAGCGCGACTGGTCGAAAGCCAGGACACCAAGACTTACATCGGTGGCCACGGCAACCCATTGTTCGGCAAGGTTATCAATGAACTGGTGCTCGGTGCCGACTCGCAACTGATCACCGAACAACGCGCCGGCGCCACCCAGACCCCGGGCGGTACCGGTGCCTTGCGGCTGGCGGCCGACTTCATTGCGCAATGCCTGCCGGGCAAAGGCGTGTGGTTGAGCAACCCGACCTGGCCGATCCACGAAACCATTTTCGCCGCCGCCAAGGTCAAGGTCAGCCACTACCCGTACGTGGGCAGTGACAACCGCCTCGACGTCGAAGCGATGCTCGCCGTGCTCAAGGAAGTGCCGAAGGGCGACGTGGTGCTGCTGCATGCGTGCTGCCACAACCCGACCGGTTTCGACCTGAGCCATGACGACTGGAAGCGCGTGCTTGAAGTGGTGCGCAGCCGCGATCTGCTGCCACTGATCGACTTCGCTTATCAGGGTTTTGGTGATGGCCTGGAACAGGACGCGTGGTCGACCCGGTTGTTCGCAGCCGAAGTGCCAGAGCTGCTGATCACCAGTTCCTGCTCGAAGAACTTTGGTCTGTATCGAGACCGTACCGGGGCGCTGATCGTCTGCGCGACCAGCGCCGACAAGCTCATCGACATCCGCAGCCAACTGGCCAACATCGCCCGCAATCTCTGGTCGACGCCGCCGGATCACGGCGCGGCGGTGGTCGCGACCATCCTCGCCGAGCCAGAGCTGAAAGCGCGCTGGGCCGATGAAGTGGAAGCGATGCGCTTGCGTATCGCGCAGTTGCGCAGCGGTCTGGTCGAAGCGCTGGAACCCCACGGTTTGCGCGAGCGTTTTGCGCACATCGGCGTGCAACGCGGGATGTTCTCCTACACCGGCCTGTCGCCGGAACAGGTGAAAACCCTGCGCGAGCGGCACAGCGTGTACATGGTCAGCTCGGGCCGGGCCAACGTCGCCGGCATTGATGCCACCCGCCTCGCATTGCTCGCGGACGCCATCGCTGACGCCTGCAAGTAGTCAGACACTGCAATAACCTGTAGGAGCTGCCGAAGGCTGCGATCTTTTGATTCTGCTTTTAAATACAAGATCAAAAGATCGCAGCCTTCGGCAGCTCCTACATTTGTATCTGCGGTGACCTTCTGGCCTCCTCCCTGCGGCCATCTGTCGCATTAATTTGAATTAAAAGTCTGATTGTCATTTTTCCTGCTGTATCCTGCGCAGGCTTTGTAAAGCGCGGAGCACCTGATCTATCAACAGACTTAGCGAGGAGCGCAACCATGCACGAGATTCCCAATCTCCCCTTCCCAAGCCTGCACGTACCTGAGCAGACGACCCCGCAACACGCCGGTGCTGAAAAGCCCGAGCCGCAAGAAGCCGCTGACAGCCGCAAAGCTGACAGCGAAGAGTAAGACCCGCCGTACAGACCGTGTGGAAAGCGCTAACATGCGCTTTCCACACTGCCTGAAACCCGAGCCCGCCATGACCGACGAATTCTCCGAAAGCCAAGCTGCCGTGCTGATCGGCGCCACCGAGAAAATGATCGAGATCTGGAATCGCCTCTCACCCGAGAAACAGGCCGCCCTGCTCGAGCGTTTCGGCAGCGAAGAAAACGCCCTCGCCGCCCTCGTCACCACGCAACTGGTCGCTCCGGCAAAATCCTGAACGCGCCGCCCGGCAAATAGTTTTACTTTTCCCCGCCCCTGAGCGGTTCACGCCGGTATCATGAGCAGCCTATCTAATCTGCTGCTCCCGTGGATCGTTACCCATGTCGTCTATACCCGAGCCCCAGCGTCCGCTGACGGTTACGCTGCAAGTAGTCTCCATCGTCCTTTTCACCTTCATCGGTTACCTGAACATCGGCATCCCGCTCGCCGTGTTGCCGGGCTACGTCCACAGTGACCTGGGTTTTGGCGCCGTAATCGCCGGGCTGGTAATCAGCGTGCAATACCTCGCCACCCTGCTCAGTCGCCCGTACGCGGGCAAGATCATCGACAACCAGGGCAGCAAACGCGCAGTGATGATCGGCCTCGCTGGCTGTGGCTTGAGTGGCGTGTTCATGCTGATTTCCGCGTGGACGCCGAACCTGCCGCTGCTGAGCCTGATCAGCCTGTTGATTGGCCGCCTGGTGCTGGGCAGCGCGGAAAGCCTGGTCGGTTCCGGTTCGATTGGCTGGGGCATCGGCCGAGTTGGCGCGGCGAATACGGCGAAAGTGATTTCCTGGAATGGCATTGCCAGTTACGGCGCCTTGGCGATCGGCGCGCCGTTCGGTGTCTGGCTGGTAAGCAGGCTGGGGCTGTGGAGCATGGGCGTGAGCATCATCCTCCTCGCTCTGCTCGGTCTGGCGCTGGCATGGCCAAAAACCGCTGCGCCGATTGTTGCCGGCGAGCGTCTGCCGTTCATGCATGTGCTCGGCAAAGTCTTTCCTCACGGTTGCGGACTGGCGCTGGGCTCGATCGGTTTTGGCACCATCGCCACGTTCATTACCCTGTATTACGCGACCCAGCACTGGGACAACGCCGTGCTGTGCCTGAGTCTGTTCGGCGCCAGCTTCATTGGCGCGCGGCTGCTGTTCGGCAACTTGATCAACCGCCTCGGCGGCTTCCGCGTGGCGATCGCCTGCCTGTCGGTGGAAACCTTGGGTTTGTTGCTGCTATGGATTGCACCCGATGCGCATTGGGCATTGGCCGGTGCGGCGCTGAGCGGCTTTGGCTTCTCGCTGGTATTCCCGGCGCTGGGCGTGGAAGCGGTGAATCTGGTGCCGGCATCGAGCCGTGGCGCGGCGGTCGGTGCCTATTCACTGTTCATTGATTTGTCGCTGGGGATCACCGGGCCGCTGGCCGGGGCGATCGCAGCAGGATTCGGTTTTGCTTCGATCTTCTTGTTCGCCGCATTTGCAGCGTTGAGCGGACTTGGCTTGAGTGTCTATCTGTACAAGCACACGGCGAAGTATCGCGAGGTTTAGAAGTCCACCTTGCCGCGCCCGGCCTTGATACTGCCGCGCTTGGTTTTCGACTCCAGCCGACGCTTCTTCGAACCGAGGGTCGGTTTGGTCGGGCGGCGTTTCTTTTCCACTTTGGTGGCGCTGAGAATCAGTTCGACCAGCCGCTCCAGCGCGTCGGCGCGGTTGGCTTCCTGGGTTCGATATTGCTGCGCCTTGATGATCAGCACGCCATCGCTGGTGATGCGACTGTCACGCAGCGCCAGCAGGCGTTCCTTGTAGAACTCCGGCAATGACGAGTTGGGAATGTCGAAGCGCAAATGCATGGCGCTGGAAACCTTGTTGACGTTCTGCCCACCGGCGCCTTGCGCGCGGATGGCGGTCAATTCGATCTCGGCATCCGGCAGATGCACATTGTTGGAAATCACCAGCATGGAAAAGCGTCCGTAATCAGAGGGTGCAGGATAACCTGATTCACTCAACCTCTGTGGGAGCGAGCCTGCTCGCGAAGGCGGTGTGTCAGTCGGCATTTATGCAAGCTGGTACGACGCTTTCGCGAGCAGGCTCGCTCCCACAGGGGAATCTTTCGGGACCTCTGGAAACAACAAACCCGGCACTCTGGCCGGGTTCGTCGTTTCTACCTGCTAGGTTATTTCGCCGTCGCAGCCACCACCGGCTGCACACTGCGCTTGTTCTTGATCACGTAGCAGACCCACATGAACACGACCCAAACCGGAATCGCGTACACCGAGATCTGAATCCCCGGAATCAACAGCATCACGCCGAGGATGAACACCACGAACGCCAGGCAGACGAAGTTGCCGTACGGGTACCACAGCGCCTTGAACAATGGCGTCTGTCTGGTCTGGTTCATGTGCTGGCGAAACTTGAAGTGCGAGAAGCTGATCATCGCCCAGTTGATCACCAGCGTCGCAACCACCAGCGACATCAGCAGTTCCAGCGCGTGCTGCGGAATCAGGTAGTTGAGCAACACGGCAACCAGCGTCACTGCCGCCGACGCCAGAATCGAACGCACCGGCACGCCGCGCTTGTCTATCTTCGCCAGACCTTTCGGCGCATCGCCCTGCTCGGCCATGCCCAACAACATACGGCTGTTGCAGTAGGTGCCGCTGTTGTATACCGACAGCGCAGCGGTCAGCACGACGAAGTTGAGGATGTGCGCGGCGGTATTGCTGCCGAGCATCGAGAACACCTGGACGAACGGGCTACCGCTGTAGGAATCGCCCGAGGCGTTGAGGGTTTCCAGCAGGCTGTCCCACGGGGTCAGCGACAGCAGGATCACCAGGGCGCCAATGTAGAAAATCAGGATGCGGTAGATCACCTGATTGATCGCTTTCGGAATCACGGTTTTCGGTTTGTCGGCTTCAGCGGCGGTGAAACCGAGCATTTCCAGACCGCCGAAGGAGAACATGATGATCGCCATGGCCATCACCAGACCGCTCACCCCGTTGGGGAAGAAACCGCCGTGGGACCACAGGTTGGAGACCGAGGCTTGCGGGCCGCCGTGGCCACTGACCAGCAGGTAGCTGCCCAGCGCAATCATGCCGACAATCGCCACAACCTTGATGATCGCAAACCAGAATTCGGCTTCACCGAAGACTTTGACGTTGGCCAGGTTGATCGCGTTGATCAGCACAAAGAATGCCGCAGCGGAGACCCAGGTCGGGATATCCGGCGCCCAGTAGTGAATGTATTTGCCGACTGCTGTCAGCTCGGACATGCCCACCAGAATGTACAGAATCCAGCAGTTCCAGCCCGACAGGAACCCGGCGAAACCGCCCCAGTATTTGTGCGCGAAATGGCTGAAGGAACCGGCCACCGGCTCTTCGACGATCATTTCGCCGAGCTGGCGCATGATCATGAAGGCGATGAAGCCGCAGATGGCGTAGCCGAGGATCATCGACGGGCCGGCGGATTTCAGTACCCCGGCAGAACCGAGGAACAATCCGGTACCGATCGCGCCACCGAGGGCGATCAGTTGAATATGGCGATTTTTCAGGCCGCGTTTCAGCTCGCCTGATTGCGAGGGTTGTCCACTCATGAAAAAGGTCTCACGCAAGGTTTGATGATGTTCAGTAGACGTTGCTGCAAGGTTGCGATTTCAGGCAGCCCCGATCAAACCCCAGCGCAGGCACCAGGAGTTCAGCTCATTTACAACGGTCATGCGTCACCTGTTTGTTTTTATCTGTGACGAAATCGAACCCGGCACGCTTGTGGCGCGGCGGAGTGAACAAGGCGGATAGCCTCGAGATTTTTGCGATTACGCAGAGGGTCACAGTTAAAACGCGGCGCATTGTACACCGCTAACCCCCTGCTGCCAGACCCGCCTGATCAGCGTGTCGGTTGCCGGGATTGCGTGTGTCCGCCTCGACAGTCTCGAGCGGCTGCAAAATGTGAGTCAGGCCTTTGCAGGCCATCGACGGGGACGAGGAGAAAACCGTCCCACGGAGAGAAGTGGAATTCAGTCGCGGCGTTCATTGCGCCTCCTTCTTGTTATTCGCCTGCACGACAGGCATGGGGCGCATCACACCTTGCCTGAGCGCTGGAAACAAGCGCGCCAGAGCCTTGCGTGACGCCCGCACTGTCGGGTTTCGGAAGCTTTTCCTTACAGGGCGCCATAAGCAGGCAAAAGCGCACCGCTGGCGGACCGTTTTGTCACGTAATGTTTACAACGCGTAACGTAAACTTTCCGAATCAGAAATTTCCGAAGGACGTCTGCATCTTGACGGTCGCTAGCTTGCTATCGAATCCGACGACCCATTTTTCTGTTTTAAAACAAGAAAACTCATTCAGAAAAACAGAACAAAAAGTCTATTTAAAAATTAAATGGATAAAATTTTGCATTCGCAAAAAGCCTCAACTAGGTTTTTCACGTCTCACCGGCCACCTCGACCGGTCAGTCATAAACCGTGAAATTCTCTAGGAGATCGACCATGCAAGCACTGGAAAAAGACTTGGATACCGAACTGCAACTGGACGAATGGTTTGAAGCGCCAACCCATGAGGCCGCTGTGGAAATGATGCAAGCCGACGCGGTCGTTCCGTTCGGCACGGCGATGTGGCCTCTGTAAGACATCCCGGGCAGGCACGGTCCGGCCGGTCGTGCCTGCCGCTTCATTCCCCGGTCAGTCAGGGAGGATTCATGGACAAGCCCCGCGCCATCTCGCATTTCCTTTACTACCTCGAACATCACCCTGCCCTTGCCGGGCTCGACTCGGCGAAGGTAATGCTCGGCCATACCGCCGATTACGAAGCCCTGACCGGCGCGATCGCCGAACAGGCCGGCGAACATCCGCGCTTCCGGTTCAGCGCCAGGCGTCTGGATCTGGAAAGCACCGCAGCGCTAGCCGAGGCAATTGCCGACAGCGATCTGTACATTTTCTTCTACGACTCTTCTACCCTGCCCAACCCACGACCCGATGGCCCGGAGTTCGTTCGTGCGCTGCAAGCGGTCATGGCGGAAAACTGGAAGAAGTCGCTGCTGTTCAAGGATTACGGCGACTATTTCTACGACACTTTCAGCATCACCCCGCAACGCATCGCCGGGCTCAACAGTCACCTGATCCAGCGTATGTCCCAGGCGACCACGCTGAGCTTCAAGGATGACCACGGCTCATGGTTCGAAACGCCGATGAGCAGCATCAAGAAGTGGACCGACATCAACGGCGTCGGCAACTTCGACCTCGCTCCCGGCGAAATCGCCACCCACAGCGAAGCCATCAACGGTCATGTAAAATTCAAGGGCACCTTCCTCAGCACCATCCCGTTCGCGCGCAAGTACGGTGTGCTGGAATCGCCGCTGGAGCTGTGGATCGAGAACTCGACCATCAGCCGCATCGCCACCGACGTGCCGGGGCTGGAGCATGATTTCAACAAATACCTGGACGCCAACCCTTCAAACCGGCGGATTGAGGAGTTGGGGATTGGCACCAACGAAGGCGTGAAGGATCTGTATGCGCGTAATGCCGGGTTCGAGGAGCGGCATTGTGGGCTGCATCTCGGACTGGGCGGTGGCGCCAAGGGCAGTCATCACCTGGACCTGATTTTTTCTGGCGGGGTGTTGGCGCTGGATGACAAGCCGGTGTTTGACGGGCGATTTGTGTTTTAGGCGACTGACACCTTCGCGAGCAGGCTCGCTCCCACAGGGGATTTATGTAAGCCGCAGATGATCGTTCCCACGCTCCGCGTGGGAATGCAGCCCGGGACGCTCCGCGTCCCTTCCAAAGCCGAACGCGGAGCGTCCGTTGAGGCATTCCCACGCAGAGCGTGGGAACGATCGGTGGGCGCCAGACGAAAAAAAACGCCAACCCTGAGGTTGGCGTTTTTGCTTCAGCTTGTAGCTTGTAGCTTGTAGCTTGTAGCTTGTAGCTTGTAGCTTGCGGCTTGCAGCTTGCAGCTAGTAACTCACAGCTGCCTTATTCCGGCTTCTTGCGTCCAAACCCCGGGCGCTGACCGGAACCGGCCGGTGCGCCGCGACGCTTGCCCGAGGGCTTGTCGCCTTCGACCAG
>NZ_JAMSHA010000019.1:0-1949 GCF_025706525.1 Pseudomonas mercuritolerans
GACTGCCGCCCGCCGAAAGTTTCCCCAACTTGCTTGCGCTTGGCACTCCCTCAAGCCACTTACCGTCAGCGCCCTTGTCGTGCCCATCCCAGTCCTTGCCCCAGCCAAACTCCACGGCACAGATGTAATCGGCGATGTGCTCGCCGCTGACACCCAAGCCCTCGTTCAAAATGCTGGAAGGAGCCTGAAGACCAACTTTGGAGGCTTCGACCTGATTGGAGTGAGTGCCACTGGCACCGTCTGTGCCTTTGGCTGCAACGGCGGCATCTTTGTTCGCGGGCTTTTCCGCTCTTTTCGGATGGCTTGAACCGGAGGAGGCAGCAGAGCTGTTGCGCTGCATGCCTTTCCATTTGACCAAGCGCTTATCAAGCGCTCGGATCATAGCCGAGAGATGCGGCAATGGTTACTCTTCGCCAGACCAGTACCAGATAGTTTCGCCCCATTTGGAATCACTGAATTTCGGCATAATCTCGCCCTGCTGGAAATGTTGTCTTGAGTCAGATTTCGCAGGAGTAAACCAGTGACCAGTTCTACTGCAGGGTTGGCCGCCGTCGATTCGCGAGACCTGAGAATTATTGGTGGGTTGATAGTTGCGGGCGTATTCAACTAGATCCTTTGGATAAACCATGTGGTCTATTTTGCTGTCGTCTATGCCGTATAAAAAGGCGATGGCTCCTGCTTCGATAGCCCAATATCCTACATAACTCCCGTCCTCGCCTTGATGATGAGTATCGTGCCAAGGTGCATCTCGGAATGCCGCATACCATTGGTTGCAGTATTTTTTCAGATGATCTGCAGCCTCTTCTTTAGTATTTGAATAAATAGCTTGAACAAGCGGAGAATAGACGTCGTGATACCACTGATCGATATCGTGTCTTCCCGATATGAGTTTGCTGAGTAAGTCTTCGTATAGTGTATCGGTGCCTTCATAGCCTGCGTTGTCTATCAACGCCACGAAACGTTTGAGAAGGTCTGTCCGATGAAGTAGCACGCAAAAGCCTATAATTTGCACGCACTCTTCGTATTGATGTACGTAATCGCCAATCGCTAAAGGAGAGATGTTGCAGATGTTTTCATTGATTTCCAGCTTACTTTGCCATTCTTCATACTTGCTAACGAGTTCTTCAAGTATGACGGATAGTTCGGGAATCGCTACGCCGGCAGTGTAGGAGGCTAATAATTTGTTTAGGCTCATGCGTTGAAAAAATCTAGCGCGAAGCATTTCTTCTTCTTCAACGGAATCAGACTGGAATTTTCTTGTGCGATAAAACTCTATAGCGTCGTCGTATGCTTTCAGGAAGATTTTGAAGTGGTTGTCACTATAAAATTTTTGCCGTTTCATGGTCATGCCTCAATCTTAAGTGACGATAGTGCGCCGTGCTTTTTAGCTAATGATTTTTTACGTTTATTCACAAAGGCCTTTACTTCCTTCTCGCCGTAATGAAAGGCCTTGTGATTGAGGTGAGACGTATCGTCTGAGTTGTTCAAGCGCGCAGCAGCATGCTCCTTAGGGCTCATGCTGGTATGGTAAAGCGGCGTATAAAACAGGTGTCGGCTATACGAGTTCGGAACCTGGTAAGCTATCGTAACTCCCACAGATTTCCCTAGGTTTTCTTCAATCCACTCCCGGCTCATCTGAACAAGTATTTTTCTTTTCTGCGTCTGTGACGGAATTTCACTTCTGCCAGTGGTAGTTTTGTGTTTGCCGGTGCTTACTCTGGTTTTGTTTGTAGCGGGAGATGCGCCTTCACTGCTTTCTACCGGCTCTATCAACTCACTCGGTTCCGAGAGCCCAGAAACGCCTAACTTCGATGCGACCCCTGGCTTTCTCGTATTATTCAGTTTCCGCATGAACTTCGGTGCATCTTCATCACGGCTTGCCTTTGCCTCTACGATGGCGAACTTTTCGCCGCCATTGTTTGCGGGATTAGCCCGCCAAACCGCGTCTA
>NZ_JAMSHA010000020.1:0-1268 GCF_025706525.1 Pseudomonas mercuritolerans
CTCGGTTGATCTGGTCAAACGATACTGGACACGGTTATAGGGTTTAGGTCATTTCTCATACTGCCAAGGCTTCCATTGCTACCGGAGTCCGATATCCGTTGTGGCTGTGCAGCCTGATCCGATTGTAATAATGGGTCAGGTAGCGCAATACATCGGTACTGGCCTCGTCTTCGTTTCGGTAGCCAGCCTTGGGTATCCATTCAGATTTCAAACTGCCAAAGAAACGCTCCATCGGGGCGTTGTCCCAGCAGTTTCCTCGTCGACTCATGCTTTGTTTTATGCGCATCTGCGATAGCGCTTCACGGAACATTTTGCTGCTGTAATGACAGCCCTGATCCGAATGGAACATCAAGTTTTCAGGGCGTCCACGCGACTCGAAAGCCATCTTTAACGCTCGACAGGTCAGCGCAGAATCGGGACTTCTGGATATCGCCCAGCCGACGATGCGTCGGGCATGCAGGTCTAGTACCGCAGCCAGATAAACCCAGTAAGTACCGGCCCAAATGTAAGTCACGTCACCACACCACACTTGATTGGGGGCCTCGACGTTGAACTTACGCTCCAAATGATTAGGGGCGTATTGAGCCTCCGCGCCGCTAGGTTTGTAACGATGCCTGCGCCGTTGCTGGCTCTTCAATCCGATCTCGCGCATCAGGCTACGAGCCATGTAACGACCTACCGACTCCTTTTCGTTACACAGCGCTTTTGCCAGGCTGCGCGCGCCCATTGATCCACGACTTTGCTCATGTAATTCAGCAGCCTTGATCTTAAGGCGATCGCGCTCGACATCCACTTTTGTCCGCTGTTTCAGACGCTCGTAATAACTGCTGCGGTTGATACCAAATACGCCACACAACTCGGATCTTGAATACTGCTCGCTTAATTCCTCAACCAGCCTTACCGATCGAGGGAATCCGACATCAAGAGAGCTGTAGCCTTTTTTAAAATTTCCTTCTCGCGCTCAATCCGTCGAATTGTTGCTTCCAGTTCCTGGATGCGTTGTTGGTCAACGGTCATGGCTTTGGACTTCTCAGGTGTCTTGCCGCTGCGCTCCGCGCGCAACTGCTCCACCCAGCGGCGTAGAGCTGTAGGGCCCACACCCATTGCTTCGCAGGCTTCACTCACCGAATAGTCTTTATCCAAAACCAGGCAAGCCGCATCCCGTTTGAAATCTGTCGAAAAATATCGTCTGGTCATATCACACCTCGTCGCTGGGCGTAGATTACCGCCCTTTAGAAGTGTCCAGAATCATTAAGCCAGATCAGGTC
>NZ_JAMSHA010000021.1:0-1225 GCF_025706525.1 Pseudomonas mercuritolerans
GCTCACCGACCGCGCGCGCGAGTCCATGGCCCGGCACGTGGAGGGCATGGTCGGGTTCCTCGACGCGGGCGCCGAGGTGTTCGACTACGGCAACTCGATCCGCGACGAGGCGCGCCGCGGCGGCTACGACCGCGCGTTCGACTTCCCGGGGTTCGTGCCCGCGTACATCCGGCCGCTGTTCGCGCAGGGCAAGGGCCCGTTCCGGTGGGCCGCGCTCTCGGGCGACCCGCGCGACATCGCCGCGACCGACGCCGCCGTGCTCGACCTGTTCGACGACGACCACCTCCACCGCTGGATCCGCGCCGCCCAGGAGCGCGTCGCGTTCCAGG
Source organism: Pseudomonas mercuritolerans (assembly GCF_025706525.1). Classification (NCBI taxonomy): domain Bacteria; kingdom Pseudomonadati; phylum Pseudomonadota; class Gammaproteobacteria; order Pseudomonadales; family Pseudomonadaceae; genus Pseudomonas; species Pseudomonas mercuritolerans. The sequence continues at coordinate 330 of NZ_JAMSHA010000021.1, forward strand.
GCCTGCCCGCGCGCATCTGCTGGCTCGGGCACGGCGAGCGCGACCGCGCGGGCCTCGCGTTCAACGACCTCGTCGCCTCGGGCGTGGTGCGCGCTCCGGTCGTCATCGGCCGCGACCATCTCGACGCCGGGTCGGTCGCGTCCCCGTACCGCGAGACGGAGGCCATGGCCGACGGCTCCGACGCGATCGCCGACTGGCCGCTGCTCAACGCGCTCACGGCCGCGTCGTCGGGCGCGACGTGGGTCTCGATCCACCAGGGCGGCGGCGTCGGCATGGGCCGCTCGATCCACGCGGGCCAGGTGTCCGTCGCCGACGGCACGCCGCTCGCCGCGGCCAAGCTCGCGCGCGTGCTCTCGAACGACCCGGGCCTCGGGGTGCTGCGCCACGTCGACGCCGGGTACGACGACGCGGTCGTCGCCGCCGAGCGCGGCGGGCTCCGCGTCCCCGCGCGGGAGACGCCGTGACGGGTCGCCGCGCGGCGGGCACGTCCTCGGTGCCCGGGTCGACCCTCGTCACCGGCATCGGGGAGCTGACGACCAACGCCCCGGGCGGTCCCGGCACGCGCGACGGCGACCCGACCGGCCTGGTGACGGACGCCGTCGTGCTGCTCGACGGCGGCCGGGTCGCCTGGGCGGGCCCGGCCCGGGAGGCGCGGGACGCCGTCGGGCACGCGCTGGACGGACGGGAGCCGGACGTGACCGTCGACGCGGGCGGGCGCGCGGTGCTCCCCGGGTTCGTCGACTCGCACACCCACCTCGTGTTCGCGGGCGACCGCGCCGCCGAGTTCGAGGCGCGCATGGCCGGGCGCCCGTACGAGGCGGGCGGCATCCGGTCGACCGTCGCCGCGACGCGCGCCGCGTCCGACGACGTGCTCCGCGCCGGGCTGGCCCGGCACC
>NZ_JAMSHA010000022.1:0-240 GCF_025706525.1 Pseudomonas mercuritolerans
ATTAAACATTTCGAGATTTAATATTATTAATAAAACTTTAATAGTTCCCCAATATATATTAATTGTGGTTAGTAGTGAAAGACAAATCTGGTTTGCTTTCGGGTCAATTAATATTAATTAAATATTACATATTATTTTTTTTTATATGTATTATTTATATATTTTTATATATATATTATTTTTATCTATTTATTTATAACTTATTAGTTTTACTAATATTAATTACTTGCTGACCCATTA
>NZ_JAMSHA010000023.1:0-1068 GCF_025706525.1 Pseudomonas mercuritolerans
CGACCAGCGCGCCCTGATCGGCGTCGTGCTCTACCTCACGACCGTCGCGCTCTTCTCCGTCGCGGTCGGCGTGCTGCTCCGCAGCTCCGCGGGGGCGATCTTCACGCTCGTCGCCGTGTTCTTCGTCCTGTCGATGGTCCTCGGGATCGTCATGGGCGTGACCGGTGCCGACTGGGTCCAGACGCTCTACAACTCCCTGCCCGCGTCCGCCGGCGAGCAGATCGTGCTCGGCGGCAACATGTCGGGCAGCGACACGATCGCGCCGTGGCCCGGCTACGCCGTGCTCCTCGGCTGGACCGCCGCGCTGGTCGCCGCGGCCGCGGTCGTCCTCAAGCGCCGGGACGCGTGACCACCCGGCCCACCACCCCGCCGACGCCGGACGAGCAGACCGCTCGTCCGGCGTCGGCCGTGGCGCGCCCGGAGCCGGCAGACCCCGCCGCCCCGGGGAGCCCGGGCTCGTCGACCCACCCCCTGCGCCCCGCGCCCGCTCCCTTCACCGAGCTCGACGCGCGCCGGCTCGGCCCCGTCCGCCGGTACTTCGCGCGGCACCCGGTCGTCATGGACTGGGTCGTCGTGGCCGTCTTCGTCGTGCCCGGCGTGCTGTACGCGCTCACCGCGTCGCAGCCCCGCGGGACGACGGCGCTGTCGCTCGTGTTCTTCCTCGTCGGCGGCGTGCTCCTGTACTGGCGCCGCCGTCGGCCCGTCACGGTCGCGCTCGCGCTCACCGTGGTCGGGGTCGTCGCCATCGGCGTCACCGGCGACACGGCCGGGTTCGAGGTCGCGGCGATGTTCGCCGTCTACGCCGTCGCGGCGTCGCGGCCCTCGCGCATCGCGTGGCCCGTGCTCGCGATCACCGTCCTCGCGCTCTCCGGCGCGACCCTGCTCTGGTACGACGTGGTCACCACCCCGGAGGGGGAGGTCCTGCGCCAGAGCGTCGAGCCGGGCCGCGCGACCGTCGACCGCATCGTCGGCATGCTCGTGACCACCATCCTCTGCCTCGTCGCGCTCGCGATCGGCACGAACGTGCGCGCGCGCCGCCAGCACGTGTCCGACCTCGTCGAGCGCGCC
>NZ_JAMSHA010000024.1:0-910 GCF_025706525.1 Pseudomonas mercuritolerans
CGGCCGCACCAGGACGACCTGTTCGACGCCGGGCGGGTCAGGGGTGGGGGTGGCCAGACCTCCACGTCTTCGCTATCAGCGGGACGCCGGGGCGGTAGGCGAGGTGGGTGCGGCTCGGGGCGTCGAGCAGCACGACGTCGGCCCGGGCGCCGGGGGCGAGGTGGCCGACGTCGTCCCGCCGCAGCGCGAGCGCGCCGCCCGCGGTCGCGGACCACACGGCCTCGGCGACGGTCATCCGCATCTCGTGGACCGCGAGTGCCACGCACAGCGGCATCGACGACGTGTAGCTCGACCCGGGGTTGCAGTCGCTCGCGAGCGCGACGACGGCCCCCGCGTCGAGGAGGCGTCGCGCGTCGGGGTAGGGCTGGCGCGTGGAGAACTCGACGCCCGGGAGCAGGGTCGCGACGGTCCCGGCGACCGCTCCCGACGTCCCGTCCGGCCGCGTCCCGCTGTCGGTCCACGAGCCCGCGAGCGCCGCGACGTCGTCGTCGGTGAGGTACGTGCAGTGGTCCACCGCGGCGGCGTCCAGCCCGACGGCGAGGCGCACCCCATCCCCCGGGGCGAGCTGGTTCGCGTGCACGCGCACGCCGAGCCCGGCGGCGGCCCCGGCCTCGAGCACGCGGCGCGACTGCTCGGGCGTGAACGCGCCGGTCTCGCAGAACACGTCGACCCACCGGGCGTGCGGCGCGCACATGGCGAGCATCTCCCCGCACACGAGGTCGACGTACGCGTCGGCCCGGCCCGCGTACTCCACCGGCACGACGTGCGCCCCGAGGAACGTCACCTCGGGCGTCACCTCGCGCGCGAGCCGCACGGACCGCTCCTCGTCCGCGACGGTGAGGCCGTAGCCGCCCTTCACCTCGACCGTCGTCGTGCCCTGGCGGGCCGCCTCGTCGAGGTGCCGGGCCAG
>NZ_JAMSHA010000025.1:0-850 GCF_025706525.1 Pseudomonas mercuritolerans
GCTTGTCCGACTGCACGAGGAGCGTCTCGTCGTCCGCGAGCGTCGTGAGCGTGCGGACGATCGCGTGGAAGCTCGGCCAGTCGCGTGCCGCCCGGCCGGTGCCGCCGTAGACGACGAGGTCGTCGGGCCGCTCCGCGACCTCGGGGTCGAGGTTGTTCATGAGCATCCGCAGCGGCGCCTCGGTCTGCCAGGACCGCGCGGTGAGGGTCGTGCCGCGCGGGGCGCGGACGGAGACGGGCGTGCCGAGGCGGTGGGTCGGCTCGTGGGCCATGGTCGTCTCGCTCCTTCGGGTCGGGTGGGTCTCAGGTCAGGTGCCCGACGGCGGCGCTCGCCGCCGCGGTCACGGCACCCGTCGCGACGAGGTGGGTCACGGCCTCGATCTCGGGCGCGAGGTAGCGGTCCGGTCCGGGTCCCGCGGCGGCCGTGCGCACGAGGTCGCGCACGGCGCCGGTCCCCCGCGCGGGGTGCAGGGACCCGGCGTCGCAGCGGAGGTCGAGGGCGCGCGTCGCGGTGAGCAGCTCGATCGCGAGGACGCGGCCCAGCCCGTCGACGGCGCGGCGGAGCTTGCGCGCCCCGGCCCAGCCCATGGACACGTGGTCCTCCAGCATGGCCGACGACGGGATCGAGTCGACGCTCGACGGCACCGCGAGCCGCTTGAGCTCCGAGACGATCCCCGCCGCCGTGTACTGCGCGATCATCAGCCCGGAGTCGACGCCCGGGTCGTCGGCGAGGAACGGCGGCAGGCCCTCGTTGCGGGCCTTGTCGAGGAACCGGTCCGTGCGGCGCTCGCTCATGCTCGCGACGTCGGCCGCGGCGATCGCGAGGAAGTCGAGCACGTACGCGACCGGGG
>NZ_JAMSHA010000002.1:0-819735 GCF_025706525.1 Pseudomonas mercuritolerans
ATTTTCAGAAGTTTTCGAAGAATTCTTCAACAACTTCAACCACTTGCGCTTCCGATCTCTCGTTAGCGGGAGGCGAATTCTACAGCGTTAATCGCTGCTGTCAACACCTCTTTTTCTCCGCTTTCGATCGAGAAGATCGAACCGTTAAAAGAGCCAAACATCACCGCTCTTTTAACTCCTTCCAGGCTTCGATGATCTGAAGCAAGCCGCTGCCGAAAACTGCGTAACTCTTTGAATCTCAAGGAGTTTTCCGTTTCGACTGCGCCGGAAGCGGGGCGAATTATAGACCTCTGGAATTCGCCGTCAACCCCTAATTCCAACTTTATTCAGATTTCAGCGTAATACGTGCGAACGCCTTCTTGCCAGCCTGGCAAACGTGAGTCGCGCCCAGTACATATATAAAGGAACGATCAACCACTTCACCATCAACACGCACGCCGCCCGCCGCCAACAGATCGCGCGCTGCTGCCGAGTTCTTCACCAGGCCCGCCTTATTAAGAACAGCAGCGATCGGCATATCTTCAGCCGAAGCCAGCTCGACCTCAGGCAAGTCATCCGGAAGCTCGCCATCCTTCATGCGATTTCCGGCACCACGGTGAGCATTCGCCGCCGCCTCTTCGCCATGGAATCGCGCAACGATCTCTTCAGCCAGCTTGATCTTGATATCACGCGGGTTCGCGCCAGCCTCAACGTCAGCTCGGAAGGCGTTGATTTCATCCATCGAACGGAAGCTGAGCAATTCGAAGTAACGCCACATCAGCGCATCCGGGATGGAGACCAGCTTGCTGTACATGACGCCCGGCGCTTCCTGGATACCGACATAGTTGCCCAGCGACTTGGACATCTTCTTCACGCCATCCAGACCTTCCAGCAATGGCATGGTCAGAATGCACTGGGCTTCCTGGCCATAACCACGCTGCAACTCGCGCCCCATCAGCAGGTTGAATTTCTGATCGGTACCGCCCAGCTCGACATTCGCGCGCAGCGCGACCGAGTCATAACCCTGAACCAGCGGATAGAGGAACTCGTGAATAGCGATTGGCTGGTTGGTGGTGTAGCGCTTGTCGAAGTCATCGCGCTCAAGCATGCGAGCGACGGTGTATTGCGAAGTCAGGCGAATAAAATCCGCCGGCCCCATCTTGTCCATCCAGGTGGAGTTGAATGCAACTTCGGTTTTCGCCGGATCAAGGATTTTGAAAACCTGAGTCTTGTAGGTCTCGGCATTCTCCAGAACCTGCTCACGCGTCAGTGGCGGACGCGTGGCGCTCTTGCCACTCGGATCACCGATCATCCCGGTGAAGTCACCTATAAGGAAGATCACCTGGTGCCCCAGTTCCTGGAACTGACGCAGCTTATTAATAAGCACGGTATGACCCAGATGCAGATCCGGAGCGGTCGGGTCGAAACCAGCCTTGATACGCAGCGGTTGGCCGCGCTTGAGCTTCTCGACCAGCTCGGACTCGACCAACAGTTCTTCCGCACCACGTTTAATCAGCGCTAGCTGCTCTTCAACCGACTTCATAACAGACCCGCAAGGCTCAGATTCAAAGGGAACCAACCATACAAGAACGCGCACCAATTACAAGTTTTGCCCGGCGCACGGACACCAATCCACAGACCCGAGGTCTGTAGACTTGCTTCAGCGATGATTTGGTTATATTTTATACAGTTATTTCATCTTCATCATGTCATTCATCTTTTCCAATTCATCTATTTCAAAGTCAAAAATTACCTATGACCACAGAACCGTCTAAAGCGCCCCCGCTTTACCCGAAGACCCACCTGCTTGCCGCAAGTGGAATTGCCGCCCTTCTCAGCCTGGCGCTGCTGGTATTCCCCTCCAGCGATGTTGAAGCCAAAAAGACGACTCTGAGTCTTGAACTGGAAAGTCCTGCTGAACAACTGACACAAGATCAAGACGCTGCCGACGCGGCTCAAGCCACAAACGAACCGGCAGCTTCGCCGTTCGCACAAATCGAAAACAGCGACGAAAACGCCGCGCAAACCGCTGAAACTTCGCCTGCACCTGTAGCGCCAGCGGAGAAACCAAAAGAGCCTGGCCACCGCGAAGTCGTGGTTTCCAAAGGCGACACGCTGTCCACCCTGTTTGAAAAAGTCGGTCTGCCAGCAGCCTCCGTGCATGAAGTGCTGGCTAGCGACAAGCAGGCCAAACAGTTCAGCCAGCTCAAGCGTGGTCAGAAACTCGAATTCGAACTGAATCCGGAAGGCCAGTTGACCAGCCTGCACAGCAAGGTCAGCGACGTTGAAACCATTACTCTGACCAAGAACGACAAGGGCTATTCATTCAACCGAGTTACCGCTAAACCAACGGTTCGCACAGCCTACGTTCACGGCGTGATAAATAGCTCGTTGTCGCAGTCCGCTGCCCGCGCTGGGCTTTCCCACAGCCTGACGATGGATATGGCCAGCGTGTTCGGCTACGACGTCGACTTCGCCCAGGATATTCGTCAGGGCGACGAATTCGATGTGATCTACGAGCAGAAAGTCGTCAACGGCAAGGCAGTCGGCACCGGCCCGATCCTGTCTGCGCGCTTCACCAACCGCGGCAAGACCTACACCGCTGTGCGCTACACCAACAAACAAGGCAACAGCAGCTATTACACTGCCGATGGCAACAGCATGCGCAAGGCTTTCATCCGGACGCCGGTTGACTTCGCCCGCATCAGCTCGAAGTTCTCCATGGGCCGCAAGCACCCGATCCTCAACAAGATCCGCGCCCACAAAGGCGTCGATTACGCAGCGCCGCGAGGCACGCCGATCAAGGCTGCCGGTGATGGCAAAGTCCTGCTGGCCGGCCGTCGCGGCGGTTACGGCAACACCGTGATCATTCAGCATGGCAACACCTACCGTACGCTTTACGGCCACATGCAGGGTTTCGCCAAAGGCGTGAAAACCGGCGGTACCGTCAAGCAAGGCCAAGTGATTGGCTACATCGGCACCACGGGCCTTTCCACCGGCCCGCATCTGCATTACGAGTTCCAGGTGAACGGCGTTCACGTCGATCCACTGGGCCAGAAGCTGCCGATGGCCGATCCGATCGCCAAGTCCGAACGCGCGCGCTTCCTCGCGCAGAGCCAACCGTTGATGGCGCGCATGGATCAAGAGAAGGCCACCATGCTGGCCTCGAGCAAGCGCTAAGCCATGGCCCTGTATATCGGAGTGATGTCCGGAACCAGTCTCGACGGGCTGGACATCGCCCTGATCGAGCAGACCTCGGCGATCAAACTGATCGCCACCCACTACCTGCCAATGCCTGAATCCCTGCGCGCCGAGCTGCTTGGCTTGTGCGCCAGCGGCCCCGACGAGATCGCCCGTTCGGCGATTGCCCAGCAACACTGGGTCGAACTTGCCGCGTCGGGCATTCACACCCTCCTCGCGAAACAACAATTGAAGCCCGATGCAATCCGCGCTATCGGCAGCCACGGTCAGACCATTCGCCATGAGCCGGCGCGCGGCTTCACCGTGCAGATCGGTAATCCAGCCCTGCTGACCGAATTGACCGGCATTGCCGTCGTCAGTGATTTCCGCAGCCGCGATGTTGCAGCGGGTGGCCAAGGTGCGCCTCTGGTGCCAGCCTTTCATGAAGCGTTGTTTGAAGCGCGTACCGATAACCAGGCAGTCTTGAATGTAGGCGGATTCAGCAATCTCAGCCTGATCGAGCCGAACAAACCTGTAGCCGGTTTCGATTGCGGGCCGGGGAATGTTCTGATGGACGCCTGGATTCACCGGCAACGTAGCGAAAACTATGACCGGGACGGCGAATGGGCCGCGACCGGCAAGGTTGAACCAACCCTGCTCAAGGCACTGCTCAGCGACCCGTTCTTCGTCACCAAAGGCCCGAAGAGTACCGGCCGGGAAGTCTTCAATCTGCCATGGCTGGAGCAGCATCTTTCACGCCTGCCAACCTTCGCAGCCGAAGACGTTCAGGCCACGCTGCTCGAACTGACGGCGCTGACCATCGTCGAGTCGCTACAAAGCGCTCAATCGGATACTCAGGAGTTGCTGGTCTGTGGCGGCGGCGCTCACAACGCCACGCTGATGAAACGTTTGGCCGCTCTACTGCCAGACACCACGGTCGCCAGCACCGCCACCCGCGGCGTTGATCCGGATTGGGTGGAAGCCATGGCCTTCGCCTGGCTGGCTCATTGCTGCCTCGAAGGCATCGCCGCCAACCGGCCAAGCGTCACTGGTGCTCGTGGCCTGCGCGTACTCGGCGCTATCTACCCGGCATAAGCTTCAGACACAAAAACGCCGCAGAACCGAAAGGCTCTGCGGCGTTTTGTTGCGTGCGGTGAACTGCGATCAGATCGAGAACGAAGAACCGCAACCACAAGTCGTTGTGGCATTCGGGTTCTTGATCACGAAGCGCGAACCTTCCAGACCTTCCTGATAATCCACCTCGGCACCGGCCAGGTACTGGAAGCTCATCGGATCGACCACCAGGCTCACGCCTTCGCGCTCGACGATTGTGTCGTCATCGGCCACGTCTTCATCGAAGGTGAAACCGTATTGAAACCCTGAACAACCGCCGCCCGTAACAAATACGCGCAGCTTCAAGCGATCATTCCCCTCTTCATCGACCAGGCTCTTCACCTTGTGCGCAGCACCTTGAGTGAATTGCAAAGCCGTGGGGGTGAAGGATTCGACGCTCATGCTGACTATCTCCCGGCGTTACGCCGCCATAATGCGTGATGACGCGCATTATCCGCTTGTCCTAGAAAATTGGTCAACTATTAGAGGAGCAGCGGCAAGCTTCAAGCGGTGAGCTTCAAGCTTGCCTCTGATCTCTTGTAGCTTGTGGCTTGAAGCTCGTAGCTGCTTTTAAGGCAGCATGCCGGCATGGGACAAACCGAAACGCTCGTCCAGTCCGAAGAGGATGTTCATGTTCTGCACCGCCTGACCCGAGGCGCCCTTCACCAGATTGTCGATCACCGAGAGCACGACCACCAGATCGCCATCCTGCGGACGATGCACAGCAATGCGGCAGACGTTGGCGCCACGTACGCTACGGGTTTCCGGATGGCTGCCGGCTGGCATTACATCGACGAACGGTTCGTTGGCATAGCGCTTTTCGAACAGTGCCTGCAGATCAACCGAGCGATCCGCTACTGTCGCGTAGAGCGTGGAGTGAATACCGCGAATCATCGGCGTCAGGTGCGGGACGAAGGTCAGGCCGACGTCCTTGCCCGCCGCGCGACGCAGGCCCTGGCGAATTTCCGGCAGATGGCGATGACCTTTTACCGCATAGGCCTTCATGCTTTCCGACGTCTCGGAGTACAAAGAACCTACAGCCGCACCACGCCCGGCACCACTGACGCCGGATTTGCAGTCGGCGATCAAACGCGATGCGTCGGCCAGACCTGCTTCAAGCAATGGCAGGAAACCCAGTTGCGTTGCGGTCGGATAGCAACCCGGCACCGCGATCAGGCGCGCTTTCTTGATCTGCTCGCGATTGACTTCCGGCAGACCATAGACCGCTTCGTCCAGCAGTTCCGGCGCGCCGTGTGGCTGGCCGTACCATTTGGCCCATTCATCAGCATCTTGCAAACGGAAGTCGGCGGACAAGTCGATGACCTTGGTACCCGCCGCCAGCAATTCGCCCGCCAGTGCGTGAGCCACACCGTGCGGCGTGGCGAAGAACACCACATCGCAAGCGCCGAGGGTTTTGATGTCCGGCACGCTGAACGCCAGCCCGTCATAGTGACCGCGCAGGTTCGGGTACATGTCAGCCACGGCCAGACCGGCCTCGGATCGGGAAGTGATGACGACCACTTCTGCCTGCGGATGCTGTGCCAACAGACGCAGCAGTTCGACACCGGTGTAACCCGTGCCGCCGACGATACCGACCTTGACCATAAACCTGCCCTCAACGAACCCACTGGAAAGCCGTCGATAATAGGGGCCGCGCGCGCCTGCGACAACCGCCAAGGTGACGCGCGGACGCTCAAGCCTCTACTATCTGGCTACCGTGAATGAGGGAATAACCAAAAATGCTCTATCTATGGCTCAAAGCGTTTCACATTGTCAGCGTCGTCTGCTGGTTTGCCGGGCTGTTCTACTTGCCGCGCCTGTTCGTTTACCACGCGCAAAGCGCAGACACGATCAGCCAGGAACGCTTCAGCGTCATGGAGCGCAAGCTGTATCGCGGCATCATGGGCCCGGCGATGATCGCCACGCTGATCTTCGGTGGCTGGCTGATCTACCTCAACCCAAGCCTTTTCAGCCAGGGCGGCTGGATTCACGCAAAACTGACTCTGGTCGTGCTGCTGATCGGTTACCACCATATGTGCGGCGCGCAGGTCAAACGCTTCGCCCGTGGCGAAAACACCCGCAGCCATGTCTTTTATCGCTGGTTCAATGAAGTGCCGGTTCTGATATTGCTGGCTATCGTAATTCTGGTCGTGGTCAAGCCGTTCTAACTTCAATCGATAGAAATCTTCGGGGGTTCACAATGTCGCTGCCCGCTGTGCTCGAACAACGTCTGCGTCTGCCCGTGGTAGCGGCGCCGATGTTCCTGATCTCCAATCCGGAACTGGTGCTCGCCTGCTGCCGCAACGGCGTGGTCGGCAGTTTTCCGGCTCTGAACCAGCGTGAAAGCAGTGGGTTCAAGGCCTGGCTGGAACAGATCGAAGCGGGCCTGGCGACGCTGGTTAATCCGGCCCCTTATGCCGTGAACCTGATTGTTCATCACAGCAACCCGCGTCTGCAGGCGGATCTGGACATCTGCGTCGAGCACAAGGTGCCGATCGTTATCACCAGCCTCGGCGCGGTGAAGGAACTGGTCGACGCGGTGCACAGCTATGGCGGTCTGGTTTTTCATGACGTGACCACGCGGCGCCATGCCGAGAAAGCCGCTGAAGCCGGTGTCGACGGGCTGATTGCCGTCGCGGCCGGTGCCGGCGGGCATGCCGGCACATGGAGTCCGTTTGCGCTGATTGCCGAAATCCGTGAGTTCTTCGACAAGACGCTGTTGCTTGCAGGATGTCTGAACCACGGCCATGAGATTCTCGCCGCGCAGCTGCTCGGTGCGGACTTGGCCTACTTCGGTACGCGATTTATCGGCACAACAGAAAGTCACGCGCCTGACGCTTATAAAGAGATGCTGCTGACAGCCAAGGCTGCCGACATCATTCATACTCCAGCGGTGTCGGGAGTGCCGGCCAGTTTCATGCGCCAGAGCCTGGAGGCGGCCGGTTTCGACATGGCGGCCCTGCAAGGCAAGGGCGAGGTGAACTTCGGCGACAAGCTCAAGCCGATCAACGATGAAGCCAAGGCCTGGAAGACCGTGTGGTCGGCGGGCCAGGGAGTTGGTCAGATTGACGATCTGCCGAGTGTGGATCAATTGATTGCACGGCTCGACGCTGAATATCGTCAAGCCCAAACGCGCGCTGCACAGCTGCCACAACGCTGGCCGCGCTGAAACATATATCCGGCCAGTCCTGATCAGACTGGCTGCCCAATGAATCGCGACAAGGATGCCTCGGCCATGAGCGACCCCCGTTACAAGATCGTCTTCGACGGCGCGCTGCAGCCCGGTGTCGACCTCACCACCGCCAAGCTGAATCTGGCGGATCTGTTCAAAAGCGATGTGTCCGCCATCGAGCGTCTGTTCAGTGGCCGCGCCGTCGCTCTCAAACGTGATCTGTCCCACAGTGAAGCCCAGACGTATCTGCAGGCACTGAACAAAACCGGGATCGATGCGCGGATCGAAGCGGAAACCGCCATCGAGCTGAATCTGGCGGATGTCCACGATAACCCTGCAGCGGTGGCCGAACCGGACTCGCCTTACGCGCCACCCCGCGCAAATGTCGGCGAAACTCTGCCGCCGTTCGCCACGCTCAAGCCATTCAGCGTCGAAGGCCGGATCGGTCGCCTGCGCTTTCTGGCCTGGACCATGGTCTTGAGCCTGGTGACCCTGCCCATCGTCGGCGTGTTCGCGTTGATTGCCTTGGGTCTGGTCAGTGGCGACTCGACCACCGGGCTGATCCTCGGCGGGATCCTGGCGGTCTTCCTGTTCATTGGCTTCATGATCGTCAGCATTCTGTTCAGCGTTCAGCGTCTGCACGATATCGGCTGGTCGGGCTGGCTGTGGCTGTTGAATCTGGTGCCGTTCGTGGGCAGTTTTTTCCCGCTGGTGATGATGGTCGTACCCGGCAATGCCGGCGCCAACCGTTATGGGCCGCCGCCACCGCCCAACAGCACGGCGGTCAAAGTGCTGTGCTCATTGTGGATCGTATTCTTCGCGCTGATTTTTGCCGGCGGCCTGCTTGGCGGCTTCTCGGCTGTCCAGGAAGAATATGAAAGCAATCTTGAAAGCAGCTATGACAGCGGCTCGGTGACCACCGACGAAGTCGAGGTTGTCGAACCGCCAGCGATTTCCGCTGACGAGGCAGCCGAACCGGCGCAGGCCCCTGTAGACTCTGCGCAAGAATGAACAGCGCTCCCTGCCGCGACAACCGCGTCGCCGGCGCGGAGCTGTTGCGATGGAGAACTGCATGACCCGTTACGCTCTGATCACTGGTGCTTCCAGCGGCATCGGCCTGGCCATGGCCGAAGCGCTGGCCCGGCGCGGCCGCAGCCTGATTCTGGTGGCACGACAGCGTGATCAGCTGGAAAGTATCGCCATCGAGCTGACCCAGCGTTTCGATGTCGAAGTATTGTTTCGCGCCTGCGATCTCGGCGAACCGTTGCGACTTTCCGGTTTTTTGCTGGAGCTTGAAGAAGGTGACCGGCAGATCGATCTGCTGGTCAACTGCGCCGGCATCGGCACTTGCGGGCCATTTCTCGCGCAAGACTGGATGACCGAGCAGGACCTCATCGAGGTCAACATCCTCGCCCTCACCCGCCTCTGCCATGCGCTGGGCAACAGCATGGCGCTGCTGGGTGGCGGGCAGATCCTCAATGTCGCCTCGGTGGCTGCGTACAGCCCCGGCCCATGGATGAGCACGTACTACGCCAGCAAAGCCTATGTGCTGCATTTTTCCGAAGCCCTGCGCGTGGAGCTCAAACAAAGCGGCGTGAAAGTTTCGGTGCTGTGCCCCGGCCCGACGCGCACACCGTTCTTCCGTACCGCACAGATGAGCAGCGAAAAGATTGAAAGCAGCCACTCGCTGATGAGTCCGGAAGAGGTCGCACTGCACGCCGTACGTGCACTGGATAAAAACCGCGCCATCATTATTCCCGGACGGCGCAACCGCTGGCTGGCGTTCCTGCCGCGACTGGGTTCACGCTGGCTTAACCGGACGATTGTCGGCATGGTCAATAAAGCTTACTGCCCCCGCTAGGAACACGACTTCGCAGCGGTACACTCGATTCAGCCCAACTCAACGGAGAAACAGCAGTGGATACTCTGTTCACCAAGATCATTAACCGGGAAATCCCGGCCAATATCATTTACGAGGACGACCAGGTTCTGGCCTTCCACGACATCGCCCCACAGGCTCCGGTGCACTTTCTGGTGATCCCGAAAAAACCGGTGCGCACGCTCAACGACCTGACCGAAGACGACAAGGCGCTGGCCGGGCACATTCTGTTCACCGCGCAGCGTCTGGCACTGGAGCTGGGCTGCGAAGAAGGCTTCCGCGTGGTGATGAACTGCAATGAACTTGGCGGGCAGACTGTCTATCACATCCATATGCACGTGCTGGGGCAGCGCCAGATGAACTGGCCGCCGGGCTGATTGGCGACAACCAACTGTGGGAGCGAGCCTGCTCGCGAAGGCGCCGATACATTCAACACTTCAGTAGCCGATAATCCGCTTTCGCGAGCAGGCTCGCTCCCACAAAAAAGCCTGACCGCCCAGCAAGTGACCCAGCGCAAACCCTCGCCGGCCGATTCGGTTAAACTGACCGCCGAGATTCTTCCCGGAGGTCAGCATGACTACCCAACGTCACTACTCGCCCATAGACCGTCTGCTGCTGCAAGCCGATGCCGCGATGCGCACTCTGTTGCCCTCCAGTGGCCAGCCCTACCGCCCGTCGCCAGCGATTCTGCAGCCGGATACGCCACTGAGCGATGAAGACACCCGCCATGTCGCCGGTCTGATGCGCATCAACCATACCGGCGAAGTCTGCGCACAGGCGCTGTATCAGGGCCAGGCACTGACCGCCAAGTTGCCGCAGGTGCGCGAAGCCATGGAGCACGCGGCTGAAGAAGAGATCGATCATCTGGTCTGGTGCGAGCAGCGCATCCATCAGCTGGGTAGCCACACCAGCGTGCTGAATCCACTGTTTTACGGCATGTCGTTCGGCATCGGCGCGGTGGCCGGACTGATCAGCGACAAAGTCAGCCTTGGTTTCGTTGCGGCGACCGAGCATCAGGTCTGCAAGCACTTGAACGAACATCTGGAGCAATTGCCGGCAGAGGACGAGAAATCCCGGGCGATTCTCGAGCAGATGCGCATCGATGAAGAACACCATGCGGAAAGCGCGTTGGATGCGGGCGGGTTTCGTTTTCCGGCGCCAGTGAAGTTCGGCATGAGTTTGTTGGCGAAGGTGATGACCAAGAGTACTTATCGGATCTGAGATCTGTGTCGGTGCTGATGACCTCTTCGCGAGCAGGCTCGCTCCCACAGAGGTTTTGTGTGAGGCATGAAAAAGGCGACCAGGAGGTCGCCTTTTTTGTTTCCGGGAATCTTAGGTCGGCATGTTGCGCGCGTAGAAGATTTCCAGCATTTCGTGTTTCACACGGTCGGTCACCTGGGCACGTTGCTCGGGCGAGAGGTTGCTGGTGGCGTCGCCGAACAGGTAGTTGTCCAGTTCGAAGTTCTTCAGCAGCATTTTGGTGTGGAACAGGTTTTCCTGGTACACGTTCACGTCGGTCATCTGGTACGCGTCGCGGGTGTCTTCGGAGAGGTAGTTCTGGATCGAGTTGATCTCGTGGTCGATGAAGTGCTTGTTGCCTTCAACGTCACGGGTGAAGCCGCGCACACGGTAATCCACGGTCACGATGTCCGAATCGAACTGGTGAATGAGGAAGTTGAGCGCTTTGAGCGGTGAAATGACACCACAAGTCGACACGTCGATATCCACACGGAAGGTCGCAATACCGTCGTCCGGATGGATTTCCGGATAGGTGTGCACCGTGATGTGGCTCTTGTCGAGGTGGGCCAGAATGATTTCGGGCAACGGGCCCGGCGATTCTTCGATCTGGCTGTCAGTCGGGGTTACCGGCTCTTCCGAAATCAGAATCGTGACGCTGGCGCCCTGGGGTTCATAGTCCTGACTGGCGATGTTCAGGATGTTGGCACCAATGATCTCGACAACTTCTGTGAGAATCTGCGTCAGGCGTTTCGCGTTGTACTCTTGATTGATGTACTCAACGTAAGCCTGCTGGTCTTGCGGGGTCTCCGCGTAGCAGATGTCATAGATGTTGAAGCTCAAGGTCTTTGTCAGGTTATTGAACCCGTGGAGCTTGAGTTTGCTTTTCACCGTTAAAAACTCTCTATGTATGCGGCGCGGCCGCGTGATCAAGCATGCCCGTCAAGTGCGAACAACGCACCTGCGTAGGACGGTTAACACCTCTTCGCGATGGCGATTTTGGTTATCTGTTCAGGCGGATGACCTGTCGGCTGACCGATCACTGCCCTGAAAAAAGTGGCGCATTATGCAGACGTCAGCGGGGGATCGCCAGAGTCTGCACTGCTTTTATGATAGTTGAATGTCGGTTCAGCCGAGTTCGACGATTTCATAGTCGTGAGTAATTGCCACGCCAGCCGCGCCGAGCATGATCGACGCCGAGCAATACTTCTCGGCCGACAGCTCGATGGCGCGCTTGACCTGAGCTTCTTTCAGGCCCCGGCCCTTGACCACGAAGTGCATGTGGATCTTGGTAAAGACCTTGGGATCTTCAGTCGCACGCTCGGCATCGAGGAAGGCTTCGCAGCTTTCAACGGCCTGGCGCGACTTCTTCAGGATGCTGACCACGTCGAAGTTGCTGCAACCGCCGACACCCAGCAAGAGCATTTCCATCGGGCGAACCCCGAGGTTACGACCACCGGCGTCCGGCGGGCCGTCCATCACCACGACATGACCGCTACCGGATTCGCCGAGGAACATGGCTTCGCCAGCCCATTGGATGCGTGCCTTCATCGCCCAGACTCCACTGTAAAAAAAGGGTCGCCAGCTTAGCACAGCACTTTGTCCCGACAGGAACGACGTCCTAGGACGGATGCTTTCTGGCTGTAGGTAATTTCTCGAATTTACGACGAAGTGTCTGGTAAGCTGGCGCCAATTCGCTGGCGCCAATTCGTCAGCTCTGTAGCGACCGCCTTCAGCGCCTCATAAAAACTCAAACATCACCGTGCAGTCTTTTCGGGATACAACCATGGTTGCTATTACCCCCACACCCAAAATCAAGAACATCGACAAGCTGTTGATGCATTGCCAGCGCCGGCGTCATGCGGCCAAGAGCAACATCATCTGCGCCGGCGATCGCTCGGACACGCTGTACTTCATCATCAAGGGTTCGGTCACCATCCTCATTGAAGACGACGATGGTCGCGAGATGATCATCGCTTACCTCAACGCCGGGGATTTCTTCGGCGAACTGGGTCTGTTCGAGCAAGCAGGTCAGGAGCAGGAACGCAGCGCCTGGGTGCGGGCGAAGGTCGAATGCGAAACCGCGGAAATCAGTTACGCCAAGTTCCGCGAGTTATCGCAGCAGGATCCAGACATTCTCTACGCGCTCAGCGGACAAATCGCACAGCGCCTGCGCAACACCACCCGGAAAGTCGGCGACCTGGCGTTTTTCGACGTAACTGGCCGCGTCGCCCGCTGCCTGCTGGAGCTGTGCAAACAGCCGGACGCCATGACCCATCCGGACGGCATGCAGATCAAAGTCACCCGTCAGGAGATCGGCCGGATTGTCGGTTGTTCACGGGAGATGGTCGGCCGCGTGCTCAAGGATCTGGAAGAACGCAATCTGGTCGACGTGAAGGGCAAGACCATGGTGGTCTTCGGTACGCGCTAAGCTCGTAAATCAGGCACTGTAAATCTGCGCCAGCATCAAACGAAACAATTCATCGAGACGCGCCAACGCCTGTGGCGCGTTGAATTTCTCATGCAGGGCGATGTGGCTTTGCGCCCTCACCCGCTGCTCCAGGCCGCAGGCTTCGTTGAAGCGATTGACCGCAGCGACCATCGCTTCGCGCTCGTCATCCATAAGCATCGCACCGTGCACCAGCCCCACCGGACGCTGGCCGCCCTGACTCTGGCGCCAGCGCTGGGCGGTGCCGACCATTTTGCGACCGTCGAGATTGACGTTGAAACGACCATCACAGAATGCGCCGTCGATTTCGCCCACCGACGAGGTGCCGCCCAGTTCGTCCAACAACTGACAGATCGGATCGCACAGACGGCGGTAGGCGGTTTCGATGCGGTTCAGATCGCCTTCACTGCGAGGCGGGGCATACACCAAGGCAATGTTGATGGTTGCAGCGGATTGCGGGACGGGCTCACCGCCGGTCTCGCGCAACAGCACCGGCCAGCCAGCGGCAGCGGAGACTTCGCAGGCGTGGTCGAATTGCGCGAGACGGTTGAGGCGGCGCGGCATGACCAGCGCGCGGTCGGTGGGTTGCCAGAACAGCAGGCCGAATTCGGCGTCGCCAGCGCAGACCGAGGCCAGCAAGTCCTGCTCGGCTTGCAGGCCGGATTCGATGGTCAGCGGGGTTGGCAGCGACATAACAGGCTCCGGCAACATGGAAATCTTTAGCGGTTTCGATGGGTCCTTCGCGAGCAGGCTCGCTCCCACACTGGAATGCAATCCTCTGTGGGAGCGAGCCTGCTCGCGAATGAGGTCGACTCGGTCAGTCGAGGGTCGACCCGCTGATCGGCACACCACGTTCCGGGAAGAACAGGCGCTGCAATTCAATGCCCGGATTTTCCGCGCGCATGAACGCTTCGCCGACCAGGAACGAGTACACGTCGCTGATTTCCATCAGCTCAACGTCGGCCCGATTGAGGATGCCGCTCTCGGTGATCACCAGGCGATCGCGCGGGATACGCGGCAGCAGATCGAGAGTGGTTTCCAGGCTGACGTCAAAGGTGTGCAGGTTGCGGTTGTTGACCCCGACCAGCGGCGTGTCGAGCGTCTTCAGCGCGCGCTCCAGCTCGTCACCGTCGTGCACTTCCACCAACACGTCGAGACCGACGCCTCTGGCTACGGCGGCCAGCTCGGCCATTTTCACGTCGTCCAGTGCGGAGACGATCAACAGCACGCAATCGGCACCCAGCGCTCGGGCTTCAACGATCTGGTACGGATCGATCATGAAATCCTTGCGGATCACCGGCAGCTTGCAGGCGGCGCGCGCCTGTTGCAGGTAGGCATCGGCGCCCTGGAAGTAATCGATGTCGGTCAGCACCGACAGACAGGTGGCCCCACCCTTTTCGTAGCTCTTGGCAATGTCTGCCGGCACGAAGTCTTCGCGGATCACGCCTTTGCTCGGCGAAGCCTTTTTGATTTCGGCAATCACGGCCGGTTGCTTCTTCTTCGCTTGCGTCAGCAAAGCCTGGGCAAAACCACGGGGTGCATCGGCCGCCTTGGCCAGACTTTCCAGCTCGCTCAGGCTGACCCGGGCGCTGCGCTCGGCGACTTCCTCAACCTTGCGCGCCAGAATGTTTTCCAGAACCGTCGGTACACTCATCCTTCATTCTCCACTTTGAATACCGCGGTAAAGGCACCCAGCTCCTCGAGTTTTTCCCGAGCGAGGCCGGTGTGCAGCGCGTCGTGCGCCAGCTCCACACCTTGTTTCAGACTGCTTGCCAGGTCGGCGGCGTACAGCGCCGCACCGGCATTGAGCACAATCATCTCGGCAGCTTTCTGACCGTTTTCGGTTTTGCGCTTGCCCAGGGCATCGCGGATCAGCGCCAGCGATGCTTCCGGGCCTTCGACGGACAGGCCGTGCAGGCTCTGGCTCTTCATGCCGAGGTCTTCCGGTTCGACCCAATACTCAGTGATTTCGTTGTTCTTCAGCTCGGCAACAAAGGTCGGCGCGGCGAGGCTGAACTCATCCAGACCGTCCTTCGAATGCACGACCAGCACGTGTTTGCTGCCCAGTCTTTGCAAGACTTCGGCCAATGGCCGGCACAGCGTCTGGGTGAATACGCCGACGACCTGATGTTTCACACCGGCCGGATTCGTAAGCGGGCCGAGCATGTTGAACAGCGTGCGCAGGCCGAGTTCGCGGCGCGGGCCGGCGGCGTACTTCATGGCTTTGTGGTGGGTCTGGGCGAACATGAAACCGATGCCGACGTTGTCGATGCAGCGCGCGACCTGCACCGGGGTCAGGTTCAGATAAATGCCGGCAGCTTCCAGCAGATCGGCACTGCCGCTCTTGCCGGACACCGCGCGGTTGCCGTGCTTGGCCACGGTGCAACCGGCCGCTGCGACAACAAAGGAAGACGCGGTCGATACGTTGAAGATGTTCGCACCGTCACCGCCGGTGCCTACCACATCGACTACGCCGTCGAGGGTTTTCAGCTCGACCTGATCGGCCAGCTCGCGCATCACCGACACCGCGCCGACGATTTCGTCGATGCTCTCGCTCTTCATGCGCATGGCCATCATGAACGCGCCGATCTGCGCTTCGGTGCACTGGCCGGTCATGATCTCGCGCATCACATCGCGCATTTCATCGGTGCTGAGGTCGAGGTGTTCGACGATACGGCTGAGGGCTGTCTTGATGTTCATGGGAAGTCCTTAGCGCGTGCCGCCGGTTTGTTTGAGGAAATTGGCAAACAGTTCATGACCCTGCTCGGTGAGGATCGACTCGGGGTGGAACTGTACACCCTCGATGTTCAGGGTCTTGTGACGCAGCCCCATGATCTCGTCGACCGAGCCGTCGTCGTGCTGGGTCCACGCGGTCAGCTCGAGGCAATCGGGCAGGCTGTCGTGCTTGACGATCAGCGAGTGATAACGGGTAACGGTGAGCGGATGATTGAGGCCGGCAAACACGCCCTTGTCCTCGTGGAATACCGGGCTAGTCTTACCGTGCATGACTTGGCGGGCACGCACCACATCACCGCCGAAGGCCTGGCCGATGGACTGGTGGCCGAGGCAAACGCCGAGGATCGGCAGTTTGCCGGCGAAGTGCTTGATCGCGTCGATGGAAACGCCCGCCTCGGTGGGCGTGCACGGCCCGGGGGAAACCACGATGCGCTCGGGATTCAGCGCTTCGATTTCGGCGATGGTCAGTTCGTCGTTGCGCACCACTTTGACCTCGGCACCCAGCTCGCCGAGGTATTGCACAACGTTGTAGGTAAAGGAGTCGTAGTTGTCGATCATCAGCAACATGGCGTTTCGAACCTCTTGAATTCTGACTTGATGACAGCCTTCAGATGACTTGCCCGCAGGGCGCTGCGCGATGTCGGACGCGCACAGGGCGCCAGCACAGCGGCATTTCAAACAGACAAGGAAGGCAAAGCGATACAGATCCGGCGGAGCCGGCAGAGAAGATTCAGGCGCGCCAACGCCAGCGGGCGTGTGCCTTGATGACTTGATCCAGAAGTTTGCTGGTGATCAACACGGGGAAGGTCTCGTTCATACGTTCCGGCACAGTAACTTAGCTGGGCGGAGCGTGCAATATGGCGGGGCCTGCGGGTTATAAAACGGCAGAGGGATTCACGACCGATGGCAAAATGCCGAAAGTTTTTGGTACTGTCGTTTCGTTCACCTACAACAATAAATAAACGGACTTGCTCATGATCAGACAGACGTTGTTTGTACCGCTGGCCAGCTGCCTTCTCGCACTCGCCTGCGCCCAGGCCAATGCAGCGCCCAATCCTTATTCCAGTTTCATCGTCTTCGGTGACAGCCTCAACGATGCCGGCACTTTCGCCGACAGTGGCGGCCCGGCGGGCTCCACCGAGCGCTACACCAACCGCACCGGGCCGGTGTATCAGGATGGCAGCGGCGAAGTTTTTTCATTGAATTCCACCCAGTTGCTCGGCGGCCGCCTGGGCTTTTCGCCCGACCAGACAGCCTCTTCCAGCTCCGCAGTGCGCGCGGAAAACGGCCAGCCCGACGGCAACAACTGGGCGGTCGGTGGTTATCGCACCGACCAGATTCTCGACTCGATCACCACCCAATCGGCCACCGGCGAACGCACCCGTGCCGGATACCTGCCGTCGAACGGCTTCCGCGCCGACCCGAATGCGCTGTATTACATTTCCGGTGGCGGCAACGACTTCCTCCAGGGCCGCATTCTCAGCCTACCTCAGGCCAACGCCGCAGCCGATCGATTGGCCGACAGCGTTCAGACCCTGCAGACCGCTGGCGCCAAATACGTGATGGTCTGGCTGCTGCCCGACGTGGGCCTGACACCGGCCCTCAATGGCACGCCGCTGCAAGCGTTCAGCAGCACCCTCGCCAACCAGTTCAACAGTCAGTTGGTGACGCGCCTGCAAGGCATCAACGCCGAAGTCATTCCGCTGAACATTCCGGTGCTGCTCTCGGAAGTCTTCGCCGACCCGGGACGCTTTGGTCTGGCTACCGATCAGAACCTCACCGCCACCTGCTTCAGTGGCAATAGCTGCACGGAAAACGCCCGCTACGGGATCAACAGCGCCACGCCGGATCCGACCAAACTGATCTACAACGATGGCGTACACCCGACCGAATCCGGGCAAAAACTGATCGCCGATTACGCCTATTCGCTGTTGGCTGCGCCGTGGGAATTGAGCCTGCTACCTGAAATGGCCCACGGCACCGTGCGTGCGCATCAGGATGAATTACGCAACCAATGGCAGGCAGACTGGGAGAACTGGCAAGCGGTCGGTCAGTGGCGCGCGATTGTCTCGGCCGGCGGACAGCATCTGGATGTCGACAGCCAAAGCAGCGGCGCCAGTGCCGATGGCAGCGGTTACAACCTCAACGTCGGCGGCAGCTATCGCTTGAACGAGGCTTGGCGCGTGGGTGTGGCGGCCGGTTTGTACCGGCAGAATCTCGAGGCTGGGCACAACGATTCCGACTACAAACTCAACAGCTACATGGCCACCGCGTTTGCCCAGTTCCAGCAGAACCGCTGGTGGGCCGACGCGGCGCTGACCGGCGGCAAACTCGACTACGACAATCTCAAGCGCAAGTTCGACCTCGGCGCCAGCGAGGGCGCGGAAAAAGGTGATACCGACGGCAGCCTGTGGGCGTTCAGCACGCGCCTGGGCTATGACATTGCGCAACCGGGCAGCCAATGGCATCTGTCGCCGTTTGTCAGCGCTGATTACGCCAGTGTCGATGTCGACGGTTACTCGGAAAAGAGCAACCGCGCCACCGCGCTGACCTTCGATGACCAGAGCCGCGATTCGAAACGCCTGGGCGTGGGCATCCAGGGCAAGTACAACTTCACCGCGCAAACCCAGGTGTACGGCGAATACGCCCACGAGCGTGAGTACGAAGATGACGTGCAGAAGGTCAACATCGCACTCAACACCCTGCCGGCCAATGACTTCACCCTTGAAGGCTACACACCGGCAAGTCACCTGAACCGCTTGAGCCTGGGTGTCAGTCACAAGCTCACGGCGGATCTGGCGCTGCGTGGCGGTTATACGTTCCGCAAGGATGATGACTTCAAGCAGCAGGGACTGAATGTCGGGGTTGTGCTGGATTTCTGAGTCGTAGATGCAAAAAAGCGGCGCCTGTCAGGGCGCCGCTTTTTTTATGCCTCAACACAAAACCCAATATGGGAGCGAGCCTGCTCGCGAAAGCGCCGGGTCAGTCAATATCAACGGTGACTGACACATCCTCTTCGCGAGCAGGCTCGCTCCCACATGGGAAATTGCGTGGATCAGGCGTCCGGGGTCTGCTCGGCCAGGGCCACGGCGCGGAACATCGCGCGGCGTTTGTTCAGGGTTTCTTCCCATTCCAGCGCCGGCACCGAGTCGGCGACGATGCCGCCGCCGGCCTGTACGTGCAATTCACCGTTCTTGATCACCGCCGTGCGAATGGCAATGGCGGTGTCCATGTTGCCGTTCCAGGCGAAGTAACCGACCGCGCCGCCGTACACACCGCGCTTGACCGGCTCCAACTCGTCGATGATTTCCATCGCGCGAATCTTCGGCGCGCCCGACAACGTACCCGCCGGCAGAATCGCCCGCAGTGCGTCCATTGCGGTCAGGCCCGACTTCAACTGGCCGGTGACGTTGGAGACGATGTGCATCACATTGGAATAACGCTCGATGACCATTTTCTCGGTGAGCTTCACCGAACCGATTTCCGAGACTCGCCCGGTGTCGTTGCGGCCCAGATCGATCAGCATCAAGTGCTCGGCGATCTCCTTGTCATCCGAGAGCAGGTCCTGCTCCAGCGCCACATCGGCTTCTTCGGTGGCACCGCGTGGGCGCGTGCCGGCGATCGGACGCACGGTGATCAGGTTGTCTTCGACGCGCACCAGCACTTCCGGCGAACTGCCGACGACGTGGAAATCGCCGAAGTTGAAGAAGTACATGTACGGCGTCGGGTTGAAGCACCGCAGGGCGCGGTACAGATCGATCGGCGCAGCCTTGAAGTCGATCGACATGCGCTGCGACGGCACCACCTGCATGCAGTCGCCGGCAAGGATGTATTCCTTGATGGTGTCGACGGCTTTTTCGTAATCGTCCTGGGTGAAACTGGAACGAAACACCGGATCGGCCGATTGCTGTTTGCTGAAATCCAGGCCACGACGCGGGGTGATCGGCTGACGCAGTTGCTCGAGCAGTTCCTGCAACCGCGCCTGGCCTTGCTCGAAGGCATCGGCCTGCGCAGGGTCGGCGAGGACGATCGCGTGCATCTTGCCGGCCAGGTTGTCGAACACCACAACGGCGTCGGAAACCATCAGCAGAATGTCCGGCACGCCCAGCGGATCCGGGTTCGGGCATTTGCCCAGACGCTTCTCGACATAGCGCACACAGTCGTAACCGAAGTAACCGACCAGTCCACCGTTGAAGCGCGGCAGGCCGGCGATGGTCGGCACGTTGTAGCGCGCTTTGAAGGTTTCCACGAAGGCCAGCGGGTCTTCGACGTCATGGCTTTCGGTCTCGACGCCATCGACGGTGATGCTGACGTGATGATCATGAACCCGCAGCACGGTGCGGCACGGCAAGCCGATGATTGAATAACGGCCCCATTTCTCGCCGCCCTGCACCGATTCGAGCAGGTAGGAATTGGGCTGGTCGGCCAGTTTCAGGTAGATCGACAGCGGCGTGTCGAAGTCGGCCAGGGTTTCGCAGGCCAGCGGGATGCGGTTATAGCCGTCAGCGGCCAGACGCAGGAATTCTTCGCGATTCATAAGGTGCCTCGTGGTGTGAGGTGCAATCAGTCAGGTATGCAAACGCGCCGGCACGGCCGGCCAGAATCAGTCAGGCGCGCCAACGCCAGCGGGCCAGGGCCTTGATGACTTTCATCCAGAGTTTGCGGGTGACCACCACGATGGCGTTTCCAGAAGGGGGTTGAACAGCGTCGGGCAACGTTATCCCACCGGCCAGATCCAGGCAACCGGGAATTAGTTTGCGCAAATCGTCGATCACCAGTGCCGGCGATTCCTCGGCAATCGGCCGGCCATGGTTGTAGCCATAACTCAGCGCCACACACTTGACCCCCGCTGCTTTCGCCGCCTGCACATCGCTGCGCGAGTCGCCGACGAACAACGATTGCGAGGCCGGGATATTGGCCATTTTCATCACGAAAAACAGCGCCGCCGGGTCAGGCTTCTTCTGCGGCAGGGTATCGCCGCCGATGATCCACTTGAAGTAGCGGCCGATCTTCATCTGATCGAGCAGCGGCGCGACGAAGCGCTCGGGCTTGTTGGTGATCAGCGCCATGGCCACGCCTTGCTTGTGCAGCCACTTGAGCGTGTCGCGCACACCGGGATAGACCACGGTCAGCTCATGGCTGGCGCCGTACGCCTCCATGAAAATCTCCAGTGCGCGCTCGGCTTCGGCGTCATCCACCGCCGAATGATCGATGCTACCGGCCAAGGCCCGACGCACCAGCACCGGCGCGCCATTGCCGACCCATTCGCGCACCGATTCGATACCCGCCGGCGGACGGCCGAGGGAGAGCAGCATGGTGTCCACCGCCGCTGCCAGGTCGGGAACCGAATCGATCAGCGTGCCATCCAGATCGAACATCACCAACCGTGGCAACTGCCCCGGGAACAACTGCTCAAAACCGCTCATGGGCGCGCCAGTGCCAGTTCGGAACGCATCTTGTCGATGACTTCCTGATAGTTCGGCGCGTTGAAAATGGCCGAGCCGGCGACGAAGGTGTCAGCGCCAGCAGCGGCAATCTCGCGGATATTGTTGACGTTGACGCCACCGTCGATTTCCAGACGGATGTCGCGGCCCGAGGCGTCGATGATCGCCCGCGCTTCACGCAGTTTGTCGAGGGTGCCGGGAATGAACTTCTGCCCGCCGAAGCCCGGGTTGACGCTCATCAGCAGGACCATGTCGACCTTGTCGATCACGTACTTGAGCACGTCCAGCGGAGTCGCGGGGTTAAACACCAGACCGGACTTGCAGCCGCCTTCGCGGATCAGTTGCAGCGAGCGATCGACGTGCAAAGTAGCTTCCGGGTGGAAGGTGATGTAGGTCGCGCCAGCTTCGATGAAGTCGCCGACGATGCGATCAACCGGGCTGACCATCAGGTGCGCGTCGATCGGTGCGGTGACGCCGTACTTGCGCAGTGCCGCGCAGACCATCGGGCCGATCGTCAGGTTCGGTACGTAGTGGTTGTCCATGACATCGAAGTGGACGAAGTCGGCGCCGGCGGCGAGAACGTTGTCCACTTCCTCGCCGAGGCGGGCGAAGTCGGCGGAGAGGATCGACGGAGCAATTACGAAGGGCTGCATGACGCACCTGTGCTGAGCTAAATCACGATGGCGCGCATTGTATACCTCAAGTTTCCACGCGCGCACCGGGACCGCGATGATTGGGTTGTGCCATGAGCCCTCAGCGACCGCGCCTCAGTAAGCCGCGCGGTAGATCTTCTCGATGTCGCCGGGGCTGAGTTTGCGCGGATTGTTGCGCATCAGCCGCTCGATGCCGGCGGCCTCCACGGCCATCGCCGGGATTGCTTCCTCCGGCACGCCGAAACTGCGCAGCCCGGCAGGGATTTCCACCGCTGCGCACAGGTCGGTCATGGCCTGTACGGCTTTGTCTGCGGCTTCGCTGGCGCTCAGATGCGCGGTCTTCACGCCCATGGCTTCGGCAATATCCTGCATGCGTTCGACGCAGGCCATTTTGTTCCAGGTCATCACATAGGGCAGCAGCAAGGCATTGCTGACACCGTGGGCAATGTTGAAGCGACCGCCCAGCGGATACGCCAACGCATGCACCGCACCGACCCCGGCGTTACCGAACGCCATGCCGGCCATGAGGCTGGCGGTGGCCATGTCTTCACGCGCTTGCAGGTTGCCGCCGTTGGCGTAGGCCTTGGGCAGAGCTTTGGCGATCAGCTTGATTGCGCCGATGGCGAGGGAGTCGGTGATCGGCGAGGCGTTCACCGACAGATAGGATTCGATGGCGTGCACCAGTGCATCGACACCACTGGCGGCGGTGACGCTGCGCGGACAGGTCAGGGTCATTTGCGGGCTGACCAGCGCCACATCCGGCAACAGATAGTCGCTGACGATGCCTTTCTTCAACTGCGCGACCTTGTCCGAGAGGATCGCCACGTTGGTGACTTCAGAGCCAGTGCCAGCGGTGGTCGGAATGGCGATCAGCGGCGGGCCTTTGCGCGGTACCTGATCGACGCCGAACAGATCTTCCAGCGCACCGTGGTAGCCGGCGTAGGCGGCGACACTCTTGGCAATGTCGATGGCGCTGCCACCGCCAAGGCCGATCAAGCCGTCATGCCCGCCTTCGCGATAGGCGCGCATGCAGTCTTCGACGATGGCGATTTCCGGATCGGGCAGCACACGGTCGAAAATCTCGTATTCGCGCCCGCCGAGTTGCACCAGCGCCAGCTCGACAGTACCGGACTTGACCAGCGCGGCGTCGGTGACGATCAACGGGTTGTCAATGTCGAGGCGGGTGAGTTCGGCGGCCAGTTGTTCGATGGCTGCGGCGCCGGTGATCAGTTTATGAGCGATTTTGAACTGGGACAGACTCATGGTGCGCAGCCTCTTATAGATGTGGGAGCTGGGCACAAGATTAGCTGGGGATTTGGGGTTGTCTGCTATTCAGGTCATGAATGACCAAAAGCAAAAGCCCCTCACCCTAGCCCTCTCCCAAAGGGAGAGGGGACTGACCGAGTTGTTTGGGAGAAGTACACCGACTTGCGATACCAAGTCGAACTCAGGCTTTGAAAAGCCCAACGTTCTGCTCCCTTTCCCCCTCGCCCCCCTGGGGGAGAGGGCTGGGGTGAGGGGTAAGCTTTTGATCTGGCCCTTAAACCTGAGCAGTACGCAGTTTCTCGCTACGCCCCCGCAACCATTCCAGCGTCAGCAGTAGAATCACCGAGAAAGCAATCAGCAAAGTAGCCGCAGCCGCGATCGTCGGGCTCAGGTTCTCGCGAATCCCGCTGAACATCTGCCGAGGCAATGTCGCCTGCTCGGGTCCGGCGAGAAACAGCGTCACCACCACTTCATCGAAAGAAGTCGCAAAGGCAAACAGCGCCCCGGAAATCACTCCCGGCGCAATCAGCGGCAAGGTCACCCGGCGGAATGCAGTCAGCGGCGATGCACCGAGACTCGCAGCAGCACGCACCAGGTTGTGATTAAACCCCTGCAACGTCGCCGACACGGTGATGATCACAAACGGCACACCCAATACCGCATGCACGACGATCAGCGAGAAGAAGCTGTTACCCAGCCCCAGCGGCGCGAAGAACAGATAACTCGCCACGCCGATAATCACCACCGGCACCACCATCGGCGAGATCACCAGCGCCATCACCAGCGACTTGCCGGGGAAGTCGCCGCGGGTCAGGCCGATCGCCGCCAGCGTGCCGAAGATCATCGCCAGCACCGTCGCCGCCGGAGCGACGATGATGCTGTTCTTCAGCGCACGCATCCATTCCGCCGAGGCGAAGAAGTCGTGGTACCACTGCAGCGAGAAACCTTGCAGCGGATAGACCAGGAAACTCCCCGAGTTGAACGACAGCGGAATGATCACCAGCACCGGCAGGATCAGGAACAGCAGGATCAGGCCGCAGAAAATCCGCAGGCTGTAGAACCACACCCGTTCGATGGGCGACATGTAAGGACTCAGCATCGCAAATTCCCCTTAGCTCAGGCGCAGGCGACTGGCGCCGACCAGCCAGCTGTAGATCAGATAAAGCACCACGGTCGCCAGCAACAGCAGCCCGCCGAGCGCAGTGGCCATGCCCCAGTTGATGCTGGTGTTGGTGTAGAAGGCGACGAAGTAGCTGACCATTTGGTCGTTCGGGCTGCCGAGCAGCGCCGGGGTGATGTAGTAGCCGATGGCGAGGATGAACACCAACAGGCAGCCGGCGCCGACACCGGCGTAGGTCTGCGGGAAGTACACCCGCCAGAAACTGGCGAACGGATGGCAGCCAAGGGAGATTGCAGCGCGCATGTAGGTCGGCGAGATGCCTTTCATCACGCTGTAGATCGGCAGAATCATGAACGGCAGCAGTATGTGCACCATCGAGATGTACACGCCGGTGCGGTTGAACACCAGTTCCAGCGGTTTATCGATGATGCCCATGGCCAACAGCGCACTGTTGATCAGACCGCCGGATTGCAGCAGCACGATCCACGCTGCAACCCGCACCAGAATCGAGGTCCAGAATGGCAACAGCACCAGAATCATAAGCAGGTTGCTCTGCCGCGAAGGCAGGTTCGCCAGCAGATAAGCCAATGGATAAGCGAGCAACAGGCAGATCACGGTGATTACCAGGCCCATCCAGAACGTGCGGGCGAAGATGTCGAGGTAGATCGCTTGATCCGGGGTGGCCGGGGCCAGTTCGCCGAGATCATCGATACGGTGATCGACCGCCGCCAGCAGGTAATACGGAGTGATGCTGCTGGTGTTGCGTTTCACCGCTTGCCAATAAGCCGGGTCGCCCCAGCGTTCGTCTAGCGCTTCCAGCGCTTCTTTATAAGAAGCCGGTTCGCTGGCGAACGGCAGCGCCCGGGCGGTTTTGGTCAGCAGGCTGCGGTAGCCGGCCAACTCCATGTTCAAGCGCTTGGACAGATCGCCCAGCGTCTGGTTTTTGCGGGCTTCGGCGAGGTCTTCGCTGGCAGCCTTGTACACCGGCTCGGCGGGCAGACCACGGCCGTCCCAACTGGCGATGGCAGTGACAGTGCGCGGCATGCCGCCAACCACTTCCGGGTTGCCGACGCTTTTATAGAGCAGCGCCACGATGGGCACCAGAAACACCAGCAGCAGAAACAGCACCAGCGGCGCAATCAGCGCCTGGGCCTTCCAGCGGTTGACCCGCTCGGCGTGCTTGAGCTTCTGCTTCAAGGTGGGGCTGGCGCCCTCGTTCAGGGGAACGGCGATGGCCATGACGTACTCCGCAAATCTTTGATCGTTACAGAGGTGGCGAACCACCTCTGTTGCGTTGAAACACTGCTACCTGTGGGAGCGAGCCTTCCTGTGGCAGCGAACCTTTGTGGCGAGGGGATTTATCCCCGTTCGGCTGCGCAGCAGTCGTAAAACCTGAGAATGCGGTTTACCTGACCCACCGAGCGGGTATGGCTTCGGGGCTGCTTCGCAACCTAACGGGGATAAATCCCCTCGCCACAAAAGCCCCCTTGCCATCCTCCATACAGGTAAAACAGTGGTTATTTCGCCGCCCAGGAATTGAAACGCTGCTCCAACTGCTCGCCGTTATCAGCCCAGAAGCTGACGTCGATCTGCACCTGGTTGGCGATGTTTTCCGGGGTGGTCGGCATGTCTTTCAGGACATCCTTGGCCAGCAACGGTACGGCCTGGGTGTTGGCCGGGCCGTAGGCGATGTTTTCCGAGTAGGTCTTCTGCTGCTGCGGCTGCACCGAGAAGGCAATGAACTTCTTCGCCGCTTCGGCGCGCTTGGCGTCCAGACCTTTCGGGATAGCCCAAGCGTCGAAGTCGTAGATGCCGCCGTTCCACACCACTTTCAGATTGGATTCTTTCTGCACCGCCGCGATGCGACCGTTGTAGGCCGAACTCATCACCACGTCGCCGGAAGCGAGGTATTGCGGCGGTTGTGCGCCGGCTTCCCACCACTGAATGCTTGGCTTGAGCTCATCGAGTTTCTTGAACGCGCGATCCTGGCCGCCCTTGCTCGCCAGCTCTTTGTAGACGTCTTTCGGCGCGACACCATCGGCCATCAGCGCGAATTCGAGGGTGTACTTGGCGCCTTTGCGCAGGCCGCGCTTGCCCGGGAATTTCTTCGTGTCCCAGAAATCCGCCCAACTGGTCGGTGCGGTTTTCAGCTTGTCAGCGTTGTAAGCCAGTACGGTCGACCAGACGAAGAAACCTACGCCGCACGGCTGAATGGCGCCTTTGACGTAGTCTTCGGTTTTGCCGAACAGCGCCGGGTCGAGTTGCTCGAACATGTCTTCGTCGCAACCACGGGACAGCTCCGGCGATTCAACTTCGACCAGATCCCACGACACGCTCTTGGTGTCGACCATGGCTTTGACCTTGGCCATTTCGCCGTTGTATTCGCCGGCAACGATCTTGCCATTACCTGTCGCTTCCCACGGTGCATAGAAGGCTTTGACTTGCGCCGCCTTGTTCGCCCCGCCAAACGACACCACGGTCAAGTCCGGGCCGGCAGCCATCGCGCCGGTCGCACCCATCAGGCCCAGAGTCAGGGCGGTGAACTTCAGGGATCTCAACATTTATTGTTCTCTCCACGTGCAGGGTTGGTGTTGGTATTGCCGGGGCGCTTAGTGCGCCTCTAAAAGCGGATCGAGCGCACGAACGTGCTCGACCTGCCAGCCAAGCGGAACCACGTCGCCGACAGCGAGCGCGGGATCGAGCTCGGCAATCGGTTGTTTCACGAAGAAGTCGGTCTTGCCGCAGACTTCCAGGCGCACCCGGACGTGGTCGCCCAGATAGATGAATTCCGCCACCCTCCCTGAGAAGCGGTTGACGCATTGATCGCTCGAACCGTTGAGGCTGACGCGCTCCGGACGGATCGACAGGGTTACCGGTTCGCCGGTCTGGCCAACGTTGACGGCCAGCGCCTCGACTTTTTCGCCACGCCCCAACTCGACCACGCAGCGCTCGCCACTCTGGCTGAGCAGGCGGCCGTTGAGGCGGTTGTTCTCGCCAATGAAGTTGGCGACAAAGGTGTTTTTCGGTTCTTCGTAGAGCGTGCGCGGTGGCGCGATCTGCTGGATCTCACCTTGATGGAACACCGCCACGCGATCGGACATGGTCAGTGCTTCGCCCTGGTCGTGGGTCACGTAGACCACGGTCACGCCGAGGCGCTGGTGCAGGTGCTTGATCTCCATCTGCATGTGTTCACGCAGTTGTTTGTCGAGGGCGCCCAGCGGTTCGTCCATCAGCACCAGTTGCGGCTCGAACACCAACGCGCGGGCCAGTGCCACACGTTGCTGCTGACCACCGGACAACTGCGCCGGATAGCGCGAAGCGAAGGCATCGAGCTGAACCATGCTGAGGACTTTCTTCACCCGCTCGCTGACGTCGCTTTTGTTCAAGCCGCGCACGGTCAACGGGAAAGCAAGGTTCTCCGCGACAGTCATGTGCGGGAACAGCGCGTAGTTCTGGAACACCATGCCGATGTCACGCTTGTGCGGCGGCACGTTATTGATCGAACGCCCGGCCAGCAGAATCTCGCCGGCGGTCGGCGTTTCGAAACCGGCGAGCATCATCAGGCTGGTAGTCTTGCCGGAACCGGACGGCCCGAGCAATGTGAGGAATTCGCCTTTGCGAATGTCCAGGTTGAGGTCTTTGACGATCAGGTTCTCGCCGTCGTAGCTTTTCTGCACACCACGAAAGCTGACCAGCACATCACCGGCCCCTGCGTTTGAATCGACCTGGCTCATACCCACACCTTTGTTGTTGATGACTGCTTGTTCATCAAGCCTAGTGGCTGGCGGCGGCCACGCAAATCAGGGCGCAGGAGAGAATCGCTTAAGCGCAATGGAAGGTTGGGTGTAGGGATTGCCCTACAAGGATGGCGCTAATGGATAAAGCAGTGGTGAGCGGTGGGCTGCAAGCCGCGAGCAAGGGCAAAAGCGTTTGTCGCTAACAGATATGCCAACGCGGTCTCATGTAGGAGCTGCCGAAGGCTCGGGCCGCGATCGGACGATCTTTTGACCTTGCTGTTTATAAGATCAAAAGATCGCAGCCTTCGGCAGCTCCTACAGGTGCGGGGCGGGTTCAGAGGAGTTTGTGCTCCATCGCGTATTTGACCAGCTCCGCCAGCGAGGTGATGTTGAGCTTCTGCATCAGCCGCGCCTTGTGGGTGCTGATGGTCTTGCTGCTCAGGGCCAGTTGCAGGGCGATGTCGTTGACGTTCGCGCCTTGGGCCAGGCGTTCGAACACCGAGAATTCGCGTTCTGACAAAAGTGAATGCAGCGGCCGGGTATCGGTCAGGCCAACTTCGAATACCATTCGGTCAGCCAGTTCCGGGTCAATGTAGCGCCCGCCCGCGGCGACTTTGCGGATTGCTGTAAGCAGCAGCGCCGGATCGCTGTCCTTGGTCGCATACCCGGCCGCGCCGACCTTCAAGGCGCGCGCGGCCATTTGCGCTTCGTCGTGCATCGACAGCACCAGAATCGCCGGCGGATTGTTCAGCGCCCGAATGCGCGGGATCGCTTCCAGGCCATTGACCCCGGGCATGGAGATGTCCAGCAACACCACTTCGCACGGCACGCTGCGCAGGGTTTCGAGCAGTTGCTCGCCATTGCTCGCCTCCCCCACGACTTGCAGATCCTTGGCCAGGCCGATCAATTGCTTGATGCCCTCGCGGACGATGGTGTGGTCTTCGGCTACCAGTACACGGATCACTTGGATTTCCTCGATATTTGCATGAAGCGAAAAGATCGCAGCCTTCGGCAGCTCCTACAGGGGTATGCGATCAGTGTAGGCGCTGCCGAAGGCTGCGATCTTTTAGCGATCCACAGGCACCCACACCTTAAGACTGGTGCCCTCCCCCGGCTCGCTCTCCAGTTCCAGTCGCCCGCCCATGATCAGCACCCGCTCACGCATGCCGACCAGGCCAAACGACGTCGGCCGACCTTCAGCGGCGACAAATCCTACGCCATCATCGCTGACGGTCAGACACAATTCATCGCCCGCAAGCTCCAGCGTCAACTCCACCGTATGCGCCTGAGCATGGCGCATCACGTTGGTCAGCGCCTCCTGCAAAATCCGGAACAGCCCCACCGCCTTGGCGTCACTGAGTGCCGGCAGGTTGTCCGGCACCTGCACCAGACACGGTATCTGTGTGCGCGCCTCGAAACGCCGAGCCTGCCACTCGATCGCCGAGGCAATCCCGGCATCGAGAATCGGCTGGCGCAATGCCGTCGCCACATCGCGCACCAGTTGGAACAACTGCGCGATCAGGCGTTTCATGCTGTTGAGCCGCTCGTTGAGTCCCGGATCGAGTTGCGCGTAGGCCAATTCGCACATCGATGTCTCCAGTTTCAGTACGGTGAGCATCTGTCCCAACTCATCATGGACTTCCCGGGCGATGCGCGCCTTCTCTTCTTCGCGCACGCTCTCCAGGTGCGCCGACAGTTCACGCAGTTGCTCGCGCGAGGCTGCCAGTTCCAGCTCGATGCGCTTGCTTTCACTGATGTCCCAAACGATGCCGTCCCACACGTAGGCGCCATCCTCCAGTTTTCGGGTGATCGCCTTGATCTCGGCCCAACGCTGCTCCCCCTGGCGCGTGACGATGCGGCCCTGCCACGACCAGTCGCTGTCGGTATCCAGCGCCTGATCCTGGGTGCGGTGATAACTGGCCTTGTCGTCGGGATGCACCAGACTGCGCAGGCCCATGTCGCGATGGGCGATGGCTGCCGGCGCATAACCGACCAGACTTTCGCTGCCCTCGCTGATGTAGGCAAAGTCGATCTGCCCGGTAACCGGCGCCCGCTCCAGCCTGAACACCAGACCCGGGACGTTGGCGGCGATGCCTTGCAGGCGCGCCTCGCTTTCCTGCAAAGCGGCGAGCGCGCGGCGGCGGTCGGTGACATCGGTGAGGTAGACAACCAGATATTCACTGTCGCGAAAACGCAGGAAGCTCAGGGAAACGTCGGCCGGCAATACGCTGCCATCGGCGCGCAGGCAGCTGGTTTCGAAGCTCAGCGGCCCTTCTTCACTGGCCCGTGCACGCTTCCACAGATTGAGCCAGCGATCCATGTGCAGGCCGGGCTCGAAATCGATCAGCGGCCGCTCGATCAGCCCGCCCGAGGGATAGCCGAGCATGTTTTCCGCCGCGCGGTTGGCGTAGCGCACATGGCTGTCCCAATTGACCCAGAGAATGCCGACGGTGCTTTGGTCGATGGAAAACTGCGTCAGGCGCAGTGCTTCTTCACTGGCCGCGCGCAACGCAATGTCCTCGCGGGCGCTGAGCAAGCGTTGTTCGAGACTGTGCTGTTGGCGCCGCTGCCAGACCACGATTGCCGCGCAACTGAGCAGCATCACCGCGAACAACAGGCTGAGGTTCTGCCAGAACCCCGGCGACTCGGTCAGCCGTGGGTATTTCGGCTGCAGCCATTGGTTGTGCAGTTGCTCCAGATCCTTGGCCGGGATCGCGCGCAAGGCGCTCTGGACGATGCCGGCCAGTTCCGGCCAATCGCGCCGCGAGGCCACGCGCAGCAGCTGTGGAAGGCCGATATCGCCGACCACCACCAGTTCGGCAAATTCTGGCTCCACCGACAGGCGCCCCAACTGCGCTTCGTCGACCACCGCGTAGGAGGCTTGCTGACTCAACAGTAGTTGCAACGCCTGACGTTCCAGCGGCACGCCTTGCAGATTCAAGTGCGGATAGTTGCTGCGCAGGTAATCGGCGGTGCTGCTCGGCATGCGCACGGCGACGCGGGTCTGGCTGTCGAGTTTTTCCAGATCGACCGCGCCGCTGCTTTTCTGGTCGCTGACCACCAGTTGCGGCACGCGCATGTACGGGTCGGAGAACTGCCAGAGGCGCAGCGCGCTCGGGGTCTGGCTGAGGCCCGGAGCGATGTCGATCTCGCCCTCGCGCAAAGCGTTTTCCAATGCTCCGAGATCCTGGAAGTTGCGCCAGCTCAGCTCCACGCCCGAGGTTTTGGCCAGCAGCTTCATCAACTCGACATTGGCCCCGGACAATCGCTGCAAGCGCCGATCGTAGGTCGCGTAGGGCGCCTGCAACACCAGGCCGACGCGCAATTCGTTGTGCTGCGCCAGCCATTGCTGCTGCTCTGGCGACAATTGCGCGGCATGAGCCAGCGGCGCAGGCGCCGCCCAGCCCATCAAGGGAAACCACAAACAGCCGATAACCCACAGGCAGCAAAATCGCTTCATTGAAGTCTCATACACTGACAAATTCTGACCAACCCATTAGGCTGCCGGGATACTTTTCTGGCCTGGAATAACCGATGCCCTTTGTCTACCGCCTGGCACTGCCAGCATTGTGCCTGTCGCTGATCCTGCCTTGTGCGTTTTCCGTCGAAGCCGCCGACCCTGCGCCTGCCGCCACGGATAAACCCGCCGAAGAAAAACCGGCCGAGCGCCAGCCACTGCTTGAGCGTAGTCAGGAAGAGGCCGCCGCACTGCAACGTAAACTGCCGGCGCAAGAGCAGCAACAACTGCAGGCTGGCAGCGACACCTTCCTCGCCCTGTGGAAACCGGCCAACAGCGCCGAACCCAAAGGTGCGGTGATCATCGTTCCCGGTGCCGGCGAAACCGCTGACTGGCCGCAGGCAGTCGGCCCGTTGCGACGCAAATTGCCGGACGTCGAGTGGAGCAGCCTGAGTATCACCCTGCCGGATCTGCAAGGCGACGCCATTGCTCCGCGCGTAATCGAACCGGCCGCCGCGCCGAAAGCCCCGGAAACCGCAAGCAAGGATGCCGCCACCGCGCAACCGATCGAGCAAGCCGCAGGCGGTGAAGCGGAAGTTGCCGAACAGGTGGTCGCCGAGACCAGCGAAGAACAAGCCAAAGCCGATGCCGATCGCATCTTCGGGCGCATCGACGCAGCGATTGCCTACGCCGAACAGCAGAGCGCGCGCAGCATCGTCGTGCTCGGGCATGGCACCGGCGCCTACTGGGCGGCGCGTTTTCTCAGCGAGCGGCAGACGCCGCAGGTGGAAAAACTGGTGATGGTTGACGCGCAAGCACCAGCCAAAGCCCTGCCGCCACTCGCCGAACTGACACCGACGCTGAAGCTGCCGACGGTGGATATTTTCTACATGGACAAAGCGCTGGATCGCAACGCAGCGCTGGAGCGCATGCAGGCGAGCAAGCGCCTGAAGACCTCGGCATTCAGCCAGGTGGCGCTGAAGGTGTTGCCGGACAAAAAGGCTGAGCAGGAGCAATTGTTTCGGCGGGTGCGGGGCTGGTTGAATCCTCAAGCTGTTGACTGACTGTTACACCGAGTCGCCCCTATTCGCGAGCAGGCTCGCTCCCACATTGAATTGTGCATAGATCCAATGTGGGAGCGAGCCTGCTCGCGAAGAGGGCCGCACAAACAACAACCCTCTAACGCCTAGCGAAAATCCCGCCGCTCGCGAATCAGCGTATAAGCGCTATGCAATTCCCGCGTCCGCTCGGTCGCCTCACGCACCTGTGCCGGGGTCGCGCCACTGCCGGCAATCTTGTCCGGGTGATGGCGACTGAGCAATCGCCGGTAAGCGCGCTTGATCTGCGCCGGCTCGCTGCTCGCCGACACCCCAAGCAATTTCATCGCCTCCTGGTAGCTCACCGCCGCACTGACGATCGGCCGCTTGCCCGGCTCGTAATCGCTGGCCAATGCCTGCACCTGCTGCGGCGTCCAGCCCAGCCACTTGCCCCACTGCGCCAGCAACTCGCGCTCACTCACCCCAGCGCGACCGTCGGCCCAGACCATCCGCCAACAGGCGCGCAACACACCTTCAGCCGCATGCGGTTGCGCACTCAGACGGCGCAGATAGCCGCGCAGATTGTCGCTGCCGGACTTGCCGCGATTGAACGCAGCGATGGCCCGGCGCGTCGCCGGCTCGCTCATTTCCAGTGCGCGCATTTCATTGCGCGCCTGCTGGATATGCCCGTCAGTGACGCGCCCGTCGCTCTTGGCCAGACGCCCGAGCAAGACGAACAGCAATTCAT
Source organism: Pseudomonas mercuritolerans (assembly GCF_025706525.1). Lineage (NCBI taxonomy): Bacteria > Pseudomonadati > Pseudomonadota > Gammaproteobacteria > Pseudomonadales > Pseudomonadaceae > Pseudomonas > Pseudomonas mercuritolerans. Next base: position 33,207 of record NZ_JAMSHA010000002.1, read on the forward strand.
CGTTGCGCAGCATCGGCCGGCCGCCGAGCTTTTCGCGTAAATGTCCCCAGCTCTGCAAGTGCAGGCGCCGATCCAGCGCCTGCCCCAACAACGCCCCAAGCATGGCCCCCGGAATGCTGGCAATCGCGTACCCCACTCCGGCTCCAATCAGAGTCCCTGGCCACAGCATCTCAGCGACTCGCTTCTATCAAGGCTTCGGCTTCGGCCAGACGCTCGTGGGTCCCGACATCCACCCAATGCCCCTTCAGACGCTCGCCCGTCACTTCGCCATTGGCCATGGCATTGCGCAGCAGCGGCGCGAGCTTGAAAGCACCGTCGCTGCAACCGTCGAACAGCTGCGGATGAAGCACGGCGATACCGCTGTAGGTCAGGGTCGCCGCATCAGGCTCACCGTCCTGCACTTTGCCGTCGATCAGGCTGAAGTCGCCGTTGGGGTGATGCGCCGGATTGTCCGCCAGCACCAGGTGCGCCAGGCCATTGATCGGCTGGTGCAGCACGCTGAAGTCGTAATCGGTCCAGATGTCGCCGTTGACCACCAGAAACGCATCATCACCGAGCAACGGCAGTGCACGGAAAATCCCGCCACCGGTTTCCAGCGGTTCGCCTTCCGGCGAGTACCGAATACTCAGGCCGAAGCGCGAGCCGTCGCCCAGATGATCCTCGATCTGCTGGCCGAGCCATGCGTGGTTGATGACGATTTCGTTGAAACCTGCGGCCGCGAGGGCGCGCAGGTGATACTCGATCAGCGGTACACCGCCGGCACGCACCAGCGGTTTCGGCGTGGTCAGGGTCAGCGGGCGCATGCGCTCGCCTTTGCCCGCTGCCAGGATCATTGCCTTCATGCCGTCGCTCCAGCACGCAAGCTGCTGAACAGCGCTTGCAGCTCCGCCAGTTCAGGACGGCGGGCGGTCACTGCTTCTATATAGGAGAAGAAGCGCGGCACGTCCGCCAGATAACGTGGCTTGCCATCGCGGTGGCAGATACGCGCGAAGATGCCGATGACTTTCAGGTGACGCTGCACACCCATCAGGTCGCTGGCGCGCAGGAAGTCTTCGAAATCCGCCTGCACCGGGATGTCCAGCGCCGAGGCTTGCTGCCAATAACTTTCCAGCCAGCCGCGCACGCGTTCTTCCGGCCAGCTGAGGAAGGCATCCTTGAACAGGCAAGTCACGTCGTAAGTCACCGGGCCGTACACCGCGTCCTGGAAATCCAGCACGCCAGGGTTGGGCTCGCTGAGCATCAGGTTGCGCGGCATGTAGTCGCGGTGCACCAGCACTTTCGACTGCGCCAGCGCGCTGTCGATCAGCAACTCGCTGACGTGCTGCCACTGTTGCTGCTGGGCCGCATCGAACTCGACGCCCAGCTCGCGCTTGACGTACCACTCGGGGAACAATTCCAGCTCACGGCGCAACAAGGCGACGTCGTAACTGGGCAACGGCGCAACCATCGGCAACTGTTGAAAAGCCAACAGCGCTTGCAGGGCATCGTGGAATAACGCGTCGGCATTTTCGCCATCGATCACGTCGAGATAGGTCTTGTTGCCCAGGTCATTGAGCAAAAGAAAACCGCGCTCGAGGTCTTCGGCGTAAATTTTCGGCACATTAATTCCGGATTTCGCCAGCAAAAAGGCGATATCCACGAACGGTTTGCAGTTTTCCTGGGGTGGCGGCGCGTCCATGACGACGAAGCTGCGACCATCACCCTCCCAGCGGAAGTAGCGGCGGAAACTCGCGTCGCTGCTGGCCGCAGTCAACGTGGCCGGGGGCACGGTGCCCCAGCCCTGCTCGGCAAACAGCTTTGCCAACTGCTCATCGAGCCAAACTTTCAGGTGTTGCAAGCGTACATCTTGGTCAGGCATTGCAAGGGTCTCCGACGGCGCTAGCCGTCAAGCGGGTCATGCTTTATTATCCAGCATCTTTTTCAGACCATCGAGAGGCGTGCGGCCCACACCGCGGGCAGATGGCACGCAGGAAGCCCGGACTAATAAGATGGCATTGAAATCCCCCGCGTTTCGTAAAAAATTTCCGTTGTTGGTAACCGGCAGTCTGCTGGCTATGCAACCTCTGGCCAGTCAATTCGTTGTTGCCGCCGAGCAGTATGACTGCTCCGTCTCGGCTACGGGTGGCTGGGACTGTGCGCCCAAGTCGCCCGCCGCGGCATTGCCGCCGCGCCCGGTACATGACGGCAGTGCCGTCAGCTCTGCTGGCGAGGCCCCGGCCGACAACGGTTCCGGCGCAGAGACCGGTGCAAAAACCGCACTGGTCACCGAGTCCAAGGGCCGCGGCCTGAAATCCCGTAGCGAAGACTACAGTCACCTCGACTGGGTTCCGCGCGAGAAGCTCACCGCTGCGCAATTGGCCGAGACTGGTCCTTACTGCTCTGGTTCCTATATCGAACCGATTCGTCCTGGCATGAATGACAAGACGAATAAAAGTGACGCGCCGACCTTCATCGGTGCCAAAGCGTCGCGTTACGAGCAGGACACACAAGTCGCCAGCCTCGCCGGTGACGTGATCATGCGTCAGGGCAGCATGCAGGTCGAAGCTGACGAGGCCAATCTGTATCAGGCCGAGAGCCGTGGCGAACTGGCCGGCAACGTGCGCATCCGTGACAACGGCGCGCTGATCGTCGGCGACCACGCCGATGTGCAGCTCGACACCGGCGAAGCCAAGGTCGACAACGCCGAATACGTGATGCACAAATCGCGCATCCGCGGTAACGCGCTGTATGCCAAGCGCGCTGAAAACGCGATCATCCGCCTGAAGGACGGCACGTACACCACGTGCGAACCGAACAGCAACGCGTGGCAGCTCAAGGGCAACAACATCACCCTGAACCCGGCCACCGGTTTCGGCACCGCGACCAACGTGACCTTGCGCGTCAAAGACATCCCGATTCTGTACACGCCGTACATCTACTTCCCGATCGACGACCGTCGCCAGTCCGGTTTCCTGCCGCCAACCATCGGTTCGGGCAGCGACACCGGCTTCACGCTGCTCACCCCGTACTACTTCAACCTGGCGCCGAACTATGACGCCACGTTGTACCCGCGCTACATGAGCAAGCGCGGCATGCTGATGGAAGGTGAGTTCCGCTACCTGACCAAATCGAGCGAAGGTCAGTTCGGTGCGGCGTATCTCAACGATGAGAACGACGATCGCAAGCTTCAGTCCGACTACAAAGACACTCGCTATATGTACAACTGGCAGCACAAGGGCGGTCTCGACTCCCGCGTGATGACCCAGGTCGACTACACCAAGATCAGCGATCCGTATTACTTCCAGGATCTGCAGACCGATCAGATTGGCGTGAAGAGTGAAGACTTCGTCAATCAGCAAGGTTCGGTGACCTATCGTGGCGACAGCTATACGGCTCGCCTGAATGCTCAGCAGTACCAACTGGCGACTGTCTCGAACATTACTCCTTATGACCGCTTGCCGCAGATCACCTTCAGCGGTCAACTGCCATATCATCCGGAAGGTTTGAATTTCGATTACGAGACTGAGCTAGTACGTTTTGATCGGGACCTGAGGGACGGTACGTTCGTTCAGGAGGACGGCATCACTACCGAATCGCGTCTGGATAACAACATTACCGGACTTGCTCGTGCAAACGGTGATCGTTTGAATCTGAAGCCAGGCGTCAGCCTGCCGATGACGTGGACTTACGGCTTTCTCAAGCCGTCTTTGAAGTATCAGTACACTCAGTATCAGCTTGATCTCGATAACACTGGTAAAAACCAGATCATCGCTCAGCAGAACGCAGCAGCACAGACCGGCACCTCGTACATGGGGGGTGAGTTCAGCAGCAACCAGAACCGCGGCGTACCAATTGCCAGCATCGATGGCGGCCTGTACTTCGACCGTGATACTTCGTACTTTGGCAAAAACTACCGTCAGACTTTAGAGCCGCGCCTGTTCTATCTCTATGTTCCCGAGGAAGATCAGGAAGACATTCCAGTTTTCGACACCAGCGAGTACACCTTCAACTACTCCTCGCTGTTCCGTGATAACCGGTTCTCCGGCTCCGATCGCGTCGGCGACGAGAACAAACTGTCGCTGGGCGTGACCAGTCGCTGGATCGAAGAAGATGGTTTCGAGCGCCAGCGCATCAGCGTGGGCCAGGCGTACTACTTCAAGAACCGCGAAGTGCAACTGCCAGGCATCGATGCGAAAACTCGTGAAGACTCCAAATCCAGCGTTTCGCCATACGCGCTCGAATATGAATACCGCTGGAACCGTGACTGGCGCGCCACTGCCGATTACAACTGGGATCCGGACACTCGCAGCCCGCGCTCCGGCAGCGCGATGTTCCATTACCAGCCTGCGGACAACCCGAACAAGGTCATCAACGCCGGTTACCGCTATCGCAACGACCAGATTCGCTACGACCAGAATACCGGTCAATGGTCGGTGGGCGGTGGTGACTATGGCACCCCGGGCCAGCCTGGCTACGTGAAGGACTACTACAAGATCCAGCAGCATGATTTTTCGGTCATCTGGCCGATCGTTCCACAGTGGAGCGCCATCAGCCGCTGGCAGTACGACTACAACCGCAATCGCACGCTGGAAGCCTTCGGTGGTTTCGAATATGACAACTGCTGCTGGAAACTGCGCCTGATCAACCGTTACTGGGTTGCCTATGACGAGTTCAGCCAGGAAGCTCCGCAAAACGAAAAAGGCGACCATGGCGTCTTCCTCCAAATTGTTCTGAAGGGACTCGGCGGCCTGACTGGCGCCAAGGTAGAGAGTTTCCTCGATCAAGGCATTCAAGGTTATCGTGAACGTGAAGACCAAGCTTTCTGATTGTCTGCGCCCGCTGATGCTGGGCGCGCTGTTCCTGGGTACGGCGGCCAACGCCGCCGTACAGTCCATCGATAAAGTGGTGGCGATCGTCGACAACGACGTGGTCATGCAGAGCCAACTGGACCAGCGGGTTCACGAAGTTCAGCAGACCATCGCCAAGCGCGGTGGCGGTCTTCCGCCTCCGGGCGTGCTCGATCAGCAAGTGCTCGAGCGTCTGATCGTCGAAAACCTGCAACTGCAGATCGGCGAGCGCTCGGGCATCCGCATTACTGACGAAGAGCTCAACCAGGCTGTTGGCACCATTGCCCAGCGCAACAACATGACGGTCGATCAGTTCCGCTCAGCGCTGGCTCGTGATGGCCTGAACTATGACGACGCCCGTGATCAGATCAAGCGCGAGATGATCATCAGCCGCGTGCGTCAGCGTCGCGTGGCCGAGCGCATCCAGGTTTCCGAGCAGGAAGTGAAGAATTTCCTCGCCTCCGACCTCGGCAAGATGCAACTGTCCGAAGAACTGCACCTGGCCAACATCCTGATTCCGACCCCGGAAAGCGCCAACTCTGAAGCCATTCAGAGCGCCGCGCGTCAGGCCATGGAGGTTTACCAGCAGCTCAAGCAAGGCGCCGACTTCGGTCAGATGGCCGTGGCCAAATCCGGCAGCGACAACGCGCTGGAAGGCGGCGACATGGGCTGGCGTAAAGCCGCGCAACTGCCACCGCCGTTCGACCGCGAACTGAGCAGCATGGCCGTCGGCGACATCACTCAACCTGCGCGCACACCGGGCGGCTTCATCATTCTGAAGCTGCTGGGCAAACGTGGCGGCGAAGCGCAGATGCGCGACGAAGTGCATGTGCGTCACATCCTGGTCAAGCCGAGCCCGATCCGCGACGAAGCCAAGACCAAGGCCCTGGTGCAATCGTTGTATGACCGCATCAGCGCCGGTGAAGACTTTGCCGAGCTGGCGAAAAACTACTCGGAAGACCCGGGTTCCGCCCTCAACGGCGGCGACCTGAACTGGATCGACCCGAACGCGCTGGTGCCGGAATTCCGCGAAGTGATGGCCTCGACCCCGCAAGGTCAGCTGTCCAAGCCGTTCCAGACCCAATATGGCTGGCACGTGCTGGAAGTCCTTGGCCGTCGCGCCACTGACAGCACCGAACAGGCCCGTGAGCAGCAAGCCATGACCGTACTGCGTAACCGCAAATACGACGAAGAGCTGCAAACCTGGTTGCGTCAGATCCGTGACGAAGCATACGTAGAGATCAAACTCCCTGGTGCAGACCAGGCAGCGCAGTGAAACCCAAGCGTTTCGCGCTGACACCCGGCGAACCGGCCGGCATCGGTCCCGACCTGTGCCTGCTGCTCGCCTCGCAAGCCCAGCCACATCCCCTGATAGCCATTACCAGCCGCGACCTGCTCATTGAGCGGGCCGCGCAGCTGGGGCTGGCCGTCAATCTGCTGGATGTCGCGCCCGGGCAGTGGCCAAATGTTCCAGCGCCGGCCAACAGCCTGTACGTCTGGGATACGCCACTCAGCGCACCGGTAGTCGCCGGACAACTGGACACGGCCAACGCGGCATTCGTCCTCGAAACCCTGACCCGCGCCGGCAACGGCTGCCTGAACGGCGACTTCGCCGGGATGATCACCGCACCCGTGCACAAAGGCGTGATCAACGAATCGGGTATCGCGTTCTCCGGACACACCGAATTTCTCGCCGACCTGACGCACACCGCGCAAGTAGTGATGATGCTTGCCACTCGCGGTTTGCGCGTGGCGCTGGTCACCACGCATCTGCCACTGCGCGAGATTGCCGATGCGATCACCGCAGAGCGGCTGGAGCGGGTCACGCGAATCCTGCACACCGATCTGCAAGACAAATTCGGCATCGCCCGGCCACGCATTCTGGTCTGCGGTCTTAATCCGCACGCCGGTGAAGGCGGCCACCTGGGCCATGAAGAAATCGACATCATCGAACCGACATTAGAGCGCCTGCGCAGCGAGGGCATGGACCTTCGTGGCCCGCTGCCTGCCGACACTCTGTTTACCCCCAAATATCTGGAGCACTGCGACGCAGTGCTGGCGATGTACCACGACCAGGGCTTGCCCGTGCTCAAGTACAAAGGCTTCGGCGCTGCCGTCAACGTGACGCTGGGCCTGCCGATCATCCGCACCTCGGTCGACCATGGCACCGCCCTGGATCTGGCCGGCAGCGGCAGGATCGACACCGGCAGCCTGCAAGTCGCCCTGGAAACCGCCTACCAGATGGCCGAGACCCGTTTATGAACGAGCAATACCAACACAAGGCGCGCAAACGCTTTGGCCAGAACTTCCTGCACGATGCCGGCGTTATTGACCGCATCCTGCGCTCCATCCATGCCAAGGCTGACGACCGCCTGCTGGAAATCGGCCCTGGTCAGGGTGCCCTGACCCAAGGTTTGCTCGGTTCCGGCGCACAACTCGACGTGGTGGAGCTGGACAAGGATCTGATCCCGATCCTCAACCAGCAGTTTGCCGGCATGAGCAATTTCAACCTGCATCAGGGCGATGCGCTGAAGTTCGACTTCAATACGCTGAATGCCGCGCCGAACAGCCTGCGGGTGGTTGGCAACCTGCCGTACAACATTTCCACTCCGCTGATTTTTCACCTGCTGAACAACGCCGGCATCATTCGTGACATGCACTTCATGTTGCAGAAAGAAGTGGTCGAGCGTCTGGCTGCAGGCCCGGGTGGCGGTGACTGGGGTCGTTTGTCGATCATGGTTCAGTACCATTGCCGCGTGGAACATCTGTTCAATGTCGGCCCGGGCGCGTTCAATCCGCCGCCGAAAGTCGACTCGGCAATCGTGCGTCTGGTGCCCCACGCGGTACTGCCGCACCCGGCCAAGGATCACAAGTTGCTGGAGCGCGTGGTGCGCGAAGCCTTCAATCAGCGCCGCAAAACCCTGCGCAATACCCTCAAGCAACTGCTCAGCAATGCCGAAATCGAAGCCGCCGGCGTCGATGGCAGCCTGCGTCCCGAGCAGCTGGATCTGGCTGCATTCGTGCGTCTGGCCGACCAGCTCGCGATACAGGTCCCGGCAGCTCCCGCCGCCGACTAAGCCGCGATGAACGCTATCGGGCAGCACACCACTCTGGTTTACTGCCCGATACTTGCCTAGACTGATTCCCCATCAGCTACGCCCCGCGTTCCGCTTCGTTAAGGCCTTCTTGCATGTCCGATTCCCGTTATCAGGTCGATGTCAGCGTCGTCACCCACTATCTGGCAGACCAATCGCAACCCGAACACGACCGTTTCGCCTTCGCCTACACCATTACCGTGCAGAACAACGGCGAGATTGCGGCCAAGCTTCTGTCCCGGCATTGGGTAATCACCGATGGTGACGGCCATGTTGAACAAGTGCGCGGTGAAGGCGTCGTCGGCCAGCAACCGTTGATCGATGCAGGTAAGAGCCACACGTATACCAGCGGCACGGTGATGACCACCAAGGTCGGCACCATGCAGGGCACTTATCAAATGCTCGCCGATGACGGCAAACATTTCGATGCCGTCATCAAACCGTTTCGCCTCGCCGTACCCGGAGCCCTGCACTGATGACGACTTACGCCGTCGGTGACCTGCAAGGCTGTCTCGAACCGCTCAAGTGCCTGCTCAAGCAAGTCGCGTTCGACCCGGCGCTTGACCGGTTGTGGCTGGTCGGCGATCTGGTCAACCGTGGCCCGAAGTCGCTGGAAACCCTGCGCTTTCTCTACGAGATGCGCGAGTCGCTGGTTTGCGTACTCGGCAATCACGACCTGCATCTGCTGGCCGCCGCGAAAAAGATCGAACGCTTGAAGAAAAGCGACACACTGCGCGAGATCATCGATGCCCCCGACGGCCCGCATCTGATGGAATGGCTGCGCCAGCAAAAGCTCATGCACTACGACGAAACACGCGATGTTGCGATGGTCCACGCCGGCATCCCGCCGCAATGGTCGCTGCGCCGTGCCCTTAAATGCGCCGCCGAAGTCGAGACCGCACTGCGCGACGACAACGTTTTCCCGGCCTACCTCGACGGCATGTACGGCAACGAGCCGGCGAAATGGGACAACGACCTCAAAGGTATAGATCGCCTGCGGGTGATCACTAATTACTTCACACGCATGCGCTTTTGCACCGCTGAGGGCAAGCTTGACCTCAAGAGCAAGGAAGGCCTGGACAGCGCCCCGCCCGGCTACAAGCCGTGGTTTCAGCACAAGGAGCGCAAAACCCGCGGCCTGCGCATTATCTTCGGTCACTGGGCTGCGCTCGAGGGCAATATCCACGAGCCGGGCATTTCCGCGCTGGACACCGGATGTGTATGGGGCGGCAGCCTGACGCTGATGAATGTCGACAGCGGCGAACGCCTGTCATGCAAATGCGATGAACACGGCGGGCTTGCACACACGGTTGCACCACATATCCCCGAATCTTCGCCAGTCGACGCGCCGCGTTAGACTGCATTTTCAGTTGAGCTACAGGAACCCGCCATGAGCGAATTCAAACGAATCCCCCCGGAACAGGCGCAGGCCCTGCGTGAACAAGGCGCCGTTGTGGTTGACGTACGCGATCCAGCGACCTTCGCCGCGCTGCACATCAGCGGTTCGAAGCATCTCGACAACCATTCGCTGCACGCTTTCATTCAAGGCGCCGATCTTGATGCACCGACCGTCGTGGTCTGCTACCACGGCAATTCCAGCCAGGGCGCAGCCGCCTATCTGGTCGGCCAGGGCTTCTCCGACGTCTACAGCATGGATGGCGGTTTCGAGCTATGGCGTACGACCTATCCTTCGGAAACCGCGCAAGGCACCGACGAATAAATTTTTTGCGCGGCGCAGGCCCCGGCTGCCGTGGGCCTGCGCGCGGCAGACGAACGGTCTGCCACAACTAATTACGTATCTCGCCTTTACCTCTCGAATTCCCAACTATCCTTAAGCGCAGGCCATCCAAATCAGGGGAGAGCCGGTACACCGGCGCGCGGGTCATCGGGAGTAGCTTTCGCGGTTTGTCGACCGTGGGAGAATTCTGGGGGGTAAACAGCAGCTGCCACAGCGACTGCTGCCAGCATCGACTGAGTGATCCGGCGTCGGCTCCACGTATCGAGCGAGGTGACGTCATGAGTATCTTTAGCCACTTCCAACAACGCTTCGAATCCACACGCCAGGAAGAACTCTCTCTACAGGAGTACCTGGAGCTGTGCAAAAACGATCGCAGCGCCTACGTTTCCGCCGCCGAGCGTCTATTGATGGCGATCGGCGAACCGGAACTGCTCGACACTTCGACCAATTCGAGGCTGTCGCGCATCTTCTCCAACAAGGTGATCCGCCGCTATCCGGCCTTTGAAGACTTCCACGGGATGGAAGAATGCATCGACCAGATCGTCTCGTATTTCCGCCACGCCGCCCAAGGGCTGGAAGAGAAGAAACAGATTCTTTATCTGCTCGGCCCCGTTGGCGGCGGTAAATCGTCCCTGGCCGAGAAGCTGAAACAGCTGATGGAAAAAGTGCCTTTCTACGCCATCAAGGGCTCGCCGGTCTTCGAATCACCTCTGGGTCTGTTCAACGCCACTGAAGATGGCGCGATCCTCGAGGAAGACTTCGGCATTCCACGGCGCTACCTGAACACCATCATGTCGCCCTGGGCGACCAAGCGCCTGGCTGAATTCGGCGGCGACATCAGCCAGTTCCGCGTGGTCAAGCTGTACCCGTCGATCCTCAATCAGATTGCCGTGGCCAAGACCGAACCCGGTGACGAGAACAACCAGGACATCTCGGCGCTGGTCGGCAAGGTCGATATCCGCAAGCTCGAAGAATTCCCGCAGAACGACGCTGACGCCTACAGTTACTCCGGTGCGCTGTGCCGAGCCAACCAAGGCTTGATGGAGTTCGTCGAAATGTTCAAGGCGCCGATCAAGGTGCTGCACCCATTGTTGACCGCTACTCAGGAGGGTAACTACAACAGTACCGAAGGCCTCGGCGCGATTCCGTTCACCGGGATTTTGCTGGCTCACTCCAACGAGTCGGAGTGGCACACCTTCCGCAACAACAAGAACAACGAGGCGTTCATCGACCGGATCTACATCGTCAAGGTGCCGTACTGCCTGCGCGTCAGCGATGAAGTGAAGATCTACGACAAACTCCTGTTCAACAGTTCCTTGTCCAAGGCGCACTGCGCACCGGACACCTTGAAAATGCTTGCGCAATTCACCGTGCTGTCGCGCCTCAAGGAGCCGGAAAACTCCAACATCTATTCGAAGATGCGCGTCTACGACGGTGAAAACCTCAAGGATACCGATCCGAAGGCCAAGTCGATTCAGGAGTATCGCGATTCGGCCGGTGTCGACGAAGGCATGAACGGTCTGTCGACCCGCTTCGCCTTCAAGATCCTCTCCAAGGTGTTCAACTTCGATCCACATGAAATCGCCGCCAACCCGGTGCACCTGCTCTATGTGCTTGAACAACAGATCGAACAGGAACAGTTCCAGGCCGAAACCCGCGAACGCTACCTGCGCTATCTGAAGGAATACCTGGCGCCGCGCTACATCGAGTTCATCGGCAAGGAAATCCAGACCGCTTATCTGGAGTCCTACAGCGAATACGGTCAGAACATCTTCGACCGCTACGTGTTGTATGCGGATTTCTGGATTCAGGATCAGGAGTATCGCGACCCGGAAACCGGCGAGATTCTCAACCGCGTAGCCCTGAACGAAGAACTGGAGAAAATCGAGAAACCGGCCGGGATCAGCAATCCGAAGGATTTCCGCAACGAAATCGTCAACTTCGTCCTGCGCGCCCGGGCCAACAACAACGGCAAGAACCCGACGTGGCTCAGCTACGAAAAACTGCGGGTGGTCATCGAGAAGAAAATGTTCTCCAACACCGAAGACCTGCTGCCCGTCATCAGTTTCAACGCCAAGGCCAGCAAGGAGGATCAGCAGAAACACAACGACTTCGTTACGCGAATGGTTGAACGTGGCTACACCGATAAACAGGTACGCCTGCTGTCCGAATGGTACCTGCGGGTCCGCAAGTCGCAGTGAGGCAGCTGCAAGCTATAAGCCACAAGCTGCAAGAACCAAGCGCGTGAACCCGAAAACACGGGCATTCGCTTTTACTTGCAGCTTGCAGCTCAAAACTTGAAGCTCCCCGGAGGGGCCTTATGAGCTATGTGATCGACCGACGCCTCAATGGCAAGAACAAGAGCACGGTGAACCGCCAGCGTTTTCTGCGGCGTTACCGTGACCACATCAAGAAGGCTGTCGAAGAGGCAGTCAGTCGCCGCTCCATCACGGATATGGAGCACGGCGAGCAGATCAGCATTCCCGGCCGCGATATCGACGAGCCGGTGCTTCATCATGGACGCGGCGGCAAGCAGACCGTGGTGCATCCCGGTAACAAAGAGTTCACGGCCGGTGAACATATCGCTCGTCCACCGGGAGGCGGCGGTGGGCGCGGCCCGGGCAAGGCAGGCAACTCCGGTGAAGGCATGGACGAGTTCGTCTTCCAGATCACTCAGGAAGAATTCCTCGAGTTCATGTTCGAAGACCTGGAACTGCCGAACCTGGTCAAACGCAATCTGACCGGTACCGACACGTTCAAAACCGTACGCGCCGGGATCAGCAACGAGGGCAATCCGTCACGGATCAACATCATCCGCACCTTGCGTTCGGCCCATGCGCGGCGCATTGCCCTGTCTGGCAGCAGCCGCGCGAAACTGCGCGAAGCCAAGGAAGAGCTGGCGCGGCTCAAGCGCGAAGAACCGGACAACTTCGGCGATATCCAGGATCTCGAGGCTGAAATTGAAAAACTCAGCGCACGCATTCACCGCGTGCCGTTCCTCGATACCTTCGACTTGAAATACAACCTGCTGGTCAAGCAACCCAACCCCAGCTCCAAAGCAGTGATGTTCTGCCTGATGGACGTTTCCGGGTCGATGACGCAGGCGACCAAGGACATCGCCAAGCGCTTTTTCATCTTGCTGTACCTGTTTCTCAAGCGTAACTACGACAAGATCGACGTGGTGTTCATCCGTCACCACACCAGCGCCCGAGAGGTGGATGAGGAGGAGTTTTTCTATTCTCGTGAGACCGGCGGCACCATTGTTTCCAGCGCGCTGAAGCTGATGCAGGAAATCATGGCCGAGCGCTATCCGAGCAACGAGTGGAACATTTATGCCGCTCAAGCCTCCGACGGCGACAACTGGAACGACGACTCGCCGATCTGCCGCGACATCCTGATCAATCAGATCATGCCGTTTGTGCAGTACTACACTTACGTGGAGATCACCCCGCGCGAACATCAGGCCCTGTGGTACGAATACGAACGCATCGCCGAAGCCTTCTCTGACACCTTTGCCCAGCAGCAACTGGTCTCGGCCGGAGATATCTATCCGGTCTTCCGTGAACTCTTCCAGCGCAGGTTAGTGACATGACCGCCAAAGAGCAGAAGCGCCAACCCATATCCACCGGCTCCGAATGGACATTCGAGCTGATCCAGACCTACGACCGCGAAATCGCCCGGATCGCGGCCCGCTATGCGCTGGATACTTATCCCAACCAGATCGAAGTGATCACCGCCGAGCAGATGATGGACGCCTATGCCTCGGTGGGCATGCCGCTGGGCTATCACCACTGGTCCTACGGCAAACACTTCCTCAGCACCGAGAAATCCTACAGTCGCGGGCAGATGGGCCTGGCTTACGAGATCGTGATCAACTCCGACCCGTGCATCGCCTATTTGATGGAAGAGAACACCATCTGCATGCAGGCGCTGGTGGTGGCTCACGCCTGCTATGGCCACAACAGTTTTTTCAAGGGCAACTACCTGTTCCGCACCTGGACCGATGCCAGTTCGATCATCGATTACCTGGTGTTCGCCAAGCAGTACATCATGCAGTGCGAGGAACGCCACGGCATCGACGCCGTAGAAGATCTGCTCGATTCCTGCCATGCCTTGATGAATTACGGCGTCGACCGCTACAAGCGGCCGTATCCGATTTCCGCCGAAGAGGAACGCCGGCGGCAAAAGGATCGTGAAGAGCACATGCAGAAGCAGATCAATGATCTGTGGCGCACCATTCCCAAGGGCGCGGATAAATACAGCGACAAGGACAACGCCCGCTTCCCGGCCGAGCCGCAGGAAAACATCCTCTATTTCATCGAAAAACACGCACCGCTGCTGGAGCCGTGGCAGCGCGAAATCGTGCGCATCGTGCGCAAGATCGCCCAGTATTTCTATCCGCAGCGCCAGACTCAGGTGATGAACGAAGGCTGGGCGACGTTCTGGCATTACACGCTGATGAATGATCTGTATGACGAAGGCCTGGTCACTGACGGCTTCATGATGGAATTTCTCACCTCGCACACCAGCGTGGTGTTCCAGCCGGGTTTCGACAGCCCGTACTACAGCGGCATCAATCCTTACGCACTGGGTTTCGCCATGTACCGCGACATTCGGCGCATGTGCGAAGAACCTACCGAAGAAGATCGCCGCTGGTTCCCGGACATCGCCGGTTCCGACTGGCTGTCGACCATCAAGTTCGCCATGAGCAGTTTCAAGGACGAGAGCTTCATCCTGCAGTACCTGTCGCCCAAGGTGATCCGCGACCTGAAGCTGTTCAGCATTCTCGATGACGACCAGAAAGACGATCTGCTGGTGCCGGCCATCCATGACGAGGGTGGCTACCGCATCATCCGTGAAACCCTGGCTGCGCAGTACAACCTCGGTAATCGTGAGCCGAACGTGCAGATCTACAGCATCGATCGGCGCGGCGATCGCTCGCTGACCCTGCGCCATCAGCAGCACGACCGCAAACCTTTGGGCGATTCCACCGAAGAAGTGCTCAAGCACCTGCACCGGCTCTGGGGCTTCGACATTCATCTGGAAACCCTGCAAGGCGACCAGATCATGAAAACCCATCACGTGCCGCCACGCAGTGAACACAGCGAGGGCGATTACGGCCGGCTCGATCTGGCCGTGATTCATCTTTGATCCGGTTCCGGCCTCCGAAAGTCTGACGCAAGGGTTATCCTGTCGGACTGACGGAGGTTTTTTATGCAGGTTTACAAGGTTGGCGGCGCGGTACGTGATCGCCTGTTAGGGTTGCCGGTCACTGATGTCGACCGGGTCGTGGTCGGTGCAACCACTGAAGAAATGCTCGCCAAGGGATTCCGCCCGGTCGGCGCAGATTTCCCGGTGTTTCTGCACCCGAAAACCGGTGAGGAATACGCCCTCGCCCGCACCGAGCGCAAAAGCGGACGCGGTTACGGAGGTTTCACCTTCTATGCAAGTCCTGAAGTCACGCTTGAAGAAGATCTGATTCGCCGCGACCTGACGATCAATGCCATGGCCGAGGACGATCAACTCAACCTGACCGATCCGTACCACGGCCAGCGCGATCTTGAAGCGCGAATCCTGCGCCATGTTTCCCCGGCATTCGCCGAAGATCCGCTCCGTGTCCTGCGTGTTGCCCGTTTTGCTGCGCGCTACGCCGGGCTGGGCTTCACGGTTGCCGACGAGACCATGGACCTGATGCGTCAGCTCAGCGAGTCCGGCGAATTACAGGCGCTGACTGCCGAACGTAGCTGGAAGGAGATTTCCCGGGCACTGCTGGAAGACCATCCACAGGTGTTCATCCAAGTCTTGCGCGACTGTGGCGCACTCAAAGAGCTAATGCCGGAAGTCGACGCCTTGTTCGGCGTACCGCAGCCGGAGACCCATCACCCGGAAATCGACACGGGCCTGCACACCTTGAGCGTGCTGGAGCAGTCAGCTTTGCACAAACAACCGCTGACGGTGCGCTGGGCCTGCCTGCTGCATGACCTGGGCAAAGGCCTCACGCCGGAAGAAGAATGGCCCAGGCATATCGCCCATGAGCACACCGGGCTGAAGCTGATCAAAGCGGTCAACGAGCGCTTCAAAGTCCCCAAAGACTGTCAGGAACTGGCGCTGCTGGTCGGGCAATACCACACCCATGGGCACCGGGCGCTGGAGCTGAAAGCCTCGACGCTGCTGGAATTGCTGCAGAGTTTCGATATCTATCGCCGGCCGCAGCGATTCGAAGAGTTTATCGCCGCGTGCGAGATGGACGCCCGTGGCCGCAAGGGCCTGGAGCAGCGCAGTTATCCACAGGCGGATTATTTGCGCGGAGCCGCGAAGGCTGCGCGAGCGGTGGCGGTGCAGCCATTGCTGGAGCAAGGATTCAAGGGGCCGGAACTGGGCGAAGCGCTGAAGCGGGAACGACTGAAGGCGTTGAAAGCCTACAAAGAGGCGGCGACGGCCTGATAAAAAACTTCGCGAGCAGGCTCGCTCCCACAGGAGACCTCGATCCAATGTGGGAGCGAGCCTGCTCGCGAAAGCGCATTTGATATCACCGCAACTCCGAAGGCGTGAGCTGCTCCCCCCGCCATTCGAACGCAACCGGCGCCAACACCTGATCAATTTGCGCCTCAGCCCACAACGTCGCAAAGCTTTGGCCCACCCCCGGATGCACCCGCTGCGGCGCAATCAACGACAGCGGCCACAGCACAAAGGCATTTTTCAGAATTTCCGCACGCGGCAGTACCAATCCGTCGAAGTTACCCACCAGATCGCCATACAGCAGCACGTCGATATCCAGCGGCAAGCCCTTGCGATCCGGGGCATAACGACCGTTGTCCGCCTCGATGAATTTCAAGCGCCGATCGAGCTCCATCAACGGCAGGTCCGTGTAGGCCGAGACCACGAAATTGAAGAACGGCCCGCTTTTGATGCCCACCGGCTGGCTCTCGAACACCGCCGAACAACGGATATCCACCAGAAATTTGGCCAGCGCATCGAGACCGGCGCGCAAATGGGTTTCGCGCTCGATATTGCTGCCGAGCCCGAGGTAGACCTGAGTCAGCGACATCCGCGCTCGATCTCCACACCCACACCACCCTTGGCCGCTGGAACGGCGCCCGGCTTGGTCAGTTTCAGTCGCACCCAGGTGATCTTGAATTCGGCCATGAGCACTTCAACCAGACGCTCGGCAAAGGTTTCGACCAACTGGAACTGCGCCTGCTCGGCAAAAGCCTGAATGCGCGTGGAAACGCTGGCGTAATCGAGCGCCAGGGTCAGGTCGTCACCGGCGGCGGCCGGGCGATTGTCCCAGGCGAAGCTCAGATCAAGACGCAGACACTGACGGATGCCGCGCTCCCAGTCATAGGCACCGATCACGGTGTCGACTTCCAGGCCCTCGATAAACACTCTGTCCAAGCACTTCTCTCCGCTGCACGACAAGGGCGCGATGCGCCGTTAGAATCAGGGCGTCCTCGCCCGGAATAGTTAGCATGTTTTGGTTACTGGCGATTCTCGCCTACCTGCTCGGCTCGCTGTCCTTCGCCATTTTGCTCAGCCGCCTGACCGGAAATCCGGATCCACGAATGAGTGGCTCGGGTAATGCCGGCGCCACCAACATGCTGCGCCTGGCCGGTCGCAAACTGGCGATCCTGACCCTGCTCGGTGATCTGTGCAAAGGCCTGCTGCCGGTGCTGATCGCCTCAAGCGCGGGCCTCTCACTGCAGGATCAGGCCTGGATTGGCGTGTGCGCCGTGATCGGTCACCTGTTCCCTTTGTACTTTCGCTTTCGCGGCGGCAAAGGCGTTGCCACTGCCGCCGGCATGCTGCTTGGCCTGTATCCACCCGCCGCGCTGCTGGCGGTCTGCGCCTGGCTGCTGACGTTCTACCTGACCCGCACCAGCTCGCTGGCGGCGCTGATTGCCACACCGCTGACCCTGCCGTTGCTGGCCTGGCAAGAGCCGGAAGCCTTGCTGCCAATGAGCGCGCTGACCTTGCTGATTGTCTGGCGTCATCGCGGCAATCTACGCGACCTGTTTGCCGGGCGCGAACGGCATTTCTAGCTGCCGTCCCTGAGCGTCGCTCATTACAGCGCCGACAATTGTTCCATCGGCCAGCGTGCCTGCACGGTGATTGCCAGACTTTCCTGCTGACCGGCCTTCAGGCGCTGGCAACCGGCGAACGCGATCATTGCGCCATTGTCGGTGCAGAACTCGGGACGTGCGTAAAACACATCGCCCTTCATATCACCGAGCATCTTTTCCAGCGAAACCCGCAACGCCTTGTTGGCGCTGACGCCGCCGGCGATCACCAGTCGCTTCATGCCCGCCTGTTTGAGGGCGCGCTTGCACTTGATGGTCAAAGTCTCCACCACGGCCTGCTGGAACGCCAGCGCGATGTCGCAACGGGCTTGCTCGCCGTCGTCCCCGGCGCTGACGCATTGCTGCCAGGTGTTGAGGGCGAAGGTTTTCAAGCCGCTGAAGCTGAAGTCCAGACCCGGGCGGTCACACATCGGACGCGGAAAAGTGAAACGTCCTGCGACGCCCTTCTCGGCCAGCTTGGCGATTTCCGGCCCGCCGGGGTAATTAAGGCCCATCATCTTTGCGGTTTTGTCGAAGGCTTCGCCGGCCGCATCGTCGAGCGTCTCGCCGAGCAGGCTGTATTGGCCAATGCCGTCGACCTGAACCAACTGCGTATGACCACCGGAAACCAACAAAGCGACGAACGGAAACTCAGGCGGTTTCGGCTCCAGCATCGGTGCCAGCAAGTGGCCTTCCATGTGGTGCACGCCGAGCGCCGGAATGCCCCAGGCAAACGCCAGTGCCTGCGCGCAGGACGCACCGACCAGCAGCGCGCCGACCAGGCCAGGACCTGCGGTGTAGGCAATCGCATCGATCTCGGTCGGCACGCAGTCGGCCTCGGCCAACACCTGACGGATCAAGGGCAGCATGCGTTTGACGTGGTCACGCGAGGCCAGCTCCGGCACCACACCGCCATAGACGCGGTGCAGGTCGATCTGACTGAACAGCGCATCGGCCAGCAGACCGCGTTCACTGTCATACAATGCGACGCCGGTTTCGTCGCAGGAGGTTTCTAATCCCAGTACTAGCATGGGTTTGCGCCTTGTTTAGGCTGAATTCGAAGGCGCGCATAATAGTCGCCACGTGATGCCCCGACCAGCGGTTTTCGATCAGAGGCTTTGCATTCCGAGCGATGAGGGGTTAACATCCGCAACCCTTAAAAACCGACGTCTTCAAGTGCTCTTTTGCCGCGAGGATGTTGACCCCGGTAATGAATGAAGGTAGCTCTGGATGCCAGCCGTCAAAGTAAAAGAGAACGAACCCTTCGACGTAGCTCTGCGTCGTTTCAAGCGCTCCTGCGAAAAAGCCGGTGTACTGGCTGAAGTTCGTAGCCGCGAATTTTACGAGAAGCCAACTTCTGAGCGTAAGCGCAAGGCAGCAGCCGCTGTTAAGCGTCACGCCAAGAAAGTTCAGCGCGAACAGCGCCGCGCCGTTCGTCTGTACTAATCCACAGACGTTCGTAGCAAGCTTCTTGCCTAAGCCCGGCCCTCAGCCGGGCTAATGGCATTTGCGTAAAACGCTTGATGCTTCACCGTCGACGCCGCCGATGCGACCGAGACAAATCTGCTTCACCGCGTCAGGCCTGGCTCTTTTGCCAGCGGTGCACGTCTTTTCTGACGAGCCTTTCAAGGCTACTGACGAGCACACCCACTGATTCCTCTTACGACGATCAGCCCAAGGCACCTGCATGCGTGCCCGCTTTATTGAGCTATCCGAGGCCGACAACCGGCCGTCAGCGGATTCAGCGCAACACTTTCACATAGTCGAAGACTGATAGGTATTAACGTCAGTGGATTTTCGGCAGATACACTTCCCGACAGCGATCACGCAGACGACACCGGTCGAGCCGCACTTTTTGTGCGTTTCCAGCAATGGCCCGCGTCCGACAGCCTGTCGCAACGGATTTATTGCAGCGCAGACGACGAGAACGCCATGGCCGGGTTGATACCCCAGAGCTTCATTGACGACCTGCTGAACCGCACCGACATCGTCGACGTGGTCAGCTCGCGCGTGCAATTGAAGAAGGCCGGCAAGAACTACACCGCCTGTTGCCCGTTCCACAAAGAGAAAACCCCGTCATTCAGCGTCAGCCCCGACAAGCAGTTCTATTACTGCTTCGGCTGCGGCGCTGGCGGCAACGCCCTCGGCTTTCTCATGGATCACGACAACCTGGATTTCCCACAGGCCGTCGAAGATCTGGCCAAAGCCGCCGGCATGGAAATCCCCCGCGAAGAAAGCGGCCGCGAGCGTAAGCCGCGCCAGCCTACCGACTCGCCGTTGTACCCGCTGCTCACTGCCGCCGCCGATTTCTACCGGCAGGCACTCAAGAGTCATCCGTCGCGCAAGGCTGCAGTGGATTACCTCAAGGGTCGCGGCCTGACCGGCGAGATCGCTCGGGATTTCGGCCTAGGCTTTGCACCGCCGGGCTGGGACAACCTGCTCAAGCACCTGAGCAGCGACACGCTGCAACAGAAGGCCATGATCGAAGCCGGCCTGCTGATCGAGAACGCCGAAACCGGCAAGCGCTACGATCGCTTCCGCGATCGCGTGATGTTCCCGATCCGCGACACCCGTGGGCGGATCATCGCCTTCGGCGGCCGCGTACTGGGCGACGACAAGCCCAAGTACCTGAACTCACCGGAAACCCCGGTATTCCATAAAGGCCAGGAACTCTACGGCCTCTATGAAGCGCGCAAGAACAACCGCAACCTCGACGAAATCATCGTCGTCGAGGGTTACATGGACGTCATCGCCCTCGCCCAGCAAGGCTTGCGCAATGCCGTCGCCACGCTGGGTACCGCGACCAGCGAAGAACACCTCAAGCGCCTGTTCCGCGTCGTGCCGAACGTATTGTTCTGCTTCGACGGCGACCAGGCCGGTCGCAACGCCGCGTGGCGCGCCCTGGAAGCGACATTGCCGTGCCTACAGGACGGTCGCCGCGCACGATTTCTGTTTTTGCCCGAAGGCGAAGACCCGGACACCCTGGTTCGCGCCGAAGGCACCGACGCATTCAAGGCGCGCATCAATCAGCACGCGCAGCCGCTGGCCGATTATTTTTTCCAGCAACTGACCGAAGAATCCGACCCGCGCTCACTTGAGGGCAAGGCGCACATGGCCACCCTCGCCGCACCGCTGATCGACAAGGTTCCAGGCGCGAACCTGCGCATCCTGATGCGTCAGCGCCTGACCGAAATCACCGGCCTCAGCAGCGAGACCGTCAGCCAACTGGTTCAGAGTGCGCCGCAGGAAGCACCGCCCGCCTACGATCCGGGCTTCGATTACGATGCCATGCCGGACTACAGCGACTACCATCAGCCGCAGGCACAGGACATGTACGCGCCGCAGCAGGAATGGACGCCGAAGAAACCCGGCGCCGGCGGCAAGAAGTGGGACAAGAAACCGTGGGACAAGAACGGCAAGCGTGGTGGCGATCGCGAACAGCAGCGCCCGCGCACGCCGATTGGCGTCGAATCGCCGACCCTGACGGCATTGAGAACATTGCTCCATCATCCGCAACTGGCCAAGCGCGTCGAAGACGCCGGGCATATTGCCGATGAAAATCAGACCAACGCCCAGCTGCTTGTGGCGCTGCTCGAAGCCGTACAGAAGAATCCCAAGCTAAACTCATTTCAGTTGATTGCGCGATGGCACGGTACTGAACAGGGTCGCTTGCTCAAGGCACTGGCAGAAAAGGAATGGCTGATTGACGGAGATAACCTTGAACAACAGTTTTTCGACACCATTACTAGCTTGTCCGCCCGCCAACGCGAGCGAAATCTCGAACAGTTACTCAGGAAAGCGCGGCAAAGCGAACTGAGCGTCGAAGAGAAAAATCAACTGCGCGACCTTTTAAGTCGCAATGTTTCCGCATCAAACCCGACCTCAACTGGCGCGTGAGGTCATAGCTCAGGTATAATCCTCGGCTTGTTTTTTGCCCGCCAAGACCTTCAGTGGATAGGGTGTTATGTCCGGAAAAGCGCAACAGCAGTCTCGTATTATTGAGTTGATCAAACTGGGTCGTGAGCAGAAGTATCTGACTTACGCCGAGGTCAACGACCACCTGCCCGAGGATATTTCAGATCCGGAGCAGGTGGAAGACATCATCCGCATGATTAACGACATGGGGATCCCCGTACACGAGAGTGCTCCGGATGCGGACGCCCTTATGTTGGCCGACGCCGATACCGACGAGGCCGCTGCGGAAGAAGCAGCCGCTGCGTTGGCGGCGGTGGAGACCGATATCGGTCGCACCACTGACCCGGTGCGCATGTACATGCGTGAAATGGGTACGGTCGAGCTTCTGACCCGTGAAGGCGAAATCGAAATCGCCAAGCGGATCGAAGAGGGCATTCGTGAAGTGATGAGCGCAATTGCGCACTTCCCTGGCACGGTTGACCACATTCTCTCCGAGTACACCCGCGTCACCACCGAAGGTGGTCGCCTGTCCGACGTCCTGAGCGGTTATATCGACCCGGACGACGGCATCGCGCCGCCTGCGGCAGAAGTGCCGCCGCCGGTCGATCCGAAAGCCGTCAAGGCTGACGACGACACCGACGACGATGAAGCCGAATCTTCCGATGACGAAGAAGAAGCCGAAAGCGGTCCGGATCCGGTCATTGCTGCGCAGCGCTTCGGCGCCGTGGCCGACCAAATGGAAATCACCCGCAAGGCCCTGAAAAAGCATGGTCGTCACAACAAGGCAGCGGTTGCCGAGTTGCTGGCCCTGGCCGAGCTGTTCATGCCGATCAAACTGGTGCCGAAGCAATTCGAAGCCCTGGTCGAGCGTGTGCGCAGTGCCCTGGATCGCCTGCGTCAGCAAGAGCGCGCGATCATGCAGTTGTGCGTACGTGATGCGCGTATGCCGCGCGCCGATTTCCTGCGTCAGTTCCCGGGCAACGAAGTCGACGAAAGCTGGTCCGACGCCCTGGCCAAAGGCAAGAGCAAGTACGCCGAAGCCATCGGTCGCGTGCAGCCGGACATCATCCGTTGCCAGCAGAAACTGATTGCGCTGGAAACCGAGACCGGTCTGACCATTGCCGAAATCAAGGATATCAACCGTCGCATGTCGATCGGTGAGGCCAAGGCCCGCCGCGCGAAGAAAGAGATGGTTGAAGCCAACTTGCGTCTGGTGATTTCGATCGCCAAGAAGTACACCAACCGCGGCCTGCAATTCCTCGATCTGATCCAGGAAGGCAACATCGGTCTGATGAAAGCGGTGGACAAGTTCGAATACCGTCGTGGTTACAAGTTCTCGACTTATGCCACCTGGTGGATCCGTCAGGCGATCACTCGCTCGATCGCCGACCAGGCCCGCACCATCCGTATTCCGGTGCACATGATCGAGACGATCAACAAGCTCAACCGTATTTCCCGGCAGATGTTGCAGGAAATGGGTCGCGAACCGACCCCGGAAGAGCTGGGCGAACGCATGGAAATGCCTGAGGACAAGATCCGCAAGGTACTGAAGATCGCCAAAGAGCCGATCTCCATGGAAACCCCGATCGGTGATGACGAAGACTCCCATCTGGGCGACTTCATCGAAGACTCGACCATGCAGTCGCCAATCGATGTCGCCACGGTGGAAAGCCTGAAGGAAGCGACTCGCGAAGTGCTGTCCGGCCTCACTGCCCGTGAAGCCAAGGTACTGCGCATGCGTTTCGGTATCGACATGAACACCGACCATACGCTCGAAGAAGTGGGCAAACAGTTTGACGTAACGCGTGAGCGGATTCGTCAGATCGAAGCCAAGGCGCTGCGCAAGCTGCGCCACCCGACGCGAAGCGAGCATTTGCGCTCCTTCCTCGACGAGTGATACCAGAACCCCCGGCCCAGGCCGGGGGTTTTGTTTTATGGCAGATTAAATTCCCCGCCCCACCCTTCCCGCCGCGTACCCCGTCTACACTCGAAACAATCACTCCAAGCCCTGACGAGAGCGTTATGCCCAGACTGGCGCCCGTGCTGTTTCTGCTGTCATTGATGATCTGCACCGCCACGGCTGACGCGCTGACTCTCACCGATGAAGAACGCAGCTGGCTGGCGGCTCACCCTGACTTGCGCCTGGGTGTCGACGCGTCGTGGCCGCCTTTCGAATTTCGGGACGATCAGAACCGTTATCAGGGCCTGGCTGCCGACTATATCGACGTAATCCGTCAACGCCTGGCGATCAAACTTACACCTATCGAACCAGTGAGCTGGACGGTGGTGCTGGAGCAGGTCAAGAAGGGCAAGATCGATTTGCTGCCGGGGATCATGTCTACACCGGAACGCCAGAACTATCTGTCATTCACCCGACCGTACCTCGACTTCCCGATCGTCATCCTCGCCCATGTCGGTGGCGCCCAGCCGCGCAAACTCGATGATCTGTATGGCCTGAAAATCGCCGTGGTGGACAACTACGCTCCCCACGAACTGCTACGCACTCACCACCCCGACCTGAATCTGGTCGCCATGCCCAACGTCAGTTCGGCGCTGCAAGCTTTGGCGACCGATGAAGTGGACGCGGTGGTCGGCGATCTCGCTTCCAGCGTCTGGAGCCTGCGCCAGCTCAAGCTCGACGGCCTCTACGTCAGCGGCGAAACCCCATATCGCTATCAATTGGCGATGGCCGTGCCCCGCGATAACAAGATGTTGGTGGGCATCCTCGATAAAGTCCTCGCCGATATGACGCCGGCAGAAATCAGCAGCATCCAGGAACACTGGGTCGGTAACGTGCTCGACCACCGGACGTTCTGGTCAGATCTGCTGATGTATGGCTTGCCCGGCCTGTTGCTGCTGATGACAGTGCTGGCCGTGGTGATTCGCATCAACCGCCGCCTGAGCTCGGAAATCACCCGGCGCATCGACCTCGAACAGGAATTGCGCAGCAGCGAATATCACTACCGCGGCCTGGTCGAGAGCCTGTCGGCGATCGCCTGGGAAGCGCGGATGAGCGACTTCACCTACAGCTATGTTTCGCCGCATGCTGAAGACTTGCTCGGCTATCCACAGTCCCATTGGCTGATTCCGGGCTTCTGGCATAACATCATTCACCCCGCCGACCTGACCCGCACGCAGAACTATTGCAAGGAAGCGCTACGCCAGGGCCGCGATCACATCGTCGATTACCGCGTGATAACCGCTGACGGCCGCTGCCTGTGGGTGCGCGATATCGTCAGCCTGATCGAGCATGGCCACGAACCGGTGATGCGCGGGTTGATGATCGATATCAGCGAAATCAAACGCACCGAAGAAGCGCTGCGGCTGTCCGAGCAGAAGTTCGCTTCGGTGTTCGAGCAATGCCCGGACATTCTGGTGATTGCACGCCTGTCCGACGGCTGCCTGCTGGAGGTCAACGAGGCCTTCGAAGAGCAGATCGGCCTCAGGGCCGAGGACGTGATCGGCCAGACCGCCACCAACCTCAATATCTGGGGCATTCCCGGCGTCGGGCCGGGCCTCTTGCAGCGTTTGCAGGCCGGCAGCATCCGTAATCTGGAAATGCCCTTTCGCCGCAACAACGGCCAAGTCTTCACCGGGCTGATTTCCGCCGAGCCTTTCGACCTCGACACCACGCCGGCGCTGGTGGTCGTGGTGCGCGACATCAGCCAGCTCAAGGAAACCCAACAGCAACTGCAAACTTCTGAAGAGAAATTCGCCAAGGCTTTCCATGCGTCGCCGGACGGCCTGCTGCTGTCACGCCAGAGCGACGGCCTGCTATTGGAGGTCAATGAAGGCTTCAGCCGCATCACCGGTTTCAACAGCGCGATGTCGGTGGATCGTTCGACGCTGGATCTGGGCATCTGGGTCAACCTCAACGAACGCAAACAGATGCTTGACCTGCTGCAACGCGACGGTTTCGTCCGCGACTTCACATGCCACATCCGTCGCAGTGACGGGCAGATTCGCCTGTGCGAAGTGTCCAGTCGCCCGCTGCCGATCGGCGACGAGGATTGCATGCTGACCATCGCCCGCGACATCACTGAACGCCATCTCATGCAGGAAAAACTGCAGCAGGCCGCGACCGTTTTCGAGAGTACGGCAGAAGGCGTGCTGATCACCGATACCCAACAACACATCAGCGCGGTCAACCGTGCCTTCACCGAAATTACCGGCTACAGCGAAAGCGAAGCACTGGGCCACACGCCACGCTTGCTGGCGTCAGGGCTGCATGACAGCGCTTTCTACGCGGCGATGTGGCATCAATTGACCGACGAGGGACACTGGCAAGGCGAGATTTCCAACCGGCGCAAGAACGGCGAGCTGTACCCGAGCTGGCTGACCATCAGCGCCGTGCGCAATCGCGACAAGTTCATCACTCACTTCGTTGCGGTGTTCGCCGATATTTCCAGCCTCAAGCATGCCCAGGCCAAGCTCGATTACCAGGCTCACCACGATCCGCTCACTGGTTTGCCCAACCGCACCTTGTTCGAGAGCCGCCTGCAAATGGCCCTGACCAGCCAGCAGGAAAATGGCGGCCAGGGCGCGGTGCTGTTTCTCGATCTCGACCGCTTCAAGCACATCAACGACAGCCTCGGCCACCCGGTCGGCGACCTGTTGCTCAAGGGCATCGCCGTGCGCTTGAAGGAGCAACTGCGCGATATCGACACAGTCGCACGGTTGGGCGGCGACGAGTTCATCATCCTGTTGCCGGGCTTGCAGCAAGCCAGCGACGCCGACAACATCGCGACGAAACTGCTCAACTGCTTCGGCGCGCCGTTCCAGGCCGGCGAACACGAGTTCTTTATCAGCGCCAGCATTGGCACCAGCCTCTATCCGCGCGACGGTTGCGATGTGGCCACCCTGGTGAAAAACGCCGACGCGGCGATGTACCGCTCCAAAGCCAAAGGACGCAACCGCGTCGAAAGCTACACCCGCGACCTCACCGCCCAGGCCAGCGAGCGCATAGCGCTGGAACACGAACTGCGCCGTGCCATCGAGCGTGATGAGCTGTTTCTCTATTACCAACCGAAAATCAGCCTGGTCGATCACAGTCTGGTCGGTGCAGAGGCGCTGATTCGCTGGCGCCACCCAACCTTCGGCGACGTGCCGCCCGAGCATTTCATTCCGTTGGCGGAAGAGAACGGCATGATCCTGCAGATCGGCGATTGGGTGCTGGAAACCGCTTGCAGGCAAATGTTCGAGTGGAACGAGATCTACCAACCGCTGGGGCCGCTGTCGGTGAACCTCGCCGGCGCGCAACTGCGTCAACCGAACCTCTTGGTGCGCATCGAGCAACTGCTCAAGGACAACCGCCTCAGGCCGGATTTACTGCAACTTGAAATTACCGAGAATTTCATCATGAGTCAGGCCGAAGAGGCGCTGGCAGTGTTGCACCAGCTCAAGCACCTCGGCGTGCAGCTGGCGATCGATGACTTCGGCACCGGCTATTCCTCGCTCAGCTACCTCAAACGCCTGCCACTGGACATCCTCAAGATCGACCAGTCCTTCGTCCGCGGACTGCCTGACGACCCCCACGACGCGGCGATTGTGCGCGCCATCATCGCGCTCGGTCGCAGCATGCAATTCACTGTGATCGCCGAAGGCGTGGAAACCCAGGCGCAACAACAATTCCTCGCCGCAGAAGGTTGTGAACAGATCCAGGGCTACATCGTCAGCCTGCCCCTGCCACCGGACGAATTCGCCGCGACGTTTCTGCATGTAACCGTATCGGATTTTTCGGATAGCACAGCCGCGAAACCGTCGCTATAATCCGCCGCCTACTGAGGGCCTATAGCTCAGTTGGTTAGAGCAGAGGACTCATAATCCTTTGGTCCACGGTTCGAGTCCGTGTGGGCCCACCAAATTGAAAAGCCGCGCTTGATGCGCGGCTTTTTTGTGGGTGCAGTTATCAAGTCTTGCGAATTCCGACCCAGGAAGAAAGCTGCGCTATCTGTAGGAACATTCTGAAGCGATGTTTCAGGCGTTTGCAGCCTTGTTAGGCTTTCCTGCGAGCAATTAATCTCCTGACGCATCGCCGCCCAGGATTGTTTCCATGCTCATGAATGCTGCTCCAACAATCAGGGAAGCAGCCGGCCAAGCAACCTGGATCGATCTTGCCCTACCCGACTTGAGAACACTCTCGAAAGAACTTCGATCAGCCGCAATTGCAGAAATAAAAAGGGCTGACGATGCAGCGGGTGCCTTGGGAATACTCTTGGAATACTTCGGATTCATCGATGAGTCCGTTATGGCCGTCACCATCCTGACGCCGATTGGAAACGTTGCGGTTGCCAGAGAAAAACTGGCCCACATCGTTGAAAAACGCACGGACTCTCGCGAGCGCTATGTTCGACACGCTATCGATACCTTAACGGGACCCTTTGAAATATGGAAAGTCCAATACGATAACGGCGGACACCGCGTTGCATTTATCAATGCCTATGAGGCAAAAAATGACATGCTTGTGGTTGTGGACATTCGGGATGGACACGTTCTCTGGAATTTTATGCACGCTCCGGCGAGAGCCATGAACAGGCATCGAAAAGGCGAGCTTTTGTATAGGCGGTACATTCTTACGGACAAAAAAAGGGCAGCCATCGGGCTGCCCGTAACATCTAAATCCTGATATTTGCATCCCCAGGAAATGGGATGAAGAGGTCTCACCTGACACCGATGTTGCAGCATCGCTGAGGTACCTACATCTGCTAATGCCCTGCAAGGCAGCAGATTTCGCGCTCTTGTTGGCATTCTTGGGAAACAGGGCAGACAAGTCAAATCAATTGTCAGAACATTTGTTTCACCAAGTTCATCTGTGACCACTTTGCTATGGCGCAAAAGCCTTTCCTTATTTGCCTGTAAAGTGCGCCTCCCTCCGACTCAACGCCAATGGAGCCTCCCTTGCCAGACACCCGCCACCCCAGCCTCGACGAAATCGACCGCCAACTGATCGCCGCGCTGCAGATCAACGCCCGTGAAAGCGTGGCCATGCTCGCCCGTCAGCTAGGCATTGCTCGCACGACGGTGACGTCGCGTCTGGCACGCCTGGAAAAGGCCAAGGTAATCACCGGTTATGGTGTGCGCTTGGGTCAGCGTGTGGTCGATGGTGGCTTGCAGGCCTACGTCGGAATCAAGGTGCAGCCGCGTTCCGGCAAGGACGTGCTGCGACGTTTGAGTGCGATGGCGCAGGTGCAGCAGCTGTGTGCGGTGAGTGGCGAGTTTGATTATGTGGCGTGGTTGCGCACCGATTCGCCGGAGCAGTTGGATCAATTGCTGGATCAGATTGGCAGCGTCGATGGGGTGGAGAAAACCACGACTTCGATCATTCTGAGCAGCAAGATTGATCGCGGGCAGCCGGTCTGAGCATTGGCCGGGCATTCTGGCTGAGCCGCTTCGCAAGCGTGCTCGCTCCCACTTTTTTGGTCGGTATGCAGCCCGCAATCGTCAGTCTGCACAACAATCAGGCAAAACGACGACACATTGCGTCTTATTAACGCGCTCCACGCTCCCTAGAATGGCTGGCATCTTTTCCTATACTCAGACGCGAATCCTGCGTCGGGTCGCCAATAAGGTCAGCCATGAACAAGAACAATCGCCATCCTGCAGACGGAAAAAAACCAGTCACCATTTTCGGTCCGGACTTTCCGTTCGCGTTTGACGATTGGATCGAGCATCCCGCCGGGTTGGGGAGCATTCCTGAGCAGCACCATGGCGCTGAGGTGGCGATTGTCGGGGCGGGCATCGCCGGTCTGGTGGCTGCGTATGAACTGATGAAACTCGGTTTGAAGCCGGTGGTGTACGAGGCGTCGAAACTCGGTGGTCGTCTGCGCTCGCAGGCCTTCAACGGCACCGATGCTATCGTCGCCGAGCTCGGTGGCATGCGCTTTCCGGTGTCCTCCACAGCGTTCTATCACTACGTCGACAAGCTCGGCCTCGAAACCAAGCCTTTTCCCAACCCGTTGACCGGCGCTTCTGGTAGCACCGTGATCGATCTGGAAGGCGAAACCTATTACGCCGAAAGCCTGAAGGATCTTCCTGCATTGTTTCAGGAAGTGGCTGACGCCTGGGCGGATGCGCTGGAAGCCGGTTCGCAGTTCTCCGATATTCAGCAAGCCATCCGTGATCGCGATGTGCCGCGCCTGAAAGAGTTGTGGAACAAGCTGGTGCCGCTGTGGGACGACCGGACCTTTTACGACTTCGTCGCTACTTCGAAAGCCTTCGCCAAATTGTCGTTCCAGCACCGCGAAGTGTTCGGCCAGGTCGGTTTCGGCACCGGCGGCTGGGATTCGGACTTCCCCAATTCGATGCTGGAAATCTTCCGCGTGGTGATGACCAATTGCGACGATCACCAGCACCTGGTGGTCGGTGGCGTCGAGCAGGTGCCGCAGGGCATCTGGCGCCATGTGCCGGAACGCTGCGTGCACTGGCCGGCCGGCACCAGCCTGAAATCCCTGCACCGTGGCGCGCCGCGTTCCGGTGTGAAGAAAATTGCTCACGCACCGGAGGGCCGTTTCGCCGTAACCGACAACAACGGTGACACCCGTGAATATGCCGCTGTGCTGACTACCTGCCAGAGCTGGTTGTTGACCACTCAAATCGAGTGCGACGAAACCCTGTTCTCGCAGAAGATGTGGATGGCCCTCGACCGCACGCGCTACATGCAGTCGTCGAAGACCTTCGTGATGGTCGATCGGCCGTTCTGGAAAGACAAGGATCCGGAGACCGGCCGCGACGTGATGAGCATGACCCTCACCGATCGCCTGACCCGTGGCACCTATCTGTTCGACAACGGCGACGACAAGCCGGGGGTGATCTGCCTGTCGTATTCGTGGATGAGCGACGCGTTGAAAATGCTCCCGCATCCGGTGGAAAAACGCGTTGAGCTGGCCTTGAACGCACTGAAAAAGATCTACCCGAAAGTCGACATCGCCGCGCGCATCATCGGCGATCCGATCACCGTGTCGTGGGAAGCCGATCCGTATTTCCTCGGAGCTTTCAAAGGCGCCCTGCCCGGCCATTACCGCTACAACCAGCGCATGTATGCGCACTTCATGCAGGACGACATGCCGGCCGAGCAACGCGGAATTTTCATCGCTGGCGACGACGTGTCGTGGACACCGGCGTGGGTCGAAGGCGCGGTGCAGACTTCGCTCAACGCGGTGTGGGGCATCATGAAACATTTCGGCGGCTCGACACATAAAGAGAACCCTGGCCCGGGTGATGTGTTCAAAGACATCGGCCCTATCGCCCTGCCCGAGTAAGAGGATTCCCCGATGCGCGTAGCCGTTTACCAATGTCCACCGCTGCCACTGGACCCCGCCGTCAACCTGCAGCGCCTGCATCAGGTAGCGATGGAGGCCAAGGGCGCCGACTTGCTGGTGCTGCCGGAGATGTTCATGACCGGCTACAACATCGGCGCCGAAGCGGTCAGCACGCTGGCCGAAGTCTACAACGGTGAATGGGCGCAGCAGATCGGCCGGATTGCCAAGGCTGCGGGTCTGGCGATCGTTTACGGTTACCCGGAGCGCACCGCCGACGGGCAGATCTACAACGCCGTGCAACTGATCGACGCCCACGGCGAGCGCCTGTGCAACTATCGCAAGTCGCATCTGTTTGGTGATCTCGACCGGTCGATGTTCAGCCCCGGTGACTCCGACTTGCCGGTGGTTGAATTGAACGGCTGGAAGCTCGGCTTCCTGATCTGCTACGACCTGGAGTTTCCGGAAAACGCGCGGCGCCTGGCCTTGGCCGGCGCCGAGCTGATCGTGGTGCCGACGGCCAACATGATTCCGTTCGATTTCGTTGCCGATGTCACCGTGCGTGCCCGCGCCTTCGAAAACCAGTGCTACGTGGCTTACGCCAATTACTGCGGGCATGAAGGCGATATTCAGTACTGCGGGCAAAGCAGCGTTGCCGCACCGGACGGCAGCCGTATCGCCTTGGCAGGTCTGGACGAGGCGTTGATCGTCGGTGAACTGGACCGCCAACGGATGAACGACTCACGCCAGGCCAATCGCTATCTCAGTGATCGCCGTCCAGAGCTTTACGGCGCGCTCAACCGCCGCTAATCCGCTAGCATGGGCACTTCACTGTTCTGGAAGTGCCCATGCCTGCGCCGACTCATCCCCGCCCCCACCCTGAAACCCTGGCCAACGGCCTGCGCGTGACCCTGCGCCACGTGCCCGGCCTCAAGCGCAGCGCTGCCGCGTTGCGCGTGGCGGCCGGCAGTCATGACGTGCCGCTGGCATGGCCGGGGCTGGCGCATTTTCTTGAGCACTTGCTGTTTCTCGGCACTGAGCGTTTCCCCACGAACGAAGGGCTGATGGCTTTCGTGCAGCGTCACGGCGGCCAGGTCAATGCCAGCACCCGCGAGCGCACCACGGATTTCTTCTTCGAGCTGCCAGTTTCTTCGTTCAGCGCAGGGCTCGAGCGCCTGTCAGACATGCTCGCCAGGCCGCGTATGAATCTCGACGATCAACTGCGTGAACGGGAAGTGCTGGAGGCGGAGTTCGTCGCCTGGTCGCAGGATCCGACAGCGCAACAGCAGTTTGCCTTGTATGAAGGTTTACCAGCGGAGCATCCGTTGCGCGGTTTTCATGCGGGCAATCGGGACAGTTTGCAGGTCGAATCGCCTGGGTTTCAGTTGGCATTGAAAGATTTCCATCAGCGGTTTTATCGAACCGGGCAAATGAACCTCAGCCTGGTCGGTCCGCAGAGTGTTGATGAATTGCGGGAGCTGGCGCAGCAATTCGCAGCGGTTTTGCCGGTTGGGGATAAAGTTGTCCAAGCCGCACCGCCACCGTTGGCAGTGAAAAGTTATCAACAGGTCGGCGCTCACACGAACCTGTTATTTGCTTTCGAGGCTTTGCCCGAGTCATCCGCCGAGGCGATGGCGTTTCTCTGCCATTGGTTGAACAGCGCCAAACCCGGTGGATTGCTTGCACATTTGCTCCAGCAAAAACTGGCCGATGGTTTGAAAGCCACGCTGCTCTACCAGTTTGCCGGGCAAGCGCTGCTGCATCTTCAATTCCATGCCGACGGCGAGCAGTTGAACGCCATTCACGAGCAGCTGCTGGATTGGCTGAGCTTCTTCGCCCGTCAGGACTGGACGCCGTTGCGCGAGGAATACGCCGCCCTGGTTAAGCGCCAGCAGCAAATCCGCGGCGCGTTGCAACTGGCGCGAACCGACATCGAGCAGCATGCATTCGGCCTGTCCGAATCAGCTGCCGCCGCGCTTGAGCGCATCCTGCGGGAAATCGGCGTTGTGGATAACTTCAGCGAACAGTGGCGCCTGCCCGCAGCCAATCCTTTCCTGCGCGCCAGTGAACCGCTGGCCAACGCCGGGCTGATTCGCGGCCAGACCAGCGCCCACCGTGGCCTGCGCACCTTCGCCCAGGATCGCTCGCGCAGTCGTCGCGAGCGATCGCCGATGCAGTTCAGCCAGGCGCTGCCGGACAACAGCGATGAGGGCGCG
The DNA here is from genome assembly GCF_025706525.1 of Pseudomonas mercuritolerans. Taxonomy (NCBI): domain Bacteria; kingdom Pseudomonadati; phylum Pseudomonadota; class Gammaproteobacteria; order Pseudomonadales; family Pseudomonadaceae; genus Pseudomonas; species Pseudomonas mercuritolerans. The sequence continues at coordinate 66,308 of NZ_JAMSHA010000002.1, forward strand.
ATTTACCTGCGCTGGCAGGTCGAGGCGGCAGCCAGCGTCGATCTGCGTTCAAGATTACAGCGCAGTCTGCAGCAAACCCGGCAAGACGCGTCCGAAGCCGGCGTGGAGTTGTCTATCGGCGCCGCAGGTAACCAATGCCTGCTTAAAATGACCGGACTTCAGGAACCGATGCCCAGCGTCCTCGAGCATGCGCTGAAATGTCTGACGATGATCGACGCCGATTCGCCGCGCGACGAGGTGCAGATACCGTCGATGCCGATCCGCCAACTACTCGAAGCGTTGCCAGAGAAATCCCTGCCCACGATTGAAACCAGCGATGACGCCCATCAGCTGTGGACAACTTCGCGCTGGGACGGCCTCGCTCTAGGGCTAAATCAACAGACCCAATCAGCCATGGGCCTGGCGCTGAGCCGCATTCCCGGCACACCGGACAATCAGCTACCGGTGACACCGATCACCCAAGCCCAGTACCACTGGAGCCAGATCAACACGGCCTCCAGCGAACACGCCTTGCTGCTGGTCTGCCCGACTGCCAGCCGCGACATCGCTGATGAAGCTGCATGGCGCCTTCTGGCTCAGGTGTGCCAGACGCCTTTTTACCAGCGCCTGCGTGTCGAATTGCAATTGGGGTACGCCGTGTTCAGCGCGCTGCGTCAGTTGCATGGCAGGACTGCGATTGTCTTTGGCGTGCAATCGCCGACGACTGCGGCGGGCAAGTTGCTCGAATACATGCATGAGTTTTTCAATGGCATTCCCGCGTTGATCGAAACGCTCGATGACGCAAGCCTCAAGCAACAGCGCCAAAGCCTCGCCGATCAGTTCGACGATGCCACACTGTCCAGCAGCGATGCTGCCGAGCTGCTGTGGCAAGGCAAACTTGCCGGCCATTCGTCGGATTACCGTGAGCAGTTGGTCGCGGCGATCCAGCAGCTGAATCGTCAGGCTTTGCTGGCCGCTGCGCAGCGTCTGATCAATGCCGAGGGCGGCTGGCACTGCCTGGCCAATGAATCGATGCCGGACGCGCCGTGGCAAGCGACAAACTGATCATTACCGAGGCTGCAAGGAGCTTTCTCAAAGATTCATGGGTCACGGCGTTGAAATTTTGAGTAACATAGCCGCCTAACTAATTGGAACATCATCGCGCTGCCGTGGACTATAACTATGGATAGCGCTATCCCAACCCTCAGAAGGAGACATCTCATGGCCTGGACCAAACCTGCTTACACCGACCTGCGTATCGGCTTCGAAGTCACCATGTACTTCGCCAGCCGCTGAGTTCTGCTTACGCAGATTCGCAGTGCAACGCCTCGGCTCGCCGAGGCGTTTTATTTTCCGCGTTGAAATGATGGAGCGTTCATGTTCGTCCAGATTCTGGGTTCGGCCGCCGGTGGCGGTTTTCCGCAGTGGAACTGCAACTGCGTCAATTGCGCAGGCTTTCGCGACGGCAGCCTGAACGCCAAGTCCCGCACCCAATCGTCCATCGCCATTTCCGATGACGGCGTGAACTGGGTGTTGTGCAATGCCTCGCCGGACATCCGCGCGCAACTGCAAAGCTTCGCCCCGATGCAACCGGGCCGCGCCCTGCGCGACACCGGCATCAGCGCGATCATCCTGATGGACAGCCAGATCGACCACACCACCGGCCTGCTCAGCCTGCGCGAAGGCTGCCCGCATCAGGTCTGGTGCACGGACATGGTTCACGAAGACCTGAGCACCGGTTTTCCCCTGTTCAAGATGCTCACCCACTGGAACGGCGGGCTGGACTGGAACCGTATCGAGCTCGACCAGAGCTTCACCGTAGCGGCCTGCCCGAACCTGCGTTTCACCCCGCTGCCATTGCGCAGCGCCGCGCCGCCGTATTCGCCGCACCGTTTCGATCCGCATCCGGGCGACAACATCGGTTTGGTCGTTGAAGACCTCAACACCGGCGGCAAGCTGTTCTACGCGCCGGGGCTGGGCAGGGTCGATGCGCCGCTGCTGGACATCATGGCGGGCAGCGATTGCCTGCTGGTCGACGGCACGCTGTGGGATGACGATGAAATGCAGCGCCGTGGCGTCGGCACCCGCACCGGTCGCGAGATGGGCCATCTGGCGCAGAACGGCCCCGGCGGCATGCTGGAAGTGCTGGAGCAGTTGCCCGAGCAGCGCAAGGTACTTATCCACATCAACAACACCAACCCGATCCTCGACGAGGATTCCCCGGAGCGTGCGGAGCTGGTGCGGCGTAATGTTGAAGTGGCGTTTGATGGCATGAGTATCGTGCTTTAAGCAATCGAGACCGCTGCGCGGTCTATCGCGAGCAGGCTCGCTCCCACATTGGAATGCGATCAACTGTGGGAGCGAGCCTGCTCGCGAAGAGGCCAGCACAGACACCAGAGATTTCCAGGGTTGTTCCCGGAGAACAGAGATGACCGACACCCCGCTGCCCCCCACCGAATTCGAAGCGGCCCTGCGCGCCAAAGGCGCCTACTACCACATCTACCACCCGTACCACGTGGCGATGTACGAGGGCCGTGCGACCCGCGAGCAGATTCAGGGCTGGGTCGCCAACCGCTTCTACTATCAGGTGAACATCCCCCTGAAAGACGCGGCGATCCTCGCCAACTGCCCGGATCGGGAAATCCGTCGCGAGTGGATTCAGCGCTTGCTCGACCACGACGGCGCACCCGGTGAAGATGGCGGCATCGAAGCCTGGCTGCGTCTGGGCCAGGCTGTTGGCCTCGACCCGGAGCAATTGCGCTCCCAGGAACTGGTGCTGCCCGGCGTGCGTTTCGCTGTCGATGCATACGTCAACTTCGCCCGTCGCGCCAGTTGGCAGGAAGCCGCCAGCAGCTCGCTGACCGAATTGTTCGCGCCGCAGATCCACCAGTCGCGCCTCGACAGCTGGCCGCAGCATTATCCGTGGATCGACCCGGCCGGTTACGAATACTTCCGCACCCGCCTCGGTCAGGCGCGGCGTGACGTCGAGCATGGGCTGGCGATCACCCTTGAGCATTACAAGACCCGCGAAGGCCAGGAGCGCATGCTGGAAATTCTCCAGTTCAAACTGGACATTCTTTGGAGCATGCTCGATGCCATGAGCATGGCCTATGAACTGAACCGTCCGCCGTATCACAGCGTGACCGAACAACGGGTCTGGCATAAAGGAATCACCTTATGAATTTCGACCGCAGCAAAGTGCCGAGCTGGCGCCCGGGCTATCGCTTCCAGTACGAACCGGCGCAAAAGGGCCATGTGTTGCTGTACCCGGAAGGCATGATCAAGCTCAACGAAACGGCCGCGCTGATTGGCGACCTGATTGACGGTGAGCGCGATGTCGCGGCGATCATTGCCAGACTCGAAGAGCAGTTCCCCGGCGTGCCCGAGCTTGGTGACGACATCGAGCAATTCATGGAGGTTGCCCGTGCACAGCACTGGATCGAACTTGCCTGATTCGTCCGTGCAAGTCCCGCCAAAACCTGAAGTCGGCCTGCCGCTGTGGCTGCTCGCCGAGCTGACCTACCGCTGCCCGCTGCAATGCCCGTACTGCTCCAATCCGCTGGATTTCGCCGAGCAGGGCAAAGAGCTGACCACCGAACAATGGATCAAGGTGTTCCGCGAAGCGCGGGAGATGGGCGCGGCGCAATTGGGCTTTTCCGGCGGCGAACCGCTGGTGCGCCAGGACTTGGCCGAACTGATCCGTGAAGCGCGGCAGTTGGGTTTCTACACCAACCTGATCACCTCCGGCATTGGCCTGACCGAGCAGAAAATCAGCGACTTCAAAAAAGCCGGGCTCGATCACATCCAGATCAGTTTTCAGGCCAGCGACGAGCAAGTGAACAACCTGCTCGCCGGCTCGAAAAAAGCCTTTGCGCAGAAGCTGGAAATGGCTCGTGCGGTGAAGGCCCACGGCTACCCGATGGTGCTGAACTTCGTCACCCATCGGCACAACATCGACAAGATCGACCGCATTATCGAACTGTGCATTGCGCTGGAGGCTGACTTCGTCGAACTCGCCACTTGCCAGTTCTACGGCTGGGCGCAGCTCAACCGTGTCGGTCTGTTGCCGACCAAGGAACAACTGGTGCGCGCCGAACGCATCACCAACGAATACCGCGCCAGACTGGAAGCCGAAGGGCATCCATGCAAGCTGATTTTCGTTACCCCGGACTACTACGAAGAACGCCCGAAAGCCTGCATGAACGGCTGGGGCAGCATCTTCCTGACCGTCACCCCGGACGGCACCGCCCTGCCCTGCCATGGTGCCCGCCAGATGCCGGTGCAGTTTCCCAACGTGCGCGATCACAGCATGCAACACATCTGGTACGACTCGTTCGGCTTCAACCGTTTTCGCGGTTACGACTGGATGCCCGAGCCGTGCCGCTCTTGCGATGAGAAAGAAAAAGACTTCGGCGGCTGCCGCTGCCAGGCGTTCATGCTCACCGGCGATGCCAGTAATGCCGACCCGGTGTGCAGCAAGTCCGAACATCACGGCGTGATCCTCAAGGCCCGCGAAGAAGCCGAGACCGCCACTCAAACCATCGAACAATTGGCCTTTCGCAATGAACGAAACTCACGCCTCATCGCCAAGAGCTGAGCCTTTCAGCGCCGCCCAAGCCGTCGCCGCCGGAACCGACTTCGCCGAACTGCAGCTCGGCGCCCATGGCGTGTTCTGGAATGAATACCGCCCCGAGGATGCCGCGTGCCGAATCTGGCATTGGCGCGATGGCGTAGCTAAACGTCTGACGCCGGACGGCTTCAGCGTGCGTAGCCGCGTGTACGAATATGGCGGTGGTGCGTTTTGTCTGACGCCTGACGGGGTGGTTTTCGTCAATGAAGCGGATCAGCAGATGTATCGGCAGGCGCTGGATGGCGAGCCGGTCGCGCTGACATCGACTGACTGCCGCTACGGCGATCTGCAATTCGCCGCTGGCCGGGTGTTGGCGGTCGAAGAGCAGCAGGATCGACATCGCCTGGTGGCGATTGATCTGGCGAGCGGTACGCGACAGGTGCTGGCCGAAGGTGCGGATTTCTATGCATCGCCAACGCTGAGCCCGGACGGCCAGCGCTTGGCATGGATCGAGTGGAGCCGACCGCATCAGCCGTGGACCTCGACGCGGTTGATGGTCGCGCAAGGCGATTTTTCTGCGCCTCGTTGTGTTGCCGGTGAGCAGATTGAGGAGTCGATCCAACAGCCGCGCTTCGACGCGGACGGCCGGCTCTACTGCCTGACAGATCGTGGCGGCTACTGGCAGCCGTGGGTCGAAACGTCCGATGGCTTGCACGCGCTACCGAGTGCAGAGGCCGATCACGCGCCCGCGCCCTGGCAACTGGGCGGCTGCACTTGGCTGCCTGTCGGTGATCAATTCTTAGCCAGCTGGAGCGAGGATGGTTTCGGTCGCCTGGCCCTTGGAGTTGAAGATTTCAGCGGTGGCTACAGCCGCTTCCGCCACTTGGCGATGGATCAACAGTTCATCTATTGCATTGCCGCATCGCCGGTGAGCCCGTCAGCAGTGATTGCCATTGATCGTGTCTCTCATGCAGCGAAAATCCTCGCTGGCGGCGTGGCTCCATTGCCCGCCGAACGCATCAGCCGTCCGCAGACCTTGCGTTATCCGAGCGGTTCCGGCGAGGCGCACGGTTTCTTTTACCCGGCCATGAGCGGTGAAGCGAAACCGCCGCTGGTGGTGTTCATCCACGGCGGCCCGACGTCGGCGTGCTATCCGATCCTCGATCCGCGTATCCAGTACTGGACGCAGCGCGGCTTTGCCGTCGCCGACCTCAACTATCGCGGCAGCAGTGGCTATGGTCGCGAATATCGTCAAGCGCTGCATTTGCGCTGGGGCGAGGTGGATGTCGAGGATGCCTGCGCGGTGGTGAGTTATCTCGCTGACCAAGGTTTGATCGATGGTGACCGCGCGTTCATTCGCGGTGGCAGCGCGGGCGGGTACACGACACTGTGCGCACTGGCGTTCAGGCAGGTTTTCCGCGCGGGCGCCAGCCTCTACGGCGTCAGCGATCCGCTGGCTTTGGCACGGGCCACGCACAAGTTCGAGGGCGATTATCTGGACTGGCTGATCGGCGATCCCAAGCGAGATGCCGAACGCTATGCCGCCCGCACGCCATTGCTGCACGCAGACGATATTCGCGTGCCGGTGATTTTCTTCCAGGGTGAACTGGACGCGGTGGTCGTGCCGCAACAGACCCGCGACATGGTCGCGGCGCTGGAGCACAACGGCATCCCGGTCGAAGCGCATTACTACCCTGACGAACGCCACGGCTTTCGTCGCGCGGCTAACCAGGCGCATGCGCTGGAGCGGGAGTGGACGTTTTATCGGCGGGTGATGGGGCTGGTTGACTGAAAACCGTGTCGTCCCATTCGCGAGCAGGCTCGCTCCCACATTGGATCTGCGTCATTCACAAATCCCCTGTGGGAGCGAGCCTGCTCGCGAAAGCTATCTAATAGACGCTACCGGACTCAACGCTTGGCGATGATATACACCGCATGCACGATCCCCGGAATGTAGCCGCACAACGTCAGCAGAATGTTCAGCCAGAACGCCCCGCCAAACCCGACCTGCAGAAACACGCCCAGTGGCGGCAACAGAATAGCGATGATGATACGAATGAAATCCATGGGGCAGCTCCTGAATGGGGGTTGGCTCACTTGAGCCATACAAGCTAATCGACCTGCGCCGTTCGTCAGGGTTCAGTGCAATAGCTGCGTCAGGCTCAAGCGAGAATTTTCAACCCATGTTTTTGTACGATGCTCAGTAGTTTGAGCGCCATACCGCTGGGATGTTTGTCACCCGATTCCCATTGCTTGACCGTGGATGCACTGGTGTTGAGATAGCGTGCAAACACCGGCTGGCTGACCTTGTTACGCTCGCGTAGCGCCTTGATCTCCTCAGCCGGGATCGCTAAGGGAACCGATGCCAGACAGGAGTCATCGAATTCTCGCATCGTTGCTTTGTTGATTGCTCCGACAGCAAGCAACGCCCCGGCTGATTCGTGTATCGATTCAAAGACTTCACTTTTGAATTTCTCACTCATGACATATCTCCACAAACTCCTTCATCGCCAACAAGTCGCTGATCTGCTCTTCGGTCAGTTGCGCATAAACCTTTGCCAATTTACGTAAATCCTTCAATTCTGTTGGCGTGATATTGATTTGATCCTGCTTGGCGAAAAGCACTTGGTAGATCCAGTAATGTCCACCTTTTGCCAAAACAATCGAACGGTGGCGGTTCGCCTTCAAGCGCTTCTTCCACACGCCTCCGCCAAGATCGTCCGCCCGTCCCTGAAGCATCTGGTGAAACGCCTCCTGCAACTCTTCATCTGTGATCCACGCCCTGCTGGCCTGGAGGGCGAAGCGTTTGGTCTTGAACAACCTCAATGGCATAGGTATCCCTTCCAAAAACATACCACCCAGTGGTATAGATCGCAAAACGGCTTTTTCGGTGATACCGATCAGGCCGTGGCCGCATCCCTTGCTGGCATTCTCTAAAAGACCATCCGCGGCACGATCTCTCAAGCTCTAAATCCCGTCTGTAAAACCCGGCCACAAAAAAACGCCCCACGCCAAAAGAATCAGGCGTGGGGCGTGCGTTATACCGCGAGACGGTTCGGGTAATCGGTTGGAGCTGCTCAGCTCAGACGGCAATGCCCTTGCGGCATTGCACTTGGGCGGTGCGCACTCGCGAGAAGGCGCGGCCCAGGCGCAGGAGCATTTCGTCGATGTTGGCTTTGCTGACAGTGAGTGCCGGGGTGAAGCGCAGGCAGTCAGGCTGCGCGGCGTTCAATATCAGGCCTTCGTGAAGTGCGGCGTGAACGACGGCGTCGGCGCATTCGTCGGACAGCGTCAACCCGTAAAACAGGCCTTGGCCGCGCAACTCGCCGTGACCGTAGCGGTGCGCCAGTCGCGCCAGGCCTTCGCGCAGGTGCTGGCCGTTGTCGTTGACCTGCTGAAAGAAGCTGCGGTCATGGATGCTGTCGAGCACTACCAGACCGGCCGCCGTGATCAAGGCGTTGCCGTGATGGGTGCCGCTCAGCTCGCCAGTGGCGAAGCAGCAGGCCTTGCCTCGCGCCAGCAAGGCCGCTAACGGCAAGCCGCCGCCAAGGCCTTTGCCGAGCACGACGATATCGGCGCGAATGCCGTAGGACTGTTCGGCAAGCAAGCTGCCGCAACGGCCGATGCCGGTTTGCACTTCGTCGAGAATCAGCAGAATGCCCAGTTCACGGCAAAGTCGTTCGACCCCTTTGAGGTAGTGTTCGGTCGCGGGAATAACCCCGGCATCGCTCTGGATCGGCTCCAGCATGATCGCCACGGTCTGCGCATCAACCGCCGCGTGCAGCGTCGGCAGGTCGTTGAATGGCACTCGATCGACCGTCGCCAGACTGCGGCCATGGCAACCCTGCTGCGCCACGATGATCCTCGAAGCGCCGCCACGATGCAGTTGCCCCCATGTGCGCGCCAGTTTCATTGCCGCGTCACAAGCCTCGCTGCCACTGTTGAGCAGGTACGCCTGATCGCTGGACGTACTGGCGCACAAACGTTCGGCCAGGCTGAGCATGCCGCGATTGTGCAGATTGAAGCCTGGATTGATCAGCGCCTGGGCCTGATTGGCGATGGCTTTGACCAGCGCCATGGGGCTGTGGCCAAGGCTGTTGGCGCCGCCGGCCTGGGAAAAGTCGAGGTAGGCGCGATCGTTGCTGTCCCACAGCCATGAACCCTGGCCGCGAACGAACACTTGATGCGGCCGCTCGACACTGGGCATCAGGCGTTGGGCATTGAGGTGATCGGTCATGGCCGATGGCCCCGCCTCGAAGGTGAGGTCATCCAGACTCGGCGTCCGGCGCCGCAAACTGAACAGATTCATGCGGAAAAACCTCGCTTGAGGTTTTTTGAACTGCCTATGTAATCACGAACGAAGCAAATGGAATTCGTCACGCTTTCTGGCCCTGCAAGCCTTGTGAATGCGGTTAGACTAGGCGCGCAAACGGCTTCAGGCCATTTCGATTTTTCAGCCATTTCGATAAGCGCTACTTATGGATTTCAAACAACTGCGTTATTTCGTCGCGGTCTACGAAGAAGGCCATGTCGGCCGTGCGGCTGAGCGCTTGTCGATCTCGCAACCGGCGCTGTCGCAACAGATCCGTCAGCTGGAGCAGAATCTCGACGTCACCCTGTTCGAACGCAGCAGTAAACGCCTGCTGCCGACCCTCGCTGCGCACACGCTGTACAACCACGCGTTGCCGCTGCTCGATGGCTTGCAGCGGGCGCGCGAGGCGTTGGGTAATTTCAAGGGGCAGGCGTTGCGCACCCTGGCGATCGGTGTGCTGCAAACGGTGCACACCAGCCTTGTGCCGCAAATGCTCGAGCGTGTGCGCAAGGCGCAGCCGCATCTGGTGGTGCAGATCTATGAACTGACAGGGCTGGAAATCGAACGGCGCTTGCTCAACGGTTCGCTGGACATCGGTATCAGCTATCTGCCGCCGCGCCAACCCGGTCTGCACGGGGTGTTGCTGTATGAAGACGAACTGACGCTGGTCATCCCGGCCGACCATCCATTGCGAGAGTTCAAGAAAGTCTCGATGCGCCAGGCCGCTGAGTTGCCAATGTTGCTGCTCGGCGAAGAATTCCAGATCCGGCAGATCTGGCAGGCACAACTGACCAGCCTCGGACGACGCCCGCAGGTGCAGGCCGAGCTGAACACTATGTTGGGGATTCTCGACAGCCTGCCGCATACCCGTCTGGCGACGGTGCTGCCGGGACGTTCGCAAAAGGAATACGACGATGCCGATCTGCTGTGGAAACCGCTGAGCGAACCACGGGTGCCGTTGAAAGTTGGCCTGGTGTGCCGCGATGTACAGCGCCAGCAGGCCTCGCTGGCACTGCTGCGGACATTGCTTGAAGAGGTGATCGATCGCGAAGTGAAGCCGCCTCTCGATCCGCTTGCCTGAAACTTTTCTTCAGGCAAAAGAAAACCCCGCCGAAGCGGGGCTTTGCAGACTGTTTCCCTGACATCCATTTCACTCCGCCACCCTGGCAGAATCCTACGTGTCCGTGTTGTTTACTTTGCGCTTCCTGCGCGACGTCCATGAAATGTAGATTAGCCGTGGATCCAATATACGGATATGGGAGAACAGCAGCACGTCACGTAAGCAAATGCTTACATGACGTCTACGGGATCAAAACTGCGCCGCATCCAGCAGGAACAGCGACTCGCTACCGGCCTTGACCGACGCGCTCAACGAGTGGATACGCGGCAGCAAACGGGCGAAATAGAAGCGTGCGGTGCCCAGCTTGCTCGCATAGAAATCATCTTGCGCTTCCTTGCCCAGCGAGGCTTTGGCCATCAACGCCCACATGTAGGCGTAAGCGGTGTATCCGAACGCTTGCAAATATTCGACCGAGGCCGCGCCGATTTCGTTCGGATTGTTTTTCGCCCGGTCCAGCAGCCACGCGGTCAGCTCGTCGAGGGTGTCGACGGCATCGTTCAACGGCTTGGTGAACTCGCCCAGATCAGCACTGGCGGTAGCGGTGAAATGGCGGATCTCGTCAGCGAACAACCGGTAGAACGCGCCGCCACTGCCAACGATCTTGCGCCCGACCAGGTCCAGCGCCTGAATACCGTTGGTGCCTTCGTAGATCTGGGTGATGCGCACATCACGCACCAATTGCTCCTGGCCCCACTCGCGGATGTAGCCGTGGCCGCCGAAAATCTGCTGGCCGTGGACGGTGGTTTCCAGACCCAGGTCGGTCAGGAACGCTTTCGCTACCGGCGTCAGCAGCGCCACCAGATCTTCTGCGCGCTTGCGGGTGGTCGCATCTTCGCTGAACTTGGCGGTATCCAGTTGCATCGCCACATACGTGGAGAACGCACGGCCGCCTTCGTTCGAGGCTTTCATGGTCAGCAGCATGCGCCGCACGTCAGGATGGACGATGATCGGGTCAGCAACTTTGTCCTTGTTCTGCGCACCGGTCGGCGAACGGCTCTGCAGACGATCGCGCGCATATTCAACAGCGTTCTGATAAGAGCGCTCGCCTGTAGCCAGGCCTTGAATACCAACGCCCAGGCGCTCGTAGTTCATCATGGTGAACATCGCGGCCAGGCCTTTGTTCGGCTCGCCGACCAGATAGCCGACGGCTTCGTCGAAGTTCATCACGCAGGTCGCCGAAGCCTGGATGCCCATCTTGTGTTCGATCGAACCGCAATTGGCCGGGTTGCGCGCGCCGAGGCTGCCGTCGGCATTGACCATGAACTTTGGCACCAGGAACAGCGAAATGCCTTTCGGACCGGCCGGGGCGTCAGGCAGCTTGGCCAGTACCAGATGAATGATGTTCTCGGTGAGGTCGTGTTCACCGCCAGTGATGAAGATCTTGGTGCCGCTGACCTTGTAGGAACCGTCAGCCTGAGGTTCGGCTTTGGTGCGGATGATGCCCAGGTCGGTGCCGGCGTGCGGCTCGGTCAGGCACATGGAACCGGCCCAGATGCCGGCGTACATGTTCGGCAGGTACGCAGCTTTCAGTTCTTCACTGGCGTGGGCGTTGATCGACAGGCAGGCGCCGGCGGTCAGCATCGGGTACAGACCGAACGCCAGGCTGGCGGAGTTGACCATTTCTTCGACCTGCGCCGACACGGCTTTGGGCATGCCCATGCCGCCATAGGCCGGATCGCCACCGACGCCGACCCAGCCGCCTTCAGCATATGTCTGATAGGCCTGTGGGAAGCCGGCCGGCGTGGTGACGGCACCGTCTGCCCAATGGCAACCTTCCTCGTCAGCGGCACGGCTCAGCGGCGCGATGCTTTTGCTGGTGACCTTGCCGGCCTCTTCGAGAATCGCTTCAACGGTTTCGGCATCGACGGTCTCGGCCAGCGCTGGCAGCTCGGCCCAGAGTTTGGCGACTTCGAACACTTCATTGAGGACGAAGCGCATATCGCGCAGCGGCGCTTTGTAGTCAGCCATGGCAAACCTCGCAAGATCTAAACAGGTGGTTCGTGGAATGATGTTTTCGTTGAGCCCGAGTGTACCTCAACAACTTTTGCGACACATAGGGTCAACCGGTGACTGATTTGTAATTTTTAGTCACCACAAAAAATCGCAGCCTCGCCAGCTCCTTCAGACAAAACGCGATCCGGTGGAGCTGCCGAAGGCTGCGATCTTTTGATCTGCCCTATAAAGCAAACGCCTGCGCGGGCAAATTCATCAAACAATCACTGCCCGCCTCGATCGCTGCCTGATGCGCAGCCGTGCGCGGCAACAAACGTTTGAAGTAGAACTCGCACGTCGCCAGTTTGCCCTTGAGGAAATCGGCCTCACCCTCGCCTGCGTCCAGCTGTACCTGGGCAACCAACGCCATGCGCAGCCACAGGTAACCAAGGATGATGTAGCCGCTGTACATCAGATAATCGACCGATGCGGCACCGACTTCGTCCGGGTTCTTCATGGCGGCCATACCGACCTTCATGGTCAGGTCGCCCCACTGTTGGTTGAGCCCGTTGAGTTGCGCGACGAAGCTGCCCAATTGCGCGTGGCCGGCGTTCGCTGCGCAGAACTTGTGGACGATTTTGGTAAAGCCGCGCAGCAGCTTGCCCTGACTGCCCAGCACCTTGCGCCCAAGCAGGTCCAGCGCTTGAATGCCGTTGGTGCCCTCATAGATCGGCGCAATCCGGCAATCGCGCACCAGTTGCTCCATGCCCCACTCGCGAATGAAACCGTGGCCGCCAAACACCTGCATGCCGTGGTTGGTCACTTCCAGCCCGGTGTCGGTCATGAACGCCTTGCAGATCGGCGTGAGGAACGCCAACAGGTCTTCGGCCTCCTGACGCGCCTCGGCATCGCTGCTCAGGTGCGCGACATCGAGCATCTGCGCGGTGAAATAGGTCAGCGCGCGGTTGCCTTCGTTGAAAGCCTTCATGGTCAGCAGCATGCGCCGCACATCGGGGTGGACGATGATCGGGTCAGCAGGTTTTTCCGGGGCCTTGGCGCCGGTCAGCGCACGCATTTGCAGGCGGTCGTTGGCGTACTTGATCGCGCCCTGGAAACTCGCCTCGCCCAGACACAGCCCCTGCATGCCGGTGCCGAGGCGCGCGTGGTTCATCATGGTGAACATGCAGTTGAGGCCTTTGTTCGGCTCGCCGATCAGGTAACCGGTGGCGGCATCGAAGTTCAGCACGCAGGTGGCTGAAGCCTTGATGCCCATCTTGTGCTCGATCGAGCCGCAGGAAACGCCATTGCGCTCACCCGCTTCGCCTGCTGCATCGGGCAGAAACTTGGGCACGATAAACAGGGAAATGCCCTTGGTTCCGGCCGGTGCGTCCGGCAGCTTGGCCAGGACCAGATGGATGATGTTGTCGCTCAGGTCATGCTCGCCGGCGGAAATGAAAATCTTGCTGCCAGTGATCGCGTAGCTGCCGTCGGCCCGGGGCACCGCGCGGGTCTTGATGATGCCCAGATCGGTGCCGCAGTGGGCTTCGGTCAGGCACATGGTGCCGGTCCACTGGCCAGCGGTGAGTTTGCTCAGGTAGGTGTCTTTCTGCTCGGCGGTACCGTGGGCGTGGATCGCCGACATCGCGCCGTGGGTCAGGCCGGGGTACATGCCCCAGGACGTGTTGCTGGAGCCGACCATCTCGCTGATCACCAGCCCCAGCGAGCTCGGCAACCCTTGGCCACCGTAAGCCGGATCAGCCGCCAAACCGTGCCAGCCGCCCTCGACATATTGTGCGAAGGCCTGCTTGAAGCCTGTAGGCGTTGTCACCACACCGTTGTCGAAATGGCAGCCCTCTTCATCGCCGCTGCGATTGAGCGGGGCCAGAACGTTCTCGCAGAACTTCGCGCCTTCTTCGAGGATCGCGCTGATCATGTCCGGGCTGGCGTCATGCGCGCCGAGATTGGCGTAGCTGGAGTGGAAGTCGAAGACGTGATCGATCAGAAAGCGCATGTCGCGCAGGGGAGCTTTGTACTCGGGCATGGTGGCTTCTCCGTCAGCAGATTCCTCCAACCTACTGCTGGCCACCACCCGCGACAATCATCGTGCGGGCGCTGAATGCGCCGTCATCACTCAACCCGCAGCGGCGTCCATGCGCACCGCGCCACGGCGGTTCTGCCCGAATGCCATGACGCAGTTACGCCCGGCGCCCTTGGCGCTGTACAACGCCTGGTCGGCGGACTTGAGCACTTCTTCGGGAGTGCGCTGCTCCACGCGTTCGGCGACGCCGATGCTCACCGTCACCGACACCGCCGACGCGCCGGAACCGCTGCGGCGCTGGCGCCCTTGCTGATCGTCCTGCGGGCGGTTTTCCTGGTTGCGCAACTGAATGCTGTAGGAGGCGATTGATTCACGGATCACTTCCAGGTGCGGCATGCATTCCTCAAGGGTTTTGCCTGCAAACACCAAGGCAAATTCCTCACCGCCGTAGCGATACGCCCTACCGCCACCGCTGATTTTCGACAGTTTGCTGGCGACCAGGCGCAGCACCTGGTCACCGACATCATGGCCATGGGTGTCGTTGAATTTCTTGAAGTGATCGACGTCGCTCATCGCCAGCACATAGTTGCGCCCCAAGCGCTGCATGCGCTCGTTGAGCGCGCGACGTCCCGGCAGGCCGGTGAGCTCGTCGCGGAAGGCCATTTGATAGGCCTCATGCGCAACCGCCGCGGCGATCATCAGCATCACCTGGCTGCACATGATGTTCAGGGTGAACGGCAGAATGAAGGTCTTCGGCAACATCCAGAACACCCCGAGCAAGCCGACCAGTTGCGCCGCGTGCAACGGGCGCGGGTTGCGCCAGTATTGCCAGGCCAGCAGCAGGAAGGCCGAGATGAACACCGGGTAGGACAACTGGATCAGGCTCATCCACGCGCCGTGCAGCGCCGGCCAGCGGATCTCCGACAACCACAGCAGCAGCGCCTGTGGGTAACTTTGTTCCAGCCCTAGCGCCACGCTGCCGAATGCCAGCAGCACGGCAAAGCGCGCGACCATGTCTTGGAATAGATGCGTACGTTCCTGCCACGCCGCGAACAGCCCGAACAACAACGGCAACAGCAGGCAGACCAGATGAAACACCACCGCAGCGTCTTCGCGAACCTTGCCGTTGTCGCGGTAGAAATCGGTCTGGGTATCGAGCAAAAAGTAGGCGATGTACACCGTGAGCATCAGAAACAGTTCGCGCTGACGCCGATACACCGCGCAATACGCCCCGCCCAGCAGCAGGACCAGGGTCGGCAGGACGTTGAACAGGGACGTGAAAAACACGCTGAGGTCTTTGACATACGCAGCCGCCAGCCCCGCAAGCAATAACAGCAGTGATGGCAGGAAATGGCTGAAACGTACAGCGGAAGAACGCGGCAAGGGTAAGCTCCGACCCGTCATAGCAAAGAGATGGCATTGTGCCTGCAAAGTGCGGCCAAGCCCATACAATGTGATCCAGATCACACACGGTCTCTGTAACGGCCGGAAGCTCGACTATCTGAGCCATCCGCAAACAAAAAAACCGCTGCCCCCTAATGGGAGCAGCGGTTTTCGTCAGACTGCGTGAAGGCTTAGTAGCCCAGTGCGAAGTCTTCTTCTTTCATGTCCATCAGGTTGCCAGCGCCCGACAGCATAGTGGCCACGTGCGTGCGGGTACGCGGCAGGATG
The DNA here is from genome assembly GCF_025706525.1 of Pseudomonas mercuritolerans. NCBI lineage: Bacteria > Pseudomonadati > Pseudomonadota > Gammaproteobacteria > Pseudomonadales > Pseudomonadaceae > Pseudomonas > Pseudomonas mercuritolerans. The sequence continues at coordinate 81,930 of NZ_JAMSHA010000002.1, forward strand.
CGCTGGAAGTAGAAGCGCGCGGTTTGCAGCTTGGCGGTGTAGAACGCCTCGTCGCTGGTGCCGGCAGCCAGTTTTTCCGCAGCCAGACGCGCCATGTCAGCCCAGAAGTAGGCCAGGCAGGCATAACCGGAGTACATCAGGTAGTCCACGGAGGCCGCGCCGACTTCTTCGCGATCTTTCATGGCCGCCATACCAACCTTCATGGTCAGCTCGCCCCACTCTTTATTCAGTGCAGCCAGTGGCGCGACGAATTCCTGGACGGCTTCGTTGCCTTCGTTGGTCTGGCAGAACTTGTGGACGATCTTGGTGAAGCCTTTCAAAGCTTCGCCTTGAGTCATCAGCACTTTACGGCCGAGCAGGTCGAGAGCCTGGATGCCGGTGGTGCCTTCGTACAGCATCGAAATGCGGCTGTCGCGAACGTTCTGCTCCATGCCCCACTCGGCGATGAAGCCGTGGCCGCCGTAGATCTGCACGCCGTGGTTGGCGGCTTCAAAACCGACTTCGGTCATGAACGCTTTGGCGATCGGGGTCATGAACGCCAGCAGCGCGTCGGCCTTCTTCTTCTCTTCTTCATCGACGCCGTATTTGACGATGTCGACCTGCTTCGCAGTGAAGTACACCATCGCGCGGTTGCCTTCGGCGAACGCCTTCATGGTCAACAGCATGCGGCGCACGTCCGGGTGGACGATGATCGGGTCAGCGGCTTTGTCCGGCGCTTTCGGGCCAGTCAGCGAGCGCATTTGCAGGCGATCACGAGCGTATTTCAGACCGCCCTGGAAGCCGATTTCGGCGTGAGCCAGACCTTGCAGCGCGGTACCGAGACGAGCGGTGTTCATGAAGGTGAACATGCAGTTCAGGCCTTTGTTCGCCGGGCCGATCAGGTAACCGGTGGCGCCGTCGAAGTTCATCACGCAGGTGGCGTTGCCGTGGATGCCCATCTTGTGTTCCAGCGAACCGCAGCTCACTGCGTTGCGCGCGCCAATGGTGCCATCGGCGTTTGGCAGGAACTTTGGAACGATGAACAGCGAGATGCCTTTGGTACCAGCCGGTGCATCCGGTAGACGCGCCAGTACGATGTGGACGATGTTATCGGCCATGTCGTGTTCACCGGCCGAGATGAAGATCTTGGTGCCGGAAACTTTGTAGGAACCGTCGGCCTGAGGCTCGGCCTTGGTGCGCAGCATGCCCAGGTCGGTGCCGCAGTGCGGTTCGGTCAGGCACATGGTGCCGGTCCATTCGCCGGAGACCAGTTTGGTCAGATAGGCTTCCTGCTGCTCAGGGGTGCCGTGCTCGGAGATGGTGTTCATCGCACCGTGCGACAGTCCTGGGTACATGCCCCACGACCAGTTGGCTTCGCCGACCATTTCGCTGACCGCCAGGCCCAGCGACTCAGGAAGACCTTGGCCGCCATGCTCGACGTCGTGGGCCAGGCTTGGCCAGCCGCCTTCGACGAATTGCTTGTACGCCTCTTTGAAGCCAGTCGGGGTTTTCACGCCGGACTCGCTCCAGGTGCAACCTTCCAGATCGCCCACGCGGTTCAGCGGCGCCAGTACCTGCTCACAAAACTTGGCGCCTTCCTCGAGGATGGCGTCAACCATGTCCGGCGTGGCATCTGCGCACGCTGGCAGGCTCTGATAGTGCGCTTCGTAGCCGAGCAGCTCGTCACGAACGAAGCGAATATCACGCAAGGGGGCCTTGTAGTCAGGCATAGCGATAAACCTCTGCTGATGTAACCGGGAATGAACGACCGTGTTGAGTTGTTGTGACGGTCAAACAGTTGTTTGAAACATACGTTTACGCCGAAATCTTGTCAAGCGTCGTTCTTTTGCCGTTCGTCATCAGTTTTGCCAAATGTCGAAGACGACAAATCGCCGCGACTTCAAACAAGCCACGAGCGTTGAAGAAAGATTAGTTGAGCAAGAAGGACTTAAACGAAAAACGCCGCGACAGGGCGCGGCGTTTCGAGGTCTACAACAAATTCAATCAGGCGAAGGTATCGATGATCGTCCCCAGCACCTCGTCGGAAGCTTTGGCCACCTTCACACCCAGCTCTGCCTGGATCTTGCCCTGCGACAGCTCGACGATATTGCTCGCCAGATCCGATTCTTGTGCGCGATCCACACCGCGCAGGCGATTGACCTGCACTTCGGACGACTGGCTGGTCACCGAGCGTTCGATGGTGTTATTGGCGATCTGGCTGGCGGCCTGATCGACGCGGTTCTGCCCAGACTGAATCGAGCTCAGCCCCGCATAAAAAGCTGTGTTGCCGGAGATTTCCATAGTCGCTCTCATCCTTGCAAAGGATCAATGGTCGCCATTGAAGCAAACGCGCCAGCAAAACACCCGTCAAAAACACTAATGGCACAGTGCCCGTTCATAGCGAGAAACTTAATCGAGCAAATCCAGTTGCAAATGCTCGGCCACCGCTTCGGCGCTCAACGCCTTGAGTTTCGGTACCCGGCCCAGGCACGGCGCGGGAATGCGCTCGGCCAGGGTCGCAAGGTTTTCCTCCAGCCGCGAAGTTTTCGGATCGATAATATTGGCCACCCATCCAGCCAATTGCAGACCATCGCGGGCAATCGCCTCGGCGGTCAGCAACGCATGACTGATACAACCCAGCCTCACGCCCACCACCAGAATCACCGGCAGCTTCAGCGCAATCGCCAGGTCCGAGAGATTGTCCTGATCCGCCAACGGCACTCGCCAGCCGCCCGCGCCTTCGATCAGGGTGAAGTCGGCGTTCATCGCGAGAATCCCGCGCATCGGCGCCAGCAGCGATTGCACCGTCAGCGCCACTCCCGCTTCGCGCGCCGCCAGGTGCGGCGCGATCGCTGGCTCGAACGCCACCGGGTTGACCTGTTGATAAGTCAGCGGCAACGAACATTCGGCCAGCAGCGCCAAGGCATCGGAATTACGCAAGCCTTTGGGCGTGACGTCGCACCCGGAAGCCACCGGTTTGCCTGCTGCCGTGCTCAAGCCTGCCGACCGCGCCGCATGGAGCAATCCGGCAGCGACGGTGGTTTTGCCAACATCGGTATCGGTTCCGGTGATGAAATAGGCTGCGCTCATAGAGGTTTCTCCAACACGGCGTACACCACCTGATAGGTTGCCGGCAGCCCCGACACCTGACGGAAGCGCTCATACGCGTCGATCAGCCCGAGAATCCGCGCCCGTCCGGTCAAACCGCCCGGCCGCCCGGGATTCAGATTGTGCGCGCCCAATGCCTTCAGCTCGTGAGTCAGGCTGCGCACATCCGGGTAATGCAACACGTGCGGCTGATTCTCCAGCGCCAAAATGCGCATGCCACTGCCGGCACATAACTGTTCATAGCGGGCGAACTCGCGGAAGCGATTGACGTGCACCAACCCGTCGACCTGCTGCCAACTCTCACGCAACTCGAACAACGTTCCTGTACACAGACTAGCAAAGGCAAAAATCCCGCCCGGTTTCAGCACGCGCAAGGCTTCGCTGAGCACCGCCTGGAAGTCGGCGCACCACTGCACCGCGAGACTGGAGAAAATCAGATCGACGCTCGCATCCTGCAACGGCAGCCGTTCGGCATCGCCAGCAATGAAATGCTCAGCGCCACCCAACGGCCGTGCGTGATTGAGCATGCCCTCGGCGATGTCCAGCGCGACACCGCTGCCCTGGGTGAAACGCGAGGCCAGCGCGCGGGTGAAATAGCCAGTGCCGCAACCGAGATCGAGCCACCGCGACGGCATGAAACTCCCAGGCAAACGCTCAAGCAGCTGCGTGCCGACGTCACGCTGAAACTCGGCGACGCTGTCGTAACTGGCCGCCGCGCGAGAAAAAGACGCCGCCACCTGGCGCTTGTCGGGCAAGCCCCCAGGCAGCACAAGGGACAGGTCAGTCATCAGCGCACTCATGTAGAAAAGCCTGGATCGCGCCCGCGACTCCATGCGGGTCTTCCAGCAGAAAAGCATGGCTGGCCTGTTCGATCAGACCAATTTCGATATCCGGCAACAGCGCGAACAATGCGCCGGCCGCTTCCGCCGGGACCAGAGCGTCCTGACCGCCGAACAGATGCAACTGCGGGCCGCGAAACCCCTGCAACGCCTGGCGCGTATCCAGTTGCGCAAGCAGCTCCAGACCCGCCATCAGCGCAGTCGGCGCGGCTGCCGGCGCACCACCGAGCAGCAACCGCGACAAGCCACGCGGGTCTGGCGAACCTTGCGCACATAACAAAGCGAAGCGCTTGAGCGTGACACGCGGATCGGCCTGGCAACCGCCAAGAAATGCATCGAAAGTCTCGCCGGGCATCGAGGTCGGCCATTGCTCATGGGCGACAAACGCCGGGTTGCTCGCCAGCGTCAGCACACCGCAGCACGCCTCACCGCGTCGTGCCGCCAACTCAGAGGCGAGCATCCCGCCCAGCGACCAGCCACCGAGCCAGACTTCCTGTGGAATTCGCGCATCGAGTTCATCGAGCCAGTCTTCAAGGTCAGCGGAATCCAGCTCCGGCAGCGGTTCGATCTCGACTTGCAGATGTTCGTCGAGGCCACGCAATGCTGCGGCCAGCGGTTCCAGCGGCGACACGCCGAGGCCCCAGCCGGGCAGCAGAATCAGACGATTACGCATGGCTTGGCTCCAACGACAATCGGGCGAAACAATCTGCCAATCCTTCCAGCAACTGTTGCACTTGAGCTTCGCTGTGGGCGGCGGTCAGCGTGACGCGAAGGCGCGCGCTCCCGGCAGGCACGGTTGGCGGGCGAATCGCAGTGACCATCAGCCCGCGCTCGCGCAGCATCTGCGACAACCGCACGGCGCGCCCGGCATCGCCGATCATGATCGGCTGGATCGGCGTGAAGCTGTCCATCAGCTCCAGCCCGATCTGCTCGGCGCCGTGGCGGAACTGGCGGATCAGCATCTGCAAGTGCTCACGGCGCCAGTGCTCGCTGCGCAGCAGCTCGAGGCTTTTCAGCGTCGCGCAGGCCAGCGCCGGCGGTTGGCTGGTGGTGTAGATGTACGGGCGGGCGAACTGGATCAGGCTTTCGATCAACTCTTCGCTGCCAGCGACAAAGGCCCCGGCGGTGCCGAAGGCTTTGCCGAGGGTACCGACCAGCACCGGCACATCGTCCTGGCTCAGGCCGAAATGCTCGACGATGCCGCCACCGTTGGCGCCCAGCGGGCCAAAGCCATGCGCGTCGTCGACCATCAGCCACGCGCCTCTGGCCTTGGCCGCGCGGGCCAGCGCCGGCAGGTCGGAGATGTCACCGTCCATGCTGAATACACCATCGGTCACCACCAGCGTGTTGCCAGTGGCTTTCTCCAGGCGCTTGGCCAGACTCTCGGCGTCGTTGTGCAGATAGCGATTGAAACGCGCGCCGGACAACAGGCCCGCGTCCAGCAACGAGGCGTGATTGAGCCGGTCTTCCAGCACCGTATCGCCCTGCCCGACCAGCGCGGTGACCGTGCCGAGGTTGGCCATGTAGCCGGTGGTGAACAGCAGCGCACGTGGGCGCCCGGTCAGATCGGCGAGTGCTTCTTCCAGCGCGTGATGCGGGCTGCTGTGGCCGATCACCAGATGCGACGCGCCACCGCCGACCCCCCAACGCTCGGCACCGGCGCGCCAGGCTTCGATCACCTGCGGATGATTGGCCAGGCCCAGATAGTCGTTGTTGCAGAAAGCGAGCAACGGTTGGCCGTCCACCACCACTTCCGGCCCTTGCGGCGATTCGAGCAGCGGACGCTGCCGGTAGAGGTTGTCGGCACGGCGGGCAGCAAGGCGTGCGGCGAGATCGAAAGACATGCAGGCCTCGATTTTCAAATGACACAGATCCCCTGTGGGAGCGAGCCTGCTCGCGAATGGGCGTCACATCCAACATGGATGTTGGCGGCCAAACCGCTTTCGCGAGCAGGCTCGCTCCCACAGGGGTTTTGCATTCCTTCAGCGCAATCCGCGCGGTTTATTACACCGCAGCGTTGTAGAACTGCTCGCTACTCTTCTGCTCCACCAGCGCCTGCTCGATCGCAGCTTGATGAACCTCATCGGAATGCTCTTCGCGAGCCTCCGGCTGGATACCGAGGCGCGCGAACAGCTGCATGTCCTTGTCTGCCTGCGGGTTGGCGGTGGTGAGCAATTTGTCGCCGTAGAAAATCGAGTTGGCGCCGGCGAAAAATGCCAGGGCCTGCATCTGCTCGTTCATCGCTTCGCGACCGGCGGACAGGCGCACGTGAGATTGCGGCATGAGGATGCGCGCGACGGCGAGCATGCGGATAAAGTCGAACGGATCGATGTCTTCGGCGTTTTCCAGCGGCGTACCGGCGACTTTCACCAGCATGTTGATCGGCACCGATTCCGGATGCTCGGGCAGGTTGGCCAACTGGATCAGCAGATTGGCGCGATCGTCCAGCGATTCGCCCATGCCGAGAATGCCGCCGGAGCAGATTTTCATCCCCGACTCACGCACGTAGGCCAGCGTCTGCAGACGCTCGCTGTAAGTGCGAGTGGTGATGATGCTGCCGTAGAACTCCGGCGAGGTGTCGAGGTTGTGGTTGTAGTAATCGAGACCGGCCCTGGCCAGCGCTTCGGTCTGCTCCTGATCGAGACGGCCGAGGGTCATGCAGGTTTCCAGGCCCAAGGCTTTCACCCCTTCAACCATCTTCAACACATACGGCATGTCTTTGGCCGACGGATGTTTCCACGCCGCGCCCATGCAGAATCGCGTCGAACCGATGGCTTTGGCGCGGGCCGCCTCTTCGAGGACTTTCTGCACTTCCATCAGCTTTTCTTTTTCCAGACCGGTGTTGTAGTGCCCGGACTGCGGGCAGTACTTGCAGTCTTCCGGGCAGGCGCCGGTCTTGATCGACAGCAGCGTCGAGACCTGCACGCGGTTGGCGTTGAAATGTGCGCGGTGCACCGTTTGCGCCTGGAACAGCAAGTCGTTGAATGGCTGTACGAAGAGTGCTTTGACTTCGGCCAGAGACCAATCGTGACGCAGGGTGGCAGTGGTGCTCGCGCTCATGGGCAATTCCTTGGTTATGCTTGGCTGGCGCCGGGGGAAATGGAATATCCACAGGCGCTACACGGATGTTCGGCATATTTAAGGAAGAGTGATGCGCTGTCAACCGCAATACCAAGGACAGGTTTACATCTGTTTAAAAAACGTACAGACCTGTTTGCTGTGCGATGAGCCCGCAGAAGCACAAATGCCAATGTGCGAGTCCTGCGAAACCGAATTGCCCTGGCTCGGCAGCCATTGTCAGAGCTGCGCTTTGCCGCTGGCGGCGGATGGCCTGACTTGCGGCGAGTGCCTGCTAGAGCCTCCGGCCTTCGAGCAGGTCGCCGTGCCGTGGGTTTATGGCTTCCCCGTTGACAGTCTGATTACACGCTTTAAACACAACGCAAAATGGCCGTTTGGTCACCTGCTCGCCGACGTTCTCGGCCAATACCTGCAGCATCGCTTCGCCGAGGACTTGCCGCGACCCGATGTGTTGCTACCGGTGCCGTTGGCGAATAAACGACTGCGTCGGCGAGGATTCAATCAAGCGGCGATGCTCGCGCGCTGGTTGAGTGTGTCGCTGGATTTGCCCTGTGAAGAACAGCTTCTAAGGCGAGTCATGGACACCGATGCCCAGCAGGATCTCGATGCCAAGGCGCGCAAACGCAATTTGCGCAATGCCTTTGCGCTGGCGCCTGATGCAGAGGTAAGCGGCCGCCATTTCGCGCTGGTTGACGACGTCTTGACCACCGGCGCGACCGCTCAGGCGCTGGCGCGGTTGTTGATGAATGCAGGTGCGGCGCGGGTTGATGTGTATTGCCTGGCCCGGACGCCGAAGCCCGGTACCTGAAGCGAATACAGATCTCATGTGGGAGCGAGCCTGCTCGCGAATGGGCGTCACATTCAACAAAGCTGTGGTTGGTCAAACCGCTTTCGCGAGCAGGCTCGCTCCCACAGGGGCTCGGCGTCAGGCTTGACTCGCGCGTTGCAAGTGGCCAACGTCCCTCTCATCGCCCGAGCCAGAAGCGTTCTGCCATGTCCCTGCCCACCCTGCTCTCCCAGCACATTGTCCGCCGCCCGCAGCGCATTGCCCTGCTGCAACACATCGCCGAGCAGGGTTCGATCACCCGTGCGGCGAAGAGTGCGGGGCTCAGTTACAAGGCAGCGTGGGATGCGATCGATGAGCTGAACAACCTGGCGCAGAAACCCTTGGTCGAGCGCGTGGTGGGCGGCAAGGGCGGCGGCGGCGCCAGACTGTCCAGCGAGGGCGAGCGAGTGCTGCGCCTGTATCAGAAATTGCAGGCGTTGCAGGCACAGGTGTTGGAAGCGGCCGAAGACGCCAGTGATCTCGACCTGCTCGGGCGGCTGATGCTCAGGACCAGCGCGCGCAATCAGCTGCATGGCACGGTCGCGGCCATTCAGGCGCAGGGGCGCAACGATCTGATCCGCCTCGAACTGGCAGAAGGCATTGCTCTGGAGGCACAGATCACCCACGACAGCACCGTGCATCTGGAATTGCAGATCGGTACCGAAGTGATGGCGCTGATCAAGGCTGGCTGGCTTGAACTGCTCGGCACCGATCAGCCGGCCACGCCCGGACACAATGTCCTGCGCGGCACCATCGAAGCCATCCTCGATGCCGAGGACGGCCCCAGCGAGGTGCGCATTTCCCTGCCCAACGGCCAGACACTTTGCGCCTTGGCCGAACCGCTGCACTTGCGCAACCAGCAACTCGGCGTGGGGTCTGCGGTGCAGGTGCAATGTGCGCCGTCCAACGTGCTGATCGGCACGCCGCTCTGATTCGCCCTTGCCACAAAAGCGTCATCGACCCGCATTAAGGTGTTGCCCATAACCAAGCAGGGAGCCTGATGTGAGCCTATTAGAAGAAAACCAATCCACTGATCTGGAAAAAATGGTCGGCCTCAGCCGTCGCGGTTTCATCAGCGCCGGCGCGTTGTGCGGGGCGGCGATGTTCCTCGGCGGCAACCTGCTGAGCCGCAGCGTCATGGCCGCCAGCGTCAGCGCCGGCAACAGCCGCCTGCTCGGTTTCGAGAGCATTCCGGCGGCGACCACCGACGCCATCAGCCTGCCCAAGGGCTACAAGTCTTCGGTGCTGATCAGTTGGGGCCAGCCGTTGCACAAGAACGGCCCGGCCTTCGATCCGAGCGGTAACGGCACCGCTGCCGCACAGGAAGTGCAGTTCGGCGACAACAATGACGGCATGAGCCTGTTCGCCTTCCCGGACGACAAGAACCGCGCGCTGATGGCGATCAACAACGAATACACCAACTATCGCTACCTGTATCCGCATGGCGGCATGCCGCAGTCGGCTGAGGATGTGCGCAAGGCATTGGCCTGCGAAGGCGTGTCGGTGATCGAAGTGCAGCGCAAGAACGGCCAGTGGCAGTTCGTCCAGGGCTCGCGCTACAACCGTCGCATTCACGGTAACTCGCCGCTGCGCATCAGCGGTCCGGCCCGCGGCCACGACTTGATGAAAACCGCCGCCGACAAGCACGGCAAAAAAGTCCTCGGCACCTTCCAGAACTGCGCCAACGGCAAGACACCGTGGGGCACCTACCTGACCTGCGAAGAAAACTTCACCGACTGCTTCGGCAGCAGCAACGCCCAGCAGCAATTCGATGCGGCGCAAAAGCGCTACGGCGTTGTCGCCAGCAGCAAAGACATCAACTGGCACCCGCACGACCCGCGCTTCGACATGGCCAAGAACCCCAACGAACTCAACCGTCACGGCTGGGTGGTCGAGATCGATCCGTTCGACCCGCAATCGACTCCGGTCAAACGCACCGCGCTGGGCCGCTTCAAGCATGAAAACGCCGCGCTGGCCGAGACCGACGATGGTCGCGCTGTGGTGTACATGGGTGACGACGAGCGTGGCGAGTTCATTTACAAATTCGTCAGCCGCGACCGCATCAACCATCGCAATCAGAAAGCCAACCGCGACATCCTCGATCACGGCACGTTGTATGTGGCCAAATTCGACGCCGGCGACGGCAACCCTGATCACCCGAAAGGCCAGGGCCAGTGGATCGAGCTGACCCACGGCAAGAACGGCATCGACGCCAGCAGCGGGTTTGCCGATCAGGCAGAAGTGCTGATCCACGCGCGCCTTGCCGCCAGCGTCGTCGGCGCAACACGCATGGATCGACCGGAGTGGATCGTTGTCAGTCCCAAGGACGGCCAGGTTTATTGCACCCTGACCAACAACGCAAAGCGCGGCGAGGACGGCCAACCGGTGGGCGGGCCGAACCCGCGCGAGAAGAACGTTTACGGGCAGATTCTGCGCTGGCGCACCGACCGCAACGATCACGCCTCGAAGACGTTTGCCTGGGATCTGTTTGTGGTCGCCGGCAACCCGGGCGTGCATGCCGGGACGCCGAAGGGTGGCTCATCCAACATCACCCCGCAGAACATGTTCAACAGTCCCGACGGTCTGGGTTTCGACAAGGCCGGACGCCTGTGGATTCTCACCGACGGCGACTCGAGCAACGCTGGCGACTTCGCCGGGATGGGCAACAACCAGATGCTCTGCGCCGATCCTGCGACCGGTGAGATTCGCCGTTTCATGGTCGGGCCGGTGGGTTGTGAAGTGACCGGGATCAGCTTCTCGCCGGATCAGAAGACCCTGTTTGTCGGCATCCAGCATCCCGGCGAGAACGGCGGTTCGACCTTCCCCGAGCATCTGCCCAATGGCAAGCCAAGGTCTTCGGTGATGGCGATTACTCGCGAAGACGGCGGGATTGTCGGCGCCTGATAAACCGCTCTCGCGAGCAGGCTCGCTCCCACAGGGAATCGCATTCCAAGGTGGGAGCGAGCCTGCTCGCGAAGAGGCCCGGGCAGACACCAACACCCTTCGCGCCGCCATCTGCGCTACCATGCCGAGCCGGACGCAGCAGCCTGCTGCGCGCAGGAGTCAGCATGGCCCACCCGTTTGAAACCCTCACCCCCGATCTCGTCCTGGATGCCGTTGAAAGCATCGGTTTCCTCAGCGACGCGCGCATTCTGGCGCTCAACAGCTACGAAAACCGTGTGTATCAGGTCGGTATCGAAGACTCCGAGCCGCTGATTGCCAAGTTCTATCGTCCGCAGCGCTGGACCAACGAGGCCATCCTCGAAGAGCACCAGTTCACTTTCGAACTGGCCGACATCGACATCCCGGTGGTAGCGCCGCTGATCCACAACGGCGAAACCCTGCATGAGCACGCCGGTTTCCGCTTCACCCTGTTCCCGCGTCGTGGTGGCCGTGCGCCGGAGCCGGGCAATCTTGATCAACTGTATCGCCTCGGCCAGTTGCTTGGGCGCATGCATGCGGTGGGCGGCACCAAGCCGTTCGAGCACCGCGAAGCCCTCGCCGTGCAGAACTTCGGCCATGCCTCGCTGAACACTTTGCTCGAAGGCAATTTCATTCCCAAGAGCCTGCTGCCGGCTTACGAGTCGGTTGCCCGCGACCTGCTCAAACGCGTCGAAGATGTCTACGCTGCCACGCCGCACCAGAACATCCGCATGCACGGCGACTGCCACCCCGGCAACATGATGTGCCGCGACGAGATGTTCCACATCGTCGACCTCGACGACTGCCGCATGGGCCCGGCGGTGCAGGACATCTGGATGATGCTCGCCGGCGATCGCCAGGAGTGTCTGGGGCAGTTGTCGGAACTGATGGACGGCTACAACGAATTCCATGATTTCGACCCGCGCGAGCTGGCGCTGATCGAACCGTTGCGCGCACTGCGCCTGATGCACTACAGCGCCTGGCTGGCGCGGCGCTGGGACGACCCGGCGTTCCCGCACAGCTTTCCGTGGTTTGGCACGGAGCGGTATTGGGGCGACCAGGTGCTGGCGTTGCGTGAGCAGTTGGCGGCACTGAATGAAGAACCGCTGAAACTCTTCTGATTCAAACCTGAACCCTGTGGGAGCGAGCCTGCTCGCGAAGACGTCATTTCAGGCAACATCGATGTTGAATGTCAGACCGCCTTCGCGAGCAGGCTCGCTCCCACAAGATCGCTGTTCACAATTCTTTGAACATTGGTCTACGACATTTGCGGACAAATCTCCTTACAATCCCTCCTTTGTCAGCTGCCTGAGCAAGGATTCTGCATGCAAGCCGCCAACCCGCGTCGCGGGTACATTCTGGGCCTGAGCGCCTACATCATCTGGGGCCTGTTCCCGATCTATTTCAAAGCCATCGCCGAAGTCCCGGCCGTCGAGATCATCATCCACCGGGTGCTGTGGTCGGCGCTGTTCGGTGCGTTGCTGCTGATGGTGTGGAAACACCCGGGCTGGCTGCGCGAGCTGCTCGACAATCCAAAACGCCTGGCGATTCTGGCGCTGAGCGGCACGCTGATCGCGGCCAACTGGCTGACCTACGTGTGGTCGGTGAACAACGGCCGCATGCTCGAGGCGAGTCTGGGTTACTACATCAATCCGCTGGTCAACGTGCTGTTGGGCATGGTGCTTCTCGGCGAGCGGCTGCGGCGCATGCAGTGGGTCGCGGTCGGGCTGGCTGCCATCGGCGTGGCGCAGCAGGTGTGGCAGGTCGGCAGTCTGCCGTGGGTGTCGCTGGCGCTGGCGCTGACCTTCGGTTTCTACGGCCTGATCCGCAAGCAGGCGCCGGTCAAAGCGCTGCCGGGGCTGGTGGTGGAGACCTGGATGCTGGTGCCGATCGCGATTGCATGGTTGCTGTTCAATCAGACTGCGACGAGTGTGCAGCCGGCCTTCTGGACCACCTCCGAAGCCTGGTGGCTGGTGGCCGCCGGCCCGGTGACACTGGTGCCGCTGGTGTGTTTCAACGCCGCCACCCGCCACTTGCCCTACACCACCATCGGCTTCCTGCAATACATCGCGCCGACGCTGGTGTTGCTGCAAGCCGTGCTGCTGTTTGGCGAGCATTTGTCGTCCAGCACGCTGGTTGCGTTCATGTTTATCTGGGCTGGTCTGGCGGTGTACAGCGTCGATGCGTGGATAAGTTTGCGCCGGCGCACCTGATCAAAAAACGCACAAAGCTCCGCAGGCCACGGTCCTCGTGGCCTGCATCGTTCCTTCCCAAGCTTATCCACAGCGTGATCCCCGCCGTTTGTGCGCAAGTCACTGAATGTTGGCGGTTTTTTGATCAAAGGGCGCAAAGCCCCGGCCGGCGTGGCGTGGCGGTCTGTCTCTACAGGTTATCCACAGGCAGGTGCACGTTAAACCTGAATAACCCTGTCTGCGCTTAAACCTCTGTGCGTAACACCAGTTCGACCATCAGATCATCGGCCAGGGTTTCCAGGCGCGCCTGCAACACATCCAGCGACAGCGTCAGTGGTACCGCGAGAATCGCCTCGGCGTGAAACAGCGGCTCGCTGCTCATCGGCGCCGGGCGCACCTCAGTTACCAGCCGCTCCAGGTTCACACCCTGCTCGCTCAACAGCCGAGTGATATCGCGGACGATACCCGGCCGGTCATTGCCGACCAGTTCCATGGCGATCGGTTTCCACGTGCAGGACTGCTCCACTCCGCTTTCGGCAATCAGTACCCGAATGCCATGGGCCGACAGCGCTTGCAGGGCATCGACCAGTTCGTCGTAAGCCTCCGCCGGCACACCCACGCGCAGAATCCCGGCGAACTGTCCGGCCATGCGTGACATGCGGCTTTCCAGCCAGTTGCCGCCGTGCTCGGCAATGCATTGGGCGATGCGCTCGACCTGCCCGGGCTTGTCCGGGGCGAAAACGGTGAGTACGAGATGGTCCATGGCGCAGCCCTCTTGTCATGACTTTTGTTATCGAAGGGCAAGTATAGGCAAGGGCTGATTTTGTGTTGAATCGACTGGCCCCTTCGCGAGCAGGCTCGCTCCCACAGGGGTCGCATTCCAAATGTGGGAGCGAGCCTGCTCGCGAATGGCAGCACTGGGGATCTGCGCGACAGACAAATCGTGTACAACTTTCGATATTTAGCTGGAACAATCCAATGCTTTTTTGAGAACATCCCGTTCCGCGACGTGACCGCAATGCGTCATGAGGTCGCAGAACGACGTAATTAGTCTGATTTTCACAAGCGCAACTCATCATGTAGTATGCCGCAGCGCGCACTACATAACGCTGGATCGATGTCTGCCCAAGGCCCTTCGCAATCCTGAAAGCCCCGTCAGCAAGGCCTCCAAGCCGTTGATTGGTCCTAGCCCAGCCGCCAGCAATGGCATGTACTGGTCCGCAGGTTTGTGGTTTAAATGGCCAGAAGCTTCATTGTTAAATTGACGAGCTGAAAAGCGAAATAGCTGAGCAGAGTGAGGCAAGCAATGACTGAACACGTTCAAGTCGGTGGCCTGCAGGTCGCCAAAGTCCTGTTCGACTTCGTGAACAACGAAGCCATTCCCGGTACCGGCCTCACCGCCGAACAATTCTGGGAAGGTGCCGACAAGGTCATTCACGACCTGGCGCCGAAGAACAAAGCCCTACTCGCCAAACGCGATGACTTCCAGGCGCGCATCGATGCCTGGCATCAGCAGCATGCCGGCCAGGCGCACGATGCCGTGGCCTACAAAGCTTTCCTGCAAGAGATCGGTTATCTGCTGCCGGAAGCGGCTGATTTCCAGGCGACGACGCAAAACGTCGACGATGAAATCGCCCGCACTGCCGGCCCGCAACTGGTCGTGCCGGTGATGAATGCGCGATTCGCGCTCAACGCCTCGAACGCCCGCTGGGGTTCGCTGTACGATGCTCTCTACGGCACCGACGCGATCAGCGAAGACGGCGGTGCGGAAAAAGGCAAAGGCTACAACAAGGTGCGTGGCGACAAAGTCATCGCCTTCGCCCGTGCTTTCCTCGACGAAGCCGCACCACTGGCCGCTGGCTCCCACGTTGATTCGACCGGCTACAAAATCGCTGAAGGCAAACTGGTCGTCACTCTGAAGGGCGGCAGCAACAGTGGCCTGCGCGATGACGCTCAGTTGATCGGTTTCCAGGGCGACGCCAACGCACCGATCGCGGTGCTGCTCAAGCACAACGGCCTGCACTTCGAAATCCAGATCGACGCCAGCACTCCGGTCGGCCAGACCGACGCCGCCGGCGTCAAAGACATCCTCATGGAAGCGGCGCTGACCACGATCATGGACTGCGAAGACTCCGTGGCCGCCGTTGACGCCGACGACAAAGTGGTGATCTACCGCAACTGGCTCGGCCTGATGAAAGGCGACCTCGCGGAATCCGTGTCCAAGGGCGGCCAGACCTTCACCCGCACCATGAACCCGGATCGCACCTACACCGCGCCCAACGGCGGTGAAGTGACCCTGCACGGTCGTTCGCTGTTGTTCGTGCGCAACGTCGGCCACCTGATGACCATCGATGCGATCCTCGACAGCCAAGGCAACGAAGTACCGGAAGGTATCCTCGATGGTCTGGTGACTTGCCTGGCCGCAATGCACAACCTCAACGGCAACACCTCGCGGCGCAACACCCGCACCGGTTCGGTGTACATCGTCAAACCGAAAATGCACGGCCCGGAAGAAGCGGCGTTCACCAACGAGTTGTTCGGGCGTATCGAAGACGTCCTGCGCTTGCCGCGTAACACCCTCAAAGTCGGGATCATGGACGAGGAGCGCCGCACCACGGTCAACCTCAAGGCTTGCATCAAGGCGGCCAGCGAGCGTGTGGTGTTCATCAACACCGGTTTCCTCGACCGCACCGGTGACGAAATCCACACCTCCATGGAGGCCGGCCCTGTCGTGCGCAAGGCTGACATGAAGGCCGAGAAGTGGATCGGCGCCTACGAGAACTGGAACGTCGACATCGGTCTGAGCACCGGCCTGCAAGGTCGTGCGCAAATCGGTAAAGGCATGTGGGCCATGCCCGACCTGATGGCGGCGATGCTCGAACAGAAAATCGCCCACCCACTGGCCGGCGCCAACACTGCCTGGGTCCCTTCTCCAACCGCCGCTGCGCTGCACGCGCTGCACTACCACAAGGTTGACGTGTTTGCGCGTCAGGCCGAACTGGCCAAACGTGCGCGCGCCTCGGTGGATGACATCCTGACCATTCCATTGGCAGTGAACCCAAGCTGGACGCCTGAGCAGATCAAGAACGAACTGGACAACAATTCCCAGGGCATTCTTGGCTATGTGGTGCGCTGGATCGACCAGGGTGTCGGCTGCTCGAAAGTGCCGGACATCAACGACGTCGGCT
Source organism: Pseudomonas mercuritolerans (assembly GCF_025706525.1). Taxonomy (NCBI): domain Bacteria; kingdom Pseudomonadati; phylum Pseudomonadota; class Gammaproteobacteria; order Pseudomonadales; family Pseudomonadaceae; genus Pseudomonas; species Pseudomonas mercuritolerans. Next base: position 98,062 of record NZ_JAMSHA010000002.1, read on the forward strand.
TGATGGAAGACCGTGCGACGTTGCGCATCTCCAGCCAGCACATCGCCAACTGGCTGCGCCACGGTATCGTCAGCCAAGAGCAAGTGATGGAAAGCCTCAAGCGCATGGCGCCGGTGGTTGACCGCCAGAACGCCAACGACCCGCTGTATCGCCCGCTGGCACCGGACTTCGACAGCAACATCGCCTTCCAGGCGGCGGTCGAACTGGTGATCGAAGGCACCAAGCAGCCGAATGGCTACACCGAGCCGGTGCTGCACCGTCGTCGTCGCGAGTTCAAGGCCAAGAATGGTCTGTAATTTGCGCTGACGCTGGAAATGAAAAAGGCCCTGATCGAGAGATCGGGGCCTTTTTTGTTTGTGAGGTGGATTGGATTCTTGTGGTGGGCTTGAGATCCATCCCCCTCACCCCAGCCCTCTCCCCCAAGGGGTAGAGGGGAAAGGGAGCAGATTGGGGAAGCTTCAACTCATGAGTTCGACTCATGAATTTCAGGTCGGTGTACCTCTGACATTCACCGCGGTCAGTCCCCTCTCCCTCCGGGAGAGGGTTAGGGTGAGGGGCTTCTAGGGCTCGATGCCCAATTCGTGTTTCACCAACTCAAGCAACTTGCCCGTATCAATCGGCTTGAGCAGAAAATCCACCACGCTCAAGTGCATCGCTTCGATCGCATCTTTCACGTCGGCATCGCCGGAGACGATGATGATCGGCATCGCTGCCCGTACCGATTCACGCACCTGGCGAATCAGCTCCAGGCCATCGACATTGCCCATGCGCAGGTCGGTAATCACCAGGCCGATCGAAGGCTTTTCATCGAGCATTTTCAGCGCGGTTTCACCGCTGGCTGCGGTCATGCAGCGAATGCCGTCCAGCGCGAGAATCTCCGACAACAGCTCGCGGGCGTCCTTGTCGTCGTCGACGATCAGGACACGCTGCGGCGGCAGATCAGGTTCGAGCATCACTGCGCTGAGCGCTTCCCGCTCGGCGTCGCTCAAAATATCGTGGTCGGACATGGCGCTCTCTAAATGTTCAAACAATCCCTGGCAAGTCGTCAGACATCACCGGACAGCGCTTCAATGTGCACTTCGTCGGAATTTTTTCCAAGTGGCTAGCGCAAGCTTTTCCGAGCTTTTGCGTAGGTTATTTCCGAAAATCGGCCAATGGTGGCAAAACCTAGACTTACGTCCAATGGGCACCCTGCCCGCCGGGGCCGACCATGGTCGCAACGATCCGACAACAACAATTCGAAAAAGACTGCGGTAATGGTTATGAGCAAAGCGGACGCCTTCACCCAGGCAGGGAAAACCGCGGTGTTGCAGAACATTCAGGGCACCCTGCAATTCCTCCAGCGCTTCCCGCCCTTCAATCAGATGGAACACGCCCACCTCGCCTATCTGGTGGAGCAATGTCAGCTGCGCTTTTTTGCCCAGGGCGAGAGCATCATCAAACCGGCCGACGGCCCGGTGGAACACTTTCATATCGTCAAACAGGGTCGGGTGGTCGGCGAACGCCAGCACATCACCAAGCCCGGCACCGAGACCACCTTCGAAATCACCACCGGCGAATGCTTTCCGCTGGCCGCGCTGCTCGGTGAACGCGCCACACGCACCGAGCACCTGGCGGGCGAAGACACCTTCTGCCTGCAACTGAACAAACTGGCGTTCATCAAACTGTTCGCCCTGTCCAGCGCCTTCCGCGATTTCGCCTTGCGTGGGGTCAGCAGCCTGCTCGATCAGGTCAACCAGCAAGTGCAACAAAAAGCCGTGGAGACCCTCGGCACCCAATACTCGTTGAACACTCGTCTCGGTGAACTTGCGATGCGCCATCCGGTGACCTGCAGCGCCGAGACGCCGTTGCGTGAAGCGGTGAAGCTGATGCACGAGCAACAGGTCGGCAGCATCGTCGCGGTGGATGAGCACAAGGCGCCGCTGGGGATTTTCACCCTGCGCGATTTGCGCCATGTGGTCGCCGAAGGTGTCGGTGATTTCAGCGACGCCATCGAACAGCACATGACTCGATCACCGTTTTATCTGTCGCCGGATCACAGCGCCTTCGATGCGGCGATCGCCATGACCGAGCGGCACATTGCTCACGTCTGCCTGGTCAAGGATCAGCGCTTGTGCGGCGTGGTGTCCGAGCGTGATCTGTTCTCCCTGCAACGGGTCGATCTGGTCCACCTCGCCCGGACCATCCGCAGCGCGCAACGGGTCGAACAACTGGTGACCCTGCGCGGCGAGATCGGCCAACTGGTCGAGCGCATGCTCGCCCACGGCGCGTCGTCGACGCAGATCACCCACATCATCACCCTGCTCAACGATCACACGGTGTGCCGGGTGATCGAACTCACCCTGGCGGAAAAAGGCGACCCGGGCGTGCCGTTCAGCTGGCTGTGTTTCGGCAGCGAGGGCCGGCGCGAGCAGACGCTGCACACCGACCAGGACAACGGCATCCTGTTCGATGCCCGCGACGCGGCGCACGCAGCAGAGATTCGCGGCAAGCTGCTGCCGATTGCCCAGCAGATCAACCACAGCCTGGCGCAGTGCGGCTTCACCCTGTGCAAGGGCAACATCATGGCCGGCAATCCCGAGCTGTGTCTGTCGCGGGCCGAATGGGCGCGGCGCTTTGCCGCGTTCATCCGCGAAGCCACGCCGGAGAACCTGCTGGGCTCGAGCATTTATTTCGACCTGCGTGTGGTCTGGGGCGATGAGCAAGGCTGCGAGCAATTGCGCCGGGGCATCCTCGATCAAGTCGCTGACAATCGTCTGTTCCAGCGCATGCTCGCCGAAAATGCGCTGCGCAATCGCCCTCCCGTTGGGCGCTTCCGTGAGTTCGTGCTGGCACGCAAGAACGGCGAGAAGGCCACGCTGGATCTGAAAATCCAGGGCCTGACGCCGTTCGTGGACGGCGCCCGCTTGCTGGCGCTGGCCAACGGCATCGACGTCAATAACACCCTCGAACGCTTTCGCCAACTGGTCGATAAAGAGGTCATCGAGCCACTCGACGGCGCGGCGTACGAAGAGGCCTATCACTTCATTCAACAAACGCGGATGCAGCAGCATCAGCTGCAGACCCGGGAGAACCAGCCGTACTCCAACCGCGTCGATCCCGACAGCCTCAATCATCTCGACCGGCGCATCCTGCGCGAATCCCTGCGCCAGGCGCAGCGCCTGCAAAGCAGCCTGACCTTGCGGTATCAGCTATGAGCCTGTTCTCCTGGCTGCGCCCGGCCAGCCCCGTGGTGTCGGCGGACTTGCAGCAGCGGCTGGCGAAGCTGCCGGCGCTTGCCGAGCTGAACGAATGCAGCCTGCGCGAGCAGCGCTGGGTGGTGCTGGACCTGGAAACCACCGGCCTGAATATGAGCAAGGATCGGGTCCTGTCGATCGGCGCGGTGGTGATCGAGGACGGCGCGATCGATTTCCGTCAGCAGTTCGAACGCACCTTGCAATGCCGCGAATTGAAGCTCAGCCCCAGCGTGCTGATTCATGGCCTCGGCCCTAGTGCAATTGCCGCAGGCAGCGACCCGGCGGAAGCGTTGCTGGAGTTGCTGGAGTTCATCGGCGAAAGCCCGGTGCTGGCGTTTCATGCGCCGTTCGATCAGCACATGCTCGGGCGCGCAGTGAAAGAACATCTGGGGCATAAGCTGCAGCATGTGTTTCTGGATGTGGCGGACATCGCGCCGTTTCTGTGTCCGCAGGCGCAGATCCGCGAGGCGGGGCTGGATGAGTGGATCGAGTGGTTCCGGCTCGAAGTGTTCGAGCGGCATAACGCGAGTGCCGATGCGCTGGCCACTGCGGAGTTGGCGTTGATTCTGTTCAGCCGGGCGCGGGCGCAGCAGATTTACAGTCCGTTGCAGTTGCAGCAGCGGTTGAATCAGTGGAAGCGCAGGCAGCAGGCGCCGTCCTTTTAGAATCATTCAGATCAAAAGCCCCTCATCGGAACGCCGCCCGCCCAGCCCTCTCCCGGAGGGAGAGGGAGCCGATCGTGGTGTCTGAAGCCTTATATCGACCTGAAAGACCGAGTCGATTGAGGAATCGCTGAAAATCGTTCAGGTCGGTGTACCTTCAGAATATCCCCCGATCAGTCCTCTCCCTCCGGGAGAGGGCTAGGGTGAGGGGCTGCCCTTGATTCATCACCTGACCAGTGGCCAATTGCTAACCATTCCCACCTCTGCCAGAATCGCGAACTATTCTCGTTAGTTAACATTTCCCAATCGGTGATGTCCGGTGTCGTCAGTGCCCAACCCCCACAGTGAGCTCGTCGGTGCGATGTATCGCGACCATCGCGGTTGGCTGCTGGCGTGGTTGCGGCGCAATGTGGCGTGTCCGCAGCGTGCCGAGGACCTGAGCCAGGACACGTTCGTGCGCCTGCTCAACCGCGACCAGCTGCTGACACCGCGCGAACCTCGGGCGTTTCTGGTGGCGATCGCCAAAGGCCTGTTGTTCGACTACTTCCGCCGCGCCGCGCTGGAACAGGCCTACCTCACCGAACTGATGCTGATCCCCGAAGACGAGCAGCCTTCGGTGGAAGAACAGCAAATGATCCTCGACGACCTCAAAGCCATCGATCGCCTGCTCGGCAAGTTGTCGACCAAAGCTCGTGCGGCCTTCCTGTATAACCGCCTCGACGGCCTCAGCCACGCCGAAATCGCCGGCAAACTCGGCGTCTCGGTGCCGCGCGTGCGGCAGTACTTGGCCCAAGGCCTGCGCCAGTGCTACATCGCCCTGTACGGTGAGCCGACATGACCGCGGCCAGTTCGCGCCCGGTGCCGGCGCATGTGCTGGACGCGGCGATTGCCTGGCAATTGACCCTCGATTCGAGCACCGCGCTGGAACGCGAGGAGTTCGCCAAGTGGCATGCGGCCCATGAAGAACACGCCCGCGCCTGGCGCCAGTTGGGCATGCTCGATCAGCGTTTCAGCGTCGCCAAGGGCCCGGCCCGAAGTGCGTTGCTGCAATCGCGCGAAGGCATTCGCCGGCGCGTGTGCAAGCTCGGTAGTGGGCTGGCCAGTGTCGTGGTGCTCATCGGGCTCGGGCTGTTTGTCAGCGAGCGCTACCTGCCGCTGGATTACTGGCTCGCCGATCAGCGTACCGCCACCGGCGAACAGCGCACCGTGCGCCTGTCCGACGGCACTCTGCTCAATCTCAATACCCACAGCGCGGTCGACGTGCGCTTCGATGACAAGCGCCGCTTGATCGTGTTGCAGGAAGGCGAAATCCTCGTCGAGACCGGGCATGGCGATGCGCGGCCGTTTATCGTCGAAACTCGCGAAGGCAGCATGCGTGCGCTGGGCACGCGGTTTCTGGTCAAGCGCGAGGACGATGGCACACGCCTGAGCGTGTTGCAGTCGGCGGTCGCGGCCCATGCCCAGGCCAACCCGCAAGAACTGGTTCTGCGCGAAGGCCAGCAGGTGCTGTTGCGCAGTGACGGGCTGGGCTCGATTGCCGCCCTCGCCCCCGGCGCCGATGCCTGGACGCGCGGCATGCTGGTGGTGGACAACGCACGGCTGGGCGATCTGGTGCATGAGCTCGGGCGCTATCGTCGCGGGCATCTGGGCGTGGCGCCGGAAGTGGCCGATCTGCGCATTACCGGCAGCTTTCCGTTGCATGACACCGACAAGGCCCTGAGCGCTTTGCTGCCGACCTTGCCGGTGCAGATCGAGCGGCATACGCCGTATTGGGTCACCGTGGCGAAGGCTGATATCAAGCCTGAATAATGCGCCAGCAGGAAAACCGCCTTCGCGAGCAGGCTCGCTCCCACACTGGCATGCGATCACCTGTGGGAGCGAGCCTGCTCGCGAAGGCGCCATCAGCCGCACAACCATTTCCTGCAAAAAGAATTTCCACCCAGCCCTATCACTTTTCCAATCTCGTCCGGCACACAGGCAATTGAGAAATATTTCCATTCAGGAGCCGCCGTATGTCCCGTTCGCCAGACACCTTGTTGCGCCCCAGTCTGCTGGCTTTTGCCATCGCTTTCGGCACGCCGCTGATCAGCAGCCCGTTGCTCGCCGCTGAGCAAGCTTCCAGCGTGCGCGCCTACAACCTGCCGGCGGCGCCGCTGTCGACCACCCTGAACCAGATCGCCAGCCAGGGCGGCCTCGCCCTGTCGCTCAATCCTGCGCTGGCCGCCGGCAAGACCTCAGCGCCGGTCGACGGCCAGTACGACGCCGCCGGCGCCCTGCGCGCGGCCTTGCGCGGCACCGGTCTGCAGCTGGAACAGAGCAGCGCCGGCACCTACACCCTGGTGGCCGTGCCGGAAGGCACGCTGGCCCTGCCGGAAACTTCGGTCATCGGTGTGGAAAACTTCGAAAGCGCCTGGGGCCCGGTCGAAGGCTACACCGCGACCCGCACCGCCGCCGGCACCAAGACCGACACCGCGCTGGTCGAAGCACCGCGATCGATTTCGGTGGCGACCCGCCAGCAGATGGACGACCGCAGCGTGCACAGCCTCGATGACGCCGTGCGCTACATGCCGGGTATCACCGCCAGCAGCTACGGCAGCGACACCCGTGCCGACTGGTTGCGCGTACGCGGTTTCGAACCGACCCAGTTCCTCGATGGCCTGCCGCTGCCCAAAGGCGTGTACGCCAACCCGAAACAGGAAACCTGGAACCTCGACCGCCTCGCCCTGCTGCGTGGCCCGGCTTCGTCGGTGTACGGCCAGACCCCGCCGGGCGGTTTGCTCGACATGGTCAGCCGCCGCCCGAGCGCTGAAGCCAGCAGCGAAATCCAGCTGCAATACGGCAGCGACAACCACCGCCAGATCAACTTCGCCAGCACCGGCAAGATCGATGACGCCGGGCAGTTTCTCTATGGCCTCAGCGGCGTGGTGCGCGACAGCGGCACCCAGGTCGACCACGTCGACAACAAGCGCTACAACATCGCGCCGAGCCTGACCTGGAACATCGACGACGACACCAAACTCACTCTGCTGACCCAGTTCACCCGCGACGACACCGGCATTACCAGCCAGTTTCTGCCGATCCAAGGCACGAAGATCAAATCGCCGCTCGGTGATATTTCCCATCACAAGAATCTCGGCGATCCGGATTGGGAATACTACGACCGCACCTACTACGCGCTGGGTTATGCCTTCGAACATCGGTTGAACGATGTCTGGCAGTTCAAGCAGAACCTGCGCTACACCAAGTCGGACCTGTCGTTCCAGTCGCTGACACCCGGTTCCTACCCGTTTACCACCGTGGATGCAGAGGGCAACGTCGGCCGCACCAGCACCAGCGTCGACGAAGACATCAGCCAGTTTGCCGTGGACAACAACTTCCAGGCCGACTTCGCCACCGGTGAGGTTCGCCACACCTTGCTGCTGGGTCTGGATCACCAGCGCAGCAACACCAACTACACCTCGATCTTTGGCGATGGTCTGCAAACCAACGTCATCAACCCGATCTACGGCCAGCCGATCGTACGTCCAGCACGCTCCACCGCGTTTTACGACTACAACCAGAAGACCTACCAGACCGGTCTCTACGTGCAGGACCAAATGGCCCTCGACCAGTGGCGCCTGACCCTCGGCGGCCGTGAAGACTGGGTGCACACCAGCACTGAATTCTTCAACAAGGGCGATGCGACCAACACCCAGCGTGACAAGAAATTCAGCGGCAACGCGGCGCTCAGCTACGTCTTCGATAACGGCTTCGTGCCGTACCTGTCCTACGCCGAATCCTTCCAGCCGACCACCGGCGCCGATGCCACTTCGACCGGCTCGCTCAAGCCAACCGAAGGCAAGCAGTGGGAACTGGGCATCAAATACCAGCCTCCGGGCAGCAAGACCCTGCTGACCGCCGCCGTGTATGACCTGACCCAGAAGAACGTCGCGGTGAATACCTTCGTCAACAACGTCTCGGTGACCAGCCAGACCGGCGAAGTGAAGGTCAAAGGCCTCGAGCTCGAAGCGGTGTCGGATGTGACCGACAACCTCAAAGTCATCGCCGCCTACACCCTGGCCAAGTCCGAAGTGCAGAAAGGCGTCGACAAGGGCAATCGTCTGCAACTGATGCCCAACCAACAAGCCTCGCTGTGGACCGACTACACATGGCACGCCGGCGTGCTCGACGGTTTCGGTATCGGTGCCGGCGTGCGCTACACCGGCAACACCTACGGCGACAAGGCCAACACCTGGCTGGGCAAGGCTGACGCCTACACCGTGTTCGACGCCAGCGTGCATTATGATCTGGGCCGTCTGGACAACAGCCTCAAAGGTGCGTCGCTGGCGGTGAACGCGACCAACCTGTTCGACAAGGACTACATTTCCACCTGCGACAGCTTCTACTGCTACTACGGCGACCAGCGCAGTGTCGTCGCCAGCGCCACTTACAAGTGGTAAGCCAGTGAGCTGAAACAGGCCCTGTTCCCAGGCCGTCCGTACCGGGCGGCTTTGGTGTTTTTGAAGGTCATGCAATGAAAAGTAAAACCATCCGCCGCTGGTCGTTCATCCACACCTGGACCAGCCTGATCTGTACCGTGTTTCTGCTGATGCTGGCGCTGACCGGTCTGCCGCTGATTTTCAGCCACGAGATTGATCACGCGCTGGGCAACGCCCCGGAGCTGCGTGAGATGCCGGCCGACACGCCGCAACTCAACCTGCAGCAACTGGTGGATGCCGCGCAGAAACATCGCCCGGGCGAAGTCATGCAGTACTTCGGCTATGACGACGAAGAGCCGAACGCGGCGTTCGCGATCATGGCCAGGACTGCCGATACCGAGCCGAATTCTTCGCACACCTTCATGCTCGATGCGCGTACTGGCGAAGCGCTGGAAACCCCTTCGGCCAACGGTGGCTTGATGCTGTTCATCCTGCGCCTGCATGTCGACATGTTCGCCGGGCTGCCGGGCAAGCTGCTGCTGGCGTTCATGGGCCTGTTGTTTGTCGTGGCGATCGTCTCCGGCACGGTGCTGTACCTGCCGTTCATGCGCCGCTTGAAATTCGGCACTGTGCGCCAGGACAAATCCACGCGGCTGCGCTGGCTCGATCTGCACAACCTGATTGGCGTCGTCACCCTGACCTGGTGCCTGGTGGTGGGCGTGACCGGGGTGATCAGCGCCTGCGCCGACCTGCTCATCGCTGCTTGGCGCAACGACGCGTTGACCACGCTGATCGCGCCGTATCGCGATGCGCCGCCGCTGACCCAACTGGCGCCGGCCACGCGGCTGCTCGACATCGCCGAGGAAGTCGCACCGGGGATGAAGCCGGATTTCATCGCCTTCCCCGGCACGCGCTTTTCCAGCGAGCACCATTACTCGGTGTTCATGAAAGGCGGCACGCACCTGACCTCGCATCTGCTGACGCCGGTGCTGATCGATGCCACGACACTGCAAGTCACCGCCGTGGCGGAACGGCCGTGGTACATGGACGCCATGGGCATGTCGCAGCCGCTGCACTTTGGTGACTACGGCGGCATGCCAATGAAGATTCTCTGGGCGACGCTGGATGTGCTGACAATCATTGTGTTGGCCAGTGGCGTTTATCTTTGGGTAGTGCGGCGCAGGGCGGCCAAGCCTGTTCTGGAAACGGCGGAGGCCTCGGCATGAAGCCGCGTCAGTCGAGTTTCTGGAAAGTCTACAGCACACCGATCGTGATCGCCCTGCTCAGTGCGGCGGGGCTGTTTGCGGCGCTGCTGGGGGATGGCATCTGGGATGCCTTGAGCTGGGTCGGCCTCGGCGTTCCGGCATTTCTGGCCATAAGAGGTTTTCTGCCGCGAAGCTGAAAAACCCTTGTGGGAGCGAGCCTGCTCGCGAAAGCGCCCGGACACTCAACGTCAAAGTCGACTGTCACGACGCCTTCGCGAGCAGGCTCGCTCCCACATGGGTTCTGCGCCGGACGCGAGCAGGCTATGCTGCCCGATCATTGTCCTGATCGAGACCTTGCCATGTCCGCCCCCAGCATGACCCTGTACCACAACACTCTGTCGCCCTTCGTCCGCAAGGTCATGGTGCTGCTGCACGAAACCGGTCAGCAGGATCGTGTCGCGCTGCAGGACTGTGTGCTCAGCCCGGTCAGCCCGAACCCGGCGCTGATCGCCGACAACCCGTTGAGCAAGATCCCCGCCCTGCGCCTGGCCGATGGCAATGTCATCCATGACAGCCGCGTCATCCTTGAGTACCTCGACCAGCAGCACGTCGGCAATCCGTTGATCCCCCGTGAAGGTGCGGCGCGCTGGCGGCGCCTGACGCTGGCGTCGATGGCTGACGGGATCATGGATGCCTCGGTGATGGTGCGTTATGAAACCGTTCTGCGCCCGGTGGAAAAACACTGGGACGAGTGGCTCGACGCCCAGCGCGACAAGATCCGCCGCGCCCTCGCCGTGCTTGAGAACGAAGCGATTGCCGAGCTGACCAGTCACTTCGATGTCGCGGCGATCAGCGTGGCCTGCGCGCTGGGCTATCTGGACCTGCGCTTCCCGGACATGGACTGGCGTGCAGCCAATCCACAACTGGGCAATTGGTATTTTGAAGTGAGTCAGCGACCGTCCATGGTGGCGACGATGCCCAAGCCTTAGATCTGGGCTGCCTGTTCCGGCCTCTTCGCGAGCAGGCTCGCTCCCACAGTTGACCACATTCCAATGTGGGAGCGAGCTTGCTCGCGAATGCACCAACTCGGTTTCGGAGGTAGTGACGCAATAAGCAGCGTCACCAAAACCTCCGCTTCACGCTGTTCCTCGCGTAACCCAAGCCACCCGCTCATTGCATCGCCTCCACGTCAAACTCCAGCGGCTTGGCGGACTTCAAACCAATTCCGTACCAGTCCAGTTTGCGCGTGAGCACCATGAACACCCCGAGCAGACCGAACAGCATCAGCGAGCCCATCAGCAGCGCGTAATCCTCGGCGCTGAGCAAGCCGTACAGCAAGCCATACAGCGCCGCCAGCCCGGCCGAAAAACTCAAGCCATGCCGCGCGCTGCGCAGGACGTGGCTGACATAGAAGCCGATCAGCAACACGCAGCCACTCGCCGACAACAGATACGCCAGCGCAAAACCGATGTGTTCGGACAGCGACAACAGCAGCAGGTAAAAGATCGCCAGCGCGACACCGACCAAGGCATATTGCACCGGGTGCACCGCCAGGCTCTTGAGCACTTCGAAGAGGAAGAAACCGGCGAAGGTCAGGACGATGAACAGCAGCGCGTATTTGATCGCCCGGTCGCTCTTGAGGTACTGATCCACCGGATCGATGAAGCTGACGCCGAAGCTGCGGCCGTTGAGTGCGTCACAGTCGCCAGCGACGCAGCGCTCCATCGCCTCTTGCAGGTTGGTGGAGAAAAACGAGGTCTGCCAGTCGGCGCTGAAACCCTGATCATTGATCTCGCGCTTGGCCGGCAGGAAGTTGCCGACGAAGCTGGGGTGCGGCCAGTTGGCGGCGAGGCTGACACTGCTGGTCTTGCCCACCGGCACCACACGCAGCGAGCCGGTGCCTTGCAGGCGCAGGTCGAAACCAAACGTCAGTTGCGTGGCTTTGCTGGCGTCGAGCGCCGGCAGGGTTACGTGTACGCCCTCACCGATCCAGGCCACTTCGCTGCCGGGCACAAAGTCCAGTTGCTGGCCGCCGAGCTCGAGTTTCAGCGCGTTTTCGATGCCACGAATATCGCTGATACCCACGGCGAGGAACGGCGCGTCGAATTGGTAATCGGCAAAGTTTTCCTTGATGCCCAACTGCGCCGGCAGGGAAAAATGCCCATCGATGCGGTTGTCGGCGTGGAACAGTCGCGCCTCGTAAATGCCGCGTTTGCGCAGTTCGGTTTGCACCTGGCCGTCGAGTTCAAAACGCTCCGGCAGAAAGTACAGACGCCCGCGCGCTTCACTGACTTCTTCGTAGCGCTTGTTGGTTTTCTCGTTGGTCTTCCAGGTGCGCACCACCTTGCGATACGGCACCACCATCACCGGTCCGGTCAGCTGCTGGCTGTAACTGGAGCTGCGCGCGATGTCTTCGAGCACACCGTCGCGCAGTTGCTGACGCTCATCGATGATGCCGTCGATCATTAGCAAAGGGATCAGCAACAGCAGGATCAGCAAGGCGATCGCGCCGAGTTTGATGGTCAGATTCTTGTTCATGGGACTCTCCCTGTTTGGATGGGGGGAGTCTGGCGATGCGGTGTGGAGGGAATGTGCGGGGAATATGGAGATTGTGTGGAGAATGCATTCCCCTGTGGGAGCGAGCCTGCTCGCGAAGGTCGCGACTCGGTTTCAAGGCAAGCGCAATACCACCTCAACCCCGCCCTCGACATTGCTAATGCGCATCACCCCGCCATGCAACTTGACCACTTCTTCAACGAAGTTCAGCCCCAGCCCGGTGCTCTTGCGTCCGCTGTCCGGGCGCGGCAACGAGTAGAAGCGTTCGGTCAGGCGTGGCAAGGCGTAATCGGGAATCGGCGTGGTCTGGTTGAACAGGCGGAACTCGACGTGCTCGCCAACCCGCTCGGCACTAAAGCGCAAAAGGCCCTGCGTCGGGGTGAAATCCAGTGCATTTTCCAGCAGATTTCCCAACGCCTGACGCAGCAGAAACGGCTCGCCAATCAGCAGCAACTCCTCACCGATCGCTTGCTCGACGCGCAGTTGTTTGCCCTCGATCCGCGCGGCCTGCGCCTGGAGCAGTTCTGCGACCAACAGCGCCAGCGGCACTGCCACCCGTTCTTCCAGCCCTTGGCGCTGCTCGACTTGCGCCAGGTTGAGCAGGCGCTCGATCAACTGCTGCATCCGCGCGCTTTCGCTGTCGATGTTGCTGACAAAACGCAAACGCTGGATCGGTGGCATATCACTTTGCAGCAACTCCGCCGCGCCCCGGATCGCCGCCAGCGGACTTTTCAATTCATGGGTCAGGGTGTGCACGTAGCGCTCGACGTAGGCCTTGCCTTCGAGCTGGGTGCGCATTTGCTCGACCGCCGTGGCCAGTTGCTCCAGTTCGCCGCCGCGATAATGCGGCACTTCCACGCGCCGGCCTTCGCTCACCGCCTGGGCATAACCGGTCAAGCGATGCAGCGCACGACTCAGCCACCATGAGAGCAAGGCGCCGAAGAGCAGACCGAGGCCGATCAATCCCGCACCGTAAAACAGCAAACGCCGCTCGGTGCGATCGACGTAGGGTTGCAACGAACTGTTGGGCTTGGCCACGGTGACCACGCCGATGATCTTGCCGTTGTCGCGGATCGGCGCGCCGACGTGCATCACTGAAGAGCTCGGATCATCAGGATCGCTGCGGCTGGAGCGCGCGCCGTACTCGCCGCGCAGGGTCAGGTAGACGTCGTTCCAGCGCGAATAATCCTGGCCGACCGCGACGCCGCTTGAGTCGAGCACGACGATGCCCTTGGCGTCGGTGACGTAGATGCGGTGGTTGACCTGGTTTTTCGGCAAGCCCCAGATGGTCGCTTGCGGCTGCCGCTCGCCATAGGCGCGGAGCAATTGCGGCCAGCGGTTCTCGCTGAGGGTGCCGGCCTTGAAATCGTCGCGCAGGATTTCTGCCATCAGGTTGGCGGTGTCCACCAGCGTCTCTTCGGTGGACTGGCGCACGCCGGGGCGAATTTCTTCCATCACCGTGTTGAGGACGAAATAACCGGTCAGGCCGACAAACAGCACGTACACAAGAAAGATCCGCAGCCCCAGCGACATCAGCTGTGCCCCGGGCTGTAGCTGTAACCGAGGCCGCGATGGGTCTGGATCGGCTCGGCCTCGGCACGTACCAGGCGCAACTTGGCGCGCAGGCTTTTGATGTGGCTGTCGATGCTGCGCTCGTAACCGGCGTCGGCCGCTACGCCCAGCGCATCGAGCAATTGCTCGCGGCTGAACACCCGCTCAGGTTGTTCGAGCAGGCATTGCAACAAGCGGAATTCATGGCGGGTCAGGCTCAGCGGCTGGCCGCGATAGCTGATCTGCACGCGTTCAGCATCGATGCGAAACAGCGTTGAGCCTGCTTCCAGGGTTGCGCGCGGCGCCATGCGTTTGAGGATGGCCTTGACCCGCGCCGCCACTTCACGCGGGCTGAACGGCTTGACCACGTAATCGTCGGCACCGATCTCAAGGCCCACCACGCGGTCGATCTCGGCGTCGCGGGCGCTGAGAAACAGCACCGGCACTTCCGTGAAGCGCCGCAATTGCTTGCAGGTTTCGAAGCCACTGATGTCCGGCAGACCGATATCGAGAATGATCAGGTCGGCCGGGGTTTGCCGCTGATGCTCCAGCGCCGCCGCGCCAAGGTTCAGCCACGTGGTGCTGAACCCCTCGCCCTGCAAGGCAAAAATCAATGTGTCGGCAATCGCCGCTTCGTCTTCGACAATCAGGATGTGCGGCATGGCGTCCGAGCCCGTGGCAGTTAGTGCGCGAACGGTGCCCCAAGCCCGGGATTACGTCAATCAGACCACTTAGCAGTCAGGCTTGTCGGCGGTGTAACGCCGCGCCGGATTGACCGCCGCGCCGAACTCGCGCAAGGCCTTGGCGCCGATCAGCAGCGGATAGTTGAAGTGGCTGCGGTCGGTCAGGTTGACCTCGACGGTGCGCTTGACGTTGCCCAGGCAAAGTTCCAGATCGACCACCGGACGCTTGGCGACATCGCTGCTGTCGCGCTCTTCATCGTCCTCGTCGGAACGGCTTTTGATCTTGCTGATGCGCGCGACCTTGTGCTCGAAAACCTTGTTGCTGGCGTCCTTGGTGGCGAGGCGGAAACGTACCCAGTCTTCGCCGTCGCGGGTGAAGGTCTCGATGTCCTTGGCCGACAGCGAGGCGGTCAGCGCACCGGTGTCCATCTTGGCCTTGAGCACTTCGCCGCCGATTTCCGGCAGTGCGATGTATTCGTAACGACCGTACAGCGTCGGCTCGGCGGCCATGACCGGCAGCGCGACAAGGGCAAACAGAGCAAGGAGGGATTTCACGTAAGGGGCTTCCTTGGGAGGTTGGGCAACGGGATTTTAGACCGTCGCGCGGTTGATCGTTCCCACGCTCTGCGTGGGAATGCATCCAGTGACGCTCTGCGTCACAGGGGACGCGGAGCGTCCCGGGCGGCGTTACCACGCAGAGCGTGGGAACGATCAGGTTAACGGGACTGAAGTGAAACATTCGTCAGCACCGATTTGGCCTGCTGCGCGAAGCTGCTTATCATGGCTCGCCCCTGCCACTTCATAGAGTTGCTTATGCGCCGCCTGCTCACCGGCTGTTTCGTCACCCTGCTGCTGTTGCTCAACACCTTGATCCTGATCGGGCCATTGATGGTGTTTGCCCTGCTCAAACTGGTTGCACCCGGGCGCTGGCGTGACCACGCATCAGGTGCGGTAATGTGGATTGCCGAGACCTGGGCCGAGATCGACAAGCTGATCTTCCGGCTGTGCATCCCGACGCAATGGGACATACGCGGCGGCGACGATCTGCGCCGCGACACGTCCTATCTGGTGGTCAGCAACCATCAATCGTGGGTCGACATTCCGGCGCTGATCCAGACCCTCAACCGGCGCACGCCGTTCTTCAAGTTCTTTCTGAAGAAAGAGCTGATCTGGGTGCCGTTCCTCGGCTTGGCGTGGTGGGCGCTGGATTACCCGTTCATGAAGCGCTACACCAAAGCCTTTCTGGCAAAGAACCCCGAGCTGGCGGGCAAGGATCTCGAAATCACCAAAGCGGCGTGCGAGCTGTTCAAACGGCAGCCGGTGACGGTGGTGAACTATCTGGAGGGCACCCGCTACACCCTGGCGAAAAGCACCCAGCAGGATTCACCGTTCAGCCACTTGCTCAAACCCAAGGCCGGCGGCGTGGCGTTCGTGCTGGCAGCGATGGGTGAACAGCTCGACGCGATGCTTGATGTGACGGTGGTGTATCCGCAGGAAAAAATCCCGGGCTTCTGGGACCTGATCAGCGGCAACGTGCCGCGAGTGATCATCGACATCAGGACCCGCGAACTCGACCCGACGCTGTGGCAGGGCGATTACGAGAAAGATCCGGCCTTTCGCCAACACGTCCAGAACTGGGTCAACCAGCTCTGGACCGAGAAGGATCAACGCATCGTCGAGCTGCGCAACGAGCGCCGCTGACTCAAGTGCCGCTGCCGACACCCCAGATGCTGCCCAGGCTGCTCAACAGCGAACCGCCGACGCCCTGCTGACCGAGGTATTGCAGCAGCACCGGGGCAAACTGCCCGATCATGCCGCTGTCCATGCCCAGCGCGCTGAACGCGTTGTTCAGGTCGTTGCTGTCCTTGACGTTGCCCAGCGCATTTTCCAGGCCAGCGGACTTGCCGGACGAACCGAGCAACGCCCCGAGCGCCGCCAAATTGCCGCTGCCACCGGACAATTTGTCGATGCCCGGCACTTCCTTGGCCAGTTGCGAATAGTCGGTGCTGCTCAACTGATTCTTCGCCAACCCGAGCATCGCGCTGGTGCCGCCAACGGCCTGCTCCGGCGTGACGTCCAGCGCACTCAGAGCACTCAACAAACCAGCGGTTTCCGAGGTCGGCGCCGCAGCGGCCGCCTTGTCACCACCCTGCATCCCCGACACCACGCCGGCCACGTCATTCAGACTGAACCCGGCAAACACCGGCCCGGCGGCCAGGGTCAGGAGCGATGCCAGGGCAAAACCGCGTGAAATCTTCATTCAGACATCCTCTTGGGGAAAAGCTGCCACCGGACACGGCGACGAAACTGCCGGTTTGACCGGGGATCCGGTGGCATGTTCCGGTCATTCCAAATTGATATTCAGGCTATTCCAAAACGTTTCTAAAAACTGTCAAACCTAACAGTTATCAGCTCTATTCGAGTTGTTTAGATTTGAATTCGAGACAAGTTTGCCGCGGATCATTCTGAGGGAGGTGCTGCGATGGAGAAGCGATTGTCAGACCGCGACGACTCGATCATCGCGCCGGTGAAGAGACCGTCCAAGGGCGCTGCAAAGGAAGTGATTGCGCAACCCTCAGCAATCATCTTTTGCGTTGATCCGAACGATCCCATCATTGGAGAAATCAAGGCCGGACGAAGGGTCAGTTATGAAGTGATAAAAAGCGATACAGGGCAGCAATACGCAATCAATGTTCGACTGGTTCGCGACAGAAGGAACAGTAAATCCTGGTCGTGATCCTTGGTTTTGAAAAGCAAACAGGAAGCATGGATATGTCAAACAGAACAAGCGGTACCGTAAAGTGGTTTAACGACGATAAAGGCTTTGGATTTATTACCCCTGCTGATGGCGGTGCTGACCTCTTCGTCCATTTCAAGGCAATTGAATCCGATGGATTCAAATCGCTCAAAGAAGGACAGTCAGTTTCATTCGTGGCCGAGAAGGGACAGAAAGGCTTGCAAGCAGCTCAAGTCCGCGTTGAATGAACCATAACCAAAAAAAATCGGCGACCCTGAGGTCGCCGTTTTGCGTTGCGCTAACACTTACGCCGCACTGAACAACTTGTGCGGATCAATCACAAACTTCTTCGGCACGCCGGCGTCGAACTCGCCGTAACCTTCCGGCGCCTGATCGAGGCTGATCACTTGCACGCCGACCACTTCAGCGATGTTGATGCGATCCCACATGATCGCCTGCATCAACTGGCGGTTGTACTTCATGACTGGAGTCTGGCCGGTGTGGAAGCTGTGGGATTTGGCCCAGCCCAGGCCGAAGCGGATGCTCAGGCTGCCCATTTTTGCGGCGGCGTCGACGGCGCCCGGATCTTCGGTGACGTACAGGCCCGGGATACCGATCTTGCCGGCAACGCGCACTACACCCATCAGTGAGTTGAGCACCGTGGCCGGGGCTTCGGCCTTGACGCCGTCGTGGCCGTGGCCGCGTGCTTCAAAGCCAACGCAGTCCACCGCGCAGTCCACTTCCGGCTCGCCCAGCAGTGCAGCGATCTGTTCGTGCAGCGGGGTGTCCTTGGACAGGTCGACGACCTCAAAACCCTGGGCCTTGGCGTGGGCCAGGCGGATGGTATTGACGTCGCCGACAATCACCACCGCAGCACCAAGCAAACGTGCGGAAGCGGCAGCGGCCAGACCGACCGGACCGGCGCCGGCGATGTACACGGAGCTGCCCGGGCCAACGCCGGCAGTGACGGCGCCGTGGTAACCGGTCGGGAGGATGTCGGAGAGGCAGGTCAGGTCGCGGATTTTCTCCATGGCCTTGTCGCGATCCGGCAGTTTCAGCAGGTTGAAGTCGGCGTACGGCACCAGCACGTATTCAGCCTGGCCACCGGTCCAGTCGCCCATGTCGACGTAACCGTATGCGCCGCCGGCACGGGCCGGGTTGACGGTCAGGCAGACGCCGGTGTGTTGCTCCTTGCAGGAACGGCAGCGCCCGCAAGCTACGTTGAACGGAACGGAGACCAGATCGCCGATCTTCAGGTTTTCGACGTCGGAGCCCTTTTCGATCACCTCGCCGGTGATCTCGTGGCCCAGTACCAGACCGGTCTGCGCCGTGGTCCGGCCGCGCACCATGTGCTGGTCGGAGCCGCAGATGTTGGTGGAAACCACTTTGAGAATGACCCCGTGCTCGATCTTGCGACCGCGCGGGTCTTGCATTTTCGGATAGTCGATTTTCTGTACTTCGACCTTGCCAGCGCCGAGATACACCACACCACGATTGCCAGACATGCTTTCACCTCGCTGTTGTTTTTATGGAACCGCGTTGCCCGGGTTGGGCAGCGCGTTGAGTGCTCGGTAAATCAAAAGATCGCAGCCTTCGGCAGCTCCTACATGGATCGCATCCCCCTGTAGGAGCTGCCGAAGGCTGCGATCTTTTGGCGATCTAGAGAACGACGGTTCTGTTGGCGTTCAAAAAAACTCGTCTTTCGATGTGATACCCAACCGCCCGCGCCAGCGTCAGGCCTTCGATATCGCGCCCCTTGGCAATCAGGTCCTCGGGGTAATGACTGTGATCCACCGCCTCGACGCCCTGGGCGATGATCGGCCCTTCATCGAGATCGTTGTTGATGTAATGCGCCGTCGCGCCCACCAGTTTCACGCCTTTGTTGTAGGCCTGGTGATAAGGCTTGGCGCCCTTGAAGCCCGGCAACAGCGAGTGATGAATGTTGATCGCCTTGCCGTCGAGCTTGCGGCACAGCTCCGGCGACAGCACCTGCATGTAGCGGGCGAGGATCACCAATTCGGCACCGGCCTCTTCAATCACCTGCCAGACCTGACGCTCCTGCGCCGGTTTGTCATTGGGGTCGAGAGGGAAATGGTAGTAGGGAATCTGGTGCCAGTCGGCCAACGGCTTGAGATCCGGATGGTTGGACACCACCGCCGCCACGTCCATCGACAACTGGCCGATGCGCTGGCGATAGAGCAAGTCGTTGAGGCAGTGATCGGCCTTGGACACCATGATCACCACTTTCGGCCGGTAGTTCGGCGCGGTCAGCTCGAAGAGCATGCCGAACGCCGCTCCGCGCTCGGCCAAACCTGCGCGGAAAGATTGTTCGTCGAAACCATCAGGCTGACGGAATTCCACGCGGATGAAGAAGCGCCCCGAGAGGCGGTCATCGAACGAGTGGTGCTCGGTGACATAACAGCCCTGCTCGAACAGAAAACGCGTGACCGCGTCCACCGTGCCGAGGACGCTGGGGCAGTCGGCGGTCAGAATCCATGTGTCTGGGGCGCGGCTCATGGTGCGGTGACTCCTGTTCGTTGTGCGGGGTGTCAGGTTTTTCCCTCACCCTAGCCCTCTCCCAGAGGGAGAGGGGACTGACCGAGGTGTTCTTTCGAGCTACGCCGACCTGAAATATCGCGGCGAACTCAGGCTCGAAAAACACACAAATCTGCTCCCTTTCCCCCCTCTCCCCCCTGGGGGAGAGGGCTGGGGTGAGGGGGTGGCTCTTGATCTTTTTCAGGCCTGAACGCTCAACCCGTACTCGGCCGAAGCATCCTGCAACCACAACCACCAGTAATCCGAGAAGCTGCGACGGATCAGCAGCTCCCAAGTGTCTTCGGCGGTATGGCGAATCATCAGCTGCGACTTGGCGAACACCGTGCCCACCGCTTTACCGACCGGAAAGTTGTTCGGGTGCACGTCATAGCTGGTGGACTTCATCAGCACCTGACGCACGTTCGGCCCGCTCAGTTCGAGAATCTGCTGGCCGCCGCTGACGTTGACGATGGCGATGGCGATGTGCAGATCGCCCAGCGCTTCACGCAGTTTCTGCTCGGCGGCGAATTCTTCGCCGCTTGGCACGATCAGCAGCCACTCGTCCGGGCCCATCCATTGCAGGCTGGTTTCGCCTTTGACGATCACGCTCAGCGCGCCGGGCAATTCAATGCCCAACGCTTTGTGCACACCGGCCGCGAAGGCTGCATCGTGGCCATCGCCACGAATGGTCAGGTGGCCGAGGAGTTTCTTTTCCCGCACGATCACGCCGGCGTTCTTGCGGCCCTTGCCGACCAGGCTGGCGAGGTCGGCATGGTGCAGCGACGACTCGGCACGGGCGCCGGTGGTCGGGCGTTGCTGGTAAACATTGGCTGTGGTCATAAAGCACCTTCTGAATTCTGTTGGTTCCTGTGGTTGCTGTGCCGCCGCCTTCGCGAGCAGGCTCGCTCCCACAGGGGAACGCGATCGAATGTGGGAGCGAGCCTGCTCGCGAATAGCCGCCCGCCCACCGCTCCCGAGGTTGTCAGATGTTCTGGCGATCACCCTTCGGATCGAAGAACACCGAAGACACGATCTCCGCTTCGATCACGCTGCCATCGGCCAGCGGTGCGAACACCCGCTCGCCCATGCGCTTGAGACCGCCCTTGACCACACCCATGGCAAACGAATAACCGAGGGAGTTGTGCGCGTAGCTGGAGGTCACGTGGCCGACCATGGTCATCGGGATCGCCTGCTTGGTGTTGAACACCAGCTGCGCACCTTCCGGCAGCCACTTGGTCGGATCGATCGGCTTGAGGCCCACCAGTTGTTTGCGCTGGTCTTTCACGCAATCTTCGCGGTTCATGCCGCGCTGGCCGATCCACGAGAACGGTTTGGTGCGACCCACACACCAGCCCATGTTCAGGTCATCCGGGGTCATCGAGCCGTCGGTGTCCTGGCCGACGATGATGAAGCCCTTCTCGGCCCGCAGCACGTGCATGGTTTCGGTGCCGTACGGCGTCAGGTTGTACTGCTTGCCGGCCTCGACGATTTTCTCCAGCACGCCCATCGCATAATCGGCCTGCACGTTGACTTCGTACGACAGCTCACCGGTGAACGAGATACGGAACACCCGCGCCGGCACATCGCCGACCAGACCTTCTTTCCAGGTCATGAACGGGAACGCTTCGTTGCTCAGATCGATGTCGGTCACGGCGCTGAGCAGCTTGCGGCTGTTCGGCCCGGACAGGGTCATGGTCGCCCAGTGGTCGGTGACCGACGTGAAGTACACCTTCAGCTCCGGCCATTCGGTCTGGTGGTACAGCTCCAGCCACTGCAGTACGCGCGCGGCGCCGCCGGTGGTGGTGGTCATGACGAAATGGTTGTCGGCCAGACACGCGGTCACCCCGTCGTCGAAGACCATGCCGTCTTCCTTGCACATCAGACCGTAGCGCGCCTTGCCCACATCGAGCTTGGTCCAGGCGTTGGTGTACACGCGGTTGAGGAACTCGCGGGCATCCGGGCCTTGGATGTCGATCTTGCCGAGGGTCGAAGCATCGAGCAGGCCGACGCTGTCGCGCACGGCTTTGCATTCGCGCTTGACCGCCGCGTGCAGGTCTTCACCGTTTTTCGGGAAGTACCAGGGACGCTTCCACTGACCGACATCTTCAAACTCGGCGCCGTTCTTCACGTGCCAGGCGTGCAGTGCGGTGTAGCGCACCGGTTCGAAGATGTGCCCGCAATGCCGGCCGGCCACGGCGCCGAAGGTCACCGGCGTGTAGTTCGGACGGAACATGGTGGTGCCCATCTGCGGGATGGTCACGTTCAGCGAACGGGCGGCAATGGCCAGACCGTTGACGTTGCCGAGCTTGCCCTGATCGGTGCCGAAGCCCAGCGCGGTGTAGCGTTTGACGTGCTCGACCGACTCGAAACCTTCGCGGGTCGCCAGTTCGATGCCACCGGCGGTGACGTCGTTCTGGAAGTCGACGAATTGCTTCGGTGCTCGCGCCGAGTTCTTCTCGTGCGGCACCTGGAACAGCG
Source organism: Pseudomonas mercuritolerans (assembly GCF_025706525.1). Taxonomy (NCBI): domain Bacteria; kingdom Pseudomonadati; phylum Pseudomonadota; class Gammaproteobacteria; order Pseudomonadales; family Pseudomonadaceae; genus Pseudomonas; species Pseudomonas mercuritolerans. Next base: position 120,123 of record NZ_JAMSHA010000002.1, read on the forward strand.
CCAGAGTCGGCTCTTCGAGACGGCTCAAGGCTTTCGGCAACACGCCTTCAACGGTCTGGAAACCGGCTTCAGCAGCAGCGCGCACGCCACCTTCGAAACCGTCGGCCAGCGAATCGCCGAGCGCGTAGACGCCATTGATGCCACCGACGCACACACGTTTCTGCGGCGCTTCGCCCGGTACGAAACCGAGAATGTCTTCACGCCAGACCGGTTTGCCGCCCAAGTGCGACGCCAAGTGAACCACTGGGCTGTAGCCGCCGGAACTGGCAACCAGGTCGCAGTCGAGCCACTCGCCTGGGCTAGTCACAGCGTGTGCTTTGACGTCAATCGCAGCGACGCGGGCAGCGCTGACACGCTTGCTGCCACGCACTTCAATGACCGCGCTGCCGGTGAGGATGCGAATGCCTTTGGCGCGCGCTTCTTCGACCAATGCACCGCGCGGATTGCTGCGGGCGTCAGCGATGGCGACGACTTGCAGACTGGCATCGAGCCAATCCAGAGCGACACGATAGGCGTGATCGTTGTTGGTCGACAGCACCAGTTTTTTGCCCGGCGCTACGCCATAACGACGCACGTAAGTCGACACCGCGCCAGCGAGCATGTTGCCCGGCACATCGTTGTTGCCGTAGACCAGCGGACGCTCGTGGGCGCCGGTCGCCAGCACCACGCGCTTGGCGCGGACCCGGTGGATGCGCTGCCGCACCTGACCGATCGGCGCGCGGTCACCGAGGTGATCGGTGAGGCGTTCGTGAATGGTCAGGAAGTTGTGGTCGTGGTAACCATTGACCGTGGCGCGCGGCAACAACAGCACGTCCGGGGTGTTCTTCAATTCAGCGATGACACTGGCGACCCATTCCATCGCCGGTTTGCCGTCGAGGCTTTCGCGCGAGTCGAGCAGGCTGCCGCCGAACTCTTCCTGCTCATCGGCCAGAATCACGCGGGCACCGCTGCGCGCAGCGGCCAGGGCAGCGGCGAGACCGGCCGGGCCGGCACCGACGATCAGCACGTCGCAGTGCTGGTTCATGTAGTCGTAGGTGTCCGGATCGTTCTCGGTCGGCGAGCGGCCAAGGCCGGCAGCCTTGCGGATGTACTTCTCGTAAGTCATCCAGAACGATTGCGGGTACATGAAGGTTTTGTAGTAGAAACCCGGCGGCATCAGCTTGCCGCCGACCTTGCCGAGAATCCCCATCATGTCGTTGTTGACGCTCGGCCAGCCGTTGGTACTGGTGGCGACCAGGCCCTGATACAACGCCTGTTGCGTGGCGCGCACGTTGGGAATCTGCGTAGCTTCGGTAGCACCGATCTGCAGCACCGCGTTCGGCTCTTCGGAACCGGCGGCGAAGATGCCGCGAGGACGCGAATACTTGAAGCTGCGGCCGATGATGTCGACGCCGTTGGCAATCAGGGCGGCGGCCAGCGAGTCGCCTTCGTAGCCTTTGTAGGTCTGGCCGTTGAAGGTGAAGCTCAGCACTTTGTTGCGGTCGATCCGTCCACCGTTGGACAGGCGATTGGTCTGGCTCATACCTTCTCTCCCAGCGCCGTCGTGGCTGTTTTCGCAGTGCCAGCCTTGTCGGTGAATTGCGGCTTCTCGCCGATCTTGTAGCTCTCGAGAATCTCGTAGGTCACGGTATCGCGAGTGACGTTGAAGTACTGGCGGCAACCGGCAACGTGGTCCCACAGCTCGTGATGCAGACCGCGCGGGTTATCGCGGAAGAACATGTAGTCGCCCCACTCTTCATCGGTGCAGGCGTTCGGATCCAGCGGACGCGGGATGTGCGCCTGACCGGATGCGTGGAATTCCTCTTCAGAGCGCAGTTCGCCGCAGTGAGGACAGAAGATATGCAACATGGGGATTTCTCCTGTTAGTGGGCAACCGCAGCAGCGCCGTGTTCATCGATCAACGCACCGTTGTGGAAACGGTCGATGGAGAAAGGTGCAGCCAATGGGTGCATTTCACCCTTGGCCAGACTCGCGGCAAACACGTTGCCCGAGCCGGGTGTAGCCTTGAAGCCACCGGTGCCCCAACCGCAGTTGAAGAACATGTTCGGTACCGGCGTTTTCGAGATGATCGGGCAAGCGTCCGGGGTGGTGTCGACGATGCCGCCCCACTGGCGGTTCATGCGTACCCGCGAGAGCACCGGGAACATCTCGACGATGGCCTGGATGGTGTGTTCGATCACCGGGTACGAACCACGCTGGCCGTAGCCGTTGTAGCCGTCGATACCGGCGCCGATCACCAGGTCGCCCTTGTCGGACTGGCTGATGTAACCGTGTACGGCGTTGGACATGATCACGCTGTCGATAATCGGCTTGATCGGCTCGGACACCAGCGCTTGCAGCGGGTGGGATTCGATCGGCAGGCGGAAACCGGCAAGCTTGGCCATGTGCCCGGAGTTACCGGCCGTGACCACGCCGACGCGCTTGGCGCCGATGAAACCCTTGTTGGTTTCGACGCCGATGCACACGCCGTTTTCCTTGCGGAAACCGATCACTTCGGTCTGCTGGATCAGGTCCACGCCCAAGGCATCGGCGGCACGGGCAAAGCCCCAGGCCACGGCATCGTGTCGGGCGACGCCGCCGCGACGCTGCACGGTTGCGCCCATGATCGGGTAACGGGTGTTCTTCGAGCAGTCCAGGTACGGAATCTCGTCCGCAACCTGCTTGGCGTCGAGCAGTTCGCCGTCGACGCCGTTGAGGCGGTTGGCGCTGACCCGACGCTCGGAATCACGGATGTCCTGCAGGGTGTGGCACAGGTTGTAGACGCCACGCTGGGAGAACATCACGTTGTAGTTGAGATCCTGCGACAGGCCTTCCCACAATTTCATCGCGTGTTCGTAGAGGTGCGCCGACTCGTCCCACAGGTAGTTGGAACGCACGATGGTGGTGTTGCGCGCGGTGTTACCGCCGCCCAGCCAGCCTTTCTCGACCACGGCGACGTTGGTGATGCCGTGTTCTTTCGCCAGGTAATAGGCGGTCGCCAGGCCGTGCCCGCCGCCGCCGACGATGACCACGTCGTAGACTTTTTTCGGGGTGGGCGTGCGCCACATGCGCTGCCAGTTTTCGTGGTGGCTGAGCGAGTGTTTGAACAGGCCGAAGCCGGAATAGCGTTGCATAGTCATTACTCCAAAACCGACTCAGCGATAAACCGGGAAGTCTGCGCACAGGGCCGAGACCTGCTGGGCGACATTGGCCTCGACATCGGCGTCGCCGAGGTTGTCGAGGATGTCGCAGATCCAGCCGGCGAGGGTTTCGCACTGGCTGACCTTGAAGCCGCGCGTGGTCACCGCCGGGGTGCCGATGCGCAGGCCCGAGGTCACGAACGGCGACTGCGGATCGTTCGGCACGGCATTCTTGTTCACCGTGATGTGGGCACGGCCCAGCGCGGCATCGGCGTCCTTGCCGGTCAGGCCCTGACGGATCAGGCTGACCAGGAACAGATGGTTGTCGGTGCCGCCGGAGACCACATCGTAACCACGCTTGATGAACACGCTGGCCATCGCCTGAGCATTGTCGATCACTTGTTGCTGATAAGCCTTGAAGCCAGGCTCCAGCGCTTCCTTGAAGCACACCGCTTTACCGGCGATGACGTGCATCAGCGGGCCGCCCTGAGCACCGGGGAAAACGGCGGCGTTGAGCTTCTTCTCGATTTCTTCGTTGGACTTGGCCAGGATCAGCCCGCCACGCGGACCGCGCAGGGTTTTGTGCGTAGTGGTGGTGACCACATCGGCGTACGGCAGCGGGTTCGGATACAGGCCAGCAGCGACCAGACCGGCGACGTGAGCCATGTCGACGAACAGCAGCGCACCGACCTTGTCGGCGATCTGACGGAAGCGCGGGAAGTCCAGAGTTTTCGAGTAAGCAGAGAAACCGGCAACGATCATTTTCGGTTTGCACTCGACCGCCAGACGCTCGACTTCGTCGTAGTCGATCAGCCCGGTGTCGGTGTTGATGCCGTACTGCACGGCGTTGTAGAGCTTGCCCGAGGACGACACTTTCGCGCCGTGGGTCAGGTGACCGCCGTGGGCCAGACTCATGCCGAGGATGGTGTCACCCGGCTGGATCAACGCCAGGTACACGGCGCTGTTGGCCGAGGAGCCGGAGTGCGGCTGGACGTTGGCGTAGTCGGCGCCGAACAGTTGCTTGGCGCGTTCGATGGCCAGTGCTTCGACTTTGTCCACATGCTCGCAGCCACCGTAGTAGCGCTTGCCCGGATAGCCTTCGGCGTATTTGTTGGTCAGGCCGCTGCCCTGCGCCTGCATGACGCGCTTGCTGGTGTAGTTCTCCGACGCGATCAGCTCGATGTGATCTTCCTGACGTTGCTCCTCGGCATTCATCGCCGCCAGCAGTGCATCGTCGTAACCCTGGATCTGGTCTTGCTTGCTGAACATCGCGTCTCTCCCAGCGGCATCTGTGCGCCATTCGTCTCGGTAAGGCACTGGCAACGATGGCAGTGCCCTTTGATGCGATGGTATGGCCGGTGCAGACAGCTCAAATGCCTGCGGACGCCACGCAAAGGTGCGTTTACGACATGGCTGGAAATGACCTCTTCGAAACGCCGCAGATCCCCTGTGGGAGCGAGCCTGCTCGCGAAGATGCCGGCACATCCGACATAGAAGTTGGCTGGCAGACCGCTTTCGTCGGAACGCCGCCCGGAGCCGGCTCGCTCCCACAGGGGTCAGGCGATGATTTGGCGGATGGCAAGCAGCAGGAGGAAATGCGCGGGATACAGCGCATACGCCCAGCGCCGCATCGGTGGTGGCTGCAGATGTCGCCCATGTCGCAACAAGAACATTCCGAGCATCGGCGCAAACACACACGTCGCCAGACCAAGCATCGCCACGCTGTTGCCGAAGCGCGCCGATTCAAGCAGCACCTGCCATTGGTTCGCCGCCAGACACACCAGCCCCGGCAACAGGCTGAAATACCAGGGTCGGCGGAACACCACCAGCATCGCCAATGGCAACAATACGCCGAAGAAACCGAACATCAGTCGTTCTGAAAAAGCCGCCGCAACCACCAGCGCGGCCAGCGCGAGCAACCGTGGCACCGACGCTGAGTCCTGCCAGCCGCGCGCCACCAGCAAGCCCAGCGCCAGCGTCGGCATCACGTTGAACGTGTCAGGGTCGGGGATATAAAAGCGATAAGGAATTTCGCTGATTGCACTGAACAGCAACAGCCAGCCCAGATAGCGCCATTCCATCTTGCGCGAACCGTCTCGTGCCAGATTCGCCGCCATCGCCAGGCAAAACCATGGAAACGCCAGGCGCCCCGGCACATACAGCCAGTCGGCGGAGAAGCCGACATATCGCAGGTGATCGAGCAACATGCTCAGCAGCGCCAGCCACTTGAGCAGATCCAGGGCACCGTCGCGTTGGCTCAGGTGCATAATCGGCCCATAAACTGGTAATTTTCCCCACCCGACATCGCATGTGCTCCCCGGAAGATCTTCGGTAAAGTGCGCATCCTCATTGACCACGAGCCTTCACAAGAGTCTCGATTACGGAAGCCGGCCATGACCGACAAGAGCCAACAATTCGCCAGCGACAACTATTCCGGGATCTGCCCGGAAGCCTGGGCTGCCATGGAACAGGCCAACCACGGCCACCAGCGCGCTTACGGCGACGATGAATGGACCGCCCGCGCGGCCGATCATTTCCGCAAACTGTTCGAAACCGACTGCGAAGTGTTCTTCGCCTTCAACGGCACCGCCGCCAACTCGCTGGCGCTGTCGTCGCTGTGCCAGAGTTACCACAGCGTGATCTGCTCGGAAACCGCCCACGTCGAAACCGACGAATGCGGCGCTCCGGAATTCTTCTCCAACGGCTCGAAGCTGCTGATCGCCGGCACTGAAAACGGCAAGATCACCCCGCAATCGATCCGCGAAGTCGCGCTCAAGCGTCAGGACATCCACTACCCGAAACCGCGCGTGGTGACCCTGACTCAAGCTACTGAAGTCGGCAGCGTCTACACCCCGGAAGAAGTCCGCGCCATCAGCGCAACCTGCAAGGAACTGGGCCTGCACCTGCACATGGACGGCGCGCGGTTCTCCAACGCCTGCGCATTCCTCGGCTGCTCGCCCGCTGACCTCACCTGGAAGGCCGGCGTTGATGTGCTGTGCTTCGGCGGCACGAAGAACGGCATGGCGGTGGGTGAAGCGATCCTGTTCTTCAACCACAAACTGGCCGAAGACTTCGACTACCGCTGCAAGCAGGCCGGGCAACTGGCATCGAAGATGCGCTTTTTGTCGGCACCGTGGGTCGGCATTCTGGAAAACGACGCCTGGCTCAAATACGCCCGCCACGCCAACCACTGCGCGCAACTGCTGGCAGAACTGGTCAGCGACATTCCCGGCGTCGAACTGATGTTCCCGGTGCAGGCCAACGGCGTGTTCCTGCAACTGTCCGAGCCGGCCATCGCTGCGTTGACTGCAAAGAACTGGCGTTTCTACACCTTCATCGGCAAGGGCGGCGCACGTTTCATGTGCTCCTGGGACACCGAAGAAGAGCGCGTGCGCGAACTGGCGCGCGATATTCGCGAAGTGATGTCGGCCTGATTCCGCTCCCTAGTTGCATTCCCATGCTCAGCACGGGAATGCAACCCAGAGGCTGCGCGTCGCAGACCTGCATTTTCAGAATCGGACTACACCAAGGCCTACAGAAAGCACGAAAATCCCGCCATAGACTGCCCGCTCCCGATTCAAGGAGCGCACGCGATGGCAATTCCCGGCTACATGACGATCACGGGCAAGACCCAAGGGCTGATTTCGGCAGGCTGCTCAACGCCTGATTCGGTCGGCAACAGATATCAGGCGGCACACACCGATGAAATCATGGTGCTGTCGTACAGCCACAACCTCGCCAACCTCGACAACTCTCACCGAGCCACCCACGCGCCGGTCATTGTCACCAAAGTCGTCGACAAATCTTCACCGCTGCTCGCCCAGGCACTGGCCAACCGTGAAGAGATCGACTGCAAGATCAACTTCTACCGAACCTCCCCTCAGGGTCAGCAGGAAAAATACTTTTCTGTCTCGATCGACGGCGCGGTGCTCACCGAACTGAACCTGGATATGCCCCACGTCATTCTGCACAACGACGCGGAACCTCAGGAGCAGGTCGCCATTCGTTATCGTGGCATCAGCTGGGTGCATCACCTCGCCGGGACCAGCGGCCATGCCTCGTGGGGCGAAGAAGGTTGAGCGATCGGCGCCATGGTCTCAGCTACGTTCGACACGTTGCCGGCAAGCTGCTCGCACAGGCACATACAGTCGGCTCACGTCATCTGGCATTCGGCAGTGCGCGCGTGCAGTTCAATCAGGAGGTCGCGCGCTTCGCCAAGGGCATTGTCGATGATGTCGCCAGCGGCCGCCTTTCAGCGGACATGGGCCTTGACGCCTTTGCACAGGAACAGCGTCATCTTCTGAACCAATCCAGAGTTCTGGTACGCGGCACCAAAGGTGCCGTTCCTGAAGGGGTGAAAAAACGCTCGTTATCGATGCTCAGGCAGCCTGCCTCGCGCTCCGATCCAGACAGGTTGCTGCGCGCGATTCATCAGCAGAACCTCAGGGTGGCGCGCGTTAATAACAGCAGCACCGCGCGCAGCCCTCAGCCCGTCAACGACTTGAAGTTCTTCCCCAGCGAGCACTGGCCGCAAGATCGTCCGGCCCCATCGGAGCCGGGTTTTTACATCGTGCCGAAAAGCATTGTCGTCGAGAAGCTTGAGGCACAACTGCTCCCCTCCGCAAACCCGAATGTCATCGCCAGATTCAGAAGTTTGAATCCGACCCCGGACATGATTAAAGCCGGTTCGATGATCGTGCTGAGCGACCCTGACAATCAGCAATGCACATACGAGGAAGCATTGCTGATGCAGACCGCGCGTTTCGTCAGTGCGACGCTGGAACCGCTGACCGTGGAAGAAGCGGATTTCATGGCGCAGCACTACGGCGTGATCCAGACCGCACTCGCCTATGAATCAAAAGTTCACGGCCATGGCAGCCAATCATCTGGATGGCATAAAAAATGTTCTCGCAGATATTTAGGAGTTGCATGTTCAAACGCTGGACGTAAAAGGCAGCCTGAACTCGAAGCAGTTCAAAAAACAACGTGCGCAGTTGCTGAAAAAACTGGACGTCAATCTCAACCAGTTCACGCGGCAAAGCATTGGTCTCCCGGATCACCCGAGCCTCAAGACCGCTCTCGGCATCGATCATCCTCACCTAGTGCATCGTTGGAGAAAGGCTGGCGGCGTCGGCCAAAACCCGGGGTATGCCACGCATATTCGGGCTATCAGCCAAGCGTCACAGTACGTCAAATATGGTGGCTGGATCGGCACAGCAGTAGGCGGTGGCGCCTCGGCCTTGAAGGTGCAGGATGTGTGCCTGCATGGGAATACCTAGGCGTGTGAAAAGGTGAAATTCACGGAAACCGGAAGCTTTATGGGTGGCATGGTTGGAGGAGCAATCAGCAGTCGCATCTTGACCGCGCCAGTAGCAGCGAAAATCTGTCTGGGAATAGGCGTTCCGACAGGAGGAGTTGGCACCCTGGTCTGCGGTGCAGTAGCGGTGGGCGTCGGAACTCTTGCAGCGGTAATAATAGGCGAAACAATGGGCGAAGATGCTGCTGAGATAATTTACCAAGATACTCGATAAGTCGCCTGACCAAACATTTCCCAAGATAAAACCAGCGAACACTCCAAGCAGAACCAAATAGCGTCTTTCTTTATGAAACCACGAACAAAAATATGCAAAACATGCAGCGCCAAAAATAAAAAGACGCTGTTCAAATGTCATGCTTGTGGCAGCAGGTTTGAAAAACGCCTGCCGCAGCCAAGAAGATGGTTTGCCCTTACACCGAGAAGGCGTGGACTTCTAATATGCGACCTGACGACCCTATGCTTGTTTATCGTTGCTGCTCGCGCAATTTACAAACAGAGCATTCAATTACCTTACAGAATTCAGAGAAAAACCCAGTGGTACGAATTTAACGGATTGGAAATAGCAGCCCCCTTGTCAGCAATGTTTATGCTCGCGGTTTTGATGATGACTTTTTCAATCATCATTGGAGACCAAGGCAAACATTTCAATACAAAGCCATTTGATCGCGTCTTGATTTTCAGCTTCGTCACAACTCCACTGCTTTATTTCAGCGCGTCGTTTTTTGGACACCCCGTCCGGTAGCTCTGGCGCGTAAAAGCGGTAGAACTTCACACAGATACAACATCGATAAACAACTGCCATGACTTGTCCGTCATGGCAATTAGGAAGCCTTTACTTTTCTTCATTAAAACTCAATCCGCACATCCCCCTTCGGCACGCTGCAGCACGACAGGATAAATCCTTCCGCCTCGTCTTCCTCGGTAATCCCACCGTTGTGCTCCATCTCCACTTCGCCGCCCAGTTTCAGCACTTTGCAGGTCCCGCAGATACCCATGCCACAAGCTTTCGGAATCATCAGGCCGAGTTTGGCGGCTGCCGCGTGGACGGTTTCGCCCGGGGCCACGCGAATGCTTTTGCCGGAGGCGGTGAATTCGACCTGGTGCAGATCCGCGGCGTCGATTTCTGGCGCATCGGCGGCTTGTTCGGCCTGTTCCACCGCGTCGGCGCGGGCCTCGGGTGGCGTGGCGCCGAAGGATTCTTCGTGATAGCGCGACATGTCGTAGCCGGCCGCTTCCAGCAGGCGTTTGACCGCGGTCATGTACGGCGTCGGGCCGCAGCAGAACACTTCGCGTTCGAGGAAGTCCGGGACCATCAGTTCGAGCATCTTGTGATTCAGGTAACCGCGATAACCGGCCCATGGCTCACCGAGGCCGTGCTTTTCGCAGATCAGGTGCAGGCTGAAGTTGTCGATCCGCGACGCCATGTGCTCGAGTTCGCGGTGGTAAATGATGTCTTTCGGCGAGCGCGCGCTGTGCACGAAGGTCATGTCGACGTTGGCGTTGGTGTCGTAGAACCAGCGCGCCATCGACATGCACGGGGTGATGCCGACGCCGCCGCTCAAATACAGAACCTTCGGGCTCGGGAAGTCGATCGCGTTGAACAGCCCGACCGGGCCGTGCACCGCCAGCTCCTGACCTTCATGCAAAGTGTCGTGCAACCAGTTCGAGACCTTGCCGCCCGGCACGCGTTTGATCGTCACCGAAAAGCTGTACGGCACCGACGGCGAGCTGGAAATGGTGTACGAGCGCATGATCGGCTGGCCTTCGATTTCCAGCTCCAGGGTGACGAACTGCCCCGGCTTGAAGAAGAACAGGATCGGCTGGTCGGCCATAAAGCAGAAAGTGCGCACATCCCAGGTTTCCTGGATGACTTTGACGCAACGGACAATGTGTCGGCCATTGGCCCAGGTCTGGGTGGTGACCGGATTCAGGAAGCTGTTGGACATGCTGTTCTCCACGGCCGACTGTCGGCCTCTTGTCGGCGATTCTGCGTATAGCGCAGACCGTGCGTTTACCTATCCGCGACATTGACATACTTATCGCGACCAGCCCTTGAACACCGGGGCTTGCGCGTCGGGAACAGATTGCGCCATGTCGCGCATGGATAAGGTTCCCCCCAGCGCCGGCCCCACACTCGCCCCAACACAAGACGACTTCTTTACACCTTGCGTAGCAACCGTTTTGCAGCACACCTGATCAGCCACTTTCGCCGGCCACGCAGAGGGCCATGAGGATTACATCGATGGACGTCACCGCAAAAATCAGCCTGGGCGATCCGCTGGAACCCGCACGCAAGGCCACCGCACAAATGCTCCAGGAGCGCGAGCGCACCTTTTCCCTGCCGCAACCGTTCTACAGCGACGAGCGCCTGTTCGATATCGACATGCAGGAGATCTTCCAGAAGGAATGGTTGATCGCCGGCATGACCTGCGAGATCCCGGCCAAGGGCAACTACTTGACCCTGCAGGTCGGCAAGAACCCGATCATCGTCATTCGCGGCGCCGAGGGCGTGGTGCACGCGTTCCACAACGTCTGCCGTCACCGTGGCTCGCGCCTGTGCACCAGTGAAAAAGGCAAAGTCGCCAAACTGGTCTGCCATTACCACCAGTGGACCTACGAACTGGACGGTCGCCTGCTGTTCGCCGGCACCGAGATGGGCGCCGACTTCGACATGAAGCAGTACGGTCTCAAACCAGTAAATGTGAAAACCGCTGGCGGTTACATCTTCATCAGCCTGGCGGAGAACCCGCCGGCCATCGATGACTTCCTGTCGACGCTCAACCATTACATGGAACCGTACGACATGGAGAACACCAAGGTGGCGATCACCACCACCTTGATGGAAAAGGCCAACTGGAAACTGGTGCTGGAAAACAACCGCGAGTGCTACCACTGCAACGCATCGCACCCGGAACTGTTGAAAACCCTGCTGGAGTGGGACGACGTCACCGACCCGCGCGCCGATCAGGCGTTCAAGGATCACGTCGCCGCCTCCGCCGCTGCCTGGGAAGCGGAAAAGATCCCTTACGCCCACGCCAGTTTCGGCTTGCGCAACCGTATCGTGCGCATGCCGCTGCTCAAGGGCACCGTGTCGATGACCCTCGACGGCAAGCAAGGCTGCGCGAAACTGATGGGCCGGATCAAGAACCCGGACCTGGGCTCGATGCGCATCCTGCACCTGCCGCATTCGTGGAACCACTGCATGGGCGATCACATCATCGTCTTCACCGTGTGGCCGATCAGCGCCCAGGAAACCATGGTCACCACCAAGTGGCTGGTGCACAAGGATGCGGTGGAAGGTGTCGATTACGACGTCGAGCGCATGCGCCAGGTGTGGGACGCGACCAACGATCAGGACCGGCGTCTGGCTGAGGAAAACCAGCGCGGGATCAACTCCACCGCTTACCAGCCGGGGCCTTACTCGAAGACCTATGAATTTGGCGTGGTCAACTTCGTCGACTGGTACAGCGAGCGGATGTTGAACAACCTCGGGGCCGAGCCTGCGCCTTACCTCAAAGGTGTACCGGTTCAGGGCTGATCAGGAGCAAAACATCGAAGCCTGCGGCGGCTCCTACAGGTGGAATGCATTCCCCTGTGGGAGCGAGCCTGCTCGCGAAGGCGTCCTTACCTACATCACAAGTCTGATTGATCAATTTCCGATCAACCACCCCCGCCCCCATACCCATCAAGCCCTCCAGCCTTCCGCAAACAAGTTATCCACATACCCGCCCACAGCAAATGAGGGTAACTGTGGATGAGTCAAAAAATATCTTGCTGATTTGCAAAGAAAAACCGTAACTTATTCTGAATCACAGTTTCTGAAAACGATCGATCGTTTTTTGATCAACCTCGTACATACCACGTATTTAAAGGCCTGTAGCGGGTAGCGAACACGTTATCCACAGAAGCGCCAACAGAGATCGGGGACAACTTTGATTCACCTGTGGAAAAACCCCAATGACTGGGGAAAACCCCTCGCGTTGACGGCTCTTGGCGCTAGGAAGGCGCATTTGATCAATAATTGATCAAACCCGTGTAGACCCTGATCCATATGGCCTACAGCGGATAGCGAACATCTTATCCACAGAAGCGCCAACAGAGATTGGGGGCAACTTGTCGAGTTATTAGCGGAAAAAAGCCCGAAAAACCCGTGACTTAGGCTGGTTGTTTTTTGACCGGGTGGCTGCATGGCTTGATTGGCGAGGGATGTAGGGAGGGGCGAACACGTTATCCACAGATCCACCAACAGGGATTGTGGGTAAACCGCTACCCTCACCCCAGCCCTCTCCCGAAGGGAGAGGGAGCCGACCGAGGTGGAATGGAGAAATGTACAGACCTGCGACCTGTGCGGTGACCTTGGCTTGGCCAAACCTGAGCTCACGCTGATCGTTCAGGTCGACGTCAAACCTGAGAGCGCCACCGTAGGTCCCCTCTCCCTCCGGGAGAGGGCTAGGGTGAGGGGCTTTTAGCGCACGACGCCTTCTTCGATCAGCAACTTGAGGATGGCTTCGGCACCCGCCTGCGCGGTTACACCCTTCAAAACCTGCCCCCCGCCGCCACTGGCCTTGGCCGTCGCCGCCTTCATCCGGTCGGCGCCGCTCTTGGCCTTGATCACCTTCAAGCGCTTGGGTCGTGGCTTGGCCAGTTGCAGCGTGGCGACGGCCAACAATTGGTCCTCCATCACTTCAACGTCATCAGCGGCCAATTCGCCCCGTCGTGCCGGGCCATACGCGCTCTGCCGAGGCTTCGGTGCGGCGTTATCCACAGTGGCCAGAAACGGCAGCTTCACCTTCAAGCGGCGTCGCTGGCCGCGCGGCAACGCTTGCAGGACCAGCGCCGACCCGTCATTGATCGATTCGACCTGCGCCAGGCCCACTACCAGCGGCCAGCCCAGACCTTCCGCCAGCAGGAACGGCAACATCCCCGAACCTTCGCCGGTTTCCGCCTGACTGCCGGTCAGCACTACTTGCGCCCCGGCATCGCGCAGGTATGCGGTCAGCGCCGGCAAGGCATCGGCGCCAGCGGGTTGTTCCAGCACATGCAGCTGTTCCAGGCCCATGCCCAGATAGGCACGCAGGGCCGGTTCGGCAACATCACCGGCGTGCAGCACTTGCAGGTTATCCCCAGCCAGTTGCAGGCCCAGTTCCACCGCGCGCGCATCCTGATCGGCGCGCCGTGGCCGACCTGAGGTCGGGTGAGCGCCAATCGAGACCAGACTGATAACGTTCGTGTTCATAGGGTTTCCTTAAGCCGCATCGCGCTTGGCTTCGTTGCGGTAAGCCGCGACCGCTTCGATCAACGCTTGCAGAATCTCTGCGCTTTCGCCGATCACCGAGAGGTCGGCACGCTTGATCATGTCGCAACCCGGATCGAGGTTGATCGCCACCACCTTGTCGCAGGCGCCAATGCCTTGCAGGTGCTGGATCGCGCCGGAGATACCCACAGCGACATAGACCCGCGCGGTGACCCAGGTGCCGGACGCGCCAACCTGGCGATCCCGCGCCATGAAGCCGTCGTCCACTGCAACCCGCGAAGCGCCTTCGGTGGCGCCGAGGGCTGCTGCCGTTTCGTGAAACAGCTGCCAGTCCTTGACCCCGTTGCCGCCGGAGAAAATGAATTCCGCTTCGGCCATCGGAATCGCTGCCGGATCCACCGCCACGGCACCAAGATCTTCGATTCGCGACAAGCTGCGCGCGACGCTTGTGGATAACTCCACTGGCAACGCTTCGTGACGGGTTTCGCTGACCGGCTCCGCGCATTCGGCAGCGGCGAGAATCAACCGCGCCACTGGACGCGCCAGATCTTGCAATCCGGCCCCGGCGCGGCCGATGCACTCCTGATCCTTGACCTGCCAGACCCGCGTGGCCGGGCGCTCGCCCAGTGCCGCAGCAAAGCGCCGGCCGAGTTCGCCGCCACCGCTGCGGCTGTCCGGCAGCAACCAGTGACGCGGATTGAACTGGTTATCCACAGCGCGCAAGCCCTGCACCCGCTGCTCCGGTGCATAACCGCTGAATTCCTCGCCTTCCAGCACCAGCAGGCGATCGACGCCAGCAGTTTCGAAAGCGCTTTCCTTGTGCTCGCCGAACACCACAGCAAGCACCGCACCATCGGTGCCGGCCAGTTGGTGAGCGAGGCCGAGCAGATCGCGGTCGTGGCTGCTCAGGCGACCGCCGACCATATCCGGCACCACGCTGATGTAGAACGCCGGAGCCGGTACCTGATGCAACGGCAACTGCACTTCAACAGCAGCCGAACGCTTGACCGCCCCGCCCTGCTGCGCGCCGCTGCGGTCGATCCGTTTGATGCCGTTGGGGCCGATAAAACCCATGCCGTGCAGATTCTTGCGGATGACGCCATTGGGCCCCATCCAGCTGTGCTGCGCCGGTTGCATCGCCGCGTGCAGCGGATGCAAACGGTTACGGGCAATCCATTCGGCGCGCGGGTCGCGGCGGATAATGTCGCTCATCAGTGCACCTCCGCAGGTTCACGTTTGGCCGGCGTAGCAGGCTTGCTTGGCGCGGCGTCCTCAAGCAACGCGTCGGCGACCAGTTCGGCGATGTCCTTGATCAGCGGACGCGGTTCGACCACGCCTTCGAGCATCGCCGTGCACTGTGGACAACCCACCGCCACCAGTTCGGCGCCGGTTTCGCGGATGTCTTCCATGCGCATGTCGGGGATGCGCTGCTTGCCCGGAATGTCAGTGATCGGCGCGCCGCCGCCACCGCCGCAGCAGCGCGAGCGGAAGCCAGAACGCTGCATCTCTTTGACTTCGATGCCGAGGGCGCGCAGCACTTCGCGCGGCGCTTCGTACTCGCCGTTGTAGCGGCCCAGGTAGCATGGATCGTGATAAGTCACGCTGTTGCCTTTGTGCTGACCGAGGTTGAGCGCGCCGGCCTGAATGATCTCGGCCATGTAGGTGCTGTGGTGCTGCACCAGATAGTTGCCGTCGAAGGCGCCGTACTCGTTTTTCAGCACATGGAAACTGTGCGGATCGCAGGTGACGATGCGGTTGAAGCTGTATTTGGCCAACGTCTGGATGTTGCGTTTGGCCAGCAACTGGAACGTCGCTTCGTCGCCGAGACGCCGCGCCACATCGCCGCTGTCACGTTCTTCAAGGCCGAGCACGGCGAAGTCGATGTTGGCCGCTTTCAGCACTTTGACGAACGCACGCAGGGTACGCTGGTTGCGCATGTCGAAGGCGCCGTCGCCGACCCAGAACAGCACGTCGGTGGATTTCTTCTCACTGAGCAGATTGAGATTCAGATCCGCCGCCCAGTTCATCCGCCCGCCCGGGGCAAAACCGCCGGGGTTATCGGTTGCAATAAGGTTTTCGAGAACTTCGGCACCCTTGTTCGGCGTCGCGCCTTTTTCCAGGGTCAGATGCCGGCGCATGTCGACGATGGCGTCGACGTGCTCGATCATCATCGGGCATTCCTCGACGCAGGCACGGCAGGTGGTGCACGACCACAAGGTCTCGGCATCGACCAGACCGTTGACGATCGGTTGGTGCGGATTGCCGCCGTGCTCGCCGATCGGTTTGCCTGGATACGGGCTGCCGGCGAACTTGGCGTCAGTGCCGCCGGCGAGGCCGACGACCATGTCCTGAATCAGTTTTTTCGGGTTCAGCGGCTGGCCGGCGGCGAAGGCCGGGCACGCTGCTTCGCACTTGCCGCACTGCACGCAGGCGTCGAAACCGAGCAACTGGTTCCAGGTGAAATCCTTGGGTTTTTCCACGCCCAGCGGCGCATCGGGATTGTTCAGGTCCAGCGGTTTCAAACCGGTCGAGCGCCCGCCGCCAAAGCGTTCCGGACGGCGGTGCCAAGCCAGATGCAGGGCACCGGCAAAGGCGTGTTTCATCGGCCCGCCCCAGGTCATGCCGAAGAACAGTTCCGACACGCCCCACAGCACGCCAACACCGAGAATGGCGGCGAGCACCCAGCCGCCGAAGTTTTCCGGCAGGATTCCCGCCACAGGCAGGGTCACCAGAAAAAACGACGCGGAGAACGCCAGCAGGCTTTTCGGCAGGCGCATCCACGGGCCTTTCGACAGACGTGCAGGCGGATTGACCCGGCGCAGGTACATGAAGATCGCGCCGACGAACATCACCGCCGACATCAGCAGCAAGGCGTAGCCGAGGATGCGGTTGTGCAGGCCAAAACCGTGCACCAGAATCGCCAGCACGATCGATGCGACCGCACCGCCCGCCGTTGCGACGTGGGTGTTGGCGATGTATTTGTCCCGCGCGACGACGTGGTGCAGGTCGACCATGTAGCGCTTGGGCATGGCCAGCAGACCGCCGAGCAGATCGACCTTCGCCGCCCGCCCCCGGCGCCACATGTTCATCCGCCGCAACGCGCCGAGGACAGCAAGGCCGAGGGCTGCGAACAACAGGATTGGAAGAAGGGTGTTCAACATCAGAGTCACCTCTGGCGAGCGGCAAGCTGCAAGCTACAAGCGGCAAGAAAGAGCAGCATGGATCGGCTGTGCTTTTACTTGCAGCTTGCAGCTTGTGGCTTGCAGCTGAGCCGTCAAAAATCCTTACAGAGCCGAAGTGCGTCGTAAATGGCGGCGTGGGTATTACGCTGCGCCACGCAGTCGCCGATGCGGAACAACAAGTAGCCGTCGCCCGCCTCGCTCAGCGAAGGTTGCGGCTGGATCGCGAACAGCGCTTCGACGTCGATCTGGCCCTTGTTGCGCGAGCCGTCCTTGAGGGCGTAGTAGATTTCCTCGTCCGGGCGCACGCCGTTTTCGACGACCACCTGATCGACCACCCGTTCCTCTTTCGCACCGGTGTATTCGTTCTCCAGCACCGCAATTAGCTTGTCGCCCTCGCGGTAGACCTTCTCCAGCATCATGTCGCCGGTCATGATCACTTCTTTCGGGTACATGCTGCGGTAGTAGGTCGGGAACGACGTGCCGCCGATGGCCACGCCCGGTTTGATGTCGTCGGTGACGATCTCGACCTGGCTGCCCTTGTCGGCGAGGAAGTCGGCGACCGACATGCCGGTGAACTCGCAAATGGTGTCGTAGACCAGCACGTTCTTGCCCGGCGCAACCTTGCCGTCGAGCACGTCCCAGCTGCTGACCACCAGCCCTTCGGCGGCGCCCCAGTGTTCGTTCTGCTCAAGGTAAGGATGACCGCCGACCGCCAGCACCACGACATCCGGACGCAGGTCCATGATGGTGTCGGCATCCGCCGCTGTGCCCAGGCGCAGATCGACTTTCAGCCGCGCCAGTTCCAGCTGGAACCAGCGGGTGATACCGGCGATCTGGTCACGCTGCGGTGCTTTCGATGCGGTGGTGATCTGCCCGCCGATGAAGTCTTTTTTCTCGAACAGCGTGACGTCGTGGCCACGCTCGGCAGCCACGCGCGCGGCTTCCATCCCGGCCGGGCCGGCACCCACGATCACCACTTTGCGTTTCGGCCCGGTGGATTTCTCGATGATGTGCGGCACGCCCATGTATTCACGGGAGGTCGCGGCGTTCTGGATGCACAGCACGTCCAGACCCTGATACTGGCGGTCGATGCAATAGTTGGCGCCGACGCACTGCTTGATCTGGTCGATCTGGCCCATCTTGATCTTGGCGATAAGGTGCGGGTCGGCGATGTGCGCGCGGGTCATGCCGACCATGTCGACGTAACCGCCTTCAAGGATGCGCGTGGCCTGGTTCGGGTCCTTGATGTTCTGCGCGTGCAACACCGGCACCTTGACCACTTCCTTGATCCCGGCAGCCAGGTGCAGGAACGGCTCCGGTGGATAACTCATGTTCGGAATGACGTTGGCCAGGGTGTTGTGCGTATCGCAACCCGAGCCGACCACGCCGATGAAATCGAGCATGCCGGTGTCGTCGTAATACTTGGCGATCTGCTTCATGTCCTCGTGGGACAAGCCGTCCGGGTGGAACTCGTCACCGCACAGGCGCATGCCCACGCAGAAGTCGTCACCGACCTCGGCGCGCACGGCTTTCAGGACTTCCAGGCCGAACTTCATCCGCCCTTCGAAGCTGCCGCCCCATTCATCGGTGCGCTTGTTGACGCGCGGGCTCCAGAACTGGTCGATCATGTGCTGGTGCACGGCCGACAGTTCGACGCCATCGAGGCCACCAGCCTTGGCCCGGCGCGCGGCCTGGGCGTAGTTGCCGATCACTCGCCAGATCTCTTCCGGCTCGATGGTCTTGCAGGTGGCGCGGTGCACCGGTTCACGGATGCCCGAGGGCGACATCAAGGTCGGCCAGTTGAAACCGTCCCAGCGCGAGCGACGGCCCATGTGAGTAATCTGGATCATGATCTTGGCGCCATGCTTGTGCATGGCGTCGGCCAGATTCTGGAAGTGCGGAATGATCCGGTCGGTGGATAGATTGACCGAACTCCACCATTCCTGCGGGCTGTCGATCGCCACGACGGACGAACCGCCGCAGATCGCCAGGCCGATGCCGCCCTTGGCTTTCTCTTCGTAGTATTTGACGTAGCGGTCGGTGGTCATGCCACCGTCAGTCGCGTAGACCTCGGCGTGCGCGGTGCTGAGAACGCGGTTGCGGATGGTCAGTTTGCCGATCTGGATCGGCTGGAACATTGCTTCGAAAGCCATGGCACGGTCCTCGGCTTACAACGGCTTGACGATGAACAAGCCGTCATCGTGGCCCTCTTCGGAGCCTCCGTAGACTTGTTCGGCCACAGTACGGATCTTGCTGCCACGGGCTTCGAGAATCTGGTCCATGGCGCCGGCGAACCAGCCGGTGAACATGTAATCGACCTTGCGCCCGACTTTGCCGTAGACATAGACGAATGCCGAGTGCTCGAGCTTGACGCTGGCGGTGCCCTTGTCGAGGTCGATGTCCTGGATCTTGAACAGGCCCCAGCCGCGCTGCGACAGGCGTTTCATGTAGTGCTCGAACACCGCGACGCCTTCCAGGCCGTGGCATTCGGCTTCCTTTTCACACCAGTGCCAGGCGGATTTGTAGCCGGCCTTGTAGAGGATCTCGGCATAGGCTTCAGCGCCGAGCACTTCCTCGATGCCCATGTGGTTGTTGACGAAAAAGTGACGCGGCACATACAGCATTGGCAGGGCGTCGGAGGTCCAGACACCGGTCTCGCTGTCGACTTCGATTGGCAATTGCGGGGCGATCTTGGCCATGGAAACTTAACTCCAGAAAAATGATGGTTCAGTGTTGGCCGCGGCCCTCACCCCAGCCCTCTCCCGCAGGAGAGGGGGCAGATCGGCGGCGGTCTTGAGAAAGCGTTATTCGCCCCAGACGTTCTTAAGAACGCTTACCCAGTTCTCGCCCATGATCTTGCGCACCACGCGCTCGGAATGGCCGCGCTTGAGCAGGGTTTCGGTGAGGTTGGGGAATTCGCCGACGGTACGGATGCCCAGCGGGTTGATGATCTTGCCGAAACTGGTCAGACGGCGGGCGTAGCCCTTGTCGTGGGTCAGGTATTCGAAAAAGTCCTGGCCGTGACCCTGAGTGAAATCGGTGCCGATGCCGATGGCGTCTTCGCCAACAATGTTCATGGTGTATTCGATCGCTTCGGCGTAATCGTCGATGGTCGAATCGATGCCCTTGGCGAGGAACGGCGCGAACATGGTCACGCCGACGAAACCGCCGTGGTCGGCAATGAACTTAAGCTCTGCATCGGACTTGTTGCGCGGGTGCTCTTTGAGACCCGACGGCAGGCAATGCGAGTAGCAGACCGGTTTTTTCGATTCGAGGATGACTTCTTCGGAAGTCTTGGAACCGACGTGGGACAGGTCGCACATGACGCCGACGCGGTTCATCTCGGCAACAATCTCGCGACCGAAACCCGACAGGCCGCCGTCACGCTCGTAGCAACCGGTGCCGACCAGATTCTGGGTGTTGTAGCACATCTGCACGATACCGACGCCGAGCTGCTTGAACACCTCGACATAACCGATCTGGTCTTCGAAAGCGTGGGCGTTCTGGAAGCCGAAGAGGATGCCGGTCTTGCCCTGCTCCTTGGCCCGACGGATGTCGGCGGTGGTGCGCACCGGCATCACCAGGTCGCTGTTTTCGCGGATCAGTTTCTGGCTGGCAGCAATGTTGTTCACGGTCGCCTGAAAGCCTTCCCACACCGACACAGTGCAGTTGGCCGCCGTCAGACCGCCCTTGCGCATGTCTTCGAACAGCTCGCGGTTCCATTTGGCAATGATCAGACCGTCGATAACGATGCTGTCGGCGT
The DNA here is from genome assembly GCF_025706525.1 of Pseudomonas mercuritolerans. Classification (NCBI taxonomy): domain Bacteria; kingdom Pseudomonadati; phylum Pseudomonadota; class Gammaproteobacteria; order Pseudomonadales; family Pseudomonadaceae; genus Pseudomonas; species Pseudomonas mercuritolerans. The sequence continues at coordinate 140,758 of NZ_JAMSHA010000002.1, forward strand.
GTAATTCGGCTGGGCTCATCAGGCGTCCCCTTATTGGCGATTCATGCGCCGAATCGTCTGCCGGCGCTTTGGGGCCAGCATATGCCTCGGTGCCGGGGCGACCGGGTGCAAAAACGACAGGGGAATTGCCGAAAGCGTCAATCCGCGACAAAGGGTCGTCGGCCACCCTCCTCGGCTGGCTGTTCAAGCCCGCGCGCTTACGCCAGAATCTGCCGCAGCCTGCACCTACCAACGGATTAGAGCGACCCCAATGAAATCGATCTTCCTCGCCCTGGCACTGATTGCGACCGGCGCCCACGCCGCCGAAGAATCCGAGAACAACCCGTGCGACGCGGTGGAAAACGACATCCAGACCTTGGAATGCTCCGCCTACAGCCGCAGCACCGCCGAAGACTTGCTCAAAGACAACTACGCCAGCCTCAACGAACGCATGCAGACCGCCTACGGCAAGAACCCGACGCAACTGGCCGACATCACCGCCAAACTCAAGACCGCCCAGCAACAATGGTTGAAGACCCGGGATGCGGATTGCGCGGTGGAAGCATTCCCGGCAACGGCGGGGAGCAAGGCGTTCACCATTGCGCAGAATGATTGTGTCGCGCGGATGAGTGATGAACGGTCGGAGTTTTTGGAGTCGATCGGGCAGGAGTGATAGAAGGTCTGGACGGCTGTTGCGGCTTCATCGGCGTAACCTCGTCCTCAACCATCATATTGCGATCGAGCCGACAGGCTGTGCCTTGATGGCCAGTAGCGACGCACACGCGCAACATGCCGACACGCCTTGTTTATTGGTCACTGGAAAAATATAAGCAAAGATTCGCGAATCTTATAAAAGACTTATATTCTTCTATGAACAGCATCCACTGGACTCGCAAAGCTGTTAAGCAGCTTTTGAAATTGCATTCCGTGCACCAAGGGAAGGTTCGCGACGCCGTCACGGCGCTTGCCGACATGCCCGATGTTGACAACGTAAAAGCATTGGTTGGTCGTGACTACGCTTACCGACTGCGTGTCGGCAATTATCGAGTCATGTTCGACTGGGATGGCGCAATCAAAGTGGTCAGTATACAAGAGGTCAAAAAACGTGATGAACGCACCTACTGACATTCAAATAATCAATGACGCCGAGGGTAATCCTGCATTCGTGGTTATCCCCTACGCTCAATATGTCGCACAGAAAATACAGCCCGATCTGATTCCCCATGAGGTAGTAAGTCGAATCGTTGATGGCGCAACACCGATCCGCGCCTGGCGCGAACATCTCAACCTGACTCAGGAAGAAGTGGCGAATCGCATGGGCATCTCGCAACCGGCGTTTGCCCAGCAGGAAACAGTCGCCAAACCCCGCAAGGCCACCCGCGAGAAAATCGCCGCCGCGTTCGGCATCACAGCCAGTCAGCTTGAGCTGTAAGCTGCCCTCTTTATTCCAAGGAATTCCCATGAACATCTGCGGCATTGAAATCAAAGGCAGCGAAGCGATCATCGCCGTGGCGGCGCTCGACGGTTCGACGTTGAGCCACGTCCCTCTCGCCACGAAGAAGATTGCTCTGGATGACGATGACGAGGCGGCGAACGTGCGGCGGTTCGCGGCGCAGGTCGCGTCGTTTGTGCGGGAAAACTCGGTGGACCGGATCGCGATCAAAAAGCGCAGCAAAAAGGGCGAGTTTGCCGGTGGGCCGACGACGTTCAAGATCGAGGGCGTGTTTCAACTGCTTGATGGTTGTGAGGTGACGCTGCTGTCGCCGCAGACGATCAATGCCCAGGCCAAGAAGCACAGTTTCGAGCTGCCGGGGACGTTGAACAAATATCAGCATGAGGCTTACAAGGCGGCGTGTTCGGCGTTGGTGAAGAAATAACCCTCTCTCAGACGCCGAAAATTAAATGTGGGAGCGAGCCTGCTCGCGAATGCAATGTGTCAGGCAACATCAGTGTTGGATGACAGACCGCTTTCGCGAGCAGGCTCGCTCCCACATTGTTTTCATGCAGGCCCATTCACGCCTGTGCGGTACGCCGGTCTTCCCGGGGGCAGCGGGCGAAACGCGCGCGATAGCTGCGGGTGAAATACGACGGTGATTCAAAGCCGCAGGCGATGCTGACTTCGAGCACGCTCATGTCGGTCTGGCGCAACAGCTGCCGGGCTTTCTCAAGCCTTAACCGCAGATAGAAGTTGCTCGGCGTATCGTTCAGATGCAGCCGAAACAAGCGCTCCAGTTGCCGCCGCGTAACCTTGATCGACTCGGCCAGTTGCAGCGTAGTCAGCGGCGGTTCGCTGTGTTGTTCCATTTCGCCAATCACCTGCACCAGTTTCTTGTTGCTGATGCCGTAGCGCGTGGCGACTTCCATGCGCTGGTGGTCTTTGCGCGGGCGGTTGCGCCCGAGCACAAACTGTTCGCTGACCTGAATCGCCAGTTGCGGGCCGTGGGCCTGGGCGATCAGGTCGAGCATCAGATCAATCGAGGCCGTGCCACCCGCCGAAGTGATCCGCCGCCGATCGATCTCAAACAATTCCTGCGTCACGCTGAGCTGTGGATAAGACTCCTTGAACGCATCGATCGCCTCCCAGTGCAGGGTCAGGCGATGGCCATCGAGCAGACCCGCTTCGGCGAGGACGAAGCTGCCGGTGTCGATGGCGCCGAGGGTTACGCCGTCCTTGTCCAGCCTGCGCAACCAGTGCTCCAGTGTCGGCGTGATGAACTTCAGCGGTTCGAAGCCGGCCACCACCAGCAAGGTCGCGCCTTTCTTCAGCGGCTCCAGTGCCGCATCGGCGTTGACCGACATGCCGTTGCTCGCCAGTACCGCGCCGCCATCGGCGCTGAGCACATGCCAGCGGTACAACTCGCCGCGAAAGCGGTTGGCCACGCGCAACGGTTCGATCGCGGAAATAAAGCCGATGGCGGAGAACCCCGGCATCAGCAAAAAGTAGAAATCCTGGGACATGGGCGCACTCGGTTGGCGGGTCGCGTGGCTCGTTGATACGCCGATTATCGGCGGCGTTCAAGCGTGCAGGTCGCTACAGTGCAAATGCCAGTCGCCGCAGTGCGCTTTCACGGGCCTATAGCTGCGTAACTTGGCCTCACCGGCGCGCAGATGCCGGGAACCACAATAATCGAACTGCCGAGGAACCCGACATGAAACGACTGATCAGCAGCTGCGTTCTTGCACTCAGCGGTACCGCTTTCTTCAGCACCGGCGTGATGGCGGCCGAACCGGCCGCCTGCAAGAACGTACGCATGGGCGTGGTCAACTGGACTGACGTGATCGCCACCAGTGCCATGACCCAGGTCCTGCTCGACGGCCTCGGCTACAGCACCAAACAGACCAGCGCCTCGCAACAAATCATCTTCGCCGGGATTCGCGATCAGCGCCTGGACTTGTTCCTCGGCTACTGGAACCCGCTGATGACCCAGACCATCACGCCATTCGTCGAGGCCAATCAAGTGAAAGTGCTCGAAGCACCGAGCCTGAAAGATGCCCGCGCCACCCTCGCCGTGCCGACCTATCTGGCTGACAAGGGCCTGAAAACCTTCGCTGACATCGCTAAGTTCGAAAAGGAACTGGGCGGCAAGATCTACGGCATCGAGCCAGGCTCGGGCGCCAACACGCAGATCAAAGCGATGATCGCCAAGAACCAGTTTGGTCTGGGCAAATTCCAGCTGGTCGAATCGAGCGAGGCCGGCATGCTCGCTGCCGTCGACCGCGCCGTGCGCCGGAAGGAAGCCGTGGTGTTCTTCGGCTGGGCGCCGCACCCGATGAACGTCAACATCCAGATGACCTATCTGACCGGCAGCGAAGACGCCCTCGGCCCGAACGAAGGCATGGCCACGGTGTGGACGGTCACATCACCGAAGTACGCCGAGCAATGCCCGAACATCGGCCGCCTGCTGACCAACCTGACATTCACCGCCGAAGCCGAGAGCCGGATGATGCAGCCGCTGCTCGATCACAAGGATGCCTTCGAGTCGGCGAAGCAGTGGCTCAAGGATCACCCCGAAGACAAACAGCGCTGGCTTGAAGGTGTGACGACTTTCGATGGCAAACCGGCTGCTGAAAATCTGCAACTGACCAGCAAATAACCTTGCGATCAAAAGCCCCCTCACCCTAGCCCTCTCCCAAGGGAGAGGGAATTTAACGACGCTTCGCAGCCCCGCCACGGGCTGCGGACAGACCCATCACGCCTGAAGGAAAACGCATCATGAACCACGACGTCATCATCACCTGCGCACTCACCGGTGCTGGCGACACGACCGCCAAAAGTCCACACGTGCCGGTCACCCCGCAACAGATTGCCGCTGCCGCGGTGGAAGCGGCCAAGGCCGGCGCCACCGTCGTGCACTGCCATGTGCGCGACCCGCAGACCGGCAAGTTCAGCCGTGACGTGGCGCTGTACCGCGAAGTGATGGAGCGCATCCGCGAGGCGGACGTCGACATCATCGTCAACCTCACCGCCGGGATGGGCGGCGACCTGGAAATCGGCCCTGGCGAGAAGCCGATGGAGTTCGGCCCGAACACCGATCTGGTCGGTCCGCTGACCCGTCTCGCCCACGTTGAAGAACTGCTGCCGGAAATCTGCACCCTCGATTGCGGCACGCTGAACTTCGGCGACGGCGACACCATTTACGTCTCGACCCCGGCGCAACTGCGCGCCGGCGCCAAGCGCATCACCGAACTGGGGGTGAAGGCCGAACTGGAGATTTTCGACACCGGGCATCTGTGGTTCGCCAAGCAGATGATCAAGGAAGGCTTGCTCGACAACCCGTTGTTCCAGCTGTGTCTGGGCATCCCGTGGGGCGCGCCGGCCGACACCACCACGATGAAAGCCATGGTCGACAACCTGCCCGCCGACGCGGTCTGGGCCGGCTTCGGCATCGGCCGCATGCAGATGCCGATGGCGGCGCAAGCGGTGCTGCTCGGCGGCAACGTGCGGGTCGGGCTGGAAGACAACCTGTGGCTGGACAAAGGCGTGCTGGCGACCAATGGCCAATTGGTTGAACGCGCCACGGAAATCCTCAGCCGCCTCGGTGCCCGCGTGCTTACGCCGGCCGAAGGTCGCAAAAAAATGGGCCTGACCCAGCGCGGCTGATCCATCACCCATTTCACCTGTAGGAGCTGCCGAAGGCTGCGATCTTTTGACTTTGATTTTTTAGAAGCAAGATCAAAAGATCGCAGCCTTCGGCAGCTCCTACAGGGCTCTTCGAACTCTTCAGGACATCACCATGCGCTTTATCACCGAAATCAAAACCTTCGCCGCTCTGGGCAGTGGTGTCATCGGCAGTGGCTGGGTCGCCCGCGCCCTCGCCCACGGCCTCGACGTGGTGGCCTGGGACCCGGCGCCCGGCGCCGAAGCGGCATTGCGCCAACGCGTAGCCAATGCCTGGGGCGCGCTGGAGAAGAACGGCCTGGCGCCCGGCGCTTCGCAGGACCGTCTGCGTTTTGTCGCAACCATCGAGGAATGCGTGCGTGACGCCGATTTCATCCAGGAAAGCGCCCCGGAACGGCTGGAACTGAAGCTCGATCTGCACAGCAAGATCAGCGCCGCCGCCAAGCCCGATGCGCTGATCGGCTCCAGCACTTCAGGCCTTTTGCCCAGCGAGTTCTACGAGAGTTCGACGCACCCTGAACGCTGCGTGGTCGGGCATCCGTTCAACCCGGTTTATCTGTTGCCGCTGGTCGAAGTCGTCGGCGGCAGAAACACCGCGCCGGAGGCGGTGCACGCGGCGATGCAAGTCTACGAATCCCTCGGCATGCGCCCGTTGCATGTGCGCAAGGAAGTGCCGGGATTCATCGCCGATCGCTTGCTTGAAGCGCTGTGGCGTGAGGCGTTGCACCTGGTCAATGACGGTGTGGCGACGACCGGCGAGATCGACGATGCAATCCGTTTTGGCGCTGGTCTGCGCTGGTCGTTCATGGGCACGTTCTTGACCTACACCCTGGCCGGCGGCGATGCCGGCATGCGCCACTTCATGTCGCAGTTCGGCCCGGCGTTGCAATTGCCGTGGACATATCTGCCAGCACCGGAGCTGACCGACAAGTTGATCGATGATGTGGTCGATGGCACCACCGATCAACTCGGTCGACACAGCATTTCGGCGCTGGAGCGCTATCGTGATGATTGTTTGCTGGCGGTGCTCGAGGCGGTGAAAACCACCAAGGAAAAGCATGGGATGAGTTTCAGCGAATAGACCTTGCAGAGCGCTTCCGGCCTCTTCGCGAGCAGGCTCGCTCCCACAGGTAAACGCATTTCAATGTGGGAGCGAGCCTGCTCGCGAAGACGGCAGTCCAGTCATCATCAATGTTGGAACCGAAACCATGCCCCACCTCACCACCTACCAAACCAGCATCATCCCCGACTGGGTCGACTACAACGGTCACTTGCGCGACGCCTTTTACTTGCTGATCTTCAGCTACGCCACCGATGCGCTGATGGACCGCCTCGGCATGGACAGCAGCAACCGCGAGGCCAGCGGCCATTCGCTGTTCACTCTCGAACTGCACCTCAATTATCTGCACGAAGTGAAACTCGACACCGAGGTCGAAGTGCGCACGCAAATCATCGGCCACGACAGCAAGCGCCTGCACCTCTACCACAGCCTGCACAAAATCGGCGATGAGCAAGAGTTGGCCGGCAACGAACAGATGCTTTTGCACGTCGACCTCGCCGGCCCGCGCTCGGCGCCGTTCAGCCCCGATACGTTGCATCGCCTGCAAGCCATCGTCGCAGAGCAAACCGACCTGCCCGCTCCCGTTTACATCGGTCGCGTGATCGCGCTGCCACCCGCTCGGTAAATCCCCACTGCCAAGGAGCCGCCATGAACACCGCCGTCGCTGTTGCCGATTTTCGTACTTATCCGTTGATCAGCGCGCTCGGTGGCGTGCAGGGTCTGGCGGATCGCGTTGTCATCGAATGGGCTGACGGACGTGTCAGCCCGTTTCACCACGTATGGCTGCGCGACAATTGCCCGTGTGATCGCTGTGTCTACAACGTTACTCGCGAGCAGGTTTTCGAGAGCGTCGATGCCACCGAGGATTTGCAACCGCTGGCCACGCGCATCGACAGCGATGGTTGCCTGCGTATCGACTGGCAGGACGGTCACCTCAGCCGCTTTGACCCGGGCTGGTTGCGCGCACATGCCTATGACGATGAATCCCGCGCCGAACGCCTGGCCGGCAAACCGCAGCCCCATTTGTGGCACAGCGATCTGCAGTTGCCGGTGTTCGACTACACCGCGCTGATGAACGACAACGCCGCGCTGCTGCAATGGTTGCTCGCCGTGCGCGACATCGGCCTGACCCAAGTGCGCGGCGTGCCCGCCGAGCCGGGCTCGCTAAAGCTCATCGCGCAGCGGATTTCCTTCATCCGCGAAAGCAACTTCGGCGTGCTGTTCAATGTGCAATCCAAAGCCGACGCCGACAGCAACGCCTACACCGCCTTCAACCTGCCATTGCACACGGATCTGCCGACTCGCGAGCTGCAACCGGGGCTGCAATTTCTGCATTGTCTGGTGAATGATGCCGAGGGTGGCGAGAGTATTTTCGTCGATGGTTTTGCGATCGCCGAGGCCTTGCGTCAGGAGGAGCCGCAGCTGTTTGAGGCCCTGTGTGAAATCCCCGTGGAATTTCGCAACAAGGACCGGCACAGCGACTATCGCTGCCTGGCGCCGATCATCGCTGTGGATGCGCTGGGCCGGGTGGCGGAGATTCGCATGGCCAACTTTCTGCGCGGGGCGTTCGATACGTCGGTGGCGCAGATGCCGCTGCTGTATCGAGCCTATCGGCGCTTTATTGCGATGACCCGCGAGCCGCGGTTTCGGCTGATGCAGCGGCTCAAGCCGGGCGAGTTGTGGTGCTTTGACAACCGCCGCACGCTGCATGCGCGCAATGCCTTTGATCCAGCGACCGGGGCGCGGCATTTTCAGGGCTGCTATGTCGACCGGGATGAGTTGTTGTCGCGGATTCTGGTGTTGCAACGTTGAACCGCGTCATCGTTCTTCGCGAGCAGGCTCGCTCCCACAGGGGTACGCATTGCAAAGTGGGAGCGAGCCTGCTCGCGAAAGCGTCAGCGGGAACAACAAATCTCTGGCTGATTCACAAGCAAAAAAAACTCCGATCAAGCCGTGACAGGATCGGAGCTGAGGAGGGTACTGTTGAGGAGCTGCCAGGCGAGGGTGACCAAACCTTCGTGAAGCGAGCTGGGGCCAGTGTGCCTAGTCGTCCATTCAGTCGGTTAGCCGAAAACGACCTGTTCATAGTCGTCCCGGCCACCGCGACAAAACGCCCTTGCCGCGTCCGGTCGGGGCCACCAGAATCGAGCCAAGACCTCCGTTGCCACAGAAGGATTTGCGTAATGATGTACGCCGATTTGATTGACCAGGAAGATCTGTTGGGCCAGCTCAAGGCCTTGGGTATTCAGGTGCCGAGCGGTACCACCGCCGAGCAGGCCTGCGAGTGTGCGGTGCGTGGCCTGGATAATGTTCGCGCATTCGAACTGCGCAAGATGGTCAAGGACATGTACACCAGCGGCGCCAGCATTCAGCCGGCGGTGCGTCAGGCGATCGACAAGCAATTGTTGCCGGCCCTCTCGGATTACCAGCAGTCCCACAGCGCCTGAGAAAAGATCAAAAGATCGCAGCCTTCGGCAGCGCCTACAGGGGAACGTATTCCAAATGTAGGAGCTGCCGAAGGCTGCGATCTTTTGCTTTACAGCCTTACGCTGGCAAACGTCGACTCATTGCGCGCCTGACTCAGCGCTGACATCGGCCCCGACAGCGGCGACATCACGATGGCCTGCGGCAGTGGCAGCATCGCCACCTGCTGGGTGGTGTTGGAGCCGACGCGCTCGTCACGCGGCGGGATGCCGAAGTACTCGCGATAGCACTTGGAGAAGTGCGGCGTGGAGACGAAACCACACACCGACGCCACTTCGATGATCGACATCGGCGTCTGCTTGAGCAGTTGCCGGGCGCGGATAAGGCGCAGCTTCAGGTAATAGCGCGACGGCGAGCAGTGCAGGTATTTCTGAAACAACCGCTCCAGCTGTCGCCGCGACACCGCGACATACACCGCCAGTTCATCCAGATCGATCGGCTCTTCCAGGTTGGCTTCCATCAGCGCGACGATTTCCTGCAACTTCGGCTGGTTGGTGCCGAGCATGTGCTTGAGCGGCACACGTTGGTGATCCTGTTCGTTGCGGATGCGCTCGTAGACGAACATCTCCGAGATCGCTGCCGACAGTTCGCGACCGTGATCGCGGCTGATCAGGTGCAGCATCATGTCCAGCGGCGCGGTGCCGCCGGAGCTGGTGAAGCGGTTACGATCGAGGGTGAACAGGCGTGTGCTCATGGCCACCCGCGGGAAAGCTTCCTGCATCGCCGCCAGACATTCCCAGTGCACGCTGCAATCGAAGCCGTCGAGCAGACCGGCGCAGGCCAGCGCCCAACTGCCGGTGCACACCGCGCCCAGGCGCTTGGACTGGCGCGCCTGGCTTTGCAGCCACGAGACGTGTTCACGGGTTACGGTACGTTGAATGCCGATGCCGCCGCAGACAATCACCGTGTCCAGAGGCGGGGCTTTGTGCATGGAGGCATCGGGTGTGATCTGCAGACCGTCACTGGCCCAGACCTGGCCGCCATCGACGGTGAGGGTGCTCCAGCGATACAGCTCGCGACCGGACAACTGGTTGGCCATGCGCAGCGGCTCAACGGCGGACGCCAGGGAAATCAGCGTGAAATTGTCCAGCAGCAGAAAGCCGATGGATTGAGGCGCACGGTTCTGGGGTTGGGCCCCGGAGTTGAACGACGTCATCGCGGTATCTCCTCACACAAAGCGGGTGGCGGCCTCAGGCGGAGGCTCTTGTTATTGCCCGCGTCTCACAGAGAAAGCAGGCTTTGTTATGACAGAGCAATTGCCGTGCCTGAAATTGGACGGCCATTCAATAACTCCTGAAAACGACCTCGCGACGCGTCTATACGAGACCTCGGAACATGCCATTTCGAAGCGCCATCAGACGCTGCGAGAGCCCTGCCGCACAGCCTGTGAGCAGATCGGTAGCACTTGTGGGAACTGGCCTGCAGAGGATTTGCACAGAGTGTCACCGCAAGCACGGACGACGGACGGTCGAGTAACGACTGTCAAGTCACGACTGACAGTGACGCTTGTCTGATTGCGACGCGCCAAAAGGTGGCGTGGCTGGATCGGGGTGTTCTTTTGTTGAGCAGTTTTGACTGGTCTGGCGCCTTCGCGAGCAGGCTCGCTCCCACACTGGAATCTGGGGTTCACAAATATTGTGTTCACTGGAGATCTATTGTGGGAGCGAGCCTGCTCGCGAAGAATCCACCTCGGTGTGGCTGGCTCAGCACTCAACCGCACTGACCGCCAAGCCACCGCGCGAAGTCTCTTTATATTTGTCATGCATATCGGCGCCGGTATCGCGCATGGTGCGGATCACCCGGTCCAGCGAGATAAAGTGCTGCCCGTCGCCGCGCAGGGCCATTTGCGCCGCGTTGATGGCTTTCACTGCCGCGATTGCATTGCGCTCGATGCACGGCACTTGCACCAGCCCACCGACCGGGTCGCAGGTCAGACCAAGGTTGTGCTCCAGGCCGATTTCCGCCGCGTTGCACAGTTGCTCAGGCGTGGCGCCAAGAATCTCCGCCAGCCCCGCCGCTGCCATGGCGCAGGCCGAACCGACCTCGCCCTGGCAGCCCACCTCGGCCCCAGAGATCGACGCATTCTTCTTGCACAGAATGCCGACCGCCGCTGCGCTGAGGAAATAGTCGACGACGTTGGCGTCGGTGACCGCCTCGCTGAACTTCATGAAATAGTGCAGCACCGCCGGGATGATCCCCGCCGCGCCGTTGGTCGGTGCAGTGACCATGCGCCCGCCGGCAGCATTCTCTTCATTGACGGCCAGGGCGAACAGATTCACCCACTCCATCGCGCTCAGGGTCGAGCCGATGACATTGGGCTTATTCAGCTCTTGCAGGCTGCGGTGCAACTTCGCCGCACGCCGCCGCACGTTCAGGCCGCCGGGCAGAATGCCTTCGTGCTTGAGGCCTTGCTCGACGCAATCCTGCATCGCCCGCCACAGTTTCATCAGCCCGGCACGGATCTCTTCTTCGCTGCGCCAGACCTTTTCGTTGGCCATCATCAGTTCAGCGACGCGCAGGTTGTGCGTTTTGCACAACTCCAGCAGCTCGACCGCACTGGAGAAATCGTAGGGTAATTCGGTGCGATCCAGGTCGACCACGCCGCTGGCCGCTTGCGCCTCATCAACGACGAAGCCACCGCCGATTGAATAGTAGGTGTCGCGGTGCAGCTCGCCGAATTCGCCTTCGGCAATCAGGGTCATGGCGTTGGGATGGAATGGCAGGTTTTCGTCGATCAAGCGCATGTCCCGTGCCCAGACAAATGGCACCGACAGACGACCATCCAATAACAGCGTATGCGTCTCGCGCAGCGCCTGAATACGCGGGCCGATCTGCGCCGGGTCGATTGCGTCCGGCCACTCGCCCATCAGGCCCATGATCACCGCGTTGTCGCTGCCGTGACCGATGCCGGTGGCGGAAAGCGATCCGAACAACTGCACCTCGATGCGCCGCACCTGTTCCAGCTGGTGCTTGCCGCGCAGCGACTCGACGAACAATGCGGCGGCGCGCATCGGCCCGACGGTGTGGGAACTGGAAGGGCCGATGCCGATTTTGAACAGGTCGAAAACGCTGATAGCCATTGCTGCGAAGCTCCTGAGAATACCGGTCCGGACGGCAAAAGCGCCCGCTGGCGGAGCTGCTACGCTCAAGCTGCGATCCGCCGAATGCCGGCATCATCGGGCTTTTGTCGGCGCGCTCGGCGTCTGACACCGACGCAGTCATGTCCAGCAGCGTCGTTACGTTTTCGCCCCGCAAATACGCCGTTTTTATGCCGTTGAGCAGGTCATCCGGGGCGGAAAAAAGCTGTAAGCGACGTCACCGACACTGGAAGCGACCATCCCTGTACTGGATACGACCCTCCCTGTAGGCGTCAGATTTTCACTGGTACATGATCGGGATGACTCGATTGCAAGGCGCTGCGGTAGAGCTGTCGTCAGAACGCCACCAACCGCAACCCATAAGTGCGGTGGTCCACAGTCGGAACACTGCCAAAAAAAACACCAAGGAGTCCATCCATGAAAGGTTCCCCGTCGTTGTTGTTGGCCGCCCTGCTGAGTCTGCCGTTACTGGCGCAAGCCGCAGAACCGGCACAGTGCAGCCTCGTTAACTTCTCTGATGTCGGCTGGACCGACATCACCGCTACCACCGCCACCACTTCCGTTGTTCTCAACGCCCTCGGTTACAAGACCAAAACCACCATGATCTCCGTGCCCGTGACCTACAAGTCGCTGGCCGACGGCAAGAACATGGACGTGTTTCTCGGTAACTGGATGCCGACCATGGAGAACGACATCAAGCCGTATCGCGATGCCGGCACCGTCGACACCGTGCGCACCAACCTCAAGGGTGCCAAATACACCCTCGCCGTGCCGCAAGCCCTCTACGACAAAGGCCTGCATGACTTCGCCGACATCGCCAAATTCAAGAAAGAGCTCGACGGCAAGATCTACGGCATCGAGCCGGGCAACGACGGCAACCGGCTGATCCAGAGCATGATCGACAAGGATGCCTTCGGCCTGAAAACCGCTGGCTTCAAGATCGTCGAATCTTCCGAGGCCGGCATGCTCTCGCAAGTTGACCGGGCGCAGAAGCGCGACACCGCCGTGGTCTTCCTCGGCTGGGCACCGCACCCGATGAACAAGCGCTTCAAGATTCAATACCTGACCGGCGGCGACGATTTCTTCGGCCCCGATTTCGGCGCAGCCACCGTGGCGACCAACACCCGCAAGGGTTACGCCGAAGAATGCAGCAACGTCGGTCAGCTGTTGAAAAACCTGGAGTTCACCGTCGACATGGAAAGTGAACTGATGGGCAACATTCTCGACGACAAGATGAAGCCTGACGCGGCCGCCAAGGCCTGGCTGAAAAAGAATCCACAGGTGCTCGATACCTGGCTCGCTGGCGTGACCACCATTGACGGTAAACCAGGCCTGGAGGCCGTGAAAGCCAAGCTCGCGCCTTGATTTGAGGGGCACCGCTTATGCCGGGCAGGCGTGCCTGCCCGGGCTGTTAATTTCCTTGCATGCGGACGTTCACTACCATGCTGATTGATCAGAAAATACCTTTAGGCCAGTACATCGCGGGCTTCGTCGAATGGTTGACGCAACACGGCGCCAACACCTTCGACGCAATCGCCGTGACACTGGAAACGATGATCCACGGCGTGACGTTTGCGCTGACCTGGTTCAACCCGTTGGTGCTGATTGGCCTGATTGCCATCATTGCCCATCTGATTCAACGCAAGTGGGGCCTGACCGCGTTCGTGGTCGCCTCGTTCCTGCTGATCCTCAACCTGGGTTACTGGCAGGAAACCATGGAAACCCTCGCCCAGGTGCTGTTCGCCACCCTGGTCTGCGTGTTGATCGGCGTGCCGCTGGGCATCGTCGCCGCGCACAAACCGATGTTCTACACCATGATGCGGCCGGTGCTCGATCTGATGCAGACCGTACCGACCTTCGTTTACCTCATTCCTACCCTGACCCTCTTCGGGCTGGGTGTGGTTCCGGGCCTGATCTCCACAGTGGTGTTCGCCATCGCGGCGCCGATCCGCCTGACCTACCTGGGCATCCGTGATGTCCCGCAAGAACTGATGGACGCCGGCAAGGCCTTCGGCTGCTCGCGTCGCCAATTACTCTCAAGGATCGAACTGCCGCACGCCATGCCGAGCATCGCGGCCGGCATCACCCAGTGCATCATGCTGTCGCTGTCGATGGTGGTGATCGCGGCACTGGTCGGCGCCGACGGACTCGGCAAACCGGTGGTCAACGCACTGAACACTGCTGATATTGCGCTGGGCTTCGAAGCAGGCCTGGCAATCGTACTGCTGGCGATCATGCTCGACCGTATCTGCAAACAACCCGACGCTAAAGTAGGGGGTGACGCATGAGCATAATTCGCTTCGAAGACGTCGACGTAATCTTCTCCAAGGACCCGCGCGAGGCCCTCAAGCTGCTCGATCAGGGCATGACCCGCAACGAGATCCTGAAGAAGACCGGTCAGATCGTCGGCGTGGAAAAAGCCACGCTGGACATCAACAAAGGCGAGATCTGCGTGCTGATGGGCCTGTCCGGTTCGGGCAAGTCGAGCCTGCTGCGCTGCATCAACGGCCTCAACACCGTGAGCCGCGGCAAGCTGTTCGTCGAGCATGAAAACCGTCAGATCGACATCGCGTCCTGCACGCCCGCCGAGCTGAAGATGATGCGCACCAAGCGCATTGCCATGGTGTTCCAGAAGTTCGCCCTGATGCCATGGCTGACGGTGCGCGAGAACATCAGTTTCGGCCTGGAGATGCAGGGCCGACCGGAGAAGGAACGCAAGAAACTGGTCGACGAGAAACTCGAACTGGTCGGCCTGACCCAATGGCGCAACAAGAAGCCCGACGAACTCTCCGGCGGCATGCAGCAACGCGTCGGCCTCGCCCGCGCGCTGGCCATGGACGCCGATATTCTGCTGATGGACGAACCGTTCTCGGCTCTCGACCCGCTGATCCGCCAGGGTCTGCAGGATGAACTGCTGGAACTGCAACGCAAGCTGAGCAAGACCATCGTGTTTGTGAGCCACGACCTCGATGAAGCGCTCAAACTCGGTAGCCGCATCGCGATCATGAAGGACGGCCGGATCATCCAGTACAGCGTGCCGGAAGAAATCGTCCTCAACCCGGCGGACGACTATGTGCGCACCTTCGTCGCCCACACCAATCCGCTCAACGTGCTCTGCGGCCGCAGCCTGATGCGCACGCTGGACAAGTGCAAACGCATCAACGGTTCGGTGTGCCTCGATCCGGGCGGCGACTCGTGGCTGGACCTGGCCGAAGGCAACACCATCAAAGGCGCACGGCAGAACGGTTCAGTGCTGAACCTGCAGAACTGGGCACCGGGGCAAGCAGTGGAGGGCCTGGAGCGCAAACCGACGCTGGTGGACTCGAACATCGGCATGCGTGACGCGCTGCAGATCCGTTATCAGACCGGCAACAAGCTGGTGCTGCACGATAACAATCATGTGGTGGGGATTCTGGGTGACAGCGAGTTGTATCACGCGTTGCTGGGCAAGAATCTGGGGTAATGCGCCAGGTGGGATAAAAAAAGGGATCGCGGTGAGCGATCCCTTTTTATTGGGTCAGGGAAAAGCCCCTCACCCTAGCCCTCTCCCAGAGGGAGAGGGGACTGACCCAGTTGAACTTTCGAGCTACATCGACCTGAGAAATCGAGTCGAACTCAGGCTAGGAGAAGCTTCCGGTCGGGTTCCAAACCCATAATCGACTCGGTCTTCCAGGTCGGCGTATAGCGCAAGACACCTCGGTCAGCTCCCTCTCCCTCCGGGAGAGGGCTGGGGTGAGGGCAGGCTTTTGACTTTAGCTATAAACCCGCCCCAACAACTGCCGATGGCTTTCAAACTGGTCCAACACATCCCGGGTGATCTGCTCAGGAGTGAAGCCCATCAAGTCATAATCCTGGCTGCCATTGTGCAAATACACCTCAGCACGGTAGTAACGCTGACGCGCTTCATCCGACTGCGCCGATTCGGTCGGGGTCGCCAGATAACCATCCAGGCTCACTTCGTAAACGAAAGGGTTGCCCTCTTCCATCTCGACCCGCACACCCATGCAGCGCTTGGCCTTGCCCAGCAGCGTCTGCACTTCAATGCCCTGATTGCGCAATTGCGCCGCTGCATCTTCCAGCGCCGGGGTGACGTGTTTGTCCATGAAGCGCTGCACCACCGATTGGCTCGGCTGCAGATCCAGTTGCGTCAGGCGCTCGCTGAAACCACGGCGCCCGCGCTCGGCCAGTTGCGCTTGCTCCTGTTCGATCTGCACGTCCTGGCGCATCGCCTTGTGCAGGCCGAACATGAAGCAGATCAGCACCACCGAGAACGGCAGGCCGGCCAACACCACCATGGTCTGCATGGCTTCGAAGTTGCCGGCGAACAGCAGGCCGATGGTCACCAGCGTGATCACCACCGACCAGAAGATCCGCAGCCAGTGCGGCGCGTCTTCGTCGACGTTGCCGCCCTTGCAGGAAAGATTCGCCATCATCACCGCGCCGGAGTCGGCCGGGGTCAGGAACAGCACGAAGCCGACAAAGATCGACACCCCGATGACGACTTTCGACGCCGGGTAATGCTCAAGCAACTGATAGATAGCCATCGACGGCTGTTCCAGCGCCGTCTTGCCCAACTCCACCGCGCCCTGATTCATCACCAGATCCAGCGCCGAGTTGCCGAAGATCGACAGCCACGCCAAAGTGAAGCCCAGCGGAATCAGCAGCACGCCAGCAACCAGTTCACGTACGCTGCGGCCACGGGAAATCCGCGCGATGAACATGCCCACGAATGGCGCCCAGGAAATCCACCAGGCCCAGTAGAACAGCGTCCACAGGCCCAGCCAGCGATCGGACTTGGCGCTGTCGCCTTCATAGACGTACAGGTCGAAGGTCTTCAGCACTACGCCGTTGAGGTAGTCGCCGATGTTCTGCACGAAGCCGTTGAGCAGATGCAGGGTCGGGCCGAACAGCAGGACGAAAATCAGCAGGCCGCTGAACAGCACGATGTTCAGGTTGGACAGACGACGGATGCCGTTTTCCACACCGGACACTGCGGCGATGGTCGCCACGGTGCTCATGACGATGATGACAATCAGCAGGTTGGTGTTGCTGTGCTCCATGCCGAACAGGTTTTCCAGCCCGGACGACACTTGCAGCGAGCCAATCCCCAGGTTGGTCACCAGACCCAGCAGGGTCACGAACATGCCGAAGCCATCCACTGCGTGGCCGGCCGCGCCTTTGACCCAACGCTCGCCGACCAGCGGATACAGCGCCGAACGCAGGGCCAGCGGCTGGTTATGCCGATAGGCGAAATACGCCACGGCCAGACCGACCAGTGCGTAGATCGCCCAGCCGTGCAGGCCCCAGTGCAGAAAAGTCAGTTGCACCGCCTGGCGCGCGGCCATATTCGTGGCCGAGGTGCCTTCCGGCGGATTGAAGTAGTGATCCAGTGGCTCGGACGCGCCGAAGTACAACAGCGAAATGCCGATGCCCGACGAGAACAGCATCCCCGCCCAGGCGCCGTAACTGAAATCCGGGGTGTCGTCCTTGCTGCCCAGTTTGAGTTTGCCGTACGAGGAAAACGCCAGACCGACCACGAACACCAGGTAGGCGGCGATCACCACCATGTAGTACCAGCCGAAGCTGCGCGACAACCAGGCCTGGGCCATGCCCAACATTCTGCCGGCCTCTTGCGGGGCGATGATCAGAATGGCGGTCAACAACAGAATCAGCGCGGTCGAGGTGTAGAACACCCAACCGTTGACCGTCACCTTCTCGGGCGGGGTCTTTATTAGCGAGGCAGAACTCATGGCACAAATGCTCCAGGCAGTGCGAGAGAAGAACACAAGGCATCACGGAACCCGACCAATCGGTTAGTTGGCAGCCGACCGGCGGGTGATATAAAGACACTCCGAAAAAAGCCCGAACCTGCCGAAATGGCGTTGCGTATTCGCTTTCGTGGCCAGAGGCGACGGACGTTCATCCGAAACCTGGCCCCCGAGCGTCTTGCCCTTTCAACACGTCCATCGAATCGCGAACCGCGCCATGCCCCACGCAGGTTTCGAGCCGTTTCAGGTGTCGGTTTTTATCGTCATCACACGTAGGAATTTTCTGTAGGCAGCGACGAATTGTCGCAGATCTTATTCTTTGTTGATTGAACGTTCAATCAAAACAAAATAGACTGGCCATCAATCCGATCGGCGTCATTCGCCCCTCGGAAGGCCTAAGGAGATGTGCAAGATGCCCAAGGTCGGTATGCAACCCATCCGCCGCCAACAATTGATCGAAGCCACTTTGCAAGCGGTCGATCAGGTCGGAATGGGGGACGCCAGCATTGCGCTGATCGCCCGTTTGGCCGGTGTCTCGAATGGCATCATCAGTCATTACTTTCAGGACAAGAACGGCCTGATCGCCGCCACGATGCGGTACCTGATGACCGCCCTCAGCGAGAGCGTCACCGCGCGCCGTCAGGCGCTGGCAGATGACAGCCCACGGGCGCATCTGCAGGTGATCATCGAAGGCAACTTCGACGCCAGCCAGGTCAATGGCCCGGCAATGAAAACCTGGCTGGCCTTCTGGGCCACCAGCATGCACCAGCCGTCTTTGCACAGGTTGCAGCGGATCAACGATCACCGTCTGTATTCCAACCTGTGCTGCCAGTTCCGCCGTGTGCTGCCGCTCGAAGATGCGCGCAGCGCCGCCCGGGGTCTGGCAGCGTTGATCGACGGTTTGTGGTTGCGCGGCGCGCTGTCGGGAGACGCTTTCGACACGGCGCAGGCGCAACAGATCGCTTACGAATACATGGATTTCCAATTGGCCAAGCAGGTGAGCTAGAGCACACAGAAAACGCTCAGCCCCTGAACTCCACCGCAGCGTGATCGCGGTGGGCAACGCCAACCACCAATGCACTTGCGAGGACACTATGGCCCGTTTCGAACTGCAAAAACTCTACATCGATGGCGCGTATACTGACGCCGGCAGCGACGCCACCTTCGAAGCCATCAACCCGGCGAACGGTGAAGTCCTCGCACTGGTGCAACGTGCGACCAAGGAAGATGTCGAGCGCGCCGTGGTCAGCGCCGAAAAAGGCCAGAAAGTCTGGGCCGCGATGACCGCCATGGAGCGTTCGCGCATCCTGCGCCGCGCCGTCGACATCCTGCGCGAGCGCAACGATGAGCTGGCCGCACTGGAAACCCTGGACACCGGCAAATCCTTCTCCGAAACCAAGTACGTCGACATCGTCACCGGCGCTGACGTGCTGGAATACTACGCAGGCCTGGTGCCCGCCATCGAAGGCGAGCAGATCCCGCTGCGTGACACCTCGTTCGTTTACACCCGTCGCGAGCCGCTGGGCGTGGTCGCCGGTATCGGCGCGTGGAACTACCCGATCCAGATCGCCCTGTGGAAATCCGCTCCTGCCCTGGCCGCCGGTAACGCGATGATCTTCAAGCCAAGCGAAGTCACCTCGCTGACCACCCTGAAACTGGCCGAGATCTACACCGAAGCCGGCGTGCCGAACGGCGTGTTCAACGTCCTGACCGGCAGCGGCCGCGAAGTCGGCACCTGGCTGACCGAGCACCCGCGCATCGAGAAAATCTCCTTCACTGGCGGCACCGACACCGGCAAGAAAGTCATGGCCAGCGCTTCGGCTTCGTCGCTCAAAGACGTGACCATGGAACTGGGCGGCAAGTCGCCGCTGATCATCTGTGACGACGCCGACCTCGATCGCGCCGCCGACACCGCGATGATGGCCAACTTCTACAGCTCCGGTCAGGTCTGCACCAACGGCACTCGCGTGTTCGTACCGGCGCACCTGAAAGCCGCTTTTGAAGCCAAGATCGTTGAGCGCGTTGCCCGCATCCGCGTTGGCAACCCGGAAGACGAAAACACCAACTTCGGCCCGCTGGTCAGCTTCGCCCACATGGAAAGCGTGTTGGCCTACATCGCCAAGGGTAAAGAACAAGGCGCACGCGTGCTGTGCGGCGGCGGTCGTCTGACCGACGGCGAATTCGCCAAAGGCGCGTTCGTTGCGCCAACCGTGTTCACCGACTGCACCGACGACATGACCATCGTCCGCGAAGAAATCTTCGGCCCGGTGATGGCGATCCTCTCCTACGAAACCGAAGAAGAAGTGATCCGCCGCGCCAACGACACCGACTTCGGCCTGGCCGCCGGTATCGTCACCAAAGACCTGAACCGCGCCCACCGCGTGATTCATCAACTGGAAGCCGGTATCTGCTGGATCAACGCCTGGGGCGAGTCCGACGCAAAAATGCCGGTCGGCGGCTACAAGCAGTCGGGTGTTGGCCGTGAGAACGGGATCAGCTCGCTGAACAACTTCACCCGCATCAAATCGGTACAGGTCGAGCTGGGCGATTACGTCTCGGTGTTCTGATCAGCTAGCTGATCAGCTGCAAGCGGCAAGTTTCAAGCTGCAAGTAAAAGCAGTTTGGGGTTGCCGCCCTCCCCGATTTCGAAGCCACAGCTCGCTGCTTTTTCTTGCAGCTTGAAGCTAGTGGCTTGTAGCCCCCGCAGGAGAATTTATGACTCAAGAATACGACTACATCATCATAGGCGCCGGCTCTGCAGGTAACACACTTGCGACCCGTCTGACTGAAGACGAAGGCGTCACCGTTCTGCTGCTCGAAGCCGGGGGTCCGGACTACCGCCTCGACTTCCGTACGCAGATGCCAGCCGCGCTGGCCTTCCCGCTGCAGGGTCGTCGCTACAACTGGGCCTATGAAACCGATCCAGAGCCGCACATGGACGGCCGCCGGATGGAATGCGGTCGCGGCAAGGGCCTCGGCGGCTCTTCGCTGATCAACGGCATGTGCTACATCCGTGGCAATGCGATGGACTACGACGGCTGGGCGAAACTGCCGGGCCTGGAAGACTGGTCGTATCTCGATTGCCTGCCGTATTTCCGCAAAGCCGAAACCCGTGACATCGGCCCGAACGATTACCACGGTGGCGACGGCCCGGTCAGCGTGACCACGCCGAAAGCCGGCAACAACCCGCTGTTCCACGCCATGGTTGAAGCCGGCGTGCAGGCCGGTTACCCGCGTACCGAAGACCTCAACGGTTACCAGCAGGAAGGCTTCGGCCCGATGGACCGCACCGTGACGCCGAACGGCCGCCGTGCTTCCACCGCCCGTGGCTACCTCGACATCGCCAAGAAGCGTTCGACCCTGACCATCGTTACCCACGCCCTGACCGACAAGATCCTGTTCGAGGGCAAGCGCGCGGTCGGCGTGCGTTACCTGATCGGTGACGCTGAAGAACGTGTTGAAGCCAAGGCGCGCAAGGAAGTTCTGCTGTGCTCCGGCGCCATCGCTTCGCCGCAGATTCTGCAGCGCTCCGGTGTCGGCCCGGCGAAACTGCTGGAAAGCCTCGACATCCCGGTGGTCCACGATCTGCCGGGCGTCGGTGAAAACCTGCAGGATCACCTTGAGCTGTACCTGCAATACGCCTGCATCCAACCGGTTTCGCTGTATCCATCGCTGCTCTGGTACAACCAGCCGGCGATCGGTGCCGAGTGGCTGTTCAACGGCACCGGCATCGGCGCCAGCAACCAGTTCGAGGCCGGCGGTTTCATTCGTTCGCGTCCGGAATTCGAATGGCCGAACATCCAGTACCACTTCCTGCCGGTGGCGATTAACTACAACGGCAGCAACGGTGTGAAAGAACACGGTTTCCAGGCGCACATGGGCTCCATGCGCTCGCCGAGCCGTGGTCGCATCCAGGTCAAATCCAAGGACCCGCGCCAGCACCCGAGCATCCTCTTCAACTACATGGCCACCGAGCAGGACTGGCAGGAATTCCGCGACGGCATCCGTCTGACCCGCGAAATCATGCAGCAGCCGGCCCTCGACGCGTTCCGTGGTCGCGAAATCAGCCCGGGCATCGACGTGCAAACCGATGAGCAGCTCGACAAGTTCATCCGCGAGCACGCCGAAACCGCGTTCCACCCGTCCTGCTCGTGCAAGATGGGCACCGACGAGATGGCCGTGGTCGATGGCGAAGGTCGTGTGCACGGCATGCAGAGCCTGCGCGTGGTCGATGCCTCGATCATGCCGATCATCACCACCGGCAACCTCAACGCGCCGACGATCATGATGGCCGAGAAAATCGCCGACAGGATCCGTGGCCGCAAGCCGCTGCCACGCAGCAACGCTGCTTATTACGTGGCGAACGGCGCGCCGGTCAAAGGCAAGCCGATGCGGGATATCACACCGGTTACGCAGTAAGTCGTAAGACCGAGGCGCGACCTTCGCGAGCAGGCTCGCTCCCACATTGGAATGCATTTCAACTGTGGGAGCGAGCCTGCTCGCGAAGGGGCCCTCAAATTCAGCACAAATTCCCCCGCTGCACAGTAAATCCCCCTACACCCCCTCTTCACTTGATCCTACCCCCACGCAGGCCTACTCTAGACCTCGCGCAACCGTTTCACCCCTCCCGCTGTCGCCATGCCGCTACTCCATTACAAGGAGGTTCCCGAATGTTCGATTTCCACCCCCAGCTCAAGCAGCGCTTTGCTGCCTTGCGCACGGGCGCTGAATTTTTTTCCCTGCGGTATGTGCGCGAGTCCGGGCAGTTTCTGTCGGTGCGCAAGAATGTCGCCGAACCGCCGAGCCTGAGCCGCGATGAAGGGGCGATGCTCACCGTGCGCGTCAATGGCGTCGAAGCCTACGCGGCGACCAACGACTTGTCGCAACAAGGCCTGCAAGCCGCGCTTGAACGCGCCGAACTGCAAGCCCGCCGGCTCAAGCCGCACGCCTTGCTCGACCTGCGCGAGCAGACGCTTTCCAGTGACCGCGCTGATTATTTTTCACCCAACCTCGAACAGCCCTTCCCGTCCCTGAGCGAATGCTTCGATCTGCTCGGTGCGGAGTCCGCCTCGGTGCCCAAGGATGAGCGCCTGGTCAATTGGCAGGTGAGCATCGGCATCACCCATGTCGAGCAGATCTACTTGAGCAGCGCCGGCGCCGAATTGCGCCAGGCCCAGCGCTTCGTTTATCCGAGCCTCGACGTCACCGCCTACGACGGCAACGACAGCCAGACCCGCAGCCTCGGCCGCGAGAACTTCGGCCAGCAGGGTGGCGCCGATGTCATCAGCCGTTGCGGCCTGGTCGGTGCCGGTCCGCAAGTCGCCGATCAGGCCCTGCAACTGCTGCTCGCGCCGAACACCCCGCAAGGCCCGCGCGACCTGCTGCTGATGCCAGATCAGATGATGCTGCAGATCCACGAATCCATCGGTCACCCGCTGGAGCTTGACCGGATCCTTGGCGATGAGCGCAATTACGCCGGCACCAGTTTCGTCAAGACCAGCGATTTCGGCAGCCTGCAATACGGCTCCAACCTGCTCAACGTGACCTTCGATCCGGGCATTCCCGAAGAACTCGCCAGCTACGGCCATGACGACGACGGCACTGCGGCGAGCAAACAATTCCTGATTCGCGACGGCCTGCTGTTGCGGCCGCTGGGCGGAGCATTGTCGCAATATCGCGCCGGCCTCGACGGTGTTGCCAACAGCCGCGCCTGCGGCTGGAACCGGCCACCGATCGACCGCATGGCCAACCTCAACATCGAGCCGGGCGATCAGACGCTGGAGCAGATGATCGGTGGTATCGAGCACGGCATTCTGATGAGCACCAACCGCTCGTGGTCGATCGACGATGCGCGCAACAAATTCCAGTTCGGCTGCGAATGGGGCCAGTTGATCGAGCATGGTGAACTTAAAGGCGTGGTGAAAAATCCCAACTACCGGGCCATTTCCGCGCACTTCTGGAAGAGCCTGCGCGCCGTCGGCGATGCCAACACCGTCAAGGTGCTGGGCACGCCGAACTGCGGCAAGGGCGAACCGAACCAGGTGATTCGCGTCGGCCACGCTTCGCCGGCCTGCGTATTCAGCAACATTGATGTGTTTGGGGGAGACGCCTGATGAGCATTTCGAAGCGTCAGTCCGACGCCTTCAAGGTCATGGTCAACTGGCTGCGCGACAGCGTGCGCGAGCCGGAACAGTTCACGCTCAGCTACGCCGCCGAAGCCTCGGCGTTCGTGCGCTTCAATCACGCCAAGGTGCGCCAGGCCGGGCAAGTGCAACAGGCCAACGTCGGCCTGAAGCTGATCGACGACGGTCGCCACGCCGACCTGCAGATCACCTTGTCCGGGGATCAGGAAGCCGATCTGCAACGCCTCGCCGAGGGCCTGCAGCAATTGCGCGAAACCCTGCCGCTGCTGCCGCAGGATCCGTACCTGCTGCTCAATCACAACAGCTGGCAGAGCACGCACGTACAAGCGCATCCGCTGCCGGACACCGAAGATGTCGTCGGGCAAATCTGCGCCGCCGCTGAAGGTCTGGATCTGGTCGGCTTCTATGCTGCCGGCCCGATCAGTCGCGGGTTCGCCAGCTCCGCCGGCGCGTTCGGCTGGCATGAAGCCAACAGTTTCAATTTCGACTTCAGCCTGTTCCACGAAAACGGCGAAGCGGTGAAGGCCAGCTACGCCGGGCACGACTGGAGCGACGAAGGGTTTGCCCGGCGTTTCGCCCAGGCCCGCGAACAGCTGGAGTTTCTCGGCCGACCGTTACGCACTTTGGCACCGGGACAGTACCGCGCCTATCTGGCACCAGCGGCGCTGGAAGAAATCATGGGCATGCTCAGTTGGGGCGGGTTCTCGGCCCAGTCGATCGCCAGCAAGAGCAGTCCGTTGCAGAAACTCTACGTCGGCGATCAGGCCTTCAGTCCGCTGGTGTCGCTGGATGAGAAAGTCAGCGAATCCCTGAGCCCGGCGTTTTCCGCCGAGGGTTATCCGCGCAGCGATCTGCGTCTGGTCATCGAAGGCCGGGCCGGCGATCAGCTGGTCGGCTCGCGCAGCGCCGCCGAATATGGTCTGGCGGCGAACGGTGCGGGCGGCGGCGAAATGCCCAGTGCATTGAACATGGCCGCCGGTGATCTGTCGCAAGCAGAGATCCTCAAGCAGTTGGGCACCGGGCTGTACATCAGCAACCTGTGGTACCTGAACTACTCGGATCAACCGGCGGCGCGCATGACCGGCATGACCCGCTTCGCGACCTTCTGGGTCGAGAACGGCGAGATCCAGGCGCCGGTCAGCACCATGCGTTTCGACGACAGCGCCTACAACCTGCTCGGCTCGCAGCTGGAAGCGTTGACCACCGAGCGTGAATTGCTGCTCTCGGCGAGTACCTACAGTCAGCGCAATACCTCGTCATCGCTGTTGCCGGGGGCGCTGGTCAGCCGGTTGACCCTAACGCTGTAAAACAAAGATCCCCGGCACACAGGGGATCACCTGTTGGAATAGAAACTGTGGCGAGGGGATTTATCCCCGATGGACTGCGCAGCAGTCCCGCTTTTTTGGGGCCGCTGCGCGACCCAGCGGGGATAAATCCCCTCGCCACAGGGTTTCATGTTTGAACAAAAATCTGGATTAACCACCCACAAGAGGTTCCATGCCCAACCGCCCGCCTCTCGACGCCATCACCGCCCGCTGGTTGCCGTGGGTCGTCGCCATCGCGTTCTTCATGCAGTCCCTCGACGGGACCATCCTCAACACCGCGCTGCCGGCCATGGCCAGCGATCTGGCCGAAGACCCGTTGCGCATGCAGGGCGTGATCATTGCCTACATGCTCACCGTGGCCCTGCTGATCCCGGCCTCCGGCTGGATCGCCGACCGCTTCGGCACCAAGAAAATCTTCTTCGGCGCGATTCTGCTGTTCAGTTTCGGCTCGTTGCTGTGCGCTTTGTCCAGCAGTCTGAGCATGCTCATCGGTGCGCGGGTGATTCAGGGCCTCGGTGGTGCGCTGATGCTGCCGGTCGGGCGACTGGTGGTGCTGCGTGCCTACCCGCGCTCGGAACTGGTGCGGATCATGGGTTTCATCACCATTCCCGGCCTGCTCGGCCCGCTGATCGGCCCGACCATGGGCGGCTGGATGGTGGAATACGTGACGTGGCACTGGATCTTCCTGATCAATCTGCCGGTCGGGGTGATCGGCTGTTATGCGGTGTGGAAATTCATTCCCGACCTGCGCGGCACGGAGCGCACGCGCTTCGATAGCCTCGGTTTTCTGCTGTTCGGCGCGGCGATGATCCTCATCACCATCGCCATGGAAGGCCTTGGCGAACTGCACCTGCCGCACCTGCGGGTGATGTTGCTGCTGTTCGCCGGCATGGCCTGTCTGGCGGCGTACTGGCTGCGCGCCGGGCACATCGAAAACCCGTTGTTCGCGCCGTCATTGTTCAAGACCCGCACCTTCGCGGTCGGCATTCTCGGCAACCTGTTCGCGCGACTGGGCAGCGGCGCTTTGCCGTTTCTGGTGCCGTTGTTGCTGCAAGTGGCGTTGGGCTATTCGCCGTCGCAAGCCGGGATGAGCATGTTGCCGCTGGCCGCTGCGGCGATGGTCGCCAAGTGGGTCGCGCGGCCGCTGATCGAACGCCTCGGCTATCGCATCGTCCTCACCGGCAACACGCTGGCGCTGGGGATCATGCTGGCGAGCATGGGCCTGGTCAGCGAACAGACGCCGTACTGGCTGCTGCTGTGCCTGCTAGCCGTGCTGGGTGCAATCAACTCGCTGCAATTCACCGCGATGAATACGGTGACGCTGATCGACCTCGACGATGCCAGCGCCAGCAGCGGCAACAGTCTGCTGTCGGTGGTCGCGCAGTTGTCGCTGAGCCTCGGCGTGGCCTGCGCCGGTGCGCTGCTTGGTGGCTTCACTGCGAAGGTCGGCAACGATGGCGTGGAAACCGTACTCGGTGCGTTTCAGCTGACCTTCGTCACGGTCGGCATCATGGCCATGCTCGCCGCAACGATTTTCTCGCAGCTGTCCAAGGAAGACGGGCGCCGGGCGAAACGGCCGCAGGAGCACATCGAACACTGATTGTGCTGAAGGACTTCTGTGGCTGCTGAAAAACTTCCGTGGCGAGGGGATTTATCCCCGCTGGGTTGCGCAGCAGCCCCAAAAAGGTTGGATGCGGTCAGCCTGATGAATTGAGGTGGCAGGTATTGGGGGGTGCTGCGCACCCCAGCGGGGATAAATCCCCTCGCCACAGATACATCCGCCCGCCACGGGTCATCTTCGGACAGGAACCGCTCGCGGACATCGATTGAGTCGCTGTTCGTCCAGAACTGTCGAGGAAACTGGCAAGGGGCTGCTACACTGCGCGACATTTTGTTTTGCAGGCCAGTCCCGTGACCACCATCGCCACCGCTTTTAATACTCTGCCGCTGTCCGCCGCCATGCTGGCTAACCTCGAATCACTCGGTTATGCCCAGATGACGCCGATCCAGGCGCAGAGCTTGCCGGTGATCCTCAAGGGAATGGACCTTATCGCCCAGGCCAAGACCGGCAGCGGCAAGACCGCCGCATTCGGCATCGGCCTGCTCAACCCGATCAACCCGCGCTACTTCGGTTGCCAGGCGCTGGTGATCTGCCCGACCCGCGAGCTGGCCGACCAGGTGGCCAAGGAAGTCCGCCGTCTGGCCCGCGCCGAAGACAACATCAAGGTCCTGACCCTGTGCGGCGGCGTGTCGTTCGGCCCGCAGATCGCTTCGCTGGAACACGGCGCACACATCATCGTCGGCACCCCGGGGCGCATTCAGCAGCACTTGCGCAAGGGTTCGCTGGTGCTCGATGGCCTGAACACGCTGATCCTCGACGAAGCCGACCGCATGCTCGACATGGGCTTCTACGACGCGATCGAAGACATCATCATCAAGACCCCCGAGCGCCGGCAGACTCTGCTGTTCTCCGCGACCTACCCGGTGGGCATCAAGCAACTGGCCTCGAAATTCATGCGCGATCCGCAGACCGTCAAGGCTGAAGCCTTCCACGACGACACGCAGATCGAGCAGCGCTTCTACGAGATTTCCCCGGAAGAGCGCATGAGCGCGGTGACCAAAGTCCTGCACCACTTCCGTCCGGCGTCCTGCGTGGCGTTCTGCTTCACTAAGCAGCAAGTGCAGGAAACCGTCGATCACCTGACCGCCAAAGGCATTTCCGCCGTCGGCCTGCACGGCGATCTGGAACAGCGTGACCGCGATCAGGTGTTGGCGATGTTCGCCAACCGCAGCACCTCGGTGCTGGTTGCCACCGACGTCGCCGCCCGTGGTCTGGACATCGATGCGCTGGACATGGTGATCAATGTCGAGCTGGCGCGCGATTCGGAAATCCACATCCACCGCGTCGGCCGTACCGGTCGCGCGGGCGAGAAAGGCATCGCCATCAGCCTGGTCGCGCCGTCCGAAGCTCATCGTGCGCAAGCCATCGAACAACTGCAGAAAGCGCCGCTGAACTGGGATCAGATCGACAACCTCAAGTCCCAGGGCCTGGCGCCGCTGCAACCGCCGATGACTACCCTGTGCATCGGCGCTGGCCGCAAAGACAAAGTGCGCCCGGGCGACATTCTTGGCGCACTGACCGGCGAAGCGGGCATTCCCGGTGCGCAGGTCGGCAAGATCGCGATCTTCGATTTCCAGGCTTACGTCGCTGTCGAGCGCACCGTGGCCATGCAGGCCTTGCAGCGCCTGAACGACGGCAAGATCAAGGGCCGCTCGTTGCGCGTGCGTATTCTGTAAGCGATCTTCCATCCAGAGGAGATCCCCTGTGGGAGCGAGCCTGCTCGCGAATGCAATCTGTCAGTCGACATCATTGTTGAATGACACAACGCTTTCGCGAGCAGGCTCGCTCCCACAGTTTGTTTTGTAGCGACCCACCAAGAGGACACCGTTTTGCGCTCTACCGAAGTCGTGATCATTGGCGCTGGCGCGGCCGGCTTGATGTGTGCCCTGACCGCCGCCGGGCGCGGGCGTCAGGTGTTGCTGCTCGACCACGCGAACAAGGCCGGCAAGAAAATCCTCATGTCCGGCGGCGGTCGCTGCAATTTCACCAACATGTATACCGAACCGAGCAATTTCCTCTCGCAGAATCCGCATTTCTGCAAATCGGCGCTGGCGCGTTACACCCAGTGGGATTTCATCGGCCTGGTCGGCAAACATGGCGTGCCGTACCACGAGAAGAAACTCGGCCAGCTGTTCTGCGATAACAAATCCAGCGACATCCTCGGCATGCTCCTTGATGAATGCGATCAGGCCGGCGTCGAGCTGCACCTGGACACCTCGATCCAGACCATCGAAAAAACCGACAGCGGTTATCTGCTCGACACCACCCTCGGCCAAGTCCAGTGCCAGTCGCTGGTGATCGCTACCGGAGGCCTGTCGATCCCGACTCTCGGTGCTACCGGTTTCGGTTATCAGGTCGCCAAACAGTTCGGCCATGAGCTGCTGCCAACCCGCGCCGGCCTGGTGCCATTCACCATCACCGACCAGCTCAAGGAGTTGTGCACAGAGCTGTCCGGCACCTCGGTGGATTGTCTGGTCAGCTGCAATGACCAGAGCTTTCGCGAGAATATTCTGTTCACTCACCGTGGCCTCAGCGGCCCGGCGATTCTGCAGATTTCCTCGTTCTGGGAGTCTGGCGATACGGTAGAGATCAACCTGCTGCCGGATCACGACGCGGCGAGCTGGTTGCAACAGCAAGTCGCCGAGCGTCCGAACAGCGAGCTGAAGACTTTGCTTGGCGAGATCTTCACCAAGAAAATGGCCAATCTGCTGGCGGACAACTGGTTCGTTTCCAAACCAATGAAGCAGTACACCCACGCCGAACTCGGGGAGATTGCCGAGAAGCTCGGCAGCTGGAAAGTCGTGCCGGCGGGGACTGAGGGCTATCGCACGGCTGAGGTGACTCTGGGTGGCGTCGATACCCGCGAGGTGTCGTCCAAGACCATGGAATCGCTGAAAAGCCCCGGCCTGTACTTCATTGGTGAAGTGCTCGACGTCACCGGGCACCTGGGCGGCTTCAATTTCCAATGGGCCTGGGCCTCTGGTTACGCCGCGGCGCAGTACGCTTAACTCAAGGCTAAATACAAAACCCTGTGGGAGCGAGCCTGCTCGCGAATGCGGTGTACCAGTCGACATCAATGTTGAATGACACTCCGCTTTCGCGAGCAGGCTCGCTCCCACAATGGTTTGTGGTGTAAGTAAAAGGAACACTTTTTGCTGTCAGATGTGCTCGGCGCCATTGCGTCGGCGTCATTACTGGCTCAATTTAGCGGCATCGCCTCGGAAGGCCTTCGCACTTCATGTCCTCGACCTCGTTTCGTCAGTCTTTGCGGCGCCTGTGGGCGCTGGATAAATTCAGCTACAGCGTGCGGGTATTCATCGCCCTGACCGGCAGCATGGCGCTGTGCTGGTATCAGGATGAAATGGGCCTGCTGATCCCGTTGTTCCTCGGCATCATCGCCAGCGCCCTGGCCGAGACCGACGACAGTTGGCAGGGTCGCCTCAACGCCTTGGCGGTGACGCTGGTGTGTTTCAGCATCGCCGCGCTGTCGGTGGAATTGCTCTTCCCCTACCCGATCATTTTCGCCGTGGCCCTGGCGCTGGCCAGTTTCGGTCTGACCATGCTCGGCGCGCTGGGCGAGCGTTACGGTGCGATCGCCTCGGCGACGCTGATTCTCTCGGTCTACACGATGATCGGCGTTGATCAGCGCGGCGGCGCGGTTACCGATTTCTGGCACGAACCGATGCTGCTGGTCGCCGGCGCGGCGTGGTACGGCCTGCTCTCGGTCCTATGGCAGGCGCTGTTTTCCAATCAACCGGTGCAGCAAAGTCTGGCGCGGCTGTTCCGTGAACTGGGCCTGTATCTGAAGCTGAAATCCTCGCTGTTCGAGCCGATCCGGCAGATGGACGTCGAAGCCCGCCGCCTCGAACTGGCGCAGCAGAATGGCCGGGTGGTCGCCGCACTGAACACGGCCAAGGAAATCATCCTGCACCGTGTCGGCAACGGTCGACCGGGCTCGAAAGTCAGCCGTTATCTGAAGCTGTATTTCCTCGCGCAGGACATCCACGAACGCGCCAGCTCTTCGCACTACCCTTACAACGCGCTGGCCGAGGCGTTCTTCCACAGCGACGTGCTGTTCCGCTGCCAGCGCCTGCTGCGCCAGCAAGGCAAGGCCTGCCGGGCCTTGGCCGAGTCAATCCAGATGCGCCAGCCGTTCATCTACGACGCAAGTTTCGCCGAAGCCCTGAACGACCTGCACGCCTCCCTCGAACACTTGCGCATCCAGAGCAACCCGGCATGGCGCGGCCTGCTGCGCTCGCTACGCGCACTGGCGGCCAACCTCGGCACCCTCGACCGCCTGCTCAGCGATGCCAGCAACCCCGATGCCCTGGCGGACGCCACCGACAGCAGCCTGCTCGACCGCTCACCGCGCAATCTCAAGGACGTGTGGATTCGCCTGCGCACGCAACTGACGCCGACTTCGCTGCTGTTCCGTCATGCCCTGCGCCTGCCGCTGGCACTGAGCATCGGCTACGGCATGGTGCACCTGATCCACCCGTCGCAAGGCTACTGGATCATTCTCACCACGCTGTTCGTCTGCCAGCCGAACTACGGCGCCACCCGGCGTAAGCTCGGCCAGCGGATCATCGGCACGGCCATTGGCCTGACGGTGGCCTGGGCGCTGTTCGATCTGTTCCCCAACCCGGTAGTGCAATCGTGCTTCGCCATCGCTGCCGGCGTGGTGTTCTTTACCAACCGCACCACCCGCTACACCCTGGCGACGGCGGCGATCACGATCATGGTGCTGTTCTGCTTCAATCAGGTCGGCGATGGCTACGGGCTGTTTCTGCCACGGCTGTTCGATACGCTGTTGGGCAGCCTGATTGCCGGGCTGGCGGTGTTCCTGTTCCTGCCGGACTGGCAGGGTCGGCGCCTGAACAAAGTGCTGGCCAACACCCTGACCTGCAACAGCATCTACCTGCGCCAGATCATGCAGCAATACGCCGCCGGCAAGAGCGATGACCTGGCCTATCGCCTGGCCCGACGCAACGCCCATAACGCCGATGCCGCACTGTCGACGACACTGGCGAACATGCTCATGGAGCCGGGACACTTCCGTAAGGAGGCGGATGTCGGCTTCCGCTTCCTGGTGCTGTCGCACACGTTGCTCAGCTATTTGTCAGGGCTCGGCGCGCACCGCGAAACACAGTTGCCAGCGGAGGTGCGGGAGCATCTGATCGAAGGCGCCGGGGTGAAACTGGCGACCAGCATCGACGAAATCGCCCAAGGCCTTGCGAGCAAGCAACCGATTGCAATTCAGAGTGATGAAGAAGAAGCGCTGGCCAATGAGCTGGAGCAGATGCCGGATGAAATCGATGAAGGGCAGCGGTTGGTGCAGACGCAGCTGGCCCTGATTTGCCGGCAGTTGGGACCGCTTCGGACATTGGCGGCGCATTTGATCAAAGAGGTCTAGCTGCAAGCTGCAAGCTGCAAGCTGCAAGCTACAAGCTACAAGCCAAACGCTACCCGGCTTCTAACTTGCAGCTTGCCGCTTGAAGCTTGTAGCTCCCAACTACATTCCATGCCGCCGCAATAACTTCTCATAAGTCCCGTCAGCCTTCATCGCTGCAATCGCCCGGTCAAACCCGGCGACGATCTGCTCATGCTGCGGATTCTTCAGGCTGACCAGAATATGCAGGCTGTTCTCACTCAACGGCTTGGGTAAAAACTCCACCGAATTGCGTACCTTGGCCGATTCCCGCGCCAGGTAATACTTGGCCACGTATTCGTCTTCCAGGGTCAGCTTGACCCGGTCCGCCGCGAGCATGCGCACGCCCATGGCGAAGTTGTGCACAGGGACTTTCTGCATCGCCGTGTCGGCATCGAACGGTGCGGAATAGGCGTACCCGCGCACCACTGCAATCGGATAGGTGTGCAGTTGCTCGAGGCTGTTGTATTCAATAGGTGCGTCTTTACGCTTGAGGAAGCGGATGCGGTTGATCAGGTACTCACCGGAAAACTGGCCGATCTGCGTGCGCTCCTCGTTGTACCAGGCGTTGACCAGAACGTCGTAACGCCCCTCGCCAATCCCCAGCAACGCCCGCGCCCAAGGCACCTGTTCGTAACCGCTGGCATAACCGGCGCGAGCCAGTGCGGTGCTGACAATGTCGGTGGCCAGGCCACCGTTGACCAGTGCATCGTCGGTAAATGGCGGCCAGTTATCGAACGCCAGCCGCAGCTTCTGCGCCGCAGCATCCTGGCCGAGCACCAGCAGTCCGATCAAAGCAACGGCTTGAAGCAATCGCAGCATGCTTGAACATCCTCAGCGGGCAACCGCCCGACGTGGTTTCACGTCAAAACCCAAGGCCCCTTACCGGCAAAACCCAAGCATTGAACATTAGCTCATGGGAGCCAGTGGACAGTGCTCTGGAGCAGATTACACAAAGTCGCAGCCAGCGCGAGAAAGGAATAGTGGCATTTTGACCTTTATCACAGACTGTTGCGCCATACAGACATACGGCGCTGCTGCGCTTAGTATCGGGCGACATCGTCAAGGAATCGCAAAATGACAATCGAGTGGATCTGCAAACATCACAGCGATCTGGGCAAAGAGCAGTTGTACGCATTATTGAAGCTGCGCTCGGATGTGTTCGTGGTCGAACAGAAATGCGCCTATCCGGACCTCGACGGCCAGGACCTGGAGGGCGATACCCATCATCTGATGGGTTGGGAAGACGATCAGTTGATGGCATACCTGCGCCTGCTGGACCCGGAATCCCAAGGCGGCGACGTGGTGATTGGCCGGGTGATCACCGCCCCTGCCGGGCGTGGCAAGGGGCTGGGCCACGCGATGATGGAACAGGCACTGAAACAGGCCGAGAAGCACTGGCCGCAGGTTCCGATTTATCTGTCGGCGCAGGCGCATCTGCAGGGGTATTACGGCAAGTACGGGTTTGTCGCAGTCGGCGAGGAATATCTCGAGGATGACATTCCGCACATCGGGATGCGTCGGTCCTGAAGGCCCTTTCGCGAGCAGGCTCGCTCCCACAGGGAATGCATATCCATTGTGGGAGCGAGCCTGCTCGCGAAGGCGTTAGAACCGTCGGCGCAGGAATCAGGGGTATTCCAGCACCGCTTTTATCTGCCGCAAATTGCGTTCGATCCACCCGCGATCAATCGCACCCCAATCGCGAATCCGATAGCGCCCGGCATGATTGCGCGCGCCCTCTTCCTGCTCGAACTCACAGATGATGTCCAGATCGGCCAGCGCGGCAATCGTGTCCTGCGCCGTGCGTCGCGGCATGCCGGTGACTTCGGTCAACGTCGGCACACTCGGCGCCAGGCCGCTATCGATCAGATAAGCCACGTACAAACGGCGATAGAAACTGCTTTTGGTCTTGCTGACGTCCATCCACACCTTCCTGATTGGTCAAGCCTGCATATCCCGCCACGTCAGGTACACACGCAGATCGAACTCGATCTGGTGATACCCCGGCAGCATGTGCTCGCACAGTTTATAGAACGCCTTGTTGTGGTCCGATTCCTTGAAGTGCGCCAGCTCGTGCACCACGATCATCTTCAGAAAATCCGGCGCGGCGTCCTTGAACAGCGCGGCGATGCGGATTTCCTTGTTGGCCTTGAGCTTGCCGCCCTGCACCCGTGACACCGTGGTGTGCAGACCGAGCGCGCGGTGGGTAAGGTCGAGGCGGTTGTCGAACAGCACTTTGTCGATGGCCGGCGCATTGCGCATGTACTGCTGCTTGAGATCCAGCGCGTAACTGTACAAGGCCTTGTCGCTCTGCACGTCATGTCGCCCCGAATAGCGTTGATCGAGGTAATCACCCAGCCGCCCTTCGGCAATCAGTTGACGCACCTGATCCTGCAATTGCGCGGGGTAGGCCTGGAGGTACTTCAACACAGTCATGGACGGGCAGCACGGTTCGAAAAAAGGTGCGCCAGTGTAGCGAATTCAACCGGGCAACGCGCTCCAGTCAAACGGTTCAACGAAGCTGACCGCGTCTTCGGCGATCAACGGCCGCGCGACGAGGAAGCCCTGCACGTATTCGCAGCCATGGGCTTGCAGCCACTGATATTGCTCGAGGGTTTCCACCCCTTCGGCAATCACCAGCAGACTGTATTGCTTGCACAGGTCGAGAACCATGCGCACCAGCGCCGCATCGCGTGGCGAGTCCGGCAGGCGCGCGATCAGGTGGCGGTCAAGCTTCAGCGTGTCCAGTTCCAGATCGCGCAGATGCGTCAGCGAGCAAGGCCCGGAACCGAAATCATCCAGTGCCACACGCACCCCGAGATGACGCAGCAAGCGTAGTTGCTTGCGGGTTTCGTCGGGGTTTTGCATCAACGCTTCTTCGGTGACCTCGACTTCCAGTTGCTGCGGTTGCAGCGCATGGCGTTCCATGACCTGACGCAATTCGGTGACCAGATTCGGCAGGCCGAACTGGGTGTTGCTCAGGCTCACGCCGAGCACCAGATCTTCGGCGAACAAGGTTTCCCAGGCTTTGCGCTGGCCGGCGCCACGGTGGTAGATCCAGCTGCCGAGGCGACTGATCAGGCGCGCCTCTTCCAGCAACGGCAGAAACAACCCCGGCGGCACATCGCCGACGCTCGGGTGCTGCCAGCGCAGCAGCGCTTCGAACCCGCGAATCTGCCCGCTGCCGATCGCAACCTGCGGTTGATAGACCAGATTGAAATCACGATTCTCGATGGCCTCGCGCACGCTGTCTTCAAGCATCAGACGCGAGCGCGCGCGGCCGTTCATTTCATGATCGTAGAAGCGATATTGCTGGCGCCCGGCACGCTTGGCTTCGTACATGGCAATGTCCGAAGCGCGCAGCAAGCCGTCGAGGTTACGGCCACAGTCGGGATAAGTAGCGATGCCGATACTGGCGCCAAGGACGATATCCAGGCCTTCGATCTGCTGACAGACCGATACCCGTTCGATGAGCTTTTCCGCAATCTTCGCCGCTTGCTCGGGGAACTCCAGATCCAGCAGCGCGGTAAATTCATCGCCGCCCATGCGCGCGAGAATATCGAACGGCCGCAGGCACGCCTTCAATTGTTCGGAGACCCAACGCAACACGCGGTCGCCGGCGTCATGGCCGAGGGAATCATTGACCCGTTTGAAGCCATCGAGATCGAGGTAGAGCAGCACCCAGCTGCTGTCGCTGCGTTCGCCGCGCAACAACAGGTTTTCCACGGTCTGGTAGAACCCGCGCCGGTTGAGCAGGCCGGTCAGCGGATCGGTCACCGCCTGAAATTCCAATTGCTGGTGCAAGTGACGCACCACCGACATGTCCAGCACCGTCACCACCATCGCGTGCTGCTCCGAGGGCAGCGGCGCGCAGGACAAGGCCACCGGCACTTGCTGCCCGGGCGCAGTACGCAACAACGCATCATGCAGGCGCAGGGTTTCGCCACGTTGGTAGCCGGCGTAGAACTCGGAATCGGCCCACAACGCAATGTGCGGCTTCTGCAGGAAA
The DNA here is from genome assembly GCF_025706525.1 of Pseudomonas mercuritolerans. Lineage (NCBI taxonomy): Bacteria > Pseudomonadati > Pseudomonadota > Gammaproteobacteria > Pseudomonadales > Pseudomonadaceae > Pseudomonas > Pseudomonas mercuritolerans. The sequence goes on from NZ_JAMSHA010000002.1 coordinate 176,792, forward strand.
TCGAGAAACTCCTTGCCTTCCAGATCCTTCACCGGCGCATTGAGCAGTCGCGAAATCGCCGGGTTGGCAAAGCGGATCACGCCGTCCTCGCTCAATACCAGAATGCCTTCGGCGGCGTTGTCCAGCACCGAGGCATTGAAGGCGCGCGCCACTTCCAGGTCATGACTCAGGCGTTGCAAGGCACGGCGATTGCGCTGGTGCTCGAGCAGCGCCTGGACCTTGGGCTTGAGGATTTGCGGATCGAATGGCTTGAACAGGTAATCCACCGCGCCGCTGGCATAACCCTTGATCACGGCGTCCTGGGATTGCTCGTTGGCGGTGAGGAAAATGATCGGCGTCAGCCGCGTGCGCTGGCTGCCGCGCATCAAGCGCGCGACCTCGAAACCGTCCATGCCGGGCATCTGCACATCGAGCAGGACCAGGTCGATGTCGTGTTCGAGCAAAAGGTTCAGCGCCTCGAAACCCGAGGCGGCGGTCATCACGTGCCAATCCTGACGCTGCAGCAACGCGCGCATGCTGATCAGATTTTCGGGGTAATCATCGACGATCAAAAGGACCGAGCTGCCTTCACCTGGCTGGGGTTGCGCGCATTCCATGCTGCTTCTCTTATCGGGACCGGTTGCCGGCAAAACCATAGACGTACTGAGCCTTCACTCTAGACGCGGATCGGTGAAAGCAGAAGCTGTCATCCCGCCATCATTTAGACAATGCTCAACCCAGCCGACTAACGGTCACCGCTACAGCCCCCGAAAACCGGGCGGGATGGCATTTCGACAGGACTTTGACGTCAAGTAATCGCCGGGCGGGCATTAACAAAAATTGCCGCTACGCTTATAAAGACGCCCGAAAACGCGCGGGCTAGAGCTTCTGGCACCGGCGTTCCGGATGAATTGATTGGAAGAACCGTCATGATCGACCTCGCAACCTGGAACCTCAGCGTTCCCGTTGGCAGCCCGCCGTACACCGTCGAAACCTCAAAACTGGTGGATGGCTTCAAGGATCAGTACTTCCATTCCGACACCGGCACCCTGTTCTTCTGGTCCCCGGTGACCGGCTCGAAAACCGAAAACGCCATCTACCCACGTACCGAACTGCGCGAAACCTACAGCAACGGCACCCTGCGCAACTGGTACTACCCGGACGCCGACAACCTGCTACGCGCCACCCTCGCGGTGAACAAGGTGCCGAGCTCGGGCAAGATCGTCATTGGCCAGATCCACGCGTACGAAAGCCAGCGGCCGATGGTCAAGCTCGAATATCAGTACAAGGAGAAAACCCAGACCGGCAATCTGGTGATCAAAGTGCGCATGCGCCCGGACGACGCCGAAAGCCGCGTCATCACCCTCGCCACCGGCGTCAAGCTTGATCGCGAATTCAACTACCTCATCCACTTGAGCCCCGGCGGTGCCCTGGGCGTGAGTGCGGCGGGGTATCAGTGGGACTCCCAAATCAGCGCGACCTGGCGCGACAAGCCGCTGTACTTCAAGGCTGGGGTGTATGTGCAGGACAACACTGGGTATACGAGTGAGGGTGGACAGGTGACGTTTACCAAACTGGATATTGATCACGACAAGTAGCGCAAATCCTACTGTAGGAGCTGCCGGAGGCTGCGATCTTTTGATCTTGTTTTTGATTCTAAAAAGACAGAATCAAAAGATCGCAGCCTTCGGCAGCTCCTACCTTTAAACAGCGCTGTTTAGAGCTGTCAGCGGTTACTTCCGGATGCCTACAACAGCTTGCGTCGTTGCCTACCACTACGCCAGAATTCGCCGGCTTGTGCGCCTGGCGGGCCATCGGTAACTTGATTCGTGTCACTGATTCCCAGTGATCGGGTTTAGTAGCCCGTGGTTTCAAGCGTGATGCACAAGCATCTGTCAGTCGGGGATTTCGATTCCTGCGCTTGATGGCAGCTGTGCGCAGGGCACCTTCGGGTGCGCCGGCTTGCTCGAAACCCCGGTCTACTAACCTGCGTACAGTTGCCTCCACTTTGATTAGTAGCCAGAGCGGAGGCACTCCAATCAGGTTTCGAGCAAATGACTAAATCAACGCAACATCCGCCGGCCACCGACCCGGCCTCGCCATACGAATCCCTCGACTCAAAAAAACTCAACGACGCCGCCGAACGCGCCCTCGACCACTACCTCAACCCCGCCGCCCTTATCATGGCGAGCACCAACGAACCCGAGCCCATGTACTTCGCAAACCCGAAATACAACACCGAATCCCTGCTGGCCAACGCCAGCGAAACCTTGGGCTCAGCCAGCGTCATGCTCAACAACTTCGCCGCGATGCTCGACAACTCGCATCGCAAAACCGCGCTGGGGATCGCGCAGGTCGTCATGCTCGGTGAACTGGCAGTGAATCAGGCACTGGATCACGTTGAACTGAAGGAGTAGTCACTGATAAAGGACTCTTCGTCGACGAGCTCACCGTCAATCCAGCAGTCATGCCCACGCTTGAAGAGATAGCGGAAATATTTGTTTAATTACGCCCACAAAAAACCCGCCTCTCGGCGGGTTTCTTTTAATCAGCTCAACCCTCAGGCTCAGTTGACCTTAGCGTTCAACTCACCCTTCAGATAACGCTGATACATCGCCTCCAGCGAGATCGGTTTGATCTTCGAAGCATTACCCGCAGTACCAAACGCTTCGTAACGCGCGATGCACACGTCACGCATCGCAGTCACGGTGGCGCCGAAGAATTTACGCGGGTCGAATTCGCTCGGGTTGGTGGCCATCAGACGTCGCATGGCGCCGGTGGAGGCCAGGCGCAGGTCGGTGTCGATGTTGACCTTGCGCACGCCGTGCTTGATGCCTTCGACGATTTCTTCAACCGGGACGCCGTAGGTTTCTTTGATGTCGCCGCCGTACTGGTTGATGATCGCCAGCCACTCTTGTGGCACGGAGGACGAACCGTGCATCACTAGGTGAGTGTTCGGGATGCGCTTGTGGATTTCCTTGATACGGTCGATCGCCAGCACGTCGCCGGTGGGTGGCTTGGTGAACTTGTAGGCGCCGTGGCTGGTGCCGATGGCGATGGCCAGGGCGTCGACCTGGGTGCGCTTGACGAAGTCAGCGGCTTCTTCCGGGTCGGTCAGCATCTGGCTGTGATCCAGAACGCCTTCAGCGCCGATACCGTCTTCTTCACCGGCCATGCCGGTTTCCAGCGAACCCAGGCAGCCCAGCTCGCCTTCTACCGAAACGCCGCAGGCGTGGGCCATGGCCACGGTTTGTTGGGTAACGCGGACGTTGTAGTCGTAGTCGGTCGGGGTCTTGCCGTCTTCGCCCAGCGAGCCGTCCATCATCACCGAGCTGAAGCCCAGTTGAATCGAACGCTGGCAGACGTCAGGGCTGGTGCCGTGGTCCTGGTGCATGCACACCGGGATGTGCGGGAACTCTTCGATCGCGGCCAGGATCAGGTGACGCAGGAATGGCGCGCCGGCGTATTTGCGGGCGCCGGCCGAAGCCTGGACGATCACCGGGGAGTCAGTCTTGTCAGCGGCTTCCATGATGGCGCGCATCTGCTCAAGGTTGTTGACGTTGAAGGCTGGAACGCCGTAGCCGAACTCGGCTGCGTGGTCCAGCATCTGGCGCATGCTGATAAGTGCCATTGTGTGTGTCTCTCCCGGTTGAGGGTCGTTGATCGTGCCAGCCTGCCGGAGCGGCGGCGGCTATTCAAGTTAATGCAGATCGGGGGTTGAGGCCCGGTCTGGTGATTCGGTGTTACCAAAACTGTGTGAACAACAGAGAATCCCTGTGGGAGCGAGCCTGCTCGCGAAAGCGGTCTGACAGACACTGCATCATCGACGGCAAGATTGCTTTCGCGAGCAGGCTCGCTCCCACATTTGGATCTCTGTACATCAATTCAATCGTGTTACTCGGCCTTGCAACCACGGCCAATCAGGTCATTGGTGGCGACCCAGTACACCAGGCCTTCGTCACCCTTGACGTGAAACGCCAGCATGCCATCGCTGTACAGCGTGCCCGAGGCGCCCGGCTCTTCTTTCAGGCGATAGACCTGATCACCGCCGCCGAGGCGAACGTCGACTGCCTTCTGGCCGGCATCGGCGTAACGCCACAACACCTTGGCCTGGCTGTCGCAGGTCCAGGTCGTCCAGTTGTCCGCCGGGGCCGACGCCTGAAACAGGTTCAACTGCGCGCAACCGCCTAACAATGCCAACGCCGCAACGGCGATCAAGCCTTTCATCCGTGTTCCTCGACTGACGACGCACGCCGCCAGCCCTGAGTTAAAGAGTCAGACCCGTCAAGGACAACCATGTTCCTTGACCGGGGTTTGCGTCTCGTATTTGTCCAGGCCGTCCGGGCCCGAGCGCTTGTTCAGCACCGGGTTGGTTTCGGCCTGCCAGTCGGCCTGATAACAGCCCTTCTGCGGCTCGCTCGGTGCTGGCGTCGCGTCAGCCTTCGGGGTGCTCCCGCAGGCCGCCAGCGTACCGGTCAGCAACAACAGCGCTAATGACTTGACCATGTGAACACTCCTTTGCCTGGCCAAACGGGCGGCCTCAGGCCTTGGCCCGGCTTTCCAGGACTTCAACGGCAGGCAGCACCTTGCCCTCGACGAATTCGAGGAACGCGCCACCACCGGTGGAAATGTAGGAGATCTGCTCAGCCACGCCATATTTATCGATCGCCGCCAGGGTGTCGCCACCGCCGGCAATGGAGAATGCCGAGCTTTCAGCGATAGCCAGGGCCAGCACTTTGGTGCCGTTACCGAACTGATCGAACTCGAACACGCCGACCGGGCCGTTCCACAGAATGGTTTTCGACGATTTCAGCAGTTCAGCGAAGTTGGCCGCGGTTTGCGGGCCGATATCGAGAATCATGTCGTCTGCCGCGACGTCAGCGATCAGTTTGACGGTCGCTTCGGCGCTTTCGGCAAATTCCTTGGCAACCACGACATCAACCGGCAACGGCACGCTGACTTTCGCCGCGATTTCACGGGCGGTGTCGAGCAGGTCCGGTTCGTACAGCGATTTGCCAACCGGGTGGCCGGCGGCCGCGAGGAAGGTGTTGGCGATGCCGCCGCCGACGATCAGTTGATCGCAGATCTGGCTCAGGCTGTTGAGTACGTCGAGCTTGGTCGAGACCTTGGAGCCGGCAACAATGGCCGCCATTGGCTTGGCCGGTGCGCCCAGGGCTTTGCCCAGTGCGTCCAGTTCAGCGGCCAGCAACGGGCCAGCGGCAGCGACTTTGGCGAACTTGGCTACACCATGGGTCGAACCTTCGGCGCGGTGAGCAGTGCCGAAAGCGTCCATCACGAACACGTCGCACAGGGCCGCGTATTGCTGGGCCAGGTCGTCGGCGTTCTTTTTCTCGCCCTTGTTGAAGCGCACGTTTTCGAACAGCACGATGTCGCCAGCCTTGACCTCGACACCGCCGAGGTAGTCAGCCACCAGCGGCACTTCGCGGCCGAGCGCCTTGCTCAGGTAGTCGGCAACAGGTTTCAGGCTGTTCTCGGCGGAGAATTCGCCTTCGGTAGGACGGCCCAAGTGCGAGCAGACCATCACTGCCGCGCCTTTTTCCAGGGCCAGCTTGATGGTCGGCAGCGAAGCCAGGATGCGCGCGTCGCTGGTGACAACACCGTCCTTGACGGGGACGTTGAGGTCTTCGCGGATCAATACGCGCTTACCTTGCAGATCGAGGTCGGACATCTTCAACACGGTCATGGGTCGCACTTCCTACGGTTTTTTTGAAGTTGCTGTTTGCAGATAGTGGTCTGCTACGTCCAGCATTCGGTTGGCAAAACCCCATTCGTTGTCGAACCAGGCCAGGATGTTCACCAGTTTGGGGCCGGAAACACGGGTCTGACTGGCATCGACGATGGCCGAATGTGGGTCATGGTTGAAATCACAGCTGGCGTGCGGCAACTCGGTGTAGGCCAGAAGGCCTTTGAGCGGGCCGCTGGTGGCGGCTTCGCGCAGGATCCGGTTGACCTCGTTGGCGTCAGTCGCGGTGGCGGTCTGCATCGTGATGTCGAGGCAGGACACGTTGACTGTCGGCACGCGCACGGCTTTGGCCTGAATTCGCCCGGCAAGTTCCGGCAGCAGGCGCTCGATACCACGCGCCAGACCAGTGGACACCGGGATCACCGACTGGAACGCCGAACGCGTGCGGCGCAGGTCTTCGTGGTGATAAGCGTCGATCACTGGCTGATCGTTCATTGCCGAGTGAATCGTGGTGATCGACACGTAATCCAGACCGATCGCCTGATCGAGCAGACGCAGCAGCGGCACGCCGCAGTTGGTGGTGCAGGAGGCGTTGGACACCAGCAGTTCGTCGCCGGTCAGGCAGTCCTGATTGACGCCGTAGACGATGGTGGCGTCGACATCCGCTTCGCTGGCCATCGGCTGCGAGAACAGCACGCGCGGTGCGCCGGCGTCGAGAAACCGCTGGCCATCGGCACGGGTGTGGTAAGCGCCAGAGCACTCAAGCACCAGATCGACGCCCAGCGACGCCCAATCGATGCCTTCAGGGGTGGCACTGCGCAAGACCTTCACGCAGTCGCCATTGATATGCAGACAATCGCCCTCAACCCGCACTTCGCCGGGAAAGCGGCCGTGGGTGGAGTCGAAGCGTGTCAGGTATTCGATGCTGGCCATGTCGGCCAGATCGTTGATCGCGACAATTTCAAACCCGGCCTGCGCGCCGCGCTCGAACAACGCCCGCAAGACGCAACGACCAATGCGGCCGTAGCCGTTGAGTGCAACTTTGTAGGGACGCGGTTGAGGCATGGGGTTCTCGATTACCGTGGTGAATCATGCAGTGCGATATTGCCTGAACCAGCGCTTTCGCGAGCAGGCTCGCTCCCACATTGGAATGCATTTCCCTGTGGGAGCGAGCCTGCTCGCGAAGGCGTCAGCCCGGACAACATAACTGTCAGATTTAGTCTTCCAGCAGCTCTTCAGCCTGACCGAGGATGTTTTCCAGGGTAAAACCGAACTCTTCGAACAATGCCGAAGCCGGCGCCGACTCACCGTAGGTGGTCATGCCGATCACGCGACCTTCCAGACCCACATACTTGAACCAGAAATCGGCGTGGGCGGCTTCGATGGCGATACGTGCGCTGACCTGCAACGGCAGCACCGACTGCTTGTACTCGGCATCCTGAGCATCGAACGCGCTGGTGCACGGCATGGACACCACGCGAACCTTGCGGCCCTGCTCGGTCAGTTTGTCGAAGGCTTGAACCGCCAGACCGACTTCCGAACCGGTGGCGATCAGGATCAGCTCAGGCTCGCCTGCGCAATCCTTGAGCACATAACCGCCACGGCTGATGTTGGCAATCTGGCCAGCGTCGCGTTCCTGATGTTGCAGGTTCTGCCGCGAGAAGATCAGCGCCGACGGGCCGTCCTTGCGCTCCAGAGCGTTTTTCCAGGCCACTGCCGATTCCACGGCATCGGCTGGACGCCAGGTGTCGAGGTTCGGCGTGCTGCGCAGGCTGGTCAATTGCTCGATTGGCTGGTGCGTCGGGCCGTCTTCGCCCAGACCGATGGAGTCGTGGGTGTAGACGTGGATCACGCGCTTCTTCATCAAAGCCGACATGCGTACGGCGTTGCGTGCGTATTCCATGAACATCAGGAACGTCGCGCCGTAAGGCACCAGACCGCCGTGCAGGGCGACGCCGTTCATGATCGCGGTCATGCCGAACTCGCGCACGCCGTAGTACATGTAGTTGCCGCTGGCATCTTCAGCGCTGACGCCTTTGCAGCCTTTCCACAGGGTCAGGTTGGAGCCGGCGAGGTCAGCCGAACCGCCGAGCATTTCCGGCAGCAGCGGGCCGAAGGCGTTGAGGGTGTTCTGGCTGGCTTTGCGGCTGGCGATGGTTTCGCCCTTGGCCGCGACTTCGGCGATGTAGGCCGAGGCTTTTTCCGAGAAGTCGGCCGGCAGCTCGCCGCTCAGACGGCGGATCAGCTCGTTGGCTTCAGTCGGGAATGCAGCGGAGTAAGCGGCGAAACGCTGATCCCACTCGGCTTCGACCGCGCGGCCAGCTTCCTTGGCGTCCCACTCGGCATAGATCTCGGCCGGGATTTCGAACGGGCCGTGGTTCCAGTTCAGCGCCTGACGGGTCAGGGCGATTTCCGCGTCACCCAGTGGGGCGCCGTGGCAGTCTTCCTTGCCCTGCTTGTTCGGCGAACCGAAACCGATGGTGGTCTTGCAGCAGATCAGGGTCGGCTGGGCGCTCTTGCGCGCGGTTTCGATGGCGGTCTTGATCTCTTCCGGATCGTGGCCGTCGACGTTGCGGATCACCTGCCAGTTGTAGGCTTCGAAACGCTTCGGCGTGTCATCGGTGAACCAGCCTTCGACTTCGCCGTCGATGGAAATGCCGTTGTCATCGTAGAAGGCGATCAGCTTGCCCAGGCCCAGCGTGCCGGCCAGAGAGGCGACTTCGTGGGAAATGCCTTCCATCATGCAGCCATCACCGAGGAACACATAGGTGTGGTGGTCAACGATGTTGTGGCCGGGACGGTTGAACTGCGCGCCCATGACTTTTTCCGCCAAGGCGAAACCGACGGCGTTGGCCAGGCCCTGACCCAGCGGACCAGTGGTGGTTTCAACGCCCGGGGTGTACCCGAATTCCGGGTGGCCTGGAGTGCGGCTGTGCAGTTGACGGAACTGCTTGAGGTCGTCGATCGACAGGTCGTAACCGGTCAGGTGCAGCAGCGAGTAGATCAACATCGAGCCGTGGCCGTTGGACAGCACGAAGCGGTCACGGTCGGCGAACGACGGGTTGCTCGGGTTGTGTTTGAGGTAGTCGCGCCACAGCACTTCGGCAATATCTGCCATACCCATAGGGGCACCGGGATGGCCGCTGTTGGCTTTTTGCACGGCATCCATGCTGAGGGCACGAATGGCGTTGGCACGCTCACGACGGCTAGGCATCGCTGATCTCCTGGGTGTGAATAGACTGAAACGGAAAAAAGGAGGGCATTTTCCCTCACCCATGCGCCTCGGGGCAATGACAGATAGTCATCGGCAGGCGTTTTTCCAATCGATAGCACAGGTTTCGCTTGGTGAAACCTTTCCGCTATTCGTTTGTAGAGACTACCGTCCGCTAAGAAGTGCCATTTATCGAGCAATATCAAAACTTTTTGATATTGGCCTTGCGGTGCCTTGCCCCCGTCTCTAGACTGCCAGCCCTATGAACTTACGCGTGCCTTCCATTCGCCATGACGATTGCGACGAGCTGGCGGCCCTGTGCAAGGCCGGCGGCGATCCGCTGCGGCTGAATGTATTGCGCGCGCTGGCCAACGATTCGTTTGGCGTGCTGGAGCTGGCGCAGATTTTCGGCATCGGCCAGTCGGGCATGAGCCATCACCTCAAGGTGCTGGCGCAAGCCGATCTGGTGGCGACACGCCGTGAGGGCAACGCGATTTTCTATCGTCGCGCCCTGCCCCACAGCGAATTGCTCGGCGGCAAGCTGCACGCGGCATTGCTGGAAGAAGTCGACAATCTGCATCTGCCTGATGAAGTGCAAGCACGCATCGAGCAGGTTCATGGTCAGCGTGCCGCCGCCAGCCGGGACTTTTTCGCCCGGGTCGCGGAAAAATTCCGTGCCCAGCAGGATTTGATCGCAGGCCTGCCGCAGTACCGTGACAGCGTGCTGGCCCTGCTCGACAAACTGAACTTCGATGGTGCAGCCACGGCCATTGAAGTCGGCCCCGGCGATGGTGCTTTTCTGCCGGAACTGGCCCGTCGCTTCGGCACCGTAACCGCGCTGGACAACAGCCCGGCGATGCTCGAACTGGCGCGCCAGGTGTGTGAACGTGAACAGCTGGCTAACGTCAGCCTGCAATTGGCCGATGCATTGAACGGCACAAGCCTTCAAGCCGATTGCGTGGTGTTGAATATGGTCCTGCACCATTTCGCCGCCCCGGCCGATGCGCTCAGGCACATGGCCGACTTGCTGCAACCGGGCGGTAGCCTGCTCGTGACAGAGTTATGTAGCCACAACCAGAGTTGGGCCAGGGAGGCCTGCGGTGATCTCTGGTTGGGGTTTGAACAGGACGATCTGGCCCGTTGGGCCACCGCTGCGGGACTCGTTCCCGGGGAAAGCCTCTATGTAGGCTTACGTAATGGTTTCCAGATCCAGGTTCGCCACTTTCAGCGACCGGCTGGCGACACTCACCATCGGTAAATTCAGGAAAACATCGAGATGAGCGAATACTCCCTCTTCACCTCCGAGTCCGTGTCTGAAGGACATCCGGACAAAATCGCCGACCAGATTTCCGATGCGGTGCTGGACGCCATTATTGCCCAGGACAAACACGCTCGCGTGGCCGTGGAAACCCTGGTCAAGACCGGCGTGGCCATCGTTGCCGGTGAAGTGACCACCAGCGCCTGGGTCGACCTGGAGCAGATCGTTCGTGACGTGATCTGCGACATCGGCTACACCAGCTCCGAAGTCGGCTTCGACGGCGCGACCTGCGGCGTGATGAACATCATCGGCAAGCAGTCCCCTGACATCAACCAGGGTGTTGACCGCGCCAAGCCTGAAGATCAGGGCGCCGGCGACCAGGGCCTGATGTTCGGCTACGCCAGCAACGAAACCGACGTTTTGATGCCAGCGCCGATCACCTTCTCGCACCAGCTGGTGCAGCGTCAGGCTGAAGCACGCAAGTCGGGCCTGCTGCCTTGGCTGCGTCCGGATGCCAAGTCGCAAGTGACCTGCCGTTACGAAGGCGGCAAGGTTGTCGGCATCGACGCTGTTGTTCTGTCGACCCAGCACAACCCGGAAGTCTCGTACAAAGACCTGCGCGAAGGCGTGATGGAGCTGATCGTCAAGCACGTACTGCCTGCCGAACTGCTGAGCAAGGACACCCAGTTCCACATCAACCCGACCGGCCAGTTCATCATTGGCGGCCCGGTAGGTGACTGCGGTCTGACCGGTCGCAAGATCATCGTCGACAGCTACGGCGGCATGGCCCGTCACGGCGGCGGCGCGTTCTCCGGCAAGGATCCATCGAAGGTTGACCGTTCGGCTGCCTACGCTGGCCGTTACGTGGCCAAGAACATCGTTGCAGCCGGCCTGGCCGAGCGTTGCGAGATTCAGGTTTCCTACGCGATCGGTGTGGCCCAGCCTACGTCGATCTCGCTGAACACCTTCGGCACCGGCAAGATCAGCGATGACAAGATCATCAAACTGGTGCGTGAAGTGTTCGACCTGCGTCCATACGCAATCACCACCATGCTCGACCTGCTGCACCCGATGTACCAGGAAACCGCAGCCTACGGCCACTTCGGTCGTGCGCCGCAGACCAAGACCGTTGGCGAAGACAGCTTCACCACGTTTACCTGGGAAAAAACCGACCGCGCCGACGCCCTGCGTTCTGCCGCTGGCCTGTAACCCCCTGGCTGCATGAAAGCCCCGTACGGTTTGCGCCGTGCGGGGCTTTTTCATGCCTGACAGATTTTTGAGATCCGTGTGGGAGCGAGCCTGCTCGCGAAGGCGCCCGCCCATGCAACGTCAATTCAGAATCCGGAAACACCTCGAAAAACACCCTCGGTAACGCATTTCGAATCCTCACCTACCCTTCAAGCATCACCCCCGAGCAAGGACGCTCAACGATGCTCTTCACACTGCGCCTGTTGCTGGCCTTCCTGCTGGCACTCATTACCCTCGTCAGCCAAGCAAATTGCCCCGACTGGCCCTTATCCCAAGCCCAACGCGAAATCACGCTGCTGCAAAACCGGATCGACCAATGGGACGAAGCCTATCATCGCGAAGGCCGCTCATTGATCAGCGACGAACTCTATGACCAGTCCCAGCTACGGCTGAAAGAATGGCAAGCCTGTTTCAACCAACCCTCATCCCCGCAGCCGTTGCGCACCGCGTCCGGCCCGGTCACCCACCCCATCGCCCACACCGGCCTGGACAAGCTGCACAAAGCCGAAGACGTCGCCCACTGGTTGCGCGATCGCCAGAACGTCTGGGTGCAGCCCAAGGTCGACGGCGTGGCTGTCACGCTGATCTACCGCCAGGGAATATTGCAGCAGGCGATCAGTCGCGGTGACGGGGTCAACGGCCAGGACTGGACCGCCTCCGCCCGCAGGATTGCAGCCATTCCGCAACGTTTGAGGCAGCCACGGGATCTGCTGGTACAGGGCGAACTCTATTGGCGCCTGAGCGCGCATGTTCAATCACAGTCCGGCAGCGTCAATGCCCGCGCCACCATCGCCGGGCTGATGGGGCGCAAATCCCTGGATGCCGACCAGGCCGCCGGGATCGGTCTGTTTGTATGGGACTGGCCGCAAGGTCCTGTGCGGCTGCCGAAAAGACTGTCCGAACTTCAGACATTGGGGTTCGCCACAACCGAGCCCTTTACACAGCCCGTCAGCCGATTCGAAGACGCGCAAAAATGGCGCGAGCACTGGTATCGCTCGCCCCTGCCCTTTGCCAGCGACGGCGTGGTGCTGCGTCAGAGCCAACGGCCCCCTGCCGAACGCTGGCAGGCTCGCGCGCCGTATTGGGCGATCGCCTGGAAATACCCTTTCGCCCAGGCATTGGCCCAAGTGCGCAAGGTCAACTTCAAAATCGGCCGCACCGGGCGAATCACGCCGGTGCTGGAACTACTGCCAGTCAGACTCGATGACCGCGAAATCAAACGGGTCAGCGTCAGCTCGCTCAAGCGCTGGCAAACCCTCGACATTCGCCCCGGCGATCAGGTGGCAATCAGTCTGGCCGGGCTGACCATTCCGCGCCTGGACAGTGTCGTGCTGCGCACCAGCGAACGGGCAGACATCAGCATTCCCGATGTCGGCGATTACCACGTACTGAGCTGCTGGCAACCGACGCCGGGGTGTGAAAGCCAGTTTCTCGCGCGTCTGACCTGGCTCGGTGGCAAGCAGGGCCTGGCCATGCAACATGTCGGGCGTGGCACCTGGGAGAAACTTTTGGAAACAGGCCGCCTGAAACACCTGCTGGATTGGCTGACCCTCGATGCGTCAGAGCTTGCTAACATTGCCGGCCTCGGCGAGCGCAGTAGCGCACGTCTGATCCATAGTTTTCACGGCGCGCGGCAACAGCCGTTTGCTCGATGGTTGAAAGCCCTGGGCATGCCGCCGACCGGACAGGCACAACTGGACGATTCGTGGCAGGCCCTGGCACAACGCGACACTGAACAATGGCAGGCAGAAGCCGGCATCGGCCCGGGACGCGCCGCGCAACTGAGTGCATTCTTTCGCGACCCGCAGGTAGTGGCTTTGAGTGAAACTCTGAAAGCCGCCGGAATCGACGGCTTCTGAACATGCAATCCCCGCCCGACGGGAACCCAACGGCCGGCCAGACGCTCCAACAGCGCAGTGCCCTCCAACCCCGATTGCCTTTGCACATGGAGCTTTTATGAAATTTCTCGCACCGCTCGCCCTGCTTACTCTTTGCGGCGTCATGGCCGCTCCGGTCATGGCCGAAGAAGACGGCCCGGGCCCGACCGGTTGCGCTGCCAAGAAGCAGGGCATCATCAATCAGATCGAACAGGCCAAGTCGCGCGGCAACATGGAGCAGCAGGCAGGCCTGGAAACCGCTCTGCGTGAAGTCAATGAACACTGCACCGACGCCGGGCTGAAAAAAGAACGTGAGAACAAAGTGCTTGAGGCCAAGCATGAGGTGAGCCAGCGTCAGGCGGACCTCGACAAGGCCATGAAGAAGGGCGATCCGGAGAAGATCAACAAGCGCAAGGAGAAGCTCGCCGAGTCGCGCAAGGAACTGCAGGAAGCGCTGGACGAAATCGATAAGTAAGAGATTAGTCTGGAGGGGAATGGCAGACCGCTTTCGCGAGCAGGCTCGCTCCCACATTGGAATGCATATCCCCTGTGGGAGCGAGCCTGCTCGCGAAGGTTCAGCTCAAGCGACACAAATCAATGATCGCGAAACTCTTTATGGCAAGCACTGCAGGCATCTTCAACTTTCTGCACTGCCGGCCCAAGATTGCTGGCCTTGTACGGCTGAACCTGACTGGCGACCACCAATTCACCGGTGGCTGTCTCGAGGGCGCGGGCCAGTTCCTGAAAACGCGCCTGTTTCTGCCAGACATCATCTTTGGCGCTGGTGTGATCTTCCTCGCGCACCTGCGGAAAATGCTTCCACGGCTCATGGGCCAACGCATCAAGTCTGACCGCGCCCTCGGCAAATTTCGGCCCGTCGAAGGCAATGCGCCCGCGCAACATGCCGCCGAGGTCTTCGCTGGTCTTGAGCATCTGCTTGAAGATGGCCTTGCGTTGACCCAGCGGCGAATTCGGGTCGACACCGCCACAGGCGGACAAAGCCAGGCAGGCCAGCAATACAACAGCAATGGGTTTCAGAGTCATGGTGGCTTCAGGTCGCGGAAATCGGCGGCCAGTATCCTCGGCTCACCGCCAAACACCAATAGCCCTATTAAAAATACGGGTTGGTCGAGCGCATGGAGCACTCGGCCAACCGGCACAGGAATCACTCCATGAACAGCCGCTTCACGGCCTGGCGTCACCCGCTTATCGTCACCCTTCCACTGCTCGCCATCCTCGCCGGTTGCACAGGCGGCGACAGCGCCAAACCGAAAACCCATGCGCTGGCCACTTATTCCAGCGCGACCTGGGAAGCGTTGCCAGCGGTCTCCGACAGCGATCTGGTCGCCGGTTTCGGCTCGTGGCGCAGCGCCTGCACCCGACTCAAAGCCGACACAGTCTGGGGGCCGACCTGCGCTGCAGCGGTGAATGTGCCGCAAAGCGCCGCCGAGATTCGTGCATTCCTCAAGCAGAATCTCGATGTCTACGGCCTGCGCGCCGAGAATGACAACCCCAATGGTCTGATCACCGGCTACTACGAACCGGTGTACCCCGGCAGCCTGACGCCCACCGCAACGGCGAACGTGCCAGTGTACGGCGTGCCGGAAGACATGATCATCGTCTCGCTCGACAGCATCTACCCGGAATTGAAAGGCAAGCGCCTGCGCGGCCGCCTCGAAGGTCGCGTGCTCAAGCCTTACGACGACGCGGCGACCATTGAATCCAAAGGCGTGAAAGCGCCAGTGGTCGCCTATCTGACTGATCCGATGAATCTGCAATTCTTGCAGATTCAGGGCTCGGGCCGGATTCAGACCGAGGACGGCAAACAATTGCGCATCGCCTACGCCGATCAGAACGGCCACCCGTATCGCCCGATCGGTCGCTGGCTGGTCGAGCAAGGCGAGCTGAAGAAAGAAGACGTGACCATGACCGCAATCAGCGACTGGGCCAAGGCCAACCCGACGCGCATCCCGGAACTGCTGGCCAGCAACCCGAGCTACGTGTTCTTCACCCGCAACCCGGACAGCAACGAAGGGCCACGCGGCTCGCTGAACGTACCGCTGACCGCCGGCTACAGCGCGGCGGTGGATCGCAAGGTGATTCCGTTGGGCAGTCTGTTATGGCTGTCGACCACCAAGCCGGATGGCACCCCACTGGTGCGCCCGGTCGCGGCGCAGGATACCGGCGGCGCGATTGCCGGCGAGGTGCGCGCGGATCTGTTCTGGGGCACGGGTGATGCGGCCGGGCAACTGGCCGGGGACATGAAGCAGCAGGGGCAGATCTGGATGCTCTGGCCTAAAGGACAAGAGTTGCCGCAAGTGCCGCAGGTGGCTGACAAACCCTAAAAGCAAAAGATCGCAGCCTTCGGCAGCTCCTACAGGAGTATGCATTCCTCTGTAGGAGCTGCCGCAGGCTGCGATCTTTTGACCTTGCTTTTAAATGGACACAAAGAAAAACGAAGCAATCAGCCCCATCCCGATAAACCACACCACCGAACGCAGTGCTGCCCAGTCAGCCAGGTAGCAGATGATGTACAGCAGGCGACTGGTGATAAACAGCACGGCCAGCACATTGACCGTCACCAGCTGCGCAGTGCCGACCAGGTGGGCAACGATCACCGCAGCGGCAAACGCAGGCGTTACTTCAAAGCTGTTCAGTTGCGCGGCGTGGGCGCGACGGGCGACGCCATTGACGCTGTCGAGAAAGTCCCGTGGATCATAATTGTCCTTGAGGCGGAAACCGCCGGTGGCCTTCGCCACGATCGTGCACACGTACGGCAGGAAAATCGCGATCAACACACACCACAGAGCCACTGTCATAACGTCGTCCTTTTTTCGATTGGAGAAATTGGCGAGCGATCAGAAATTCATCACCAGCATGCCGATCAGCACCTGCCCACAGGCTAAGAGCCGCGCCCGGCAGAAAGGTTCTTTCAGCTGGATATAACACGGCACTTCCAGCGCGCCGTCGATTAGTCAGATTATTGATTCGCCATGTGTCAGCAGCTGTTTATACTGCAACCCACCACGCCGTACTCAGCTGCACACCAAAAAACTCCAATAAAAGCTGCCTGCTCCGCTTTCTTCGAAAACGGTCGCTGGCACGCGTATGCCTGATCAAAGCGTCAAGACTACCGACAGAGACCTTGCGCATGCCCCTCGCTTTGCTTGCACTTGCCGTTGCCGCGTTCGGCATCGGCACCACCGAATTCGTCATCATGGGCCTGCTGCCCGACGTCGCCCGCGATCTGGCGGTGAGCATTCCTCACGCCGGGCTGCTGATCACCGGTTACGCCCTGGGCGTGGTGTTCGGCGCACCGATCCTGGCGATCGGCACCGCCAATATGCCGCGCAAAGCGACACTGCTGGGCATGACGCTGATGTTCATCCTCGGCAACGTGCTCTGCGCGCTCGCGCCGAACTATGCGACGCTGATGGCGGCGCGCGTGGTCACAGCGCTGTGTCACGGGGCGTTTTTCGGCATTGGCTCGGTGGTTGCCGCCGGCCTGGTTGCGCCGAACAAACGCGCGCAAGCCATTGCAATGATGTTCACCGGCCTGACCCTGGCCAACGTCCTCGGCGTGCCATTGGGCACAGCGCTGGGCCAATACGCTGGCTGGCGCTCGACCTTCTGGGCGGTATCGGTAATTGGCGTTGTTGCCGCGCTGGCGCAGTGGTTGTGGTTGCCGAAACACATCGCGATGGACAAGGCCAATCTCGCGAGCGAATTCAAAGTGCTGGGCAAGGCCAACGTGCTGCTGGCGCTGGGTATGAGCGTGCTGGCCTCGACCAGCCTGTTCAGCGTGTTCACCTATATCGCTCCGATCCTGCAAGACATCACTGGCGTCAGCCCCCACGGCGTGACGGTGATGCTGCTGTTGTTCGGCGTCGGCTTGACAGCGGGCAGCATGCTCGGCGGGCGCCTGGCTGATAGCCGCTTGCTGCCGTCGCTGGTCGGCGTTGCGCTGGCAGTCGTGGTGATTCTCGCGGCGTTCAGCCAGACCAGCCGCGCGGTGATTCCGGCGGCGATTACCCTGGTGCTGTGGGGAATTTTCGCCTTTGCGCTGTGCCCGATTCTGCAGCTGTTGATCATCGATCAGGCGCACGAAGCGCCGAATCTGGGTTCGACGCTGAACCAAAGCGCGTTCAATCTGGGCAACGCAGCAGGTGCCTGGATCGGTGGACTGGTGGTTGCCAGCGGCGCGGATCTGGCGGACCTGCCATGGACCGGGGCGCTGGTTGGCGTGCTGACGGTGCTGACGGCGCTGTTGTTCATTTACCTGCAACGTCGGCGGGCGAGTGCGGTCAATGTGTCTGGCTGATCGTGGTGTGTCGGATAGAGCCCTCACCCTAGCCCTCTCCCAAAGGGAGAGGGGACTGATCGGGGGATGCTTGAGAGCTGCGCCGACCTGACCGTGCTTCGCTGAATCCATGATCGGCAACACCGGCAAGAAAACCGGCTTCTGGCTGGAAGAGTTCGCCGCGCTCGACCCGGTCATCCAGGTCGATGCACCTCGCCAGACACCTCGGTCGGCTCCCTCTCCCTCTGGGAGAGGGCTGGGGTGAGGGGCTGCTGGGCGTGACGCGCAATTCGAATGTGCCCTCAGTCAACCCCGCCCCATCAAACCCCTGCGTCCAGACTCCGGTCGCGCTCCATTCACTCTCCATCCAAAGGACCCCGGATGCTTGAACTCGTCGCCGCTTTCATCTGCCTCACCACCCTCCTGACCTTCGTCAATTTCCGCTTTATCGGCCTGCCGCCGACCATCGGCGTGATGGTTACCGCCCTGCTGTTCTCACTGCTCCTGCAAGGCCTCAGCGTCCTCGGCTTCCCCGGTCTGGAAGACCGCGTGCAACAACTGATCGGCCAGATCGACTTCGGCGATCTGCTGATGAACTGGATGCTCTCGTTCCTGCTGTTCGCCGGCGCCCTGCACGTCAACTTGAATGACTTGCGCAGCTACCGTTGGCCGATCGGCCTGTTGGCGACCTTCGGCGTGTTGATCGCCACCGTGGTGATCGGCAGCCTGGCCTTCTACATTTTTGCCCTGTTCGGCTGGCACGTCAGTTTCCTCTACTGCCTGTTGTTCGGCGCGCTGATCTCACCGACCGACCCGATTGCCGTGCTCGGCGTACTGCGTACCGCCAACGCCTCGAAACCACTGAAAACCACCATCGTCGGCGAATCTCTGTTCAACGACGGCACGGCGGTGGTGGTCTTCACCGTGCTGCTGGGCATCGCGCAACTGGGCGAAACCCCGACCGTCAGCGCCACGGCCATGCTCTTCGTCCATGAGGCGATTGGTGGTGTGTTGTTCGGCGGGCTGATCGGTTATCTGGTCTATCGCATGATCAAAAGCGTCGAGCAGCACCAGATCACCGTGATGCTGACCCTGGCCCTGGTGATCGGCGGTTCGGCGATGTCCACCGAACTGCACGTCTCGGCGCCGATTGCGATGGTGGTGGCCGGTCTGATCATCGGTAACCTCGGGCGCAATCTGGCGATGAACGACATGACCCGTCGCTATCTGGACGGTTTCTGGGAGTTGCTCGATGACATGCTCAACGCGCTGCTGTTTGCGCTGATCGGCATGGAGTTGTTGCTGCTGCCGTTCAACTGGCTGCACATGGCCGCTGCAGGTCTGCTGGCGGTGGCGATTCTGCTGTCGCGCCTGCTTACCGTGGCCCCGGCGATCCTCTTGCTGCGTCGCTGGCGCTCAGTGCCGGCTGGCACCATCCGCATCCTCACCTGGGGCGGTTTGCGCGGTGGTGTGTCGGTGGCACTGGCTCTGGCCCTGCCGCTGGGCCCGGAGCGCGACCTGCTGCTGAGCATCACCTACATCGTCGTGCTCTCGTCGATCCTGCTGCAGGGCCTGACCATCGGCAAACTGGTCAAGCACGCGACGCGCAACGAGCCGGCCAGCGTGGCTGAGCCAGCCCACCACTGATCATTTCTTGATCGACTGCGGATCGGGCTCAACAGCCTGATCCGCAGACTCCTTCGGCGCACCGCTTTCACTGCGAATCTGCGCATGGCTGATCAGCGCGAAGATAAAGCTGCCGCCGATGATATTTCCCGCCAGCGTCGGCGCGGCGAACACCGCCCAGAAATCACTCCACGGCAACTCGCCGGCAAACACCAGATAGGACACTTCCGCCGATCCGACGACGATGTGGGTGAAATCGCCCAGTGCCATGAAGTAGGTGATGAGGATGATGATCCACATCTTCGCGCTCTCCATGGACGGGATCATCCAGACCATGGTGGCGATCATCCAGCCGGAAACAATGCCCTTGGCGAACATCTGACTGGCGCTGTGCTCCATGACCTTACGGCCGATTTCGAGGAAGGCGACGTCGGTCTTGCTGTCGAAAATCGGCAGTTCCAGCATCACGTACGCCACCAGAATCGTCCCGCAGAGGTTGCCGACCAATACCACTGTCCACAGACGGATCAGGCGCAGGAAATTCTTCAGCGTCGGCCTGGTCATCACCGGCAGCACGGCGGTCAGGGTGTTTTCGGTGAACAGTTGCTGGCGCGCGAGGATGACCGCGAGGAAACCGGCGCAGTAGCCGAAACTGGCGATCACCTTGAATTCGTCGCCGTCGGGCAGGCGCGAATTGAGCAATCCCATGCCCATCAGCGACAGGCCCATGGTCAACCCTGCCGCCAGCGCCGACCACCACAGCGCGGCAATGCTGCGCTCCAGTTCCTGATCGCCCTGAGTGCGGATGATTTCATGCAGAACGGCCGCGCGCGGCGGCTGGCTCTTTTCGACCTCGTGCTGCTCCTTGGCCGAGAGGTCGGGGGTCTTGTCGCTGGTGGGGGTGGTCATGGCGTGGCAACCGGTGGGGGGGGATGTAGCTACGACCGTTGCGCTTGGGAATACGTTCTGTAGGCGCGGCGCAAATCTCTGCATGCACACCAATCCAGGGTAGGAGCTGCCGAAGGCTGCGATCTTTTGATTTTGATTTTCAGAAACAAGATCAAAAGATCGCAGCCTTCGGCAGCTCCTACAGGCACAGGTGATTCCTGTGGGAGCGAGCCTGCTCGCGAAGAATGCGCCGCCGATCTTATTGAACGGCCTCGTCATCCTTGAACTGGTCTTTCACATATTTGATCTCGGTCCGCCCGTGCGGCGCCGGCAGGCCGTCTTCGCCGAGGTTGACGAACACCATCTTCTCGACGGTCAGGATGCTCTTGCGGGTGATCTTGTTGCGCACTTCGCAGGTCAGGGTGATCGAGGTGCGGCCGAATTCGGTGGCGGTGATGCCCAGTTCGATGATGTCGCCCTGGCGCGAGGCGCTGACGAAGTTGATTTCCGAGATGTACTTGGTCACCACACGCTGGTTGCCCAGTTGCACGATGGCGTAGATCGCCGCTTCTTCGTCGATCCAGCGCAGCAGGCTGCCGCCGAACAGGGTGCCGTTGGGGTTGAGGTCTTCGGGTTTAACCCATTTGCGGGTGTGGAAATTCATGTTCACTCCTGAGCGCTTGCCGAAAGATGCGCCCATCTTGGCAGACTGCTCAGTCAGGCTCCAGGCAGCTGCGACTATGGTCGCCATTGGCGATCTTCATCTGGCCGACAGAAACCCTTTGGAAGATCAGCCCGGGCGGCTATAATCGCCCCCGTTTCAAAAAACGGTAACGTTCACTGGCTACCGTTTTCCCGCCACCTGTCCGAGGGGCGCTGCAGCAGGTTCGACCTGTCAGGCTCGGATGGGGCGTTGACCGGCCTGCGCCGGACACTAAACGCACAACGGCGCCCATTCGCATACATTACGAATGGAGGCTCTTCATGAGCGCTGTCAACACGCCTGCCGATTTTACCGATTACAAAGTTGCCGACATGTCCCTGGCTGCCTGGGGCCGTCGCGAAACCATCATCGCCGAATCGGAAATGCCTGCCCTGATGGGTCTGCGCCGCAAATACGCTGCCGAGCAGCCGCTCAAAGGCGCAAAAATCCTCGGCTGCATCCACATGACCATTCAGACTGCCGTGCTGATCGAAACCCTGGTTGCCCTGGGTGCCGAAGTGCGCTGGTCGTCCTGCAACATTTTCTCCACTCAGGATCAGGCCGCTGCCGCAATCGCTGCTGCCGGTATCCCGGTGTTCGCCTGGAAAGGCGAGACTGAAGAAGAGTACGAGTGGTGCCTGGAGCAGACCATCCTCAAGGATGGCCAGCCATGGGACGCCAACATGATCCTCGACGATGGCGGCGACTTGACCGAGCTGCTGCACAAGAAATACCCGCAAGTGCTGGATCGCGTTCACGGCGTGACCGAAGAAACCACCACTGGCGTACACCGTCTGCTGGACATGCTGGCCAAGGGCGAGCTGAAGATCCCGGCGATCAACGTCAACGACTCGGTAACCAAGTCCAAGAACGACAACAAGTACGGCTGCCGTCACAGCCTGAACGATGCGATCAAGCGCGGCACCGACCACCTGCTGTCCGGCAAGCAAGCGCTGGTCATCGGTTACGGTGACGTGGGCAAGGGCTCGGCCCAGTCCCTGCGTCAGGAAGGCATGATCGTCAAAGTGTCGGAAGTCGACCCGATCTGCGCCATGCAAGCCTGCATGGACGGTTTCGAACTGGTTTCGCCGTTCATCGACGGTATCAACGACGGTTCCGAAGCGAGCATCGACAAAGCACTGCTGGGCAAGATCGACCTGATCGTGACCACCACCGGTAACGTCAATGTTTGCGACGCGAACATGCTCAAAGCCCTGAAGAAGCGCGCCGTGGTCTGCAACATCGGTCACTTCGACAACGAAATCGACACCGCTTTCATGCGCAAGAACTGGGCATGGGAAGAAGTGAAGCCACAGGTGCACAAGGTTCACCGCACCGGCGCCGGCAGCTTCGACCCACAGAACGACGACTACCTGATCCTGCTGGCCGAAGGCCGTCTGGTGAACCTGGGCAACGCCACCGGTCACCCGAGCCGCATCATGGACGGTTCGTTCGCCAACCAGGTCCTGGCGCAGATCTTCCTGTTCGGCCAGAAGTACGCCGACCTGTCGCCAGCACAGAAAGCCGAGCGTCTGACCGTTGAAGTACTGCCGAAGAAACTCGACGAAGAAGTGGCCCTGGAAATGGTTCGCGGCTTCGGCGGCGTGGTCACTCAACTGACCAAGCAACAGGCTGACTACATCGGCGTCACCGTCGAAGGCCCGTTCAAGCCGCACGCCTACCGGTACTAAGAGCAGCTGGGAGCTTCAAGCTACAAGCTGCAAGTAAGGTCAAAAGCCGAGTTTGTCGTACGTAGCTTGAGTCTCTGCCACTATTTCAAAACAGCGTCAGGCCACAAGCTTCAAGCACAAGAGATCAGCGCACCTCCGCTGCTCTTGCAGCTTGAAGCCTGCAGCTTGCAGCTGGAGGTCCCCTCCAATGTCCCAAGACCGTCGCTACAGCTTCGAGTTTTTCCCGACCAAGACCGATGCCGGGCAAGAAAAGCTGCTTGCCACTGCCCGTCAGTTGGCCACCTACAACCCGGATTTCTTTTCCTGCACCTACGGCGCTGGCGGTTCGACCCGTGATCGCACGCTCAACACCGTGCTGCAGCTGGAAAGCGAAGTCAAAGTTCCCGCCGCTCCGCACCTGTCGTGCGTTGGTGACAGCAAGGACGACCTGCGCGGCCTGCTGAACGAATACAAGGCTGCCGGCATCAAGCGCATCGTTGCCCTGCGTGGCGACCTGCCGTCCGGCATGGGCATGACCAGCGGTGAGCTGCGTCACGCCAACGAGCTGGTGGAATTCATTCGTGAAGAAACCGCTGATCATTTCCACATCGAAGTCGCCGCTTACCCGGAGATGCATCCGCAAGCGCGCAACTACGAAGACGATCTCGCCAACTTCGTGCGCAAGGCCAAGGCCGGTGCCGACAGCGCGATCACCCAGTACTTCTTCAACGCCGACAGCTACTTCTACTTCGTCGACCGTTTGCAGGCGCTGGGCGTGGATCTGCCGATCGTGCCGGGGATCATGCCAATCACCAACTACAGCAAACTCGCGCGCTTCTCCGATGCCTGCGGTGCGGAAATTCCGCGCTGGATCCGCAAGCAACTGGAAGCCTACGGTGATGACACGCAAAGCATTCAACGCTTTGGCGAACAAGTCGTCAGCGAGATGTGCGAACGCCTGCTTCAGGGCGGCGCGCCGGGGCTGCACTTCTACTCGATGAACCAGGCCGAACCTAGCCTGGCGATCTGGAACAACCTCAAGCTGCCGCGCTGAAGGTTTTCCATGCGATAAAAAAGGCCCTTACCGGGCCTTTTCAATGAAAAGCACCAAATGGAATGTTGTCGTCAATGATCTGCGCGCAAACAAAAACACGCCCTCAACTGGTTTATCTGGTTTTCGGTGCCGAGACCTACCATCAGGAAGCTGTTTTCAGCATCGCCAGTGCGCTGGCGTGGTTGCGCGAGACGCCGGATGCCGCGATCGATATCCAGGTTTTCAGCGACAATCCGCAACCCTATGCGCATCTTCCTGTGCGCGTTCGCCCTCTGGACGCCGAAACGCGCCAAAAATGGAGCGAGCCCCACGGTTATCACTTCCGCATCAAGCATGTCGCGCTGCGCTCGGTACTTGAAGAGCATGAAACGGCGCTGCTGATCGACACCGATACGTTTTTCCACTGCTCGCCGCTGAAACTGTTCGAGCGGGTTCAGCCCGGCACGCTGCTGTGCAACGACTATTACGCCCGCTATGGCGACAACAAGATGAGCCTGCTCTACCGCACGCTGTCGGCAACCCTGCTGGACAAAGGCCTGACTGACGATCATATGCGCCTGCTCAACTCCGGGGTCATTGGCTTGCACCGGCAGGACGCACACGTGCTCGACCGCTCCATCGCCTTGATCGATGAGCTGTTTCCGTCGGCACAGGGCGCCTACACCCTTGAAGAGTTCTGCCTGTCGGTGGCCGCCTATCGCACGCTGGACGTCAACAAGTGCCCGGATCTGATTCACCATTACTGGAGCCGCAAACATCTGTTCAGGGCCAAGGTTCAGGCCTGGGTCGCCAAACATGGCGACAACCCGACGGGCGAAGCTGCGCTGGACGACACCCGGCGTGTGTCACCACAACTGCCTCGACCGCCGCGACTGCAGCGAATGTTCTACAAGCTCATCACGCTGCTGCTGCCGGCACATCTGCGTCAGTTCATTCGCGAAATCCTTTACGGTTGCTATGACCACCCCAACGAGTTCGATCAGGCGTGTGCACCGGTCTGGTGGGACAAGGCGCTGGAAAACCAGCAGCAACGCATCGGCAAGCCGGTCTGCAAGCACTTGCTCAGGGACTGGTTCAGTCGTGGTCTGGTCAAGCGGATTCTCGGTGCGCGCCACGCCAAGGTTCATAAACACCTGCTGAAAACCTCGAGCAAATAAGACCATGGCGGCCATTGCGCCTGGGGTCTGCGCGAAACATGCATGCCAGAGCTTCTCATCAGGCGTTTCGCGTACTAACCTCAGGCCATGCCCCTTATTGCCCAACTGCTGAGCGTTATTCTTCTGACTTGCCTGAGCGTCGGCGCCCGGGGGGAGAAGTTGCGTATTGTCACCGAGCCGTGGGCGCCGTATGTGTACGAGCAGGGCGGGCAGAATCTCGGCCTGGACTACGAAACCACCGCCATCGTGTTCAAGCGTCTGGGCATTGAAGTCGAGTGGCAGTTCCTGCCATGGAAGCGCTGCCTGTCGATGCTCGAAACCGGTCAGGCCGACGGTGCGCTGGACATCTTTCACAGCGCCGAGCGCGACGCCACCCTGCTTTACCCCAGCGAGCCGCTGTCCGACGTTGAATTCGTAATGTTCTACGCCAATGATCGGCCGCACCCTTTCACCACCCTCGAACAACTCAAAGGCCTGACCATCGGCACCTCGCCGGGCTATCTGTACAGCCCTGACTTCAGCCGGTCGCAGCTGTTTACCCGTGAACCTGCGCCGACCCATGAAGCCAACTTCGGCAAACTGGTACGCGGGCGTATCGATCTGCTGATTACCGATCGCCGCGTCGGCCAGCATTTGCTCGATGAATTGAATATCCGCGATCTGATCACCGAAAACCCGACGGTTATCAGCCGCCAGAGCCAGTTTCTTGCGGTTCGGCGCAATGCCGGCATGGACTTGCTGGTGCAGCGCTTTGGTGCAGAGCTCAAGCGTTTCAAGCGCGAACCGGCCTACGCCGAGCTCAGCGCACGTTACGGTGCTGCGCCGGTTGATAGCGCGTCACTGCGTGACGCCACGGTTGGCGGCAAAACCGTTGAGCAGCAGGAAAGCAGCGCGCAGTGATTGCTCTGTTATACTCCGGCGTTCCCGCCAGGCTCACGCCCGGACGCCCGGAACCGTAACAGGCCTCTCGACCCGCTACAGCGCAGCTTCCAGCCCGCGCGAGCGCTCCTGACGTGCCTTCGGAACCGCCGCTGGACCGGACGGGATTGCGTCCTCTTAAACGTGATTCGCGCCAGGCAAGACTCCCATTGGGCCAAGCCCTAACTAAAACAGGATTACTCATGTCCTTTGCTTCCCTCGGTCTCTCCGAGGCTTTAGTCCGTGCCATCGAAGATGCGGGCTATACCGAGCCTACTCCGGTGCAACAGCGGGCCATTCCCGCCGTGTTGCAAGGTCGCGACCTGATGGTGGCGGCTCAGACAGGTACCGGTAAAACCGGCGGCTTCGCCCTCCCGATTCTGGAGCGGTTGTTCCCCAACGGTCACCCGGACAAATCCCAGCGTCACGGCCCGCGCCAACCGCGCGTGCTGGTCCTGACCCCAACCCGCGAACTCGCGGCCCAGGTGCACGAGAGCTTCAAGATCTACGCCCGTGACCTGAAATTCGTCAGCGCCTGCATCTTCGGCGGCGTCGGCATGAACCCGCAGGTCCAGGCCATGTCCCGTGGCGTCGACGTCCTCGTCGCCTGCCCGGGTCGCTTGCTCGACCTCGCCGGCCAGGGCAGCGTCGATCTGTCCCACGTGGAAATTCTCGTCCTCGACGAAGCCGACCGCATGCTCGACATGGGTTTTGTCCACGACGTGAAGAAAGTCCTCGCACGTCTGCCGGCCAAGCGCCAGAACCTGCTGTTCTCGGCGACTTTCTCCAAAGACATCACCGACCTCGCCGGCAAACTGCTGCACAACCCGGAACGCATCGAAGTGACGCCGCCGAACACCACGGTCGAGCGCATCGAACAACGCGTGTTCCGCCTGCCGGCCAGCCACAAGCGCGCACTGCTGGCGCACCTGATCACCGCCGGCGCGTGGGAACAGGTGCTGGTGTTCACCCGCACCAAGCACGGCGCCAACCGTCTCGCCGAATACTTGGACAAGCACGGCCTGCCGGCTGTGGCGATCCACGGTAACAAGAGCCAGAACGCCCGCACCAAAGCCCTGGCCGACTTCAAGGCCGGTGAAGTGCGCATTCTGGTTGCCACCGACATCGCCGCCCGCGGCCTGGACATCGATCAGTTGCCGCATGTGGTCAACTTCGAACTGCCGAACGTTGATGAAGATTACGTGCACCGTATCGGCCGTACTGGCCGCGCCGGTCGTTCGGGTGAGGCGATCTCGCTGGTTGCCCCGGACGAAGAAAAGCTGCTGAAAAGCATCGAGCGCATGACCAAGCAGAAGATTGCCGACGGCGATCTGATGGGCTTCGACTCCAGCACCATCGAAGCCGAGAAGCCGGAAGCCCGCGAGCGTCCGGACATCCGCAACCCGCGCAATTCCCGTGGCCCACGTGGCGACGGCCCGAATGGCGGCGGCGGTGGCGGCGGTCGCAAGGACAAGGGCAAAGACAAGGGCAAGGAAAAGCCGGCCGGTGAACGTGGCGAGCGCCCTGCCCGTCAGCAAAAACCGCGCGAAGGCACCCCGAGCCGCGACCAGCGCCCAAGCCAGCCACCGCGTGCAGCGGCTGACCGTGCCCCGGACGAATTCCTCGACGACGATGTGGATAACTTCGGTAACCGCGTTGACTACGTGCCGAAGGCTGCTCCGGCCGGCGGCCGTGGCCGTCGTCCTGGCGCTCCGGCGCAAGGCGCCGGCACTGGCGCACCACGCGGCGGTCAGCCACAGGGTCGCCAGAACGGTCCGCGCAACAGCAACGGTTCGAGCACCGGCACTCCACCGGCCAAACGCAGCGGCCCGCGCAATGGCGCACCGCGTGACGGTCAGGGTCGTCGTGACGAATCCGCGCCGCGCAACCGCCGTCCGGCCCGTGACGATCAGCCACGCAGCGAACCGGCCGTGCAGAATCCGCGCAGCAATGGTCCGAAGATCATGCACAAGGAATCGAAAGCCGACCGCTTCCCGACGCCTGAGCAGCTCGATCAACTGCCAAGCCGCCCGCGTGGCGAGAAACCAGCCTTGCTGACCCGCAATCGCTGAGTTTCAAGCCGCAATGAAAAATGCCCCGACTCGAAAGAGCCGGGGCATTTTTTTGAGCGCTGCAAATCGCTTTGTGTAGGAGCTGCCGAAGGCTGCGATCTTTTGATCCTGATCTTGATCTTCAAAAATCAAGATCAAAAGATCGCAGCCTTCGGCAGCTCCTACAGGGGATCTGTGTTGTGGCAATAAAAAACGCCCCCGGCCTTGCGACCGGGGGCGTTTTCATGTGGCGGCGAAATTTATTTCGCTTTCACACCTTCGAACGAAACATACAGCTCGACCGCGTCGGACTTCGGACCGAGGTCTTTCTGCTTGCCGAAATCGGAACGCTTGATGGTGGTGGTGCCTTCGAAGCCGGCACGGTAGCCGCCCCATGGATCCTTGCCTTCGCCCAGGAAAGTTGCCTTGACGACAACTGGCTTGGTCACGCCCAGCAGGGTCAGGTCGCCGGTCACGTCAGCGGTATTGGCACCAGTGGACTTGACGCTGGTGGACACGAAGGTGGCCTTGCCGAATTTGCTGGCGTTGAGGAAGTCAGCGCTGGCGATGTGCTTGTCGCGTTCGGCGTGGTTGGTGAACACGCTGGCAGTGTTGACGTTGAACTCGATCTTGCTGTCTTCAGGCTTGGCAGCATCGAAGCTGAACTTGCCGTCGATGTCCTTGAAGGTACCGGTGATGTAGCTGTAGCCCAAGTGGCTGATCTTGAAGTCGACGAAGGCGTGCTGGCCTTCCTTGTCTACCACATAGTCAGCAGCCATTACGTTGGCGGACAGTACGGCCGAACCGATTGCCAGAGCGGCCAGAGTCTTTTTCAACATGCTTTCTTTTCCTTTGAGTCGAGGTTGAATTTCAGGCTTTGCGACCGAGCATTCGAGTGAGGGTCGCATCACGATCGATAAAGTGGTGCTTCAATGCTGCCAACGCATGGAGACCGGAAAAAATTACCAGTGCCCACGCCAGCCAGAGATGAATCACCCCAGCGGTATCTGCCTGATCCGGTAGTCCGGAGAGCAGAGCAGGAACTTCAAACAGGCCAAACACCGGGATCCCGACACCGTCTGCGGTGGAAATCAGGTAACCGGCAATCATCACAGCGAACAGCGCCAGATACAGAAACCCGTGGCCGAATTTAGCGCCGATACGGGTCATGCGACTGTAGCTTTGCAGCGTTGGCGGCGGCGGGCTGATGAAGCGCCACAGCACTCGCAACACCATCACCGCGAGGAGCACCAGACCGATGCTCTTGTGCAGGTCCGGCGCGTCTTTGCGCCAGGTGCTGTAGTAATCCAGCCCGACCATCCACAGACCCAGCGCAAACAGCCCGAAGACCGCCAACGCCACGACCCAATGCATGAAGATGCTGACCCAACCATAGCGCGAAGAAGAGTTACGTAGCTGCATTGCCCAAATCCTGTGAGAACTGCGAACCAAGACTAGCGAGTTATCTATCGAATTAAAGCGGAAAATTTTGCTTTGAAATATCGAGAAATACGATCAAGAGTCTGCGAGCGGGGTGTTAAGGAAGGATTAAAGGCGAATTCGCTGTGAGGTGCTTGTACAAATGACTGATGCCGCGTTTCAACGACAAAGGCACAGGACTGCGAAGCCGATAACCCTGTACCGCTGATGCGGCTTTTGAACCTGTTCGAATGATGTCTCCATTCTCATTACAGACAGGTGCAAAAACATGGCTCTGCGATATACGCCCTTTCAAGCAAGCGGTTCTTCTGTACTGCCGCCCAATCAAACGATGTCTCCCGGCCAATTCCTGCAATCCGAGAACGGTCGATTTCGTCTGATGCTGCAAAGCGATGGAAATCTGGTCCTCAAAGACGGTGAGGGGGTTATCTGGATCGCCGACGCCAATCAACCTTACAGCGCAACTTTGCACCCGAAGAAGATGCGCGAGCCGCTGCAGTTCGTGATCAGCAACAGCGGCTTTCTGTATGACCCTTCCAGGCGACGATTATGGATCGCGGAAAGCACGCACAGCGCCGACAAGGCGCTTTGGTACAACACATACATGACTGTGCAGGACGATGGAAACCTGGTGATTTACGACCAGCGCACGGGCAGTCTGCGCTGGGCGCGTTTCGGTTTCATTCCCGGGCGCCTGCGCAAACCCAAGCAAAAGTGGCTGAGGAAACTGCCGAACGGGACAGAGTTCTTCAAGTGGGAGTTCTGACCGATTCAGACGGTGTGACTGGCTAGTTGTGAAGTACTGCGGGCGGTTGCAGGCACTCGGCATTGTAAGGATCTATCTGGCATTTATGCGCTAGTTCCGAACCATAACCGCCGGGAAAGAATTGCCCGTTGCTACAACCGGGAAGTGCAATCAGCAACAGTATCAGCGTGAGTGTTTTCATCAGAGAGCTCCAATTTTTCCCAGCATAAAATTGGTCGACGGGCAGCCGCTATCACCTGATTCCGAGCGTCTTGTGGGAAGCCTCCGGTACGCAGGTCAGCCATGGAACCGGTCCGCGAAGGACACAAACGCAGGGCAAAAAAAACGCGACCCGAGGGCCGCGTTTTTCACATGAACCAAGGTTTACTGCGCCTTGGTCTCGGTAGTTGCAGCAGGCTTGGCCGCTGGCTTCTTCGCCGGCTCAGCCTTCTTCGCTGCCGGTTTGGCCGCAGGCTTTTTGGTTTCGGTTTTGGCCGCGGGCTTCTTCGCCGCAGGCTTGGCCGCTGCTTTCTTCGCCGGCTCGGCTTTCACCGGGGCCGCTGGTTTCGGTGCTTCCACCGGCGCTGGCGCAGGTGCCGGGGTCGGTGCAGGCGCTGGAGCAACAGGTGCTGGCGCAGGCTCGGGTGCCTTCACAGGCTCAGGCTTCTTCTCGTCATCCGAGCCGCCGAACAGGTTAGTGAAGAAGTTGCCCTTCTTCGCCGCCGCCGCACCCGCCGCGCCTGCCGCTGCTGCAGCCGGAACCACTTTGACCGGTTCAAACGACTTGCCTGCCGCCAGATCTTCAACCTGGCTGGCCGCGCGCTGGCCGGTGCGCAGTG
This sequence comes from Pseudomonas mercuritolerans, assembly GCF_025706525.1. NCBI lineage: Bacteria > Pseudomonadati > Pseudomonadota > Gammaproteobacteria > Pseudomonadales > Pseudomonadaceae > Pseudomonas > Pseudomonas mercuritolerans. The sequence goes on from NZ_JAMSHA010000002.1 coordinate 207,460, forward strand.
CGCCTTCCAAGGTGCCCGGGTACAAGGTGTCGGTGTGTTCGCCGGCGAACGCTACGCGTTGCAGCGGACGTTCCCACAGGCGCCAGAACTTGCTGATCTGCCCCGGGCCGTAAGCCAGGTAGGCGCCGCCCATCGACGGGTCAGTGCTGTATCGGCGGATCTCATAACCGGTGAACGAGCCACGGGCCTGTGGATAAAACGCGTGCAGACGGATCAGCACCTGATCGACCATCTGCTTGTCGCCGAACGCCTGCATCACCCGAGCGTTGTCGCCGGACAGGTTGATCACCACGTTGGCGCCACCCTTCAGCGCCGGTTCGATCCAGAGCATGCCCAGACCGGTATTGCTGTAGATCTCGCCGGACATGCGCGATTTGCTTTCCCACACTGGCGTCTTGAACTTCAGCATGATCTGGTCGCGCCAGCCGTAGTTGGTGCCTTTGATCGCTGCCAGATGCTGAGCATCCAGCGCCGGGGTCAGCGAGATCTTGTTCAGCGCGCGCAAAGGCACCGCCAGCACCACATAGTCAGCCTGATAGCCGACGCTGCCGACTTTGACGGTCACGCCGTCCTTGTCCTGGATGATGGCCGAGACCGGCGAGCTGGTCTTGATGGTCTTGATCTGTTTGACGAAGGCCTGGGCCAGCACCTGGCTGCCACCGACCAGACGCGAGGCGCGCAGGTCGCGGTCGGAGACGCCGCGATAGACGCGGTTCTGCTGAGCGAAATACAGCAGCGACAGACGCGAAGGTTCGTCGTAGTGGGTACGGATGTCCTGGTTGATCAACTGACGCGCGGTGGCCGGCAGGTTCTGCTTGTCGAGCCAGCTCGATACGGTGATCTGGTCCAGTGCATGCAGGGTGGCGGTCGCCGCCGGGTTCTGCGGGTCGTCGATCGAGCGCGCCAGATCGTCGAGGGTTTTCTGGTAGCGCTTGAGCGCATCGGCGGTGGCTGGCTGCTTGGTGGCCAGATCAGCGGCGGAAAAATAATCGCCGTCGATCAGATAACCCGGCGTACGCACGAATTCCGGCGCCGGCGTGGTGCCGAGCTTGAAGGTCGACACGTACTTGTTCAGCACCGGCTGGGTCTTGTCGTTGCCGATCCACTCGCTGGTGGCCATGCCCGAGCGGCCGCCCAGACTTGGTTTGGCTTCCAGCAGGGTGACCTGCCAGCCTTTGTTCTGCAGTTCGTAAGCGGCGGTCAGACCCGACAGGCCACCGCCGATCACGATTGCGGTTTTATCCTTGGCCAGCGCCGTAACGCTGAACAGCCCCAACATCACCAGCGCACAGGCGCGCAGCCAACCGACAGACATTCAGCGAACTCCGGAAAAACATGTGGGAAAAAGCAGTTTTGCGAGTCAGACGACTCAAAGAACCGCGAAGAATACGTTAGCCATCAAAACGCCGCCAGCGACGTCTATCGGCTCAGACAAAGTAGCTCAATCGACACAATGGGTTGTTCCCGCGCGATGCATTGCATAGGCTTGCGCGATTGTTCGCCCGCGCCTGACGCGAGCCGCCTCGAGGAGACTGTAAATGGGCCTGAATAACCAGTGGATGCAACGCGATCTCGCGGTGTTGTGGCATCCCTGCACCCAGATGAAAGACCACGAACAGCTGCCGCTGATCCCGATCAAGCGCGGCGAAGGCGTCTGGCTCGAAGACTTCGAAGGCAAGCGCTACCTCGACGCGGTCAGCTCGTGGTGGGTCAACGTGTTCGGCCACGCCAACCCGCGCATCAACCAGCGCATCAAGGATCAGGTCGATCAACTCGAACATGTGATTCTTGCCGGTTTCAGCCATCAACCGGTGATCGAGCTGTCCGAGCGTCTGGTGAAGATGACGCCGCAAGGCCTGAATCGGGTGTTCTACGCCGATAACGGCTCGTCCTGCATCGAAGTCGCGCTGAAGATGAGCTTTCACTACTGGCTCAATCGCGGCCAACCGAACAAGAAGCGCTTCGTCACCCTGACCAACAGCTACCACGGCGAAACCATGGCAGCGATGGCGGTTGGCGATGTGCCGCTGTTCACCGAGACCTACAAAGCGCTGCTGATGGACACCATCAAAGTGCCGAGCCCGGATTGCTATCTGCGTCCCGACGGCATGAGCTGGGAAGAACACTCGCGCAATATGTTCGCCGCCATGGAACAGACCCTGGCGGAGAATCATGACAGCGTCGCGGCAGTGATCGTCGAGCCGCTGATTCAGGGCGCGGGCGGTATGCGCATGTATCACCCGGTGTACCTCAAGCTGCTGCGCGAGGCCTGCGACCGCTACGGCGTGCACCTGATCCACGATGAAATCGCGGTCGGCTTCGGCCGCACCGGGACGATGTTCGCCTGCGAACAGGCCGGCATCCGCCCGGACTTCCTCTGTCTGTCGAAAGCCCTCACCGGCGGCTATCTGCCGCTGGCGGCGTGCCTGACCACCGACGAGGTCTACAGCGCCTTCTACGACGACTACCCGACCCTGCGCGCCTTCCTGCATTCGCACAGCTACACCGGCAACCCGCTGGCCTGCGCTGCGGCACTGGCGACCCTGGATATCTTCGAGCAGGACAACGTCATCGAGAACAACCAGGCGCTGGCTCAGCGCATGGCCTCGGCGACCGCGCATCTGGTCGATCACCCGAACGTCTCCGAAGTGCGCCAGACCGGCATGGTCCTGGCGATCGAGATGGTCAAGGATAAAGCCACGAAAGAGGCCTACCCTTGGCAGGAGCGTCGTGGCTTGAAGGTGTTCCAGCATGCGCTGGAACGTGGTGCGTTGTTGCGGCCGCTGGGCAGCGTGGTGTATTTCCTGCCGCCGTATGTAATCACCCCGGAGCAGATCGACTTCTTGGCCGAAGTGGCCAGTGAAGGTATTGATATTGCTACGCGTGACAGCGTCAGCGTGGCGGTGCCGAAAGACTTCCACCCCGGTTTCCGCGATCCGGGCTGATTCGCCTTGCTTGAGATTTGCGGTGGCTGGACTACCGCTTTCGCGAGCAGGCTCGCTCCCACAGGGGAATGCATTTCAAGTGTGGGAGCGAGCCTGCTCGCGAATGAAGTCGACACCGATCCAACTGATTCATATCTTTCCAGAGACCCGAAATGAGACTGTCCCGCTTCTTTATCGACGCCCCGCTGAGCACTGGCGAACACGAACTGCCAGAAGCCCAGGCGCATTACATCAGCCGCGTACTGCGCATGGCCGAAGGCGATGCGGTGCAGTTGTTCGACGGTTCCGGCCATGAATTTCGCGGGTCCTTGGTGGACGTCGGCAAGAAACGCGTGGTCGTGCAGCTCGACGAGCAATTCGCCGGGCAAGTCGAATCGCCGCTGCGGATCCACCTTGGCCAGGGCCTGTCCCGAGGCGAGCGCATGGACTGGGCGATTCAGAAAGCCACGGAACTGGGCGTGACGCAAATCACGCCGATCTTCAGCGAACGCTGCGAAGTGCGGCTCAAGGACGAACGCGCCGACAAGCGCTTGCTGCATTGGCGCCAAGTGGCGATCAGTGCCTGCGAACAGTGCGGGCGTTCACGGGTGCCGGTGATTCATCCTCCGGTGTTGCTGGCAGACTGGCTCAAGCAGACCGAAGCCGAATTGAAACTGGTGCTGCACCCGGTCGCAGAACCGCTGGTCAGCCATGCCAAACCGGAGACGCTGGCGTTCCTGATCGGGCCGGAAGGTGGCCTGACGGACGGCGAAGTCGAGCAGGCCAAAGGCAATGGCTTCCACGCCGCCCGCCTCGGCCCACGGGTGCTGCGCACCGAGACTGCGCCGGTGGTGGCGCTGGCGGTAGCCCAGCAACTTTGGGGTGATTTCTAAGGCCCCTTCGCGAGCAGGCTCGCTCCCACATTGGATCTAGGGTGTTCACAACACCAGAGTTCACTGAAGATTTATTGTGGGAGCGAGCCTGCTCGCGAAAGCGGTGTTTCATTTAACGAAGGTGTTGGCTGACCTGACGCCTTCGCGAGCAGGCTCGCTCCCACAGGGATTGCATTTACAGGACGTAAAACAGAATCGCGACAAAATGCAGCAAGCTCCCGGCGATCACGAACAGGTGCCAGATGCCATGGGCATGCCGCAGGCGGTGATCGAGGGCAAAAAAGATAATCCCCACCGTATACAACACCCCGCCCGATGCCAGCCAGGCAAACCCCGCTGTGCCCAGTGCGGCAATCAGCGGTTTGACCGCGACCAGCACGATCCAGCCCATCACCGCATAAATCACGATCGACAGAATCCGTGCCTCGGAGCGCGGTTTGATCTCTTGCAGGATGCCGATCAGCGCCAGCCCCCAGACAATCCCGAACAGCGTCCAGCCCCAAGGCCCGCGTAACGTCACCAGGCAGAACGGCGTGTAGCTGCCGGCGATCAACAGGTAGATCGAGAAATGGTCGACCTTCTTCATGATCGCTTTCTTGCGCCCGCGCACGCTGTGGTACACGGTCGAGGCGCTGTAGAGCACCAGCAAAGTGAAGGCGTAGATCGCCACGCTGACGATCTTCCATGGACTGCCGTCGAGGCTGGCAATCACCAGCATCCATACGCCGCCGATAAACGCGGCGATGGCTCCGACCAGATGGGTCCAGGCGTTGAGTTTTTCCCCGTGATACATGTGTCGCATACCTCGTAGTCACTACCGCAAGCGCGCAAGGCTCGGGCCTTGAGCGTAAAAGCGCAATGTTTCTGTTCAACCTCGCCTGCGCGGCACGCGGGAATTGGGCACAATCGGCCGATACCAAAAAGAGTCCGCGCCATGCTGATCGACGAAGAATTGACCCTGAAAAAACTCGAGGTGTTCCTCGCCTTCATGCGCACCGGCAACCTCGCCCGCGCCGCCGCCGAATTGCAGACCAGCAACGTCAGCGTGCACCGCGCCATTCACTCTTTGGAAAACGCCCTGCGCTGCCCGCTGTTCAAACACGAAGGGCGCAATCTGACGCCACTGGAAAGCGCCTATGTGCTGGAAGAACGTGCGCAGAAGCTGATCAACGACGTCGTCGACAGCGTGCGCCTGACCCGCGAAGCCGCCGGGTTCTCCGCCGAGCGTTTCAAGCTCGGCTCGCTGTATTCGCTGACGGTGAAGACCGTGCCGCAGCTGATCATGGGCCTGGAGATCCGCCGCAGTGAACTCAACATTGACCTGATCCTCGGCTCGAACATCGACCTGCTCTACAAGCTGAAAAACATGGAAGTCGACGCGATTCTGGTGTCGCTGGACGACAGCATCAACGATCCGGACTGCGAACAGATTGCGCTGTTTTCCGACGACATCTTCCTCGCCACCCCGGCGGATTCAAAATTCGCTCAGCGCAGTGAAGTCGATCTGGCGGAAGTGCGCGATGAAACCTTCATCACCCTGACCCAGGGCTTCGCCACGCATCAGGACGGTGTGCGAGTGTTCAAGCAAGCGGGATTCGAGCCGAAGGTGGCGATGCAGGTCAATGACATCTTCACTTTGCTGAGCATGGTCAGCTCAGGGGTGGGGTACGCCTTGTTGCCGGGGCGGATTGCGGCGGTGTACGAGAACCGGGTGAAGCTCATCCCGTTGCAGGAGAAGTACCGCTTGCAGCAGCACATTGGCGTGGTGTTTCTCAAGGCCAAGGAGCGTGATCCGAATCTGCTGGCGTTGCTGGCGGAGTGTCGGATGTATGCCAATCGCCAGGCTGGGGTTTAGATCAAGATCAAAAATCAAGAGCTACCCCCTCACCCCAGCCCTCTCCCCCAAGGGGGCGAGGGGGAAGGGAGCAGATCGGGGAATGTTCAAAACTTGAGTTCGACTCGATATCTCAGGTCGGCGTATCTCGAACATCCAACGCGGTCAGTCCCCTCTCCCTCCGGGAGAGGGCTAGGGTGAGGGGCTTTTGGGGGTGACTAGCTAGCCCATCAACCCGCGCATCGCCAGAAACAACAGCGAAGGCCCCAGCAGACACCCAAGCGCGGTGTAGAACGCCGCCGTCAGGCAACCATATGGCACCAGCTTCGGATCGGTGGCCGCCAGCCCTCCGGCAACGCCGCTGGAGGTGCCCATCAAACCACCGAAAATCACCGCGCTGCGCGGGTTGTTCAGGCCGATCATCGGTGCCACGAACGGTGTCATCACCATCACCAGAATCGCCTTGATCAGCCCCGCCGCAATCGACAGCGCCATCACCTCGGAACTGGCACCAATCGCCGCGCCGGTCACCGGGCCGACAATGTAAGTCACGGCACCGGCGCCAATGGTGGTCAGGCTTACCGCATCGGTGTAGCCGAACGCCATCGCCACGCCGACTCCGGCGACGAACGAGGTGCCAACGCCGACAAACAGCGCCAGCACACCGACGAGTCCGGCGCGTTTGAGTTCATCGACGCTGACGCCAAACGCCGTCGCCACAATCGCGAAATCCCGCAGCATCGCACCGCCGAGCAGGCCGATGCCGGACAGCAGGGGAATATCCACCACGCCTTTTTGCCCACCGGTGAGTGCGCCGCCGATATACGACAGCACCAGCCCGAGCAGAATCGCAATCGCCGAACCGTGCAGACGGCCCTTGGTGAAGGTGTTGGACATCCAGTAGGACACCCACATGGTCAGGCCGACAATCAAAAAGCCGCTGATCAGACCGTAGCCGGCGATCACTTTCATCATTGATTCGTACATGGCGATTACCCCGCAGTCTTGGCAGGAGCAATCGGCGTCTCTTGCTTGTTGCCCATGCGCGTCAGCACCGGCACCAGGGCAAAAGCGATCACTACGGCGAGGGTGCCGGCAAGAATCGCCATCGGCCCGCCCTTCAGCGCACCGTAGACATTCTGCTGCGCGGCCATGGCGACCACGATGGGAATGTAGATCGCGCTCCAGAACTCCACGCCCTGCTCGGTCTTGCCCTTGAGCCAGCCGCTCTTGTAGAGATAGCTGCCCAGGCCGATCAACAGCAGCATCGCAATGCCGACACCGCCGACGTTGGCCGGCACGCCGATCAGCTTGCCGAGCAGTTCACCGACCCAGATACCGACCAGCGTGCAAAAGGCGAGAAACGCCACACCGTAAATAATCATTGTTGTAGTCCTCAAAGTGCATCGTCGAATGTTGTTTTTGTTGTTCGAAGCTTGAGTCGCGGCGGTTTTAGAGTTGGCGGCCACCCTCCTCGCGCAACAGCGCTTGCAGGGTATCGAGGCGGGCACTGTCGAAGGCAGTGACGGTGCCCTGCTCGAACACCCGGCGCGCCAGCCCGGTCAGCACCGCACCGGGCGGCAGTTCGATCTGTAGACGCACGCCGCGCTCGTAGGCGCTTTGCACGGTGCCGCGCCAATCCACCACGCGGCACATGTTGAAAGCGAGGTCATCGCGCAGCGCTTCGACTTTGCTCACAGGCCGCGCGCGACTGCCGCTCAGATAAGCGATTTTCGGGTTCTTCAGTTCAACCTTGGCGAAGGCCTCGGCAAGCGCCTGCGCCGGTTTTTCCAGCAATGGGCAATGCGACGGCACGCTCACCGCCAGCCGCTTCGCCACTCCGGCGCCGCGACTGCGCGCCAGTTCGGCCACCGCGTGCATGGCCTTGTCGCTGCCGGCGATGACCACTTGGTTATCCGCGTTGATATTGGCCAGGTACACCGGCGCATCTTCGCTGTGCACTTGCGCCAGCAGGGTTTCGACGGTGGACAACTGCAAGCCGATGATCGCGGTCATGCCGTAGCCCTGTGGATAAGCCTGCTGCATCAGCTCACCGCGCAGGCTGACCAGATGCAGCGCATCGCTGAAACTCAAGGCTCCCGCCACCACTGCTGCCGGGTATGCGCCGATGGACAGGCCGGCGACGTAATCCGCGCTCAGTTCATCCTGCAATAACTGCCGCGAAGCAGCGACACCGGCGATCAGCAGGCACAGCTGAACCGCTCGTGTCGTGCGCAATGCCTCGGCTGAATCCAGCAGCGCAACATCTTCGCCCAGCACATCACTGGCCTCGGCCAGTGTTTCCAGAGGCAAACGCTGGAGCATGCCCGTTTGCTGCGCGCCCTGGCCGGGAAACACCAGCAGACTGCTCACGCTGCCTGCTCCTGCGGGTTCCACGGATTCGTCACCAATGCAGCCTGATGGGCATTTTTCAGCAGCACTCGGGCCGAACCGCTGGCCCATTCCCGCAAGGCCACAGCGCCGAATGGGGTCTGCAATTGCATGTCGACCCGGCACGCAGTTTGATCAAAAAGCGCGCCCAGTTCGCGCGCCTGATTACGGCCGATGATGTGCGGCGCACGCAGAATCAGATCGAGATCACTGGCCGCGTGCATCGCTGCAAAACCACTGGCCAATTCAAAACCGACACTGCCGCTGACACCCCAGACCCAACCGCAGTCATCGAGCATCGGCCGCAGTTGTTTGAGCGCCTGCATCACCGGCAGATCTCGCTCGCACTCAACCTGACAAAGGGCTTCGGGACTGACCCGACGGGCAATCGAATCGAGCGGCATAAATGCCGCCAGCCGTTGTTCACGCAACACACCGCGCACGCCGACCGCGACAAAACCGTCAGCACTCAGCGCCCGCCGCACCACTACCGGGTGCCCGGCCGCCAGCGCCGCGATCGCCCACTGCGGCGCATCCGCCGGCAACTGCGCTGGGGTCATGCCCCAGAGCAGATCATGGGCCAGGGGCAGGTTCACCACTGCGCCCTCAGCAATTCGCGGACTTTGCTGGAAGCGGCACGATTGCTCGCACCAAGGCGCCCTTTCAAATCAGTGCTGGTCACATCGCTGATCGCTTGCTTCAGGCACTCAGTCACCCGCGTCAGATCTTCCTCTGTCGGCTGTTCAATCTGCTGCACCGAGAGGGTTTCCCAGAGCAGGCCGAGGCTGGCGTAGCTGTCGATGTCATAGGCCATCGGCGGCACGCTCGACGCCAGCGCCTCCAGTTCCTCGACACTGCGCAAGGTGACCCGCGCCGCCGAGGCTTTGCCCATTGCGTGGACCATCACGCCGGGATCGCGCAGCGCGATCAGGCGATTGGCCTGATAACCGTGGGCGAGAAATGCACCCGACATGGCCTTGCCCACCAGCAGCGCAATCACCGGATGCCCGGCCAGACGCGCACGGGCATAACTGTCCGCCGCGCCGGCCAGGGCCTGATGAATGCCGAGGGCTTCTTCGCGGCGGCCATACGCCTGGCTCGGCACATCGACGATGGCGATGACCGGGCGCTTCCGGGCGCTGTCGCGATCGGCGCTGATCGCGTCATCCACAGCCTTGGCCAGCCCCCAGCCTTCGAGCAGACCGACCTCGCCATTGCGGGCGCGGGGAAAACGATTGTCCGGGTCGGCGACCACGGCGATAAACCTGCCGAGCTCAGCGTCGGCGACTTTCAACGACGGCGGCAAACCTTCGACGACACTGGCGCCAGCGCTGAGCGCATTGAACCAGTGCAAACCGCGCAATGAATAACCGCTCATGAGCGCTCTCCTTGATACAGATCGCGAACCACCGACGGTTCGATTTGCTTGCCCGTGTCCAGCTTGCCGAGGCGTTGCAGGAACCACTCGGCGCGTTGACTGCGCGGCTGTGCCGGCAAGCCTTGCTGGAGCAATTCACCGACCTGCTGACGAATCTGCGCCACGTCATCGCCGACATAACGGTCCACCAGTCCCGTGTTGAAACGCTGTTCGCCGCCGGTCAGGCTCCAGATGAAAGGCCGGTTGCGGGAGTCGTATTCCTCGATCCCGGCTTCCTGCTCGATGACTTGCGGGCCGTTCAGGCCGAGACGTGCTTCCTGGGTCACCAGCAAATAACTGCACAGCGCTGCGGCGATCGACATGCCGCCGAAGCAACCGACACTGCCGGCGACCACGCCGACCACCGGTTGGTATTGCTGCAAATCGACAATCGCCGCGTGAATATCGGCAATCGCCGCCAGACCGAGATTGGCTTCCTGCAAGCGCACGCCACCGGTTTCCAGCAGCAATACGGCGAGGGTGGGGATGCCGTTGCGGTTGTCTTCAGCGGCCAGTTCCAGCGCACCGGCAATCTTCGCCCCGCCGACTTCACCAAGGCTGCCGCCCTGGAACGCACCTTCAATCGCCGCGATGACCACCGGCAAACCGTCGAGACGGCCCTTGGCGATGATCACGCCGTCGTCGGCTTGCGGCACTACGCCTTGGCGCTCAAGCCATGGCGACATGACCCGTTGAAACGGATCGAGCAGTTCGCGAAAGGTCCCGGCGTCGAGCAAGGCTTGCGCCCGCTGCCGTGCGCCAAGTTCGACGAAACTGTGTTTGTTGAGCAACGCTGCGCTGTCAGTCATGGCCGATCTCCTCGAAACCCTGTTCCAGACGCAAGCGCACCACCCCCGGCGTCGCGCCGAAATCGTGGATATCGATGGCCATCGCCGGTGGCGTGGTGCCGTCGAACATCCGCGCGAACAGGTGCTGCCAGCGCTGCTGCGCGCCGTTGACCGAGGTCTGCACGTTGATCGTCAGTTTGCCGGCCAGACCCGGTTCGATCAGCACTTCCAGATCCCCCGAGCCGACACAACCGACCAGCGCACGCCCGCGTGGCGGCTGCCCGGCGGGGAATTCAAACGATAGGTTTTCCATCAAAACGCTCCCTGAAAGATGCCGTCGCGCTCGATACGATCGAGCAGCAGCGTGGCGGCGAGCAGGTCGGCGGCGCCACCGGGCGAGGCAGTCAATGCGATGAGTTGTTGATCCAGTTCGTGCAGGCGCCGACGACCGCTGAGGCTGGCGCTGCCACCGGCATCGAGCACCGCTTGCGCGCCGGCCTGCATGGCCTGCAGACCGGGCTCGCCGGCGCGGTAAAGCACGCAGGTGTCGGCCAGCTCGGTCATGATCGCCAGCAACGCATCGAGCCGGGCGTTCTGTTCGCCGTGGCCGTTGGCGCGACTTTTGTGCAGTTGCGGCAGGCCGCGTTGCAGCACGGACGGAAAGCCGAGTTGCGCTTCTTCCCGAGCGCCACGTGCGCCGTAACGCTGGGCGACCTGTGCGCCATGGCTGAGCGGCGTCGGTGCGTAGCGGTCGTCGAGCAGTGCCAGGCGTGCGGCGCACAGGGCGATGGATTTCGGTTGCAGCGCGGCGGCCGTCACCAACAGTCCCAACGCCCAGATCGCACCGCGATGGGTGTTGACGCCGTTGGTGGTCACGAGCATCGCTTGCTCGCCTTCACGACCGATGCGGCCTATCGCTTCGCGTAACGGCACACCGACTTCGCCGATCTCCAGCGCCGCCTCGGCCATTTCCTTGAACGCTGGCCACAAGGCCAACGCCGACGCGTGCATCAGGCCCAGGTGCAGATCGGTGTGCGCGCCGTTGCCGCGACGGTCGACCAGCGCCGGTTTCGGCGACAGATCGGCTTCGTCGATCAGCGCGTCCACCGCCAGATCGGCCAAGCGGTCAGCCAGAGAAAGCGGTTTCGCTTGCAGGTTGAATGCGTGCATTACCAGCTCCTGAATTTGGCGGGCGGGTTGTACAGGCCGCCGGACCACTCGACCAGATCGGCGACGCTTTTCGCCGCGAGCAATTCGCGCGTGGCGTCGGTGCGGCGGATGCCGAGGTCTTCGGGCAAGGCGATCAGGCCTTCGCGGCGCATGCGTTCGGTGTCTTTCGGGTTGTGCCGCAGGCCGATGGCGGTAACCCCGGCGACTGCGGCGATCATCGCCTGGCGCTCTTCCAGCGAGCGCGCCTTGTACAGGTAGGCGATGCCTTCTTCGGTGAGCAGGTGGGTAACGTCGTCGCCGTAGATCATGATCGGCGCCAGCGGCATGCCGCTTTTCTTCGCCACCTCCACCGCGTCGAGGGTTTCGACGAAGGTCGGTTTGCCGCCCTCCTGGAAGGTCTCGACCATTTGCACCACGAGTTTCTTGCCGCGTTCGAGCATCGGTTGCGGCCCATCGGCGTGGCGCATGTCCAGCCACGCCGGGGTGCCGTGACGCCGGCCGCGCGGATCGTGACCCATGTTTGGCGCACCACCGAAACCGGCCAGACGGCCTCGGGTGACGGTCGAGGAATGGCCGTCGCCATCAACTTGCAGCGTCGCGCCGATGAACAGGTCCACCGCGTATTGCCCGGCCAGTTGGCAGACCATGCGGTTGGAGCGCAGCGAGCCGTCGCGGCCAGTGAAGAACACATCCGGCCGAGCGGCGATGTAGTTTTCCATGCCCAGTTCGGTACCGAAGCAATGCACGCTCTCGACCCAGCCGCTTTCGATCGCCGGGATCAGCGTCGGGTGCGGATTGAGCGTCCAGTTGCGGCAGATCTTGCCTTTCAGGCCGAGGGATTCGCCGTAGGTCGGCAGGATCAGTTCGATGGCGGCAGTGTTGAAACCAATGCCGTGGTTGAGCGACTGCACGTTGTGTTTTTCGTAGATGCCGCGAATCGCCATCATCGCCATCAGCACGTGCACAGGCTTGATGTGCCGTGGGTCGCGGGTGAACAGCGGTTCGATGTAGAAAGGCTTGTCGGCAACCACGACGAAATCGACCCATGAAGCGGGAATGTCCACGCGGGGCAGTTCGCTGACGTCATCGACCAATTGGTTGACCTGAACGATAACGATGCCGTCGCTGAACGCCGCCGGTTCGATCAGCGCCGGGGTGTCTTCGGTGCTCGGGCCGGTGTAGATGTTGCCGGCGCGGTCGGCCATGAAGCCGGCCGAGAGCACAACGTTGGGGATCAGGTCCACGACGAGGCGGGCGTAGAGTTCGATGTAGGTATGAATGGCGCCGACTTCGAGCAAGCCATCTTCGAGCAACTGGCTGATGCGCAGGCTCTGGGTGCCGGCGAAGGAGAAATCGAGCTTGCGGGCGATGCCGCGTTCGAACAGATCAAGGTGCTCGGAGCGGCCGACGCTGGGCATGATCATGTGCAGATCGTGGAGCTTGCCCGGGTCAGCCTTGGCCAGCGAACGCGAAAGGAAATCCGCCTGCTTCTGGTTGTTGCCCTCCAGCACCACACGGTCGCCGGGATGGATCAGCGCTTCGAGCGCGGCGACGATTTTGTCACTGGGCAACACCACGCCATCGGCCAGCCCGCGCACCTTGTCGAGCCGGCGCTGCTTCTCGTCACGCCGCCGCGTCCAGCGCGAGTCGGGGGAAATTGTTGTTGTCATGCTCACTCCACGGGGTTCGCTGTCGTGGAGCCAAGTTAGGCGTGTGTGGTGAGGGCATCAATCAAGCTGGGTGGTGAATCATTACGCTGAGCGTAACGTTCAAAAGCTACCCTCACCCTAGCCCTCTCCCGGAGGGAGAGGGGACTGATTGGGGGATGCTTGGGAATGACTCTGACCTGAACCCGTTGTAGTGAATCCATAATCGACTCGGTCATTCAGGTCGATGTAGGACGCGAGACACCTCGGTCGGCTCCCTCTCCCTCTGGGAGAGGGCTGGGGTGAGGGGCTTTCAGTCGGTTGGCACCATTTTGTCCAGCACGCGGTTCACCGCCATCTCCGCCACCATGACAATCTGCGCGATGCCCTGCAGGGTCTTGCGCTGCGAGCCTTCCACGGAAGCGGCGTGGTTGTGCAGCATCACCGTTGCCGAACCCAGGGTTTCACAAGCGTCGGCCAGCAAGGATTCGGTGTCGGCTTCGGGATTGGCCATGTACAGCGTGTTGGGGGTGTACGGCGGGGCCATGAAGTCGGCGGTCGGAGGGCCGAGGTAATGGTCGAGGGCGCGCTCGGCGGCGTCGTGGAATTTCTTGGAGTCGGGGGATTGGTAGGGCGATGCCGGGTCTTTGGTCGGCGGGTTTGGCGTTACTTTGAACATGAGCTGTGTTCCCGTTGTTGAGCGCCAACCCCTTGGCTACTAAACGAAAGGGAGGCGACTGTACGCAGGTTAGTAGACCGGGGAACTCAGCTTAAGCCGGCGCGCCGAAGCGCCCTACGTACAGCCACCATCAAGCTCAGATGCGGAACACCTGTGATGAATGCACGACCAGCTGAATTACCACGGGCTACTAAACCCGATCACTGGGAATCAGTGACCCGATCCAAGTTACGCAGCATGCCAAGGGCGCACAAGCCGGCGGATTCTGGTGCATGCGTAGGCAGGGGCGCAAGGATTTGTAGGCTAGGAAGCCGTAACACCGGGTGTCTTTAAACAACGCGACTAGAAGTCATTTATTGCGCACAGAGATTGATGATTTGTCTGTCGGATTAAGGTGTGGCGACTGGCGCTTTCGCGAGCAGGCTCGCTCCCACAGGGGATCTGTGTCGTGTTCAAAATTTGTGTTCACTGAAGATCAACTGTGGGAGCGAGCCTGCTCGCGAAGAGGCCAGCCAGAACACTGAAGACTCTGGATCAATGGACCAGCCCAGCATCCACCAACAACCTCTCCAACCCCAAAAGATCCGGCACCTTCGCCACCTGCTCGCCCACCTGCACCGCCGCCTGCTCCAGCGCGCACAACGGCACATCCACGTAACTCAACTGACTGTCGAGCTTGTACGACCGAGGAATCCCCTGCACCAACAGGGCGATAAATCTCAGCTCGGGCAAGCCGCCCAGCGCATTCAGAATGACGATCCGCGCCCGTTCGCCGATGACGATTTTCTGCCCGCAGGCCGATTCGAAACTGATCAGCGGAATCTGCCGCTCACGCCACGTCACCCGCCCCAGATACCAAGGCGGGGTATCGAGGTCGAAGGCGCTGGCCTGGTAGTCGATCAGCTCGGCGATGGCGACATTGGGCAGGATCAGGTTGCGATCGGCCAGCGGCAGCAGCAGCCCGGTGAGCTGGCTGGTGCGCGGGTTGTGCCGGTGCTCATGCATGTTTCTTGCTCCACTGGGCGATGCTCTCCAGCAACACCGATTCCTGATACGGCTTGCCGAGGTAGTCGTTGACGCCGATGGCCATGGCGCGGTCGCGGTGTTTCTGGCCGGTGCGCGAGGTGATCATGATGATCGGCAAGTGGCGCAGGCGTTCGTCGGCGCGCACCTGGGTGGCGACTTCGAAGCCGTCCATGCGCGGCATTTCGATGTCGAGCAGCATCAGGTCGGGCATGTGCTCTTCGAGCAGCAGCATCGCATCGACACCGTCCTTGGCGGTCAGCACGTTCATGCCGTGACGTTCGAGCAAACGGCTGGTGACCTTGCGCACCGTTACCGAGTCATCGACGACCATGATCAGCAGCGGCTTGTGCGGCTCGCTGTCGATCTCCGTGCGCGCCGGCTCTTGCGCCAGGCGCGCCTGCATCGCGCGGATCGGTGCGAGCAGATCCAGAATCAGCACCACCCTGCCGTCGCCGAGAATCGTCGCCCCCGACACGCCCTGCACCGCCGCGAACTGCGCGCCGAGGCTCTTGACCACGATCTCGCGAGTGCCGGCCATGGCGTCGACCAGCACCGCAACATGGCGGTCGTTGCAATGCACCAGCAGCACCGGCAACGGCAGGTTCTGCCCGAGCAGTTTTGGCCGTGGCGCAGTCTTCAACAGCTCGCCGAGATAGCACAGCTCATAACGCTGGCCGGCGTATTGATAACTCGGTGGATCCTGACGGAAGTGCCCTTCCAGATCATTCGGCAACACGCGCACGATGCCTTCGATGGTGTTCAGCGGAATCGCGTACTGATCCTCGCCGCACTGCACCATCAGCGCGCGGTTGACCGACACGGTGAACGGCAGGCGAATGCGGAAATGCACGCCCTGCCCCGGCACCGAATCGATGCTCATGCTGCCGCCCAGCTGACGCACTTCTTCGTGGACCACGTCCATGCCGACGCCACGCCCGGAAATCTGGGTGATCTTTTCCGCCGTGGAGAAACCCGGCTGGAGAATGAACTGCAACACGTCGCGGTCGCTGATCTCGGCGTCGGGGGCGAGCAGACCGCGCTTGATCGCCTTGCGCCGCACGGCTTCCAGCGGCACCCCGGCGCCGTCGTCGCGGATGTCGAAAACCATGTCGCCGCCCTCGCGGGACAGATCGAGGGTGATTTGCCCTTGCGCCGGTTTACCCGCCGCCAACCGCACCTCGGTGGATTCGAGGCCATGGTCGACGGCATTGCGCAGCATGTGTTCCAGCGGCGCGGCCATGCGTTCGAGGACGTTGCGATCCATCTCGCCATCGGCATTGCCGACCACGAACGCGACATCCTTGCCCAGCTCTTCGGCGACCTGCCGCACGATGCGTTTCAGACGCGGCACCATGCGCTCGAACGGCACCATGCGCGTGCGCATCAGGCCTTCCTGCAACTCGGTGTTGATCCGCCCCTGTTGCTGCAACAGGTTCTCCGCATCGTGATTGCGGCGGTCGAGGGTTTCCTTGAGGTCGAGCAGGTCCGAGGCGGATTCGAACAGCGCCCGCGACAGTTGCTGCAACTGCGAATGACGGTCCATTTCCAGCGGATCGAAATCTTCGTAACCGAGGCGTTCGCCATCGACTTGCTGGCGGCTGAGAATGCGCCCCTGGGTTTCCGTGTCGAGGCGGCGCAACTGATCGCGCATGCGCTCGATGGTGGTTTCCATCTCGTTGAGAGCAATCTGCGCATCGTTGACTTGCTGCTCGATCCGCCCACGAAAGATCGAGGTTTCCCCGGCCAGGTTGACCAGTTCATCAAGCAGCTCGGACGAGACCTTGACCATGTCCGCGCCAGCATCGGCGGCCGGTGGCGTAGCCTCAGGCTTGATCACCGGTGCTGGCGCCGGCGGCGCTTCAACCTGCGCCGGATGGCTGAAATTCTGGATCGCATTGATCAGCCGATCGGCCGGCGGGCACGGTTGCCCGGCGCGCACACCATCGAGCATTTGCGCCAGTCGGTCATGGCCGCGCTGCACCAGCGCGAACAGTTCGGCGGACGGTTGCAGCGCACCGCTGGAGAGGCTTTCGTAGAGAAATTCCAGCTCATGGGCGAGGTCGCCGATCGGGCCGATTTCGACCATCCGCGCGCCGCCCTTGAGGGTGTGCAGATCGCGCAGCAGGGTTTCAATTTCCTGACGGTTGCCCGGCTCGGCCTGCCAGCGCAACAGCGCGGCGCCGGAGCTTTCGATGATGTCGAAACCTTCTTCGAGGAAGATCTCCAGCAACTCCGGATCATGCCCGGCGTTGTCGTGTTCCAGCGCTGCGGGGGCAGATTCGCTGGCGGCCTGGCCCTGACGCAACTGACGGATCGCGTCGATCAGATCTTGCGCCGGGGTCAGCGCTTGATGCGCTTGCAGTTGCTCCAGCATCAGCGCCAACCGCTCATGACTGCGCTGCAACAAACCTTCGAGCGCGGCGCTGTGGCTGTAGCGTCGATCGACCAGCCCTTCGTAAAGATTTTCCAGTTCCTGGGCAAGGTCGCCGACGGCCTCGACCTCGGCCATGCGCGCGCCGCCCTTCAGCGTGTGCAAGTCGCGCTGCAATGACGACAGCGGCGCGGCGTTGTCCGGGTCCTTGAGCCAGCGCTGCAAGGCTTGCCCGGCGCTGTCGAGAATGTCCACCGCCTCTTCGAGGAAGATTTCGACAATTTCGTCGTCCGGCTCAAGGGCGGCAACCGATTGCTGCAATTGCGCGGTGGCGCTGCCCAGCTCGCGAATGTCCAGGGTGCGGCTGCCATCGCTGCGGATCAGGCCCATCGCCGCCGGGTCGAGGCCTTCGTCGAGCAGTTCCTGCAAGGCGCGAATCCGCTCCGGTTGCGCGGTGATTTCCTGGCCGGCAGCGAGTTCGTCGAGCATGTTGATCAGCGCTTCGTGGGCCAGTTGCGCTTCGTGAAAAAACCGCTCACTGACCGCCAGGCTGCTTTCTTCCACCGCGCCATACAGGTCGAGCAAGGCTTCGCAGAGGCCATCGACCGCCTGCAGATCGGCCAGATGCGCGCCTTCGCCCAGAGTGGTCAGCTCATCGAGCAAGGCGCTGAGTTCCTGGCGCTCGCCGGGGTGCTGCTGCCAGCGCTGCAAAAGGTTTTCGGCGTCGAGGAGGATGTCCATGCCCTGGGCGAGGAAGTTGTTGATCAGTTGCGGATCGCGCTTGAGGCGCAGGCCGCTGTCAGCCCCATCGGAGCTGGCTTGCAGGCGCTCGGCGAGCAGCGCCTCGGTGCGTTTGATCAGCGACTGCGCACCTACAATCGGCGCCAGCGGATCGTGTTTGAGCTGGCGCAGGCCGACGCGGAACAGGCCCTCGGCTTCGAGCAGCAGTTCGACCCCGTCCAGATCCAGCGGCAACTGATGCGCCTTGAACTCGCGGGCCAGTTGATCCAGCGAAGCCGCCAGTTCGGCCATCGGCAATACGCCGGCCATCGAGGCACTGCCCTTGAGCGTGTGCAGCGCCCGTTGCAGTTCGTCGCTGGCCGGCAACGGCACCTGTTCGGCGGCCTGATCGAGGAAACGGTTGAGGCTCGCGAGGTGGGTTTCGGCTTCTTTGCGGAAGATTTCCAGCAGCAGCGGATCAAGCGCGGCGACGTCGTCGGTGTCTTCGGCAGCCAGCGGCTCATCGCCTTTGGCCAACGCGTGGGCGCGGGCGGCGAGTTGGTCGACATCGCTGCGCTGGCGTTGGCGCTGGGTGGCAAATTCGTTGATCAGCTCGGGCAGCAGCAACACCGCGTCGTCGAGCAATTGGCGCAGCACTGCGCCGGGCTCGACGCTTTGTTCGAGCACGCGGTTGAGCAGGTTTTCCACCGCCCAGGCCAGTTCGCCGAGAACCAACGCGCGGACCATGCGCCCGCTGCCCTTCAAGGTGTGAAAGGCCCGGCGCAGCTCGGTCAGCGCGGCGCGGTCCTGGGGATTGGCGGTCCAGCGCGGCAGGTATTCGTGGAGAACTGCGAGAACTTCGTCGGTCTCTTCGAGGAACACTTCGCGCAGCTCATCGTCGACCGGTTCTTCATCGGCCGGCGGCGGCATCAGGCTGTCGGGGCTGTTGCGCGCCGGCGGGTTGAGCGCCGACAGCGGGCTGGCGAGCACTTCGGCCAGCGACTGCACGACGTCAGGGTCGTCGAGCGCTCGCAGATCCTGCATAAGCTGCGCTTCGCTGGGGCTGAGCACCTCATCGAGCACCGGCACCTGCGGTTCACCGGGCTGTTCGTTGGCGAAGAAGCCGAGGCTGGCGAGGCTGTTCTGCGCTACATCCAGCAAATGCTCGGCCGGTGCCTGCGGATCATCGCTCAGGCGTTCGAGGTAATACTCCAGGCTGCTGATCACGTCGGCCAGATGATCGAGTTGCTCCCATCCCGGTTCGTGGGCATCGAGCATCAAATGCTCGCGAATGAAACCGTTGCAGGCCTCGACCAGACTCGCTGCGCGGGCCAGCGGAATCATCGCCAGCGCGCCGCGCACCTGTGTCAGCAGCTCGGGCAGCGATTGCAGATGCTGGCGGTCCCAATCGGCGTCGATGTAATCGACGATCATGTCCTTGGCCTGTTGCAGGCAGATGCGCGCTTCCTTGATCACGATCTGATGGATCTGCGTCAGGTCGGTGGTCGGCAGGCGCGTGTCGTCGGCGCTTTGCGTCTCCACCGTGCCGACCATGCCGGCCAGCGTCGCTTCGACGTAGAGCAAGGCCCCGGCGACGTCCATGAGAATGGCGTCGTTCGGTTCGCGCTGGCCCTGAGCGAGGCTGAGCACCACCGCCAGTTGGTCGATGATGACCTTGCGCGGCTGGCCGAAACCCAGCACCGCGAGGGTGTCGGCAATCTGTCGCAGCGGCGCGAGCAGGCTGTCCAGATCCGAGGCGTGCTGGCGGTCGCTGCGCACGAACAGATCGAGGCGCTCCTTGACCCGCACCAGCTCTTCGCACAGCGCTGCCAGCACCGAGCGCATGGCATCGCGGTCGGGGCCGGCGAGGCGCGCGCGTTCTTCATCGACCATCGCGCTGTCGGGCAACGCGTCGTCCAGGGAGTAGCGATCTTTCATGGTCAGCATCTGCCCGGTGGGATGTTCGGCTTTGGCAATATAGAACAACAGACTTTTCAGCAGCTCGGCCGGCGCCGGCTGGTTGAGCCCGACGATGCCCTGCTCGAGCAGGCGCTTGAGCTCTTGGTCGGCGTCCTTGAACAGGCTGCGCAGCGCCGGACTGTTGGCGATGACGCCCTCGCGCATGCCCTCGACCAATGCTGAGGCGATTTGCCACAAAGGGCTCAACGGCGCATCGCCGCTCAGCGCTTCGAGACGGCTGAAGACTTTGGCCAGATAGCCAAGGTGCGTCTGGTCGTCCTGTTCGCGCAGCAGCCCGACCAGAGCCATTTGCAGCATCTGCCGCAGTTTGCGCAGCACGTTCGGCAGATCGGGCGGTTCCAGGGCGGCGAGTGCCGCGTCGCCGAGCGGCGCCAGCTCGGGCAGCGGCGGGCTGAACAGGCTGGTTTCCGCCAACAGGCTTTCACCACGGGCGCTGCGCAGGTCGTTGATCAGCGGCAGCACCACCAACGGCAGGTCACGACGGGCGCTCTGCACACGGTCGAGGTAAAGCGGCAGTTGCCCCAAGGCTTGCAGCATCAGGTGCAGGGCTTCGTCGCGGTGCGGTACACGATCATGTTGCAGGGCTTCGACCAAGTGCTCCATTTCTTCGGCGAGTAACGCTGCGCCGTAGAACTCGACCATTTGCAGACTGCCGTGGACCTGATGAATGTAGGCCAGGCATTCGTCCAGCCCGGGGAAGGCCTGCGGATCGTCGAGCACGGCTTCGATCGCCTGATGCGCCAGCTTCAGCGTTTCGGCAATTTCGCCCTTGACCCATTCCAGGGCCACGTAGTCGTGCCGATCACCCATAACCACTCCACTCACGCTTTATCTGTCGCCGCCGGCAAGGTGAAACCGGACACCGAACGACGCAACTGACTGGCCATTTTCGCCAGATTGCCGATGCTCTCGGCGGTGGCCGTGGACCCCGACGAGGTCTGCGAGGTGATCTGCTGGATCACATTCATCGTCAGCGAGATTTGCCCGGCCGAAGAGGTCTGCTGCTGCGCCGCGTTGGAAATGCTCTGGATCAGCGCCGCAAGGGTCTTGGAAACGCCTTCGATTTCTTCCAGGGCCACACCGGCATCCTGCGCCAGTCGCGCGCCGCGCACCACTTCGGTGGTGGTCTGCTCCATGGAAATCACCGCTTCGTTGGTGTCGGCCTGAATCGCCCGCACCAGGGTTTCGATCTGCCGGGTCGCGGCGGATGAACGTTCGGCCAGCCGCTGCACTTCGTCGGCGACCACGGCAAAACCGCGCCCGGCATCCCCGGCCATCGATGCCTGGATCGCTGCGTTGAGGGCGAGAATGTTGGTCTGGTCGGCGATGTCGTCGATCAGGCTGACGATGTCGCCGATTTCCTGGGACGACTCGCCGAGGCGCTTGATGCGCTTGGCGGTGTCCTGAATCTGTTCGCGGATGTTGTCCATGCCGTGGATGGTGTTGTGCACCACCTCGTTGCCCTTGTTGGCGATTTCCACGGAACGCTCGGCCACCGCCGACGATTCGGCAGCGTTGGCCGAGACCTGATCGATGGACTCGGCCATGTCGCTGATGGCTGTCGAGGCTTCGGAAATCTGCTGGGCCTGTTGCTCCGAGGCCTGGGCCAGATGCATGGCGGTGGCCTGGGTTTCCTGCACCGCAGCGGCAACCTGGCCGGCGGTGAGGTTGATGGTCGCCACAAGATCGCGCAACTGGTCGACGGAATAGTTGATCGAGTCGGCGATGGTGCCGGTGAAGTCTTCGGTCACCGAAGCGGTCACGGTGAGGTCGCCATCGGCGAGGTCTTCGATTTCGTCGAGCAGGCGCATGATCGCGTTCTGGTTGCGCTCGTTCTTCTCGGCGGTTTCACGCAATTGGCGATTGGTTTCACGGACCATGACCAGACCGATGAGGATGATCGAGGCCAGCGCCAGCAAGCCCAGCACATAGCCGCCAATGGTGTCGGTGTTGCGCCCGCCGGCCAGGTGCTCGAACCCGGTGGCCAGATGCGAGGCTTCGTCGAGCAGGGTTTGCGAGAGGGTGAAGATGTTGCTCGCCGATTCGCGCACCTTGAACAGCTCTGGCGAAGTTTCGAGGATTTCATCCACGGAGCCGGAAACGAACTGGAACAGCTCGGAGATTTCGCTCAAACGCGCACGGGCGTCGCGGTCTTCGACCTGGCTGATTTTCAGCGCCGGGTTGCCCTGCAACATGCCGTTGAGCACCAGACCGAAACGCGCGGCATCGCGGCCAAAGGCATCGGCGGCCTGCTGCGAGTTTTCGTCACCGGCGAGCACGGTGTTGACCGCGCCAAGAATGCGTTCAGCCAGTAGCGACTGCCGTTGCGCCATCGCCACCTGCGCCGCCGGAGCGCCGCGCTGGAGCAGGATTTCCACGACTTTCTCGTATTCGATCTGCAACTGCGGCACGGTTTCGGCCAGCGTCGCGGCGACCTGATGCAGCGACAGCACGGTCTGTTCGCTGGTGAGGATCGCGTCGGTGTTTTTCAGCAGGCGTTCCCAGTCCATCTGCACCGCGCGCATTTCCGGGCGCACGGCGACGGGTGCCGGTGGCAGGCCGGTGTTCGGGTCACCTTTCTTCAGGTAACCCCAGCGCTGGGCGAAATCGTTGCGCGCATCACTGAGCAACTTGAACGCCGCCGCTTTGCCCGCCGCCGCTTCGGTGGCGTTCTTGGCGATGCGTTGCGAGAGCACGCGCAGTTCGCCGGCATGGCCGATGTACTGCTTGTCGTAGTTCG
The DNA here is from genome assembly GCF_025706525.1 of Pseudomonas mercuritolerans. Classification (NCBI taxonomy): domain Bacteria; kingdom Pseudomonadati; phylum Pseudomonadota; class Gammaproteobacteria; order Pseudomonadales; family Pseudomonadaceae; genus Pseudomonas; species Pseudomonas mercuritolerans. The sequence continues at coordinate 230,039 of NZ_JAMSHA010000002.1, forward strand.
CCTGGGTGTTGAGGTACGCGAAGTTGGCGAACAGCAGCATGATGAAGACGATCAGTGCGATAAACAGCACGATGATCTGCGCACGACTGCGCGATGCTTCTGCCGACTTGCCTGTTTTTGCTGTTGTCATCGGTCCTCGCCTATGAAACCTGCCATGGCCTCTTGTGGGAGCGAGCCTGCTCGCGAAGGCGGTGGGTCAGCCAGCATCAATGTAAAGGGCAGACCGCATTCGCGAGCAGGCTCGCTCCCACAGGGGACGGTGTTGAATCTGTTATATCGCCACACCCATGAATACCGGGGATCTGGCCAGTGCAAACAGGCTGAACACCCGCCAGTTCTGTTCGCGGCGGAAATAGCCTTTGACGAATTCGGCCTTGGAGCCCTGGCGCTTGCTGATCGACAGCGGCTCGAAACTGCCCTGCTCGAAATGCTGCAAGCCGATGACTTCGTCGACCATTACCCCGGCGAACACGTCTTCATGCTCCACCACCAATACCCGCCGTTGTTTGCGCAGCGGCGACAGCTCATGGCCGAAGAAGCCGCACAGGTCCATGATCGGCAGCAGCCGCCCGCGCAGATTGGCCACACCCTTGACCCACGGCTTGACCCCGGGCAACTGGGTGAAGCGCGGTTCATGCAAAACTTCGCTGACTTCGCCCATCGGCGCCACATACCAATGCTCGCCGAGGCGAAAGCCGATGCCGCTCCAGCGATCCGGTCGCGCCGCTTGCGATGGCAGGTCGGCTGCCAGCAGGCGGCAGCGCTGGTCGATCTGCCAGAGCAGTTCGAACGCGGTCAGCGATTCGTTCATGATCGCGCGATCAGCCGTTGAGTACGTTGTTCAGGGTCTTGATCAGGGTGTCTTCGTCGACCGGTTTGGTCAGGTAATCCTTGGCGCCCTGGCGGGTGCCCCAGACTTTGTCGGTCTCCTGATCCTTGGTGGTGATGATGATCACCGGGATGTGCGCGGTATCGGCATCCTTGGTCAACTGGCGGGTCGCCTGAAAACCGTTGAGGCCGGGCATGACGATGTCCATCAGCACCGCGTCGGGTTTTTCCTGACGGGCCAGGGCCACGCCGTCGGCGCCGTTCTCGGCCTTGAGCACTTCATGGCCGTGCTTTTCGAGCATGCCGGTGAGTTTGTACATTTCAGTCGGCGAATCATCGACGATCAGGATACGTGCCATGGTCTTCCCCATTTTTCTGGTCGACTGCCGGCCCGCTGGCCGAGCGTCACTGTGCGTGTCTTACTGCGGCAAAACGGCGGCGAAGCCCGGAACATGGGCCTGGATCGCGTTGAGCAGTTCTTCTTTGCTGAACGGCTTGGTCAGAAATTGATCAGAGCCGACGATCCGCCCCTTGGCCTTGTCGAACAGACCGTCCCTGGACGACAGCATGATCACCGGCGTCGCCTTGAAGGCGCTGTTGTTCTTGATCAGGGCGCAGGTCTGATAACCGTCCAGACGCGGCATCATGATGTCGACAAAGATGATCCCGGGATGGTGGTCGGCAATCTTGGCCAGCGCATCGAAACCGTCGATGGCGGTGATCACTTCGCAACCGACATTCTTCAACAATGTTTCGGCGGTGCGGCGAATCGTTTTCGAGTCGTCGATCACCATGACCTTCAAGGCGCTGGACTGCTGTTCCATAAGAGGGTTCTACCGTCGCCTTTGCGAATCAAATTGTCCGTTTTGCTGTGAATAATGGCCTGAAACCCTTGAAACCCATGGGGCGGCGCGATCTGCCAGCCTTTTTAGCACAGTCTCCAGATGCAATCTATCGACGGGTTTTTCCTTGACCCGAAACCCGCCCGGCGCCACTCTGGCGGCACTTTTTCAATACCGATCCGGTAGCCAAATTTCGAGGAAAACCCAATGAGCGTTCGCGTCGGGATTGTCATGGACCCTATCGCCAGCATCTCCTATAAAAAGGATAGCTCGCTGGCCATGCTGCTGGCCGCGCAGAAGCGCGGCTGGGAACTGTTCTACATGGAACAGAAAGACCTGTATCAGGCCGAAGGCCAGGCGCGGGCGCGGATGAGTCCGCTGAAAGTCTTCGCCAACCCGGACAAATGGTTCGAACTGGACGCCGAACAGGACAAGCTGCTGAGCGACCTGGACGTGATCCTGATGCGCAAGGATCCGCCGTTCGACATGGAATTCGTCTATTCCACTTATCTGCTGGAACAGGCCGAAGCCGCTGGCGTGCTGGTGGTGAACAAGCCGCAGAGCCTGCGCGACTGCAATGAAAAGCTGTTCGCTACGCTGTTCCCGCAGTGCACGCCGCCGACCATCGTCAGCCGCCGCCCGGACGTATTGCGTCAGTTCGCCGACCATCACGGTGACGTGATCCTCAAGCCGCTGGACGGCATGGGCGGTTCGTCGATCTTCCGCCATACCGCCGGCCACCCGAACCTCTCGGTGATCCTCGAAACCCTGACCCTGCACGGCAAGCAGCAGATCATGATTCAGGGCTACCTGCCGGCGATCGTCGATGGCGACAAGCGCATCCTGATGATCGATGGCGAGCCGGTGGATTACTGCCTGGCGCGGATCCCGGCCATGGGCGAAACCCGTGGCAACCTCGCCGCCGGTGGCCGTGGCGAAGCGCGTCCGCTGACCGAGAAGGATCGCTGGATCGCCGCCCAGGTCGGCCCGACCCTGCGCGAGAAAGGCCTGCTGTTCGTCGGCCTCGACGTGATCGGCGAGCACCTGACCGAAATCAATGTCACCAGCCCGACCTGCATCCGTGAAATCGACAATGCGTTCGGCACTGATATCGGCGGCATGCTCATGGATGCTATCGAAAAGCAGCTGCAAGCTTCGAGCCGCAAGCCACAAGCTTGAAGCCGCCCGCGTCAGCTTGAAGCTTGAAGCTTGAAGCTGCCCCTATGCAGCTTGTCGCTTGAAGCTCGTCGCTTGCAGCTAAAAACCAACATTGCGTTATCATGCCGAGCCCAAAAAAACGCGATGTTGGTTTTCTACGATGACTCTGCCGTCCGATCTGCCCGCTGAACTCGCCCATCGTGGCGTGCGCCCGGCCGATCGCCTCGGTTTTACCCTGTTTCTGGCGGCGCTGATTCACCTGGCGCTGCTGCTCGGCGTCGGCTTCACCATGGTCGAGCCGCAGCAGATCAGCAAAACCCTGGAAATCACCCTGGCCACCTTCAAGGCCGAGAAAAAGCCGGAAAAGGCGGATTTTCTCGCCCAGGAAAACCAGGAAGGCAGCGGCACGCTCGACAAGAAAGCCCTGCCCAAGACCACCGAAGTCGCGCCGTTCCAGGACAATCAGGTCAAAAAGGTCACCCCGCCGCCCGCCGCCAAGCCAGTGGTGCAGGAAGCCGCACCCAAGGCAGCGGTGACCACCGTCGCGCCGAAACCGAAAAAGGCGCCGACCAAGAAAGAAGAAAGCAAAACCGAAGTCAAACCGACCGTCGACGCGCCGGTGTTCGACAGCTCGCAGTTGTCCAGCGACATCGCCAGCCTCGAGGCGGAGCTGGCCAAGGAACAACAGCTGTACGCCAAGCGCCCGCGCATCCACCGCTTGAGCGCGGCCTCGACCATGCGCGACAAGGGTGCCTGGTACAAGGACGACTGGCGCAAGAAGGTCGAGCGCATCGGCAACCTCAACTACCCCGAAGAAGCGCGGCGCAAGCAGATCTACGGCAATTTGCGCCTGATGGTCTCGATCAATCGCGACGGCTCGCTGTATGAAGTGCTGGTGCTGGAATCCTCTGGCCAGCCGCTGCTCGATCAGGCGGCGCAGCGCATCGTCCGCCTGGCCGCGCCGTTTGCACCGTTTACCGGCGATCTGTCGGATATCGACCGCCTGGAAATCATCCGCACCTGGAAATTTGCCCGGGGCGACAAGCTCTCCAGCAATTAAAGACCCTGCAAACCCTGTGGGAGCGAGCCTGCTCGCGAATGCGGTGTGTCATTCAATATTAATGTGACTGGTCCACCGCATTCGCGAGCAGGCTCGCTCCCACCTTGGATCGGTGTGTTGCTTACATCTCCAGCTTGTCAGTTCGCCCCTCGAACGCCACACTAGCGCTCATGAAAAACGTCAGCCCCAGCTACCTCAAGCATCACTTCCTGATCGCCATGCCACACATGGCCGACCCGAACTTTGCCCACACCTTGACCTACATCGTCGAGCACACGGCCAATGGCGCGATGGGGCTGGTGGTCAACAGGCCGCAAGAGTTGAATCTGGCCGACATCCTCGAACAGCTGCGCCCGGACATCGAGCCGCCGGCACGCTGCCAGGATGTGCCGATCTTCATCGGCGGGCCGGTGCAGACCGATCGCGGTTTCGTCCTGCACCCGGCGGGCCAGACGTTCCAGGCCACGGCGCAGCTGGACGGCGACCTGGCCCTGTCGACTTCGCAGGACGTGCTGTTCGCCATCGCTGACGGCGTCGGCCCCGCGCAGAGCCTGATCACCCTCGGCTACGCCGGTTGGGAAGCCGGGCAACTGGAAGCCGAACTGGCCGACAACGCCTGGCTGACCTGCCCGTTCAACGCCGACATCCTCTTCAACACTCGCAGCGAATTGCGCCTGGAAGCGGCAGCGCGGCACCTGGGCATCGACCTGAATCTGCTCACCAGCCAGGCGGGTCACGCCTGATGGCCCTGCGCCTGATTCTCGGCTTCGACTACGGCACCAAACAGATCGGCGTCGCGGTCGGCCAGGTCATCACCGGCCAGGCCCGCGAGCTGTGCACCCTCAAAGCACAGAATGGCGTGCCGAACTGGGATCAGGTCGAAGCGCTGATAAAAGAATGGAAACCCGACGCCGTGGTGGTCGGCCTGCCGTTGAACATGGATGGCACGCCCAGCGAGATGTGCGTACGCGCGGAGAAATTCGCCCGCCGCCTCAACGGCCGCTACAACCTGCCCTTCTATACCCACGACGAACGCCTGACCACCTTCGAAGCCAAGGGCGAGCGACTGGTGCGTGGCGGGCAGAAAGGCAGTTACCGCGACAACCCGGTGGACGCCATCGCCGCCGCCCTGCTGCTGCAGGGCTGGCTCGATGAAAACACTGCATTGTTTGAATCCTGACAAGCGCTTCGGCGCTTTTCTTTTGGTTATAAACCGAGCTTCGTCCGGCAGGACGCAGCGCGGATTCACGAAGGAGCAACCATGAGCCTGCCCAATCCCGCCGATCTGATCAGCCAGATGGCGACCCGCCTCAAGGCGCACCTTGCCCAGCGTGACATCAGCGAACCGCGTTACATCGGCATCCGCACCGGCGGCATCTGGGTCGCGCAGGCGCTGCTCAAGGAACTGGCCAGCGATGCGCCACTGGGCACGCTGGATGTGTCCTTCTACCGCGATGACTTCAGCCAGAACGGCCTGCACCCGCAAGTGCGCCCGTCCGCCCTGCCCTTCGAGATCGAAGGCCAGCATCTGGTGCTGATCGACGACGTGCTGATGAGCGGTCGGACCATCCGCGCCGCCATGAATGAATTGTTCGATTACGGCCGCCCGGCCAGCGTCACCCTGGTCTGCCTGCTGGACCTGGACGCCGGCGAGCTGCCGATCCGCCCGAACGTGGTCGGCGCCACCCTGACCCTGGCCGGCAACCAGCGGGTCAAGTTGTCCGGCCCCGAGCCGCTGTCGCTCGAACTGCAAGACGTCACCCTTTAATCCGCCCTATTGAGAGTCCCCCTCGCGATGACGCCTCTAGATACCAAGCGCCCGCTGCAGCTCAATGATCAGGGCCAGCTGCGCCACTTCCTCTCGCTCGACGGCCTGCGCCGCGAGTTGCTGACGGAAATCCTCGACACTGCCGACTCGTTCCTTGAAGTCGGTGCCCGGGCGGTGAAGAAAGTCCCGCTGCTGCGCGGCAAGACCGTGTGCAACGTGTTCTTCGAGAACTCCACGCGCACCCGCACCACGTTTGAACTGGCGGCCCAACGGTTGTCGGCAGACGTGATCACCCTGAACGTGTCGACATCGTCGGCGAGCAAGGGTGAAACGCTGCTCGATACCCTGCGCAACCTTGAAGCGATGGCCGCCGACATGTTCGTCGTGCGCCACGGCGACTCGGGCGCGGCGCACTTCATCGCCGAGCATGTCTGCCCGCAAGTGGCGATCATCAACGGCGGCGACGGCCGGCATGCGCACCCGACCCAGGGCATGCTCGACATGCTCACCATCCGTCGGCACAAGGGCGGTTTCGAAAACCTTTCGGTCGCCATCGTCGGCGACATCCTGCATTCGCGGGTGGCGCGCTCGAACATGCTCGCGCTGAAAACCCTTGGCTGCCCGGACATCCGCGTGATCGCGCCGAAAACCCTGCTGCCGATCGGCATCGAGCAATACGGCGTCAAGGTCTACACCGACATGGCCGAAGGCCTGAAAGACGTCGACGTGGTGATCATGCTGCGTCTGCAACGTGAGCGCATGACCGGCGGCCTGCTGCCCAGCGAAGGCGAGTTCTATCGCCTGTTCGGCCTGACCACCGCGCGTCTGGCCGGGGCCAAACCCGATTGCATCGTCATGCACCCGGGGCCGATCAACCGTGGCGTGGAGATCGAGTCGGCAGTGGCCGACGGCCCGCACTCGGTGATCCTCAATCAAGTGACCTACGGCATCGCGATTCGTATGGCCGTGCTGTCCATGGCCATGAGCGGGCAGACTGCGCAACGTCAATTCGAGCAGGAGACCGCCCAGTGAAGCTCAGCATTCTCGGCGCACGCGTCATCGATCCCAGCAGCGGCCTGGATCAAATCACCGACATCCACGTTGAAGCCTGCAAGATCGTCGCCCTCGGCGCCGCGCCGGCCGGTTTTAGCGCAGTGGAAACCATTGATGCCCAAGGTCTGGTCGCCGCGCCTGGCCTGGTCGATCTCAACGTTGCCCTGCGCGAGCCGGGCTACAGCCGCAAAGGCTCGATCGTCAGCGAAACCCGCGCCGCCGCTGCCGGTGGCGTGACCAGCCTGTGCTGCCCGCCGAAGACCAAACCGGTGCTCGACACCTCCGCCGTGGCCGAACTGATCCTCGACCGCGCCCGCGAAGCCGGCAACACCAAGGTGTTCCCGATCGGCGCGCTGAGCAAAGGCCTCGACGGCGAACAACTGGCCGAACTGGTCGCGTTGCGCGACGCCGGTTGCGTGGCGTTCGGCAACGGTCTGGAGAGCTTCCGCAACAGCCGCACCCTGTGCCGGGCGCTGGAATACGCGGCGACTTTCGACCTGACAGTGATCTTCAACTCGCAGGATCACGATCTGGCCGAGGGCGGTCTCGCCCACGAAGGCGCGGTCGCCAGTTTCCTCGGCCTGCCGGGCATCCCGGAAACCGCCGAAACCGTGGCGCTGGCTCGCGATCTGCTGCTGGTCGAGCAGACCGGCGTGCGTGCGCATTTCAGCCAGCTGACCAGTGCACGGGGTGTGGCGCTGATTGCTCAGGCGCAGGCCCGTGGCTTGAAGGTAACGGCGGATGTTGCGTTGTATCAGCTGATCCTGACTGACGAAGCGCTGATCGACTTCAACAGCCTTTATCACGTGCAACCACCGCTGCGCACCCGTGCCGACCGCGATGGTCTGCGTGAAGCGGTGAAATCCGGGGTGGTTTCGGCGATCTCCAGCCATCACCAGCCCCACGAGCGTGACGCCAAACTGGCCCCGTTCGGCGCCACCGAGCCGGGCATCAGCAGTGTTGAGTTGCTGCTGCCCTTGGCAATGACCCTGGTCGAGGATGGTTTGCTCGACTTGCCGACGCTGCTGGCACGTCTCAGCGCAGGCCCGGCCGAAGCCCTGCGCCTGCCGGCGGGCAAACTGGCGGTGGGCGGTGCGGCGGATATCGTGCTGTTCGATCCGAAGTCTTCGACGGTGGCCGGTGAACACTGGCTGTCGAAGGGCGAGAACTGCCCTTTCATCGGGCACAGTCTGCCGGGTGTCGTTCGCTATACGCTGGTGGATGGGCGGATTACTCACAAGGCCTAAAAAGCAAAAGATCGCAGCCTTCGGCAGCTCCTACTTTGGAATGCATTTCCCTGTAGGAGCTGCCGCAGGCTGCGATCTTTTGATCTGGCAAAAACTTACTGGAAGGCGCCGCGATTCTGCGCGTTGCGCACCGACACCTGATCGTTCAGGGTCCAGAAGTCATACAGCACGCCAATAAAGAACAACCCGCCGGTCAGCAGATACAGCAGGCCGCTGATCCATTTGCCCTGATACATCCGGTGTACGCCGAACACACCGAGGAAAGTCAGCAGAATCCACGCGACGTTGTACTCGATCGGCCCGGCAGCAAAGCGCAAATCCGCTTCGCGATCCATCGCCGGGATCAGAAACAGGTCGATCAGCCAGCCAATCCCCAGCAAACCGAAGGTGAAGAACCAGATCGTCCCGGTCACCGGTTTGCCGTAATAAAAGCGGTGCGCGCCAGTGAATCCGAAAATCCACAGCAGGTAGCCGATGACTTTGCTGTGAGTGTCTTTTTCTTTCACGCGGGGGAGCTGATAGCTGTTCATTAAGACCTCATTGCACTCGATAGATAAATATTCTTCATTTCTTTGTGACTTTTTTACAGGTGGCCGACGTATGGCAAATGTTACCGTTGCTAGCGCGAAACCCTTGTAGAACCTGACTTCTGTCGGACAATTGCGTACTTTTTGAGCGTTTTTGGTTCCGTAGCCGGCGGAATGAATCGATGAACGGCCTCGGAACGGCAAAAAAAGCTGTTATAAAGTTGCGCGCTATCACTTATGAGCCACGCCTAATGCGACCATTTTTCAAGACATGGCTGACTATTTGCCTATTAATGCCACTGGCCGCCCACGCCACCAATCGTGAGCAACGTCTTCCCAACGTCAACGGCTTCACCCCTAAATCCCATGCTTCGGCTCCATCGAGCAAAAGCAGCAAGAGCAAGACCACCACGCTGAGCAGCAAGAGCCGCAGCAAGCTGGTGCCACCGATGGCGAGCAAGGAAAGCAGCAATGTGCTGAGCCGTGCGGTAAACGTCCTCGGTACACCTTATCGTTGGGGCGGCAGCAGCCCAAGTAAAGGCTTCGATTGCAGCGGTCTGGTGAAATACGCGTTCAACGACGCTACTTTCGACCTGCCACGCACCTCCAACGCCATGGCCAGCGGTCACGGCGAGAAAGTCGAGCGCAAGGATCTGAAGCCGGGCGATCTGATTTTCTTCAACATCAAGAGCCGTCGGGTCAACCACGTTGCCATCTACCTGGGCAACGACCGCTTCATCCACGCCCCGCGCCGTGGCAAAGCGGTGAGCATCGACACGCTGAACAAGCCGTACTGGGAAAAGCATTACGTCGTCGCCAAGCGCGTGTTGCCGAAAGAACAACAGCAACTGCGCGTAGTCCAGCGTTAAAGATCAAAAGATCGCAGCCTTCGGCAGCTCCTACATTGGGATCAGCGTTTCCCTGTAGGAGCTGCCGAAGGCTGCGATCTTTTGCTTTTGGTGGTTAAAAATTATCCGGCGTACGCGCTTTCTCGCGGGCATGCTCGCGGCTGATCAAGCCCTTGGTCACCAGATCCTTCAGGCACATGTCCAGTGTCTGCATCCCCAGCGACCCACCGGTCTGAATCGCCGAATACATCTGCGCCACCTTGTCTTCGCGGATGAGGTTACGGATCGCCGACGTCCCGAGCATGATTTCATGCGCCGCCACCCGCCCGCCGCCGATCTTCTTGATCAACGTCTGCGACACCACCGCCAGCAACGACTCCGACAGCATCGAACGGACCATCGACTTCTCGTCGCCGGGAAACACGTCGACCACGCGGTCGATGGTCTTCGCCGCCGAGGTCGTGTGCAGCGTGCCGAACACCAGATGCCCGGTCTCGGCGGCGGTCAGAGCGAGGCGAATGGTTTCCAGATCACGCATTTCGCCAACCAGAATCACGTCCGGGTCTTCACGCAGGGCCGAGCGCAGTGCGGTGGCGAAGCTGCGGGTATCGCGGTGCACTTCGCGCTGATTGATCAGGCATTTGCGCGATTCGTGGACGAACTCGATGGGATCTTCAATAGTGAGGATGTGGTGATGGCGATGGGTGTTGAGGTAATCGATCATCGCCGCCAGCGTGGTGGATTTGCCGGAGCCGGTCGGCCCGGTGACCAGCACCAGCCCGCGCGGCGCATCGGTGATCTTGCGGAAAACATCGCCCATGGCGAGGTCTTCCATGCTCAGCACTTTCGACGGAATGGTGCGGAACACCGCGCCGGCACCACGATTCTGGTTAAAGGCGTTGACCCGAAAGCGCGCCACGCCGGGTACATCGAAGGAAAAATCCGTTTCCAGATTTTTCTCGAATTCGATGCGCTGGGTGTCGTTCATGATGTCGTAGATCAGATCGTGCACTTGCTTGTGATCCAGCGCCGGCAGATTGATCCGTCGCACGTCGCCATCGACACGGATCATCGGCGGCAGGCCGGCCGACAGGTGCAGGTCGGAAGCGCCCTGTTTGGCGCTGAAGGCCAGCAGTTCAGTGATATCCATAGCGTCCCTCAATTCCAGTAGAATGCCGCGAACCTACAGACCGCCGGCGCCTCTTGATGTCCACGATAGCAGACAACATCCTTCAGGTTAGTTCGCGCATCCAGGCAGCGGCCAAAGCTGCGCACCGCGACGAAAACAGCATCCATTTGCTCGCCGTGAGCAAGACCAAACCCGCCCAGGCCCTGCGTGAAGCCTATGCCGCCGGCCTGCGCGACTTCGGCGAGAACTACTTGCAGGAAGCCTTGGGCAAACAGCTGGAGCTGGCCGACCTGCCCTTGATCTGGCACTTCATCGGCCCCATTCAATCGAACAAGACTCGCGCGATTGCCGAGCATTTCGACTGGGTGCACTCCGTGGATCGTCTGAAAATTGCCCAACGCCTGTCCGAACAACGCCCGGCCGAACTGCCGCCCCTGAACATCTGCATTCAGGTCAATGTCAGTGGCGAGGCGAGCAAATCCGGTTGCACCCCGGCCGATCTGCCGGCGCTGGCCGAGGCCATCAGCGCGTTGCCACGCTTGAAGCTGCGCGGACTGATGGCGATTCCCGAGCCGACCGAGGAGCTCGCCGAACAGGACGCTGCCTTCGCCGCCGTACAGGCACTGCAGGCGAGCCTCGCTCTGCCGCTCGACACACTGTCCATGGGCATGAGCCACGACCTCGAGTCGGCCATCGCCCAAGGCGCCACCTGGGTGCGGATCGGTACCGCGCTGTTTGGCGCCAGAGATTATTCCCAGTCTTGAACGTTTCCAGATAAGGACCACACATGAGCAACACACGTATTGCGTTTATCGGTGCGGGCAACATGGCGGCCAGTCTGATTGGCGGCTTGCGCGCCAAAGGTCTGGAAGCGGCGCAGATCCGCGCCAGCGATCCGGGCGAAGACACTCGCGCCAAGGTCAGCGCCGAACACGGCATCGAAACCTTCGCTGACAACGCCCAGGCCATCGACGGCGTCGATGTCATCGTCCTGGCGGTCAAGCCACAGGCGATGAAAGCCGTGTGCGAGGCGATTCGCCCGAGCCTCAAACCGAACCAACTGGTGGTATCGATCGCTGCCGGCATCACCTGCGCGAGCATGACTGCATGGCTCGGCGAACAGCCGATCGTGCGCTGCATGCCGAACACTCCGGCGCTGCTGCGTCAGGGTGTCAGCGGTCTGTACGCGACCAGCGAAGTGAGCGCCGAGCAGCGCCAGCAAGCCGAAGAGCTGCTGTCCGCCGTCGGCATCGCCCTGTGGCTGGAAGAAGAACAGCAACTGGACGCAGTCACCGCAGTGTCCGGCTCCGGCCCGGCGTACTTCTTCCTGCTGATCGAAGCGATGACCGCCGCCGGCGTCAAACTTGGCCTGCCAAAAGAGATCGCTGAGCAACTGACCGTGCAGACCGCCTTGGGCGCCGCGCACATGGCGGTGTCAAGCGATGTCGATGCAGCCGAACTGCGCCGCCGCGTGACCTCGCCGAATGGCACTACGGAAGCAGCGATCAAATCATTCCAGGCTGGCGGCTTCGAAGCGCTGGTTGAAACCGCACTCGGCGCCGCCGCGCACCGCTCGGCCGAAATGGCCGAACAACTGGGCAAATAAAGGAGCCTTACATGATCGGATTGAACACCGCAGCGGTTTACGTGCTGCAAACCCTCGGCAGCCTGTACCTGCTGACCGTGCTGCTGCGCTTCGTCCTGCAACTGGTGCGGGCGAACTTCTACAACCCGCTGTGCCAGTTCGTGGTCAAGGCCACCCAGCCGCTGCTCAAGCCTTTGCGCCGGATCATCCCGAGCCTGTTCGGCCTCGACATGTCGTCGCTGGTACTGGCGATTCTGGTGCAACTGCTGCTGATGGCGCTGACCCTGCTGCTGACCTACGGCACCACTGGCAACCCGCTGCAACTGGTGATCTGGTCGCTGATCGGCGTCACCGCGCTGTTCCTGAAGATCTTCTTCTTCGCCCTGATCATCAGCGTGATCCTGTCGTGGGTCGCACCGGGCAGCCACAATCCGGGCGCTGAACTGGTCAACCAGATCTGCGAACCGGCGCTGGCACCGTTCCGCCGCTTCCTGCCGAACCTCGGCGGCCTGGACCTGTCGCCGATCTTCGCCTTCCTTGCACTGAAATTGATCGACATGCTGGTGATCAACAATCTGGCGGCGATGACGATGATGCCGGAGATTCTGCGTTTGCTGATGTAACCGAGTGCGTTCGGTCTGACTGACCGAGTCGCCTTTTTCGCGAGCAGGCTCGCTCCCACATTGGAATGCATTTCAACTGTGGGAGCGAGCCTGCTCGCGAATGGCTGCACCTCGATTCGAAGCGAAAACGCCGGACCTGATCGTTGCTTGCCGCTAACCCCCCCGGTCTTTAGACTTACGCCTCATTTCAACGAGAGCAGGGTCGATGCCAACTGCCTTTCCCGCCGATTCTGTTGGTCTGGTAACGCCGCAAACCGCGCATTTCAGCGAACCGCTGGCGCTGGCCTGTGGGCGTTCGCTGGCCGCCTATGACCTCATCTACGAAACCTACGGCACGCTGAACGCCCAGGCGAGCAACGCCGTGCTGATCTGCCACGCCTTGTCCGGCCACCACCATGCTGCCGGCTATCACAGCGTCGACGACCGCAAGCCCGGTTGGTGGGACAGCTGCATCGGTCCCGGCAAGCCGATCGACACCAACAAGTTCTTCGTGGTCAGCCTGAACAACCTCGGCGGCTGCAACGGCTCCACCGGCCCGAGCAGTATCAACCCGGAGACCGGCAAGCCGTTCGGCGCCGATTTCCCGGTGCTCACCGTGGAAGACTGGGTGCACAGCCAGGCGCGTCTGGCTGACCTGCTCGGCATCAGCCAGTGGGCAGCGGTGATCGGCGGCAGCCTCGGCGGCATGCAGGCGCTGCAATGGACCATCACCTACCCGGATCGCGTGCGGCACTGCCTGGCGATCGCCTCGGCGCCTAAATTGTCTGCGCAGAACATCGCCTTCAACGAAGTCGCGCGCCAGGCGATCCTCACCGATCCGGAATTCCACGGCGGCTCGTTCCAGGAAGCCGGCGTGATCCCCAAGCGCGGGCTGATGCTGGCGCGCATGGTCGGGCACATCACCTATCTGTCCGACGACTCCATGGGTGAGAAATTCGGCCGTGGCCTGAAGAGCGAAAAGCTCAACTACGACTTCCACAGCGTCGAGTTCCAGGTCGAAAGCTACCTGCGTTATCAGGGCGAAGAGTTCTCCGGGCGCTTCGATGCCAACACCTATCTGTTGATGACCAAAGCGCTGGATTACTTCGATCCGGCGGCTAACTTCGACGATGATCTGGCGAAAACCTTTGAAAACGCCACAGCCAAATTCTGCGTGATGTCGTTCACCACCGACTGGCGCTTCTCCCCGGCTCGCTCGCGAGAACTGGTGGATGCGCTGATGGCTGCGCGCAAGGACGTCAGTTATCTGGAAATCGACGCGCCCCAGGGCCACGACGCCTTCCTGATTCCGATCCCGCGTTACTTGCAGGCGTTCGGCAATTACATGAACCGCATTTCGTTGTGAGAAAGCCATGAGAGCTGATCTGGAAATCATCCAGGAATGGATCCCCGCCGGCAGCCGCGTCCTCGACCTGGGTTGCGGTGACGGCGAGCTGCTGACCTGGCTGCGCGACAACAAGAATGTCACCGGTTATGGCCTGGAAAACGACGCCGACAACATCGCCGAGTGCGTGGCCAAGGGCATCAACGTCATCGAGCAGGATCTGGACAAAGGCCTGGGCAATTTTGCCAGCAACAGTTTCGACATCGTCGTCATGACCCAGGCCCTGCAAGCGGTGCATTACCCGGACAAGATCCTCGACGAAATGCTCCGGGTCGGCCGGCAGTGCATCATCACCTTCCCCAACTTCGGCCACTGGCGCTGCCGCTGGTATCTGGCGAGCAAGGGCCGCATGCCGGTCTCGGAATTCCTGCCCTACACCTGGTACAACACGCCGAACATCCACTTCTGCACCTTCGAGGATTTCGAAGAACTGTGCCGCGAACGTGATGCGAAGGTCATTGATCGGCTTGCCGTGGATCAACAGCACCGGCACGGGTGGGCCAGTAAGCTATGGCCTAATCTGTTAGGTGAAATCGGTATCTACCGCGTCAGCAGTCCGCAACTGGCGGACCACCGGGTCGCGGTCTGAGCCTGGGCAATTGAAGGAGCACGAACATGAGTCGTCTAGCGTTGCTGTTACTCACCGCCTGCCTGAGCGCCAGCGCCATGGCGGCGGACGTCATCAAAGGTGAGCGCAAGGAAACCTTCGGCGACATCACGGTGCACTACAACACCTTCAACTCGACGTTCCTGCAACCGGATATCGCCAAGGCTGCCGAGCTGATCCGCAGCAAGAACCAGGGCGTGATCAACGTCTCGGTGGTCAAGGACGGCAAACCGGTGATCGCCAGCGTCACTGGCACGATCAAGGACCTGACCAGCAACAGCGTGGCGCTGAAATTTCGCCAGGTCACCGAACAGGGCGCGATCTACTACATCGCCCAGTACCCGGTGCCGCAGCAGGAAACCCGCACCTTTGAAATCAAAGTGCAGAACGGCGACAAGATCAACACTATCAATTTCAACCAAGAACTCTTTCCCGGCGAATGATGAACATCAAGCAGCTCGTACTGGCCAGCCATAACGCCGGCAAACTCAAAGAACTCCAGGCCATGCTCGGCGACTCGGTGCAACTGCGCTCGATTGGCGAATGGAGCAAGGTCGAGCCGGAAGAAACCGGCCTGTCGTTTGTCGAGAACGCGATCCTCAAGGCCCGCAACGCCGCGCGCATTTCCGGGCTGCCGGCACTGGCCGACGACTCCGGACTGGCAGTGGACTTCCTCGGCGGCGCACCGGGCATCTATTCGGCGCGTTACGCCGACGGCCAGGGCGATGCGGCGAACAACGCCAAACTGCTCGATGCGCTGAAGGACGTGCCGCAAGCCGAGCGCGGCGCGCAGTTCGTCTGCGTGCTCGCGCTGGTGCGCCACGCCGATGATCCGCTGCCGATCCTCTGCGAAGGCCTGTGGCACGGGCGCATTCTGACCGCTGCCAGCGGCGAACACGGTTTCGGTTACGACCCGCTGTTCTGGGTGCCGGAGCGCGAGTGCTCCAGCGCCGAGCTGAGCCCGGCCGACAAAAACCAGATCAGCCACCGCGCCCGTGCAATGGATCTGCTGCGCCAGCGTCTGGGCTTGAAATGACCACTGATTCTTCCGCGTCGTCGCTGATCATCGGCGGCGCCGCGTCCTCGCCTCGGGCACCGCTGCCAACCCTGCCGCCCCTGGCGCTGTACATCCACATTCCGTGGTGTGTACGCAAATGCCCGTATTGCGATTTCAACTCGCACACCGCCAGCCCGGTGCTGCCTGAGCAGGAATACGTCGACGCGCTGCTGGCCGATCTCGATCAGGATCTGCATGCAGTGTATGGCCGTGAGCTGACTTCGATTTTCTTCGGTGGCGGGACGCCGAGCCTGTTCAGCGCCGAAGCCCTCGGGCGGTTGTTGAAGGGTGTCGAGCAACGCATCCCGTTCGCAGCCGATATCGAAATCACCCTTGAGGCCAATCCGGGCACCTTCGAGCAAGAGAAGTTTGTTGCTTATCGCAAGCTGGGGATCAATCGCCTGTCGATCGGTATCCAGAGCTTCCAGCAGGAAAAGCTTGAAGCCCTCGGCCGCATTCACAACGGTGACGAAGCCGTGCGTGCCGCAGGCATGGCGCGGCAGGCCGGGTTCGATAACTTCAACCTCGACTTGATGCACGGTTTGCCCGATCAGTCGCTGGACGATGCCCTGAGCGATCTGCGCCAGGCCATCGCGTTGAAGCCGACGCACATTTCCTGGTATCAACTGACGCTGGAGCCGAACACGGTGTTCTGGAATCAGCCGCCAGTGCTGCCGGAAGACGACACGCTGTGGGACATTCAGGAAGCCGGCCAGACGCTGCTGGCCGAGCACGGTTACGCGCAATACGAAGTCTCGGCGTACGCCCAGGTCGGGCGACCAGCGCGGCACAACCTCAATTACTGGAGTTTTGGCGACTTCATCGGCATCGGCGCCGGCGCCCATGGCAAGTTGAGCCACCCGGACGGGCGCATCGTGCGCACATGGAAAACCCGCTTGCCGAAGGACTATCTGAACCCGGCGAAGAGCTTTCAGGCTGGCGAGAAATCGCTGAGCAATGACGAGATGCCGTTCGAGTTCCTGATGAACGCCCTGCGCCTGACTGCCGGGGTCGAATCGCGCCTGTATCCGGAACGCACCGGTCTGTCGCTGGAGACCCTCGCCGAAGGCCGCCGCGAGGCCGAACAAAGCGGCCTGTTGCAGGTCGAACCGTCACGCCTGGCGGCGACCGAACGCGGCCAGCTGTTCCTCAACGACTTGCTGCAACAATTTCTGAACTGACTTCAGCTCAAAGGGAAAACGCATGGATTTGATACTCGACCTGCTGGCCACCGTCTCCCGCTGGAGCCGCAGCAATCTCTCGGAAATCGCCCTGGCGCTGGTCGGTTGCCTGCTGGTGCTGTTCGGCGCTGACTTCAAAGGCTGGGTCGAACAACGGCTGGGCAGCATCGCCGGCGCCCTGCGCGTGCCTTTGATGGCCCTGCTCTGCCTGATAGGCAGCGGCGCCGCGCTGATCTACGCCACGCCATGGGTGATCAAAGGCCTGAGCCAGTTCAACAACTACAGCCTGGCGCCGGTGCTGCTGGTGGTACTGGTGCTGATCGGCGTCGTCGCCGACCGCCGCTGAGTCCGCAAACACCCCGAAACGAAATGTGGGAGCGAGCCTGCTCGCGAATACGTCATGACATCCAACATCATCGTTGATTGTCAGACCGCTTTCGCGAGCAGGCTCGCTCCCACAGTTGATCGCAATGAAAGGGAAGTTCATGAGTAAAAAACTACTGGATGAGACGAGCAAATTTCTCAGCTTCGTGTTGCGTCACCAGCCTCAAGCGATCGGACTGAATCTGAATTCGGAAGGCTGGGCAAATATCGATGCACTGATCAGCGGCGCGGCGCGTGATGGCAGACATTTAAGTCGTGAGCTGATTGAAAACGTCGTGACCAGCAGTGACAAGAAGCGTTTTACGATTTCCGCTGATGGCCACTGTATACGCGCTGTTCAAGGCCACTCGACGAAAAGCGTTGATCTGCAATTCGAGCAGAAACAGCCACCGCAAACGCTCTACCACGGAACAGCGACGCGTTTTCTCGACTCGATCCACGAACAAGGCTTGATTCCAGGACAACGCCATCAGGTGCATCTGTCCGATGAGATCGCCACCGCGTCGGCCGTGGGTCAACGCTACGGAACGCCAGTCGTTCTGAAGGTTGCCGCGAAGCAGATGGAAGAACAGGGCTTCAAGTTCTATCAGGCCGAAAATGGCGTCTGGTTGACAGAGCTGGTGCCCGCTCGATTTCTTGCCCCCCTGTAATCTCCTCATACACAAAACAATTGTGGGAGCGAGCCTGCTCGCGAAGGCGTCTTAACATCCAACATCATCGTTGATAGTCAGACCGCTTTCGCGAGCAGGCTCGCTCCCACAGTTTTTGTTGCGTGATGCTTAAGCGATCTTTTCGAACTTCAGATCCCACACGCCATGGCCCAGACGTTCGCCGCGGCGTTCGAACTTGGTGATCGGGCGTTCGGCCGGGCGTGGGACGCATTTGCCGTCTTCGGCGAGGTTGCGGTAGCCCGGGGCGACGTTCATCACTTCCAGCATGTACTCGGCGTACGGTTCCCAGTCGGTGGCCATGTGCAGAATGCCGCCGACCTTCAACTTGCTGCGCACCAGTTCGGCGAACGAGGCCTGGACGATGCGGCGCTTGTGGTGGCGGCTCTTGTGCCACGGATCCGGGAAGAACAGCATCAGGCGATCGAGGCTGTTGTCGGCGATGCAGCGGTTGAGCACTTCGATCGCGTCGCAATCGTAGACCCGCAGGTTGGTCAGCCCTTGGGTCAGCACGCCATTGAGCAGCGCGCCGACACCCGGACGGTGCACTTCAACACCGATGAAATCCTGCTCTGGAGCAGCAGCGGCCATTTCCAGCAGCGAGTGGCCCATGCCGAAACCGATTTCCAGCGAGCGCGGCGCCGAGCGGCCGAACACCTGGTCGTAATCGACCGGCGCATCGGCCAGCGGCAGCACGTACAGCGGCGCGCCCTGGTCCAGGCCGCGTTGCTGGCCTTCGGTCATGCGCCCGGCGCGCATCACGAAACTCTTGATGCGGCGGTGTTGGCGCTCGTCGCCTTCGTCCGGCTGGACAGGCGTGTCGTTCGATTCAGTCATCAATGGCTCTTACTTGATCAGACCATCCAGCGGCGAAGAGGCGCTGGCATAGAGTTTTTTCGGCATGCGGCCGGCGAGGTACGCCAGGCGACCGGCGACGATGGCGTGCTGCATGGCTTGCGCCATCATGACCGGTTGCTGGGCGTGGGCGATGGCCGAGTTCATCAGTACGGCGTCGCAACCCAGCTCCATGGCGATGGTCGCGTCGGAAGCGGTACCGACACCAGCATCCACCAGCACCGGGATCTTGGCTTCTTCGAGGATGATCTGCAGGTTGTACGGATTGCAGATGCCCAGACCGGAGCCGATCAGACCGGCCAGCGGCATCACGGCGATGCAGCCGATTTCGGCCAACTGGCGAGCGATGATCGGGTCATCGCTGGTGTAGACCATCACGTCGAAGCCTTCCTTGACCAGGGTTTCGGCGGCCTTGAGGGTTTCGATCACGTTGGGGAACAGGGTTTTCTGGTCGGCCAGCACTTCCAGCTTCACCAAGTTGTGGCCGTCGAGCAGCTCACGCGCCAGGCGGCAGGTGCGCACGGCTTCGATGGCGTCGTAGCAACCGGCAGTGTTCGGCAGGAAGGTGTAGCGATCCGGCGACAGCACTTCGAGCAGGTTCGGCTCGCCTTCGATCTGGCCCAGGTTGGTGCGGCGCACGGCGAAGGTGACGATCTCGGCACCCGAGGCTTCGATGGCCTGGCGGGTTTCTTCCATGTCACGGTACTTGCCGGTACCGACCAGCAAACGCGACTGGTAAGTACGACCGGCCAGCACAAAAGGCTTGTCGCTACGAACGATGCTCATGGGGAATCCTCTTTAGGGGTGAGGGTCTTGCAGAATTCTGTGCCCTCGCGGGCCGGGCGATCAGCCGCCACCGATGGCGTGCACCACTTCGACGTTGTCGCCGTCGTTCAATGTGGTATCGGCATGCTGGCTGCGCGGGACGATGTCCAGATTGAGCTCTACGGCCACACGGCGCCCGGTCAGCTCCAGACGAGTGATCAGGCCCGCAACGGTTTCACCGTCGGGCAATTCAAAGGACTCACCGTTCAACTGAATGCGCATGCACAACGCCGCCATCATTTTTAGGGGCTGGCATTCTAGCCCGATCATGACCTAAAGGTCAGTACCAAGCGTCAAGCGGTTAGCTGCAAGCGCCAGGCGGCGAGGCCGAGGCAAACCCAACCGATGAGAAACGCGAGGCCACCAAACGGCGTGATGATGCCGAGTTTGCTGATGCCGGTCATGGTCAGCAGATACAGGCTGCCGGAGAACAACACAATGCCGACGGTGAAGGACAGGCCGGCCCAAGTAATCAGGCGCCCTTGAATCTGCGTGGCCAGCAGCGCTACGCCGAACAGCGCGAGTGTGTGCACCAGTTGGTAGGTGACGCCGGTGTGGAAAATCGTCAGGTATTCCGGCGTCAGACGGTTTTTCAGGCCATGGGCGGCGAACGCACCCAGCGCAACACCGGTGAATCCGAAAAAAGCGGCCAGCATCAAAAAGCCACGCAGCATGGGGAACTCCAGTCAGACGCCATCGGCAGGGTCTGTATAATGGCCCGCTCCACGGGTTCGGCCAAGCCATCTCTATGCTGCGTTCAATTTTCCGTCGTCTCACGAAGGCTCTGCTCTGGTTCGCCGGCGGCAGCGTCTTGCTGGTGCTGGTGTTCCGCTTCGTGCCACCGCCGGGTACGGCGTTGATGGTCGAGCGCAAGGTCGAATCCTGGGTCGACGGCGAGCCGATCGACCTGCAGCGCACCTGGAAGCCGTGGGACGAGATTTCCGACGACCTGAAAGTGGCGGTGATTGCTGGCGAAGACCAGAAATTCCCCGAGCACTGGGGCTTCGATCTGCGCGCGATTCAGGCCGCTCTGGCCCACAACGAACTGGGCGGTTCGATTCGCGGCGCCAGCACTTTGAGCCAGCAGGTGTCGAAAAATCTCTTTCTCTGGTCCGGCCGCAGCTATCTGCGCAAGGGTTTGGAAGCGTGGTTTACCGCGCTGATCGAGGTGTTCTGGCCCAAGCAGCGGATTCTTGAGGTGTATCTGAACAGCGTCGAGTGGGATGACGGCGTGTTTGGCGCTGAAGCCGCGGCCCGCCACCACTTTGGCGTGAGTGCGAAGTCATTGTCGCGTCAGCAGGCGAGTTATCTGGCGGCGGTACTGCCCAATCCACGGGTGTGGAGCGCGAGTCATCCGACCGGTTATGTATCGCGCCGGGCTGGGTGGATTCGGCAGCAGATGAGTCAGTTGGGCGGGGACAGTTATTTGCTGGGTCTGAATGATTCGCGGCGGGCGCCTTGGGCTGAATAACACCGAAATACCAATGTGGGAGCGAGCCTGCTCGCGAAAGCGGTGTGTCAGCCTGTGTTGATGTCACTGATAAACCGCATTCGCGAGCAGGCTCGCTCCCACAGGGATTTGTGTTGAAACAGAAATGAAAACGCCCCGATCATCGCTGATCGGGGCTTTTTTTATTGCTGATGCGCCGGTTACGCGGCGATCGACAACTTGAGCTTGTTCATCGCGCTCTTTTCGAGCTGACGGATTCGCTCGGCCGACACGTTGTACTTCTGCGCCAGGTCGTGCAGCGTGGCTTTTTCTTCCGCCAGCCAGCGCTGGTAGAGGATGTCACGGCTGCGTTCGTCCAGCACTTCCAGTGCTTCGTGCAGGTTGGTGTTGGAGTTGTCGCTCCAGTCGGCATCTTCCAGTTGACGCGCCGGGTCGTACCGGTGGTCTTCCAGGTAGTTGGCCGGCGACTGGAAAGCACTGTCGTCGTCGGCTTCGGCAGCCGGGTCGAAGGCCATGTCATGGCCGGTCAGGCGACTTTCCATCTCGCGCACTTCACGTGGTTCGACGCCAAGGCTTTCCGCCACACGGTGGACTTCCTCGTTGTTCAGCCACGCCAGGCGCTTCTTCTGACTGCGCAGGTTGAAGAACAGCTTGCGCTGGGCCTTGGTGGTCGCGACTTTCACAATGCGCCAGTTGCGCAGGATGAACTCGTGAATTTCCGCCTTGATCCAGTGCACAGCGAACGACACCAGACGCACACCCATTTCCGGGTTGAAGCGCTTGACGGCCTTCATCAGGCCGACGTTGCCTTCCTGGATCAGGTCAGCCTGGGCCAGACCGTAGCCGGAATAGCTACGGGCAATGTGTACGACAAAACGCAGGTGGGCGAGCACCATCTGCCGAGCCGCCCCCAAATCCTGCTCATAGTAGAGACTCTCGGCCAGTTCACGCTCCTGCTCCGGCGTCAGCAATGGAATGCTGTTGACGGTGTGCACATAGGCTTCCAGGTTCGCACCCGGAACCAGCGCATACGCAGGTTGCAAAGAATTGGTCATACGAAAAAACCTCCCACTTACATACTCGTGCCTCTCGGCACTGCGAAAAATTGACCGGGAACTCAGGTACAAGTTCCCATAAAAACCGCAAGGTCAATCATGCGCAAAAAAGATTCTACTTCGGCGCCAGCTCCCTGAGATGACGTGCGACTGCAATCCATGCACCGATATAACCCAACAGCACCGCGCCAAGCAAGAGCGACAGACCGTCGGCCACTGGCACACCGGCCAGGGCGAAATCACTGCCGTACAAGCCGGCCAATCCAACCACCGCATCGTTCAGCCAGTTCAGGCCGAACGCCAATACACCCCACGACAACAGCCCTGCACCGAAGCCATACAACGCGCCCATATAAAGGAAAGGACGACGCACATAACTGTCAGTGCCGCCGACGAGTTTAATCACTTCTATCTCGGTGCGGCGGTTTTCAATATGAAGACGAATGGTATTGCCTATCACCAAAAGTAATGCAGACACCAACAACACCGTCAGACCGAAGACAAAGCGGTCGCCAAGCTTGAGGATGGCGGCCAGACGCTCGACCCAGACTAGATCAAGTTGCGCCTGTTGTACCTTGGGCAGCTCGGAAAGTTTTTGTCTTAATGCTTCGAGTGTCGGCTTGTCGACTTCGTTCGGTGTGACCAGCACCACACCCGGCAACGGGTTCTCGGGCAGCTCACGCAGGGCTTCGCCCAGGCCGGACTGCTGCTGGAACTCCTCCAGCGCCTGATCGCGGCCGACATATTCGGCATCAGCGACGCCGGGCATGCCTTTGATCTGCTCGCGCAGCGACTCGCCCTGTTCCGGGCTGGCATCGAGTTGCAGGTACAGGGAAATCTGCGCCGCGCGCTGCCAGGAACCGCCAAGACGCTCGACGTTGTTGAGCAACAGCGACAAGCCCATCGGCAGACTCAACGCCACCGCCATCACCATGCAGGTGAAGAAGCTGCCGATCGGCTGTTTGCCGAGACGGCGCAGGCTGTCGAGCAGACTGGCGCGATGGCTTTCGATCCAGGCGCGAAACAGCGTGGCGAAGTCCGGGCCGTCGTCATCGTCGTGCTTTTTCTTTTTCTGCGGTTGCGGATCGGCGGCCTTCGGGGCCACGCGCTCGGATACCTTCGGACTGCGTGTCGCACTCATACCCCGGCCTCCCCGTCGCCGATCAAGCGGCCGCGTTGCAGGGTCAGCATGCGGTGACGCATGCGCGCGATCAGCGCCAGGTCGTGACTGGCAATCAGCACACTGGTGCCCAAACGGTTGATGTCTTCAAACACACCCATGATTTCAGCGGCCAGACGCGGGTCGAGGTTACCGGTCGGCTCGTCCGCCAGCAGCAAGGCCGGGCGATGGACGATGGCGCGGGCGATGCCGACGCGTTGTTGCTGACCGGTGGACAGGTCGCCCGGGTACAGATCGGATTTGTCCGACAGTGCCACGCGTTCCAGCGCCGAATCGACGCGCTTGGCGATCTCGACCTTGGACAGGCCGAGGATCTGCAGCGGCAAGGCGACGTTGTTGAACACCGTGCGATCGAACAGCAACTGGTGATTCTGGAACACCACGCCGATCTGTCGGCGAAGGAACGGAATCTGCGCATTGCTGATGGTGCTCAGGTCTTGCCCGGCGAGCAGCAATTTGCCGCTGGTCGGCCGTTCCATTGCCAGCAACAGGCGCAACAGCGTGGATTTACCGGCACCGGAGTGGCCGGTGACAAACAAGAACTCGCCACGACGGACTCGAAAGCTCAGCTCATGCAAGCCGACGTGACCGTTCGGGTAGCGTTTACCGACCTGTTCGAAACGAATCATGAACGCTCCCGCTCGGCAAACAGTGCCTGGACAAAGGGTTCGGCTTCAAAGGTACGCAAATCGTCGATGCCTTCACCGACGCCGATGTAGCGGATCGGCAAGCCGAACTGCTTGGCCAGGGCGAAAATCACCCCGCCCTTGGCGGTGCCGTCGAGCTTGGTCAGGGCCAGGCCGGTCAGTTCGACGGTCTGGTTGAACTGTTTGGCCTGGTTGATGGCGTTCTGGCCAGTACCGGCGTCGAGCACCAGCAGCACTTCGTGCGGCGCGTCAGCGTCGAGCTTGCCGATCACCCGGCGAACCTTTTTCAGCTCTTCCATCAGGTTGTCTTTGGTGTGCAGGCGACCGGCGGTGTCGGCGATCAGCACATCGATGCCACGGGCCTTGGCTGCTTGCACCGCGTCGAAGATCACCGAAGCCGAATCAGCGCCGGTGTGCTGAGCGATCACCGGAATCTTGTTGCGCTCGCCCCAGACCTGCAATTGTTCTACCGCCGCAGCACGGAAGGTATCGCCGGCGGCGAGCATGACTTTCTTGCCTTCCAGTTGCAGTTTCTTCGCCAGTTTGCCGATGGTGGTGGTTTTGCCGGCGCCGTTGACGCCGACCACCAGAATCACGAACGGCTTGTTCTGCGAGGCTATTTTCAGTGGCTGCTCAACCGGTTTGAGCATCGCTGCCAATTCGTCCTGCAGAGATTTGTACAGGGCGTCGGCGTCTGCCAGTTCCTTGCGTGCGACCTTCTGGGTCAGGCGCTGGATGATCTGCGTGGTGGCTTCAACGCCGACGTCGGCGGTGAGCAGACGGGTTTCGAGGTCGTCGAGCAACTCATCGTCGATGGTCTTGCGCCCGAGGAACAGGCTGGCCATGCCCTCGCCGATGCTGGCGCTGGTCTTCGACAGGCCTTGCTTGAGACGGGCGAAGAAACCGGCTTTGGTTTCCTCGGCGCGCGGGGTTTCGACGGGCGCCTCTACAGGTGCTTCGACCGGTACGATCGGAGCGACAACTGGCGCAGCGGCAAGCGGTGCGGGCTCAGGCGCGGACGGCGGAACAACCGGGGCGGCGGGTTCAGAAATGATCGGCGCTGGCTCGACAACCGGCTCAGGCACAGGCTGCGCAGCCACTTCGGCAACCGGCGCAGGAATCACTGGCGTCACATGAGGCGCTGCTTCTTCAACCAGCGCGACCGGTTCTTCTGCCACTGGCAAGGTCAGCCACGGCTCGGCGGCGGGCGTCAGCGGCAACTCGGCAGCGGCCGGCGTTTCGGGCTCGGCCTCAACCTCCGGTTGCAGCACCGGTTCGGCGATCGGCAGCACAATCGGCGCCGGCTCTTCTTCTATTACAGGTGCTGGCGCGGGGGCCGGCTCAGGAATCGCGGCCGGCTGTTCGACGACGGGTTCCTGCGGTTTCTTCCGCAGCCATCCGAACAGGCTTTTCTTCTCGCCAGCCGCAGCTGGGCTCTTCTTGTCGTCGTTGGAACCAAACATGGAGGACGGCTATCTCACGGTAGCGACGCGCCAACAGGGCGCCCCGGCAAATAAATATTCGATGCAGAACAGACTGTGTTTCACCCAGCTTGTTCACGCGCAACATTTTGTCGAGGCACTGAAGGCACCTCAAGGATCGTTTTTACGATGATCTAAACCGGCAAAAATCGGCGAAAACGCAGGGTCTGGTTGCCAAACCGCTGCCTTGTGCCGCAAACCCATTCAGCCTTATCAGGTTGCAGAACCTCATAGACGTGGTCGCCAGTAAAACGGATCAGTATCCTAGCACCCTCTCGCCCGCTGACGCTAAGACCAAGCGGGCAGCCCAACAGGTTGAAAAACGAATGAATGCTCTAGCCCGCCGCGCTGCTGGCCTGCTGCTCAGCGCAGTCTGCCTGCCCCTTTCGGTCCTGGCGGCCGACCCGCAACCGACCCATGAATTCACCCTCGACAACGGCCTCAAGGTCGTCGTGCGCGAAGACCATCGCGCGCCTGTCGTCGTTTCGCAGATCTGGTACAAGGTCGGTTCCAGCTACGAGACTCCGGGCCAGACCGGTCTGTCCCACGCGCTCGAGCACATGATGTTCAAGGGCAGCGAAAAAGTCGGCCCCGGCGAAGCCTCGCTGATCCTGCGCGACCTCGGCGCCGAAGAAAACGCCTTTACCAGCGACGACTTCACGGCTTATTACCAGGTGCTGGCCCGTGATCGTCTCGGCGTGGCCTTCGAGCTGGAAGCCGACCGCATGGCCAACCTGCGCCTGCCGGCCGACGAGTTCGCCAAGGAAATCGAAGTCATCAAGGAAGAGCGCCGCCTGCGCACCGATGACAAGCCGATGTCCAAGGCCTATGAGCGCTACAAGGCCATGGCCTACCCGGCCAGCGGTTATCACACGCCGACCATCGGCTGGATGGCTGACCTCGACCGCATGAAAGTCGAGGAACTGCGCCACTGGTACCAATCCTGGTACGCGCCGAACAACGCCACGCTGGTGGTGGTCGGTGACGTCACTCCAGACGAAGTGAAAACCCTCGCCCAGCGCTATTTCGGCCCGGTCGCCAAACGCGACGTGCCACCGGCGAAAAAACCGCTGGAACTGGCCGAGCCCGGCGAACGCCAGATCACCCTGCGCGTGCAGACCCAACTGCCGAGCCTGATGCTTGGCTTCAACGTGCCGAGCATTGCTACCGCTGAAGACAAACGCTCGGTCAACGCCTTGCGCTTGATCTCGGCGCTGCTCGACGGCGGCTACAGCGGACGCATCCCGACGCAGCTGGAACGCGGCGAAGAGCTGGTCTCCGGCGGCTCGTCGGACTACGACGCCTATACCCGTGGCGACAGCCTGTTCACCCTGTCGGCCACGCCAAATACGCAGAAGAAAAAGACCATCGCCCAGGCCGAAGCCGGTTTGTGGAAACTGCTCGAGCAGCTGAAAACCACCGCGCCGTCTGCCGAAGAGCTGGAACGCGTCCGCGCTCAAGTCATCGCCGGCCTGGTCTACGAGCGCGACTCGATCACCAGCCAGGCCACCGCGATCGGTCAACTGGAAACGGTCGGTCTGTCGTGGAAACTGATGGACACCGAACTGGCCGATCTGGAGAGCGTGACCCCGCAAGACATCCAGAACGCCGCGAAAAAGTACTTCACCCGCGAACGTCTCAGCGTCGCCCACGTCCTGCCTTTGGAGACGACTCATGAGTGAGCGCAAAACCCCACGCCTGATGCTGCTTGGCCTGATTGCTGTCGCGGTGATCGGCTCGGCAGCGGTTTATCTGTCTCCAAGCGCTGACAGCCATGCCAGCGAAGCCCTGGATAACGCAAAAACCAGCCAAAAGTTGCAATCGCTGGCAGAACTCGACGGCAAGGCCCCGGCCAGCCGCAAGCTCGATGTGCAGACCTGGAACACCGCTGAAGGCGCGAAAGTGCTGTTCGTCGAAGCCCATGAACTGCCGATGTTCGACATGCGCCTGATCTTCGCCGCTGGCAGCAGCCAGGACGGCAACGCGCCCGGCCTCGCGGTGCTGACCAACGCCATGCTCAACGAAGGCATCGCCGGTAAAGACGTCGGTGCGATCGCGCAGGGGTTTGAAGGCCTCGGCGCCGACTTCGGCAACGGTGGGTTCAAGGACATGGCGCTGGCTTCGCTGCGCAGCCTCAGCGCACCTGAGCAGCGTGAACCGGCGTTGAAGCTGTTCGCCGATGTGGTCGGCAAACCGACCTTCCCCGCCGATTCCTTCGCGCGCATCAAGAACCAACTGCTCGCCGGTTTCGAATACCAGAAACAGAACCCCGGCAAACTCGCCAGTCTGGAGCTGATGAAGCGCCTGTATGGTGATCATCCGTACGCGCATTCCAGCGACGGCAATCCGCAAAGCGTGCCGAAGATTACCGTCGCGCAATTGCGCGAGTTCCACGCTAAGGCCTACGCCGCCGGCAATGCGGTGATTGCACTGGTCGGTGATCTATCGCGAGCCGAAGCCGAGGCGATCGCCAATCAGGTTTCCTCTGCCCTGCCGAAAGGTCCGGCACTGGCGAAAATCGCCGCACCTCAGGAACCGAAGGCCAGCGTCAACCACATCGAGTTTCCGTCGAAACAGACCAACCTGATGCTCGCGCAACTGGGCATTGATCGCGACGATCCGGATTACGCCGCGCTGTCGCTGGGCAACCAGATCCTCGGCGGCGGTGGTTTCGGTACGCGCCTGATGAGCGAAGTGCGCGAGAAGCGCGGCCTGACATACGGCGTGTATTCGGCGTTCAGCCCGATGCAGGCCCGTGGGCCGTTCATGATCAATCTGCAGACCCGCGCCGAGATGAGCGAAGGCACGCTGAAACTGGTGCAGGACGTGCTCGCCGACTTCTTGAAAACCGGGCCGACACAGAAAGAACTCGACGATGCCAAGCGCGAACTGGCCGGCAGCTTCCCGCTGTCCACCGCGAGCAACGCCGACATCGTTGGCCAGCTCGGCGCGATGGGCTTCTATAATCTGCCGCTGAGCTATCTCGACGATTTCATGCGTCAGTCACAGAGCCTGACCGTAGAGCAAGTCCGCGCTGCGCTTAACAAACACCTGAGCACGGAGAAAATGGTCATCGTCACCGCTGGCCCGACCGTGCCGCAAAAGCCGTTACCGGCCCCATCTGATAAACCTGCCGAGCAACCGCTCGGGGTTCCGGAGCATTAATGGCGACTCGAGCACCGAAAAAACCTGTGCAAAACGTGCACAACGGCGTCAATCAGCTGCGCATCATTGGCGGCCAGTGGCGCAGCCGCAAGCTGAGCTTTCCCGACGCACCGGGCCTGCGCCCGACCCCGGATCGCGTGCGTGAAACCCTGTTCAACTGGCTGGCGCCGTATGTCGAAGGGGCGAAAGTGCTCGACCCGTTCGCCGGCAGCGGTGCGCTGTTTCTCGAAGCCCTGTCCCGTGGCGCGGCCACGGCCCAGGCGCTGGACGCCAGCAACGTTGCGGTTTCCAGCCTGAAAGAACACCTCGGCACCCTGCGTTGCAGCAACGGCCAGGTGCAAACCGCCGATGCGCTGCGCTACCTGGAAACCCAGACCGCGACGCCGTTCGATCTGGTGTTTCTCGACCCACCATTCAACCAGAACCTGTTGCCAGCGGTTTGTACTTTGCTGGAAGAGCGCCAATGGCTGGCGGCCGATTCGTGGATCTACACGGAAAGCGAAACAGCGCCATCGACGCTGGGCCTGCCGGGCAACTGGCGCCTGCACCGCGAACAGAAATCCGGTCGCGTGTATTACGCGTTGTGGCAACGCAGCGCCTGACCCTGCCTGCACTGGGTTGAGAGTGCGGTAAATAGTTACCGCACCCTGCCCCTCGCAAATCGCCACAGTGGTTGCCGCAATCTGCGTTAACCACTGAGGACATTTCGCGTATGGATACGCTCTGCAGCCGGATGCTGCTTTTTCTTGGCCTGGCGCCGTTCATGACGCTGGCCGCCACGCCCCCGCCGACTCATCAATTCACCCTGGAAAACGGTTTGCAGGTGTTGGTCCGTGAGGACCACCGCGCGCCGCTGGTTACTTCGCAGCTGTGGTTCAAGGTTGGCCCGGCTGACGAAGCGCCAGGGCAGACCGGGCTCTCCCACGTTCTGGAACATATGCTGTTCAAAGGCAGCAGCAAGACCTGCGCCGATGAAGCATCGCGGATTCTGGAATCCATTGGTGCCGAAGAAAGTGCTTTTACCTACGCGGATGCCACGAGCTACCAACAGACCCTGGCGCCGCGCTATCTGGGCGTCGTCTTCGAACTGATGGCCGACCTGATGTCGACCGCTCATCTGCATGCCGATGACCTGAGCACCGAAATGGCGGTGATCCGCGAAGAGCGCCATTTGCGTACTGACGACAATGTCAATGCTGCCGTTCTTGAGCACTTCTCTGCCCTGGCCCACTTCGCCAACAGCTACCGCACTCCAGTTATTGGCTGGATGCATGACTTGCAGCAGGTAGACGCCGGCGAACTTCGTCACTGGTATGAAAGCCGTTATGCACCAGGCAATGCCGTACTGGTGATCGTCGGCGACGTCACCCTCGCACAGGTGCAGCCGCTGGCCGAGCGCTATTTTGGCGTCCTTGCAAAACGCTCCGTGCCGCTCCTGCCAAGTCCCGTGGAACTGAAAGTGCCGGGCGAGCGCCAATTGACCTTGCACCGCGAAGTCCCCGCCGCGCAGTTGCTGATGGCGTTCAATGTTCCCGGACTGGCCACTGCGAAAGATCCGCGCACCGTGCACGCCTTGCGTCTGATCAACGCGATACTGGGCGGCGCCAACGGCGCGCGGCTGCAACAGAAGCTGATGTTTACCGATCGCGTGTTCAATCGCATCGACACCGTTTACAACCAAATGACGCGCGGCGACAGCCTGTTGCTGTTGACCGCCGAATTGGCCGATCCACCGCTGACCGATCTGGCAGGTGCGCAAGCGCGGGTGTGGGCGCAAATCGATGCATTGCGCACCACGCCGCCGTCGCTGGAGGAGCTGGAGCGGGCACGTACGCAACTGATCGCGCAGCAGGTGTATGCCAGCGATTCGATACAGCAACAGGCCCGTCAGCTCGCCTCGTACCCGACCATCGGCTTGCCCTGGCGCCTGCTGGATGATGATGCCGAAACGTTGGCGAAAGTGACGCCGGAGCAGATTCGCGACGCGGCCGCCCTCTGGCTGACCCGCGAGCGTCTGGGTGTTGCCCACGTGCACAAGGCGGCCGCCAATGAATAGTCTTTCACTGCTCACAGGATTCGTGCTGATCTGCCTGACCGCAGCGGCTTGCGCTGATGGCCAGCCTGCGCAGAAGCGGACCTCACGCCTGCAATCGCTCGGTGAAGTCAAAGCGCTGGAAATCAAACCGCGTGCATTGAAGATCAGAGGCTGGAAAACCCGCAACGATACCAAGGTGCTGTTCGTACGCACGACCGACCTGCCGATGTTCGATATTCACGTCAGCTTCGCGGCGGGCAGTGCTCGGGACGGTGATCGGTCGGGCCTGGCAGCCACGACATTTTCCCTGCTCAACGAGGGGGTACCGGGCAAGGACCTGTCCGCCGTCATGGCAACCTTCGACGGGCTGGGCGCGCAATGGGATATGGAAATCGATCATGACCGCGCCATGTTCTCCTTGCGCAGCCTCAGTGATCCGGCAAAACGCCTGCCGGCCATCAGCCTGCTGACACAAATTCTCAGCGAGCCACTGTTGAGCGAGGAGCGCCTGGCGCCGGTCAAGCACGAACTGCGCGCCGCGCTCTCCGCGGAGCAAGCCGAAGCCGGTTATCAGGCTTTGCAACGAGTCAAGACATTGCTGGCGCCGGACAGCCCTTACAGTCTCCCGGTCTACGGCACCGAGTCGGGGCTCAGTGCCGTGACGCGTGCTCACGTGGAGGATTTCCACCGCCGCTATTACGCTGCCCGCCATGCGCAAATCACTCTGGTCGGCGATCTCACTGTGGCGCAGGCGCAGGCGATCAGCCTGCAAATCAGCGATGCCCTGCCCACGCCACCCGACGCGTTTTTGGCTTCAGCGACTGCCAGCCCGAGCGCCTTACAGACCGGCCACCTCGAATTGGCGCAGCAGCAGCAGACACACATCGTTTTCGCCCAGACCAGCGTACCGCGTCGCCATGCCGATCATGCCGCCCTGTACGCCGCCGGTCAGATTCTCGGTGGTGGCAGCAACAACCGTCTGATGAACGAATTGCGGCACAAGCGCGGAAGGGTCTATGACGTCTACGGCGCCAACATCAATTGGGCCGGCGGCGCTGGATTAGTGACCTTCACCTTGCAGACCGGCAATTCAGTCAGCGCTGGCACCGCTGCGCTGGTGCGCGACATGCTCAATGAGTTTCTCCGGGATGGGCCGACCACGCTGGAGCTGGAGCATCTCAAGCGCAGGCTGGCCAACAGGAACGTGCTGGACAGCGCCAGTAATCGGCAGATTCTCGCCAGACTAGTGGAAATCAACCGCTACGACCTGCCGCTCGATCTCGATTACACAGTGCAGCAGGTGCTCAGACTGACAGTGGCCGATGTTAAAAACGCGATGGACCGGCATCTGTCGGCAGATCGCTGGGTGTCGGTCACCGCAGGTGCCACTGTCGAACAGCAGCCATTACCTGAGCCAGAGGCTGCACCGGTCAGCGAGGCTGATGAGAGCATGTGTCGCGCCGACACCGGCTTTGTGGCAAGTTAGGCGCTTCATTGAGAAGCGGCTGGCGCACCGGGCGCCTGCCGCTTTACGCAAGACCTGTCGAGATTTGCCGTGCAACCACCGTCCGCGCTTCCTGCCTCCCGCTTCGTTCCGGCTTTCGGCCTCGGCAATCCGCACCTGCAAACCCTCTGGGGTCCTTTGTGGCGCAAGACCGTGCACATCGAGCGCGAACGCGAACGCCTGTGGCTCGAGGACGGCGACTTCCTCGACCTCGACTGGCACGGCCCGCACAGTGCCGAGGCGCCGTTGGTGCTGGTACTGCACGGTTTGACCGGCTCATCCAATTCGCCCTACGTGGCGGGCATTCAGAAGACGTTGGCCGAGCAGGGCTGGGCCAGCGTCGCGCTGAACTGGCGCGGTTGTTCCGGCGAGCCGAATCTGTTGCCGCGCAGCTACCACTCCGGCGCCAGCGAAGACCTTGCCGAAGCCATCCAGCACCTGCGCGCGAAACGCCCGTTGGCACCTTTGTATGCGGTCGGCTATTCACTGGGCGGCAACGTGCTGCTCAAACATCTGGGTGAAACTGGTAGCAATAGCGGCTTGCTCGGCGCGGTGGCAGTCTCGGTGCCGTTTCGCCTCGATCAATGCGCCGATCGCATCGGCCAGGGATTTTCGCGGGTTTATCAGGCGCATTTCATGCGTGAGATGGTTGCCTACATCAAGAACAAGCAGCGCCAGTTCCAGCATGACGGGCGCGAAGACGGCCTGGCGAAACTGGCCGCGCTGGGTTCGCTGGAGAACATGCGCACATTCTGGGATTTCGATGGCCGGGTCACCGCGCCGCTGCATGGCTTCAATGATGCCGAGGATTACTACCGCCGCGCCTCGAGCCGCTACTACCTCGGCGAAATCCGCACGCCGACGCTGATCATTCAGGCGGCGGACGATCCTTTCGTATTTCCCCACAGCTTGCCGCAGGCCGATGAGTTGTCAGCCTGCACCCAATTCGAATTGCAAACGCGTGGTGGTCATGTCGGTTTCGTCGACGGCTCGGTGCGCAGGCCCGGGTATTACCTGGAGCGGCGTATCCCGCAATGGCTGGCCGCACTCGGTCATTGAGCACCGCATATTCCTTGCAGGAGTGAGCCTGCTCGCGATGACGGTGTGTCAGTCTGGAGATTCAATGCCTGACAGGACGCCTTCGCGAGCAGGCTCGCTCCCACAGGGATTTGTGTCGGCATGAAAATGCATGGCACAACCTGGTTCAATGTGGGAGCGAGCCTGCTCGCGAAAGCGGTGAGTCAGTTGGCATTTAACTCACAGACATACCGCCATCGCGAGCAGGCTCACTCCTACAGGAGATCGCTGTGTTTATTCGCCGGTGGCAATGCCGCGCGACGGTTCGTTGATCCACTCGCTCCACGATCCGGCATACAGCGCCCCCAGCGGATAACCGGCCAGGCACAGTGCGAACAGGTTATGACACGCCGTCACTCCGGAGCCGCAGTAGGCGACCAGTTCCGACGGTGAGCGATCGCCCAGTTTCGCCGCAAAGCGCTGGTTGAGCTGCTCTGCCGGCAAAAACCGTCCATCACTGCCGAGGTTGTCGGTGAACGCCGCACACTGCGCGCCGGGAATATGCCCGGCCACCGGATCGATCGGTTCCACTTCGCCCTTGAAGCGCGGCAAGGCGCGGGCGTCGAGCAGGGTCAGGGTTGGCTGGCCGAGGCGCTGCTGCAATTGCTCGGCGCTGAGCAACAGGCTCATGTCCGGCTGACCACTGAAGTTACCCGGCGTCACGCTAGGCGGATCCAGACTCAGCGGCAGGCCAGCCGCGTGCCAGGCCTTGAGCCCGCCGTCGAGAATGAACACGCCGTCGCGCTTGCCCAGCCATGCCAGCAACCACCACGCCCGCGCCGCGTACGCACCCGGGCCGTCGTCATACAAAACCACATCGCTGTCGTTGCTGATGCCCCAGGCTTGCAGGCGTTCGTTCAGCGCCGCCGGCTCGGGCAACGGATGACGCCCGGTCACGCCCTTCTCGACTTTACCGCTCAGATCCCGTTCCAGATCGGCGAAACTCGCCCCGGCAATGTGCCCTTCGGCATAGCTGCGCTGGCCGTAATCCGGATCTTCTAGGGCGAAACGACAATCGAGAATCACCAGCCCCGGCTGCTCTTTGCGAGCGTCCAAAGCTTGTGGGCTGATCAACTGCGCAATCGACATAACGGGCTCCTGTGGAATTCGGCTGAACGGTTTATTTCACGTCTTCAAGGGCCTGCGCCAGCGGCACGTAGAACTCGTCGAACAATGCGTTGACCTCATCCCGCGCCTGATCGGTGACGAACCCCGCTTCCAGCACCAACACCTGATACACGCCACGCTTAACGGCCTGTTCGCTGAGGTGGTTGGAGTTTTCCCGCGTGGTGCACAGAAAACGCACCCACGAGGTCAGGATGATCCACGCATTGAGGGTCAGCGATTCGATCTGCACGCGATCCATTTTCAGGATGCCGGCGGCGACAAAACCTTCGTAGATTGCGGCCCCCTGGATCACGCAGCGCTGGGAAAAGCGCCGATAACGCGCGGCCAGCTCCGCATCGCTGTCGAGCAAATGCTCGAGGTCGCGATGCAGAAAGCGGTAGCGCCACATGGCCGAAAGCAGTTCCTTCAAATAGAACCGCTTGTCTTCGACGGTCGCCGGACGGCCCTGGGGCGGACGCAAAAAGCTGTCCACCAGGGCTTCGTACTCACTGAACAACACGGCGATGATCGCCTGCTTGTTGGGGAAGTGGTAGTACAGGTTGCCCGGAGAAATCTCCATGTGCGCGGCGATGTGATTGGTGCTGACGCTGCGCTCGCCCTGCTGATTGAACAGCTCCAGGCTGTTCTGAACGATGCGCTCGCTGGTTTTTATTCGTGGGGCCATGGCTTGAGCTTTAATTCAGAGTGCGTTGACGGCGCATCTTACGACCTAACCGGAAGTGGATAAAACACTGACGTGCGCGGAAGTCGTTTGACTTTCTAGAGCATAGACTCTAAAAAGTGCCCACTACAATAAAATCCGGAGCCTGCGATGACTGCCGACATTGCCTATTTGCAAACACTGCAACAGCCTCTTGAAACCCTCGATCGGCAGTTCCAGGCACAACGGGCCGCGTACGCCGCCAACCCGATGCCGCCGGCCGCGCAACGTCAGCAGTGGCTCAAGGCGCTGCGCGATCTGCTCAGCGCTGAGCGGCAGGCATTGATCGACGCGATCGGTGCCGATTTCAGTCACCGCAGCGCCGACGAAACCCTGCTCGCCGAGCTGATGCCGAGCCTGCACGGCATTCATTACGCCAGCCGTCACCTGAAAAACTGGATGAAGCCCTCGCGGCGCAAGGTCGGCGTGGCGTTCCAGCCGGCTTCGGCGAAGGTGGTTTATCAGCCATTGGGCGTGGTCGGTGTGATCGTGCCGTGGAACTACCCGTTGTATCTGGCCGTAGGGCCGATGGTCGGCGCCCTGGCTGCCGGCAATCGGGTGATGCTCAAGCTCAGCGAATCGACCCCGGCCACCGGGCTGCTGCTCAAAGAACTGCTGGCGCGGATCTTTCCCGAAGACCTGGTCTGTGTGGTGCTGGGTGAGGCGGATGTCGGCGTGGCCTTCTCGCGCCTGCCTTTCGATCATCTGCTGTTCACCGGCTCCACCAGCGTCGGCAGGCACGTCATGCGCGCTGCCGCGGAAAACCTCACGCCGGTCACCCTGGAACTGGGCGGCAAGTCGCCGGCCATCGTCTCCAGAGACGTACCGCTCAAGGACGCCGCCGAACGCATCGCCTTCGGCAAGACCCTCAACGCCGGGCAGACCTGCGTCGCGCCCGACTATGTGCTGGTGCCGGAAGACCGCGTCGGCGCTTTCGTCGAGGCCTATCGTCAGGCTGTGAAAGGCTTCTACCCGACCCTGGCCGACAACGCCGACTACACCGCGATTATCAATGAGCGCCAACTGGCCAGGCTCAACAGTTATGTCAGCGACGCGACCAGCAAGGGCGCGCTGCTGATCCCGCTGTTCGAGCAAGGCCAGGGCCGACGCATGCCACACAGCGTGCTGCTCAATGTCAGCGATGAGATGACCGTGATGCAGGACGAAATCTTCGGCCCGTTGCTGCCAATCGTGCCTTACCGCGATCTGGAGCAGGCATTCGCTTACATCAATCAGCGGCCTCGTCCTCTGGCTCTTTACTACTTTGGCTACGACAAACGCGAACAGCATCGCGTACTGCACGAGACCCATTCCGGCGGCGTATGCCTGAACGACACTTTGTTGCATGTCGCTCAGGACGACATGCCCTTCGGTGGCATCGGTCCCTCGGGCATGGGCCATTACCACGGCCACGAAGGTTTCCTGACGTTCAGCAAGGCCAAGGGCGTGCTGATCAAACAGCGCTTCAACGCGGCGCGACTGATCTACCCGCCCTACGGCACATCGATTCAGAAACTGATCCAAAAACTGTTCATCCGCTAAACGCTGTCGACCCGGGTAATAACAACAATGCACCCAAGCCTGACCGAAACACCTGCCCTGTCGCGCCGTGGCCTGCTGAAATTCAGCCTCGGCGCCACCGCGTTTCTCGCCACCGCCGGCCTTGGCGCCAGCCTCACTGGCTGCTCGTCGGGCGTCAGCGCCAACGGCTTTGTCGTTTTGCGCGACGGCGATCTGCTGTTCCTGCGCGCGCTGATCCCGGTGATGCTCGACGGCGCCGTTGCCGCCGGGGAAATGCCCGCAGCGGTCGACGGCACGCTGAAGTCGCTGGACTACAGCCTCGATCACGTGTCGCCGGAAATGCTCAAGCTCACTCGGCAACTGTTCGACGTGCTGGGCATGGCCGTGACCCGTGGCCCGCTCACCGGCATCTGGGGCAGTTGGGAAAACGCCAGCCCTGAAGCGATGCGGCATTTCCTCGAACGCTGGGAGAACAGTTCATTGAGCTTGCTGCGCATGGGCCATAGCTCATTGCAGCAGATGGTGATGATGGCCTGGTACACCCGCGCCGAGTCTTGGGCTCATTGCGGTTATCCCGGGCCGCCGAAGGTCTGAAACCGGGGCGCGGCCTTCGCGAGCAGGCTCGCTCCCACATTTGAAATGCATGTCCCTGTGGGAGCGAGCCTGCTCGCGAATGGGCCAACTGCATCACCTCAGCATCCAGAATAATAAAGAGAACCTGACCGATGCCCGTACCCGATCCCTTCCGCGAAGGCCTCGCCCGAGGCTGGAAAACCTACAACGGCGCGCAACTGAGCGACGACCTCACCCTTGAAGCCGACGTGGCGATCATCGGCAGTGGCGCCGGTGGCGGCACCACGGCGGAAATCCTCAGCGCAGCCGGTTATAAAGTCCTGCTGATCGAAGAAGGCCCGCTGAAGACCAGTTCGGATTTCAAACTGCTCGAAGACGAGGCCTACAGCAGCCTCTATCAGGAAGGCATCGGGCGCATGAGCAAGGACGGCGCGATCACGATCCTGCAGGGCCGCGCGGTCGGCGGCACGACGCTGATCAACTGGACCTCGAGCTTCCGCACACCCGAGCCGACCCTTGAACACTGGGCCAGCGAGCACAACGTCACAGGCCATAGTCCGGCAGAGATGGCGCCGTGGTTCGAAAAAATGGAGCAGCGCCTCGGGGTCGCGCCGTGGATGGTGCCGCCCAATGCCAACAACGATGTGATCCGCAAAGGCTGCGAGCAACTCGGCTACAGCTGGCACGTGATCCCGCGCAACGTTCGCGGTTGCTGGAATCTCGGCTATTGCGGCATGGGCTGCCCGAGCAACGCCAAGCAATCGATGATGGTCACGACCATCCCGGCGACGCTGGAAAAGGGCGGCGAGCTGCTGTATCTGGCGCGGGTGGAGAAGCTGCTGATCAGCGGCGACAAGGTTACCGGGCTGCATTGCGTAGCGATGGACGACCGCTGCGTCGAGCCGACCGGGCGCAGCATCACCGTCAAGGCGCGGCATTACGTGCTGGCCGGCGGCGGCATCAACAGCCCGGCGCTGTTGCTGCGCTCCGACGCGCCGGATCCGCATGAGCGCGTGGGCAAGCGCACCTTTCTGCACCCGGTGAACATGTCCGCCGCGCGTTTCGCCGAGGTGGTCAATCCGTTTTACGGCGCGCCGCAGTCGATCTATTCCGACCATTTTCAATGGAAGGACGGCACCACCGGGCCGATGGCGTTCAAGCTCGAAGTGCCGCCGCTGCACCCGGCGCTGGCGGCCACGCTGCTGGGTGGTTTCGGCAAGGAAAACGCCCAGCATATGGCCGACCTGCCGCACACCCACGCGATGCTGGCGCTGCTGCGCGATGGCTTCCACCCGGACAGCAGCGGTGGCTCGGTGGAGCTGCGCGGTGATGGCTCGCCCGTGCTCGACTATCAGGTTTCGCAGTACGCCTGGGACGGTTTGCGCCGGGCCTTTCACGTCATGGCCGAAATTCAGTTCGCCGGCGGCGCGCAGTCGGTGATGCCGATGCATGCCGACGGTCGTTATGTGAAGACATTGGCCGAAGCGCGCTCGCTGATCGATGGTCTGAGTCTGGAGTTGTACCGTACGCGACTGGGCAGTGCCCATGTGATGGGCGGCTGTGCGATGGGTGAAGATCCGAAAAGCGCGGTTGCCGACAGCCTCGGTCGCCATCATCAACTGAGCAATCTGTCGATTCACGACGGCTCGCTGTTCCCCACCAGCATCGGCGCCAACCCGCAGCTGTCGGTGTATGGCCTCACCGCGCAACTGGCGACAGCGTTGGCTGATCGGCTGAAAAACCCATGAAAAAGCAGAATATTCCTATCGTCTATAGTGCTTTCTTACCCAACAGGCGACTTGGCCGACCGGGAAGGCTGCGATACCATCCGACTCCCCAACGGACTCCCGCCAGGACGACGCGATGAACCGAGTGTTGTACCCAGGTACCTTCGACCCTATTACCAAGGGCCATGGCGATCTGGTCGAACGCGCCTCGCGCCTGTTCGATCACGTGATCATTGCGGTCGCCGCCAGCCCGAAAAAGAACCCGCTGTTCCCGCTGGAACAACGGGTCGAACTGGCTCGCGAGGTCACCAAACACCTGCCGAACGTGGAAGTGGTCGGTTTCTCCACATTGCTTGCGCATTTCGCCAAAGAGCAGAACGCCAACGTGTTCCTGCGTGGTCTGCGCGCGGTGTCGGACTTCGAATACGAATTCCAGCTGGCCAACATGAACCGCCAACTGGCGCCGGATGTGGAGAGCCTGTTTCTCACGCCGTCGGAGCGTTATTCGTTCATTTCCTCGACGCTGGTGCGGGAGATTGCCGCGCTGGGCGGTGATATCAGCAAGTTCGTCCACCCGGCCGTGGCCGACGCGCTGACCCTGCGCTTCAAAAAGTAGGAGCTGCCGCAGGCTGCGATCTCTGTTTGTAGGAGCTGCCGAAGGCTGCGATCTCTGTTTTGCAGCCCTTGATCGCCCCCGCGTGCACTGCAAGCGCCAATGCGGCACAATTGCGCGCATTGATTTATAGCGCCCGGGCCTGCCGCCCCGGCTGGAGTTAGCATGTCCCTGATCATCACCGACGATTGCATCAACTGCGACGTCTGCGAACCCGAGTGCCCGAACGCCGCCATTTCCCAAGGCGAAGAGATCTACGTGATCGACCCGAACCTGTGCACCCAGTGCGTCGGCCACTACGACGAGCCGCAGTGCCAGCAGGTCTGCCCGGTGGATTGCATTCCACTGGACGAAGCCCATCCGGAGACTGAAGAACAGTTGATGGAGAAGTACCGCAAGATCACCGGCAAGGCCTGATCTCTTCAGCCCTGTGCCGCCCTCTTCGCGAGCAGGCTCGCTCCCACATTTGCAATGCATTCCCCCTGTGGGAGCGAGCCTGCTCGCGAATGGGCCATCAGCCACACCACTGAAACCCGATCAGCTCACTCGCGCTGCTCAAACCCCTCCCCTGTACACCCCAGACACCGCACAAACGCTGCTTTCGCCGGGTCGACCACCAGCGCCTGACCGGCATCGCCAACACCGCCGCCCAGTGCGGTAAACGGCAACGACACCACGAACGCCCCCGCACCGATCACCGTGGCCACCACCAGCAAGGGCCGGGCAATCAGCAGGTCGCCAAGCATGGCGTAGGCCGGGGGATTCTGGATGGTGTAACGCGGATCACCGCTGCCGGTTTCCGAGGCCTGAACGGCCAGGCTGGAACACAACAGCAGCGTGACGAAGAAGACTTGCAGGACTTTCATGGCACGATCCTTCGGGCTGAGCAGTGAGACTTCTCACTATAGACCGAAGGATTTCTTCAGGTCTGGCAGCGCGGGCAAAACACGCTGGCGCGCTGGCCCAGCTTCACTTCGCGCAAGCCGGTGCCGCAGACCTTGCAATGCTGACCGCCGCGGCCGTAGACAAACAGTTCCTGCTGGAAGTATCCCGGCTGACCGTCACCGCCAATGAAATCGCGCAACGTCGTGCCGCCACGCTCGATGGCGGCGGCGAGGATGCGTTTGATCTCGATTGCCAGTTTCAAGTAACGCCCGCGGGAGATGCCCCCGGCTTCGCGGCGCGGATCGATGCCGGCGGCGAACAGCGCTTCGGTCGCATAGATATTGCCGACCCCGACCACCACCGCGTTGTCCATGATGAACGGCTTGACCGCCATCGAGCGCCCGCGCGACAGCTGGAACAGGCGCTCGCCATCGAACAGATCGGTCAGCGGCTCCGGCCCGAGGCGAATCAGCAACTCGTGATTGAGCGGGTCGTTGCTCCACAGCATCGCACCGAAGCGTCGCGGGTCGGTGTAGCGCAGGGCCAGTCCCGATTCCAGTTCAATGTCGACGTGTTCGTGCTTCAACGCCGGCAACCCGGCCTCGACCAGGCGCAGATTGCCGGA
This sequence comes from Pseudomonas mercuritolerans, assembly GCF_025706525.1. Taxonomy (NCBI): domain Bacteria; kingdom Pseudomonadati; phylum Pseudomonadota; class Gammaproteobacteria; order Pseudomonadales; family Pseudomonadaceae; genus Pseudomonas; species Pseudomonas mercuritolerans. Next base: position 271,034 of record NZ_JAMSHA010000002.1, read on the forward strand.
CATGCCCAGATGGCTGATTAGCGTGCCGATCTCGGCGTTGATCAAAAGGTACTTGGCGCGGCGCTCGACCAGCACGATGCGCTGCCCGGACAAACGCACATCGAGGTCTTCGGGGATCGGCCAGCGCAGGCGCCGGTCGCGGACGATGACCCGGCTGACCCGCTGGCCTTCCAGGTGCGGGGCAATTCCGCGACGGGTGGTTTCGACTTCCGGCAGTTCAGGCATGGTGTCCTCGGATCAATGCGCGCCGAGGTCGCGAATCGTTTGTTTGAGTGTTTCGAAGTCGTAGTCCGACAGACCGACGTAATCGAGCACCAGTGGGCCAACCGCATTCCACTCGAAATCTTCGCTCTGGTTGCCCAGCACCCGGTAGGAGGCGCAGATGTGCTCGGCCATTTTCAGAATCGCCAGCAAGTTTTTCAGCTGGCTGTTTTTCGACGATTCGTCGCTGAAAATCGCCAGCGCATTGTGGTGATTGGCGATGGCGGCGCTGACATGCTCCGGCAGGCGCCAGGACTTGGCCGTGTAATAACCGACCACGGCGTGGTTGGTGTTGAACACACGGTTTTCCGTATCGACCACGCGGCATTCCGGGCTGGCGCTGGCGTAGGCCTCTTCCAGCACGGTCATATAATTGGGGAAACGCTGCAGCATCAATGGCACGCCGCAATCGTGGAACAGGCCCAACGCATAGGCTTCGTCACCGGCCTGGGTGCCGATGCGCTTGGCCAGGGTCAGGCAGGTCATCGCCACATCCTGCGCGGTGTCCCAGAAACGGTTGAGGGTGACGATGGTGTCATCGTTCATCTCGCCCTTGATCGACTGCGCGTTGATCAGGTTGATGATCGAACGGCTGCCCAACAGGTTCACCGCACGCTGGATCGAGGTGATCTTGTTGCTCAGGCCGTAATACGGCGAGTTGACGATCTTCAACAGCGCGCCGGACAGACCGGGATCCTGGGAGATCAGCCTGGCGATCACCTCCAGGTCCGGGTCGGGCATGTACTGCTCCATTTGCAGATCCACCATGATCTGCGGTTGCGCCGGCACACTGATGCCTTGCAGCGATTGTTGAATCTGTTCGGTGGTCAGCTCTTGGGACATAAGTACACACTCTGGGACAGGCGGCGATTCTAACCGCTGAAACGGCAGGGCGACACACCGATGGGCACATCGCCGGAACTTTCATCTGTGCACAGGCTTCGGACTCTGTAGGGCGCATCGGACCTCAATGGTCCGCTGCGATGGCAAAATCTCCACAGACTCAGGAGCTTACCGATGGCAACTTCCCTCAATGGCAAACGCGTCGCTATTTTGGTTACCGATGGTTTCGAACAGGTCGAAATGACCGGCCCCAAGGATGCCCTCGAGCAGGCCGGCGTGCAGGTCGATATCCTCTCGGCCGAGGCCGGCACCGTCAAAGGCTGGAACCATGACAAACCGGCCGACGACTTCCCCGTCAGCAACACTTTCCAGGCTGTGAGCGTCGATCAATACGATGCCGTGCTGCTGCCCGGCGGTGTGCAGAATTCCGACACCATCCGTATCGATCAGGATGCTCAGCATCTGGTCAAGACTGCCGCTTCGGCGGGCAAGCCGATTGCCGTGATCTGCCACGGCAGCTGGTTGCTGATCTCGGCGGGACTGGTCAACGGCAAGACCATGACCAGCTACAAAACGGTCAAGGACGATCTGGTCAATGCCGGTGCGAACTGGGTCGATCAGGAAGTGGTCAAGGACGGCAACCTGATCAGCAGCCGCCAGCCGGATGATGTGCCGGCGTTCAGCCAGGCGCTGATTGACGCACTGGCTGCGTAAGCGCCGAAATCCTTTCGCGAGCAGGCTCGCTCCCACAGGTGAATGCATTCCAAGTGTAGGAGTGTGGGAGTGTGGGAGCGAGCCTGCTCGCGAAGGGGCCATCCGCTTTTCATCGCAGGCCAGACCGGAGCACGCCTCAACACGCTATACTCCCGCTCTTTTTTCCGGAGCGACGTCATGTCCCTGCCTAGCCTGCGCCTCAAAGCCAACGCCGACCGTCGCCTGCGCAACGGCCACTTGTGGGTCTACAGCAACGAAATCGACGTGGCCGCCACGCCTCTGCACGGCTTCAAGGCCGGCGATCAGGCGGTGCTCGAAGCCGCTGGCGGCAAGCCGTTGGGCATCGTCGCCATGAGCCCGAACAACCTGATCTGCGCGCGCCTGCTGTCGCGCGACATCAAACTGGCATTGGACAAGTCGCTGCTGGTGCATCGCCTGAATGTCGCACTTTCGTTGCGCGAGCGTCTGTTCGACAAGCCGTTCTATCGTCTGGTCTACGGCGACTCCGACCTGCTGCCGGGTCTGGTGGTCGATCGTTTCGGCGACATCCTCGTGGTGCAGATCGCCTCGGCGACCATGGAAGCGCATAAAGACGACGTGATCGCCGCGTTGACTCAGGTGCTCAAGCCAAGCGGCATTCTGTTCAAGAACGACTCCGCCGCCCGCGACGCCGAAGGCCTCAACCGTTACGTCGAAACCGTGTTCGGTCTGGTGCCGGAATGGGTCGCGCTGGAAGAGAACGGCGTCAAGTTCGAAGCGCCGGTCATTCAAGGCCAGAAAACCGGCTGGTTCTACGACCACCGCATGAACCGCGCGCGCCTGGCACCTTACGCCAAAGGCAAACGCGTGCTCGACCTCTATAGCTACATCGGTGGCTGGGGCGTGCAGGCCGCTGCGTTCGGCGCCAGCGAAGTGTTCTGCGTCGACGCCTCTGCGTTCGCCCTTGACGGTGTCGAGCGCAACGCTGCACTGAACGGCTTCGCGGACAAGATGACCTGCATCGAAGGCGATGTCTTCGAAGCCTTGAAGGAACTCAAAGCCAGCGAAGAACGTTTCGACGTAATCGTTGCCGATCCGCCGGCCTTCATCAAACGCAAGAAAGACATGAAGAACGGCGAAGGCGCCTACCGTCGTCTGAACGAGCAAGCCATGCGCCTGCTGACCAAGGACGGCATTCTGGTCAGCGCTTCGTGCTCCATGCACCTGCCGGAAGACGATCTGCAGAACATCCTGCTGACCAGCGCCCGTCATCTGGACCGCAACATCCAGATGCTCGAACGTGGCGGCCAGGGTCCGGATCATCCGGTGCATCCGGCCATTGCTGAAACCCGCTATATCAAAAGCATCACCTGCCGTCTGCTGCCCAATAGCTGATTGCGGTTGAACACGGGGAGCCACAGGCTCCCCGTTTCATTTGCGACGCCCTTCCCTCGCTTATTCACACTCACCATGAGTGCTAGAAACTTTTCCTACAATAATTTCCGTCGGCTTTGCAGGACGTTTCTTTGTGTCCGCTATTTATGGAAAATTAACCTACACAATAAGTCATTAGCACAAGATCACTCCGACAAAATTACTGGAATATTCCTACTTAATATCCTCTTGCCAATATTCGATTACAAACTATTATGAAGTTGTCGCCATGAAGCGACTTCAACTTTCTATGAACAAGGAGTTCACATCATGAAAACCATTTATCTGGAAACAAATAAAATCGCCAACCTCGCCTTTCTGGTTGCAGCCAACGTACGTTAAGTAAGTCTGGACGCCGCAGAATGCCGGCACTGCGGCGTCCTTCAGACTACTCCTGAGTGACCTGAACAAATGTATATCAATCCTTTTCTATTTATATTGCCGCGCCCACCTGGCCAAGTTGTGTGGAATTACAAAAACCACACTCAACACGAGCTTGGCCTTGAATACTCCAATCGCCTCGCGAAACTTATAGACAACCCTGACCTTTTTGACCCAGGCAACATAATAGACAAACAACTTCTGGACGCAGACATTCTAACCATTGCAAAAATAGACAGCCCGGAATGGGGTTGGGATGAACTATCCAGGATCTATCACATCGGCACACAAAATATTCCTTGTGAGTATATTCCACAGAACATTCACGAGTGGTCGAGGCAATATCTGGCGCATTGCAGCGAAGTGCTGGCAAAGCCGGAACCTGCACACTCCAGGTCGCCGCAGCCTGTGGAGGCCCTCATCTCCCTGCCTGCGCCGGGCGCCGTCAACGATGACAGCCTGACTGGGGCATTGCTCAAGCGCAAAACCTGCCGTTCCTACACCGGTGCGGCGGTGACACTGGACGAGGTGGGCAAGCTGCTGTATTTCACCCTCGGCTATCTGCCACCGCGCGAAAATGCCCACGATGATCCTGTCGCGCCAGGACTCGAGGCCCGCCGAAGCTGCCCGTCCGGTGGCGGACTGAATGCCTGTGAGGGCTTTCTTCTGGCGCAGAATGTCAGCGGGCTGGAACCCGGCGTCTACGCTTACCACCCTGCCGAACACGCTCTGAGTCGGATCAATGCGCTGCCCGATCCGCAACTGGGTCAATTGCTCGGTGGCCAGCATTTCATCAATAACCTGCCGCTGGGCGTCTTCATTACTGCAAGGTTTGATCGTCTCTGGTGGAAGTACGAGCACTCACGCGCCTACCGCATGGCATTCATCGAGGCCGGCCATCTCTCGCAGACATTTCAACTGGTCGCAACAACGCTGGGGCTCAATACCTGGCTGACCGGCGCGTTCGCCGACGCGCAGGTTGAAACCCTGCTCGGCATCGCGGGCAGCGCCGAGCAACCGTTGTTCTTCGTCGGCTGCGGAGAAAGCGATGGCCAGGCCATGTGCCAGGAAATGCGTGATCTGCTGAGCGGGGTAGCGTCATGATTTCCCCGACGATGGATGAGAGCGAAGCGCCGGTTTCATGGTCGCTCAAATTTACCCTTCCAGACTGGGACAACCGTGCATCGGTGCGCTGCAGTACCCATGACTATCGACTACCAGGCGATGTCGAGCAGCAACTGCAGACACGCTACTGGTTCCCCCCGGCGTTTCTTCCCTATCTGACGCACCCGGCCATTCAGGCCAAGGGTCGGGACACCCTGCATCGCCTGACGGCCAATCATCTGGTGTACTTCCTCGACTACACCACCCTGCTTGAACACCGCATCGTCAACCGCGCAGTGGAAGTCATCGTGCATCGCGAACTGCCCATCTACATTCCGCTGCCGATGAAACATGCAGCGCTGCAGCTGTATACCGACGAGGGCTATCACGCGTTGTTTTCCAACCAGATTGCCGAGCAGATCGCCGCGTTCTACAGCATCACCCGGCGCCCCGTCATTCCGAGGCGGATCACCCGCATGAACGCCTTGATCGCGCGCACGCCGGAGAAGAACCGCGCACTGGCCTGGTTCCTGCTTGGGTTCGTTTCGGAAACGATCATTGCCCGTGAGTTGCTGGAGGCCTGCCGCGATACTTTGGTCAGCAGCGTGAACGACATGTTGCGCGATCACCTGGCCGACGAAGCCAGGCACAGCCGCTATTTCGCCGAAGCTTTCCATTATTTCTGGATCGCGATGAACAGTCGCCAGCGGTTGTTCGCCAGCAAGACGCTGGTGGAGATCATTTCGATTTTCTTTGAAGCCGATGAAAGCTGGCTGCAACAAAGCCTGCGCTCGGCCGGTATTGCCGATAGCGACGCGCTCGAGATTGTCGCCGGCATGACCACGATGCAGGCCAGGCGCGCCCGCGCCCGTGCTGGCTCCAGGCCCACGCTTGAAGCCCTGCACAAAGCAGGTTTTTTTGCACTGCCTCATAACCGGACACTTTTCGCCAAGGCAGGATTGATCGATGGATAAACACAACCCTGTAGTTACCCGTCGACAACAGCGCGCAGCCGTCAGCCTGCTGCTGGCGATGACCCTGCTTGGCGTGTTTCCACTGGATGTGCTGCTGCCTTCCTTTCCGGCATTGGCAGCACATTTTGGCCGATCGCCAAACGACATCGCCCTGTCGATCAGTCTGTTTGCCGTGGGCATCGCATTTGCCCAGCTATTGATCGGCCCGTTGTCCGATGTGATCGGGCGCAAAGGTCTGCTGCTTGCCGGCATGAGCGTGTCGCTGCTCGGCGCGCTTGGCTGCGCGCTGAGCAGTGACTACACGCTGTTCCTGATTTTCCGGGTGATGCAGGCACTGGGATGCGGTTGCTTCGTGCTGTCCCAGGCTCTGGTGCAGGATCTGTTCGAAGGCAACGAGCGCGATCGCCTGCGAATCCTGATGGTCACCGCAACAGGCATCTTCATTTCGGTATCGCCACTGGCGGGTACGTTTCTGCAAGCCACGCTCGGCTGGCGCGGCAGCTTCTGGGTCTTCATCGCCCTGGCCGCAGCAGTTCTGATCAAGACCTGGCGATTGCTCGATAACAGCCGTCCTCCTCATGATCCCAGCCGCCTTGGCTTCCTCCAGTCCTATCAGCGCGTCCTGAGCAATTTCGAATTCGTCGGCTGCTGGCTGATTTCCGCCTTCGCTTTCGCCTGCCACTTTTCCTTCATTGTCATTTCGCCGCTGATCTTCATGGAGCAGCTGCAGATGGCACCTTACGATTTTGCCTTGATCCTGCTGATCTACGGCGCCGCCTATGTCTTTGGCGGCCTGTTCGCCAGCGTGCTGAATCGGCATATCAATGCGCAACAGCAGATTTTCACCGGGCTGAGTCTGATCCTGCTCTCGGGGCTGGTGATGCTCTATCTGGCGGCCAATCATGATCTGTCAGCGGCGACGGTGCTGATTCCAATGCTGATCTGCACGGTAGGCACGACCATTTCAAGACCACCGGCCACCTCCCGCGCCATGAGCCTGTTCGCCGAAAATGCCGGCGCATCGGCGTCCGCCGGCAGCACCATCATCTTTATCTGTGGCGGGCTGGTCAGCGCCTTGATCAGCCTCGGCCCGGCCAACCTGCAGGCGACATTGGGTTACGGCTTCGTGGTGTTGAGCGGCGTATCGCTGTTGCTCAACAGCGTGATAGGCCGTCGCGTCAGCAACCTGCGCAGCAATCCGGTGATGCCGGGAGGCGACCACTGATCCTGCCAGTCGTCATCCCGCGTGCCTCTTCAGCGGGGGAACAACGCTTTGCGCCATTCCCTCGCGACGCCAGCGGTGTAGAATCGCCTCATTCATCGCCATTCATCCCCGGCGGGTTTATGAGCTCAGGCTGAGACCAGCGGCGATCCCGCAACGTCATCGGCAGCTTCCGGACACACGGCCATTTTTCGGGTGTTTCAGAGGTCAACAGAAGCTCACTCCCCTTTAGTACGTGATTAGCCGCCCGGAGTGCTCCATGCCAGATTACCGCTCGAAAACATCCACCCACGGCCGCAACATGGCCGGCGCCCGCGCACTGTGGCGCGCCACCGGCATGAAAGATGACGACTTCAAGAAGCCGATCATTGCCATCGCCAACTCGTTCACCCAGTTCGTCCCGGGGCATGTGCACCTGAAGGACCTGGGTCAACTGGTCGCCCGCGAAATCGAACGCGCCGGTGGCGTGGCCAAGGAATTCAACACCATCGCCGTCGATGACGGCATCGCCATGGGCCACGACGGCATGCTGTATTCGCTGCCGAGCCGCGAGATCATCGCCGACTCCGTCGAATACATGGTCAATGCCCACTGCGCCGACGCCATCGTGTGCATTTCCAACTGCGACAAGATCACCCCGGGCATGCTGATGGCCGCGCTGCGCCTGAACATCCCGGTGATCTTCGTTTCCGGTGGCCCGATGGAAGCCGGCAAGACCAAACTCGCTTCCCACGGTCTCGACCTCGTCGACGCCATGGTCATCGCCGCCGACTCCAGCGCTTCTGACGAGAAAGTCGCCGAGTACGAGCGTAGCGCCTGTCCGACCTGCGGTTCGTGCTCCGGCATGTTCACCGCCAACTCGATGAACTGCCTGACCGAAGCACTGGGTCTGGCCTTGCCGGGCAACGGTTCGACTCTGGCCACCCACAGCGACCGCGAACAGCTGTTCCTCCAGGCCGGTCGCACCATCGTCGAGCTGTGCAAGCGTTACTACGGCGAGGACGATGACTCCGTGCTGCCGCGCAACATCGCCAACTTCAAGGCGTTCGAGAACGCGATGATGCTCGATATCGCCATGGGCGGTTCGACCAACACCATCCTGCACTTGCTCGCAGCTGCCCAGGAAGCCGAGATCGATTTCGACCTGCGCGACATCGACCGTCTCTCGCGCAGCGTGCCGCAGCTGTGCAAAGTCGCACCGAACATCCAGAAGTACCACATGGAAGACGTGCACCGCGCCGGCGGCATTTTCAGCATCCTCGGTTCGCTGGCCCGTGGCGGCCTGCTGCACACCGACTTGCCGACCGTGCACAGCCGCAGCATGGAAGAAGCCATCGCCAAGTGGGACATCACCCAGACCAGCGACGAAGCCGTGCATCACTTCTTCAAGGCAGGTCCTGCGGGCATTCCGACCCAGACCGCATTCAGCCAGTCGACCCGTTGGGAAACCCTCGACGACGACCGTGAAAACGGCTGCATCCGCAGCTTCGAGCACGCCTATTCGCAAGAAGGCGGCCTCGCCGTGCTGTACGGCAACATCGCGCAGGACGGTTGCGTGGTGAAAACCGCCGGGGTTGATGAGTCGATCCATGTCTTCGAAGGCAACGCGAAAATCTTCGAAAGCCAGGACAGCGCCGTGCGCGGCATCCTCGCTGACGAAGTGAAGGAAGGCGACATCGTCATCATTCGCTACGAAGGCCCGAAAGGCGGCCCGGGCATGCAGGAAATGCTCTACCCGACGTCCTACCTGAAATCCAAAGGCCTGGGCAAAGCCTGTGCGCTGCTCACCGACGGGCGTTTCTCCGGCGGTACTTCCGGCCTGTCGATCGGTCACGCTTCGCCAGAGGCTGCGGCCGGTGGCGCGATCGGTCTGGTGCAGGATGGCGACAAGGTGCTGATCGACATTCCGAACCGCTCGATCAACCTGTTGGTCAGCGACGAAGAACTGGCGGCACGCCGCGCCGAGCAGGACAAGAAAGGCTGGAAACCGGTTGAAGTGCGCCCACGCAAAGTAACCACTGCGCTCAAGGCCTACGCCCTGCTGGCGACCAGTGCCGACAAGGGTGCTGTGCGCAACAAGGCGATGCTCGACGGGCTGTAAGGCTTAACCGTCGTACAAAAAAATGCCCCGCCATGTGCGGGGCATTCTTTTGTCTGGCCAAAATCCGAAACTCACCGAAAATCAAACTTTGGGAGCGAGCCTGCTCGCGAATGCGGTATGTCAGAAACGGAGAGGGTGGCTGACATTACGCTTTCGCGAGCAGGCTCGCTCCCACCTTGAATCGGGGTGGCTTACTGGATTTCCTCAGGCTTGACGATCACCCAGTTCTTGTCCGCCGTCACCGGCAGGCCTTCCTTGGCCTGCGCCGCCGCGTGCTTGGCCATCATGCCGTTGATTTGCGTCAGGTACTTGTCCTTGCGGTTGATCCACAAGTGGATGCCGCCCTTGGCCACGTCGACATCATGGAACAGCATGTAGCCGTCGCTGGTCGGGGTATCGCCACCGACCAGTACCGGTTTTTTCCATTCATCGATGTAGGTGAGGATTGCCGCGTGCTTGCCGGCCATCCAGGTTGCCGGGGTCCACAGGTACGGCGTCAGTTCGAGGCCGAGGTTGGCCTTCTCGTCATATTTGCCGGCAGTGATCTGTTTGCGCGCGGTGGTCAACTCGCCGGTCTTCTGATCCTTGAGCAGCAGTGAAACGCCGATGACGTTCTGCGGTTTGACGTTGTAGCCATACTTGGGATCCGCCGCGACCATACGCACCAGTTCCTCTGAAGCGGCGGTCATCACGTAGACCTCGATGCCGTTCTCCATCAGCTTGTTATACAGCTCCTGCTGGCCAGTGAAGATCCTCGGCGGATTGACGTCGAGTTTCTTCACCACATCGCCTTCGTAATACGTCGCCGGCACCGGCTTGCCCGAAGCCATCAGCTCATCGACGTAGCCCTTGAGCTCCTTGAGGGTGAAGCCGGAGAACACCTGCGCCACCCACGGGTAGCAGACCATGTCGTCGACTTCGCAGAGCCGGTAGTAATAACTGAACAGGCTTTCCTTGTGCTCGGCGGTGTCCTTGAAGGGCATCAGTTTCAGCGACGGATCGAGCTTGTCACGGGTGATCAGGCCCTTGTTTTCCATGAACGGCAGCAAGGATTCTTCGAGGTCGTAGCGGTAACTGGTGTTGTCCATGTCGAACACCGCGTAATTACCCTTGTTGGCGTTGGCGGCAATCATTGCGTCCAGCGCCTTGGCCTGATCTGCCGGCCAATGCTTGAGGTCCGTGGCAAATGCCTGGCCGGCGAGGCCAGCCGCCAGTGCCACAGCCAACAACGTGCGTGCAATTCTCATAGCGCTACTCCCCGATGCAAAGAGTTCGACGCTAACAAATCAATGTGACAACCCTCGCCTGTCAGCGACCGCTGACGTCCCCTGCGCGTCAGTTGCATTGCCGACAGCGACACGCTCTTATTCCAAAAACGACGGACGCCCTGCCATTTCGTTATTAAATCATTGCAAATCAAGCTGTTAGGCTTGCCGGTTCGCAGCAGCCCCGGATGGCTGTTGGCACAGTCTTTACTGGAGTCCTCATGAATCTACCGTTGATTCTCAACCTGCTGGTGTTCCTCGCCCTGCTCTTCGGTCTGGCGCAAACCCGCCACACCACTTGGAGCCTGGCGAAAAAAGTCCTGCTCGCACTGGTCCTCGGCGTGGCGTTCGGCGTTGCCCTGCACACGATTTACGGTGCCGGCAATCCGGTGCTGAAAGCCTCGATCGGCTGGTTCGATCTGGTCGGCAACGGTTACGTGCAGTTGCTGCAAATGATCGTGATCCCGCTGGTGTTTGCTTCGATCCTCAGCGCCGTGGCACGCCTGCACAACGCTTCGTCGCTGGGCAAAATCAGTTTCCTGACCATCGGCACGCTGCTGTTCACCACCGCCATCGCGGCGTTGATCGGCATCGGCCTGACCAACCTGTTCGGCCTTACCGCTGAAGGTCTGGTCGCCGGCACTCAGGAAATGGCGCGCCTGCAAACCATTCAGAACGACTACGCCGGCAAGGTCGCCGACCTCAATGTGCCGCAACTGCTGCTGTCGTTCATTCCGCAGAACCCGTTCGCCGACCTGGCCCGGGCCAAGCCGACCTCGATCATCAGCGTGGTGATTTTTGCCGCGTTCCTTGGGGTTGCTGCACTGCAACTGCTCAAGGACGACGTCGAGAAAGGTCAGAAAGTGATCAACGCCATCGACACCCTGCAAGCCTGGGTGATGCGTCTGGTGCGGCTGGTGATGAAGCTGACCCCGTACGGCGTGCTGGCGCTGATGACCAAAGTGGTCGCCGGCTCCAACCTGCAGGACATCATCAAGCTCGGCAGTTTCGTCGTGGTGTCGTATATCGGCCTGGGCCTGATGTTCGTCGTGCACGGCGTGCTGGTGTCGGCCGCCGGGATCAACCCGCTGCGCTTCTTCCGCAAGATCTGGCCGGTGCTGACCTTCGCCTTCACCAGCCGCTCCAGCGCGGCGACCATTCCGCTGAGCATCGAAGCGCAGACCCGTCGTCTGGGCATTCCGTCGTCGGTCGCCAGTTTCGCTGCCTCGTTCGGTGCGACCATTGGCCAGAACGGTTGCGCAGGCCTGTACCCGGCGATGTTGGCGGTGATGGTCGCGCCAACGGTCGGCATCAACCCGCTGGATCCGCTGTGGATCGCGACGCTGGTGGCGATTGTCACGTTGAGTTCGGCCGGTGTCGCCGGAGTTGGCGGCGGCGCAACGTTCGCCGCCCTGATCGTGCTGCCAGCAATGGGCTTGCCGGTGTCACTGGTGGCGTTGCTGATTTCGGTGGAGCCGCTGATCGATATGGGCCGCACCGCGTTGAACGTGAGTGGCTCGATTACCGCTGGGGCGATAACCAGTCAGGTCATGCAGCAGACGGATAAAGCATTGCTGGATGCTGATGAACACGCAGAGTTGGCGCAGGCTTAAAGCTTCTCAGCGACTGAGCGGGCCTCTTCGCGAGCAGGCTCGCTCCCACACTGAAATGCGTTCCCCTGTGGGAGCGAGCCTGCTCGCGAAGCTGTTAGGCTTTCTCCCAAACCTCAAAGCTATATGCAGGTTTATCGCCCTCTGCCGGATTCGGTACATTCGACACCAGCTTCCATTCACTCCGATCAAACTCCGGAAACCACGCATCCCCTTGCGGGCTCAGCGCCACGCGGGTCAGGTACAGCCGATCGGCCTGCGCCAGCCCTTGCGCATACAACTGCGCGCCGCCAATCAGCATCAGTTCATCAACGCCCTGGGCTTTCGCCCATTCCTCGGCGCGGGCCACGGCAGCTTCCAGCGACGGATAGACCTCGGCGCCTTCGAGTTGCAGATCAGGCTGGCGGCTGACCACGATGTTCAAGCGCCCCGGCAGCGGCCGGCCGAGCGAATCCCAGGTCTTGCGGCCCATGATGATCGGCTTGCCGAGCGTGGTCGCCTTGAAGTATTTGAAGTCCCCCGGCAGGTGCCAGGGCATGCTGTTGTCGACGCCGATCACGCGGTTTTCACCGAGGGCTGCGATCAGGCTGAGGGGCAGTGATTTAGTCATGGCGGCGAGGATACCAGAGCCGCGCTTACCCCGATAAGCGCCACAGCGGTTATGCTCAGCGCTCGATTTAGCGACGGGACGCCGCGTGACTGAACTGACTCCACTGCAAAACCTCTGGCTCAGCGAAACCATCCGCCTGCGCGAAGAACACGCGGGGCCGCTGGATGACCTGGAAGCCAATCGTCTGGCCCGCGCCGCTGGCGGCGATCTGCCGAGCCGCATTGCGCGCCGGGCGCTATGGCTGGCCGAACGCGACGGGCTGACCGCCGCGCTCAGGCACTGGCTGCAAGGCGCGCGTCTGGCGCTGATATTGTTGATGATTTTCGCCGTGCTCAGCGGCGCCGGTCTGGCTTTCGCCGCACTTGGCCAGACGCCGGTAAATGTCTTCTGGGCGCTGGGCAGCCTGCTCGGGATCAACCTGATTTTGCTGTTGAGCTGGGCGCTGGGTTTGATCTTCGCTGGCGAACACGGCGCCGCCCTCGGGCGTTTGTGGCTGTGGCTCAGTGAAAAACTCGCCCGCGACGCCAAAGCCGCGCAACTGGCGCCGGCCCTGCTGTTGTTGCTGCAACGCAAGAAACTCAACCGCTGGGCACTCGGCGCGTTGGTCAATGGCTTGTGGCTGCTGGCAATGCTCAGCGCGCTGATCCTGCTGCTGACGCTGATGGCCACGCGGCGCTACGGCTTTGTCTGGGAAACCACGATCCTCGGCGCCGACACTTTCATCCACGTCACCCAGGCCCTTGGCTATCTGCCGTCGCTGCTCGGCTTCAACGTGCCGACCGAGGAAATGATCCGCGCCAGCGGCGACGGTGCCCTCGACATCGAAAGCGCACGACAGGCCTGGGCGACCTGGCTGGTCGGTGTACTGGTGGTTTACGGCGTGCTGCCGCGCCTGCTGCTCGCGCTGTTCTGCCTGTGGCGCTGGAACAGCGGCAAAGCCGCGCTGCGTCTGGATCTGAATCTGCCCGGCTACGCGCAACTGCGCGAACGGTTGATGCCAACCAGCGAACGCCTCGGCGTCAACGACCCGGAGCCGGCGCAACTGCATCGCGTCGAAAGCAACGTCGGCGAACTCGCCAGTGAAGGCGCGCTGCTGGTGGCGATCGAGTTGGACGAACAGCGCCCATGGCCACCCGCGCTGCCGAAAAACGTCAGCAACGCAGGCATCCTCGACAGTCGCGAATCGCGGCACAAACTGCTCGAACAACTCAGTCGCTTCCCGCCGGCGCGGCTGGCCATCGCTTGCGATCCACGACGTTCGCCGGATCGCGGCAGCCTCGCATTGATCGCCGAACTCGCGCGCAACGCCGGCGCCACTCGGATCTGGCTGCTGCAAGCGCCGCCTGGCGAAGCGCTGGACGGGCAACGTCTGGGTGACTGGCACGCGGCGCTGCAACAGCTGGAACTGCCATTTGCCGATTGCGCGCCGATGAACTGGCTGGAGAGCGGACATGACTGATGCACGCAAGGCCCCGCTGAAACTCGCGGTGGTCGGCCACACCAACGTCGGCAAGACCTCGCTGCTGCGCACGCTGACCCGCGATGTCGGCTTCGGCGAAGTCTCGCACCGGCCGAGCACCACCCGACATGTCGAAGGCGCGCGGTTGTCGGTGGATGGCGAGCCGTTGCTCGATCTGTACGACACGCCGGGGCTGGAAGATGCGATCGCCCTGCTGGATTTTCTCGAGCGTCTGGAACGCCCCGGCGAACGTCTCGACGGCCCGGCGCGGCTGGCGCGGTTTCTCGACGGCAGCGAGGCGCGCCAGCGTTTCGAACAGGAAGCCAAGGTACTGCGGCAGTTGCTCGCCTCCGACGCCGGTCTGTATGTGATCGACGCCCGTGAACCGGTGCTGGCCAAGTACCGCGACGAACTGGAAGTGCTCGCCAGTTGCGGCAAGCCGCTGCTGCCGGTGCTGAATTTCGTCAGCAGCGCCAACCATCGCGAACCCGATTGGCGCGAGGCGCTGGCGCGGCTGGGGCTGCATGCGCTGGTACGTTTCGACAGCGTCGCACCGCCCGAGGATGGCGAGCGGCGCTTGTACGAGAGCCTTGCCCTGCTATTGGAAAACGCCCGGCCGCAGCTGGAGCGGTTGATCGCCGACCAGCAGGCGCAGCGCCTCGCGCGCCAGCAAAGTGCCGCGCGCCTGATTGCCGAATTGCTGATCGATTGCGCCGCGTGCCGGCGCAGTGTGGTCAGCGAAGCCGAGCAGGAACAGCAGGCGATCAGCGAACTGCGCAAAGCTGTACGCCAGCGTGAGCAGAAGTGCGTTGAGGCGCTGCTCAAGCTCTACGCGTTTCGCCCGCAGGACGCGGCGGCCAGTGACTTGCCGTTGCTCGACGGGCGCTGGGGCGATGACCTGTTCAACCCGGAAACCCTGAAACAACTCGGCGTGCGCGTCGGCGGCGGCGTTGCTGCCGGTGCGGCGGCCGGGGCTGGCGTGGATTTACTGGTCGGCGGGATTACTCTCGGCGCAGCGGCACTGGCCGGCGCGATTGCCGGTGGCGCGCTGCAAACGGCGCGCAGTTATGGCAGTCGCCTGCTCGGCAAGATCAAAGGCCAGCGGGAATTGACGGTGGATGACGCCGTGCTGCGCCTGTTGGCGTTGCGCCAGCGCCAGTTGTTGCTGGCACTCGATCAGCGTGGGCATGCGGCGATGGACAGCATTCAGGTGGCCACGCCTGTGGATAAAACCTGGCGCGAAGGCAAGTTGCCCGAGGCCTTGGGCAAGGCCCGGGCGCATCCGCAGTGGTCGTCGCTCAATCCGCAGGCGAAGTTGAACCAGGCGCAAAGGCAGGAGCAGGTTGTGGCGCTGGCGGAACAGATCTGATGCGGCGGATCATCAGCGCCATTTGAATTTTACGTAACTGGTACTCAGCTGCGAAACAAGCTTGCGATCCACGGCATCCTGATCACCATCGTTATCCACATCGAAACTGATGATCCAGTCCAGCGTTCCATCATTGTCGGTGTCGTAGTGGGAGGCGGTGTAGACGATGGTGTTGTCCTGAGGTTTGCCGGTGCCCTCGTGGAAATGCAGGCGCACCGTGTCCGGTGAACCGTCCTTGGCGAAATCCTCTGTGAAAATCTTCAGATACCGGTCCCAGGTATTACCACGATTGAACCAGTTGAGTTGCAGGTAGGTGTTGGCAAATGACTTGAGCAGGCGCTCGTCCTTGATATCTTCCTTGCCGTCGGAGTTTGCATCGCCGGCCTGGAAATCGACTTTTCCATCGGCGGTGATATCCAGTGCATAGGCGCGGTGCACGAGCGTGTCTTCAGCGCCGCTGCTTTCCTCGAAAAAATGCAGGAGCACGGTATCAGCTCTGTTGTTGGTACTTCGATCTTGGGCGGTTACTTTCAAATAACGCATACAGGTCAGTCTCGTGAGATGAGCGGACAATCAACCTAGCCCGTCCGTGCCGGATTATCTGCACGATTGTTCTTTTTATACCGTAGGACAATTCATCCGCACCGACCTTGCCTGTCTCTCAAGACAAAACGGCGCAGGCCTTGCGCTTCAGCACCGCAAGATCCATCACCGGCACTGCCTCCTTTTTGGCCAACTCATCCCAGCGCCGCATGCGCAAACTCAGCGCACACAACGGATCAGCCTCGAACGCATCCGCCTCAGCCGCGCTCATTACCCCGCCCTGATATTCCAGCGTCCTGCGACTCGCCTCACTCAACCGCGCGTAATAGCCCGGCTCGCGCAAGGTCAGATAGCGTTTGGCCTGGACGTGATATTCCACCAGTCGCGCCAGCCGCTCGCTGAAACCTGCCTCACGCAGATAATCCGCACCGAGCCGTTCATGGCTGACCACGCCATAACCGCCCATGTTTTCCGCGCCCTCGGCACACAAATGGCCGATGTCATGAAAGAACGTCGCCAGCACCACTTCATCGTCACAGCCTTCAGCCATGGCCAGTTCTGCGGCCTGGGACATGTGCTCGAGTTGCGACACCGGTTCGCCGATGTAATCGCTGGCGCCGAAGCGTTCATACAGGCCGAACACCCGGGCGATCACCTGTTCGTGATTCATGCCTCCTCCAGTAATTGCGCGATGTTGCGTTCGGCCAGCGCCGGGCCGACGCTCATGCCGACGCCGGTGTGCATCAGCGCCACGCTCAGGCCCGGTGCCGGACGCAGGAATGAAAACGGCGCCGGCCCGCGAGAACCATAGACGCCCTGCCAGCGTTCGACCACTTGCACCTGGCAGCCCAGGGTCTGCTCGGCGAGTTCGAGCATCCAGTTGTCGACCTGTTCGGCGTTGAACGGTGACGCATCGCTGCCGTAATGATGCGAATCGCCAATGATCAGTTCGCCATACGGCGTCGGGCTGATCAGCAGGTGAATGCCGTTGGCGTGCAGGTGCGGTTGTTCACGGAGAATCTGCGCCTGCACCGCTGCGGCTTCCGGCAGATCGGCGAAAGCGCCGTAGTGCACGCAGCTCAGGCCGGTGAGCACGGCGTGTTGCAGGTTCAACTCGATGCTTGGTCTGGCGCGGAGCATTTGCAAACGACAGATCTGCGGATTGAGCGCGGCAATCGGCTCGGCCAGCAGGGTCTGATAATCGTGGCCGGAGCAGACGATGATCTGCTTGCCGGTAAAACTGCCGGCGGTGCTGTGCAGACGCCCCGGCTCGACGTCGCGCACCAGCGTGGAAAAGTGAAACTCGACGCCGAGGTCACGGCGCAAGTAGTCGATCAGCGCCGGAATCGCTTCGCGCGAGTACAACTGCTGATCATCGACACCGTGCAGCGCGGCGCGGTGATGGCTGAACTGGCCGCCATACAGATCACGCAACGCTGCGCCGCGCAGCAGCTCGACGTTGTAGCCATGCTCGACCGCGCGGCCGGCGCAGAAGGCTTCGAGCAGGTGTTCTTCGGCCTCGCTGCGGGCGAACAGGTATGAGCCGTTGCGCTTGACCTGCAGGCCGGCAAGTTGCGCCCAGTCGCCCCAGATCTCGCGGCTGGCCTTGGCCAGTTCGAGCATGGTGCCGGGCGGCTGACCGGTGACCAGCGCCTGACCGAAGTTGCGCACCGAAGCGCCAAGGGGCGTGGCGGTGCGTTCGAATACCGCGACTTTGAGGCCGCGTTTGGCGGCGGCATAGGCGTGGGACAGACCGAGGATGCCGGCGCCGATGATGAGCAGGTCTTTGGGTTGTGTCATGTAGAGGTGCTCTGAATGAGAAACCGCTTTCGCGAGCAGGCTCGCTCCCACAGGGGACAGCATTGCAACTGTGGGAGCGAGCCTGCTCGCGATGGGGCCTTGTCAGTCGATAAAGATCTTACTTGGCGACAACTTTCTCGGACTTGCCGTCATACCGCTTGCGCCATTCAGCCAGGATCTCGTCGCGATTCTTCGAGGCCCAGGCAAAGTCGTTCTTGATCAGACGCTGCTCATAGTCGGCCGGCAATTCGGTCTGCGGCTTGGCAATCCCCGGCTGGGCTAGCACGGCGAAGTTCTCTTTGTACAGATCCATCGCCTCGGCGCTGGCGGAGAAATCAGCGAGTTTCTTCGCCGCTTCTTCATGCGGTGTGCCTTTGATCACCGCTGTCGCTTCGATCTCCCAGCCCAGACCTTCCTTCGGCAGGATGATGTCCAGCGGCGCGCCCTGGCGTTTCAGCTGTACGGCTGGATATTCAAAGGAAATCCCGATCGGAAACTCCCCCGCCGCCGCCAATTTGCACGGCTTGGAACCAGAGTGGACGTACTGGCCGATGTTCTGGTGCAGGCCGTCCATATACGCCCAGCCCTGCTTCTCGCCGAAGGTTTGCAGCCAGGCGCTGACGTCAAGGAAACCGGTGCCGGACGACGCCGGGTTGGGCATGACGATCTTGCCCTTGTACTCAGGCTTGGTCAGGTCCTGCCAACTGATCGGTTTGCTCAGACCCTGCTTCTCAGCCTCAACGGTGTTGAAGCAAATGGTCGCGGCCCACACGTCCATGCCGACCCAGGCTGGCGGGTTGGCGGCGTCGCGGTAATTCGCGCCAATCTTGCCGAGATCCTTCGGTGCATAACTTTGGAGCATGCCTTGCTGGTCGAGAATCGCCAGGCTCGACGCGGCCAGGCCCCACACCGCGTCAGCCTGCGGACGAGCCTTTTCGGCGAGCAGTTTGGCGGTGATGA
Organism: Pseudomonas mercuritolerans; assembly: GCF_025706525.1. NCBI lineage: Bacteria > Pseudomonadati > Pseudomonadota > Gammaproteobacteria > Pseudomonadales > Pseudomonadaceae > Pseudomonas > Pseudomonas mercuritolerans. Next base: position 289,663 of record NZ_JAMSHA010000002.1, read on the forward strand.
TCCCGGTCGAATCGCGCACCCATTTGATCTCGACGTCCGGGTTGGCCTTCTCAAAGGCCTCCTTGTAGGACTTCAGTTGTTCGGCTTCGAGGGCGGTGTACACCGTCAACTCGGTTTTTGCCGCGAAGGCATTCAGGCTGAAAGTCGCGAGCACAGCAGCGGCCAGGGCCATAGGCTTGAACATGAGCGTTTTCCTGTAGGTGAGTTGAATCAGTGACCGGGCGCGGTTTGCCGCCAGGCTTGAGAACGGCGCAGCAAGCCGCGCGAAGCCCACGCCAGCAGCAGCGACACGCCGGCCGAAGTGAACAGAATCAGGGTCGACATTGCCGCCGCACCGCCAACGTTGCCGGCATCGTCCATGTTCAGCACCGCCACCGCCGCGAGAATGGTGTCGGGGCTGTAGAGGAAGATCGCGGCGGAAACCGTGGTCATCGCCGAGACGAACAGGTAGCGCACGATGTCCAGCAACGCCGGCAGGCAGATCGGCACGGTCACGCGCAGGTAATGCCGGTACAGCGGCGCCTTCAGCGACAGCGCGGCGGCTTCGAACTCGGCGTCGAGCTGGCGCAGCGCGGTGGTCGCGGTCATTTGTGCGGTGGTCAGATAGTGCGCAATGGTGCAGACGATCAGCAGCGTCATCGTCCCGTAGAGCACATGCAGCGGATTGCCGCTGAGGTTGAAGAAGAAAACGTAACCCAGGCCAAGCACCAGCCCCGGCACCGCCATCGGCACGAAGCTGAGCATGCGCAAAGCCAGGTTGAGCCCGCGCTGAGTGCTGGTTTTCTCCATCAGATAGGCACCAGTGAAAATCAGCACGCTGCCAATCAGCGCGGTGCCCAGCGCCATATTCAGACTGTTGCTGTAGGCGAGCCAGCCACCGCCGGCGGTCTCGTTGAACTGATAGTGGTTGAGCGACAGCGACAGGTTGTACGGCCAGAACTTCACCAGCGAGGAGAACACTGCCATGCCGAATACCAACAGCAACGCGGCGCAAATCAGCAAAACGATCGCCAGATAGCAGCCATCGCGCAGCCTGGACGGCAGCGGCTTGAACACCTGCGCGCGCCCGCTCATGGAGTCGCCGTGACCCCGACGCAACCACGCATCGACGCCGAAGCTGAACAGCGCCGGCAGCAACAACACCATGCCGATCAAGGCGCCGCGACCGAATTGCTGCTGACCGACCACGGCTTTATAGGCTTCCAGCGCCAACACCTGATAGTCGCCACCGACCACCACTGGCACACCAAAATCGGTGATGGTCAGGGTGAACACCAGACAGAACGCGGCGAACACCGCCTGGCGGGTCGCCGGCCAGGTGATGCTGCGAAACGCCTTGGCCGGACTGGCGCCCATGCTCGACGCGGCATCGAACAGACGTGCATCGGCCAGCGACAATGCCGAGAGCAAAATCATCAGGGCATGAGGAAAGGTGTAGATCACCTCGCCCAGCACAATGCCCCAGAACCCATAGATATTGTCCGAGAGCAGCCCACGCAGCATGCCCTGATTGCCGAACAGATAGACCAGGGCAATCCCCGGCAGCATCGACGGCGCCATCAGCGGCAGCAGGGAAATCCCGCGCCAGATGCCTTTGCCCGGAATCAGCGTGCGTTGCAGCGCGTAGGCAAACAGGTAGGCCAGCGGTACGACAATGGCCGCAACGCTGAGGGACACTTTCAGGCTGTTGCCGAGCAGCCAATGGAAATTGGCACTGGTCACCAACTCTTTCGCCGCGAGCCAGCCACCGCCCTGCCCGGCGTCATTGCTGAAACCGCGCCAGAAGATCGCCAGCAACGGCAGCAATACCGCAAGGCCGAGCAATACCAGCAGGAGGATTTTGCCGCCGAGCACGAACAGGCGATCGCCGATCTCGGCTTTCGAGGACTGTCGCACCTGCTTGTGCGGTAGCGGCAGCGCGAGGTTGCTGTTCATCAGGCGAACACCTGCAAACTGCGCGGCGGCAAGGCGACCATGATCTGCTGGGCGCCGAGGCGCGGCATGGCTTCTGGCGCGAGCTCGGCGAGCAGCGCATGGCCCGGCAGTTGATCGAGTTCGAAGCTCATCCGGCAGCGGTTGCCGAGGAAAGTGATTTCGCGAACCTTGGCCGGGAACAGGTTCTCTTCGTGCACCAGCGGATTGACGTTGATCGCCTCCGGGCGGCAGAACAGTCGACCCGAAGCGCCGTGCACGCTGCCATCGGCCAGCCGCAGATTCATCCCGCCGACCTGGGCGTGACTGTCGCTGCTGCGCTGGAACGGCAGCCAGTTGCCCTGGCCGACAAACTCGGCCACGAACGGCGTGGCCGGGCGGTTGTAGATTTCCTGCGGCGTGGCGTACTGCTCGACGCGGCCGTTGTTCATCACCGCGATGCGATCGGCCATCAACATCGCCTCGTCCTGATTGTGCGTGACCATCAGCGTGGTGATGCCGAGGTTGCGTTGCAGCTGACGCAGCTCGGTGCACAAGTGCTCGCGCACCCGCGCGTCGAGGGCCGACATCGGTTCGTCGAGCAACAGCAGCGACGGCGACGGCGCCAATGCGCGAGCGAGCGCTACACGCTGTTGCTGACCGCCGGACAATTGGCCTGGGTACTTTTTCTCACTGCCGGTGAGGCCCACCAGTTCCAGCATCTGACCGACACGCCGGCGCACTTCATCGCGCCCGCTGCCGGCGAGGCCGTAGGCAATGTTCGCCTCGACCGTCAGATTGGGAAACAGCGCGTAGGACTGGAACAGAATTCCGTAATCCCGCGCTTGCGGGGCAAGGTGCGAGACATCGCGATCGCCCAGGTACAACTCGCCGCTGTCCTGCCGCTCCAGACCGGCAATGCAGCGCAGCAGCGTGGTCTTGCCACAGCCCGACGGGCCGAGCAGGCACACCAGTTCGCCGGCGGCGACATCGAGGGAGACGTTGTCCAGCGCAGTGAACGCACCGAAACGCTTGTGCACGCCGCGCACTTTCATCGGCGCGCCGGGGTTGGTCAGGGCAGTTGCGATGGCAGGATTCATGGACGGACCTCAGCAAACGGATGAGGCCAATCCTAGAGTTGTAATGCGTCCGTCATGTGGCAGCGAGGCAAAAACGGCTGATAGTGGTATTCGGGGATTTTGGTTCAGATTGTGTTTTGCCTGGGCTGACGCCTTCGCGAGCAGGCTCGCTCCCACAGGGGATCGTGTTCACAACCCAAATCCAATGTGGGAGCGAGCCTGCTCGCGAAGAGGCCTTTTCAGACATTGAAGGTCTCATGCCGGAGACATCTCTTGGGCCAAGCCGAGAAACGCCGCCGGCAAACGCGCGCCCTTCCTCTCTTTGAGGCAATACAGATACTCTGGAATCTGCGGTGCATTCTCGATGGTCAGCACGCGCAGTTGCGGATCATGCGGCACTTCCTGCCGCGCGATGATGCTGATGCCGATATTGCGCAGCACCGCCTCGCGAATCGACTCGCGGCTGCCGATCTCCAGCAACGGCCCGAAGCTCACTCCGGCGCTGGCCAGCAACTCTTTGGTCAACCGCCGCGTGGTCGAACCCGACTCGCGCATCAACAACGTATGCCCGGCCAGCGCATTCAACGTCACATGCTCAAGCGAGGCCAACGGATGATTGCGATGCACCGCCAGCACCAGCGGATCAGTGCCGAGCACCCGGCGAATCAACCGCGTATCGTCGAGCAGCTGCGACGAGGCCGCGACATCCACGCGGTAATCCTCCAGCGCTTCCAGCACCTGCTGCGAGTTGCCGATTTCCACCGACACTTCCACCTGCGGCAAACGCTCGCGGAAGGTCTTCACCAGATCGAGGATGTAATACGGCGCCGTCGCGGCAATACGCAGCGTGCCCTGCACTTGCCCGCTATTTCGCAGGAAAAACTCGATGTCCGCCTCTTGCTGCAACAGGGTCTTGACCATCGGCAGCAGCCGCGCGCCTTCGTCACTGACGCTTAAACGGCGCCCGCCACGGTAGAACAACTCCACCGAATACTGACTCTCCAGATTGCGAATCTGCGTGGTCACGGTCGGTTGGCTGAGGCCGAGTTTTTTCGCCGCCAGCGTGATGCTGCCCAGGCGGGCGACCATGTAAAACGCTTTCAGCTCGGCACTCAGCACAACCATCCCTCATTGTTATTTGCGCAACAGGCGCAAACCGTTGAACACCACCAGCAGGCTCACGCCCATATCGGCAAACACCGCCATCCACATGGTGGCCAGCCCGGCGAAGGTTACCGCAAGAAAGATCGCCTTGATCACCAGCGCCAGTGCGATGTTCTGTTTGAGGATGCTCGCGGTGTTGCGCGACAGGCTGATGAACGCAGGGATCTTGCGCAGATCGTCGTCCATCAGGGCGACATCGGCGGTTTCGATCGCGGTGTCGGTGCCGGCGGCGGCCATGGCGAAACCGATCTCGGCACGAACCAATGCCGGGGCATCGTTGATGCCATCGCCGACCATACCGACCCGGTGGCCCTGCTTGTACAGATCTTCAATGGCTTGCAGCTTGTCGGTCGGCAGCAAATCGCCGCGCGCCTCGTCGATGCCGACCTGGGCGGCAATCGCTTGCGCGGTGTGGACGTTGTCGCCGGTCAGCATCAGGGTTTTCACCCCAAGTTCATGCAACTGACGAATCGCTTCGCGGCTGGTTTCCTTGACCGTGTCGGCCACGGCGAACAGCGCCAGCGGGCCTGCGCTGTCGAGCAGCAGCACAACGGATTTGCCCTGTTTTTCCAGCGCGAACAGCTTTTCTTCCAGCTGCGGCGAGCACAGGCCCAAATCTTCGACCAGACGATGGTTGCCCAAGTGATAAGTCTTGCCGTTGATATCACCTTTGACGCCCCTCCCGCCTAGCGCGGCGAAGTTATCCACAGTCAGCGCGGCGAAGTTTTTATCCACAGCGGCACTGGCAATCGCCAGCGACACCGGGTGATCGGAGCGCCCGGCCAGCGCGGCGGCGATGGCCGGTGCCGTGGCGTCTGCGGTCGGCTCGAGCGACAGGTAATCGGTCTGCACCGGTTTGCCGTGGGTGATCGTGCCGGTCTTGTCCAGCGCCAGATAATCGAGCTTGAAGCCGCCTTCCAGATACACGCCGCCCTTGACCAGAATGCCCTTGCGCGCTGCCGCCGCGAGGCCGCTGACGATGGTCACCGGGGTGGAAATCACCAGTGCGCACGGACAGGCCACCACCAGCAGCACCAGCGCGCGGTAGATCCAGTCGAACCACGCCGCGCCCATGAACAACGGCGGGATGATCGCCACGGCCAAGGCGAAGACGAATACCGCCGGGGTGTAGATTTTCGAGAATTGGTCAACGAAACGCTGGGTCGGTGCCCGTGCGCCCTGGGCCTGTTCGACGGCGTGAATGATCCGCGCCAGCGTCGAGTTGTTCGCCGCAGCGGTCACCGTGTATTCCAGCGAGCCGGCCTGATTGATGGTGCCAGCGAAGACTTTATCGCCGACAGTTTTTTCCACCGGCAGGCTTTCACCGGTTATCGGCGCCTGGTCGATGGTCGAGCTGCCGCTGACCACCGCGCCATCCAGCGCGATGCGCTCGCCGGGTTTCACCCGCACGCGGGCGCCAAGATCGACGCTTTTAACCTCTTGTTCGCGCCAATTACCGTCGGCCTGCAATACCGTGGCCTGCTCCGGGGTCATTTGCATCAAGCCACTGATCGCATTGCGCGCGCGGTCCAGCGAGCGTGCTTCGATCAGCTCGGCGACGGTGAAGAGGAACATCACCATCGCCGCTTCCGGCCACTGACCGATGAGGATCGCGCCGGTTACGGCGATGCTCATCAGCGCATTGATGTTGAGGTTAAGGTTCTTCAGGGCAATCCAGCCCTTTTTATAGGTGCCGAGGCCGCCGCTGAGGATCGACACCAGCGCAACAATCGCCACCACCCAGTCGGGGGCAGCGCTGGTGAAGTGGATGACTTCGGCGCCCAGCGCGGTCACACCGGACAGCGCCAGTGGCCACCAGTGTTTTTTCACCGCAGCCGGGGCCGGAGCATCGACACCCGCCTCTAGCGGCTCGGCGTGCATGCCGAGGGATTTGATCGCCTCGGTGATCGGCTCGGTGCCCGGCAGATTATGGGTCACGCCAAGCACGCGATTGATCAGATTGAATTCCAGCTGCTGCACGCCGGCCAGCTTGCCGAGCTTGTTCTGGATCAGCGTCTGCTCGGTCGGGCAGTCCATCGCCTCGATGCGGAAGCTGCTCAGGCGCGCGTCTGCGCTGGTCTTTTCGCTCAATTGCACCAAGGCAGGCGCTGCGGCTTTCGACGAGCAGCAGGAATCTTCGTGCGCATGAACCGGGGCCGGCGCAGCTTTCGAAGCGCAGCAGGAATCGCCGCCGTGCGAATGTTTATGCACCGGCTGCAATTTATGACTGTGATCGTGGTCGTCGCCGGGCTTGTGGGTGTGCAGGGAGTCGCTCATTGGTCGCGTCCATGAAGGTGCCTGTTGCCAAGTAAAGACCCTGTAGCCACTATAGGGTCAAGCACCCTCTTGGAGATGGCCGTCATGAAGATCGGCGAATTGGCGAAACTCACCTACTGCGCCGTGGAAACCATCCGCTACTACGAGCGCGAAAACCTCCTGCCGGAACCGGCGCGCAGCGACGGCAATTACCGCGTCTACACCCAGGCCCACGCCGAGCGGCTGACCTTCATCCGCAACTGCCGCACCCTCGACATGACCCTCGAAGAAATCCGCAGCCTCCTCGCCCTGCGCGACAGCCCGCAGGATCAGTGCGAGAGCGTCAATGCGCTGATCGACGAACATATTCAGCACGTGAAGGCGCGAATTGATGGGTTATTGGCGTTGCAGACACAACTGCTCGACCTGCGCCAACGCTGTGGCGAAGGGCCGGAGGCGGATCAATGCGGGATTTTGCAGCGGCTGGAGGTGAGTGGCGGGGTTGTAGCGACGGAAGTTGAACATTCCCATGTAGGCCGTAGCCACGGCCATTGAGCCCAACACACAACCAAATGTGGGAGCGAGCCTGCTCGCGAAAGCGGTGTATCAGTCGACACATCTGCGACTGACACGCCCTCTTCGCGAGCAGGCTCGCTCCCACAGGGATATTGCGGTGTGGTTTAGACCGCCATCGGCGCGGTCATTGGCGGATGGTGCTCATAGCCTTCCAGCGAGAAATCGCTCGGCTCGACCAGTTCCAGCCACTCCGGCTGATACACACCGGTCTTGGCAAACTCCGGCACGCGGTCGGAGATTTTCAGTTTCGGCATGGCAAACGGCTCGCGCTTGAGCTGTTCGTTGAGCATGTCCAGGTGGTTTTCGTAGACGTGGGCATCACCGATGAAATAGGTGAACCAGCGCGGCGTGTAGCCGGTCAGGCGCCCGATCAGGCTCAGCAGCGCGGCGCCCTCGGTGAGGTTGAACGGCGTGCCCAGCCCCAGATCGTTGGAGCGGATGTAGAGAGTTAGAGAAATCTCTTTGGTCTCGACGTTCGGGTGGAACTGGTACAGCAGATGGCATGGCGGCAGGGCCATTTCATCGAGCTGGGCGACGTTCCAGCCGTGGAACAGAATGCGCCGGCTGCCCGGATCCTTGATGATCGTGTCGACGCACTGGCGTACCTGGTCGATTGCCTTGTACAGCACGACGTAGGCCTGGCCGTCTTCTTCGCCCTGAGCGATCTGCTTGTAGCCGTTGCTCAGGGTCTGTTCGATGGCAGCAGTGTTGCTCAGCGGGATCTGCTTGTACGCCGGCCACTTGCGCCATTGCACGCCGTAGATTTCACCGAGGTCGTCGTCGCCCTGACGGAACGGGTTGGCCAGCCATTGCGCGTTTTCGTTGGCGTTCTGGTCCCAGACCTTGCAGCCCAGCGCGCGGAATTCAGCGGCGTTGTTGACGCCACGCAGAAAGCCGCACATCTCGCCGATGGCCGATTTGAAAGCCATCTTGCGCGTAGTGATCGCCGGGAAACCTTCCTGCAGATCGAAACGCAGCATCGCTCCCGGAAAACTGATGGTGTTGATACCGGTGCGGTTGGCCTGCTTGGTGCCGTTCTGAATGACGTGCGAGACCAGTTCGAGATATTGCTTCATGAGTTACCTGTGTCCTTGGAGCCCCGGCGTCTCGCGCCGGGGTTCGTAGTTTAAGCCGTCGGCGCGAGCGGCGCTGCCGGGGCGCGACGATAGGCCAGCCAGATCAGCAACAGCCCGCCGACAATCATCGGCACGCAGAGCACCTGACCCATGGTCAGCCAGTTCCACGCCAGATAGCCCAACTGCGCGTCAGGCACACGGACGAACTCGACGATGAAACGGAAGATGCCGTAGAACAGCGCGAACATGCCGGAGACCGCCATGGTCGGGCGCGGTTTGCGCGAGAAGATCCACAGGATCAGGAACAGCGCCACGCCTTCAAGGGCGAACTGGTACAGCTGCGACGGGTGACGCGGCAACTGCGCCGGATCGCTGAAAGGCGGGAACACCATGGCCCATGGCACGTCGGTGGCCTTGCCCCACAGCTCGGCGTTGATGAAATTGCCGATGCGCCCGGCGCCCAGACCGATCGGCACCATCGGCGCGACAAAGTCCATCAACTGGAAGAACGACTTGCCATTGCGCTTGCCGAACCACAAGGCCGCGAGCATCACGCCGATGAATCCGCCGTGGAAAGACATGCCGCCCTTCCACACTTCGAAAATCAGTGTCGGGTTGGCCAGGTATGCGCTCAGATCATAGAACAGCACATAGCCCAGACGGCCGCCGACGATCACGCCCATCGATAGCCAGAACACCAGATCGGAGAGTTTCTCCTTGGTCCAGGTCGGGTCGAAGCGGTTGAGCCGGCGCGACGCCAACAGCCACGCGCCGCCGATGCCGATCAGGTACATCAGACCGTACCAGTGGATTTTCAGCGGACCGATGGCCAGGGCCACCGGGTCGATCTGCGGGTAAGGCAGCATTGCGACTCCTTGTTAGAGTTGAAAGCGAAATTCCCGGGCGACGCTGCCACCTCAGGATTAAGCCAGGATTGCCACGCGGTCAGAGCAGAAAGCTCAAACCCACGCAGAACAGCAAAGCGGCGAACAGCCTTTTCAGCAAGCGCGGCGACAATCTGTGCGCCAGACGCGCGCCGAGCCGGGCGAAGACCATGCTGGTCAGGGCGATGCCCAACAATGCCGGCAAATACACAAAACCGAGACTATGGGCCGGCAACAACGGATCGTGCCACCCCAGAATCATGAAACTTGCTGCACTGGCCAGAGCGATCGGCAAGCCACAGGCCGACGAGGTCGCCACGGCTTGCTGCATCGGCACGCTGCGCCAGGTCAGAAACGGCACGGTCAGCGAGCCGCCACCAATGCCGAAAATCGCCGAGGCCCAGCCAATCACCGTACCGGCGGCAGTCAGACCGAGTTTGCCCGGCACCGTTCGGCTGGCCTTGGGTTTGACATCCAGCGCCAGTTGCACGGCGATCACCAGAGCGAACACGCCGATAATCTTTTGCAGGTTCGGCCCGGAGATGGCTTCTGCGGTCAGCGCCCCGAAACCGGCACCGAGCAGGATACCCACGGTCATCCAGCGAAAAATCGCCCAGCGCACCGCGCCACGGCGGTGATGTTCACGCACGGCGTTGACCGAGGTGAATATGATCGTCGCCAGCGACGTCCCTACCGCCAAATGCGTAAGAATCGACTGATCGAAGCCCTGCAAAGTGAAGCTGAACACCAGCACCGGGACGATGATGATCCCGCCGCCGACGCCAAACAGCCCGGCGAGCACGCCCGCACAGGCGCCGAGCGCCAGGTAGAGCAGAAATTCCATGACCGTCTCCAGCACGCATCGGCAAAACAGGAGCGGCATGTTAACGGATGCGCAGCCTTCTGCTCCACTGGCGATGGATGCACGGACGCCGGATGCGTAGAGTGGGCAAAAAACACACAAGGACCACCTTATGTGCCTGATTGTTTTCGCCTGGCGCCCGGGCCATGCCCAGCCGCTGATCGTCGCGGCCAACCGCGACGAATTCTACGCCCGCCCCAGCCGGCCATTGGCGCCGTGGGCGGAAGCTCCGCATGTGCATGCCGGGCGTGATCTTGAGGCTGGCGGTACCTGGTTGGGGATCGGCGCCAACGGACGCTTCGCCGCGCTGACCAATATTCGCGATCCGCAGCAGCCACCGGCAACCAAATCCCGGGGCGAGCTGGTGGCGCGCTTTCTTGCTGACGATCTGTCGATTGATGATTATTTGAGCGATGTGGTGGGCCGTGCGGGCGAATACGCTGGGTTCAATCTGCTGCTGGGCAATGCCCATGAGCTGTGGCATTTCAATGCGCGGGCGTCGGAGCCGGTGATGTTGCAACCCGGGGTTTACGGGTTATCCAATGCCGGACTGGATACACCGTGGCCAAAACTGCTCAAGGCCAGGGCGGCGTTGAGCGCGGTACTGGACGATCCGCAGCCTGAGCGATTGCTGGCCTTGCTGAGCGACGCGCAGACCGCACCGGAGGCCGAGTTGCCGGATACCGGCGTGGGCATGGCGACGGAAGCACTGCTGTCGAGTGTGTTTATTGCCAGCCAGAGTTATGGCACGCGGGCGAGTACGGCGTTGATAGTGCAAGCGGACGGGACGCGGCGGATGGTGGAGCGCAGTTTTGGGCCGTATGGGGGGCATCTAGGGGAAGTTGAGGTTTGTGTCTAACAGCAGCCCCTCACCCCAGCCCTCTCCCGGAGGGAGAGGGGGCCGACCGAAGTGTCTTGCGGTATACATCGACCTGAAAGATCGAGTCGGTTATGGATTCAGCAAAGCACTTACAGGTCGACGGAGTTCTGCAGCATCCCCCAATCAGTCCCCTCTCCCTCTGGGAGAGGGCTAGGGTGAGGGGCTTTTGATCTTTAGAGAGCCTTGGGCACCACCGGCGAATTCATCTTCGCCAACCCGAGATTCTTCAGCGCCAGTTGCAGCGAGCTGTGGATAACTTGCGGGTTATCGATCTTCATCAGCTCCGCCAGCATTTCCTGCGCTTTACTCAGATTCACCTGACGCAACATCCACTTCACCTTCGGCAGGTTGGTGGCGTTCATCGACAGGCTGTCGAAGCCCATCGCCATCAACAGCACCGCCGCCGCTGGATCCCCGGCCATCTCGCCGCAGATACTCACCGGTTTGCCTTCGGCATGGGCGTCAGTGACCACGGTTTGCAGGGCTTGCAGCACCGCCGGATGCAGATAGTCGTAGAGGTCGGCGACGCGCGGGTTGTTGCGGTCTACCGCCAGCAGGTACTGGGTCAGGTCGTTGGAGCCGACGGAGAGGAAGTCGACCATCCGCGCCAGTTCCTTGGTCTGGTACACCGCTGCCGGGATTTCGATCATCACGCCGATCGGCGGCATCGGCACATCGGTGCCTTCGTCGCGCACTTCGCCCCAGGCCCGGTGGATCAGGTGCAGGGCTTCTTCGAGTTCGTGGGTGCCGGAGATCATCGGCAGCAGAATCCGCAGGTTGTTCAAGCCTTCGCTGGCCTTGAGCATCGCACGCGTCTGCACGAGGAAGATTTCCGGGTGGTCGAGGGTGACGCGGATACCGCGCCAGCCGAGGAACGGGTTGTCTTCCTTGATCGGGAAGTACGACAGCGATTTGTCACCGCCGATGTCGAGGCTGCGCATGGTCACCGGTTGCGGGTGGAACGCGGCGAGCTGTTCGCGGTAAATCGCCAGCTGTTCCTTCTCGCTCGGGAAGCGCTGGTTGATCATGAACGGCACTTCGGTGCGGTACAGACCAACCCCTTCGGCGCCACGCTTCTGCGCCCGCGCCACATCGGCGAGCAGGCCGGTGTTGACCCACAGCGGCATGCGGTGACCATCGAGGGTCACGCACGGCAGGTCGCGCAGGGTGTCGAGGCCCAGCGCCAGTTGTTTCTCTTCTTCAACGACCTCGGCGAACTGCTTGCGCAGCACTTCGCTGGGGTTGGTGTAGACCTCGCCACGGGTGCCGTCGACGATCATTTCGATGCCGTCGACCTTGGCGTACGGCAGGTCGACCAGGCCCATCACCGTCGGAATGCCCATGGCCCGGGCCAGAATCGCGACGTGGGAGTTACCCGAACCGAGCACCGAGACCAGACCGACCAGCGTGCCTTCCGGCACCTCGCCGAGCATCGCCGGCGTCAGCTCTTCGCTGACCAGAATGGTTTTTTCCGGGTAGACCAGGTTCTGCTGACGCTCTTCCTGCAGATAGGCGAGCAGACGGCGGCCAAGGTCTTTGACGTCCGAAGCACGCTCGCGCAGGTAGGCGTCGTCCATCAGTTCGAAACGGTTGACGTGCTCAGTGACCACCTGACGCAGCGCGCCCTGAGCCCACTGCCCCGTCTTGATCACGGTGGTGATTTCGCTGCCCAGCGAGGCATCGTCGAGCATCATCAGGTAGACGTCGAACAGCGCGCGCTCTTCCGGGCGCAGCTGGGTCGCGAGTTTGGCGGACAAGGCGCGCATGTCGGCGCGCACGCCTTCGATGGCGGTCTTGAACAGCGCCAGCTCGGCGTTGATGTCGGTGATGGTCTTGTCCGGCACCACGTCCAGGTCCGCCGGCGGCAGCATGACCACGGCGGTACCGACCGCCGCACCGGGTGAACCCGGCACGCCGACGAACTTGGCTTCCTGAATGCCCTTGCCCTGCCGGCCCAGACCACGGATCGAACCGGTGGCCTCGGCGTGGGCGATCACGCCGGCAAGCTGCGCGCTCATGGTCACGAGGAAGGCTTCTTCACCTTCGTCGAACTGGCGGCGTTCTTTCTGCTGGATGACCAACACGCCGACGACGCGGCGGTGGTGAATGATCGGTGCACCGAGGAACGAGGCGTAACGCTCTTCACCGGTTTCGGCGAAGTAGCGATAGCGCGGGTGAACCGAAGCGTTTTCCAGGTTCAGGGGTTCTTCACGCGTGCCGACCAGACCGACCAGACCCTCGTTGGGGGCCATGCTGACCTTGCCGATCGAGCGCTTGTTCAAGCCCTCGGTGGCCATCAGGACGAAGCGGTTGGTTTCCGGATCAAGCAGGTAGACCGAGCAGACCTGGCTGCCCATGGCCTCTTTGACGCGCAACACAATAATCCCCAACGCCGCCTTGAGATCCTTGGCGGAGTTAACTTCCTGGACGATCTTGCGCAGCGTATTGAGCATGGCTCGGGGTCGAACTCCGTCGTCAGTCGCGCGCTAAAAGGCGCGGGGCAAGCTCTTTGAGAGCGCGTCGATACACCTCGCGCTTGAATGTCACCACCTGGCCCAACGGATACCAATAGCTGACCCAGCGCCAGCCATCGAACTCCGGTTTACCGGTCAGATCCATCCGCACCCGCTGCTCGTTGGAGATCAGGCGCAGGAGAAACCATTTCTGCTTCTGGCCGATGCACAGCGGTTGGCTGTGGGTACGCACCAGGCGTTGCGGCAAACGATAGCGCAACCAGCCCCGGGTACAGGCCAGTATTTCAACATCTTCACGTTCCAGGCCAACTTCTTCGTTCAGCTCGCGGTACAAGGCGTCTTCCGGCGTCTCCTCGGGGTTGATCCCCCCTTGCGGAAACTGCCAGGCGTCCTGATTGATACGGCGAGCCCATAGCACCTGGCCGGCGTCATTCGTCAGAATGATCCCGACATTGGGGCGGAAACCATCGGGGTCGATCACGGCAACAACCTCGCAAACGCATGTCGCCGCATTGTTCCACAAAGCTTGATGAGGCGGCAACGAAGGTTCCTACCTTATGTGCACTCTTGTGAAAAGACCGTATTCTTGTCGCCTTTTTACTGACTTTTCAGCGGGTAACTGCAATGCGCCTGGCTTTATTCGATTTGGACAACACCCTTCTGGGCGGCGACAGCGATCACGCCTGGGGCGATTATCTGTGCGAGCGCGGCTTCCTCGACCCGATCGCCTACAAGGCGCGCAACGACGAGTTCTATCAGGATTACCTGGCCGGCAAGCTCGACAACGCCGCCTACCTGAACTTCTGCCTGGAAATTCTCGGCCGCACCGAAATGGCCGTGCTCGACGCCTGGCACAGCGATTACATGCGCGACTGCATTGAGCCGATCGTGCTGCCCAAGGCACTGGAGCTGCTGAAAAAACACCGCGATGCCGGCGACAAACTGGTGATCATCACCGCCACCAACCGTTTCGTCACCGCGCCGATCGCTGTGCGCCTGGGCGTGGAAACCCTGATTGCCACCGAATGCGAAATGGTCGACGGCCGCTACAGCGGGCGCAGCACCGACATTCCGTGTTTCCGTGAAGGCAAGGTCACGCGCCTGAATCGCTGGCTGGAAGAGACCGGGCATTCGCTTGAGGACAGCTATTTCTATAGTGATTCGATGAATGATCTGCCGTTGCTGGAGCAGGTGGCGAATCCGGTGGCGGTGGATCCTGATCCGAATCTGCGGGCCGAAGCCGAGAAGCGTGGCTGGCCGGTGATTTCGTTGCGCGACTGATATCGCCTTCGCGAGCAGGCTCGCTCCCACATGGGATCGGTGTCATTGACAAATCTCCTGTGGGAGCGAGCTTGCTCGCGAATGGGATCGACTCGGTCTCCAGCCTTAAACCGGCTTGGCCCCCATCAACGCCGCTATGGCGAGAAATCCGACGCCGCTGACAACCGCCAGCGCCAGAGTGAACTTGCGGTTACCCGCCCCGCTGGTCCACAGCCGATCCAGCCGGACCAGCAGCCAGACCGCACTGAACGTGGCCACGGCATAGATCACGCTGGACCCCAGAATCCACAATTGCCCCAATGGCCAGCCAACCAGGTGCACCAGCCACCAGCCGGTGAAAGGCATGCTGAGCATGCCGATCAGCATCAGACACCAGATGAACAGCCACGGACGGCGCATCGTACTGGCCGGGCCTTCGCTGCGATTACGCCAGGTCAGGGCGGCGAGCCCCAGCCCGCTCACGAGGATCACCACGGTCGCCGCGACGTGAAGGACTTTCAGGGTGGTCAGGGTTTCCATGTCGTTCTCATCCGTAGATCCATGCCCATCAGCGTAGCCGCTTAGCCAAGAAACAGCTGATAGGCCGGGTTGTCGCTTTCATCCCAATACGGGTAGCCGATTTCCGCCAATGCCGCCGGCACCAGATGACGCTCGTCATGGGGCACTTGCAGGCCGGCGACCACGCGGCCGTCCGCTGCGCCGTGATTGCGGTAGTGAAACATCGAGATATTCCAGCGCCCGCCGAGCTTGTTGAGGAAGTTGAACAGCGCGCCCGGGCGCTCCGGGAATTCGAAGCGCAGCACCACTTCATCGACCACCTGCGCCGCGCGGCCGCCGACCATGTGGCGGATGTGCAGCTTGGCCAGTTCGTTGTCGGTCAGGTCGATGACCGGGAAACCCTGCTCGGTCAGGCTTGCCAGCAAGGCGCTGCGCGGGTCGTTGTCCGGGTGGGTCTGCACGCCGACGAAGATGTGCGCTTCGCTGCCGGTGTTGTAGCGGTAATTGAATTCAGTGATCTGGCGCTTGCCGATGGCTTCGCAGAACGCCTTGAAGCTGCCGGCCTTTTCCGGAATGGTCACGGCGATGATCGCTTCGCGACCCTCGCCCAGCTCGGCGCGCTCGGCGACGTGGCGCAGGCGGTCGAAGTTGACGTTGGCACCGGAGTCGATGGCGACGAAAGTCTGGCCGCTGACGCCACGCTGCTCAACATACTTCTTGATCCCGGCCACGCCCAGCGCGCCGGCAGGCTCGGTGATCGAGCGGGTATCGTCGTAGATATCCTTGATTGCCGCGCAGATCTCGTCGGTGCTGACCGTTATCACTTCATCGACGTAATCCTTGCAGATCTCGAAGGTGTACTGGCCGATCTGTGCCACCGCCACGCCGTCCGCGAAGATGCCGACGGTCGGCAGAACCACGCGCTCGCCCGCCGCCATCGCTGCTTGCAGGCAATTGGAGTCGTCCGGTTCGACGCCAATTACCTTGATGTCCGGACGCAGGTATTTCACGTACGCCGCGATACCGGCGATCAACCCACCGCCGCCGACCGGGACGAAAATTGCGTCCAGCGGCTGCGGGTGCTGACGCAGGATTTCCATGGCCACGGTGCCCTGCCCGGCAATGGTGTGCGGATCGTCGTACGGGTGGATGTAGACGTAGCCTTTTTCATCGACCAGTTTCAGCGAGTAGGCCAGCGCTTCCGGGAACGAGTCACCGTGCAGCACCACTTTACCGCCGCGCGAACGCACGCCTTCGACCTTGATTTCCGGGGTGGTCTTGGGCATGACGATGGTGGCTTTGACGCCCAACACTTTCGCCGCCAGCGCCAGACCCTGCGCATGATTGCCCGCCGACGCGGTGACCACGCCTCGGGCGCGCTCCTCGTCGCTGAGCTGGGTCAGCTTGTTGTAGGCGCCGCGAATCTTGAACGAGAACACCGGCTGCAAGTCTTCGCGCTTGAGCCAGATGTCGTTGCCCAGCCGCTCGGAGAGCTGGCGGGCGTTCTGCAGCGGGGTTTCTACGGCAACGTCATAAACGCGCGAGGTGAGGATCTTCTTGACGTACTGTTCGAGCATCGGAAAGCATCACTGGGCGAGTTGGGCAGGGCCAAGGAGTCTAACCCGGCTTTTGCCCGGGCGACCACACGGATCCAGAGGTTTTATCGCGCCGAAAAGATCGCAGCCTTCGGCAGCTCCTACAGTGGGAATGCATTCCAAAGTGTAGGATCTGCCGAAGGCTGCGATCTTTTGATCTGCCAACAGGACAATGACCTTCACCACCGCGAGGCCTATAATGCCGGCCTTTCTGCCCAACCCTTGCCCGCTTCCGGAGCCCGCATGACCCAGGATCAACTCAAACAGGCCGTGGCCCAGGCCGCCGTCGACTTCATCCTGCCGAAACTCGACGACAAGAGCATCGTCGGCGTCGGCACCGGCTCCACCGCCAACTGCTTCATCGATGCACTGGCCCAGCACAAGGGCGCGTTCGATGGCGCGGTCGCCAGCTCCGAAGCCACCGCCGCGCGCCTCAAGGGCCATGGGATTCCGGTGTATGAGCTGAATACCGTCAGCGATCTGGAGTTCTACGTCGACGGCGCCGATGAAAGCGATGCGCACCTGAACCTGATCAAGGGCGGCGGCGCGGCCCTGACCCGCGAAAAGATTGTCGCCGCCGTGGCCAAGACTTTCATCTGCATCGCCGACGCCAGCAAACTGGTGCCGGTACTCGGCGAGTTCCCGCTGCCGGTGGAAGTCATCCCGATGGCCCGCAGCCACGTTGCCCGCCAACTGGTGAAACTCGGTGGCGACCCGGTCTACCGCGAAGGCGTATTGACCGACAACGGCAACATCATCCTCGACGTGTTCAACCTGCAAATCACCAACCCGGTGGAGCTGGAAGCGCAGATCAATGCCATCGTCGGCGTGGTCACCAACGGACTGTTCGCTGCGCGCCCGGCGGATCTGTTGTTGCTGGGTACCAGTGAAGGCGTGAAAACCCTGAAGGCTGAGTAACAGACTGCCCACTTGCCTTGGGCTGATAAATAAACCTGTGGGAGCGAGCCTGCTCGCGAAAGCGTCGGGTCAGTCAACATATTCAGAGACTGATCAACCGCCTTCGCGAGCAGGCTCGCTCCCACAGTGTTTTGTGGTGTTGGTCAGTTTTGTGTGGGCTTCTTGAATACGTAAAACAGATTCGGCTCGCTCACCAGGTACAACGTGCCGTCATCATCCATCGCAATTCCCTCCGCCTGCGGCACGGTTTTCTGCAAACCCTGACGCCCGCCGCTGATCGACATGGTGCTCAAGGGGCGCCCGTCGACATCCAGCTCGATAATCAACCGCGACTCGTCCGACAGTGCCAGCAAGTGCCCGCTGCGTTCGTCGTACTGCAGACTCGACAGATCACGCACAAACATTCCGGCATCGCGCTTGGGGTTGTTGATCACGTGCACCGCGTAGGTCTTGTCCGGTTTGAAGTGCGGAAAGCCGTGGACCTCGTAGATCAGCATCGGGTCGCGCTCTTTGGCCACGAAGAGCCGCTTGCCCACTGAATCGTACGCCAGCCCTTCGAAACCCTTGTTGCCGGACATGTGCACGCCGAGGGTCATTTGCTCCGCATCTTCGGCATCGAGAAAAGTGGTGTCGGCTTCAAGGTGGATCTTGATCAGGCGTTGCTGACGCTCGTCGGTGATCACGTAGGTGTCGGCGCTGATGTACTCGACGGCTTCCGGATCGCCAAACCCCACCAGAGCGATGCGCCGTAGAATCTTGCCTTCCAGCGACAGTTCGATCAGTTCGGAATTCTTGTTGGTCACGGTGAACAGGCTTTTGCGCACCGGATCGTAGGTCAGCGCCGAGACGTCATCGTCGAGCCCGTCGATCGGTCGCGCTTCGATGGTCACCCGATATTGATCCAGGCCGATCGCCTCGCTGCTCACCGGTTGCCACAGCGTGTGCAGGTTGAACCAGGCGCGCTCGAACAGGCGCAGGTATTGGCCGATCGCGATCAACGCGATCAGGACAATCATCAACAGGACGAGGATCAGCGGTTTGGGGCGGGCAAGTCGACGCATTCAGGCAGGCTCGGATTCATGACAGGCCGATGAAATATCACGCCCGTCTGAATTGAAGCTTAATGGCCACTTGCCTCAGATCGCAAGCCAAGCCCCGCAGGAGCTGCCGAAGGCTCGGGCTGCGATCGGACGACCTTTTGATTTTGACTTTCACAAGCAAGATCAAAAGATCGCAGCCTGCGGCAGCTCCTACAGGGAAGGCATTACCGGTGTTTTTCGAATCGGTAGAACAGGTTCGGTTCGCTGACCATGTACAGCGTGCCGTCCTCGTCCATGGTCATGCCTTCGGCGCGGGGGATGGTGTCTTTCAGACCGTTGAAATTGCCAAGCAACGTCATGAAGCTGACTTGCTTGCCGGCCTCGTCGAGCTCGAGCAACAGGTGTGAATCCGCCGACAGCACCAGCAGATGGCCAGTGCGCGGATCGACGGCCAGCGCCGACAGGTTGCGCAGATCCAGCTGATCGCTGGCCAGCTTCTGCTTGTCGCCCTGCAGGGTCTGGCTGCCATCGCTTTTCCAGGTGAACAGCGCTGGCGGGCGCTCCTCACCCAGGATCAATTGATGATTGCGCGGGTCCCAGGTGATGGCTTCAAAAGCCTTGTTCTGGTCTTTCGACGGCCCGAGATCGTATTTCGGGAAGTCGGCAATGTTCAGCTCACGAGTCGCGGCGTCGATCTTGACGATCGACAAGGTATGCTCACGCTCATCGACAATGGCCAGCAAACCGTTTTCCATGACCGTCAGGCCTTCAGGATTGCTCCAGCCCACCAGCGGCATTTTGCGCAACACGTCGCCCTGCAGCGTCAGCTCGACGAGGAAGGCATTCTTGCCCATCACCGCAAACAGGGTCCTGGTCTGCGGGTTATAGGCCAGATCCGAAGCTTCGTCCTTTTCCATGCCCGGCAGCGGCTTGGCATCGATCACCACCTGATAATCCGGCAGCCAGACGCTCTCCTTCTGCTCGGCCTTGCTCTCGAAGCGCTCCAGCACCCACAGCACGCCGCGATCATCCCAATGCATGGCGAACGCCAGCCCATAGGCTGCGGCGATGACCAGCAACAGCCAGACATACCAGCGCAGGACGAAGCGGGATCGGAGGGTGGTTTTTTGCTGAGTTGGAGATGCCATCAAAGGATGCGTTCCGTTAATTCAGGCCAAGGGTAATAGCACAAGAGGCCGGCTGAGACGCCAGAATCGCGGGAATTATCCAGAGAGGATGTGAAAAAAACGGCAAATGGCGGGATTGGCGTGTTCGTTTGCCAGAAACACACTTGTGGCGAGGGGACTTATCCCCGTTGGCGCGCGAAGCGCGCCCCTCTTGATCTTGAAGAGGGGCCTGCTGCGCAGTCCAACGGGGCGGTGCGACGTTTCGCTAAATCCCCCTCACCACAAAGCTCACCCCCTACAAGGGGGTCTGCGGTTAGCGCACGCTGCTGCTGAAGCTGCTCGCCCCCGGCAGTTCGAGGACGATTTCATCGCCGACGTTCAGCGGGCCGACGCCCACTGGCGTGCCGGTGAGGATCACGTCACCGGCCTGCAACGAGAAGCAGCCGGCCATGTGCTGGATCATCGGCACGATAGGGTTGAGCATCGCGCTGCTGTTGCCGTCCTGGCGCACTTCGCCGTTGATGATCAGGCGGATGCCGATGTCGGTCAGGTCAGCGAAGGTGCTGCCGACCACGAACGGCGCGATCACCGCCGCGCCGTCGAACGACTTGGCGATTTCCCACGGCAGGCCCTTGGCTTTCAGCTCGGCCTGCTTGTCGCGCAGGGTCAGGTCCAGCGCCGGCGCGAAGCCGGAGATCGCATCGAGGACTTCTTCGCGGCTCGGCTTGGTCGACAGCGGTTTGCCGATCAACACGGCGATTTCCGCTTCGTAGTGCACTGAACCACGCTCGGTCGGAATGCTGAACCCGCCTTCCAGCGGCACCACGCAACTGCCCGGCTTGATGAACAGCAGCGGCTCGGTCGGCACCGGGTTGTCCAGTTCCTTGGCGTGTTCGGCGTAATTGCGGCCAATGCACACGACTTTCCCGATCGGGAAGTGAATGCGCGTGCCGTCGACGTACTGGTGCTGATAGCTCATTTACCGACTCCTGCCTTTATTGATTCAACAGAGATTACCGATCAAACCGGGAAAATCTTGCCCGGGTTCATGATGCCGTTCGGGTCGAACACTGCCTTGACCGCTTTCATGTACTCGATCTCGGCCGGCGAGCGGCTGTAGGTCAGGTAATCACGCTTGGTCATACCGACGCCGTGCTCGGCCGAGATCGAGCCGTTGTATTTCTCGACGGTTTCGAACACCCACTTGTTGACGGTGGCGCACTTGGCGAAGAACTCGTCCTTGCTCAGGTTTTCCGGCTTGAGGATGTTCAGGTGCAGGTTGCCGTCGCCGATGTGGCCGAACCAGACGATCTCGAAATCCGGATAGTGCTCGCCAACGATCGCATCGATTTCACGCAAGAACGCTGGCACCTTGGAAACGGTCACCGAGATGTCGTTCTTGTACGGCGTCCAGTGGGAAATGGTTTCGGAGATGTACTCGCGCAGCTTCCACAAGTTGTGCAACTGGGTTTCGCTCTGGCTCATCACGCCGTCGAGCACCCAGCCCTGTTCTACGCAGTGTTCGAAGGTCTCCAGCGCGCTGTTGGCCACTTCTTCGGTGGTCGCTTCGAATTCCAGCAGGGCGTAGAACGGGCACTCGGTTTCAAAAGGCGCCGGCACGTCACCGCGCCCCATGACTTTGGCCAGGGCCTTGTCGGAGAAGAATTCGAACGCGGTCAGGTCAAGCTTGCCCTGGAAGGCGTGCAGAACCGGCATGATCGAATCGAAATCGGCGGTGCCGAGGACCATCGCCGTGAGGTTTTTCGGTGCGCGATCAAGGCGCATGGTCGCTTCGACAACGAAACCGAGGGTGCCTTCGGCGCCAATGAACAGCTGGCGCAGGTCGTAACCGGTGGCGTTCTTGATCAGGTCCTTGTTCAGCTCGAGCACGTCGCCCTTGCCGGTGACGACTTTCATGCCGGCCACCCAGTTGCGGGTCATGCCGTAGCGAATCACTTTGATCCCGCCGGCATTGGTGCCGATGTTGCCGCCAATCTGGCTGGAACCCGCCGAGGCGAAGTCGACCGGATAGTACAAGCCGTTCTCTTCGGCGACGTTCTGCAGATGCTCGGTGACCACACCCGGCTGGCACACGGCGGTGCGGTCGGTGAGGTTGACGTCGAGAATCTGGTTCATGTAATCGAACGAAACCACCACTTCGCCATTGGCCGCCACCGCAGCGGCGGACAACCCGGTGCGCCCGCCGGACGGCACCAGCGCAATTTTGTGGGTATTGGCCCAACGCACCACGGCCTGCACTTGCTCGATGGTCTTGGGAAACACGATGGCGCTCGGCGCCGGGGCGAAGTGCTTGGTCCAATCCTTGCCGTAAGTGTTCAGGGAGTCGGCGTCGGTGAGGACTTTGCCAGGCTCAACCAGGGTCTTCAGTTCATCAATCAGCGCAGGATTGGTCATCGACAGAACTCTCGAACAATTCATGGTCATCCTGAGAACGCTTCACGTCGCAGGAATGAGTGTTTAGCGGGGTGGCTATGCTAGCATACCGACCCCGCAGGACAGTGCCCAAGGCCAGATCCGCGGTGACGGCTTTGTTGCCGTGCGGGTCAGCTCCAGGCTGCTCCCTCCCTGCCATTTTTCTCCGGGATACAGGTTTACGCAGATGAGCAAGACTTCTCTCGATAAGAGCAAGATCAAGTTCCTTCTTCTCGAAGGCGTCCACCAATCGGCTGTCGACGTCCTCAAGGCGGCGGGCTACACCAGCATCGAATACCTGACTGGTTCCTTGCCGGAAGCCCAGCTCAAGGAAAAGATCGCTGACGCTCACTTCATCGGCATCCGCTCGCGCACGCAACTGACCGAAGAGATCTTCGATCACGCGAAGAAACTGGTCGCGGTCGGCTGTTTCTGCATCGGCACCAACCAGGTTGACCTCAGTGCGGCCCGCGAGCGCGGTATTGCCGTGTTCAACGCGCCGTACTCCAACACCCGTTCCGTAGCGGAACTGGTGCTGGCCGAAGCGATCCTGCTGCTGCGCGGCATCCCTGAGAAGAACGCATCCTGCCACCGTGGCGGCTGGATCAAGTCCGCCGCCAACTCGTTCGAGATCCGCGGCAAGAAGCTGGGCATTGTCGGCTACGGCTCGATCGGCACTCAGCTGTCGGTGCTGGCTGAAGGTCTGGGCATGCAGGTGTTCTTCTATGACACCGTGACCAAGTTGCCACTGGGCAACGCCACGCAGGTCAACAACCTGCACGAGCTGCTGGGCATGTCCGACATCGTCACCCTGCACGTGCCGGAAACCGCCGCAACTCAGTGGATGATCGGCGAGAAGGAAATCCGCGCCATCAAAAAGGGCGGCATCCTGATCAACGCTGCACGTGGCACCGTGGTCGAGCTCGACGCCCTGGCGGACGCGATCAAGGACAAGCACCTGATCGGCGCGGCCATCGACGTGTTCCCGGTGGAACCACGCTCCAACGACGAAGAGTTCGAAAGCCCGCTGCGTGGCCTCGACAACGTGATCCTGACCCCGCATATCGGTGGCTCGACCGCCGAAGCGCAAGCCAACATCGGTCTGGAAGTGGCAGAGAAACTGGTCAAGTACAGCGACAACGGTACTTCGGTGTCGTCGGTCAACTTCCCGGAAGTGGCCCTGCCGGCTCACCCTGGCAAGCACCGCCTGCTGCACATCCACGAGAACATCCCGGGTGTGATGAGCGAGATCAACAAGGTCTTCGCCGAAAACGGCATCAACATCTCCGGTCAGTTCCTGCAGACCAACGAGAAGGTTGGCTACGTGGTAATCGACGTCGACGCCGAATACTCGGAGCTGGCGCAAGAGAAGCTGCAACACGTCAACGGTACTATCCGTAGCCGTGTTCTCTTCTGAAGAAGCAGCGGCAAGCTTCAAGCTACTAGCGGCAAGTGAACAGCGCTTTTGCTTTACCTTGCCGCTTGCAGCTAGCCACTTGAAGCTGAATAAAAAAAGGGAGCCCCGCAGGGCTCCCTTTTTTTATTTCACGTTGACCGTGATTTTTTCCGAAACGATCGATGGGTCGAACGGCATGTGGCCGCTGTCGCCGAGGATCAGTTGCAAGGTGTGCTTGCCGGGGGCCAGTTTGATCGTGGCTTCGGTCTGCGCCTTGCCGAAATGCATGTGATGGGCGTCAGTCGGGATCGGCGCGCCTTCGGCCGGCAGGTCGTCGACGTCGATCAGCAGGTGATGGTGGCCGGTGTTCTTGGTGGTGTCACCCGCTGGGGCCAGCGCGATGTTCTTGACGCCGAACTTGACCTTGAATTCCTGCGAGACGGTGGCGCCGTCCTCGGGAGAAACGATGAACACTTCAGCATCCTTCGGCGCCGGTGTCGCCGCACTGGCCAGCACCGAAACACCCATCAGCACACCGGCCAACGCTGCACGTGACATAAAGCTTTTCATTTTCTTCTCCAGTTTTTCCGTAAAATCCGCACGGTCATGACAACTTCATGACCATTCGTTGTCGAAGGCACTCGACAACCATAGCAAAGCGAGCCTGAATCAGAGCGTCGCGATAATGATTTCAAAGGAGTGACCATGCGCCTGCTGCCTGGCCTGATCTGCCTGCTACCCCTTCTGAGCCCGCTGGCTCACGCCGAACTGATTGATGACGTCAACGACCGTGGCGAGCTTCGTATAGCCCTTGAGGCTAATACACCGCCCTTCAATTACAAGGAAGGCGACACCCTTACAGGGTTCGAGGTCGAGCTTGGGCAACTTCTGGCCAAAGAGCTGGATGTACGCGCCGATTTCATCGTCACCGATGAGGGTGACCTGCTCCAGGGCGTTGAAAGCGGCAAGTACGACGTCGCGCTCAACCACATAGCACTGACACCCGAACTCAAGGATCGTTTCGACTTCAGCGAGCCGTACGGCCAGGTCGACGGGCAATTGCTGGCGAAGAAGGACGAGACGCCGCGGCCGATGGTGCTGGTGCAGGCGTTGACCGAAGAGAAACCGAAAGCGGCGGCGCCGGTCGAGCTGGCGATCCCGTTTCAGAAGGGCAACCCGGCGTTTCAGGCCAGCCTCAAGAGCGCGCTGGAACGGATCAAGGCGGATGGGCGGTTGGCGGCGCTGTCCGAGAAGTGGTTGAAACCGTAAGAGCCCCTCACCCTAACCCTCTCCCGGAGGAAGAGGGAACTGATCCGGGGATGCTTTAGAGGTACGCCGACTTGGGATTGCTATACCGAATCCGAAATCGACTGATCATGGCTTTGTCGAATCCCTGGTCGCCAAGGTCTTTCAGTTCGATGGACAGCGCCAGACACCTCGGTCGGCCCCCTCTCCCCCCGGGAGAGGGCTGGGGTGAGGGCAACGATGGCGGATCAGTCCAAAGCCGCCAGAGTCACCGCCGCCTCAGCCAGCTCAAGCTCACTGAAAACCCGAACCCCATGACGCTTGAGCAACGCCGCCGTCACCCCTTCGCCACTGACTTTGACCCCACTGAAGGTGCCGTCATACGTCAGCAAATTCCCGCAAGACGGACTGTTCGCCTTGAGCACCGCCACCCGAATGCCGTGCTTTTGCACCAGTTCCAGCGCTTGCCGCGCCCCCTCGAGAAACTGCGCGCTGACATCCTCGCCATCAGTAGTGATGACTGCGGCAATGCCATCCAGCACCTGACCGCCCTGCCCGCCGGGAATCTCCGCCGCCGCCCGCGGCGTCGGCAATCCACCCGCCACCTCAGGACACAACGGCACTACCCGCCCTTCTTCGATCCACTGCTCAAGCAGATCAAACGGCCCGCTCGCGCCACCGTCATAACGCACGCGATGGCCCAACAGGCAGCGACTGACCAGGATCTTTTCCATGTTCAGAACGGCTCGTTGCCACGGCGACGGAACCAGCCAGTCAGCGACAAGCGCTCGCGATGGGCCGGCATCACTTCGTGGGGCACCTCGCCGGAGAGAAACACCACCAGACAGCCGCCGGTAGGCTGTACGTCGTGCACGCGTTCATCGCCCAGATACATGCGCAACTGGCCACCGTCCTCCGGCAGCCAGGCCTCGTTGAGGTAGATCACCGCCGACACCATGCGCCGGTCATCATCGCGAAAGCGGTCAACGTGCTTGAGGTAAAACGCGCCGGGCGGGTACAGGGCGAAATGGCATTCGAAATCTTCCAGGCCCAGAAACAGACCGCGATTGAGTGCCTCGCGCAGACTGTCCATCAGGCTCAGGTAACGGTCAGTGGCGTCGGCCTGCCCCGGATCGATCCACTGGATGTGATCGCCGCGGATACCCTCGCGAATTTCCGAAAACGGCCCGCGTCCGACCGCCGCCGGCGCCAGCTCACCTTCGGCTTCACGTTTACGGCACTCGGCCGCCAGCGCCCGGGTCAGATCGGCGGGCAGGAAGATGTTCTGCTGCGACCAGCCGTGTTCGGCCAGGTCGTCGACAATGCGTAACAGCAGCGGGTGTTCAGAGGATATCGGCATGGCGCGCATAGTATGCCGACGGCAACAAATCCGACAGAGCCACGCAGCGCCTTGCTACGAATTCTCGACAAGTACCGGCACCGCACGGACAATAGTCCGCTGCTGACAGGAGTCCCTATGCGCCGTTTGCTTTTTTCACTGTTGATGTTCTGCGTATTGCCCGCCTGGGCGGACGGCCACGACCAGTTGTACAAGGTCGCCGGCTGGCCAGAACAACGCGCGCATTTCAACGATGCCCTGAGCGCCGCCCAGCAGCGCTATCAGAACAGCCTGCCGCCTGCGGTGTTTCAGGCGCTGGTCAACAACAGCAATCAACGCTTCGCCGCGCAGGCCATGGATCAGCGTGCCGAAGCGCAACTGCGGCAGAAACTCGCCGACCCGAAACCGGCGCTGACCTTCTTCCAGTCACCGCTGGGCAAGAAAATCGTCGCCGCCGAATTGCTCGCAACCCGTCGCGATCAACTGGCGAAAAATGCCCAGGGCCTGCCGAAGATGCAGGCCAGCGACAGTCGTTTGCTGATCATCGGCCATCTCGCCCAGGCTCTGCCGGCCCGTGAGGCTGGTGCCGAGGTGAGTCTGGCGATCGCCGGCGTGGCGGCGGACAGTTTGAGTTCGATGATCCCGGGACTGCTCGGCGGTGGACAGGCACAGGGCATGTTGAACGGTCAGCGCCAGCGGCTGATGGATCAGATTGGCGCTGACCTGAACAACACGTTGCTCTACGTGTATCGCGATTTGTCGGATGAAGAGCTGGAAGAATTTGCGACGTTTGCCGAGTCAACCGAGGGCAAGGCTTACTACCAGGCGGCACTGGCGGCGATTCGGGCGGGGTTGGCGGTCGGCCAATAATCTTCGTCGCCAGATAAGCCGCCTTCGCGAGCAAGCTCGCTCCCACAGTTGTAACGCATTCCCCTGTGGGAACGAGCCTGCTCGCGAAGAGGCCCTCCCAGGCACTACAGATTCCTGCCCCTGATCCGCTTGCTCAAGAATTCGAAATACTCTTCACGCATCTCCGCCGTTTCATTGGCCAGGTGATGCCGTGCCTCGGCCAACAGCAGAATCTGCGGCCGGTCGAATTTCCATTTCAATACTTGCAGATTGTGCTGCCAGTCGACAGTCATGTCCGCCTGCCCCTGAACGATCAGCGGCCGCCGCGGGCTTTTTTTCGCGTGCTCGACGCGGATGATCCAGCGTGAAAGCGCGCCCACCCATTTCGTCGGCAGACGCCTTGGCTGTAACGGATCGGCCTGCAGAAACGGCAGAAAATCCGGATCGTTGGAGTTCTCGCTGAAGCGTCGCGCGACCCCGCGTACAAACGGCCGCAGCAGGTAATAACTCAACTGCGACCAGCCCCACGCCCTCGGCCGCACCAACGGCGCCAGCAAAATCACTTGCCCCTGCGCCGGGCTGTTCTCGCCATGATTGAGCAGATGATCGACGACAATCGCGCCGCCGGTGCTCTGCCCGCACAAATGCCAAGGCTGCGGCAGCGCGATCGAGTTCGCTTCAGCAAACAGCGCCTGCAACATATGCTGGTATTCCGCGAAATCACGAATGCTCGCCCGTGGCCCGCTCGACAATCCGTGCCCCGGCAGGTCGCAGGCGATCACGGCAAAATCCTGATCCAGCGCCCACTCGATCACATGCCGGTACAGGCCGATGTGATCGTAGTAACCGTGCAGCAGAAACAGCGTCGCCTTGACCTTCTCCGGCCACCAGCAATGGCTGACCAGCTCGTAGCCATCGACCTCGAAACGGCCCATGCCGCGCCAGACATCGCGCTCGGCAAAGTCGGTCTTGTAGAAGCGCTGGTAAGCCTTCGCCTCATCCGATAACGGCTGCCACTCGGCCAATGGCTTGAGGCTCGCGCGTAAATGATCGGGGTCGAAAGTATCAGGCATGCGGGTATTCCAGAGCGGGAAACGGACTTTATCGGCCTGCGATATTCATCTGTAGAGGCAGACATGGCAAGCTAGCCGGCCTTTCGAGGATCGAAAACCATGCGTTCGCCCTACCGCACCGCACTGTTCGCCAGCCTGCTCGCGCTGATCTGCGCCGGGGTGCTGTGGGCGGCGTATGACTGGTTTCAGGGCCGCTATCTGCGCGCGTTCAGCGAACATACGGCGGTATTTTCCGGCGACCCGCTGCGCCTGCCGGACAACCTCGCCGGGCCGGGCAATATCCGCTTCGTGCACTTCTGGGATCCGGCGTGCCCGTGCAACGTCGGCAATCAACAGCACCTGAGCGAGATGGTCGAACAGTTCGGTCCTCTCGGCGTGGAGTTCTTTGCCGTACAAAAACCCGGCAGCCACGGCCAGTTGCCCGCCACCCTCGCCAGCCTGAAAACCATCATCGTCCTGCCCGGCGCCGAACAGATCCCCGCCAGCCCCGCCGTGGCGATCTGGGATCGTAGCGGCAAACTCGCCTACTTCGGCCCGTACAGCGAAGGCCTGACCTGCAACTCCAGCAACAGCTTTATCGAACCGATCCTGCATGCGCTGACGGAAGATCGGCCGGTGAATGCCACGCATACCTTGGCGGTGGGTTGTTATTGCCCGTGGTCGGTGGAGGCAAAGTAAGGCATTCCGGACTTTTCAAGGACAGCGCTGCAGCGCACAGATGCTCTGTGCTAAATGTTTGCAGCCCGATGGGCGGCCCTCCCGCCTGCACAAGGAGTCACCATGAAGCGTGCGTTCACCGTTGTTGCCCTGCTCATCGTTGTCCTGCTCTGCGTCGCCGGCGGCTATCTCTACAGCAAGCAGCCGACGCGCCAGGGCCAGGTGGAACTGCGCAACCTGCAAGGCTCGGTGACCGTGCGCTACGACGAGCGCGGTGTGCCACATATCCGCGCCGAGAACGAAACCGACCTCTATCGCGCCCTCGGTTATGTGCACGCGCAGGACCGCCTGTTCCAGATGGAAGCCATGCGCCGCCTCGCCCGCGGTGAACTGGCTGAAGTGCTCGGGCCGAAACTGCTCGACACCGACAAGCTGTTTCGCAGCCTGCGCATTCGCGAGCGTGCGGCCAGTTACGTCGCCAGCCTCGACAAGCAGTCGCCGGCATGGAAGGGCCTGCAAGCCTATCTGGATGGCATCAACCAATATCAGGACAGCCACGCCGCGCCGATCGAGTTCGACGTGCTGGGCATCCCCAAGCGGCCGTTCACGGCCGAAGACAGCATCAGCGTCGCCGGTTACATGGCCTACAGCTTTGCCGCCGCGTTTCGCACCGAGCCGCTGCTGACCTACGTACGCGATCAGCTCGGCGCCGATTACCTCGATGTGTTCGATCTCGACTGGCAGGCCAAAGGCGTTCTGGCCACCGATCACACCCGGCACGCACCGGCCCTCGCCGCCGGCGACTGGCAGGACCTCACCGCCCTCGCCCGCCTCAGCGAACAGGCGCTGCTCGACAACGGCCTGCCGCAGTTTGAAGGCAGCAACGCCTGGGTGATTGCCGGCAGCCGCAGCCAGAGTGGCAAGCCGTTGCTGGCCGGCGATCCGCATATTCGCTTTTCGGTGCCGTCGGTGTGGTACGAGGCGCAGCTGTCGGCGCCGGGTTTCGAGTTGTACGGCCATCATCAGGCGCTGGTGCCGTTCGCGTTTCTGGGACACAACCTCGATTTCGGCTGGAGCCTGACCATGTTCCAGAACGACGATCTCGACCTGATCGCCGAGAAGGTCAACCCGGACAACCCCAATCAGGTCTGGTATCGCGGCCAGTGGACCGACCTGCTCGTCAGCGAGCAGCAGATCAATGTGAAAGGCCAGGCGCCGGTGACGATCACCTTGCGCCAGTCGCCCCATGGGCCGATCGTCAACGATGCGCTCGGCAGCGCTGCCGGCAAAACCCCGATTGCGATGTGGTGGGCGTTCCTCGAAACGCCGAACCCGATCCTCGAAGGTTTCTACCAGCTCAACCGCGCCGACACCTTGGCCAAGGCTCGCGCGGCGGCGGCCAAGGTACAGGCGCCGGGCCTGAATCTGGTGTACGCCAACGCCAAAGGCGATATCGCCTGGTGGGCCTCGGCCCTGCTGCCCAAACGTCCGGCCGGGGTGAAACCGGGCTTCATTCTCGACGGCAGCACGCCTGAGGCGGACAAGGACGGCTATTACCCGTTCAGCGCCAACCCGCAGGAAGAGAACCCGGCGCGCGGCTATATCGTCTCGGCCAACTTCCAGCCCGTGTCGCCGACCGGCATGGAGATTCCCGGTTATTACAATCTTGCCGATCGCGGTCAGCAGCTTGATCGTCAGCTCAGCGACAACCGGATGAAGTGGAGCAACGAGGCCAACCAGCAACTGCAACTGGGCACGGCGACCGGTTACGGCCCGCGTCTGTTGGCGCCACTGTTGCCGGTGTTGCGTGAGGTGGTCAGTGATCCGGCGCAGCTGAAACTGGTCGAGCAACTGGCGCAGTGGCCCGGCGACTATCCGCTGAATTCGATCAGCGCGACGGTGTTCAACCAGTTCCTCTACGACCTGGCCGATGCGGCGATGCGCGATGAGTTGGGCAATGACTTCTTCGAAACACTGCTGTCGACGCGGGTGATCGACTCCGCGCTGCCACGCCTGGCGGCCAAGGCGGATTCACCGTGGTGGGACAATCGCAGCACGCCGGCCAGAGAAACCCGCGCCGATGTCGTGCGCACGGCGTGGGCGGCAAGCATGGCGCATCTGAAACTCACCCTCGGCGATAACGTGGCCGGTTGGCAGTGGGGCGCTGCGCACACCCTCACCCACGGCCATCCGCTGGGGCAGCAGAAGCCGCTGGATCGCCTGTTCAACGTCGGCCCGTTCGCAGCGCCGGGCAGCCACGAAGTGCCGAACAACCTCTCGGCAAAAATCGGCCCGGCGCCATGGCCGGTGACCTATGGACCGTCGACGCGACGTCTGGTGGATTTCGCCGATCCGGTGCATGGCCTGACGATCAACCCGGTCGGCCAGAGTGGCGTGCCACTGGACAGTCACTATGACGACCAGGCCGAGGCGTATGTGGAGGGTATCTATGTGCAGGCGCATTTCAGTGAGGAAGAGGTGCTGGCGAATACGCGCAGTACGTTGAAGCTGTTGCCTGCGCGCAAGCCCTGAAGAGCCCCTCACCCTAGCCCTCTCCCAGAGGGAGAGGGGACCGATTGGGGGATATTCATAAGAAACGCCGACGTGAAAGATTGGCGCCGAATCCATAATCGATAAGGTCTTTCAGGTCGATGTAACACGCCAGACACTGCAATCGGCTCCCTCTCCCTCTGGGAGAGGGGACCGATTGGGGGATATTCATGAGAAACGCCGACGCGAAAGATTGGCGCCGAATCCATAATCGATAAGGTCTTTCAGGTCGATGTAACACGCCAGACACTGCAATCGGCTCCCTCTCCCTCTGGGAGAGGGCTGGGGTGAGGGCTTTCGAGCTCAAGCCCGGATCAAACATTCAGCGCAAAATTCATCCGAAACTGCTGCGGCGTCACCCCAAGCCGCCGGTTGAACACACTGCGCATATGCTGCGCATCACGAAACCCGCACTGATACGCCACGGTTTTCAGGGGCGCCGTGGTGCTTTCCAGCATCACCCGCGCCGCATCCACCCGCGCCCGTTCGACAAACTCCGCCGGGGTCACTTTGGCTTCCCGCGTGAATACCCGGGAAAAATTGCGCGCACTCATGTTCGCCGCATTGGCCAGATCGGCAATCGTCAGGTCGCCGGTGAGATTGGCCAGCACATACAACTGCACCAACGCCACCGCTGACGTCGGCTCGGCATGCGGCGTGAGGAACGGGCTGAACTGCGATTGCCCGCCCGAGCGCTGGGTGAACACCACCAGCCGTTTCGCCACACTCAGCGCGACCTCGGCACCGTGGTCGCGCGCCAGCAGGTACAGCGACAGATCGATCCCCGCCGTGACCCCGGCCGAGGTGTAGAGCGCGCCATCCTCGACGTACAGGCGGTCCGCCTCGACCCGCGTGGTCGGGCACAAATGCGCCAACGCCCCGGCATCGTTCCAGTGCGTGGTGACAGTGCGCCCTTCCAGCAAACCGGCGCGGGCGAGCATGAACGCGCCGTTGCAGATCGAGCCGCAACGCCGGGCGCGGCCACAGGCATCGCGCAGCCAGGCGTCGAACGTGGGGCCGAAATCCATGAATGGCAATTGCGGGCCGCCGGCGACCAGCAACAGGTCGGGGCTATCCGTTGCTTCGCCGAAGTGGCAGTGGGCGTTCAGGCTCATTCCGTTGGAACAGGCCATCGGCCCGTGCTCGACGCCGATCACTTGCAAGCGATAGTGATCCTGCGGCGCAAGAAAGCGGTTGGCTTCGGCGAACACGTCCATGGGGCCGCTGACGTCCAGTGACTGCACGCCGGGGAACACCACAATGGCGACGGATTTGTTCATGGCTCAAACGTCCTCAATACCTGTGACAAACACACAAACCTGTGGGAGCGAGCCTGCTCGCGAAGAGGCCATCACCCGCAACATAGCTGTCGAATGACACACTGCCTTCGCGAGCAGGCTCGCTCCCACATGGGCCGTGCCGGGCTTGTTGATCGAGCCACCCTTGCCGGTCCCACACCCGACAAGTGAGCTTGGCACGATTTGCAGGCGGATTGGCAAGGATCGCAGCCATGACTCGATTGTTCGCTTGGCGCGCGGGGAACAGACTTTTCCCAGCAGCGCCACGACGGCGTTTTCGACGAGGAAACCGTTATGACCAGCACCATCGCCGGCATCAAGATCCCTGACAGCGCCCTCGCCCGGGCCACCACCGAGTACATTCGCGACATCGAATCCGACCTGCTTTATCACCACTCGCGCCGGGTGTTTCTGTTCGGCGCCTTGAGCGGCGAGCGCCAGCAACTGGCCTATAACCGGGAGCTGCTGTACGTCGGCGCAATGTTCCACGACCTTGGTCTGGTCGCAGGCCATCGCAGCGATGACGAGCGCTTCGAAGTGGACGGCGCAAATGCCGCCGCAGCCTTTCTCAAGCCGTACGGGCTGAGCGACGACGACATCGAGCAAGTCTGGCTGTCGATCGCGTTGCACACCACGCCGGGCGTGCCCAGGCATCTGCGCCCGACCGTAGCACTGGTGACCGCCGGGGTGGAGATGGACGTGCTGGGCATCGATTACGCGGCGTTCAGCAGCGTGCAGCGCGAAGCCGTGGTGCATGCGCATCCGCGTGGGGAGGGTTTCAAGGAATGCATCATCTGCGCGTTCGCCGATGGCTTGCGCCATCGCCCGCAGACGACGTTTGGCAATGTGAAGACTGATGTGCTGGTGGATCAGGAGCCGGGGTTTCGGCCGATGAACTTTGTTGAGGTCATCCGCAAGTCTCCCTGGACTGCTTAAAACCAGATTTGGAACTGGGCCCTGTGGCGAGGGGATTTATCCCCGTTGGGTTGCGAAGCGACCCCAAAAAAACAGGCCTGCTGCGCAGTCCATCGGGGATAAATCCCCTCACCACAAAAGCCCGCTCCCACATTTTGATTTGGGTTGGCCTCGCAAATGAGACCAACCCGTCGGCTCACACAGTCTGCGGCGCAGGCGCGCGTCGCGCGTCCGGTTGCTTCCATGAATCGGCAGCGCTTTCTTCGATGGCTTGCTGGATGGCTTTCTTGCGGGCTTCTTCGGCGCGGCGGCTGAAGAACCAGACGAGGAAGGTCACCAGCGACACTGCCAGCAGAATCAGGCTGGCCACGGCGTTGATCTCGGGTTTCACACCAAGGCGCACCGCCGAGAACACTTCCATCGGCAGGGTCGTCGAACCCGGGCCGGAAACGAAGCTCGCCAGCACCAGGTCATCCAGCGACAGCGCGAACGACATCATCCCGCCCGCCGCCAGCGACGGCGCGATCATCGGGATGGTGATCAGGAAGAACACCTTCCACGGCCGCGCGCCCAAGTCCATCGCCGCCTCTTCGATCGACAGGTCCAGCTCACGCAAGCGCGCCGACACCACCACCGCCACATACGCCGCACAGAACGTGGTGTGGGCGATCCAGATGGTGACGATGCCGCGCTCCTGCGGCCAGCCGATCATCTGCGCCATGGCCACGAACAGCAGCAACAGCGACAGACCGGTGATCACTTCCGGCATCACCAACGGCGCAGTCACCAGGCCGCCAAACAGCGTGCGGCCCTTGAAGTGGGTGATGCGCGTCAGCACGAACGCCGCCAGCGTACCCAGTGCCACTGCAGCAACCGCGGTGTAGCAGGCGATTTCCAGCGAGCGTAGAACCGAACCCATCAGTTGCGAGTTGTCGAGCAGGCCGACGTACCACTTGATCGACCAGCCGCCCCACACCGTCACCAGTTTCGAGGCGTTGAACGAGTAGATCACCAGGATCAGCATCGGCAGATAGATAAAAATCAGCCCCAGTACCAGCATCAGGCTGGAGAAACGGAAGCGCTTCATTCTTTACCCTCCATTTCCTTGGCCTGACTGCGGTTGAACAGAATGATCGGCACAATCAGGATCGCCAGCATTACCACCGCCAGCGCGGACGCCACCGGCCAGTCACGGTTGTTGAAGAATTCTTGCCAGAGCACCTTACCGATCATCAGGGTTTCCGGACCGCCAAGCAGCTCCGGAATCACGAACTCGCCGACCACCGGAATGAACACCAGCATGCAGCCGGCAATGATGCCGTTCTTGGACAGCGGAATGGTGATTTTCCAGAAGCTGTTGAAGGTGCTCGAACCCAGGTCCGACGCGGCTTCCAGCAGGCTCTGGTCATGTTTGACCAGGTTGGCATACAGCGGCAGGATCATGAACGGCAGGTACGAATAGACCACGCCGATGTACACTGCGAGGTTGGTGTTGAGGATCTGCAGCGGCTCGTCGATCAGGCCCATGCTCATCAGGAATCCGTTAAGCAGGCCGTTGTTGCTGAGGATGCCCATCCACGCGTAGACGCGGATCAGGATCGCGGTCCAGGTCGGCATCATGATCAGCAGCACCAGCACCGTTTGCAGCTCTTTGCGCGCACTGGCGATGGCATAGGCCATCGGGTAACCGATCAGCAGGCAGAGCACAGTGCTGATAAAAGCCATTTTCAGCGAGCCGAGATAGGCGGCGATGTACAGCTCGTCGTCGCCGAGCATCGCGTAGTTGCCCAGGTTCAGCAGCAGTTGCAGCTTCTGCTCGGCGTAGGTGTAGATCTCGGTGTATGGCGGGATCGCCACGTCGGCTTCGGCGAAACTGATCTTCAGAACGATGAAGAACGGCAGCATGAAGAACAGGAACAGCCAGATGAACGGCACCCCGATGACCATTTGCCGGCCATTGGGGATGATTCGGTTCATGCGGCGTTTGAATTTGCGCATGTTCATGAGCGAAGTACCACGCCGCTGTCGTCTTCCCACCACACGTAGACCTGATCGCCCCAAGTCGGACGCGCGCCGCGACGTTCGGCGTTGGCGACGAACGACTGCACCAGTTTGCCGCTCGGCAATTCGACGTAGAACACCGAGTGCCCGCCCAGATAGGCGATGTCGTGGACCTTGCCGCTCGACCAGTTGTATTCGCAGGTCGGCATGTCGGCAGTGACCAGCAGCTTCTCGGGACGAATCGCGTAGGTTACGGACTTGTCCTGCACCGAGGTGCTGATGCCGTGACCGACGTAGATCTGCCGGTCGAGGTCCTTGCAGGTGATGGTCGCGTGGCCTTCGGCGTCGTCGATCACTTCGCCTTCGAAAATGTTGACGTTGCCGATGAATTCACAGACCAGACGGCTGGTCGGGGTTTCGTAGATGTCGATCGGGCTGCCGATCTGGGCGATCCAGCCGAGGTGCATGATCGCGATGCGCTCGGCCATGGTCATGGCCTCTTCCTGGTCGTGGGTCACCATCACGCAGGTCACACCGACGCGCTCGATG
The DNA here is from genome assembly GCF_025706525.1 of Pseudomonas mercuritolerans. NCBI lineage: Bacteria > Pseudomonadati > Pseudomonadota > Gammaproteobacteria > Pseudomonadales > Pseudomonadaceae > Pseudomonas > Pseudomonas mercuritolerans. The sequence goes on from NZ_JAMSHA010000002.1 coordinate 325,589, forward strand.
ATTTCCACCAGTTCCAGCTGCATCTGCGAGCGCAGCTTTTTGTCCAGAGCGCCCATCGGTTCGTCGAGCAGCAACAGCTTCGGCCGCTTGGCCAGCGAACGGGCCAGGGCCACGCGCTGACGCTGACCGCCGGACAGTTGATGCGGCTTGCGCTTGGCGTACTGGCTCATCTGCACAAGTTTGAGCATCTCGGCCACACGGGCGTCGATCTCGGCCTTGGGAATCTTGTCCTGCTGCAGGCCGAAGGCGATGTTCTGCGCCACGGTCATGTGCGGGAACAGGGCGTAGGACTGAAACATCATATTGATCGGACGGTCGTACGGCGGCATGTCGGTGATGTCGACGCCGTCGAGGAAAATCCGCCCTTCCGTGGGCCGTTCGAAGCCTGCCAGCATCCGTAGCAAGGTGGATTTGCCCGATCCCGAACCGCCGAGCAGGGCGAAAATCTCGCCCTTCTTGATTTCCAGGGACACGTCGTCCACGGCAATCGTCTCGTCGAACTTCTTCGTGACCCGGTCGATTTTGACCAGCACCTGTTTTGGTGTCTGGTCGCCCTCGAGGGCTTTCTTGTAGGCGCCGGAGGCAACTGCCATTTACGAAACTCCCAACAGAAGCAGCAGTTCGCCACGCAAGACGAACCCTGGATAGTTTGTGCGTTATTTGCCCGACTTGACCTTGGTCCAGTTGCGGGTCATCAAACGCTGAATATTGGCTGGCAACTCGGTCGACACGTAGGTCTTGTCGAGGACTGCTTGCGGTGGGTAAACCGCTTCATCGGTGCGAATGGATTGTTCCATCAGCTTGTCCGAACCCGGGTTGGGGTTGGCGTAACCGACGTAATCACTGACCTGGGCGATCACCTCAGGTTTCAGCAAATAATTGATGAAGGCGTGGGCTTCCTTGACGTTGGACGAGTCCTTGGGGATCGCCAGCATGTCGAACCACAGCGCGCCGCCCTCTTTCGGAATCGAGTAGGCGATGTTGACGCCCTTCTTCGCTTCCTCGGCACGGTTCTTCGCCTGGAAGATGTCGCCGGAGAAACCGATGGCCACGCAGATGTCGCCGTTGGCCAGATCGCCGATGTATTTCGAGGAGTGGAAATAGGTCACGTATGGACGCACCGCGAGCAGCTTGGCGGTGGCTTTTTCGTAGTCCTTGGTGTTGGTGCTGTTGGCGTTCAGGCCCAGGTAATTGAGCATGGTCGGCATCATTTCATCAGCCGAATCGAGGAACGCGACACCGCAGCTGTGCAGCTTCTTGATGTTTTCCGGTTCGAACAGCACGGCCCAGGAATCGATCTTGTCGATACCGAGCACGGCCTTGACCTTGTCGACGTTGTAGCCAATGCCGTTGGTGCCCCACAGATACGGCACGGCGTAGAGGTTGCCGGGATCGTTCTGCTCCAGGCGCTTGAGCAGCACCGGGTCGAGGTTGGAATAATTGGGCAGCTGCGCCTTGTCGAGCTTCTGGAACGCGCCCGCCTTGATCTGCTTGCCAAGGAAGTGGTTCGACGGCACGACCACGTCGTAACCGGTGCGCCCGGCGAGCAGCTTGCCTTCCAGGGTTTCGTTGGAGTCGAAGACGTCGTAGACCGGTTTGATCCCGGTCTCTTTCTCGAAGTCGGCCAGGGTCGACTCGCCGATGTAATCGGACCAGTTATAAATATGCACCGTACCGGCGGCCTGGGCTCCGACAGCGATTGTCAGGCCGGCAGCGGCCAGCAGGGCTTTGCGCAAAGAAGAAAATACAGGCAAGTGGAGGTCCTCTAAATTGATTGGGCCCAAGTTGCCCCGCGCTGCATGACAGCCATGGCTGCCCGACAACAAAACCGGCGCGCAACTTACCCTCGAAAAACCGATCCAGCAAAACTTTCTGTCATTTAATTATCCACTGGCCGCCGTCGCGGCGACGACGGCCAGTGGTTGTGGCGACAAACCGGCTTATTTGCCCGATTTGATCTTGGTCCAGCTGCGGGTGATCAGGCGCAGCGTGGCGGCGTCCAGATCGCTGATCGCATAGAGCTGCTTCTTCACTTCAGCCGACGGGTAGATGCTCGGGTCGCTGGTGATGTCCTTGTCCACCAGAGGCGTCGCCGCCTTGTTGCCGTTCGGGAAACGCACGGCGTTGGTGATGCCGGCCATCACTTGCGGCTCCAGCAGGTAGTTCATGAACTTGTAGGCGGCTTCGACGTTTTCGGCATCCTTGGGAATGGCGACCATGTCGTAGAAAGTACCGGCGCCTTCTTTTGGAATGGTGTAGGCCAGTTTGACCTTGTCACCGGCTTCCTGAGCGCGGGTCTTGGATTGCTCCAGGTCACCCGAGTAACCGACGGCGACGCAGATGTTGCCGTTGGCAAGGTCGGAGATGTACTTGGACGAGTGGAAGTAGGCGACCGAAGGACGGATCTTCAGGAACAGGTCTTCGGCGGCTTTCAGATCAGCCTTGTCCTTGCTGTTGGTCGGCTTGCCCAGATAGTGCAATGCCGCCGGAATCATTTCGGTCGGCGCATCGAGGAAGCTCACGCCGCAGCTTTTGAGTTTCTCGATGTTTTCAGGCTTGAACACCACGTCCCACGAATCGATCTTGTCGATGCCCAGTGCAGCCTTGACCTTGGCCGGGTTGTAACCGATGCCGATCGAGCCCCACATGTACGGGAAGGCGTGCTTGTTGCCCTGGTCGCTGGCATCGCCAACGGCCTTGAGCAGGTCTTCGTCGAGGTTTTTCCAGTTAGGCAGCTTGGACTTGTCCAGCTCCTGGTAAACGCCGGCCTTGATCTGCTTGGCGAGGAAATTGTTGGAAGGCACCACGATGTCATAACCGGACTTGCCGGCCAGCAGCTTGGCTTCCAGGGTTTCGTTACTGTCGAAGACGTCGTAGACGACTTTGATCCCGGTGGCTTTCTCGAAGTTGGCCACGGTGTCCGGCGCGATGTAGTCGGACCAGTTGTAGACGTGCAGTACCTTGTCGTCCGCGTGCACCGCACCCGCCATCATGCCCGCCATGGACAGCGCGAGCAGAGTCTTGCCAGCTAACTTTTTACCTAATGCCTTCATGCGTCATGCTCCAAATTTTTCTTTTTTGAACCACTTTGTTCAGCGGCCGAACCCGGACAACTGGAACCGCGGCTAGTCTGGCAAGATCCGAGGCGGTCTTTCAACAAAAGACCAGCCTTTCTGAAAGCTTTGAGCGAGTGCGCCGCAGCTCCCCCGCCCAAAGCCTAGCACCTAGGCCTGTAGCGCACCGAGGGTCAGGTCCAGACACTTGCGTGCCTTTGTAACCAGCTCATCGATCTCCGCTTTGCTGATCACCAGCGGCGGCGCGATGATCATGGTGTCGCCCACCGCGCGCATGATCAGGCCATTGTCGAAGCAGAACTGCCGGCAGATCATGCCCACACCTTTGCCTTCGTAACGCTTGCGCGTGGCCTTGTCCTGCACCAGCTCGATCGCCCCCAGCAGACCGACGCCGCGAACTTCCCCCACCAACGGGTGATCGTTCAGCTCGCGCAGACGTTTCTGCAAATACGGTGCCGTTTCGTTGTGGGCGTTCTCGATAATTTTTTCGTCGCGCAGGATGCGGATGTTTTCCAAGCCCACCGCGGCCGCCACCGGGTGGCCGGAGTAAGTGAAGCCGTGGTTGAAATCGCCGCCTTCATTGAGCACGGCCACCACCGAATCACGCACGATCAACCCGCCCATGGGGATGTAGCCGGAGGTCAGGCCTTTGGCGATGGTCATCATGTGCGGCTTGAGGTCGTAGAAATCGCTACCGAACCACTCACCGGTACGGCCGAAGCCGCAGATCACTTCGTCGGCAACAAAGAGGATGTCGTACTTGGCGAGGATTTCCTTGATGCGCGGCCAGTAGGTATCGGGCGGGATGATCACGCCACCGGCACCCTGGATCGGCTCGGCAATAAAGGCACCGACGTTGTCGACGCCGACCTCGAGAATCTTCTCTTCGAGCTGATTGGCCGCCCAGATGCCGAACTCTTCCGGCGACATGTCACCGCCTTCGGCGAACCAGTACGGCTGCGCGATGTGGACGATGCCCGGGATCGGCAAATCGCCCTGCTCGTGCATATAGGTCATGCCGCCGAGGCTCGCGCCGGCCACGGTCGAACCGTGATAACCGTTCTTGCGGCTGATGATGACTTTCTTGTTCGGCTGACCCTTGATTGCCCAGTAGTGACGGACCATGCGCAACATGGTGTCGTTGCCTTCGGAGCCGGAACCGGTGAAGAACACGTGGTTCATGCCTTCCGGCGCCACGTCGGCAATCGCCTTGGCCAGTTCCAGTGCCGGCGGGTGTGCGGTCTGGAAGAACAGGTTGTAGTAAGGCAGTTCGCGCATCTGTTTGGCGGCGGCATAGGCCAGCTCATCGCGACCGTAACCGATCGCTACGCACCAGAGGCCGGCCATGCCGTCGAGGATCTTGTTGCCTTCGCTGTCCCACAGATAAACGCCCTTGGCGTTGGTGATGATCCGCGGACCCTTCTCTTTCAGTTGCTTGAAGTCGCTGAACGGGGCCAGGTGGTGTTCGCTGCTCAGCGCTTGCCACTCACGGGTTTGCGGGTTGTTGCTGGTCATGCCAATTCTCCTTGTTATCGGTGAAGGCGCGACGGCTGGCCGCCGCGCCCGGCGCATCAGACGGCGAAGAGCAGGTACTCACGCTCCCAGGAACTGATCACGCGCTTGAAGTTTTCATGCTCGGCCCGCTTGACCGCGACGTAGCCGGTGATGAAGGTCTTGCCGAGGTACTTCTCGATGGTCGCGCTGTTTTCCATACGCTCCAGCGCGTCCTCGATGGTCAGCGGCAGGCGCAGGTTGCGGCGCTCGTAACCACGGCCGACCACAGGCGCGCTCGGGTTCAGGCCCTCGACCATGCCGATGTAACCGCAGAGCAGGCTCGCGGCAATCGCCAGGTACGGGTTGGCGTCGGCGCCCGGCAGACGGTTTTCCACGCGGCGGTTCTGCGGGCCGGCATCCGGTACGCGCAGGCCGACGGTACGGTTCTCTTCGCCCCACTCGACGTTTACCGGTGCCGAAGTGTCCGGGAGGAAGCGGCGGAACGAGTTGACGTTCGGCGCGAACAGCGGCAACAGCTCGGGGATCAGTTTTTGCAGACCACCGATGTGGTGCAGGAATAGTTGGCTCATCGTCCCGTCTTCGTTGGAGAAGACGTTCTTGCCGGTCTGAATGTCGATGATGCTCTGGTGCAGGTGCATGGCGCTGCCCGGCTCACCGGTCATTGGCTTGGCCATGAACGTCGCCGCTACGTCGTGCTTGAGCGCGGCTTCGCGCATGGTGCGCTTGAACACCAGAATCTGATCGGCCAGCGACAGGGCGTCACCGTGACGGAAGTTGATTTCCATCTGCGCGGTGCCGTCTTCGTGGATCAGCGTATCGAGGTCCAGCTCCTGCAATTCGCACCAGTCGTAGACGTCTTCGAACAGTGGGTCGAATTCGTTGGCCGCTTCAATGGAGAACGACTGCCGGCCGATTTCCGGACGGCCCGAGCGGCCGATCGGCGGCTGCAACGGATAGTCGGGGTCGTCGCTGCGCTTGGTCAGGTAGAACTCCATTTCCGGCGCCACGATTGGCTGCCAGCCCTTGTCGGCATACAGCTTCAAGACTTTCTTGAGGACGTTGCGCGGCGACAGCTCGATCGGGTTGCCTTGCTTGTCGTAAGTGTCGTGGATCACCTGCGCGGTCGGCTCGATGGCCCACGGCACCAGGTACACGGCGTTCTGGTCGGGGCGGCAGATCATGTCGATGTCGGCCGGGTCGAGCAGTTCGTAATAGATGTCGTCTTCGACGTAGTCGCCGGTCACGGTCTGCAGCAGCACGCTCTCCGGCAGACGCATGCCTTTCTCGGCGATGAACTTGTTGGTCGGCGAAATCTTGCCCCGGGTAATGCCGGTCAAGTCGCCGATCATGCATTCGACTTCTGTGATCTTGCGGTCTTTCAACCAATCGGTGAGCTGGTCGAGGTTGTTACTCATAAATGCCTCTGGGCTGAGTCTCCTGACGCGATGTCAGGCAATTTTGACGCTTGCGGCGTCGCGTTAAAGGGGGCTTGCTCGCGCAGTGCCGGCTTACGCCTGGCACCGCGCATAGACAATGAAAGAGGAGCTTACCTGCCCTTGACGCTGGCGTTGCATTTCCCGTGCACTTTGCGAACGTGCAGAATCACAAGCATGACGCTGAGTGCAGCACGGGCTTTGGGAGGGAAAGAGTTCTATAGTGAAAGGAGACGCCATAAAGCGGATGCTGTGCCCGACGTCCAGAATATCGGACGCTGCCGTTTTGCCGGATGTTGACGAGCGTGTCGTCGACAGGCTGCGCGCCTTGCTGGCTGCGCTACGGACGGATTGATCGCCACTGATGTGATGAGCATGCAGACCGGACTGTTGCGAGCAGTCGGTGATGCCGATTAACGGCAGGCGAGACATGAAGCACCCCGGTATTATTGCTGTTATGGGTTTGACCGGAGCTTAGCCTTGTTCATTTTTTTACACAACACCCCCGTAAAAAATACAACACGGCCTGCTCAAGCCCGCAGCTGAGCAACGTTCAAGGTTGGAAAAACTGCCCCAAAATGCCCCATAAATGCCCTCAAAGCGCTTTTTCGGGGCAAAAAAGGCCTCGCTTGACTTCGGCAGGCCGTTCGGGTTGACTGAAACCAGAAAAGATCAATGATTGATATTTTTAACAACAAAGGTGTTGCATCATGTCGGTACCCCCGCGTGCCGTTCAGCTTAACGAAGCGAACGCGTTCCTTAAGGAACATCCTGAGGTTCTGTACGTTGACCTTCTGATTGCGGATATGAATGGTGTGGTGCGCGGCAAGCGCATCGAACGCACCAGCCTCCACAAGGTTTACGAGAAAGGCATCAACCTGCCGGCCTCTCTATTTGCTCTGGATATCAACGGCTCCACGGTGGAAAGCACCGGGCTGGGCCTGGACATCGGCGACGCCGATCGTATCTGCTATCCGATCCCCGATACCCTGTGCAACGAGCCATGGCAGAAGCGCCCGACCGCGCAGCTGTTGATGACTATGCACGAACTCGAAGGCGATCCGTTCTTCGCCGATCCCCGTGAAGTGCTGCGCCAAGTGGTGACCAAGTTCGACGAGCTCGGCCTGACCATCTGCGCCGCCTTCGAACTCGAGTTCTACCTGATCGACCAGGAAAACGTGAACGGCCGTCCGCAGCCGCCACGCTCGCCGATCTCCGGCAAACGCCCGCACTCGACGCAGGTCTACCTGATCGACGACCTCGACGAATACGTCGACTGCCTCCAGGACATTCTGGAAGGTGCCAAAGAGCAAGGCATCCCGGCCGATGCGATCGTCAAGGAAAGTGCCCCGGCGCAGTTCGAAGTGAACCTGCACCACGTCGCCGACCCGATCAAGGCCTGCGACTACGCCGTCCTGCTCAAGCGTCTGATCAAGAACATCGCCTACGACCATGAAATGGACACCACCTTCATGGCCAAGCCTTATCCGGGCCAGGCGGGCAATGGTCTGCACGTACACATTTCGATTCTGGACAAAGCCGGCAAAAACATTTTTGCCAGCGAGGATCCCGAGCAGAACGCCGCGCTGCGTCACGCGATCGGCGGTGTGCTCGAGACCCTGCCGGCGCAGATGGCTTTCCTCTGCCCGAACGTCAACTCCTACCGTCGCTTCGGCGCGCAGTTCTACGTACCGAACTCGCCGTGCTGGGGCCTGGACAACCGCACCGTGGCGATTCGCGTACCGACCGGCTCTGCCGATGCCGTACGTATCGAGCACCGCGTGGCCGGCGCCGACGCCAACCCGTACCTGCTGATGGCTTCGGTACTGGCCGGCGTGCATCACGGCCTGGTCAACCAGATCGAACCGGGCGCGCCTGTCGAAGGTAACAGCTACGAGCAGAACGAACAGAGCCTGCCGAACAACTTGCGCGATGCCCTGCGCGAGCTGGACGACAGCGAGGTGATGGCCAAGTACATCGATCCGAAGTACATCGATATCTTCGTCGCCTGCAAGGAAAGCGAGCTGGAGGAGTTCGAACACTCCATCTCCGACCTTGAGTACAACTGGTATCTGCATACCGTGTAAGCGTTGTAACGTCCAAAGGAACGCCGTTGGCTTCGCGCCCACGGCGTTTTTTTATGGCCGCCTGCGGCGGTTCGCTGGCAAGCCAGCTCCCACAAGGGCGGGGTATTGATTCTGTGGCGAGGGGATTTATCCCCGTTCGGCTGCGAAGCAGTCGTAAAACCTGATGACCAGATTTTGCTGATACACCGCATTGGCTGGATTTGGGGTCGCTTCGCTACCCAACGGGGATAAATCCCCTCGCCACAGTCTGCCACTCAGGAATGTCGAACACCGGGCGCTCCGCGTACAATGCCCGCTGCCCCGCAGGAGACTTCCATGACGCGTCCCGCCACCGTTCGCAAACCCCGTGCCCGCAGCCAGGCGCGGATCGATTCGATACTCGATGCCGCGCGCACGCTGCTGGCGGCCGAGGGCGTGGCCAGTCTGTCGATCTACAGCGTCGCCGAGCGCGCGCAGATTCCGCCCTCTTCCGTATATCACTTCTTCGCCAGCGTCCCGGCGCTGCTTGAAGCCCTGACCGCCGATGTCCACGCAGCCTTCCGCGCCTGCCTGCAAGCGCCGATCGACCACGACGCGTTACGCGACTGGCGAGACCTGTCGCGACTGGTCGAACAGCGCATGCTCGAGATCTACGACCAGGATGCGGCCGCGCGGCAATTGATTCTGGCGCAACACGGCCTGACCGAAGTGACCCAGGCTGACCGCCAGCACGATCTGGAACTGGGCGACCTGATGCACAAGTTGTTCGACCAGCATTTCGAATTGCCGAGGCTGCCGGACGATGTCGATGTGTTTGCCCTGGCGATGGAGCTGGGCGACCGGGTTTATGCTCGTTCGGTGCAGCAGCACGGGCAGATCACCCCGCGCATGGCCGAGGAAGGGATGCGCGTATTTGATGCCTATATCGGGTTGTACCTTCCGCCATATTTACCCAAAAGAAATCTCTAGCGCATGCACCGGCCCTTTCGCGAGCAGGCTCGCTCCCACATTTGAAATGCGTTCCCCTGTGGGAGCGAGCCTGCTCGCGAAAGCCGCGCCGCCGAATCCGCGACAGGCACAAAAAACCCCGCAGGGCTCACACCCTCCGGGGTTGTTTTTTGTTCACCGACTTACAACTTGGCGATCGACACCTCGGTGGATTTCACAAAGGCGATCACCTCACTGCCGACCACCAACTCCAGCTCTTTCACAGAGCGGGTAGTGATCACCGAAGTGACGATGCCCGAAGCGGTCTGCACGTCGATTTCCGACAGCACGTCGCCGAGGACGATTTCCTTGATCGAGCCTTTGAACTGGTTGCGCACGTTGATGGCTTTGATAGTCATGGCATTTCTCCTAGGATCGAAATGAGCTGCAAGCGGCAAGCTATAAGCTGCAAGTAAAAGCACCAGGCTTGTTCTTGCGGCTTGTAGCTTGAAGCTTGCAGCTGCTTCATTGCGCCCAACGCAATTGCGCAGGCAGGGGTGAAACGGGTTCCGGCGCCGGCGGTTCGCCGGGCAGGGACAGAACACGGTTGAGCACTTCGGTTTCCAGTGCGGCGAGGCGATGCGAGCCACGCACCCTGGGGCGCGGCAGATCGACGTGCAGGTCGAGGCCAACTTCGCCGTCCTCGATCAGAATCACCCGATCGGCGATCGCCACCGCTTCACTGACGTCATGGGTCACCAGCAGCACGGTAAAACCGTGTTGCTGCCACAGCCGTTCGATCAGTTGCTGCATCTCGATGCGGGTCAGGGCATCCAGTGCGCCGAGCGGTTCGTCGAGCAGCAGCAGACGCGGCTGGTGAATCAGCGCCCGGGCCAGCGCCACGCGCTGCTTCTGGCCACCGGACAATGCCGCCGGCCACTCATTGGCGCGATCAGCCAGACCCACGGCTTCCAGTGCATCCAGCGCTTGCTGGCGCCAGTTGCCCTTGAGGCCGAGACCGACGTTGTCGATGATCCTTTTCCACGGCAGCAGCCGCGCTTCCTGGAACATCAGCCGCGTATCGTCGCGCGCCTGGCTGAGCGGCGCGGAGCCGGCCAGCAGCTCGCCGCCAGTGGGTTGGTCGAGGCCGGCGAGCAAGCGCAAGAACGTGCTCTTGCCACAACCGCTGCGCCCGACCACGGCGACAAACTGCCCCGCCGGAATGTGCAGATCGATGTCGCGCAACACCTGCCGCGCGCCGAAGGTTTTCTGCAGATTGCGCACCGCCAGCGGAATCCCGCGCAGCAGGCGTGGAGGTTGTTGAGCGGTCATGCCGCACCTCCCTTGGCAACCTGATAGGCCGGATGCCAGCGCAGCCACACACGTTCAAGTCCACGGGCGGCGAGGTCGGCGAGTTTGCCGAGCACCGCGTAAAGCAGGATCGCCAGCACCACCACATCGGTCTGCAAGAACTCTCGAGCGTTCATCGCCAGATAGCCGATGCCGGAGCTGGCCGAGATGGTTTCGGCGACGATCAGCGTCAGCCACATGAAGCCCAGGGCGAAGCGCACGCCGACCAGAATCGACGGCAGCGCACCCGGCAGAATCACCTGCCAGAACAGGCTGAAGCCGCTCAGGCCATAACTGCGCGCCATCTCCACCAGCGCCGGGTCGACGTTGCGGATGCCGTGATACGTGTTCAGGTAAATCGGAAACAAGGTGCCCAGCGCCACGAGAAAAATCTTCGCTGACTCGTCGATGCCGAACCACAGGATCACCAGCGGAATCAGCGCCAGATGCGGCACGTTGCGGATCATCTGTACCGAGCTGTCGAGCAGGCGCTCGCCCCACTTCGACAGGCCGGTGATGAAACCCAGCACCAGACCGATGCTGCCGCCGATGGTGAAACCGAGTGCTGCGCGCCAGCCGCTGATCGCCAGGTGTGTCCAGATCTCGCCGCTGCGCACCAGACTGACGCCGGCTTCGATCACCGCCACCGGTGCCGGCAGAATCCGCGTCGACAACCAACCGGCCGACACCGACAACTGCCACACCGCCAGCAGCAACACCGGCAACGCCCAAGGCGCAAGGCTGTGGATAAATTTGTTCATGGCTGCGCCTCAGCTCTGCGATGCGGCTTTGGGCAGGATGTCGTTGGCGACCATCTCGCCGAACGGGCTGACGTAACCGGCGCTCTTCGGCAGTTCCGGGCGTTCAACGTCGAGGTGTGGGAACAGCAGCTCGGCCACCCGATACGATTCTTCGAGGTGTGGATAACCGGAGAAGATGAAGGTGTCGATGCCCAGATCGGCATATTCCTTGACCCGCGCGGCCACGGTCGGGCCATCGCCGACCAGCGCAGTACCGGCACCGCCACGTACCAGACCGACGCCGGCCCAGAGGTTGGGGCTGACTTCAAGGTTATCGCGGCTGCCGCCGTGCAGCGCGGCCATGCGTTGCTGGCCGACCGAGTCGAAACGCGCCAGCGACGCCTGGGCACGCTGGATGGTGTCGTCGTCCAGATGCGAGATCAGCCGGTCCGCAGCCTGCCAGGCTTCGGCGTTGGTTTCACGCACGATCACATGCAGACGAATGCCGAAGCGCACGGCACGGCCGAGTTTGGCGGCTTTGGCCCGGACTTGTGCGATCTTCTCGGCAACCGCTGCCGGTGGTTCGCCCCAGGTCAGCACCATCTCGACCTGCTCGGCGGCCAGATCCTGCGCCGCTTCCGAAGAGCCACCGAAATACAGCGGCGGACGCGGTTGCTGGATCGGCGGATACAGCAGCTTCGCGCCCTTCACGCTGATGTGCTCGCCGTCGTAATCGACGGTTTCGCCTTCCAGCACACGGCGCCAGATGCGGGTGAATTCCACCGAGGCCTGATAGCGTTCTTCATGGTTGAGGAACAGACCGTCACCGGCCAGTTCTTCCGGGTCGCCACCGGTGACCAGATTGAACAGCGCACGCCCGCCGGACAAACGATCCAGCGTCGCTGCCTGCCGCGCGGCGACCGTCGGGGAGATGATCCCGGGGCGCAGGGCGACCAGAAACTTCAGGCGCTGGGTCACCGGAATCAGCGAGGCTGCCACCAGCCATGAGTCTTCGCAGGAACGCCCGGTCGGAATCAGCACACCGCCAAAACCCAGGCGATCCGCCGCTTGCGCGACCTGTTGTAGATAGCCGTGATCAACCGCGCGGGCGCCTTCGGCGGTGCCAAGGTAATGGCCGTCGCCGTGGGTTGGCAGGAACCAGAAGATATTGAGGCTCATGGAGTGGTCTCCTTGTGGATTCGAATTACTGGGCTTGGGAGCTTTGGGCCACAGCGGCCGGCGGGGTCCAGATCACATCCTTGATGCTCAACGGCTTGGGAATCAGCTTGAGCTGGAAGAACGTGTCGGCGATTTTCTGTTGCGCGGCGACCACTTCCGGGGTCAGGAACAGCGCGCCGTAGCCCTGGCGTTTCACCGAGGTCAGGGTGATGTCCGCCGGCAGGCCAAGCAGTGGCGCGACCTGTTGCGTCACGTCTTCGGGATTGGCTTGCGACCATTCACCAACCGCGCGCACCTCTTCCACGAGGGTCTTGATCACCTCGGGATTTTTCTGCGCGTAAGGTTTGGTCGCGAGATAGAACTGGTGGTTGTCGACGATGCCTTTGCCATCGCGCAGGGTGTGCGCTTGCAGTTGTTTCTCGGCAGCGGCCTGATACGGATCCCAGATGACCCAGGCGTCGACACTGCCACGTTCGAACGCAGCGCGGGCATCGGCCGGTGGCAGGAACACGGTCTGAATATCGCTGTACTTGAGGCCGGCGTCTTCCAGCGCGCGCACCAGCAGGTAGTGCACGTTGGAGCCTTTGTTCAGGGCGACTTTCTTGCCTTTGAGGTCGGCCACCGATTTGATCGGCGAGTCCTTCGGCACGAGGATCGCTTCGCTGTTCGGCGCTGGCGGTTCGTAGGCAACGTAGAGCAGATCAGCGCCGGCAGCTTGAGCGAAAACCGGTGGGGTTTCGCCGGTCACGCCGAAATCGATCGAGCCAACGTTGAGGCCTTCGAGCAGTTGCGGGCCGCCGGGAAACTCGGTCCATTGCACGTCGACGCCTTGCGCGGCGAGGCGTTTTTCCAGCGTGCCTTTGGCTTTGAGCAGCACCAGCGTGCCGTACTTCTGATAACCGATCCGCAATGTCTCGGCTTGAGCTTGGGTGATGGCGCCGAAGGTGACAGCCGCAGCAAACAGAGCGACCAGACCACGACGCAAAAATACAGTGCGCATAGCGCTCTCCTTTTTGCTGTTGGGTTTTGGCTGCACCTGCTTGCCCGTTGGCGGGCGAGTAAGGCGAGTACTTCAAATTTCGATGAGGCTTAAATGCTCCAGCGAGCACTCAACAAACGTTCGTTCAGCAGGCCTGGCTCCAGCGGTTTCGGCCGGCGCGCCATGGCGCCGATGAACTGGTCCAGGGCCTCGTGCAAGCGTTGCTCCAGGGCCGGCGCCAGTTGCGCGGCGGCACTGCCTTCGCCATAAGCGATCTGGCTGTCCTCGGCGAAAATGCCCTGAAGCATTTCCTGGGCCTTGAGTGCCGACAGCACAGGCTTGAGGGCGTAATCGACCACCAGCATGTGGGCGATGCTGCCGCCGGTAGCCATCGGCAAGACTACCTTGTGATTCAAGGCACGCTCGGGGAGCAGATCCAGCAGGGTCTTCAGCGCACCGGAAAACGAGGCCTTGTACACCGGAGTGGCGATCAGCAGGCCATCGGCGTTTGCGATCTGTTGCAGCAGGTCGAGGACCTTCGGGCTGTCGAAGCGCGCGTGGAGCAGATCCTCGGCCGGGAAGTCCCGCACCTGATAACTCACCACTTCCACCCCTTGCTGTTGCAACCAGCGTTGCGAACGCTCCAGCAGCACCCCGGAACGGGAGCGCAGGCTGGGGCTGCCACCGAGTGAGACGACCAGCATTGCAGATTCCTTTAAGCGTTACAGGCGATTCGCAGGCTGCGATCTCGCTTCAATGGCAGTGACCTTACCAGCTGATTTATATATCCATAAATCATATTTATTCATTTGGTTATGCATTTAAGAGATATGCCGTTCAGCAGATTTCAGGCGAAAAAAAGGGCCGTCGAAACGGCCAAAATTCCCCTGCGATGTGATTTTGGATTCTCAAGTGCCTGGGCTGACGCCTTCGCGAGCAGGCTCGCTCCCACAGGGAATGCATTGCAAATGTGGGAGCGAGCCTGCTCGCGAAAGCGGCGGTGAAGACACCGCAAATCCTATTTGTTCGGCTGCGGCGTCAGGCGCAGGTACGGCTTCACCGCGCGATAGCCTTTCGGGAAGCGCTGCTTGATCTCGTCCTCATCCTTGAGCGACGGCACGATCACCACCTCTTCACCGTCCTGCCAGTTGGCCGGGGTGGCCACCTTGTAATTGTCGGTGAGCTGCAGCGAGTCGATCACCCGCAGGATCTCGTGGAAATTGCGCCCGGTGCTCGCCGGGTAGGTAATGGTCAGGCGGATCTTCTTGTTCGGATCGATGACGAACAGTGAACGTACGGTCAGGGTGTCATTGGCATTCGGGTGGATCAGGTCGTAGAGATCGGAGACCTTGCGATCGGCATCGGCCAGGATCGGGAAATTGACGATAGTGTTCTGGGTTTCGTTGATGTCCTCGATCCACTTGTGGTGCGAGTCCACCGGGTCGACCGACAGCGCGATGGCCTTGACGCCACGCTGGCTGAATTCATCCTTGAGCTTGGCGGTGAAGCCCAGCTCGGTGGTGCACACCGGAGTGAAGTCCGCCGGATGGGAAAACAGCACGCCCCAGCTATCGCCCAGCCATTCGTGGAAACGAATCTTGCCGGCGCTGGAGTCCTGTTCGAAATCGGGGGCGATGTCGCCGAGTCTGAGGCTCATGGTGCTGCTCCTGATGAGGGATGGGAGACAACAACTGTAGCTCGGGATCAATCAGTGTGAAAAAGAATAAATAACTAGATATCTAGATCATTAGTGAATATTAAACATCTGTTCATTGGACACCAGACGGCATCGCGACGAACATCCAGCACAAGGTTCGAGAAGGCCTTGAGTTGCAGCAAAGAGGGAAATCGAGAAAGGCTTACGGGGGTGAGCCTGACTCGAAACGCAAAAGCCCCGCCCGGCGCGATGCCGGACGGGGCTTTTTTTTGCTTCAGTTGCTCGAGCGCTATTACAACAGCGGGATCGAGTAGCTGAGGATCAGGCGGTTTTCGTCCTGGTCGCGTTGACCAGCGATGTCGGTGCGCCAGGTAGCGTTTTTCCACATCACGCCCACGTTCTTCAACGGGCCTTCCGGAACAACGTACGCCACGGTCAGATCGCGTTCCCACTCGGAAGCGCCATTGGAGGTTTGCACACGGCTCGCGTAGGTATCGACGTTGTCGCCACGCAGGTAAACCATGCCTGCGGTCAGGCCAGGCACGCCAACCTTGGCGAAGTCATAGGAGTAACGTGCTTGCCAGGTGCGCTCGCCGGCACGGTTGAACTTCTGGATCTGCATGTCGGTGATGGTGTAGTTCGACGAACCATCGCCCTGGTTCAGCCAAGGGAAGTCGCTGCTACCGTTGGAAACCTGGTAACCGCCACCGAAGGTATGACCAGCAACGGTGTACAGGAACAAGCCGCTGTACAGATTGTTGTCGACCTTGCCTTTGCCGTTACCCAGCGAACTGTTGCCGTAGGCACCGTTGCTGAAATAGGCAGATTCATCGCCATTACGACCGTCGTCGGAGCTATTGAAGTAACGGAAATCGGACTTCAGCACGCCAGGGCCGATCGACCAGTTATGCACCAGACCCAGGAAATGCTGCTTGTAGAAGTTTTCCAGGTTGCCGTAGTAGTACTGGGCCGTCAGGTCTTTGGTGATCTTGTAATCGCCACCGGCATAGATGAACTTGTTGCTGTTCGCGGTGCGCGCGTTTGCACCACCGATGGACAGCTGTTCATTGTTGCTGGAGTTACGACCTTTCACGTGCTCGATCTGGCCACCGACCAGCGTCAGGTCCTTGATCTCGCCGGAGGTGATCTGGCCACCCTGCCAGGTTTGCGGCAACAGACGACCATCGTTGGTGACGATGACCGGGTTCTTCGGCTGCAGAGTACCCAGCTTCAGTTCGGTCTGGGAGATCTTGGCCTTGGCCGTCAGACCCAGGCTGGAGAAGTTATCAACAGCTTCGCCATTGGATTCGCTTGGGAAAACAGTGCCGCCGTAAGCAGTGCCTGGGCCACCGCCGGAGGCAACGTTACCGTTGGTGCCGCCGCCCGAATCCAGACGTACGCCCAACAGGCCGATGGCATCGATACCGAAGCCGACGGTGCCTTGGGTGTAACCGGAGATGAAACGCAGATCGAAGCCTTGGCCCCATTCTTCGTTGCGACTAGGTTCGGCGTTGCCGTTACGGTTATCAGTGTTGATATAGAAGTTGCGCAGACCCAGAGTAGCCTTGCTGTCTTCGATGAAACCGGCGGCGCCTGCCTGCTGCGCCATAACCCCAACGGCCACAGCCAGGGCCAAGGTGGACTTGTTCATGTATCGCTCCTCTCGTTCTAATTCTTGTGTTCCTGGTTCGGGGTCGATTTGCCCTGAATCCTAAGATTCGCGATTAGCGCCAGACCGTGACTGCCAAGTCAATCGTAACCTTGTATGTCTACGACCATCGTCTAATCGCTAGTGATTTGGTCCCTGCAGCGTAAAGACTTCCTGATAATCCCAAAAAGAATTTATTCATTCTTTTTCATACCATTCGGGTATATGGCCCATTAATGGCCATACGCGCCGGGAAACAGCGTATCGGCGCCTAAGCTCATTCCTAAATGGTATTTGTTGACCTTTTTTTAGATCGATTAGCTTTGCCGTACTCCCAACACGGCAAATCCCATCGAAAAGGCGACGCATCATGGCGAAACGCGCACTATCAAGTCAATTTGTTACAGTTTGTGTGTCGGCACTGTTTTGTTTTTCCGCACAGGCCGCCGGTCTGACTGTGGGCTATCAAACCGGCATCGACCCGAGCAAGGTGCCGCAGGCCGATGGCGTCTACGAAAAAACCATTGGCGAGAAGATCGACTGGCGCCGCTTCAACAGCGGCCCGGAAGTCGTCACAGCCATTGCCTCCGGCGACGTGCAGATCGGCAACCTCGGCTCCAGCCCTCTGGCTGCGGCGGCCTCACGTAATCTGCCCATCGTGGCGTTCATTGTTTCGGCGCAGATCAATGCCGCCGAAGCCCTGGTGGTGCGCAACGGCAGCGGCATCGACACGCCGCAGGACCTGATCGGCAAGACCATCGCCACGCCGTTCGTGTCGACCTCGCACTACAGTCTGCTCGGCGCACTCAAGCACTGGGGCCTGAATACTTCGCAAGTCAAAGTGGTCAACCTGCAACCGGCGGAAATCGCCGCCGCGTGGAAGCGTGGCGACATCGACGGGGCGTTTGTCTGGTCGCCGGCGCTAGGCGAGATCCGCAAGACCGGCAAGACCCTGACCGACGCCGCCCAGGTCGGCCAGTGGGGTGCGCCGACCTTTGAGGTATGGGTAGCGCGCAAGGATTTTGCCGAGAAGCATCCCGAGGTCGTGGCCAGGTTTGCCAGGGTCACCCTGGAGTCGTTCGCTGATTACGCCGCACACAAAGACAGCTGGACGGCTGACTCGGTGCCTGTGCAGAAAATCGCCAAATTGACCGGTGCCAATACAGCAGATGTGCCGGAACTGCTGGCCGGTTCGGCGTTCCCGGATGCCAAGGCGCAGCAAAGCACGGCGCTGCTGGACGGCGGCACCGCCAAGGCCATTGCCGAAACGGCGAAATTCTTGAAGGAACAGGGCAAGGTCGAGACGGTGCTGGCGGATTATTCGCCGTACGTCAGCGCCAAGTTCATCACTGACTGAATGCAACCCCGTGGCGAGGGGATTTATCCCCGCTGGACTGCGCAGCAGTCCCCTTGCGTTTCCAAGTGAAAACATAGGGGGCCGCTATGCGACCCAGCGGGGATGAATCCCCTCGCCACAGGACACCTCGCTGTTGTTCAGAGGGTCTTTTCGAAGATCTTCGAGTTGCGCTGATAGTTGTACAGCGACGCCCGTGCCGCTGGCAGGCGTTCCACGCTGCTAGGCTCGAACCCACGCTCGCGGAACCAGTGCGCAGTACGCGTGGTGAGCACGAACAGGGTTTTCAAACCCTGCGCCCGCGCCCGGGTCTCGATGCGTTCGAGCAATTCGTCACCGCGACCGCCGTGGCGGTATTCCGGGTTCACCGCCAGACACGCCAGCTCGCCGGCATCGGAATCGGCAATCTGATACAGCGCCGCACAGGCGATGATCATCCCTTCACGCTCGACCACGCTGAACTGCTCGATCTCGCGCTCCAGCACTTCCCGCGAACGGCGCACCAGAATGCCCTGCTCTTCCAGCGGACTGATCAGGTCGAGCAGGCCACCGACGTCTTCAATCGCCGCCTCGCGCACCAGTTCGAACTGCTCCTGCGCCACCAGCGTACCGCCACCGTCACGGGTGAACAGTTCGGTCAGCAGTGCGCCGTCTTCGGCGTAACTGACGATATGACTGCGCGCCACGCCGCCACGGCAGGCTTCGGCGGCGGCATCGAGCAACTCCGCTTGATAGTTGCTCATGCCCAGACGCTGCAAATGTGCCGGCACTTGCTGCGGGCGCAGTTCGCGCACCAGTTTGCCGTTCTCGTCGATCAGGCCGAGCTCGGCGCCGAACAACAGCAGCTTGTCCGCGCCCAGATCAATCGCGGCGCGGGTGGCGACATCTTCGCAGGCGAGGTTGAAGATTTCGCCGGTCGGCGAATAGCCCAGCGGCGACAGCAATACGATCGAGCGTTCATCGAGCAGGCGATTGATGCCCTTGCGGTCAACCCGCCGCACTTCACCGGTGTGGTGATAGTCGACACCTTCCAGCACACCGATCGGCCGCGCGGTGACGAGGTTGCCGCTGGCCACGCGCAGGCGCGAGCCCTGCATCGGCGACGAAGCCATGTCCATCGACAGGCGCGCTTCGATGGCGATGCGCAACTGGCCGACCGCATCGATCACACATTCCAGCGTCGCGGCATCGGTGATGCGCATACCGTGATGGTAATGCGGGGTCAGGCCACGGGCGGCGAGGCGGGTTTCGATCTGCGGGCGCGAGCCGTGCACCAGCACCAGACGCACGCCCAGACTGTGCAGCAAGACCAGGTCGTGGACGATATTGCCGAAATTCGGATGCTCGACGCCGTCGCCGGGCAGCATGACGACGAAGGTGCAATCGCGGTGGGCATTGATGTAGGGAGACGCGTGGCGAAGCCAATTGACGTATTCGGGCATGAACCTGGGCCTGTAATAAAGAGCAGCCGAAAAAAGGGGCGAAACGAAAAACGCACAGCGGGCTGATGGTTATCGTCGGAACAGGCTTGGCGACACGCGCGCTCTCCTCATGAATACGGGTTAGATTCCCGGTAATTTAACTGTGCCCTGTCGGAGCTGCCGCAGGCTGCGATCTTTTGATGTTGCTTTAAAGATCAAGATCAAAAGATCGCAGCCTTCGGCAGCTCCTACGAGGAATGCGTTCAATCCTTCAGGCAGTAATGTTCAATCAACTGCCGAATCAGATGCACGGTAGGCTGCAAACGTGACATTTCAAGGTACTCGCCGGGTTGATGCGCGCAGGCAATGTCGCCGGGGCCGAGGACGATGGTTTCGCAGCCGAGGCGCTGAAGATAAGGCGCTTCGGTGCCGAACGCTACTGCTTCGGCGCAATGGCCGGTGAGCTTTTCAGCGATGCGCACCAGTTCGGCATCCTCGGACTGTTCGAACGGCGGTACTTCCGGGAACAGCGGTCGGTAATCGATCTTCACCTTATGCCGCTCGGCCACCGGATTGAGCTTGCGCAGGATTTCCGCGCGCAGCAGGTTCGGGTCCATGCCCGGCAGCGGCCGCAGGTCGAACTCCAGCGAACACTGGCCGCAGATGCGATTGGGATTGTCGCCGCCATGAATGCAACCGAAGTTCATCGTCGGTTGCGGCACGCTGAATTGTGGATTGCTGAATTCGCGCTGCCACAACAGGCGCAAACCACGCAGTTCGCCGATGGCATCGTGCATCGCTTCAAGCGCGCTGTGGCCCAGACGCGGATCAGACGAGTGGCCGCTCTGCCCGAGGATGTCGATGCGCTCCATCATGATGCCTTTGTGCATGCGAATCGGCTTGAGCCCGGTCGGCTCGCCGATCACCGCCGCGCGGCCCAACGGTTGCCCGGCCTCGGCCAGTGCGCGGGCGCCGGACATCGAGCTTTCTTCGTCGCAGGTGGCGAGGATCAGCAGCGGTTGCTTGAACGGCTGATCGAGCAGCGGCCGCACGGCTTCGATGATCAGCGCGAAGAAGCCCTTCATGTCACAACTGCCCAGCCCGACCCAGCGACCGTCGACTTCGGTGAGCTTCAGCGGATCGGTCTGCCACAACGCATCGTCGTACGGCACGGTGTCGCTGTGCCCGGCCAGCACCAGGCCGCCGGGGCCGCTGCCGAAACTGGCGAGCAGATTGAATTTGCCGGGGCTGACCTGCTGGATATCGCAGCTGAAACCCAGGTCACCGAGCCAGCCCGCCAGCAGATCGATGACGGCGCGGTTGGACTGATCCAGGTTCGGTTGGGTACAGCTGACCGATGGCGCGGCAATCAGCGCGGCGAACTGGTCTTGCATGGACGGCAATGGCATCACTGACTCCAGGTCCCGGATTGAGGCCCACTATAGAACCATCCGGCGCGCGGAATAAACCGCCGCAGGGCGTAGGAAGTTTGACTCCTGTACACTGCACGGCCTTGGCAGCCACCCATTCCCCCGGCTGCGCTCCCGATTCTGGATGTTCCGGCCATGCAAAAAGAAACTGAAATCAAACTCCGCGTCAGCCGCGAAACCCTCGCCGCCCTGCGCGAGCACCCGCTGCTGAAGAAACGCAACAAAAGTGGCTGGGAACGCCGTGAGTTGATGAACCAGTACTTCGACACCCCCGAGCGCGACCTCGCCCAGGCCAAAGTCGCCCTGCGCCTGCGCAAGGACGGTGACGAAGTGATTCAGACCCTAAAGACCCGTGGCCAGAGCGTCGCCGGTCTGTCCGAGCGTAACGAGTACGACTGGAAACTCCCGAAAGCCAAGCTCGACGTAAAGAAACTCGACGGCGAATGCTGGCCCGAGGCACTGGCCGAGCTGGACAAGAAAACCCTCAAGCCGATCTTCACCACCGATTTCGTCCGCGAGCGCGCCGAAATCGCCTGGGGCCGTGGCAAGACCAAAGTGGTCATCGAAGCCGCGCTGGACCTCGGTCACGTGGTGGTTGGCAAGCAGAAGGAAGAAATCTGCGAGCTCGAACTGGAGCTGCGCGAAGGCGAGCCTGCCGCGTTGCTGGAACTGGCTGCCGAACTGGCCGAAACCCTGGCGCTGATGCCATGCGATATCAGCAAGGCCGAGCGTGGTTATCGCCTGCACGACGCCAACAGCTACTCGCTGAGCCTGCCAGCGCCGCAGCTGACCACTGAAACCCGTCTCGACGACGCCTTCGCCGCGCTGAGCTGGCATCTGCTCGGCAGCAGCCAGCGTCTGGCCGAACAATATCGCTTCAACGGCCACTGGCGTCTGCTGCAGGACTGGGTCGAGAACCTCGCGGAAATGCGCGCCCTGCTCAGCAGCCTCGGCCAGGCGGCGCCGCGTCAGTCGACCCACGATTTGCGCGTGGCCCTCGATGCCTTGCTGGAAGACTGGCGCCCGTTGGTACAGGTCGGCATCGAAGACGAAGATGTGCGCAAAGCCGCGCCTGAGCAGTTCCTCGAAGAGTTGGAAGACCCGCGCTGGGGCCAGTTCTCGCTGAACGCTTCACGCTGGCTGCTGGCCCGCACCTGGACCGCCGAACGCAATACTCGCGGTAATCGTCAGGGGGACGCGCAACTGCACAGCTGGTTGCCGCGTCTGCTGGGCGAAGAAGCCACTGCTCTGCAGCTGCAACGCTATCAGCAGCAGCCGGAAGATCTTGCTGAACAACTGCCGCGTATCGAACGCATTCAGGTCTGGTTGCACCATGCGCGCAACGTGCTGGACATCCCGGAAATGGATCGCCTGTACGGTGAGCTGAACAAACTGGCGCAACTGGCCAACGAGCCGACCATCACCGACGAACTGCTCGATGCGCGCAAGCATCAGGCGATTGCGGTGTACCAGAACCGCGCCTGGAAAATCCTTCTGCGCATGTGATGCCCCTGTGGCGAGGGGATTCATCCCCGCTGGGTCGCAAAGCGGCCCCGCTCTTGAAAAAGCGGGGACTGCTGCGCAGTCCATCGGGGATAAATCCCCTCGCCACAGTAAATACCCCCGCCACAGTAAAATCCCCTCGGCACAAAGGCCATCCGCACTAGACCGGCAGGCTGGTGGTGGACTTGATCTCCGACAGCGCCACGATCGAATTCACTTCCTGTATCCCCGGCACCAGCGACAGCTTCTCGAAAAAGAACCGCTCGTACGCCTCGATATCCGCCGCGACAATGCGCAGCATGAAATCCACCGCCCCCATCAGCACATAACACTCCAGCACTTCCGGAAAGCCGCGAATCGCCTCGGTGAACTCGGTGAAGTTCGAGCGGCCGTGGGCGTTGAGTTTGATTTCGGCGAAGATCTGCGTGTTCAGGCCGATCTTCTTGCGATCCAGCAAGGTCACCTGGCCGCGAATGATGCCCTCCTCCTTCATCCGCTGAATCCGCCGCCAGCACGGCGATTGCGACAGGCCCACCTGCTCGGCGATCTGCGCGCTCGACAGCGAAGCGTCTTCCTGGAGCAAGGCGAGAATCTTGCGGTCGTAGGCGTCCAGCTCGCTGTGCATAAAAAATCCTCAAAGATCGACTTCAGCGAATCATATCTTTCGATATTTCGCTTTGGACGCCGATCATAGCCAAGAAATACCCCACGCCGAATGTAAAAATTTCTCCAGTGACTTTGGAGACTCGCCATGCCGCACCTTGAAGCCGTGAACAGCCCCGCCGCCCGCGCTGATGTCTGGAACGTCAATAACGCCCACTGCCGGGCGCAGTACCAGATCCTCGCCGAGGCGGAGCCGGATCTGCTGGTGCGGGTGCTGAATCTGTTCGCCTTGCAGTTTCTGACGCCGGAGCAGGTCAACGTCCAGCGCCAGGACGATCTGCTGTCGATCGATCTGCTCATGAGCGGCCTGAGCTGGCATCGCGCGCAAGTGATCGCGGAAAAACTGCGCAACCTGATCAGCGTCTGCGCGGTGGATCTGCACAACGCCGACGCGGCGTGGCAGGCGCCCGCACAGGCTGCCGGCTGACAAATCCGGCAACGGCTTCGTCGGGTAGTGGCCCAACGGTCAGCGGGGCCACGACTATCCTTTTGCGCATGACGCTCAAAAAGGAAAGCCACATGTCCGTTCAATTTGTCACTCAGGACCGCTGGCTGGACCTCAACGATGTATTACGGGAACTGGTCGCCCAAGGCTTCATCTGCCAGGACGCGGCGGAACAGGCGCTCAATGCCCGCCGTCGCCATGCTGCTCACGGGCAGATGCATCCGCTGGAATTCATCGCCAGCCAGCAACTCGACGACCTCAGCCGTCCGGGCAAACATCTGGATCTGGAAAGCCTGACCCTGTGGCTGGCGCAACAGGCCGGTCAGCCGTATTTGCGCATTGATCCGCTGAAAATCAATGTCGCGGCGATCACGCCGCTGATGTCCTATGCCTTCGCCCAGCGCCACAAGATTCTCGCCGTCGCCGTGGACCGCGACTCGGTCACCGTGGCCAGCGCTCAGCCCTACGTCAGCGGTTGGGAAGCTGACCTGACCCACGTATTGAAGCTGCCGATCAAACGTGTCGTGGCCAACCCGGTCGACATCCAGCGCTTTAGCGTCGAGTTTTTCCGGCTGGCCAAATCGGTCAGCGGTGCCAGCAATGCCGACGCCCAGGGCGGCAATCTCGGCAATTTCGAACAACTGCTCAATCTCGGTGCCAGCGATCAGGAGCCGGACGCCAACGACGCGCACATCGTCAACATCGTCGACTGGCTGTTCCAGTACGCCTTCCAGCAGCGCGCCAGCGATATCCACATCGAACCGCGCCGCGAGCACGGCACCGTGCGCTTTCGCATCGACGGCGTGCTGCACAACGTCTATCAATTCCCGCCGCAGGTGACCATGGCGATCGTCAGCCGCCTGAAAAGTCTTGGCCGCATGAACGTCGCGGAAAAGCGCAAACCCCAGGATGGCCGGGTCAAGACCAAGACTCCGGATGGCGGCGAAGTGGAGCTGAGGCTATCGACCTTGCCGACCGCGTTCGGCGAAAAAATGGTCATGCGGATTTTCGATCCGGAAGTGCTGCTGAAGAATTTCGACCAGTTGGGTTTCAGCGCCGACGACCTGCGCCGCTGGCAGGACATGACCCGCCAGCCCAACGGCATCATTCTGGTCACAGGGCCGACCGGCTCGGGCAAGACCACCACCCTGTACACCACGCTGAAAAAACTGGCGACGCCGGAGGTTAACCTCTGCACCATCGAAGACCCGATCGAAATGGTCGAGCCGGCCTTCAACCAGATGCAGGTGCAGCACAACATTGAGCTGACTTTCGCCGCCGGGGTGCGCGCGCTGATGCGGCAGGACCCGGATATCATCATGATCGGCGAGATCCGCGATCTGGAAACTGCGGAAATGGCGATTCAGGCCGCGCTCACAGGGCACTTGGTCCTGTCCACTCTGCACACCAACGATGCGCCGAGCGCCATCAGTCGCTTGCTCGAACTGGGCGTACCGCATTACCTGATCAAAGCCACCGTGCTCGGCGTCATGGCTCAGCGTCTGGTGCGCACGTTGTGCCCGCACTGCAAGGCGCCGCTGACGCTCGAAGATGAAGACTGGCAAACCCTGACCCGGCCCTGGCAGGCGCCGCTGCCGAGCAATGCGCAACGGGCGATCGGGTGCCTGGAATGCCGCGACACCGGCTATCGCGGCCGCGCCGGCGTGTACGAAATCATGCAACTGAGTGACAGCCTCAAGGCGCTGATCACCCCGGATACCGACCTCACCGCGATCAGGCGCCAGGCGTTCAAGGAAGGCATGCGCAGCCTGCGCCTCTCCGGCGCGCAGAAAGTTGCGGCGGGGCTGACCACGGTGGAGGAAGTGCTGCGGGTGACACCGCAAAGTGAGTTGAAATGAGTCGGCACGGAACTGGATTGGGGATCGGCTATCCAACGCCGTAGTCAATCCCAGGAGTCACCTCATCATGCGTCTCAAACTCGCTGTCGCCACCTTGGCCCTGCTGTCGCTTCCCGTTGGTTCGGCCATGGCGGACAGCTTTTGGCGTAACGTCATCTCCTCCGGTGCCACCACCGGTTCGACCTACCTGACGTTCAAGGATCACAAGCTGATCGTCGCCGCCCAGGACGACGCCGGCAGCTTCGTCGCCAGCGACGGCGGCATCCGTGGCCCGTACCTGGAAGCAGCCATGCAGAAAGTCCGCGCCGACAACCCGGGCCTGCAGGCTTCGGACATGGAACTGGCGAACGCAAT
This sequence comes from Pseudomonas mercuritolerans, assembly GCF_025706525.1. Classification (NCBI taxonomy): domain Bacteria; kingdom Pseudomonadati; phylum Pseudomonadota; class Gammaproteobacteria; order Pseudomonadales; family Pseudomonadaceae; genus Pseudomonas; species Pseudomonas mercuritolerans. The sequence continues at coordinate 351,186 of NZ_JAMSHA010000002.1, forward strand.
CCTGGCGAAGAACGCCGTGGCTTCCGAGTAAGGCTCGCGCCATGAAAAATGCCGCTCGATCGAGCGGCATTTTTTTGCCCGGATTACCGCCTCACCACCATCCCTTGTGGGAGCGAGCCTGCTCGCGAAAGCGGTGAGCCAGTCACCGAAAATGCTGGCTGGACGATTGCTTTCGCGAGCAGGCTCGCTCCCACACGGACGGTGGTGGATTTAGAGATCAGCGGTAATCCTCCACCGGGACACAGGCGCAATACAGATTGCGATCGCCATAAACGTTATCCACCCGATTCACCGCCGGCCAATATTTGTGCAATCGAGTGTGCGCATCCGGGGTGATGCCCTGTTCGATGCTGTAGGGCCGTTCCCAGATTCCAGTGACATCGGCCAGGGTATGCGGCGCGCGTTTGAGCGGGTTGTCTTCGCCCGGCCAGTTGCCCTTCTGCACTTCATTGATCTCGGCGCGAATGCTCAGCATCGCCGCGATGAAACGGTCGAGTTCTGCCTTGGATTCGCTCTCGGTCGGCTCGACCATCAACGTACCCGGTACCGGGAAGGACATGGTCGGCGCGTGGAAGCCGTAATCCATCAGCCGCTTGGCAACGTCTTCCTCGCTGATGCCGGTCTGCGCCTTCAGTGGGCGCAGATCAAGAATGCACTCATGGGCCACGCGGCCATTGCGCCCGGTGTAGAGCACCGGGAACGCGCCGGATAAATGCTGCGCCAGATAATTCGCCGCCAGAATCGCCACCTCGCTGGCGTCCGCCAGTTGCGGGCCCATCATGGCGATGTACATCCAGCTGATCGGCAGAATGCTCGCACTGCCCCACGGTGCTGCGCTGACTGCGCCGTTCTGTGCCAGCGGTCCGTCAATCGGCACCACCGGATGGTTGGCGACGAACGGCGCCAGATGCGCGCGAACGCCGATCGGGCCCATGCCCGGCCCGCCGCCGCCATGGGGAATGCAAAAGGTCTTGTGCAGATTCATGTGCGACACGTCGGCGCCAATGTCCGCCGGCCTGGCCAGGCCGACCTGGGCATTGAGATTGGCGCCATCCATATACACCTGGCCGCCATGCTGATGGATCACTGCGCAGATTTCGCTGATGCCTTCCTCGTAAACGCCGTGGGTCGACGGATAGGTTGCCATCAGGCACGACAACTTGTTCCCGGCCTCGGCGGCTTTCAGCTGCAAATCATCCAGATCAACGTTGCCCGCCTCATCGCATTCGACAATGACCACACGCATCCCGGCCATCTGCGCCGAGGCCGGATTGGTGCCGTGGGCCGACGACGGAATCAGACAGATATCCCGCGCGCCCTCCCCTCGGCTCTCGTGGTATTTACGGATCGCCAGGAGCCCGGCGTACTCGCCCTGGGCGCCGGAGTTGGGCTGCATGCAGATCGCGTCGAAACCGGTAATCGCACACAGCCAACGCTCAAGTTCGCCGATCATCAGCGTGTAGCCGACAGCCTGCTCCCTGGGCACGAACGGGTGCAGATTGGCGAACTGCGGCCAGGTGATAGGGATCATCTCGCTGGTGGCGTTGAGTTTCATCGTGCACGAACCCAGCGGGATCATCGATTGGTTGAGCGCCAGATCCTTGTTTTCCAGCTGTTTGAGGTAACGCAGCATCTCGGTTTCGCTGTGGTGAGCGTTGAACACCGGATGTTGCAGGTACGGCGTACTGCGCTGGAGTTCGTCGGGAATTCCCGAGGCGATGTCCTGCGCATCAAGCGCATCCACGCTCAGGCCGTGATCGGCGCCGAGCAGCACATCGAACAGTTTCGCCACGGTGTGTTCATCACAGGTCTCGTCCAGACTCAGACCGACGCGGCCGCGCCCAAGAATGCGCAGGTTGATCTGCGCTGCCTGAGCACTTTCGATGATCGCCGTTTGCGCACCGCCGACCTCCAGCGTCAGCGTGTCGAAGAACTGCCTGTTGAGCCGTTTGATGCCGTTGCGCTCAAGGCCGGCGGCGAGGATGCAGGTCAGGCGATGCACGCGCTGGGCGATACGCTTCAAACCCTCGGGGCCGTGATACACCGCATAACAACTGGCGATATTGGCCAGCAGCACCTGCGCGGTGCAGATGTTCGAATTGGCTTTCTCGCGGCGAATATGTTGCTCGCGGGTTTGCAGGGCCATGCGCAGCGCCACGTTGCCGCGAGCATCTTTCGACACACCGATGATCCGCCCCGGAATCGCTCGTTTGTATTCCTCGCGGCTGGCGAAGAACGCCGCGTGCGGGCCGCCATAACCCATCGGCACACCGAAACGCTGGGACGAACCGAGCACCACATCGGCACCCAACTCACCCGGCGGAGCCAGCACCAGCAGGCTGAGCAAATCGGTGGCGACACAGGCCAGCGCCTGTTGCGCGTGCAGGTGGTTGATCAAGGGTTTGAGATCGCGGATTTCGCCGTGGGTGTCGGGGTATTGCAGCAGCGCGCCGAATACCTCGTGCTGCGCCAGGTTATCCACCGTGTCGACGATCAGCTCGAAGCCGAAACCTTCGGCGCGGGTCTGTACCACGGAGAGAGTTTGCGGATGGCAATTTTCATCCACAAAAAACAGATTGCTCTTCGACTTCGCCACGCGCTTGGCCAAAGCCATGGCTTCGGCCGCTGCGGTAGCCTCATCGAGCAGCGAGGCGTTGGCCAGTTCCAGGCCGGTGAGGTCGATGGTCAGCTGCTGAAAATTCAGCAGGGCTTCGAGCCGGCCCTGGGCGATCTCTGGTTGGTAGGGGGTGTACGCGGTGTACCAGCCGGGATTTTCCAGCACGTTGCGCAAGATGACGGTCGGCGTGACAGTGCCGTGATAACCCATGCCGATCAGGCTGGTGAACAGCTGATTCTGCTCGGCATAACCGCGCAGCTTCGCCAGTGCAGCCTGTTCGTCCAGAGCCGGCGGCAGATCCAGTGCGCGATTGAAGCGAATGCCCGGCGGCACGGTCTGCTCGATCAGCTCGGCGCGACTGCCAAGGCCAAGGCTGTCGAGCATCGCCTGCTGCTCGGCGGCATCCGGGCCGAGGTGGCGGCGCAGAAAGGCTTCGGGATCGCGTAACTGGCTCAGGGACGGCGACTGGGACATGACGGGCTCTCCTGGCTGGCGCTTGGCGTCAATCGACACGGTCAAACCAGCATAGCAGGCGAATTTTCAAGATCACGCCGCCCCTGTGGGAGCGAGCCTGCTCGCGAAAGCAGTGTTTCAGACACATTGGCATCGACTGATATGGCGCTTTCGCGAGCAGGCTCGCTCCCACAAAGGGATATTCGTCGCCCATAAAAAAGCCCCGACGAATCGGGGCTTTGGGTGTTGCCGGCGACTTACTCGCCGATTGCAGCCTTGTACCCAGCAGCATCCAGCAGCTTGTCCAGCTCGGCCTTGTCGCTTGGCTTGAGCTTGAAGATCCACGCGCCGTACGGGTCGGAGTTCAGCAGTTCGGGCGAGCCGCCCAGCTCTTCGTTGATCGCGATGACCTCACCGCTGACCGGGGCGTAGATGTCGGAGGCGGCTTTCACCGACTCGACCACGCCGGATTGGTCACCGGCGGCGAACACCTTGCCGACTTCGGTCAGTTCGACGAACACCACGTCGCCCAGCGCTTCCTGCGCATGATCGCTGATGCCCACGGTGACGGTGCCGTCGGCTTCCAGACGCGCCCATTCATGACTTTCGGCAAATCGCAGTTCGGCAGGGATATCGCTCATCTTCGGTTCCTCGGAAATTGGTCAGCGGTCATGCCCGCCAGAAAAGGTTAGATCAAGGTTTTGCCATGGCGCACGAAGGTCGGTTTGACCACCCGTACCGGGTACCACTTGCCACGGATTTCCACTTCGGCGCGGTCGGCGGTTGCCATCGGTACACGCGCCAGGGCAATCGATTTGCTCAGCGTAGGAGAGAAACTACCACTGGTGATCTCCCCTTCGCCAACATCGGCGATGCGAACCACTTGGTGAGCGCGCAAAACGCCGCGCTCTTCCAGTACCAGACCGACCAGTTTGTGCGCCACACCGGCGGCTTTTTCCGCCTCCAGCGCCGCGCGGCCGATGAACTGCCGCGAGGCCGGCTCCCAGGCGATGCTCCAGGCCATGTTCGAGGCCAGTGGTGAAACGTCCTGATGAATGTCCTGACCGTACAGGTTCATTCCGGCCTCGACGCGCAAGGTGTCGCGAGCACCGAGGCCGATTGGCGAAATACCCGCACCGACCAAGTCGTTGAAGAAGCCCGGCGCCTGATTCGCCGGCAGGCAGATTTCCAGGCCATCCTCGCCGGTGTAACCGGTGCGAGCGATGAACCAGTCGCCGTCGATGGCGCCTTCGAAAGGTTTGAGTTGCTGGATCAGCGTGGCGCGCGACTGGGTGACCAGTTCGGCGATCTTGTGCCGGGCCTGCGGGCCCTGGATGGCGAGCATCGCCAACTCGGAGCGCTCGTGCAGTTGCACCTCGTAATTGCCGAGCTGGGCGTTCATCCAGGCCAGATCCTGATCGCGGGTCGAGGCGTTGAACACCAGCCGGTACGCGTCCTCGAGGCGATAGACGATCATGTCGTCGACGATGCCGCCGCGCTCATTGAGCATGGTGCTGTACAACGCCCGGCCGGGGCGGTGCAGACGTTCGACGTCGTTGGCCAGCAAATGCTGGAGCCAGGCCTTGGCCTGAGCGCCGGTGACATCGATCACGGTCATGTGGGAAACATCGAACACCCCGCAATCGCGGCGCACTTCGTGGTGCTCCTCGACCTGCGAGCCGTAATGCAGTGGCATGTCCCAACCGCCAAAATCGACCATCTTCGCGCCGAGCGCGAGGTGCAGGTCATACAGAGGCGTACGCTGTCCCATGGGTTTCTCCTTCCGGGCGTGGCGAGGGTGCGGACCGCCGCTATACGGCGGAAAGCCTTGATGAATAAGGCTTGCAGCCGATTCCAGCGCACGGGTCTGTCAGACGAACCGCACCGAATGCCGCGCATTGTAGCCGCATGATGTAGGACTCACTACTAAGTGTTTCGGTGCGCCGAACGTCGAATCAATCCGATCACCGGCAACAACCCGACCAGCACCAGCGTCAATGCCGGCAAGGACGCCCTCGCCCATTCGCCTTCACTGGTCATTTCAAAAATGCGCACCGCCAGCGTGTCCCAGCCAAACGGGCGCATCAGCAGGGTCGCAGGCATTTCCTTGAGCACATCGACGAACACCAGCAACGCGGCGCTCAAGGTGCCGGGCAGCAGCAGCGGCAGATACACTTTGAAAAACAGTCGCGGCCCACTGACACCCAGGCTACGTGCCGCTTCGGGCAAAGATGGCCGTATACGCGCCAGACTGCTTTCCAGCGGCCCATACGCCACGGCAATGAAGCGCACCAGATACGCCATCAGCAACGCCGCGAGACTGCCAAGCAACAACGGTTTGCCCGCACCGCCGAGCCATGACGAAAGCGGAACCACCAGCTCACGATCCAGATAACTGAAGGCGAGCATGATCGACACCGCCAGCACCGAACCGGGCAAGGCGTAGCCGAGATTGGCCAGACCGACGCCGGAGTTGATGGCTGGGGTCGGCGCCAGACGCCGGGCAAATGCCAGCAACAGCGCAACGCTGACGGTGATCAGCGCGGCCATCGCCCCCAGATACAGGGTGTGCAGGATCAGCCCGGCGTAGCGCTCGTCCAGATCGAAGCGTCCGCGCTGCCAGAACCACACGATCAGTTGCAGCACCGGGATAAGGAAGGCGCAGGCGAACACCAATCCACACCAGCCTGTCGCCGCGAACGCCTTGAGCCCGCGCAGGTGATACAGCGCCTTCACCCGTGGCCGCTCGTTGCTGGCCCGATTCGCCCCGCGTGCCCGGCGCTCGCCGTACAGCACCAGCATCACTACCAGCAGCAACAGACTGGCCAGTTGCGCAGCGCTGGGCAGGCTGAAGAAGCCGTACCAGGTTTTGTAGATGGCCGTGGTGAAGGTGTCGAAGTTGAACACCGACACCGCGCCAAAATCGGCGAGGGTTTCCATCAGCGCCAGCGCCACGCCCGCGCCAATCGCCGGACGCGCCATCGGCAGCGCAACCCGCCAGAACGCCTGCCACGGCGACTGGCCGAGCACCCGCGCCGCTTCCATCAAACCTTTGCCCTGCGCCAGGAACGCGGTACGCGCCAGCAGATAAACGTAGGGATAAAACACCAGCACCAGTACCACGATCACCCCACCGGTGGACCGCACTCGCGGCAGGCGCAGGCCGCTGCCGAACCATTCGCGCAGCAGGGTTTGCACGGGGCCGGCGAAATCGAGCAGGCCGACGAAGACGAACGCCAGTACATAGGCAGGGATGGCGAAGGGCAGCATCAGCGCCCAGTCGAGCCAGCGCCGACCGGGAAATTCGCAGAGGCTGGTCAGCCACGCCAGGCTGACACCCAGCAGGGTCACGCCGACACCGACGCCGAGGATCAGCGTCAGGGTATTGCCGAGCAGACGCGGCATCTGGGTTTGCCACAGGTGCGACCAGATCTGCTGATCGATGGTCTGCCACGACAGCAGCAGCACGCTCAGCGGCAACAGCACCAGCGGGGCGATGGCGAAGACGATGGGGTACCAGCGGCGTTGGGCGGGGTGGGCCACTTTTGGGTCTCTGGAGGGATTGGGGTGTTCTTGGATTGCGTATTTCAGGTTGGGATTGCTGCCCTCACCCTAGCCCTCTCCCGGAGGGAGAGGGAACTGACCGAGGTGCTCATGCAAACTACATCGACCTGAGATATTGAGTCGAACTCAAGTTTCGAAAGAAACACAAGTTGGCTCCCTCTCCCTCCGGGAGAGGGCTGGGGTGAGGGAGCGATCTTGAAAGATCAACAGTTACACGAAACGCCTCAGTTCCACCCCGCCCGATCCATCATCCGGATCGCCTCCGCCTGACGCTTGCCCGCCACTTCTACCGGCAAGGTATCGGCAACAAACTTGCCCCACGCCGCCACTTCTTCCGAAGGTGGCACCGTCGGGTTGGCCGGGAATTCCTGGTTCACATCGGCAAAAATCTTCTGTGCCTCAGGCGTGGTCATCCATTCAACCAAAGCCTTCGCGGCTTCCGGGTGCGGCGCGTGTTTGGTCAGGCCGATGCCCGACAGGTTCACATGCACACCACGATCGGCCTGATTTGGCCAGAACAGCTTCACCGGCAGTTCAGGCTTCTGCTTATGCAGGCGACCGTAATAGTAAGTGTTGACGATGCCGACGTCGCACTGCCCGGCGTTGATCGCTTCCAGTACTGCAACGTCATCGGAGAACACGTCGGTGGACAGGTTGTTGACCCAGCCCTTGAGGATTTTCTCGGTCTTCTCGGCGCCGTGAACTTCGATCATGGTCGCAGTCAGCGACTGGTTGTAGACCTTCTTCGCCGTGCGCAGGCACAGGCGGCCTTCCCAATTCTTGTCGGCCAGCGCTTCGTAAGTGGTCAGTTCGCCCGGTTTCACCCGCTCGGTGGAATAGGCGATGGTCCGCGCGCGCAGGCTCAGGCCGGTCCAGGCGTGGGTGGACGAGCGATACTGCGCGGGAATGTTGGTGTCGATGGTTTTCGAGGTGAATGGCTGGAGGATGCCCATCTGCTCGGCCTGCCACAGGTTGCCGGCATCGACGGTGAGCAGCAGGTCGGCGGTGGCGTTTTCACCTTCGGCCTTGATGCGCTGCATCAGCGGCGCTTCCTTGTCGGTGATGAACTTGATCTTCACCCCGGTCTTGGCGGTGTAGGCATCGAATACCGGTTTGATCAGCTCATCGATACGCGACGAGTAAACCACCACCTCATCGGCGGCCTGGGCAGTGGTGCTGCCGATCAGGGTCAAGGCCAGTGCGGTCAGAAGACGCTTGGGTGCCAACATGGGAGTGGTCTCACGGTCGGGAAAGGTGGGCCAAATGATAAGGACTCACATTTACCACCACAATCGAACACTGGGGGAAGGCGTTACCAGATGTTGCACGGCTCAAAACTGGGGTAAGTGGGCGGACGCTTTCGCGAGCAGGCTCGCTCCCACATTGGAATGCATCTCAACAGTGGGAGCGAGCCTGCTCGCGAAGGGGCCATCAGCCTCAATGAGGCGGTCAGGGCTTTGCCAGAGCTGGAAGATCCCCAGTCAACCCCAGCGCCTCGCGCACAAACAACGCCTTCGCCTCGGGCATCTGCTCGACCAGCTTCAACCCGGCATTGCGCAACCAGCGCAGTGGCAGCGGGTCGGCCTGGAACAACCGCTCGAAGCCTTCCATCGCCGCCATCAGCGCCAGATTGTGTGGCATGCGCCGGCGCTCATAACGGCTCAACACTTTGACATCCGCCAGTCGCTCACCACGCTCAAGCGCTTGCAGCAGCACTTCCGCCAGCACGGCGGCATCGAGGAAGCCAAGGTTCACACCCTGCCCCGCCAACGGGTGAATGGTGTGCGCTGCATCACCGATCAACGCCAGGCCCTCTGCGACATAACGCTTGGCGTGACGCTGACGCAGCGGTACGCACAACCGCGGATCAGAGCTGATGACCTCACCGAGGCGTCCCTCGAAGGCTCGCTGCAGCTCAGCGCAAAACGCAGTCTCTTCCAGCGCCATCAAGCGCTCGGCTTCAGCCGGTGTGGTCGACCAGACGATCGAGCACCAGTCCTGCTGACCATCACGCTCCAGCGGCAAAAACGCCAATGGCCCGTGATCGGTAAAGCGCTGCCAGGCGGTTTTGCGGTGCGGCTGGCTGCAGCGCACGCTCGTCACGATGGCGTGATGCAGATAATCCCACTCGCGGGTCGCCACCCCAGTGAGACGGCGCACCGCTGAATTGGCGCCGTCCGCCGCGATCACCAGCGGCGCGCGCAAGGTGCGGCCATCGGCCAGGGTCAGCAGCCAGTCGTCGCCGGAGCGACGCATCTGCTCCAGCCGCGCATTGGCCAGCATGCCGAGGTCGCAGTCATGCAAACGCTCGAGCAGCGCATCCTGGACCACGCGGTTTTCGACGATGTGGCCGAGCACCTCGGCATGTACGCTGCTCGCCGAGAAATGAATCTGCCCGGTGCCGCTGCCGTCCCAGACGTGCATGTCGGTGTACGGGCTGCTGCGCCGTTGGGCGATGCCCACCCAGACGCCGAGGCGTTCGAGGATGCGCTGGCTCGCCGCCGACAATGCACTGACGCGCGGTTCGAACGCCGCTTCGATATCGAACGGTTTCACGCTCAACGGGCTGCCGTCGAGCAGCAGCACTTCCAGCCCACTGTCCTGTAGCGCCAGCGCCAGGGCGCTGCCGACCATTCCGGCTCCGACAATCAGCAGATCTGCGCGCATTTCCATGCTTTAGGCCTGTCTCGCTTGCGGCTTGCGCCGCATGTAAAGGGTTTTACCGAGCGCGCCTGTTGGTGGCGCGATCCTGAAAATGAAAATGCCGGCCAGCCACTCAAGCATCCGGACGGGTTCCCAGACCCATCGCCTGCCGCGCGAACCAGCGCTTGGCCGGTGGCAGCAGGTCGAGGCCGAGCAGGCCGAGGTTGCGCCCCAGCGACACCAGCGGTTGGCTGCTGCCGAACAGGCGCGTGACCTGATCGGAGAAGCCCACCGTCATGTCCTGATCAAGGCGCTGCCGCTCGCGATAGGCCTGCAACGTGGCGAAGTCGCCCAGCGGCTTGTCGCTGGCCAGCAGCGCAGCAGCCAGGGCGTCGGCGTCACGCAGCGACAGGTTGAAGCCCTGGCCGGCGATCGGGTGCAGGCTGTGTGCGGCGTTGCCGAGCACGGCCAGATGCGAGCGCACCTGTTCTTCAGCTTCGATCAGTGACAGGGGATAAAGATGCCGTGCGCCGACCTGTTTCAAAGTGCCGAGGCGGTAACCGAACACGCCTTGCAGCTCGCTGAGAAAATCACGCTCGCTCAACTCGGTCAGACGCTTTGCGTCCATGCCCAGCCGCGTCCACACCAGTGCGCAGCGATTGTCCGGCAGCGGCAGCAGGGCCATCGGCCCCTCATCGGTAAAGCGCTCGAAGGCCATGCCGTTGTGCGCTTCACTCGGGGTGATGTTGGCGATCAGTGCGCTCTGGTTGTAAGGGCGCGTGCGCACGTTGATGCCCAACTGTTCGCGCAGCCCGGAACGGCCGCCATCGGCGAGCACCGCGAGGTCGCATTCCAGCGTGGTTTCATCGTTGAGGGTCAGGCGATAGCCCTCGGCCAACGGTTCCATGCGCGTGACTTCCGCCGGGCAGCGCCACGTGATCACGTCTTTGTCCAGGTGTTGCCACAGGCACTGGCCGAGCCAGGCGTTTTCCACCACGTAACCGAGCGCTGGAACCCCTTCTTCCATCGCCGACAAACGCGCGGTGGAGAAGCGGCCACGGTCGGAGACGTGAATCTGTTTGATCGGCTCGGCGCGGCGGGAAATTTCCTGCCACACGCCCAGGCGCTGATAAATCTGCCGCGAGCCGAACGACAGTGCCGAGGAGCGGGCGTCGTAGCTCGGTTGCCAGCTGTCGCCGGGGGCGAACGGTTCGATCAGGACGATCTTCCAGCCCTGCGCCTTGGCCCCGGCCTGCAACGCCAACGCCAGACTGGCGCCGACCAGACCGCCACCGATGATTGCCAGATTGACTCGACTCATGCTGCGTGTGTCCTTGCTTGTGCCATCAGCGCTTCGATCTCGGCGACGGTTTTCGGCACGCCGCTGGTGAGGATTTCACAGCCGGACCGGGTCACGACCACGTCATCCTCGATGCGCACGCCAATGCCACGCCATTTCTTCGCCACGTTCTGATTGTCCGCCGCGATGTAGATGCCCGGCTCCACGGTCAGCGCCATGCCGACCTCCAGCACGCGCCATTCGCCGCCGACCTTGTACTCGCCGACGTCATGCACATCCATACCCAGCCAGTGGCCGGCACGGTGCATATAGAAAGCCTTGTAGGCTTCGCTGGCGATCAACTCGTCAACCTCACCGTGCAACAAACCAAGCTTGACCATACCCGTAGTGATCACCCGCACCGTGGCTTCGTGCGCCTGGTTCCAGTGCTTGTTGGGGGCGATCTCGGCGAACGCCGCTTCCTGCGAAGCCAGCACCAACTCGTAGATCGCCTTCTGCTCCGGCGAAAACTTGCCGTTGACCGGCCATGTGCGGGTGATGTCGCTGGCGTAGCAGTCGATCTCGCAACCAGCGTCGATCAACACCAGATCGCCATCCTTGAGCAGCGCGTCATTCTGCTGGTAATGCAGGATGCAGCTGTTGCGCCCGGCGGCGACGATCGAACCGTAGGCCGGCATCTTCGCCCCGCCCTTGCGGAATTCGTAATCCAGTTCGGCTTCGAGGCTATATTCATACAGCCCCGGACGACTGGCCTGCATCGCGCGGATATGCGCTTGCGCCGAGATCCGCGCGGCTTCGCGCATCACCTTCACTTCTGCCGCCGATTTATACAGGCGCATGTCGTGCAGCAGATGATCCAGGGCAACGAATTCATTCGGCGGCTGCGCGCCGAGGTGCGCCTTGGAGCGGATCACGTTGATCCAGTCCATCAGGTGCCGATCGAATTCGGGATTGCTGCCCATCGCCGAATACACCCGGTCGCGGCCTTCGATCAGGCCCGGGAGGATGTCGTCGATGTCGGTAATCGGAAAAGCATCGTCGGCGCCGTACTCGCGGATCGCGCCTTCCTGCCCTGCGCGCAGGCCATCCCACAATTCGCGTTCGGCGTTGCGTTCACGGCAGAACAGGATGTACTCACCGTGCTCGCGACCGGGCATCAGGACGATGACGGCTTGTGGCTCGGGAAAACCGCTGAGGTACTGGAAGTCGCTGTCCTGGCGGTAGACATGCTCGACGTCGCGGTTGCGGATGGCCACCGCGGCGGCGGGCAGGATCGCGATGCTGTTGGGTTCCATCTGCGCCATCAGGGCCTTGCGGCGACGGCTGTATTCCGCTTTGGGGATATGGGTCATGGGCAGATGGCTTTCCCTGGCACGCGATTAATGCAACGACGGCTTGGCGGCTGGCGGCACATCGGCTTTTTTGGTTTCCGAGAACAGCAGCAACGGCGCGACGCGCAGGTATTCCATGACTTCCATGTAGTCGGATTCGCCGTCTTCGGATTCTTCCAGCGCGTCCTGCACCTGGGAAATGGCGGCCAGATCCTGCAGCACTTCGGTGGCTTCGGTGCTGAGCATGCTGCTGTCGCGGCAGTTCAGGCCGAAACCGCTGAGGAAGCCCCGGCACCATTCGCCCAGTGCAGCAGCGCGGTCGGCCAGCGGCGCATCGTCGGTCGGCAGCAGCAGCACGACAGTGACGTCGTCGCCGGTCAGCTCGCCTTTGACCATCTCCTGCAGGCCGATCAGGGCGTTGCGGACGTTGTCCTGGATCTCGCCTTCGAGCAGTTCGGCGGCGTCGATCAGCCAGCCTTCGTGATCGAAGCCGGCCCCGGCGCAACTGCGCCCGAGCAGCACGCCGTGCAGTTCGGCAGGCGAGACGTTGTGGCCGCTGGCAGTCAGCAGGGTGGCAAAGGCTTGGTACGGGGAATTCGCAATGGTCATGGGCAGCTAGGCGCCAGACGGCGCTATGTCTAGAATGAAGGCCTTGTATCCTACATCGACAGCCCAGCCAAGACCATTAAAGGCTGTCCGCCAGTCACCACCCATCAGACGAACACGTGGACCCAATGGAAGACACCGACCTGCAAGCGCTGATGGCCAGACTCGAACTGCTGATTGGCCGAGTCGAGCAACTTAAGAGTCAAAACGCACTCTTACTAGCTCAGGAAAAAACCTGGCGCGAGGAACGCGCTCACCTCATTGAAAAAAACGAAATCGCCCGGCGTAAGGTCGAATCGATGATTTCGCGCCTCAAGGCCCTGGAGCAAGACTCATGAGTTCAAGCAATAGCGTTACCGTGCAGATCCTCGACAAAGAGTATTCGATCATCTGCCCGCCGGAAGAACGCAGCAATCTGGTCAGCGCCGCCCGCTACCTGGACGGCAAGATGCGCGAGATCCGCAGCAGCGGCAAAGTCATCGGCGCCGACCGCATTGCCGTGATGGCCGCGCTGAACATCACCCACGACCTGTTGCACAAAGAAGAGCGCCCGGACATCCAGGCCAGCGGTTCGACCCGCGAACAGGTGCGCGACTTGCTTGATCGTGTCGATCTGGTCCTGGCCGACGATCAGAACACCGCCAAGGGCTGATTCGACTGGCAGCTTGAGGTATACTCGCGGCACTCCCTGGGGTGCTTGCCAGTTGACGATGTCCCGGAGCCGATTCGCACTACCCTGGAAGTTGCACGTTGGGCTGGTGTGCATGTCCGCTAGACGGAAAGCCTTAAAGTCTACTGCTTCTTCCACCTTGAACTTTCGGGTTCAAGGGCTGAGTTGACAGCGGTTCATCCGGGGAGCCTGATTCGAATCCGATGTCGGTGTATGCCGACATCGGATTTTTTATGCGTACGTTTTTGCATCCACCTGCCGAAGCCGAACCATGACCGAACCCGCGCTGCTGCCCCGCCCGCAACTCCGCCGCCTGCTGCGCAAGTCGCGCCGCGCACTGACGCCAGGCGAACAACGCCAGGCTGCCAAAGGCCTGTTCCGGCAATTGGCGCAAGACCCGCACTTTCGACGGGCAAAACATATCTCTCTGTATTTGCCCACCGACGGTGAAATCGATCCGCGCCTGCTCCTGCGCGAAGCCCAGCGTCGCGGCAAGGCGACTTATCTGCCGGTACTCAGTGCCTGGCCAAGAACGAAAATGGTCTTCCAGCGCATCCGCCCCGGCGAAAAGCTCATGCCCAATCGTTTCCGCATCCTTGAGCCCCGGGCCAATCTGGCTCGGCAACGCAAGGTCTGGGCGCTGGATCTGGTGCTGTTGCCGCTGGTGGGGTTTGACGATGTCGGCGGGCGCCTGGGCATGGGCGGCGGATTTTATGACCGCAGCCTCGCCTATCTGGCCCGGCGCAAAAACTGGCGCAAGCCGACGCTGCTGGGCCTGGCCCATGAATGTCAGAAGGTCGAGCGTTTGGCGCAGGCGAGCTGGGATGTGCCGTTACAAGGCACGGTCACCGACAAGGCGTGGTATTTCGCAGAGTAGACGCCGCACGGAACAGCGGCGTCGAAGATACAGGTTCAGCGTTTGAAAGCGGTCGACTGTTGCACCTGTTGCGCCACTTCAATCGGCGCATCGGTCTTGTTGGCCCACAGGCTCTGCGCGTAACCGGTGGTTACCACGCCCAGGCCAAACAAAATTACCAAAGTCCATAGCAAATCCGGTTTGCGTTTCATCGATTGCCCCCCTCAAGGCACATCATCACGATGACAGCAGCGGTTTCCGTTCGTAGGCCGTGCAGCAGCGTCAAGCTTTAAAGGCCGGCATTTTGCGGCAACGTGAACCTGTGCGCAAACGCTGACGTCAACCGACTGTCGGTTTGTCATAAAATTGCCCGACAACCTGCCCAATGACCGTTTCAGGAGCACAAGACATGGCCTACTGGCTGATGAAATCAGAGCCCGACGAACTCTCGATCAAGGGCCTGGAAAAGCTCGGCAAGGCGCGCTGGGACGGGGTTCGCAACTATCAGGCGCGCAATTTCCTGCGGGCGATGGCGGTCGGCGACGAGTTCTTTTTCTACCATTCCAGCTGCCCGGAGCCGGGGATTGCCGGGATCGGCAAGATTATTGAAGCGGCCTATCCCGATCCGACGGCGCTGGAGCCGGACAGCCATTACTTCGATCCGAAGGCTACAGCAGAAAAAAATGCCTGGAGCGCGATCGATGTCGAGCATGTCGAGACGTTCAAACGGGTGTTGAAGCTGGATTATCTGAAGCAGCAGACGGCGCTCGCGGAGCTGCCACTGGTGCAGAAGGGCTCGCGGTTGTCGGTGATGCCGGTCACACCAGAACAGTGGGCGGCGGTAATTGCGTTGCGTTGACGCGCAAAAAGATCGCAGCCTTTGGCAGCTCCTACAGGGGCTCGCGTTCCAAATGTAGGAGCTGCCGAAGGCTGCGATCTTTTGACTTTTATGACTTACTGAATGATCAGGTTGTTGAACAACAGATCCTCAACAACAGGCTTGCCGGTCTCGTCATTCATGACCTGCTGGGTCTGCTTCAACGCTTCCTGACGCAGCTTTTCCTTGCCCTCGATGCTGCCCATCGCCTCGGTCGACTGTTGAGTGAACAACGCCACCAGCTGATTGCGGATCAGCGGCTCGTTGGCCTTGACCAGTTTGGTCGCCTCTTCACCGGTTACGCGCAGGGCCACATCGGCCTTGTAGACCTTGAGCTTGGCGGTGCCGTCGAGGCCATAGTTGCCGACGAACGGCGGGCTCAGGGTGATGTAATTGACCTTCGGCGCCTCGCCTTCTTTGGCTTCTTCGGCCAGTGCTGCCACAGGCAGAGACAGGGCCAGCAACAACATGATCCACGCTTTCACAATTCGCTCCTTATCCGGTTTGCGGCCTAGCATAACGACCCGCCGCGCAAGCACAAGCTTATGGCTGACTATCAGGGCCGGGCATGCTCGTTGACCCGTTGATTCACACACCTACACTTATCGGCCATCACTCCCAAAGGAATAGCCCTGATGAAAGCCGTGCTGTGCAAAGCCTTCGGCCCTGCCGAATCGCTGGTGCTGGAAGACGTCGCCAGTCCTGTCGCCAAGAAGAATGAAATCCTGCTGGACGTGCACGCTGCCGGAGTCAATTTCCCGGACACGCTGATCATCGAGGGCAAATACCAGTTCAAACCGCCCTTCCCGTTTTCGCCAGGCGGTGAAGCGGCGGGCGTGGTGCGCGAAGTCGGGGAAAAGGTCAGCCATCTGAAAGTCGGCGACCGGGTCATGGCGCTGACCGGTTGGGGCAGTTTTGCCGAGCAGGTGGCGGTGCCGGGCTACAACGTCCTGCCGATTCCGCCGTCGATGGATTTCAACGTCGCCGCTGCATTCAGCATGACCTATGGCACGTCGATGCACGCGCTCAAACAACGCGCCAACCTGCAAGCGGGCGAAACCCTGCTGGTGCTTGGCGCATCGGGCGGCGTCGGCCTCGCCGCAGTGGAGATCGGCAAAGCCATGGGTGCCCGCGTGATCGCTGCCGCCAGCAGCGCCGAAAAACTCGCGGTGGCCAAGGCTGCCGGCGCCGATGAGCTGATCAACTACAGCGAAGCCAGTCTGAAGGACGAGATCAAACGCCTCACCGATGGCCAGGGCGCCGACGTGATCTACGACCCGGTCGGCGGCGACCTGTTCGACCAGGCCATTCGCGCCATCGCCTGGAACGGCCGCCTGCTGGTGGTCGGCTTCGCCAGCGGACGCATCCCGGAACTGCCGGTCAACCTCGCCCTGCTCAAAGGCGCGGCGGTGCTCGGCGTGTTCTGGGGCTCCTTTGCCCAGCGCCAACCCCAGGACAACGCAGCAAACTTCCAGCAGCTGTTTGCCTGGTTTGCCGAGGGCAAACTCAAACCGCTGGTGTCGCAGGTGTATCCGCTGAGCAATGCCGCGCAGGCGATCGATGATCTTGGCCAGCGCAAGGCTGTGGGCAAGGTTGTCGTTCAGGTTCGTTAACAACATGGAGCGATCCGGAGCAACCATCCGGATCGCTTTACCGTTGAGGTCTGCCTCTTCCATACGTCAAACCGCAGAAACCCACCCGAGCCACCATCCCCTCAGCGCCGCCTTCTTATCTCAGAGCGACATGTTCATAAAGGAACGCTCATCTGCCCAAATTTCCGCTGTTTTGCCGACGTGAAGCGATGCTATTTTCGGTAACGAAACTGTAACATTCGCATCCGCAGTCAAAACAAGAAAACTGGAGCTCTTGAATGTTTGCTTTCTTTCGTCCTGCCGCACATCAGGCTCCATTGCCTGAAGAAAAAATAGACAGCACCTACCGCCGCCTGCGCTGGCAGATCTTCGCCGGTATCTTTATCGGCTACGCCGGTTACTACCTGCTGCGCAAGAACTTCTCCCTGGCCATGCCGTACCTGATCGACGAAGGCTACAGCCGTGGCGACCTCGGTCTGGCGATGTCGGCGATCGCCATTGCTTACGGTCTGTCGAAGTTCCTCATGGGCCTGGTGTCCGACCGTTCCAACCCGCGCTTCTTCCTGCCGTTCGGTCTGCTGGTCTCGGCCGGGGTGATGTTCATTTTCGGTTTCGCGCCGTGGGCAACGTCCAGCGTGACGATGATGTTCATTCTGTTGTTCATCAACGGCTGGGCGCAGGGCATGGGCTGGCCGCCGAGCGGGCGGACCATGGTGCACTGGTGGTCGCAGAAGGAACGCGGCGGCGTGGTGTCGGTGTGGAACGTGGCGCATAACGTCGGCGGCGGTCTGATCGGCCCGCTGTTCCTGATCGGCATGGGCCTGTTCAACGACTGGCACGCGGCGTTCTACGTCCCGGCAGCGGTCGCGCTGGGCGTGGCGGTATTCGCCTTCATCACCATGCGTGACACCCCGCAATCGGTCGGCCTGCCGCCGATCGAGCAGTACAAGAACGACTACCCGGAAGGCTACGACGCCAGCCACGAAGACGAATTCAGCGCCAAGGAAATCTTCGTCAAATACGTGCTGCGTAACAAAATGCTCTGGTACATCGCTCTGGCCAACGTTTTCGTCTACTTGCTGCGCTACGGCGTGCTGGACTGGGCGCCGACGTACCTGAAGGAAGCCAAGGGCTTCACCGTGGATAAGACCTCGTGGGCCTATTTCTTCTACGAGTGGGCGGGCATTCCGGGCACGCTGCTGTGCGGCTGGATGTCGGACAAGATCTTCCGTGGCAACCGTGGCCTGACCGGCATGGTGTTCATGGCCCTGGTGACTGTGGCGACTCTGGTGTACTGGCTCAATCCGGCCGGCAACCCGATGGTCGACATGATCGCCCTGTTGTCGATCGGCTTCCTGATCTACGGCCCGGTGATGCTGATCGGTCTGCAAGCGCTGGAACTGGCACCGAAGAAAGCCGCCGGTACCGCAGCGGGCTTCACCGGTCTGTTCGGTTATCTGGGGGGTTCGGTCGCGGCCAGTGCGGCGATGGGCTACACCGTTGACCACTTCGGCTGGGATGGCGGTTTCGTGCTGCTGGTCGGCGCTTGCCTGCTGGCGATGGCCTTCCTTGCGCCAACGCTGTGGCACAAGCAAGTCGCCAGTCAGAGCCGTGAAGCGGTCGCCTGATCGCTGTGTGATTTACAGCGCTTGAGCCGCGCCTCCAGATTTCGATCCGGCATGGCGTGGCTGCGCAGGGCGTGCGCGGTCTGCTCGACATAATCGCGAGTGGTGCCGTAGCGCCCGCTGGCGCTGGCGAATACCTGGCTGAGCACATGATCCGGCAAGTTGCCGGCGTAGCTCGGCAGGTGACGCTCCAGAACGAAGCCCAAGGCCTGCACCTGAGTGCCATCTTCGAGCCGGCAATTGAGCCAGTGCGGGCGATACGACGGAAACGGCATCTCACGTTTCCACAGGGCATACAGCGCGGTATCGAGATTGTCTTCCGGCAAGCGGTAGGCAAAGCCACTGCACGAACCGCCGCGATCCAGACCGAACACCAGGCCGGGCATTTCCGGTGTACCGCGGTGCTCGTGGGACCACAGGTACAAGCCGCGATGGTAGCCGTGCACGCGACCGCGCATGCGCTCGACTGCCGTGCACTCCGGCCGCCAGATCAGCGAACCATACGCGAACAGCCACACCGGCCCGCCCTTGTGGCGCGCCATGGTCGATTGCATGGAAGCGAGAAGTTGTTCGTGCGTCAGCTGCGGCCCAAGATCGAGCCGCGGAGGGTAAGCCAGGTTCAGAATTGCGTTTTCAATGGCGCTCATGGCGAATAGCGTTCAGCTCCCCGCGGGTGAAGAATTACTTAATAGAACGCACCGCTGTAACAATAAGGCACATATGTTTTAAGGCAAATTAAGTGCCATCACACCGGCGGTGATTAATTGCCTGATTGATATATAACCTAGCGGTATTTATTCAATTACATAAATACCGATCGGCTATAAGCGGAGTTATAACGCATAAAACCAATGTGGGAGCGAGCTTGCTCGCGAAAGCAATCTGTCAGGCGACGTCAATGGTGACTGAAAAACGGCATTCGCGAGCAAGCTCGCTCCCACATTTTCAAGAGCGCGGCGCATAGGCGAACACATCGGCGCGCATCTGATGCGCATCCATGCCCGCCTCGACCAGCGCATCCAGGGTGCCGTAAACCATCGCTGGCGAACCGCTGGCATAGACATGTAGCGGCTTCAGATCAGGGAAATCTTCGCAAACCGCCTCGTGCAGCATGCCGCAGCGCCCTTCCCAGCCGCACTGGTCACTGACCACTTTGTGCAGGAACAGATTGGGCAGCTTCAGCCATTCGTCCCAGTGTTCGATCTGATAGAAATCTTCCGGGCGGCGCACGCCCCAGTACAGATGCACCGGATGCTTGAAACCTTCAGCGCGGCAATGCTCGATCAAGGCATGAATCTGGCCCATGCCGGTGCCAGCGGCGATCAGCACCAGCGGACCGTCAGGCAATTCGGCCAAGTGGGTATCGCCAAAGGGCAGCTCGACACGCACCAGCGGGTTGCGTTGCAGCTGTTCGATCAGGCTCAACGCACTGGCTTCGCGCGCCAGCACGTGAATTTCCAGATCACGCCCGCCGTGGGGTGCCGAAGCCATCGAGAAGGCGGATTTCTCGCCGCTCTCGCGCTCGATCATCAAATACTGCCCGGCGTGATAACGCGGCGGCTTGCCGGCCGGTGCACGCAGACGCACGCGCCAGGTGTCGCCACCGACCTCGCGACACTCGATGACCTGACACGACAGGCTGCGCACCGGCAGCTCACCCAATGCGAGTACGCCATCCCACAGCAGCACGCAGTCTTCCAGCGGTGCGGCGATGCAGGTGTAGAACTCGCCATGATCGTGGACTTTGCCGGCCTGCTCGACGCGGCCCTCCACCAGCAGCGCTGCACACACATGGCAATTGCCGTTGCGGCAGCTTTGCGGGCAGTCATAGCCCAGGCGCCGCGCACCGTCGAGAATCCGCTCACCGGGCTGTATCTCGAGCACTGCTCCGGAAGGCTGCAGGGTTACACGCATCAATCTATTCCTAACTGGTTCCAGATGGCATCGATCCGTTGGGTGACGGCGGCGTCCTTGACGATCACGCGGCCCCACTCGCGGGTGGTTTCGCCCGGCCACTTGTGGGTGGCATCCAGGCCCATTTTCGAGCCCAGGCCGGAAATCGGCGAGGCGAAGTCGAGGTAGTCGATCGGCGTGTTGTCGATCATCACCGTGTCGCGCTTGGGGTCCATGCGCGTGGTGATGGCCCAGATCACGTCGTTCCAGTCGCGGGCGTTGATATCGTCGTCAGTGACGATAACGAACTTGGTGTACATGAACTGTCGCAAAAACGACCAGACGCCGAGCATCACGCGCTTGGCATGCCCCGGATACGACTTCTTCATTGTCACCACAGCCATGCGGTACGAGCAACCTTCCGGCGGCAGGTAGAAGTCGGTGATCTCCGGAAACTGCTTCTGCAGGATCGGCACGAACACTTCGTTCAGCGCCACGCCGAGAATCGCCGGCTCATCCGGCGGACGGCCGGTGTAAGTGCTGTGATAGATCGGTTTGATCCGGTGGGTAATGCGCTCGACGGTGAACACCGGGAAGCTGTCGACTTCGTTGTAGTAACCGGTGTGGTCGCCATACGGGCCTTCGTCGGCCATCTCGCCCGGATGAATCACGCCTTCAAGAATGATTTCGGCGGTGGCCGGCACTTGCAGATCGTTGCCACGGCACTTGACCAGTTCGGTGCGGTTACCCCGCAGCAGACCGGCGAAAGCATATTCCGAAAGGCTGTCCGGCACCGGCGTCACGGCACCGAGAATCGTCGCCGGATCGGCGCCCAGGGCCACGGACACCGGGAACGGCTGGCCCGGGTGCTTCTCGCACCACTCGCGGAAATCGAGGGCGCCGCCACGGTGGCTGAGCCAGCGCATGATTACCTTGTTGCGGCCGATCACTTGCTGGCGGTAGATACCGAGGTTCTGGCGTTCCTTGTTCGGGCCTTTGGTGACGGTCAGGCCCCAGGTGATCAGCGGGCCGACGTCGCCGGGCCAGCAGGTCTGCACCGGCAACATCGCCAGATCGACATCGTCGCCTTCGATGACCACTTCCTGGCACACCGCGTCTTTGACCACTTTCGGCGCCATCGAAATGATCTTGCGGAAGATCGGCAGTTTCGACCACGCGTCCTTCAAGCCCTTCGGCGGCTCCGGCTCCTTGAGAAAGGCCAGCAGCTTGCCGATTTCGCGCAGCTCGCTGACCGACTCGGCGCCCATGCCCATGGCCACGCGCTCGGGGGTGCCGAACAGATTGCCGAGCACCGGAATGTCGTAACCGGTGGGCTTCTCGAACAACAGTGCCGGGCCTTTGGCCCGCAGCGTGCGGTCGCACACCTCAGTCATCTCCAGCACCGGCGAGACGGGAATCTGGATGCGTTTCAACTCTCCGCGCTGCTCAAGCTGCTGCACGAAATCCCGAAGATCCTTGAATTTCATTGACGATGGCACCCTCAAAATAGGCGTACATCCTACCTGCTCTGACGGGCAAACAGCAGCCCGTCATCGCTCGATTGTGGCCCCCGCGCTGCGGCGAAGGCGCAGGCCTTGAACTCGGGAGTGCGCTGCCGACGCCGCAAAAATCGGCCCATCAACAGATATCCGTGATGGCCGCGAGATTTTTCGGGGCAAAAAAAACGCCCCCTTGCGGGAGCGTCCTTTGTTGAAACGCCAGCGTATTACTTGCGCTTCATCGACAAGAAGAACTCGTCGTTGGTCTTGGTCGTTTTCAGCTTGTCGACCAGGAACTCGATGGCGGCAACTTCGTCCATCGGGTGCAGCAGCTTGCGCAGAATCCACATGCGCTGCAGTTCGTCGTCGGCGGTCAGCAACTCTTCGCGGCGGGTGCCGGAGCGGTTGATGTTGATAGCCGGGAACACACGCTTCTCGGCGATCTTGCGATCCAGAGGCAGCTCCATGTTGCCGGTACCCTTGAACTCTTCGTAGATCACTTCGTCCATCTTCGAGCCGGTTTCAACCAGCGCGGTGGCGATAATGGTCAGCGAGCCGCCTTCTTCGATGTTACGCGCGGCACCGAAGAAACGTTTCGGCTTCTCGAGGGCATGGGCATCGACACCACCGGTCAATACCTTGCCGGAGCTCGGGATCACGGTGTTGTAGGCACGGGCCAGACGAGTGATGGAGTCGAGCAGGATCACCACGTCTTTCTTGTGTTCGACCAGGCGCTTGGCCTTCTCGATCACCATTTCAGCAACCTGCACGTGACGGGTCGGCGGCTCGTCGAAGGTCGAGGCAACCACTTCGCCGCGCACGGTGCGCTGCATTTCGGTCACTTCTTCCGGACGCTCGTCGATCAACAGC
Source organism: Pseudomonas mercuritolerans (assembly GCF_025706525.1). Taxonomy (NCBI): domain Bacteria; kingdom Pseudomonadati; phylum Pseudomonadota; class Gammaproteobacteria; order Pseudomonadales; family Pseudomonadaceae; genus Pseudomonas; species Pseudomonas mercuritolerans. Next base: position 373,582 of record NZ_JAMSHA010000002.1, read on the forward strand.
ACGATCAGGTGAACTTCAGGATTGTTACGGGCGATGTTCGCTGCGATGTTCTGCAGCATGATCGTTTTACCGGCTTTCGGCGGTGCGACGATCAGGCCACGCTGGCCTTTGCCGATCGGCGCGCACAGGTCGATCACGCGACCGGTCAAGTCTTCGGTGGAACCGTTGCCGGCTTCCATCTTCATGCGCACGGTCGGGAACAGCGGCGTCAGGTTCTCGAAGAGAATCTTGTTTTTCGCGTTCTCCGGACGATCGAAGTTGATCGTGTCGACCTTGAGCAGGGCGAAATACCGCTCGCCTTCCTTCGGAGGGCGGATCTTGCCAACGATGGTGTCACCGGTGCGCAAGTTGAAGCGGCGGATCTGGCTCGGCGAGACGTAGATGTCGTCAGGGCCGGCGAGGTAGGAAGCGTCTGCGGAGCGCAGGAAGCCGAAGCCGTCCTGGAGAATCTCCAGCACGCCATCACCGGAGATTTCCTCGCCGCTTTTCGCGTGCTTTTTCAGCAGGGAGAAAATCACGTCCTGCTTGCGCGAACGGGCCATATTTTCTATGCCCATCTGTTCGGCCAATTCGAGCAGTTCGGTAATCGGCTTTTGCTTGAGTTCAGTCAGATTCATATAGGAATGACGTAATCATTTATGGAGGGGGGGAAATTAAGCTTTTGGCTTAATGAGGCCGCGCCGCGGAGAAGGCGACAGGATCGCGAACTAATTCGAAAAGGAGTGCGTCGGCGACGGCTAGCAGGGGGCATTGGAGAAACCAGTGCGGGGCCGAATGTACCACCTGAGTTTCGGAGCGTCTAGCCCTGAATACGCAAAAAGCCCCGCGATTTGCGGGGCTTTTTTTCAGCGTTTTACTGCGACGCTCAGATGTTGGCGTCGAGGAACGCCGCCAGCTGCGACTTCGACAGTGCGCCGACCTTGGTCGCTTCAACGTTGCCGTTCTTGAACAGCATCAGCGTCGGGATACCACGCACGCCATGCTTGGCCGGGGTTTCCTGGTTTTCGTCGATGTTCAGTTTGGCGACGGTCAGCTTGCCTTTGTAAGTCTCGGCAATCTCGTCCAGAACCGGTGCGATCATTTTGCAAGGGCCGCACCATTCAGCCCAGTAGTCGACCAGGACAGCGCCTTCGGCCTTGAGTACGTCGGCTTCGAAGCTAGCGTCGCTAACGTGTTTGATCAGATCGCTGCTCATGGAATTCTCCAGGTTGTAAGCAAAAAAACGTGGCCCATCATAGCCGCCCTTCCCTTGTTCAGGAAGCCGCAGATGATTGAGTGTTGCTATGGCCCTTGATGAGTTTGGGTATAGCTCAACTCACGCCGTGGCGGGAGCGATGAAGGCGATTCCGGTACGCAGGGCGGCGTTGCGCACATGTTCCTGCATGGCTTTTTGCGCTGCTCCCGACGCACGGCGGGCCAGTGCGCGGAGGATCTTGCGGTGTTCCTGCCAGGTTTCCATGGCGCGCTCGGCGCGGATGAACGGCAGTTTCTGGCTCTCGAGAAAAATCTCGGCGCTGGCGGTGAGGATGCTCAGCATCGCCTGATTGCCGCTGGCGAGGAGGATGCGCCGGTGAAATTCGAAGTCGAGTTTCGCCGCCGCTTCAAAGTCGCCGCCGCGCAAGTGCTCGCGCATCGCCGCGACGTTGTCCTCCAGCGCATCCAGATCGAACGTGCTCAAGGTTGTGGCGGCGAGCCCGGCGGCAAAGCCCTCCAGCGCATAGCGCAATTGAAAGATATCCAGCGGTGATGCCTGCGCCGCAAACGACCAGCCTGGCGCGTTGTCGCCGCGCGACAATTCGACCGGTGACTGCACGAACACGCCCTTGCCCGGCTGAATGCTGACCACGCCCAGTGCACTGAGCGACGACAACGCTTCACGCAACGATGCCCGGCTGACGCCCAGTTGCAGCGCCAGATCCCGTTGCGAAGGCAACGCGTCGCCGGCACCGAAGCCCTGCTCGGTGATCAGTTTGCGGATCGCTTGCAGCGCCACTTCGGGTACGGCGCGGGAGATCGAATTCATGATGTGCGGACGCGTCAGGGCCAAGGTGCGGCTAGTTGTAAAGCTATTCGTCGAGTCCGGCAAGTCGTGCCCCAGCGGGGTTCGGCGCGTGCAGCCGATGCGCCATCGCAGTGCGAAAACCGAGCTGACTGTTCAGACCAGTAAGACCGAACCAAGCCGCTGATGCCGCGGCCTGCCGGGGCGAAATCTGCCTCTTGGCACGGCCCATGCTCTGTCCGATCGCAGCAACCACTTCCCGCCGATCCGGAGATAGTCCATGACCCAGCGTTACAGCGCCCTCCTCGCTTCCCTGTTTGCCGGCCTGCTGCTGTGCCAGGCCCCCGCTCACGCCGACGGTCTGGACGACGTGGTCAAACGCGGCACGCTGAAAGTTGCCGTGCCCCAGGACTTCCCGCCGTTCGGCTCGGTCGGCCCGGACATGAAGCCGCGCGGCCTGGATATCGACACGGCGAAACTGCTCGCGGATCAACTCAAGGTCAAACTCGAACTGACCCCGGTCAACAGCACCAACCGCATCCCGTTCCTCACCACTGGCAAGGTCGATCTGGTGATTTCCAGCCTCGGCAAAAACCCCGAGCGCGAGAAGGTCATCGACTTCTCCCGCGCCTATGCGCCGTTCTATCTCGCCGTGTTCGGCCCGCCCGACGCTGCGATCACCAGCCTCGACGACCTCAAGGGCAAGACCATCAGCGTCACCCGTGGCGCCATCGAAGACATCGAGCTGAGCAAAGTCGCCCCCGAAGGCGTGACCATCAAACGTTTCGAAGACAACAACTCGACCATCGCCGCTTATCTGGCAGGCCAGGTCGATCTGATCGCCAGCGGCAACGTGGTAATGGTGGCCATCAGCGAGAAGAACCCCAAGCGCGTACCGGCGCTGAAAGTGAAGCTCAAGGATTCGCCGGTCTACGTCGGTGTGAACAAGAACGAAGCGGCGTTGCTGGCCAAGGTCAACGACATCCTCAACACCGCCAAGGCTGACGGCGCACTGGAAAAGAACTCGCAGACCTGGCTGAAAGAGCCGCTGCCGGCCGATCTCTGATCGACTGCGCGGGAGACCTTCATGGCTTATCAGTTCGATTTTTTGCCGGTGGTGGAAAACACCGACCTGCTGCTGCGCGGCGCTTTGTTCACGCTGGAGCTGACCGCCATCGGCGCGCTGCTCGGGGTCGGCGTGGGCATTGTCGGCGCGCTGGTGCGGGCTTGGCAGATTCGCCCGTTCTCGGCGATCTTCGGCGTCTACGTCGAGTTGATCCGCAACACGCCGTTTCTGGTGCAGCTGTTCTTCATCTTCTTCGGCCTGCCGTCGCTCGGCGTACAGATTTCCGAGTGGCAGGCGGCGGTGCTGGCGATGGTGATCAACCTTGGCGCCTATTCAACCGAGATCATCCGCGCCGGCATCCAGGCGATTCCGCGCGGGCAACTGGAAGCGGCTGCGGCACTGGCGATGACCCGCTTCGAAGCGTTCCGCCACGTCGTCCTGCTGCCAGCGCTGGGCAAGGTCTGGCCGGCGCTGAGCAGCCAGATCATCATTGTCATGCTCGGTTCGGCGGTGTGTTCGCAGATCGCCACGGAAGAATTGAGCTTCGCCGCCAACTTCATTCAGTCACGCAACTTCCGCGCCTTTGAAACCTACGCGCTGACCACCCTGATCTACCTGTGCATGGCGCTGCTGATCCGCCAATTGCTCAACTGGTTCGGCCGGCGGTTCATTGCGAGGAGCAGCCAATGAGCGATTTCACTTTCTGGGACATCCTGCGCAACCTGCTCACCGGCCTGCAATGGACGCTGGCGCTGTCGCTGGTGGCATTCATCGGCGGCGGCCTCGTCGGCCTGCTGATTCTGGTGATGCGCATTTCGAAGAACACCCTGCCAAGCAGCATCGCCCGCACCTGGATCGAGCTGTTTCAGGGCACGCCACTATTGATGCAACTGTTTCTGGTGTTCTTCGGTGTGGCGCTGGCCGGGATCGAGATTTCGCCGTGGATGGCCGCCGCGATCGCTTTGACCTTGTTCACCAGCGCCTATCTGGCAGAGATCTGGCGCGGCTGCGTCGAGGCCATTCCCCACGGTCAGTGGGAAGCCTCGTCGAGCCTGGCGCTCAATCCGCTGGAGCAGCTGCGCTACGTAATTCTGCCGCAAGCGCTGCGCATCGCCGTGGCGCCGACCGTGGGCTTCTCGGTGCAAGTGGTCAAAGGCACAGCGGTGACCTCGATCATCGGCTTCACCGAACTGACCAAGACCGGCGGCATGCTCGCCAATGCCACGTTCGAACCGTTCATGGTTTACGGCCTCGTCGCCCTCGGCTACTTCCTGCTCTGCTACCCCTTGTCCCTCAGTGCGCGCTACCTGGAAAGGAGACTGCATGCCTCTGCTTAGAATTTCCGCCCTGCATAAATACTACGGCGATCACCACGTACTCAAAGGCATCGACCTCAGCGTCGAGGAAGGCCAGGTCGTGGCGATCATTGGCCGCAGCGGCTCGGGCAAATCGACCCTGTTGCGCACGCTCAATGGCCTGGAGTCGATCAACGACGGTGTGATCGAAGTCGACGGCGAATACCTCGACGCCGCCCGCGCTGATCTACGCAGCCTGCGACAGAAGGTCGGCATGGTCTTCCAGCAGTTCAACCTGTTCCCGCACCTGACCGTCGGGGAGAACGTCATGCTCGCGCCGCAAGTGGTGCAAAAAGTACCCAAAGCCAAGGCTGCCGAACTGGCGCGGGAAATGCTCGAGCGAGTCGGGCTCGGGGAGAAATTCGATGCCTTTCCGGATCGCCTGTCCGGCGGGCAGCAACAGCGGGTGGCGATCGCCCGGGCTTTGGCGATGTCGCCGAAGGTGCTGCTGTGCGATGAAATCACTTCGGCACTGGACCCGGAACTGGTCAATGAAGTGCTCAGCGTGGTGCGGCAGTTGGCCAAGGAAGGCATGACGCTGATCATGGTCACCCACGAGATGCGCTTTGCCCGCGAGGTGGGGGACAAACTGGTGTTCATGCACCATGGCAAAGTGCATGAAGTGGGCGATCCGAAGGTGTTGTTTGCCAATCCGCAGACGGCCGAGCTGGCGAACTTTATTGGCACGGTGGAAGCGACAGCCTGAAGATTTTCTGAAGCAGTGATGCCGTCTTCGCGGGCAGGCTCGCTCCCACAGGGGAATGCGCTCATCTGTGGGAGCGAGCCTGCTCGCGAATGGCCGCGCCGCGATCCCCAGACTTTCTGCGCTGAATCAACGGTTTGAACCATGCGCGTTGGCGCCAGCGTTTGATCGTGGCACGATGTCGGGGTTATCGACCGAGACCCCCTGACCATGCCGCAATCCCAAGCCAAGAATCTGTCCCTGATCGCCGCAATCGACCTGGGCTCCAACAGCTTTCACATGGTCGTGGCCAAGGCCCAGAACGGCGAAATCCGCATTCTCGAGCGCCTCGGCGAGAAGGTGCAACTGGCCGCTGGCATCGACGATGCGCGCCAGCTCAACGAAGAATCGATGCAGCGCGGCCTCGATTGCCTCAAGCGCTTTGCGCAACTGATCAACGGTATGCCGCTCGGTGCCGTGCGCATCGTCGGCACCAACGCCCTGCGTGAAGCGCGCAACCGTGGCGAGTTCATCCGCCGCGCCGAAGAAATCCTCGGCCACACGGTAGAAGTCATCTCCGGCCGTGAAGAAGCGCGCCTGATCTATCTCGGCGTTTCGCACACACTCGCCGACACCCCAGGCAAACGTTTGGTCGCCGACATCGGCGGCGGCAGTACCGAGTTCATCATCGGCCAGCGCTTCGAGCCGTTGCTGCGCGAGAGCCTGCAGATGGGCTGCGTGAGTTTCACCCAGCGCTACTTCAAGGACGGCAAGATCACTCCGGCGCGCTACGCCCAGGCTTACACGGCGGCGCGCCTGGAAATCATGAGCATCGAGCACGCCCTGCATCGCCTGACCTGGGATGAAGCCATCGGCTCCTCCGGTACGATTCGCGCCATCGGCCTGGCCCTGAAGGCTGGCGGCCACGGCAGCGGCGAGGTCAACGCCGAAGGCCTGGCATGGCTCAAGCGCAAGCTGTTCAAGCTGGGCGACGCCGACAAGATCGATTTCGAAGGCATCAAGCCTGATCGTCGGGCAATTTTCCCGGCGGGCCTGGCGATTCTCGAAGCGATCTTCGACGCCCTCGAACTGCAACGCATGGATCACTGCGAAGGCGCGCTGCGTGAAGGCGTGCTGTATGACCTGCTCGGACGTCATCATCACGAAGACGTTCGCGAACGCACCCTGACCTCGCTGATGGAGCGCTATCACGTCGACCTGGAACAGGCGGCGCGGGTCGAGCGCAAGGCCCTGCACGCCTTCGATCAGGTCGCCGTGGACTGGGAACTGGACGACGGCATCTGGCGCGAACTGCTCGGCTGGGCGGCGAAAGTGCACGAAGTCGGCCTCGACATCGCTCACTATCACTACCACAAGCATGGCGCCTACCTGATCGAGCACTCGGACCTGGCCGGCTTCTCCCGCGAAGATCAGCAGATGCTCGCGCTGTTGGTGCGCGGCCACCGGCGCAACATTCCCAAGGACAAGTTCGCCGAATTCGGTGATGACGGCATCAAACTGATTCGCCTGTGCGTGCTGCTGCGGTTCGCCATTCTGTTCCATCACATTCGCGGAACCCAGGCGATGCCGCAGGTGGTGCTGCATGCCAATGGCGACCATCTCGATGTGGAATTCCCGGAGAACTGGCTGGATGAAAATCAGCTGACTCAGGCGGATTTCGGCCTGGAGGCGGACTGGTTGACGCGGGTTGGCATTGTCCTCACCGTTCACTGAGTTAAATCTCAGGTGCAAAAAAGGCGATCCCTAAGGATCGCCTTTTTATTGGCTGTACGGCTGGATTTGGTGGTGCGCTTTGGATCGATCCCCCTCACCCCAGCCCTCTCCCCCAAGGGGTAGAGGGGGAAAGGGAGCCGACCGCACACTGTTCAAAACCTGAGTTCGACTCGGTAGCTCAGGTCGATGTATAGCGCGAGACACCTCGGTCAGTCCCCTCTCCCTCCGGGAGAGGGCTAGGGTGAGGGGCTTTTGCTCTTGGCTTTGCTTTAGCTGCTGACAGGCAAGATCGGGCTGCCCAACCGCTCCAGCAACGTCGCCTGCGCACTGCGCGGGTTCTGGTTGCCGGTGGGGGTGTTGCGGATGTAGCGGCCGTCCGACTGCAGACTCCAGCTGTGGGTGTTGTCGGTCAGGTACAGCTCCAGCTCTTTCTTCACTCGGGTCAGCAGCTTCTTGCCTTCCACCGGGAAGCAGGTCTCGACACGCTTGTCGAGGTTGCGCTCCATCCAGTCGGCGCTGGAGAGGAACATCTGCTCGTCGCCGCCGTTGAGGAAGTAAAACACCCGCGTGTGCTCGAGGAAGCGGCCAATGATCGAGCGCACATGAATGTTGTGCGAAACCCCGGCGATGCCCGGACGCAGGCAGCACATGCCGCGCACCACCAGATCGATGCGCACGCCGGACTGGCTGGCCTTGTACAGCGCGCGGATGATCTTCGGATCGGTCAGCGAGTTGAACTTGGCGATGATGTGCGCCGGTTTGCCTTCGAGGGCGAACTGGGTTTCGCGGGCAATCATGTCGAGCATGCCCTTCTTCAGGGTGAACGGCGCATGCAGCAGCTTTTTCATGCGCAGCGTCTTGCCCATGCCGATCAACTGGCTGAACAGTTTGCCGACGTCTTCGCACAAAGCGTCGTCGGAGGTCAGCAGGCTGTAGTCGGTGTAAAGCTTGGCGTTACCGGCGTGGTAGTTGCCGGTACCGAGATGCGCATAACGGACGATCTCGCCAGCCTCACGGCGCAGGATCAGCATCATCTTGGCGTGGGTCTTGAAGCCGACCACACCGTAGATCACCACCGCACCGGCCGCTTGCAGACGGCTGGCCAGTTGCAGGTTGGATTCTTCGTCGAAGCGCGCACGCAGCTCGATCACCGCGGTGACTTCCTTGCCGTTACGCGCGGCATCCACCAGCGCATCGACGATCTCGGAGTTGGCCCCGGAGCGGTACAGCGTTTGCCGTACGGCGAGTACGTGCGGGTCTTTCGCGGCCTGACGCAGCAGGTCGACCACCGGCGTGAACGACTCGAACGGGTGCAGCAGGAGGATGTCCTGCTTGCTGACCACACTGAAGATGTTTTCGCTGTTCTGCAGCAGTTTCGGGATCTGCGGGGTGAACGGCGTGTATTGCAGCTCCGGATGGCTGTCCAGACCGGTGATGCTGAACAGGCGCGTCAGGTTGACCGGGCCGTTGACCTGATACAGCTCGGTCTCGCTCAGGTTGAACTGCTTGAGCAGGTAGTCCGATAGGTGTTTCGGGCAAGTGTCGGCGACTTCCAGACGCACCGCGTCACCGTAGCGCCGCGAGAACAACTCGCCACGCAGAGCGCGGGCCAAGTCTTCGACGTCTTCGGAATCGAGCGCCAGGTCGGCATTTCGGGTCAGACGGAACTGGTAGCAGCCTTTGACCTTCATGCCCTGGAACAGGTCATCGGCGTGGGCGTGAATCATCGACGACAGGAACACATAGTTGTCGCCGGCACCGCCGACTTCTTCCGGGACCTTGATGATCCGTGGCAGCAGGCGCGGCGCCGGGATGATCGCCAGACCGGAATCGCGCCCGAAGGCGTCGATGCCTTCGAGCTCGACGATGAAGTTCAGGCTCTTGTTCACCAGCAGCGGGAACGGGTGCGTCGGATCGAGGCCGATCGGGGTGATGATCGGCGCGATCTCGTCGCGGAAATAGCGGCGAACCCAGGTCTTGAGCTTGGTTGTCCAGTTGCGCCGACGGATGAAGCGCACCTGATGCTTTTCCAGCTCCGGCAGGAGGATGTCGTTGAGGATCGCGTACTGGCGGTCGACGTGACCGTGGACCAGCTCGCTGATCCGCGCCAGCGCCTGATGCGGCTGCAAGCCGTCAGCGCCGGCCTGTTCGCGGGCGAAGGTGATCTGCTTTTTCAGCCCGGCGACGCGGATCTCGAAGAATTCGTCGAGGTTGCTGGAGAAGATCAGCAGGAACTTCAGCCGCTCCAGCAACGGGTAGGACTCGTCCAGCGCCTGTTCCAGCACGCGGATGTTGAACTGCAATTGCGAAAGCTCGCGGTGGATGTACAGGCTGCTGTCATCCAGGCCGGGAATGGCGATCGCCGGTACCGCCACAGCGGTTTCGGCAACCGGCGCGGGTGGCGCAGGCTCCAGTTCCGGCGGGGTTTCGGTGATTTGCTCGACCACCGGCTGAGCTTCTTTTACGGCAACTTCAGTGAGTCCTTCGGTATTCATGGAATGTTCCTGGGAGGGCTATTTCTGCTCTCGTAACAATTGAGCGGCACGAACGGCAAAGTAAGTCAGGATGCCATCTGCACCGGCACGTTTAAAGGCGGTCAGTGACTCGAGGATCACCGCTTCGCTCAACCAGCCATTCTGGATAGCGGCCATGTGCATGGCGTATTCGCCACTGACCTGATAGACGAAGGTCGGCACCTTGAAGGCATCTTTGACCCGAAAAAGAATGTCCAGGTAGGGCATGCCCGGCTTCACCATGACCATGTCCGCGCCTTCAGACAAGTCGGCACCGACTTCATGCAGCGCTTCGTCACTGTTGGCCGGGTCCATCTGATAAGAAGCCTTGTTGGCCTTGCCCAGGTTCGACGCCGAACCCACCGCATCGCGAAAAGGCCCGTAATAGGCGCTGGCATACTTGGCCGAGTAGGCCATGATGCGCACGTTGACGTGACCGGCAATTTCCAGCGCCTCACGAATCGCCTGGATGCGACCGTCCATCATGTCCGATGGCGCCACCACCTGCGCGCCGGCTTCGGCATGGGACAGCGCCTGACGCACCAGCGCATCGACAGTGATGTCGTTCTGCACGTAGCCGTCTTCGTCGAGAATGCCGTCCTGACCATGGGTGGTGAACGGGTCCAGCGCGACGTCAGTAATCACGCCCAGCTCCGGGAAGCGCTCACGCAACGCGCGCGTGGCACGCTGGGCGATGCCTTCAGGGTTCCACGCTTCGGCAGCATCAAGGGATTTCAGCTCAGGCGGGGTGACCGGGAACAGAGCCAGCGCCGGAATGCCCAGCTCGACCCATTTCGCCGCTTCTTCAAGCAGCAGATCAATGCTCAGTCGCTCGACGCCCGGCATCGAGGCCACGGCTTCGCGGCGGTTTTCACCGTCGAGCACGAACACCGGCAGGATCAGGTCATCGACCGTCAATACGTTTTCACGCACCAGGCGCCGCGAAAAATCATCACGACGATTGCGGCGCAGACGAGTGGCAGGGAACAGACGATTGGCGGGGGTAAAGCTCACGGCAGACTCCTGAGCCCGGGCAAACGGGCGAGCGTGACAGTTATAGACGGCCATTATGACTAACAGATGACAGTTATGTGTGCTCTGTGACAGGTAGCCGCAATCCATTGTCGATGTAGGAAATGTTCACGTCGAGACACATTTGGACACTTTCATGAATGTGCCCGAAGGGTTAGGCTGCGCGTTCATTTCGCCAGCACCCAGACAATGCTCCAACAATTTCTGCACGACTTTGGCTACTTTGCCCTGTTTCTCGGCACGTTCTTCGAAGGCGAAACCATTCTGGTGCTCGCAGGCTTCCTTGCGTTCCGTGGATACATGGACATCAACCTGGTGGTGGTCGTGGCGTTCTTCGGCAGTTATGCCGGTGATCAGCTGTGGTACTTCCTGGGGCGCAAGCACGGGCGCAAATTGCTTGCGCGCAAACCGCGCTGGCAGATGATGGGCGACCGCGCACTGGAGCACATCCGCAAACACCCGGACATCTGGGTCCTGAGCTTCCGCTTCGTTTATGGCCTGCGCACCGTGATGCCGGTGGCGATCGGCCTGTCCGGTTATCCACCGGGACGTTACTTGCTGCTCAACGGCATCGGCGCGGCGATCTGGGCCACCGCGCTGGCTGCGGCGGCTTACCACTTCGGCGCAGTGCTGGAAGGCATGCTCGGCAGCATCAAGAAGTACGAGCTGTGGGTGCTCGGCGCCTTGCTTATCCTCGGGCTGGGCCTGTGGCTGCGGCGCCGCTTCAAGAATGCGCAACTGGCGAAGAAAATCTATCAGGACGAGCAGCTCGCCAAGGCCGCCGAGGCAGAGCAGTTGCGCCAAGCCGAAGCGACCCCTCCTGCCGGCCCGAAAACGCCAGCCGAATAAGCCATTCGCTGGCGGCTGCCATGCGCAGTCCAGGCAAATAATGAACACCCCGCCGCCGTTGCGATCCATTGAGAGAGCGCTCTGTTCCCGCGCGCGTCAGCCATGCCCCTATGGCCACGCGCGACGATTTAAGGGACATTGAGCGCCATGAATCTGGAGAGAAGCCCATGAGCAAAAAAGTTGCAGTGATCCTGTCCGGCAGTGGCGTGTACGACGGCGCCGAAATCCAGGAAAGTGTCATCACCCTGCTGCGCCTCGACCAGCGCGGCGCACAGGTGCAGTGCTTCGCGCCGAACATCGCGCAATTGCATGTGATCAATCACCTGACCGGCGAAGAAATGCCGGAATCGCGCAACGTGCTGGTGGAGTCGGCGCGCATTGCCCGGGGCAACGTCAAGGATATCCGCGATGCCGACGTCGAGGACTTCGACGCACTGATCGTGCCCGGCGGATTTGGCGCAGCGAAGAACCTGTCGAACTTCGCCATCGAAGGCGCCGGCTGCACCGTGCAACCCGAAGTGCTGGCCCTGGCCGAAGCATTTGCCGAAGCGGGCAAACCGGTCGGGCTGATCTGCATCTCCCCGGCGCTGGCGGCGAAAATCTATGGCCCGGGGGTGACCTGCACCATCGGCAACGACGCCGACACCGCTGCGGCCATGAACAAGATGGGCGCCACCCACGAAGAGTGCGCCGTGACCGAAATCGTCGAAGACAAGGCGCGCAAACTGGTCACCACCCCGGCGTACATGCTGGCGCAGACCATCAGTGAAGCAGCTTCGGGGATCAACAAACTGGTCGACCGCGTGCTCGAACTGACTCACGAAAACGACGCTTGATCCCTCGCCGTACGTGAAACAAATGTGGGAGCGAGCCTGCTCGCGAATGCGTTGTATCAGCCAACATCAGGTTGTATGACACACAGATTTCGCGAGCAGGCTCGCTCCCACAGCGATTGTGCAAGACTCAGGGCTTGCGAGTGAGTCGGGTCAGAATCCGATCCAGCGCATTGGCAAACGCCTGCTTTTCACGCTCGCCAAACGGCGCCGGGCCGCCGCTCATCTGGCCCTGCTCCCTCAGATCGGTAAACAGGTTACGCACCGCCAGGCGTTCGCCCATGTTCTGCGCATCGAACTCCTTGCCGCGCGGATCCAGCGCCGCCACGCCCTTCTTCACCAGCCGATCGGCCAGCGGAATATCGCTACAGATCACCAGCTCGCCCGGCACCGCATGCTCGACCAGATAATCATCCGCCGCATCCGGCCCGCTCGGCACCACAATCAGTTTGACGATGGCCAGCCCCGGCTTGATCTGCGGCTGCCCGGCCACCAGCACCACTTCGAACCGGCGCTTGAGGGCGAACTTCACCACCAGATCCTTCGCCGCCCGTGGACAGGCGTCGGCATCGATCCATACACGCATGTTCTTGCCTCCAAAAAATTCGCGAGCAGGCTCGCTCCCACAGGATACATACCGAACCTGTGGGAGCGAGCCTGCTCGCGAATATGAGCGCAGCGAATGCCTTTATGCAGCCGAAACCCGACGCTTCTCCGCCACCCAACTGCGCCCATACAGCACAGCAATCGCCACAATCGCCACCACCTGCGCGGTCAGCGAATAGGCATCGGCATGGATCCCCAGCCAGTCGAATTCAAAGAACGCCACCGGCCGTGTGCCGAAGATCCCGGCTTCCTGCAAGGCCTTCACGCCATGCCCGGCAAATACCACCGACAACGCGCACAACAGCGCGGCGTTGATGCTGAAGAACAAGGTCAGCGGCAGTTTCGCCGAGCCGCGCAGAATCACCCACGCCAGGCCGACCAGCAGCACCAGCGCCGTCGCACCGCCGGCCAACACGGCGTTGTGCCCGGCAGGCCCGGCCTGCAGCCACAGGGTTTCGTAGAACAAGATCACTTCAAACAACTCGCGATAGACCGAGAAGAACGCCAGGATCGCAAAACCGAAACGACCACCGCCGCCGACCAGGCTGCTCTTGATGTAATCCTGCCAGGCCGCCGCGTGACGGCGGTCATGCATCCACACGCCGAGCCACAACACCATGACGCTGGCAAACAGCGCGGTGGCGCCTTCGAGCAACTCACGCTGCGAACCGCTGACATCGATGACATACGCCGCCAGCGCCCAGGTGCCCAAGCCTGCCAGCAAGGCCAGGCCCCAGCCAACGTTGACACTGCGCACCGCTGACTGCTGGCCGGTGTTGCGCAAGAAGGCGAGGATCGCCGCCAGCACCAGAATCGCTTCCAGGCCTTCGCGCAGCAGAATCAGCAGGCCGGAAATGTAGCTCAGCGACCAGCTCAGGCCATCGCTGCCCAGCAGACCGGCGGACTCCTTGAGTTTGGCCTTGGCTGCGTCCAGACGCTGTTCGGCCTGTTCGACCGGCAGACCGTCCTGCAGCGACTGCCGGTAAGCCATCAGCGATTTTTCGGTGTCCTTGCGCACGTTGGCATCGACGTTGTCCAGCGAGCTTTCGACCAGCTCGAAGCCTTCCAGATACGCCGCTACCGACAGGTCATAGGCCTGATCATGTTCACCAGCGCGGTAGGCCGCGAGGCTCTTGTCCAGCGTGGCGGCGGTGTAATCGAGCAACTGCGCCGGCCCGCGCTTGACCTGCGGTGGTTGTGCGCGCTGCGCCCGGAACGTCGCCGCAACCTCTGCGCCCTCCGCCGCCTGCACTTCGGCCGGGGTCTGGCGGGCCAGGTCGGCGATGTTGTAGACCTTGTCGGACTTGGCGGCTGCCGCATCGGCACTGAAGCCGGCGATGTAGGTGGCCAGATCCCAGCGCTGGCGATCATCGAGCTGATCGGCAAACGCCGGCATGTCGGTGCCTTCGACGCCCTGGCCGAGGGTGCTGTAGATCGCGTACAGGCTCAGGTGATCCATGCGCGCCGCATCACGAAGGTTGGCAGGCGCGGGGGTCAGACCGACACCGGCCGGGCCGTCGCCAGCACCTGTATCGCCGTGGCACACCGAGCAGTTCTGCGCATACAACGGCGCGCCGCGTGTCGGGTCCGGAGTGATGATCGGCGCCTGACTGACTTCATAAGCCACCGCCAGTTTCGCCCCCAACTGTCGGGCCTGACGGGCGACATCAGCACCGTCCTGCTTCGCACTGATGGCTGCGTGCAAAGACTCCACGCCCTGTTCCAGCGCGACTTTTTCCGGTTTGGCTGGCAATGCAGTGATCAAGCCTTGCAGAACCTGGGTGAATTCCAGCTGTTCGCGGTATTCGCCGTCGTCGATGACTTTGCCTGCCGCGACCGTCGGCGGGTAGTCGGCACTGATGTAATCGAGCAGGTGCAACGCTTGCGGCGCGCCTTCCACGGTATCGGCCAGCAGCGGCAGGCTGCTGAGGGACAATAACGGGAACAGCAGCCAGGCCAGCAATCGGGACGAGGCAGTCATGAACGAATCTCAAATGGAAATGCGAAGTTACATATTGTTCACTTCGCAGACGTTTCTCTCAAGCTTTGTCGGTGTCGGCAGGGAGTGATTCATAACGTTGAAGCGATGTGCCACCATCGACTCCAATAACGTGAATACTCCCCATTTGCTCAAGGAAGCCCCCTTTCAATGCGCCACTGCCTGCTGCTTCCCCTGCTGCTGACCACCATTACACAACTGGCGGGTTGCGCGGCTTATCGCAATTACGATCTGGAGCTGGAACAGACCACCGAGCAATTGAAGCAAGGCAATGTCGCCGGCTCACTGGCTTTGCTTGAAACACATAACCCGGACGAGCAAAAGGATCTGCTCTATTACTTCGAGAAAGGTGCGGTGTTGAGTGCGGGCGGCGAACTGCCCCAGAGTCAGGCGGCATGGCGCAGTGCCGAGCAAATGGTGGTCGAACGCCAGGACACCATTGAAACCACCGGCGACAAACTCTTGGCCGCCATGGGTAATCACTGGGGCAGCATCATCAATGACAAGCTGCGCCGCTACGACGGCTATGACTATGAAAAAGTCATGCTGACCACGCAGATGGCCCTCAACCAGCTGGCCGTGAACGACTTCGACGGCGCCCGCGCCGACATCAAGAAAACCCATGAGCGCGAAGCGCTGATCGCTCGGCAGCGCGAGCTCGAATATGAGCGCGTCGAAGAGGTAGCGAAAAAGCAGGGTGTGCGCGTGCATTACAAGGATTTGCAGGGTTATCCGGTAGTCATGCTGGACGCGCCGGCGGTGATCGCCTTGAAGAACGGCTACCAAAGCGCGTTCAGTCACTACCTCGCGGGCTTTACATATGAAGCGCTGGGGGAAAAGAATCTCGCCGCGCCAGGCTATCGCCAAGCCATCGAATTACGCCCGGATCTGCCGTTCTTCCAGCAGGCATTGCGTGACCTCGACAGTCCCGGCCTCAAGGGTGACGAAAGCGACGTGCTGATCATCGTGCAAAGCGGCCTCGCTCCCGCACGCAGTTCGCTGCGTGTGCCGTACCCGGTGAAGCTGGCAGACGGTCAGGTCATTGTCGCCAACATCTCGTTCCCTGTGATGGTGCCCGACACTTCAACGCCGTCGTTCAATCAGATCGGCATCGATGGACTGCAGAAGAAACTGATACCGGTCAACAGCATCACCGACATGTCCTTGCGTACGCTGCGCGATGACATGCCCGGCATCATCCAGCGCACCACCTACCGAGCCTTTCTGGCCGCCGATGTGCAAGCCACCGACAACCGACGCGACCCGAGCAAAGCATCGTACGTGACCCATTGGGATGGTTTCGAACAAGCCGATACGCGTATCTGGCGCACCCTGCCCAATCTGACTCAGGTAATGCGCCTGCGCCTGAAGAAAGGTGAACATGCGATCACCCTGCCCCACGTCAATAACGCCGCGCCGCTGACTATCCGGATCGATCAGAACCGCCAGGTCATCACCCTGCGCGCCCTGGGCGATCGAGTTTTCGCCAATGGCAGCGCGTTCGCGCCCGGCAAAACAGCGGCCGAACGCGTCGTGAACAACTTGACCAAATGATGGCACGAGCCTTCGCTAGGCCACTAAAAAGACATTACATCGCCATCACCCCGCGCTTATAATGCCGCGCCCTCGCCCAACGAGCCGGCATCAAAAGCTCCTCACGCATGAGGAATTGGCAGGAGGCCAGCGCCGCCGTCGATAGGTCACACCAGCCCGACCAGCACACGCGGCTGCAAGTTTTGTTACTCAGGGAAGAAGTACCCATGGCATTCCGCGCTCCCATGCTGCTCGCGCTCAGCGCCGTCACGCTGCTGTCCGGCTGCGCAGCGTTTCGCAACTACGATTCCGAACTGGCCCAGACCAATCAGCAACTGGCTTCCGGCAACGTCGACGCGGCGCTGACCCTGCTGGAAAAGAACAACACCGGCACCGACAAAGACCTGCTCTATTACTTCGAGAAAGGTGAACTGCTGCGCGCCAAGGGCGATCTGTCGGGCAGCCAGAACGCCTGGGGCAGTGCCGACCAGGTAGTCGGTCAGTGGGAAGACGCGGTCAAGCTTGACTCGGCCAAGTACCTGGCGCAGTTCGGCAGCTTCATCGTCAACGACAAGGTGCGTCGCTACGAAGGCTATGACTACGAAAAAGTCATGCTGACCACGCAGATGGCCCTGAACCTGTTGGCAGTCAACGATTTCGATGGTGCCCGCACGGCGATCAAAAAGACCCACGAACGCGAAGCGGTGATCGCTGACCTGCGCGACAAGGAATACCTCAAGAGCGAAGAACAGGCCGAAAAAGAAGGCATCAAGACCCAGTACAAGGATCTGCAGGGTTATCCGATGGCCAGCCTCGACGCACCGGAAGTGGTCGGCCTGAAAAACAGCTACCAGAGTGCGTTCAGCCATTACCTGGCCGGTTTCGTTTACGAAGCCCTGGGCGAGAAGGATCTGGCCGCGCCGGGTTATCGCAAGGCTGCCGAACTGCGCCCGAACACGCCGCTGCTCGAGCAGGCGCTGGTCAATCTCGACAAGCCTTCCAAATCCGATGACAGCGACATTCTCATCGTCGTGCAGAGCGGTCTGGCCCCGGCCCGCGACTCGATTCGCGTACCGCTGCCGCTGCCGATTTCCAACAACGTGGTGATCACTCCGCTGTCGTTCCCGATCATCAAACCGGACACCTCCACCGCGCCTTTTGCGCAGATCGGCGTCGACGGCAAGCAGGTCGACCTGACCGCGCTGAACAGCACCACCGCCATGTCCCGCCGCGCTCTACGCGATGACATGCCGGGGATCATCGTGCGCACCACCGTGCGCGCAATCACCAAAGGCGTGGCGCAAAAGCAGATCAACGAGACCAATCCGCTGGCCGGTCTCGCCGTGGGTATTTCTTCAGCGGTGCTTGAAGGTGCCGATACCCGTACATGGCGCACCCTGCCGGACAACACCCAAGTGGTGCGTCTGCGCCTGAAAAAAGGTGAGCATCAGGTTACCCTGCCGAGCGCCGTCGGCGGCTCGGTGGTCAAGGTCACTGTCGACCAGCGCTACCAAGTGATCAGCCTGCGTGCCGTGGGCAACCAGGTATTCGCTGGCGGCATCGCTGCTCACGTAATGCCGAGCGCTGCCGCGACCAACGTCGCCAGCCTCAAACAACCTTAAGAACGGAGTCTTTGCAATGCGCTTGAAGATCATCGCCGTCGCCGCCCTCGCCTTGCTGGCAGGCTGCGCCACCCCGCCACCGCCGGAGCCGGGCAGCGCCGCGAGCAAAGTCGTGGCCATGGGCCCGCAGAAACACATCGTCGTCGGCGCCATGCGCGTGGCTCGTGAAAACGGCTTCATGACCGTCAACGTGCAGTTGAGCAACACCCTCAACAGCAACAAGATTTTCTACTACCGCTTCGCCTGGCTTGGCGCCGAAGGTTTCCCGGTTGCCGAAGAAGAAGTGTGGAAAAGCCAGATGATGTACGGCGCCCAGACCAGCTTCATTCAGGCCATCGCGCCGACCCCGAAAGCCGTGGATTTCCGTCTGGAAATCAAGACGCCGTAAACCCGCCACCCTATTTCTGATTGAGAGAGCTTTCTCATGTTTGCACGCTTTTCCTGCATCGCCGTCATCGCCCTGCTCGCCTCCGGTTGCGCCAACACCTCGCCGACCCTGGGCAGCAAGAACATCAGCTACGGCGACACCAAAGCGGTTGAAACCGTGACCAACGAATTCGGTTCGACCGACCTGCAAATGATCGCCGAGTCGATGACTCGCTCGCTGGCCCAGTCCGGCATTCTGCAGGGCCGTCCGGTGGTTCAGGTCTACGATGTGAAGAACAAGACCAGCGAGTACATCGACACCCGCGAAATCACCACCAGCATCAAGACTCAGTTGATGAAGACCGGTGTTGCGCGCTTCGCCAGCGACAACAATGCGATGCAGAGCCAGGTTGACCAGCTCAAGCTGCAAAACCAGAGCGGCCTGTACAAGAAAAGCACCGTGGCCAAGACCGGCAACATGGTTGCCGCCAAGTACCGCATCGAAGGCTCGATCAGCTCGATCGTCAAGCGCAGCAGCGACTACAAGGACGTCTTCTACAAATTCAGCCTGCAGTTGATCGACGTCGAAAGCGGTCTGGCCGAGTGGATGGACGAAAAAGAGATCCGCAAAACCACGGAGCGTTAATCAATGCGCACATGGATTGGCATGATGGCCCTGGCTTGCGCGTTCAGCGCGCAGGCGGCCCCGAAGGTAGCGGTGACGGATCTGGCGTATCAGGAGCGCGTGGAGCAATACATCCACATCGTTTCGGCGCAGAGCAATCACCGCGAGAGTTACTACAGCGCCAGCGGTTCTTCGAGCTACAACGAGATCGAAGCGACCACCAGCTACATCGAACAGGGCGAGTTGCGCAAATTCACCGGCGACATCAAGGGTGAAATCCTGCGTACCGGCATGTTCCAGCTGGTGCAGGGCACGCCGTATACCGCCTCATCCAAAGGCGATGTGTATGACGTGATCAAGCGCATCAAGGCCGGCAACTTCAAAGGCGCCGACTACGTGCTGTTCGGCACCGTGTCCGACATCGACTTCACCCAGGACATCAACGAGCTGGCGCACACCGACAGCTACTCGGCGGTGCTGAGCCTGACGCTGGTGGCGGATTTCAGTCTGATCAACACCAAGACCTACGAGATCACCTCGGCCTTCACGGCGATGGGCGAAGCGCAGGACACCAAACTGGTGAACCATCGCGACATCAAGATCTCGCTGAACCGTCCGCGGGTGGTGCGTGAGGTGTCGAAGGCCTTGGGCGAAGACGTGGCCGGGCAACTGAGCATGCAGCTCGGTGGTGGTGACGGTTATGAGCAGCCGCGTGAAGCGCCGCAGCGCAACAATCTGCCGCGTGACACGGCGCCGGTGATTTTACGCTGAGCCGGATCTGAGGACTTTTGTGGCGAAGGGCTCTGTGGCGAGGGGATTTATCCCCGTTGGGTCGCGAAGCGGCCCTCGCTATTGATGCAAGACGATTGGGACTGCTGCGCAGTCCAACGGGGATAAATCCCCTCGCCACAAAAGCTCGCTTGCCCCGATGTCTCGGTAGAAATGAAAAAGGCGACCTCTTGAGGTCGCCTTTTTTTTTGCCCGAGCGGTTTACGCCGCCGCTTTGCGCAACGTCGCCATGAATGCCGCCGCGCCGATGAACAGCCCGGCAAAGGTGCGGTTCATGCGTTTCTGCTGCTTGGGCGTGCGCAACAGGCGCAGCACCTTCGACGCCAGCCCGGTGTAGCCGGCCATGACAATCAGGTCGACGAACACCATGGTCACGCCGATCACCAGATACTGAATCAGCAGCGGCGCATGCGGGTTGATGAACTGCGGCAACACCGCGAGCATGAACACCAACGCCTTGGGGTTGCTGATATTCACCAGAAAGCCGCGAAACACCAGGGCCAGTGGCTTGCCGATCGGCCGCACTGCGGCGTCATCGCTCATGTCCATGGGCAGCGCGCGCCATTGCTTGATCGCCAGATAAACCAGATAGGCGACGCCGAACCATTTGATCGCATGGAATGCCGTGGCCGAAGCGGTGAGCACAGCGCCAACACCCGCGCCGACAATCGCGATCTGCACCGCCAGACCGATCTGCAGGCCCAGTGCGTTCCAATAGCCGCGCCAGAATCCGTATTGCAGACCGCTGGACATCGACGCGATGGCGCCCGCGCCCGGGGACAGGCTGATCACCCAGCAGGCGGCAAAGAATGCCAGCCATGTTTGAAGCTCCATCGCATACCTCGGCCGATGCTTGTGACAAATGCCTAAGCTAATGCGGCTTCGTGTGGATGACTACCAGTTTTTTGCTAAATATTGCGGGAAGCTGAGGGCCCCTTCGCGAGCAGGCTCGCTCCCACAGGAGGAACGCATTCCAATGTGGGAGCGAGCCTGCTCGCGAAGGCGTCGGAACAGACGACGTAGAAATTACTTCTCAAACCCGCTGGAAGGAAACACATCGGTCCCGCGCCAACGCCGCACCGAACGCTGGAAGAACAGGCTGTTCGGCACCTGCACCATGGCGCTGCCGGTACCGAGTTCTTCGGCCTCGACCAGCGTGGTGTAGAGCAGATTGATCGCGATCACCCGGCCTTTGACGCCAGGCTTGTCGGTGGTGTCCACCAGCTCGACCACGTCGCCGAGGCGGAACGGCCCGACGGTGAAGATCAGAATGGCGCAGAGCAGGTTCGACAGCACACTCCACATGGCAAAGAACGCCACCGCAGCCACCGCGACAAATCCCGACAGCGCCGTCCACAGCACCGTGGCCGAAACACCGAGGCGCTCAAGCACGAAGAGCAGCGCGCTGCCCATGATCAGCCAGCGCAACACGCCACGCAGCGGCATCAGCAACTGCGGCGGAAACGGATAGCGCTCACCCAGGCGAGTGAGGCCTTTGGCGACGAAACGCTGGGTCAGGTAACCGGCCAGCAGAATCAGCAGAATCTGCGCGGTGAACCAGAGCGGTTCGACCCACACCGCCGCAAAGGGCAGCTTGAAGGCTTCCATCAGGACAACGCCTCCAGCTCCGCCTGCATGCTTTCCAGGGTTTCCAGCGCTTCCATCCAGGCTTCTTCCAGCTCGGCTTCACGCACCTTCAACTTGGCCTGTTCGGCGAGCAGATCACGCAATTCATTCTTGCGTGCCGGCTCGTAGATATCGCTGTCACCCAGGCTGGCATCGACCTTGGCCAGTTTCTCGTGCAGCTTGCCCAGTTCGGCTTCGAGCTTGTCGGCCTCGCGCTTGTGCGGCGCCAGTTGCTGACGCAACGCTGCCGCCGCTTGGCGTTGCGCTTTCTTGTCGGTCTTGTCCGGGTTGATCGGCGTGTTGCTGACCGGCGCATTGCGCTGACGGTATTCCACCAGCCAACGTGCGTAGTCTTCGAGATCGCCATCGAACTCTTCGACCTTGCCGTCAGCAACCAGATAGAAGTTGTCGGTGGTGCTCTTGAGCAAGTGCCGATCGTGAGAGACCACCAGCACCGCACCGCTGAATTCCTGCAGGGCCATGGTCAGCGCCAGGCGCATTTCCAGGTCGAGGTGGTTGGTCGGTTCGTCGAGCAGCAACAGGTTCGGCCGCTCCCAGGCGATCAGCGCGAGGGCCAGACGGGCCTTCTCGCCACCAGAGAAATTCAGCACCGGCTCATCGATGCGTGCGCCCCGGAAGTCGAAGCCGCCGAGGAAGTCGCGCAGGGTCTGCTCGCGCTCACCCGGCGCCAGACGCTGCAAATGCAACAATGGGCTGGCCTTGGCGTCGAGCGAGTCGAGCTGATGCTGGGCAAAGTAGCCGACCACGGTGTTTTCGCCACGGGTCAGGCGCCCGGCAAGCGGTTCGAGCTCGCCGGCGAGGTTCTTGATCAGCGTCGATTTACCCGCACCGTTCGGCCCAAGCAGACCGATCCGCGCACCCGGGGTCAGTTGCAGCTTGACCTTCTCGAGGATGGTCTTGTCGCCATAACCCAAGCGCGCATCGGACAGGTCGATCAGCGGACTGGAGATCTTGGTCGACTCGCGGAAGACGAAGTCGAACGGCGAATCGACGTGGGCCGCCGACAATTCTTCCATGCGCTCCAGCGCCTTGATCCGGCTCTGCGCCTGACGGGCCTTGGTCGCTTGCGCCTTGAAGCGAGCGATGTAGCTCTCCATGTGCGCACGCTGCGCCTGCTGCTTCTCGTAGGCTTGTTGCTGCTGGGCCAGACGCTCGGCGCGGGCGCGCTCAAACGCGGTGTAGCCGCCCCGGTAGAGGGTCAGTTTGCGCTGATCAACATGGGCGACGTGATCGACCACTTCGTCGAGGAAATCCCGATCGTGGGAAATAAGCAGCAAGGTGCCCGGATAACTCTTCAGCCACTCTTCGAGCCAGATGATCGCGTCGAGATCCAAGTGGTTGGTCGGTTCATCGAGCAGCAGCAGATCCGACGGGCACATCAGTGCCTGCGCCAGATTCAGACGCATCCGCCAGCCACCGGAGAAATCGCCTACTTGACGATCCATCTGCTCATTGGTGAAACCAAGACCGGCGAGCAGCTTGCGCGCCCGCGCATCGGCGGTGTAACCGTCGGCGCTGTCGAGTTCAGCGTGCAGGCGCGCCAGTGCGGTGCCGTCGTGGGCCTCCTCGGCGGCGGCAAGCTCGCGCTGCACCTCGCGCAGACGCAGGTCGCCATCGAGCACATAATCAACCGCCAGGCGCTCAAGAGTGTCGACCTCCTGGCGCATATGCGCGATACGCCAGTCGGCCGGCAGCAGGCAGTCGCCCGAATCCGGGTGCAACTCGCCGCGCAGCAGGGCGAACAGGCTGGATTTGCCGGCACCATTGGCGCCGATGAGGCCGGCTTTGTGGCCGGCGTGCAGGGTCAGCTCGGCGTCTTCTAGCAGACGTTGCGGGCCACGCTGTAAAGTCAGGTTCTGAAGTCGGATCATAATGGCGGCGGAGTCTACCAGCTTCGCTCACAACTGGCGCGAGTAGCACGATGTCCTCTGACCTGTGGAGCTTTGCCCTTGATGTCTACGCCCGACCGGGCGTGGAAGATGCCTGCCTGCAATTGCAAACGGCGGGCGCCAATGTCTGCCTGTTGCTTTGCGGTTTATGGCTGGAGCAGCGTGCGGTGACCTGCGATGAACCGCGCGTGCGCTTGCTCAGGGCCTTGACCGCGCCGTGGGATGTCGAGGTGGTGCAGCCTCTGCGAACCCTGCGCATGCAATGGAAAGCGCGGGCCGTCGATGATGCGGTGGTGGCAGGCATGCGCGAGCAGATCAAGTCACTGGAGCTTGAAGCTGAGCGAACCTTGCTGTCACGGCTGGAAGGTGTGGCGCAGGAGTGGACGCGCAACGATGCAGGTTCGGTGACCTGGCTTGAGGGCTTGGCCGGCAATGCCGCCAGCCTGAGCCGCGACGCGCTGCAAGTGCTGCGCGTCGCGGCGACCGGCACTTAGGAAGCGCTGGTCGGGGTGCTGCTGACATTCGACGAGGCGGCTGGCGCTGGCGCAGTCGAAGGGGTCGAGTGAGTGGCGGACGACGGTGCCGAGGCAGCTGGGGCAGCCGGGGTCGCCACAGGTGCAGGCTTGGCTGCTGGAGCGGCAGCCGGTTTGGTCGCGGCTGGCTTGGCAGCTGCAGGCTTTTTCACCGCTGGTTTTGCGGCTGGCTTGGCGGCCGGCTTTGCAGCAGCGGTCGCAGGCTTGGCAGCAGCGGGTTTCGCAGCTGGCTTGGCGGCCGGTTTCGCAGCGGTTTTTGCCGCAGGTTTTGCTGCCGATGTTGCGGCTGGTTTGGCAGCCGGTTTTACCGCCACTTTCGCAGCAGGTTTGGCGGCGGCCGGCTTGGCCGCAGTCTTGGCAGCAGGCTTCGCAGCGGCGGTCTTCGCAGCAGGTTTTGCTGCTGGTTTCGCTGCTGCTTTGGCAGCAGGTTTGGCGGCTGCGGTTTTTGCCGGTGCAGCTTTGCTCGCGGCCGGTTTTGCCGCGGCTTTGGCAGGGGTGGCTTTCACTGCTGGCTTGGCTGCAGCAGGTTTGGCTGCGGTGGTTTTAGCCGCCGGTTTTGCCGCGCTCGCCGCCGGCTTCTTCGCTGCAGTTTTTGCCGCTGGTTTGGCAGCCGCTTTCACTGGCGCCTTGGCCGCTGGTTTGGCGGCGGTTTTCGCAACAGCAGGTTTCGCCGCAGCGGTCTTCGCCGGGGCTTTGCTTGCAGCAGGCTTGGCAGCGACTTTCTTCGCTGGTGCTGCTGCCGGTTTGGCCGAACGCGACGACAGAACCTTGCCCACTGCTTCCTGCACGCGACCAACACCTTGGGCCAGTTTCAGGCTTTCCTGGGCATCGCGCTTGAGCTGCAGAATGTAGCTGCGGGTCTCGGACTGACGATCTTTCAAAGCGTCGAGCAAGTCTTCGAGTTCTTTCACGGCAGCCTTGGCCTTGTTCTGTGCCTTGGCTTTGCCGGCGGTGGCGGCGTCCTGCAATTTGGTGCGCGATTTGTGCAGTTTTTCCTGCGCCTTGCCACGCTGTTTTTCCAGCTTGGCGAGCAGTTTTTCAGCATCAGCCAAGGCTTGCGAGCAAGCGTTTTCCAAATGCTCGAGCAGGCTGCCCGACAACTGTTGGAGTAAGTGCAACGGAGTATTTACAGGCTTCTTGGTGGCCGACATGGTTTACCTCCTGGCTGACGTGAGTGCGGCTCATACTAGACCTCTGCTGATACCGCCGCTAGGGCATGTTGACAGTATCTGCACCGTTGCGTTGCACCGAAGCCGAAATGTTCTGCGCGCGGGGAAAAGCAGTTCACCGATGCAGACGTTTGCACTGGCATAATCCCCCGCATCCCAGGTCGGAGAGTGCCCATGTCGCGCTACTTTATTTTGTCCCTCTGCGTGTTTTTTTCGACGGCGTATGCCGATGAAAAAAACACGGCGAACGATGCTCATGATCTGGCTTACAGCCTCGGTGCCAGCCTCGGCGAACGGCTGCGTCAGGAGGTGCCGCAGTTGCAGATCCAGGCGCTGATCGAAGGTCTGCAACAGGCGTATCAGGGCAAGCCGCTGGCGCTGAGTGAAGCGCGTATCGAACAGATTCTGGCCGACCACGAATCGCGCAATGCCGAGCAGGCATCACGGCAATCGAGCGACGCGGCGATGGAAAACGAGCAACGCTTTCTCAGTGCGGAAAAAGCCAAACCGGGGGTGAAGGAACTGGCCGACGGCATCCTTCTGACTGAACTGGTTCCGGGCACTGGCGCCAAGGCCGGCCCCGACGGCAAAGTGCAGGTGCTGTATGTCGGCAAGCTGCCGGATGGCACCGTGTTCGATCAGAACACCCAGCCGCAATGGTTCAACCTCGACAGCGTAATCGCCGGTTGGCGCACCGCCTTGCAGAACATGCCGGTGGGGGCGAAATGGCGACTGGTGATTCCATCGGATCAGGCCTATGGCGCCGACGGTGCCGGCGACCTGATTGCGCCATTCACGCCACTGGTTTTTGAAGTGGAATTGCGCGGCGCGACGAGCTGATCAGGCATAAAAAAACGGTGCGCTTTCGGGCGCACCGTTTTTTCATGAAGGACGTGGATCAGGCCTGAACCGGATCTTCTTCCTTGTGTGCCGTGTGCAGCACTTCGATCAGGCAATCTTCAAGTTCAAAGCGCTCGTGCAACAAGCCGCCCAATTCCTTGAATTTCTCCGCAACGCATTTGCCTTCATCGCACAGGTCGTTGAACGCGAGCAGCTTCTCGGTAATGACGTCAATGCGCGGGTAGATGGTCTCGGCGAGTTCCAGACCGCGCTTGTCGTTGAACGCCTTGGCTTCGCCAGTCAGCTGTTCATAGATTTCGAAGTGCCCCGCCGATACGTAATCGACCAGCACCCCGCAGAATTCCTGCAAAGGCTTGCGGCTCTCGGACAGCGACTCAGGCTGCGCACCGAGCTTGTCGTAGGCGCCGATCAGCTCTTCACGCTCCTGCAACCAGCGGTCGATCAGCAGATGAACCCCACCCCAACGTTCCTGAGCATTCTGACAACTTTCGAGCATGGCGATCTCTCTTCCCTTGTGGGTCATGCTGCTCTACACCCGCGCCCTGTTCTGATTTGACTGGTGGACGATCGGGCAGAGCGTCATCGAGCAACATAAATCCAATGACACGTGCCGGCCAGATTATGCCCGCACGCCTATGGCTTCAAGGTACGCAGGAGATAAAGTTCATACAAGTGTTTAATCCCTGACCAGCATGTGGTGCGACGCTTCGTCGCTGACCGGTCGTTGCAGAGCGCTCCAGATCAGACGCAACAACTGACAAACAGCAAGAATCGACACGCCGACAAAAAACAGCAGGCTCCATTCAGGGATGCTCAAATCGAACAGCGTCCAGGAAATTTCCGCGCAATCGGCGCCGCCGTTGAGCATCCGTTGTAATGCGCAGATCCACGGCAAACCACTGAAGAGTGACTCCACGGTTGGCGAGCATCTGACCAGTTGCAGCATGGAGTCGCTCTGGATCAGGACCTGCCGCCACGCAGCGGTGGTTCCGCCCAGACTGGCGCCCAGCGCAAACAGCCAGTACCACCATAATCCGCCGCGCCGGGGGCCATGCACCGCCGCCACGCCACAGCCAATGCACAGCAGGGTGAGGAACAACCGCTGCACCAGGCACAGACTGCAAGGCGTCAGGCCGACCGCGTATTCGAGGTAATAGGAAGCTCCCAGAGCAAAGGCCCCCGCAATGAAAGCCATGAAGAACAAGGAGCGTGAGCAGGCCAACGACATGGCTTTTCCGTAACAGTAGAGACAGACGGTTACGGTAGAGGAAAGCGTGTCAGCCTTTCAAGGCAAGGACCTGCCGACAGTTCACCACAGGTGTAGGGAAAACCCGACAGGCTCGATAGGAAATGGTGAAGCGCTCTGTAGGACTTTGTCTCTTGAGCGCAAAGAAGGGGAATTTTCGGTCATCGAAGTTCGCGAGGGAGCATCCTCCCCCGCCCTTCAGACCTTCGCCACAACCGGCAAAGGCGCCGCCAGCAAGCGTTCATCCAGCAGCCCGAGACCTTCCTGGAACAACTGATTGCTGCGCTGGGTATCGCCAAGCTGTGCAAGCAGGCGGGCCAGTTCCGCACAGGTCTCCGGATTGCGCTGCACGCGCAGACTGCTTTCCAGATAGTCGCGAGCCTTGCCCCACAGGCTGGTTTGCAGACACAACCGCCCGAGGGTCAGCAGCAGACTCGGATCGGCCGGATGCTCCTTGAGCCAGCCTTCGGCAATCTGCAACTGACGCGCAGGATCACTGCCACGAACCAGACCATAAAGCCGCGCCAGATGGCTGTCGTACTTGCGCTTGAGCGCTGTGCGCAGCACTTCTTCCGCTTCGACCTGAGCGCCCAACTGGCGCAGTTGCTCGGCATAGGCCAGTACCAAAGGTGCTTCCTGACGCTGCGCCGAAGTCAGCTGTTCCCACGCCCGCTTGAGCGATTGTAGACCCACGGTACCGTCTTCTTCGCGTTGCGCTGCCAGGGACAGATTCTCACCCCAGGCGCGACGCTCGAGTTCAGCCAGTTCAGCCGGCGGTAGAACCTTGTCTTTGCGCAGTTCCGGCAACAGACGAATCACCGCCGACCATTCGCCACGCTGCTGATGCAGACGTTGCAATTGACGCAATGTCTGCGCGCTGCGCGGATGCCGTTCATGCATCGCCTGCAAGGTCACCAGCGCACCGTCGGTGTCGCCACGATCGGTCTGCAACTGTGCGTGACTGAGGGCGATCGCCAATTCGGCTTGCGGCTGACGCTCCAGCGCGCGTTCAAGCAAACGATCACTTTCTTCGTACTGGCCTTGCTCGTTCGCCGCACGGGCGGCGCCGAGGTAATACAGCAGCGGCTGACGCTCGGCTTCCGCTGCGCGGGTCAGATGCCGTTGCGCGCTGGCCCAGCGACCTTCAGCCAGATCCAGTTGTCCGTGTTCGATCGCCACTTGCACGCGGCGGCTGCGATTGCGTCGCGACCACGGATTGACCACGCCGGTGGAGGTCATCACCAGCTCGACCAGCACCTTGATGCCCCAGAACAGCAGCCACAGCACCGCTATCACCGCCAGTGTCGCCCACAGGCTCGATTCGTAGCGGAAGCTCTTGTACGCCACCAGCACGTAACCGGAATGCTCGGCAATCGCCAGGCCCAGTGCTGCCGTCGCGGCGATGACCAGAAACACGATTACATAGAGGCGCTTCATGGGGTCGCCTCCTGCGCAGCATTGGCGGCAGGCTTGGCGAACGGTTTCACCGATTCCTCGGCATTGACGTTACGTCGCTCCAGATATCCCTGCACCGCACTCAAGGTGCCGGTCAGATCCGGAGTCTTGACGGTGACCGGTTCCTTGCTCAGCTCGGCGACCTGTTCCAGCATGACTTTGCTTTGCGGGTTGTCCGGATTGAAATTGCCCTTGAGCACATCGCGCGCCTCGGCCAACGCCTGGGTGTATACCGGCGCCTGACCGTTGAGCGCGGCCCACTGCGCCTGCTCCAGCGCCAGGCTCAGGGCCAGGCGCACCTGGCTCAGGCTCTGTCCGGCCAGCAGCGGTTTGACGTTCTTGTCAGCGTTGAAGTCGATGCGGATATAGCGCGATACCTTGTCCCACCACTGTGCCCAGCGACTGGCGCCATCGCCATCGTTGGTCAGGCCCAGCAGCGACTCGCCGCGATCCTTGTACTCCGGCGCCAGCTCCGTGAGGTCGATGACCTGATCGCGCAGCGCGCCGAGACGCAGGAACAGCCCGGTGCGATCCGGCTGTTCGGTGCTGCGCAAGGCGACCAGGGTTTTCGCCACTTGCTCGCGCGCGGCGAAGGAACCCGGATCGTTCTGTTCACGCAGAATTTCATCGGCGCCCTGTACCAGTGCCTGGGCGCTGCTGATGTCCTGCAACGCTGAAAGGCGCAGGCTGGCCAGACGCAGCAAGTGTTCGGCCTCGGCCAGACGCCAGTCCTTGCGGCTGGCGCCGAGGACGGTTTCCAGACGTTGATTGAGGCGCTGCTGATCGCCCTGCAATTGCGTCACCAGACGTTGGCGCTCGGCGAGCTCGTCAGCACCGGGCAGCTGCGCCAGGCGTTCGGTCAGACGCTGTTCGTTGAGCTTCAGACTCTGCGCCTGATCGTTCAACGCCTGCACCTGACTCGACTGTTGCTGCGTGTTGTTCTGCAGGTGGCGCACCTGCCAGACACCCCAGCCGCCTATGGCGACACCGGCGGCGCCGAGCAGCAAGGCGACAATCGCCAGTCCATTGCCTCGGCGCGGCTCTTTGGCCGGTGGTGGAGTTTCAACCTGGGCATCGAGCGCAGGCTGGACGTCATCTTTTGGCAAGGCTGTTTCGCTCACGTATCCATCCTTTGCATTAGAAAACGGCACGGGACATTCCCGTAACGCCGTCAGCAAAGCCGCGGCACTCGCGCCGCGGCAATCCACAACTGTTTGAGCCCCGGCGGCACGTGCCAGCTCGGCGACCCTCGGGCTCGGTACAAACAACGGCAACTGCGCGATCTTCGGCCAGGCATCGCCGGCCATCTGCCGCAGGTGCTCGAAACCCTGTCCACTGCTGACCACCAGCCCGTTCAAGCGTTCCGCTTCGATCCGCCGTGGCAGCTCGTTTGGCGGGTAGGCTGGCAGGTCGCGGCGATACAACTCCCGATACTCGACACTAGCACCAAGCGCGCGCAGGCGCTCGGCGAGCAGTTCACGACCACCCTCGCCGCGCAGGATCATCACCTGCGCACCGGGCTGACTCACCGCCTCGCGCAGACGCGGCAATTGCAGCAGGGCTTCACTGTCATCGCCATCAGCCGGGAAGCTGACATCGAGACCATGCTCGCGAAGAATGCCTGCGGTCGCCGCGCCGACGCTGAACCACGGCATGCTCAATGGCGCCGTGCCTGCGGACTTGAGCAGATCCACCGCGATCCGCGCCGCCGGTTTGCTGACCACAATCACCGCGCTGCAATCGGGCAATCGCGAAATCGCCTGGCGAATAGTGTCAGAGACCGGCAGCGGGACAATGTCCAAAAGCGGCAGACAACTGCTGAAAATCCCGTGCCCGGCCAACTGTTCGGCCAGCGCCGCGCAATCATCCGCAGGGCGCGTCAGCAGCAGGCGCCAAGCCGTCACTCGTGACCCGCCTCGCCGTACACCGCTTTGAGAATGTCGTCGGCGCCTTGCTTGAGCAGGTCTTCAGCGACCTGTACGCCCAAGGTTTCCGCGTCGGCACGCGGCGCCCGGGCTTCGGCGCTGAGCAGCTTGCCGCCGCTTGGCTCACCGACCAGGCCGCGCAACCACAGTTGCTCGCCTTCGAGCACCGCGTAGCAGGCGATGGGCACTTGGCAGCCGCCGTTCAAGTGTTTGTTGAGGGCGCGTTCGGCGTTCACCCGCGAAGCGGTATCGGCGTGATGCAAAGGCGCGAGCAAGGCGTGGATTTCGTGGTCGGCGCTGCGGCATTCTATGCCGACCGCGCCCTGGCCACCGGCCGGCAAGCTGTCATCGACACTGATCGCCGAAGTGATGCGATCCTCGAAACCGAGGCGGATCAAACCGGCGGCGGCGAGGATGATCGCGTCGTACTCGCCGGCGTCGAGTTTGGCCAGACGGGTGTTGACGTTGCCGCGCAGGAAACGGATCTGCAGATCGGGACGCCGCGCCAGCAATTGCGTCTGCCGACGCAGGCTCGAAGTGCCGACGATGGCCCCGGCAGGCAGCGCTTCAAGACTGGCGTAGGTGTTGGAGACGAATGCATCGCGCGGGTCTTCACGCTCACAGATGCAGAACAGACCCAGGCCTTGCGGGAAGTCCATCGGCACATCTTTCATCGAATGCACGGCGATATCGGCCTGGTTTTCCAGCAGCGCGGTTTCCAGCTCCTTGACGAACAGACCCTTGCCGCCGATCTTCGACAGTGGCGAGTCGAGCAGCTTGTCGCCGCGACTGACCATGGGCACCAGCGTCACCAGCAGGCCCGGGTGGGCCGCCTCGAGACGGGCTTTGACGTATTCGGCCTGCCAGAGGGCCAGCGCACTTTTACGGGTGGCGATGCGGATTTCGCGAGGGGACATGGAACAATCCGTACTGAATAGATACGGCGGATAATAACAGCTCAGTCAATTTCGCTTTGACCTGAATCAGAACCGGCGCGGCCTCCCTGGCCTGCCATGCCGGATAAAAGAACACGAAAAGACCGCTGAAGACCGGGTCAAAGCCCCTGCATCATCTTGCGCACACCGGCAACATGCCGCCGGCTGACAATCAGCGCATCGCCATTGAGGCCTTTGAGGAACAACTGGAAATGTCCCAGTGGCGTGCGTTGCAAGCGCTCGATGCGGTCGCGAGCGACCAGCGCATTGCGGTGGATACGCACAAAGCGTTCGCCGAATTCGTCTTCAAGGGCTTTGAGGGGTTCGTCGAGCAGCACCTCGCCGGCTTCGTGACGCAGGGTCACGTACTTGTGGTCGGCGATGAAGTAGACCACCTGATCCAGCGGAATCAGCTCGATGCCTTTACGGGTCCGTGCGCTGATGTGGCTGCGTGGGCCGTTGCCACTTTCGGCAGCGGGACGGGTCAGGGCCGAGAGTTGCGCCCGGTTGGGACGTTCAGCCCGCTTCAGGGCTTCATTCAAGTGTTCGGTTCGCACAGGTTTCACCACATAGCCCACGGCGCTGGCCTGCAGGGCTTCCACGGCAAATTCATCGGGACTGGTGCAAAACACCACGGCCGGCGGCGTCTCTCGTTCGCACAGTCGGGCAGCAACCTGCAGGCCATCGAGGCCCGGCATGCGGATATCGAGCAGCACGATATCCGGCTTGTGGCTGTCGATCAGCGCTAACGCCTCCTCGCCATTCGTGGCACTGGGCTCCAGGACTGTGTAACCCTCGAGTTCGCTCACCATACGGCTTATGCGCTCGCGAGCCAGGGGTTCGTCATCAACGATCAGGACATTCATATTGCGCTGGATTCCTGCGTGAGTCTCGCACAAGGATAGCGTAGACAGGTGTAGTGACCTGCGTCACCGCGATCCACGCTAAGACTAGCCCGAGCGCCAAAAAGTGCCGTACGTCGGCCAGCAATATTTGCCAGCGTCCGGGTCGTACCGCTCAGAGCCCACTGTTTCCTGCGTTTCTCACGGTGGTTGGCCGTTGGACAACTCACCCGCCCCCTCTTCTTATAGTCGGTGGCCAGACCTTTGCATGATCCGCAATCGCACCGACCCTTATGTCCACTGTAGACGTTCGTCGGAACGATATTGCTCAATCAAAAAATATCCTTTTGTAAATTCCTTGCAGACCGCGCCGGACATGCCTGACACATCCGCGAAAAAACGTATCGACCGGTGTCAGCGACAGGATTGGCAACCCTGTTATTATCCGCGCCAGCGTTTCACGCCATTTCTTCAAGCCGATACGAGCGAATTCATGAGCACTGACAAGACCAATCAGTCCTGGGGCGGCCGCTTCAGTGAACCCGTCGACGCCTTCGTCGCCCGCTTCACCGCCTCCGTCACTTTCGACCAGCGCCTGTATCGCCACGACATCATGGGCTCGATCGCCCACGCCACCATGCTGTCCAAGGTCGGCGTGCTGACCGATGCCGAGCGCGACAGCATCATCGATGGCCTGAACACCATTCAGGGCGAAATCGAGGCCGGCCAGTTCGACTGGCGCGTCGACCTCGAAGACGTGCACATGAACATCGAAGCGCGCCTGACCGACCGCATCGGCGTCACCGGTAAAAAGCTCCACACCGGGCGCAGCCGCAACGACCAGGTCGCCACCGATATCCGCCTGTGGCTGCGCGATGAAATCGACCTGATCCTCGCCGAGATCACCCGCCTGCAAAAAGGCCTGCTGGAGCAAGCCGAGCGTGAGGCCGCGAGCATCATGCCGGGCTTCACTCACCTGCAGACCGCACAGCCAGTGACCTTCGGGCACCACATGCTGGCCTGGTTCGAAATGCTCAGCCGCGACTACGAGCGTCTGGTCGACTGCCGCAAGCGCACCAACCGCATGCCGTTGGGCAGCGCCGCGCTGGCCGGCACCACTTACCCGATCGACCGCGAATACACCGCGCAACTGCTCGGCTTCGACGCCGTCGGCGGCAACTCGCTGGACAACGTTTCCGATCGCGACTTCGCCATCGAATTCTGCTCGGCCGCGAGCATCGCGATGATGCACCTGTCACGTTTCTCCGAAGAGCTGGTGCTGTGGACCAGCGCGCAGTTCCAGTTCATCGATCTGCCGGATCGTTTCTGCACCGGCAGCTCGATCATGCCGCAAAAGAAAAACCCCGACGTGCCTGAGCTGGTGCGCGGCAAGACCGGCCGAGTCTTCGGCGCGCTGATGGGCCTGCTGACCCTGATGAAAGGCCAGCCACTGGCCTACAACAAGGACAACCAGGAAGACAAGGAGCCGCTGTTCGACGCCGCCGATACCCTGCGCGATTCGCTGCGCGCGTTCGCCGACATGATCCCGGCGATCAAGCCGAAACACGCGATCATGCGTGAAGCGGCACTGCGCGGTTTCTCCACTGCGACTGACCTGGCTGACTACCTGGTGCGCCGTGGCCTGCCGTTCCGTGATTGCCACGAAATCGTGGGCCACGCAGTGAAATACGGCGTCGACAGCGGGAAGGATCTGGCCGAGATGAGCCTGGAAGAACTGCGTCAGTTCAGCGATCAGATCGAGCAGGACGTGTTTGCCGTGCTGACCCTCGAAGGCTCGGTGAATGCACGCGACCATATCGGCGGGACTGCGCCGGCGCAGGTCAAGGCTGCGGTGGCGCGCGGTCAGGCGTTGATCGCCAGCCGCTAGAAGCCAAAAAAGCTTCGCGAGCAGGCTCGCTCCCACAGGGATTCTGGATGTTCACAAAATTTGTGTTCACCACCGGCTCAATGTGGGAGCGAGCCTGCTCGCGAAGGCTTCCTTCAGAGCGCTACAAAATTCACTTCTTGGCAGCAATCATTGCCAAAAACGCCGGCATCGCCGCGTCCTTGTCCGCCGCAATCTTCTGCACGTGCGGATTCTGCTCAAGCCGCTCCAGCAGCGCTCTCGCCTGCGGCATCTCGGCCAGCAGATCGATCCCGAACAGCTTCTGCCCGACCGCACAGGCCAGCGGCACGCTGTAGAGGAAATACAAATCGGCAATGCTCAGGCTGTCACCCGCCACGTACGGAGCGAACTTGCCATGACGGCCCAGCGCGGCGAAGCCCAGCAGCAGCTCGGTCCGGGTCTTCTCCTTGATCGCCTCCGGCAATGTCATACCGAAAAACGCCTCGCCATAGCAGGCACGCCCCGGCAACTCGATGTACAACTCGATCTCCTTGGCAATCGCCAATACCTGCGCGCGCTCGAACGGATCGCTGGGCAGGAGCGGCGTGCCCTTTTGTGATTGTTCGAGGTATTCGAGGATGATCGCGGTTTCGTTGATGTAACCGGCGTCGACACCCAGCACCGGGACCTTTCCGCGCGGGCTGATTGCCAGTGATTCCGGGGTTTGTGTCGGGTAGAAGGTCACCTCTTCGAAGGCCAGGCCTTTTTCCAGCAGTGCCAGTTTGACCATGTTGTAGTAGTTGCTGACAGCGAATCCGTAGAGCTTGAACATCACAGAGCCTCCAGGCCGTGCGGGGTGGGCAGTGCCTGTTTATAGATCGCCGCGGCGTTTCCCGCCAGCAGCATCACGCCGCTGAATGCGGGTAAACTGGCGCCTTTCCCTGAGGAGCCTGCAATGAGCGAGCCGACAGATATCGTCAACGATGACGACGAAGAAGCATTCACCGAAGCGACCCTGATCGAAGCCATCGAGAACCAGATCGAAAGCGACAACCCGCCGGCGGCCAAGGCGACGTTGAACAAGCTGACTTTGGTCGGCATGGACCGTGAGGAGATCCTCAATTTGATGGCCCATGTGCTGGCTTTCGAAATTGACGCGATGCTCGATGAAGACCGCCCGTTCGACACCGAATGGTACGAAACGGCATTGCGCAAGCTGCCAGAGCTGCCACCGGAAAAATAATAAAATCAAAAGATCGCAGCCTTCGGCAGCTCCTGCACCAATCTCTCGTAGGAGCTGCCGAAGGCTGCGATCTTTTTTATGCGGACTACACTGGAATTCGCCTCAAGACAAAATCCCCTGATCTGAGCACTGGACATGCCGCACCAGCGGGTTCACCTTAGGGGCGCTGTCGTCCAATTCCTAGAAAGTCTGGAGTCCTTATGTCGCTTACCCCTGAGTTGGTTGCCGAACTGGAAGTCCTTGCACTCTTCAACCTGGACAGTTCCCAGGAAGGTCTGAAAATTCATCAGACCGCTGCCCCGAAACACATCGCTGCTGCCCAGCGCCTCTTTGAAAAAGAACTCACCGACCAGCCCGATGGCGGTTATCTGACCAGCCTCGGTCGCGATGCCGCGCAAAACGTGCAGACCGTACTGACGATTTTGAAAGAACAGGAAACCGCCTGATTTCTCTGACTTTGCCCACGGAAACTCCTGCCACGGGATTTCCGCGGGCCAGCCTGAACGCTGTCGATAAAAATCTGCCGTCAAAAAACAAATTCAGCTTAAACGTCCTGCTGCGCAGAGGCTAAACTGCGGCCAATCCGAGACCCTCTACATCCGAGCCTGCAAGCCGGTTTGAGCTGACATGACGCGCACCCACGAAATCCGCCCCGACCTGGACGAAGGCATCGACCGCAAGGTACTCAGCCAACTGCGCGCACGTTTTCTCAAACTCAATGAAGGCCGCCTCGGCCGCGCACTCGAAGGGTTGTCGACGCGCCAGCAAAGCGTGCTGACGCTGTTGCCGCTGTTCTTTCACGTCAATCATCCGTTGCTGCCTGGCTATGTCTCGGGCAGTACGCCGGCGGGTCTCTCGAATTATGAGCCGGACGCCAGTGCGCTGACTGAGGCGCAGCGCCTGACTCGCTCGTTTTCCTACAAACCGCGCCACGGCAGTAACCCGCCGCGACCGATCCACGGCCTGTTCCTGATGGGCAGCCTCGGCACGCTGGCCCAGGCCGATCAGAGCGATATGGACGTGTGGGTCTGCCATGGGCCGGATCTGAGCGAGAGCGAACTCGCCGAGCTGAGCAAGAAGTGCCAATTGCTGGAAGCCTGGGCTGCGAGCCAGGGTGCCGAAGCGCATTTCTTCCTGATCGACCCGGCGCGCTTCGTCAAAGGCGAACGAGATTCCAAGCTCAGTTCGGACAACTGCGGCAGCACCCAGCACTATCTGCTGCTCGACGAGTTTTATCGCACGGCGATCTGGCTGGCCGGGCGCACGCCGATCTGGTGGTTGGTGCCGGTCTATGAAGAAACAGCCTACGACGCGTACACCCACACCCTACTGTCCAAGCGCTTTATTCGCGCCGACGAAACCCTCGATCTCGGGCCGATGGCAACCATTCCGCCCGGCGAATTCATCGGTGCCGGGTTGTGGCAGTTGTTCAAAGGCATCGAGTCGCCCTACAAGTCAGTGCTCAAACTGCTGCTGACCGAGGTGTACGCCAGCGAACATCCGCACGTGCAATGCCTGAGCCTGCGCTTCAAGAGAGCCGTGTTTGCCAATCAGCTCGATCTCGATGAGCTCGACCCGTACATGGTCGTGTATCGGCGTATCGAGGAATACCTGATTGCCCGTAACGAGCCGGAACGCCTGGAGCTGGTGCGCCGCGCGCTGTATCTGAAGGTCAACCGCAAGCTCACCGGCAACAGCCGCAGCCAGGGCTGGCAACGCACACTGCTTGAACGCTTGGCCGGCGAGTGGCACTGGGATCAGCGACAACTGGCGCTGCTCGACAGCCGCAGTCAGTGGAAAGTCCGCCAGGTCAGCGCCGAGCGCCGCGCGCTGGTCAATGAACTCAACTACAGCTATCGCTTTCTGACCCAGTTCGCTCGCAGCGAACAGACTGTCAGCCTGATCAACAAGCGCGACCTCAATGTGCTCGGCCGGCGCCTGTACGCGGCGTTCGAGCGCAAGGCCGACAAGGTCGAATTCATCAATCCGGGCATCGCCCCGGACTTGGCCGAAGACACCCTGACCTTGGTGCAATCGCCGAACAAAAAAGAGCCGGGGCAGACCCAGTGGGGTTTGTACAACGGCAGCCTGACGGCGCTGGAGTGGGAACACTTCGCGCCGATCAAGCGCAGTCGCGAGCTGCTTGAACTGCTGACCTGGTGCCACCGCAACGGCGTGATCGACAGCAGCACGCGCCTGGCCCTGCATCCTGGCACCAGCGACTTGAGCGAGTTCGAACTGTTCAACCTGCTCGGCAGCCTGCAGCAGTGCATCGCCCTGCCCTTGCCCACCGTGGCCGAAGAGCCATTGCTGCGTGCTGCCGTACCCAGCGAAGTGCTGCTGCTGATCAACGTCGGCGTCGACCCGCTCAAGCATCATCGCGATCTGAACATCCTGATGACCACCGAGCGCACCGACTCGCTGAGCTATGCCGGTGTGCGCGAGAACCTGGTGCTGACCCTCGATCAGGTCACGCTCAACAGCTGGAACGAAGTGCTGGTCAATCGTTTCGACGGCCCGCATGCGCTGCTCGATTGCCTGCGCGATTACCTCAACAACCTGCCGCGCGGGCCTGTGCAGCCATCCCTGAAAGTACGCTGCTTCTGCCACAACCGCGCGCAGTTCATTGCCCGCCGCGTCGAGGAAATCGTCGACACCGCGCAGACCCTGTTGCTCAGCAATTTGAATCATCGCTACCTGATTCAAGTGCAGCAGCACTATCACGTGCTGGAGCTGGTGCCGGGTCAGGTCAACCATGTCGCCCTCGCCACTCTGCCGGCACTGCTCGATTATCTGGGCGAAGAACAACCGCGCTACAGCCCGCTGCACCTCGACCCGATGGCACTGGAGGACCATGACCTCGCGCTGATCCTGCCGATGGGTCAGCCGGAGTGCATTCAGGTGTTCTACCGCATCAGCGAGCAGCAGGCCGAGCTGTACGTGCTGGATGAATTCAATGCGCTGTGGCAGCAGCAACTGCCGTACCACGACGAGCAGAGTCTGCTGGTACCGCTGCAGCGTTTTCTGCAATCGATCCAGTACCGCCGTGAAGCGCAATTGCCGATGGACGGTGGCCCTGCGGGCAGCCCCGAGACTTTGTATTACCAGCTGTCGGGCCCGGGGCGCTCACGCAGGGTCGAAACCCGGCCAGCACCGCAGACACCGGTGAACAAACCGTTCTATGACGTGCAGGCGATCATCGGCAAAGCCGCGCCGGGCGAAGTGCAGGTCACCTTGTATTGCAATCAGCGCGAATTCAGCGAGCTGGAGCATGGCGACCAGTTGTTCAGCGTGGTCGCCCGGGAGATCGTCGAGCAGCGCCGCGAGACCGAGCGCTATCGCTGCTACATCACCGACCTCGATCTCTCGGGGCTGCTCGGTGACGGGCACAGTTCAAGCAATCTCTATCTGCGCTACAAGGCGGACCTGGAGCGCTCGTTGAATGAAGCGCTCGAACAGGTTTGAAGCGGGGATTTATTCGGGAAAGGCGCCGCCGTTGACCGGTTGCGATTCCACTTCCAGCAAGGTCAGTTTCAGCGACTTGCCGCCCGGCGCCGGCCAGTCGATGTGCTGACCGACCTTCAGGCCCAGCAGCGCACTGCCGACCGGTGCCAGGATCGAGATCTTGCCTTCGTCGGCGTTGGCCTCCTTGGGATAGACCAGCGTCAGGTGGTAATCCTTGCCACTGCCTTCTTCGCGGCAATGCACGCGGGAATTCATGGTCACGACATCGGCGGGCACTTCATCGTGGCCGACCACGGTATCGGCGCGGTCCAGCTCGGTTTGCAGCGCAATCACGCCCGGCGCAGCCTGGTCTTTCTCGCTCAGGCTGTCGATCAGGCGCTCCAGACGTTGCACGTCCAGACGGGTAAGGGTGATGGAAGGTGCGGTCATGATCCAGGCAGACTCCTTTCTTCTGCACAAAAAAAGCAAAACCCCGCCAAAAAAGACGGGGTTTTCACCGTGCCTCGGTGGTTTGAGGCGTTCGCGGACACTATCACAGCTCAAAAAATATACAAGTCACGCCCTTTTTTGCCTGGGTGAAACCCTTGTGGCGAGGGGATTTATCCCCGTTCGGCTGCGCAGCAGCCGTATAGATTTTGGGGCCGCTACGCGACCCAACGGGGATAAATCCCCTCGCCACGATATCAACAGGCTTGGGATTTTCGTGCGGCAGCCTGCTGGCATATCACCCGGCGCCGCTGATCATCCGCCGAGCGCCATTCGCGAATGTCTTCGACGTGGCGCGCGCAGCCGAGGCAGACCTTCTGCTCGTCCAGACGACAGACGCCCGTGCACGGCGAAGGCACCGCCGGGCTGACGTTGCTGTAGAGCGGTTTCGGCGGGCGAACAGGCGCTGCATCAGCCACGAATCACAGACCTTCGAAATCGAATTCGGCGCCAGCCTGCTGTTTGACGAGGCGCTGAAGCATTTCGCCCAATTGCTCTTCGCTCTTGTCGCACATCCAGCGCTCGCTTTCTTCGTCGTAGTCGAAGTGGAAACCACCGGACACGGCCGCCAGCCACAGCTGACGCAATGGCTCCTGGCGGCTGAAGATCAACTGGCTGCCGTTTTCGAATTTGACCGTCAGCACGCCGGCCGAGCTTTCCAGATCGATGTCCAGATCGCTTTCGTCAAATATGTCTTCCAGTTTTTCCTGGGTTTCATCGACCAGATCGTGGAAACGGGCTTCGGACAAACTCATTGCGGCAACCTCAAAAATGTCTGATCAGGCTCAAGCGCCGAAAGATACGGACGCTGCCGGCCGATTGCAAAGATTAACGACCAAGCACCTGTCGCCTATTCAACACCGCCCCTGTGGGAGCGAGCCTGCTCGCGAAAGCGGTGTGTCAGGCAACGAGCCTGTTGAATTTGCCGACGCCTTCGCGAGCAGGCTCGCTCCCACAGGGATGATGCGCTTCTCAGGAGCCCCGCCGGACGGGAACCCCCTCGCATAGGCAAGCTGCCGGGTGGCCGGTATACTCCGGCGCAATTAACGCATTTTCAAGGATTTCGCCATGAAGCGCCTGATCTCTTCCCTTGCTGCGCTCGTCGCGGTTGCCTGCCTGGTTTCGGCCTGTGGTCAAAAAGGCCCGCTGTACCTGCCCGATGACGACCAGGACCCGGCCGAACAAGCCCAGTCCTCGCAAAAGCAGCCATCCAAGGCTCACAAGCACGACGTTTACTAAGGGATCGCCATGGACGCTTTTAACTACCGTGGCGGGGAACTGTTCGCGGAAGGTGTGGCGCTGTCCGCCATCGCCGACCGCTTCGGCACGCCCACCTATGTCTACTCGCGCGCCCACATCGAAGCGCAGTATCTGGCCTACGCCGATGCGCTGGCCGGCATGCCGCATCTGGTCTGCTTCGCGGTCAAAGCCAACTCCAACCTCGGTGTACTGAATCTCCTGGCCCGTCTCGGCGCCGGTTTCGACATCGTTTCCCGTGGTGAGCTGGAACGTGTACTGGCCGCTGGTGGCAGCGCCGACAAGATCGTTTTCTCCGGCGTCGGCAAGACCCGTGACGACATGCGTCGCGCCCTCGAAGTCGGCGTGCACTGCTTCAACGTCGAATCCACCGACGAGCTCGAGCGCCTGCAAGTGGTCGCCGCCGAGCTGGGTGTTCGCGCCCCGGTTTCGCTGCGCGTGAACCCGGACGTCGATGCCGGCACCCATCCGTACATTTCCACCGGTCTGAAAGAGAACAAGTTCGGCATCGCCATTGCCGACGCCGAAGACGTGTACGTGCGCGCCGCGCATCTGCCGAACCTGGAAGTGGTCGGTGTCGACTGCCACATCGGTTCGCAACTGACCACCCTGCCGCCATTCATTGACGCCCTGGATCGCTTGCTCGATCTGGTCGACCGTCTGGGCGATTGCGGCATTCACCTGCGCCACATTGATCTCGGTGGCGGCCTGGGCGTGCGTTATCGCGATGAAGAGCCGCCGCTGGCTGCCGACTACATCAAAGCCGTGCGCGAGCGTCTCGACGGGCGTGATCTGGCGCTGGTGTTCGAGCCGGGCCGCTTCATCGTCGCCAATGGCGGCGTGTTGCTGACCCAGGTCGAATACCTCAAGCACACCGAGCACAAGGATTTCGCCATCGTCGACGCGGCGATGAACGACCTGATCCGCCCGGCGCTGTATCAGGCGTGGATGGATGTCACGGCGGTGAAGCCGCGCGACAGCGCTGCACGCAAGTACGACATCGTCGGCCCGATCTGCGAAACCGGCGACTTTCTCGCCAAGGACCGCGAGCTGGCGCTGGAAGAAGGCGACTTGCTGGCGGTGCATTCGGCCGGAGCCTACGGTTTCGTCATGAGCTCCAACTACAACACCCGCGGCCGTGCCGCCGAGGTGCTGGTGGATGGTGATCAGGTTTTTGAAGTGCGTCGCCGCGAAACCGTGGCCGAGCTGTTTGCCGGCGAAAGCCTGCTGCCGGAGTAACCCATGCTGCTGCGTTTTACCAAAATGCACGGCCTGGGCAACGACTTCATGGTTCTCGACCTGGTCAGCCAGCACGCGCACATTCAGCCCAAACACGCCAAGCAATGGGGCGATCGCCACACCGGGATCGGTTTCGACCAGTTGCTGATCGTCGAAGCACCGAGCAACCCGGATGTGGATTTTCGCTACCGGATCTTCAACTCCGACGGTTCGGAAGTGGAGCAATGCGGCAACGGTGCGCGCTGCTTCGCCCGCTTCGTGCTCGACAAACGTCTGACTGCCAAGCGGCAGATCCGCGTCGAGACCAAGGGCGGCATCATCGAACTGGACGTGCGTAACGACGGCCAGATCGGCGTGAACATGGGCGCGCCGCGCCTGGTGCCGGCGGACATCCCGTTCCAGGCGCCAGCCCAGGCCAGCAGTTATCAGCTGGACGTCGAAGGCGCCACGGTCGAGCTGGCCGCCGTGTCGATGGGCAATCCCCATGCGGTCATACGCGTGGATGACATCAACAGTGCACCGGTGCATGAACTGGGGCCGAAGATAGAACACCATCCGCGCTTCCCGGCGCGGGTCAATGTCGGTTTCCTTCAGGTCATCGACCGCCATCGTGCGCAACTGCGCGTATGGGAACGCGGCGCCGGGGAAACCCAGGCCTGCGGCACCGGCGCCTGTGCGGCGGCGGTGGCGGCCATCAGTCAGGGGTGGATGGATTCGCCGCTGTTGATCGACCTGCCCGGCGGGCGTCTGTCCATCGAGTGGGCCGGCCCGGGCGAACCGGTGTTGATGACCGGTCCGGCAGTGCGTGTATACGAAGGACAAGTGCGTCTTTGAGCGAGCAGAAATCATGACCGACAAGCCACAGGTACCCGCCCGACCAGTCGACGAATCAGCGTCCGAGAGCCTTGAGGCAGCCGCGGTTGCCGCCTACCTGGAGGCTCATCCGGACTTCTTCGTTGAGCACGAAGAGCTGCTGCCGTCGTTGCGCATTCCGCACCGACGCGGCGACACCGTGTCGCTGGTCGAGCGGCAGATGACCATCCTGCGCGATCGCAATATCGAGATGCGCCATCGCCTTTCGCATCTGATGGACGTGGCCCGCGACAACGATCGCCTGTTCGAAAAGACCCGCCGCCTGATCCTCGCGCTGATGGATGCATCGAC
This sequence comes from Pseudomonas mercuritolerans, assembly GCF_025706525.1. NCBI lineage: Bacteria > Pseudomonadati > Pseudomonadota > Gammaproteobacteria > Pseudomonadales > Pseudomonadaceae > Pseudomonas > Pseudomonas mercuritolerans. The sequence continues at coordinate 416,387 of NZ_JAMSHA010000002.1, forward strand.
CCTGGAAGACGTGGTCATCAGCGTTGAAGACAGCCTGCGTCAGGATTTCCAGGTGCCCTTCGTCAGCCTGATCCTGCTCGGCGACAACCCGGCACCGGTCGGCCGCTGGGTGACCCACGCCGATGCGCAAACCGCGATTGGCGGCCTGCTCACCGAAGGCAAAAGCGTCAGCGGCAGCCTGCGTGAACATGAGCTGGATTTCCTCTTCGGCGAAGAACAGCGCCAGCAGATCGGCTCAACCGCCGTGGTTGCCGTCAGCCATCAAGGCATCCACGGCATCCTGGCCATCGCCAGTCGCGACCCGCAGCATTACAAGAGCTCGGTCGGCACCTTGTTCCTCAGTTACATCGCCGAGGTCATGGGCCGCGTGCTGCCACGGGTCAACAGCTCGCTGCGCTCGGTACGCTGACCATGGAACGACAACTGGACGCTTACTGCGAACATCTGCGCAGTGAGCGACAGGTGTCGCCGCACACCCTGTCGGCTTATCGCCGCGACCTCGATAAAGTCCTCGGCTGGTGCATCAAGCAGAACATCGGCAGTTGGGCCGCGCTGGATATCCAGCGCCTGCGCAGCCTGATCGCCCGATTGCATGCGCAAGGCCAGTCCTCGCGCAGCCTCGCCCGCCTGCTCTCGGCGGTGCGCGGGCTTTATCACTATTTGAATCGCGAAGGCCTGTGTGACCACGACCCGGCCACCGGCCTGGCCCCGCCGAAAGGCGAACGGCGCCTGCCGAAGACCCTCGATACTGACCGCGCCCTGCAATTGCTGGAAGGTGCGGTCGAGGATGACTTTCTCGCCCGCCGCGATCAGGCGATTCTCGAGCTGTTCTATTCGTCAGGCCTGCGTCTGTCCGAATTGACCGGGCTCAATCTCGATCAACTCGACCTCGCCGACGGCATGGTTCAGGTGCTCGGCAAGGGCAGCAAGACTCGGCTGTTGCCGGTTGGCACCAAGGCTCGCGAAGCCTTGGAACACTGGTTGCCGCTTAGAGCCATGACCAACCCGGCGGACGATGCGGTGTTTGTCAGCCAGCAAGGTCGTCGTCTCGGCCCGCGGGCGATTCAGGTGCGGGTCAAACTTGCTGGCGAGCGCGAGCTGGGGCAGAACCTGCATCCGCACATGCTGCGGCACTCGTTCGCCAGCCATTTGCTCGAGTCTTCACAGGATCTGCGCGCGGTGCAGGAATTGCTCGGTCACTCTGATATCAAAACCACACAGATCTATACCCACCTCGACTTCCAGCATCTGGCGGCGGTCTACGACAGCGCCCATCCCCGGGCCAAACGCATGAAAGGCGATGATTCATGAGCATTCAGTTGATCACCTTCGACCTCGACGACACCCTGTGGGACACCGCTCCGGTGATCGCCAGCGCCGAAACCGTGTTGCGCGAATGGCTGAGCGAGCATGCGTCGAACCTGGGCGCGGTGCCGGTGGAGCATTTGTGGTCGATTCGCGAGCGAGTGCTGGCGGGCGAACCGGGCCTCAAACACCGCATCAGCGCGCTGCGCCGACGTGTGCTGTTCCATGCGCTCGAAGGAGCCGGGTATGCCCACGGCGAAGCGTCGGAGCTGGCTGACAAGGCTTTTGAAGTGTTCCTGCATGCGCGGCATCAGATCGAAGTGTTCCCGGAAGTCGAGCCGCTGCTGGAGCTGCTCGCCAATCATTACGCCCTCGGCGTGGTCACCAATGGCAATGCCGACGTGCGCCGGCTGGGGCTGGCGGATTACTTCAAGTTTGCCTTGTGCGCCGAAGACATCGGCATCGCCAAACCGGATGCGCGGCTGTTTCATGAAGCCTTGCGGCGTGGCGATGTGAGTGCCGAAGCGGCGGTGCATGTCGGCGATCATCCCGGCGATGACATTGCCGGGGCGCAGCAGGCGGGATTGCGCGCGGTGTGGTTCAACCCGACGGGCAAGGTCTGGGAAGCGGAGCGCTTGCCGGATGCGGAGATTCGCAGTCTCACGGAATTGCCCGCCGTCCTCTCCCGCTGGAATGCTTCCTCGAACTGATCTACAGCCCTGTGGGAGCGAGCCTGCTCGCGAATGCGGTGTGTCATCCAACATGTATGTCGGCTGACATGCCCTCTTCGCGAGCAGGCTCGCTCCCACAGGGGACTGCATTTGTTTTCAACGGATTTATTTCAGACATGAAAAAGCCCGCAGCGACGGCGGGCTTTTTCAGCAAGCGAGCGACGCGCCTCAGATAGGGCGGCTGCCGTACTTGTTGTCCGGCTTCTTGGGCGGATCGGCGACCACGTTGGCCTCCACTTCCTGCACCTTGCCGCCGCGCGCAAGGAATTCTTCCATGGCCTTGGCCAGGGCGTCACGCTCCTTGTTCTTGGCTTCGATGCTCGGCAACTCGTCGACCGAGACCGCAGCCTTGGCTTTGCCTTTGGCAGCCGGGGCCGGCGTGTCGTCACCGCCATCGTCTTCGGCAACGTCTTCCGCTGCCGCTTCCAGGCCTTCCTCGGCCTCGTCTTCGTCGCCTACTTCGAGGTCGTCGTTTTCCAGATCATCGTCGCTCATGTTCTACCTCATGACTTGCCAAAAGCAGATTAGTTATAGACCAGCTTTGGCGGCTGTCGAAGCCGCCGTTGAAAAATCTTCTGCCGCTGCCCGGCAGCGGCTCATGCCTGTTCACCGTGCAAGGTGGCGAGGACTTTACGGGCACCGCCATGATCACGGTGCTCGCCCAGATAAATCCCTTGCCAGGTACCCAGGGCCAGCCGCCCTGCCGCAACCGGCAGACTGATCTGGCAACCAAGCACGCTGGCCTTGAAGTGCGCCGGGAGATCATCCGGGCCTTCGTCGTTGTGCTCGTAGCCGTCCGTTCCTTGTGGGATCAGACGATTGAAAAATCGTTCGAAGTCGCGACGAACTGCCGGATCGGCGTTCTCGTTGATGGTCAACGACGCCGACGTGTGCTGCAGCCACAAATGCAACAGACCGACCCGACAGGTCTTGAGTTCAGGCAAGCCTGTGAGCAACTCGTCCGTCACCAGATGAAAGCCCCGGGGCCTTGCCCGCAGGGTTATCAGAGTCTGTTGCCACATACAGTTCTCCGCTCGTTCGGGGCGCATTCTAGCGTGCTCTGAAAAAAAACAAAGGCCCTAATATTCCTGCAGCGATGTAAGCGATTGCCCGCAGAAAAAGCCTCGTCGTAAAGACGACCAAAGCCGTAAGAAAAATCCTTTCAGCCGCTCCCTGAATGACAAATCCCGGACAAAAAAATGCCCGGCGAACCGGGCAATTTTTTTATCGCGCGTACTTACAGGTTGTAGCCGCGTTCGTTGTGTTGTGCCAGATCGAGGCCGACCGACTCTTCTTCCTCGGTTACGCGCAGACCCATGACGGCGTCCAGCACCTTGAGGATGATGAAGGTGACGATCGCGGTGTAGATCACCGTGAAGCCGACGCCTTTGATCTGGATCCAAACCTGCGCGCCAATGTCAGTCACGGTGCCGAAGCCGCCCAGTGCCGGTGCGGCAAACACACCGGTGAGGATCGCGCCGAGGATACCGCCGATACCGTGCACGCCGAAGGCATCCAGGGAGTCGTCATAGCCGAGTTTGCGTTTCAGGGTGGTGGCGCAGAAGAAGCACACCACACCTGCAGCCAGACCGATCACCAGTGCACCCATCGGGCCCACGGTGCCAGCGGCCGGGGTGATCGCGACCAGACCGGCGACCACACCCGAAGCAATACCCAGTGCGCTTGGCTTGCCGTGGGTGACCCACTCGGCAAACATCCAGCCCAGTGCCGCAGCGGCAGTGGCGATCTGGGTAACCAGCATGGCCATACCGGCAGTGCCGTTGGCGGCAGCAGCGGAACCAGCGTTGAAGCCGAACCAGCCGACCCACAGCATCGCCGCGCCCATCAGCGTGTAGCCGAGGTTATGCGGAGCCATTGGTGTGGTCGGGAAGCCTTTGCGCTTGCCCAGCACCAGGCACGCGACCAGACCGGCGATACCGGCGTTGATGTGCACCACGGTGCCGCCAGCGAAGTCGAGCACGCCCCAGTCCCACATCAGGCCGCCGTTACCGGACCAGACCATGTGCGCGATCGGTGCATAAACCAGCGTGAACCAGATGCCCATGAAGATCAGCATCGCGGAGAACTTCATGCGCTCGGCGAACGCACCGACGATCAGCGCCGGGGTGATGATCGCGAAGGTCATCTGAAAGGTAATGAACACAGCCTCAGGGAACAGCGCCGCCGGGCCGGTAATACTCGAAGGCGTGACACCGGCGAGGAACGCCTTGCCCATGCCGCCGAAGAACGAATTGAAGTTGACGACGCCCTGCTCCATGCCGGTGGTGTCGAAGGCAATGCTGTAGCCATAAATGACCCACAGGATGCTGATCAGACCGGTAATGGCGAAGCACTGCATCAGCACGGAAAGAATGTTTTTCGAGCGAACCATACCGCCGTAGAACAGCGCCAGGCCGGGAATGGTCATGAACAGCACGAGCGCTGTCGAGGTGAGCATCCAGGCGGTGTCGCCGGAATTGAGGACTGGCGCTGCCACTTCGTCTGCCGCCATGGCGATGCCGGGCATTACGATGGACAACAGGGCGCCTAGCCCTGCGAATTTACGCAGAGTCATATTGTTTTCTCCTGGGGCGTTGGGTTTGTGGCGGCGCTTAGATCGCGTCGGTATCGGTTTCGCCGGTACGGATGCGGATCGCCTGTTCCAGATTGACCACGAAGATCTTGCCGTCACCGATCTTGCCGGTGTTGGCCGCTTTGGTTATCGCCTCGATAACCCGATCCAGATCCTTGTCGTCGATGGCCACGTCGATTTTCACCTTGGGCAGAAAATCGACCACATATTCCGCGCCGCGATACAGCTCGGTGTGACCCTTCTGCCGGCCGAAGCCTTTGACTTCAGTGACGGTAATGCCCTGCACGCCGATTTCGGACAGCGACTCGCGCACGTCGTCCAACTTGAACGGCTTGATGATGGCAGTGACTAGCTTCATGAAACTCTCTCCCGAATTGGTGGACTTGCCCCAGGAAAACAAACCCGTCTCAAGTCTAAGCGCAGTGCCTGGCTTTGTAACGCATCGTTGACGCCAGCTAACCGCATCAGACGAAACTCCCCGCTTCGTCTGCCGCACTGCATTCGTCACAGCGACTGCATCAGTGCATGGGTCGAGGGTGACTAAGCAGAAACCTTGCCAGCTCGGCAAAAACCCTGCATTTCAATCTCTTGGCCCGCGTTGCACGCGCTCGGGCAGAAAAGCTTTTGCCGATACGCACAACAACGGTGCGCCACCGTCCGTCCCCCTGCGCGAAAAGCGTGCATCCGTGCAACGGGATTGACTATAGACACTGCGTGATACACTGCCGGCCATTGTTTCCAGGACATTCCCCATGCTCGCGCCCAAAGACTTCCTCGACGCCCTGAGCGGCACCGCCTCCCGCCTGTTCAGCGGCGACACGCCACTGCCGAAAGCCGAAATCGAAAGCCAGTTCAAAATGCTGCTGCAAAGTGCCTTCAGCAAACTCGATCTGGTCAGCCGGGAAGAGTTTGATAGCCAGATGGTGGTGTTGGCTCGCACGCGGGCACGGCTTGAGAGCCTCGAAGCCAAAGTCGCCGAGATGGAAGCGAAGCTGACACCGCCCGCGGAATAATCCGCTGCTATCCCCTGTGGGAGCAGCTAGCCTGCTAGCGACTGAAGGTCGGCACTACCTTCAGCTTCATGTGTATGAATTAGCGCAGGCTGCGATCTTTTGATGCACAGCCCTGCAACAATCCCCACTGAAATGACCTTTTTGTGTCTTCGTTCCCCACCCTGCTCCGAAATCCTCCACTCACAGAAGTAACGTCCTACAAAACGCGTCCGCCACGTCTGATTTCGCTGCCCCCTCTCTGCTGGCTATCTTCTGCGACCAGATCCAAACAGATGAAAACAATGAGAAGAAAAGGCAAAGCAACGGATCTTCGTAACCAGACATTCAGATCAAATTCGCGAAAGATCGCCTACAAATTCTTTCTCAAGGACATTGCCCCGAGAATCCCAAATATTGATGCAGCAGCGGTCAAGTTTGAGCCAATTACCCCAGCAGCGATAAAGCAATACTTTCTCTGGGAGGGGCCAACAATTTTCCCTTGGGATGACGTTGCAGACTGGAAAAGTAAAGATGCGAAAGGTCTGGATTTGGCGATATGGTACAAACAGATTCTTTGCGGCATGTGCTATGCGACCCCGCGCGCAAGCTCTATCTGCTTAAAGATTGTTTTGTTGGAAGGGCATCCGGATAGCGCGCACCCGCTTCGCGGCAGGATCGCGCCGATTGCTCTGCTTGTCGCAGATCACTATGCGCGAGCGCTAGGATGCAAAGAAATCGAGATCCAGGATCCTGATCCGAATGTTGTTTTTTACTACCGGAAACTGGGGTTCGAGTTCGACCACACCAACCGGCTTGTCATTTCTGTGAACGGTCAATAACATCGAAATCAACAACCCAATCGCACGAGGTGCGTATGAGCCCAAAAAAGCGAAAGGAAAAGCTTCTTCAGATTGTTGAACTACATCTCGAAGCACTCCGGTTGGCTGGGGACATGTCAGCCAACCAACGGCGATTTATTGAAGTTGCTGTTACGTGTGGGCCAGAGCTTGAGCCAAGCGGCCCGCTGGCCGGTAGAAGATCCTGAGTCAAAAATAAAAAGGCGTCCATAGGACGCCTTTATTGTGTTTGGAGGAGTAGTCGCAGCGATTCTTTAGCTCTTGGCTTCGCCGCCATGGGTTCAGAATCCGACGAGTCGGCCCGTCGTCACTACTTCAGAGAAACCAGCTTTCTCTGCTGCCAAAAATGCGGGGGAGCTTTTACTGGTGCCCAGTCCCGACGAATGCGCAGTTGCAGTCCTCGAGCGGGAGGATCCGTCAATGCCGGGCGAGAGTCAACGCTTCAATTCAGGCAAACAGTGACAGCCAATCGGGTCTGGATACGTCTTGTAAACCTCTATTTCAGCACTGAAGCCCGGCTCAACTACCCTTCAAAAACCCGCAGGAAGCGGCTCCCCGATTCAGCTCAAGGAACGACCATGTCCCTCTCCATTGTCCACAGTCGCGCCCAGATTGGCGTGGAAGCCCCAGCCGTCACTGTCGAAGTCCATCTGGCCAACGGTCTGCCGTCGCTGACCATGGTCGGCCTGCCTGAAGCGGCGGTGAAGGAGAGCAAGGATCGGGTGCGCAGCGCGATCATCAATTCCGGGCTGCAATTTCCGGCGCGGCGGATCACCTTGAATCTGGCCCCGGCGGACCTGCCCAAGGATGGCGGGCGCTTCGATCTGGCAATTGCCTTGGGGATCTTGTCGGCCAGTGTGCAGGTGCCCTGTCTGACGCTGGACGAGGTGGAATGTCTGGGTGAGTTGGCGCTGTCTGGCGCCGTGCGACCGGTGCGTGGCGTGCTGCCGGCGGCACTGGCGGCGCGCAAGGCCGGGAGGGCGTTGGTGGTGCCACGGGCGAATGCGGAAGAGGCGTGCCTGGCCTCGGGCCTCAAGGTGTTTGCGGTCGATCATTTGCTGGAAGCGGTGGCGCATTTCAATGGGCACACGCCGGTCGAGCCTTACGTTTCCGATGGTTTGATGCACGCCGCCAAGCCCTATCCCGACCTCAACGAAGTGCAGGGTCAGACGGCCGCCAAACGCGCACTGCTGATTGCCGCAGCGGGGGCGCATAACTTGCTGTTCAGCGGGCCACCGGGAACCGGCAAGACATTACTGGCCAGTCGTCTGCCGGGTTTGCTGCCGCCGCTTTCCGAATGTGAGGCGCTGGAAGTAGCAGCGATTCAATCGGTCGCCAGCGGGGTTCCCTTGACTCACTGGCCGCAGCGGCCGTTCAGGCAACCGCACCATTCGGCTTCAGGGCCGGCATTGGTCGGTGGCAGCTCGAAACCGCAACCCGGCGAAATCACCCTCGCCCATCACGGCGTGCTGTTTCTAGATGAATTGCCAGAGTTTGATCGCAAGGTTCTCGAGGTGCTGCGCGAGCCGCTGGAATCCGGGCATATCGTCATTGCTCGGGCCAAGGATCGCGTACGTTTCCCCGCGCGGTTTCAATTGGTGGCAGCGATGAATCCGTGTCCCTGTGGATATCTTGGCGAACCCAGTGGCAAATGCTCGTGCACACCGGACATGGTCCAGCGCTATCGCAACAAGCTCTCAGGGCCGCTACTGGACCGGATCGATCTGCACCTGACCGTGGCGCGTGAAGCGACCGCATTGAATCCGGCAGCCAAGCCCGGCGAGGACAGCGCCAGCGCTGCGGCGTTGGTCGCCGAAGCGCGGGAACGCCAGCAGAAACGTCAGGGCTGTGCCAATGCGTTTCTCGATCTGCCGGGGCTGAAGCATCACTGCAAGTTATCCACAGCCGATGAAAAATGGCTTGAAGCGGCCTGCGAGCGACTGATCCTGTCGCTGCGCTCGGCGCATCGCCTGCTCAAGGTCGCGCGCACGTTGGCGGATCTTGAACAGGCCGATGCGATTACCCGCGAGCATCTGGCCGAGGCACTGCAATACCGGCCGGCGACACCTTAATGCTCAGTCAGATCAACCAGCGGTGCCTGGCGCACTTCGGTGTCGCGCCCGGCCTGGATATCGGTCACGCGCTTCAACGCGTTACCCACCGCAGCTTTGTCGGCCAGCAGGCTGTAGCTGATCTGGAACTGTTTATGTTCTTTCGGCGCAATGGTCGGCACCAGATTCAACGGCCGCTGATAGCGACGGTTGTAGGAAAAACTGGTTCCCGGCTCCAGCCCGGTGACGTAGCCCTGCCCTTGGGTGTCGGTGTTTTTCCACAGCGAAAACACTGGCAACTGCTGGGTATTGAAGCCAACAGATACGCCGAGACTACCGGCTTTGTTATGCAGCACGGTCAAGGTGTCGCCCTTGGCGTCCGCATACGGCACGACGTTGTAGACAGTTTCGTCGTAGTCCTTGGTTGGCCCGCGATAGGTCTGCCAGTCGGGCAGATCTCCCTTGGCCTTGTCGTTGAACGGCGACACCTGCTTCACCGGCGCAGCGAATTTCGCTCCTTGCTCAAGAAACGGCGTGCTGAAGTTGCTGTGATACAGCGCCTGGTATTCCTTTGGATAGTCGCCGTTGTTGGTCAGAGTGTCGTTGAGGGCAAAGCGTGCACTGCCCGGTTCGGTGACCAGTTCGGTCGCTACCGAGAAATCGACTTTCTTGAATGCCTGCTCTTTCAACTCGCCACGCAGCGTGATGGCATACGGCGGCTTCTCGTCGATGTGCAAAGTGACGGTGCTGGCCGGGATGTTGGCGGCGCGACCGTGCAAGGTCAGCAATTCGCCGTTGTCCATGCCGGGATGGCCAACCCACTCATAGCCGCAACGGGTGACCAGTTCATTGAAGCCTTCCAGCCAACCCAGGCCACCGCGACCGTTGAGTTCGATGAACGCCGGGTTGACCACGTCCTTGACCGGCGAATCCCAGCCCATCCGCACGTCGCCCACCGAAGCCTGCAACACATTCATGCCACGGGTCGGCACTACCGAGAGTTTCATCGTGCCGTTATCGATATCGACAATGCTGACGCCCTCCTGACGACCGCCATGCAGGGTACGCAGGGTCACGGAAAACGGTTTGGCGGTTTTTACGCCGAGTTGTTCACTGGTGATCGTCCAGTTTTTTGCCGGAGTGTTGGCGTCGAGCAGGACATAGTCCCAAGCCATGGCATGAGAAGCGGCAGACAATGCGCCGAGGGCGACGAGGAGTTTGAGCGGGGTCATGGCAGCAGCCTTTATTGGAGTTGTGCCATTTTTATAGCGCTGCGGAAACGTTTCAGCAAGTCCAAAGAAGCGGTGGCAGAAAAGCATTCGCGAGCAGGCTCGCTCCCACAGGGATTTCGGGCCTTCACAATATTTGTGAATTACGCCGACTACTGTGGGAGCGAGCCTGCTCGCGATAGCTGTTTCAAAGATGCATCAACGGAAGCGATCAACCTCGGAACGCAGATCCGCCGCCAGCTTCTCCAGCTCTTTCGCGGTGACAGCCAGGTTCGACACCACCTCACGCTGCTCGCTGTTGGCCAAGGCGATGCTCTGCAAATTGCTGCTCAGCAACGTCGCAGTGCTGCTTTGTTCCTGAGTGGCGGTGGTGATCGCAGCAAACTGCTGGCCTGCCGAACGGCTCTGCTCATCAATCCGCGCCAGCGCCGAGGCGACATTGGCGTTGCGCGACAGGCCTTCCTGCATCAGCACATTGCCCTGTTCCATGGTGCTGATCGCGTTGCCGGTTTCCTGTTGGATGCTGTGGATCATGCTGGAGATTTCGTCGGTCGCCTGGCGGGTACGCGAGGCGAGGCTGCGCACTTCGTCCGCGACCACGGCAAAACCGCGACCTTGTTCACCGGCACGAGCGGCTTCGATGGCAGCGTTAAGTGCCAACAGGTTGGTCTGCTCGGCGATCGAAGTGATCACGCCGACAATGCCGCCGATTTCCTGCGAGCGCTGCCCCAGCGTGTTGATCACGCTGGCGGTGCTGTTCAGCGCGCCAGCGATCTGCTCCAGCGACGACGACGCTTCTTCCATCGAGCTGCGGCCAATCTGGGTCTGCTGCGCGTTTTCCTGCGCCAGGCGCTGGGTCGCGCCCATGTTGTCGGCGATGTTCAGCGACGTCGCGCTGAACTCTTCGACGGCGCCGGCCATGCTGGTAATTTCGCCCGACTGTTGCTCCATGCCCTCATACGCACCACCGGACAAACCGGACAACGCCTGCGCGCGGCTGTTGACCTCTTCCGAGGCCCGGCGGATGTGCTCGACCATGGTCGACAGGGCCTGGCTCATCTGGTTGAACGCGCGGGACAGCTGACCGATTTCGTCGTGGCTCGATACGTTCAGACGCACGCTCAGATCACCGGCACCGAGGGCTTCGGCCTGACGCACCAGATCGCCCAGCGGGGCAAGTTTGCTGCGCAGCAGCCAGACCACGGAACCGACCGCGAGCAACATCGCCAGCAGGCTACCGATCGCCAGTTGCGTACCGACGCTCCAGGTCACCGCGCGGATCTCGGCTTTCGGCATGCTCGCCACCACCGACCACGGGCCACCTTCGAACGGCACGGCGATGCTGTAGAAGTCCTCACCCTTGTCGCTCCAAAATTCACCCTTACCCGGGGTTTTCACCAGGTTGTTGATGGTCGGTGCGGCTTGATCCAGGTTTTCGACGCCGGCAATCGGCACCAGCCATTTGTTCTGCTCGTCGAGCAGCGCCAGCGAGCCTGTCTTGCCAATGCGGAAGCGCTTGAGATTGGCGAACTGCGCGTTCTGGGCATCGGTGTAATCGAAGCCTACGTACAACACGGCGATGATCTTGCCGCCCGCATCGCGCACCGGTGTGTACTGCGACATGTAGTAGCGCTCGAACAGCAGCGAGCGGCCGACATAACTCTGCCCCGCCATCAACTTCGCGTACGCCGGGTTGGCATGATCGAGCACGGTGCCGATGGCACGGGTGCCGTCCTGCTTGCTGACGTTGGTGCTGACGCGAATGAAGTCTTCGCCGCTGCGCACGAATACCGTGGCCACGCCGGCGGTCATCTGCTTGAACTCGTCAACTTCCTTGAAGTTGTTGTTCAGCACCTCGTTGCCCAGATGCAGGCCCGGGGTCTGCACGCCGGCCACGGTCACTGGCTGATCCGGGTGCACACTCAAACCACTGCCGAAGCGCTTTTCGAACAGTCCGCTCAGGCGCAGGGTGCTTTCGCGCAGCGTACCGTGAAAGGTGCTCAGTTGATCGGCCAGCAGCCGGGCCTCACTGGCCAAGTGCTCTTCACGGGTGGCGAGGTTGGCGGAATCCAGCGAACGCAAGGCGAACACCGTACTGCCGCTGATGACTATCGCCAGTATCACAGCAAGGGCAAGGCCCAGCTGCGAGGCGATCCGAGCACGAGGTTGAGACATGAACAGCTCCTGGCCGAGCCACCGAATCCTCCTTGATCGCGGTAATTGCCCGGAAAATATTCTAATAATGGGGGTAGCGCGGAACCGGCACGACGGTTCCACATGCTCGTAGTCGGCGGAAAATCCGAATACTTGAGCGGATTGCGTGGGTATGGCGCAGTAGTGGCATTGTGCCGGCTCGAACGTTTCAGCTCAAGCGCTCTACCGCCGGCAATTGCATGGCGCGGACTTCGCCTTGGAGAAAATCGCTGAGGCGGCGCAAACGTTCACCTCCCGGACGCGGTTTCGGCCACACCAGGTAATAATTCAGGCCACTGGCGACGGCGGTTGGCCATGGCAGGCTCAAGCGCCCTTGCGCGACATCTTCGGCGACCATCAACAGATCACCCATCGAAACGCCGTAGCCGCGCGCCGCGGCGATCATGCCCAGTTCCAGCGTATCGAACACTTGTCCGCCCTTGAGCGAGACCTGATCGGACAGGCCCATGCGCTCCAGCCAACTGCGCCAGTCACGGCGATCCGGGGTCGGGTGCAGCAGTTCAGCCGTCGCCAGACGCGCTACATCCCAAGGTTGATCATTGAGCAGGTTCGGCGCGCCGACCGGAATCAATTCCTCGGGAAACAGCAGGCTCGCTTCCCAGTCCGGCGGGAAATGCCCGTCACTGAGCAAAACTGCGCAATCGAATGGTTCGTTGTTGAAGTCCACCGAATCGATATCCATCCATGCGCTGGTCAGTTGCACCTCATTGCCCGGCTGCAAATGGCGGAAGCGACTCAACCGCGCCAGCAGCCAACGCATGGTCAGGGTCGATGGCGCTTTCATGCGCAGGATGTCGTCCTCGGCGCGCAAGGTATTGCAGGCGCGCTCAAGGGCGGCGAAGCCTTCGCGGATACCGGGTAACAGCAGCCGCGCCGATTCGGTCAGTTGCAGGTTGCGCCCGCTGCGATGAAACAGCCGGCAGGCGAAGTGTTCTTCAAGAGTGCGCATGTGCCGACTGACCGCGCTCTGGGTGATCGACAGTTCTTCCGCCGCGCGGGTGAACGAGCTGTGTCGCGCTGCCGCTTCGAATGCGCGCAGGGCATACAACGGCGGAAGGCGTCGGGACATACACAAAGCTCCAATAGCGGGGATACAGCCAATTCGGCAGGACGATTCAGGATGAGTATTAATCATGCCACCCATCCTTTTTATCCCTTTGTGCAAAGCCTGCCAAGCGCCGAGAATCGACGCTCTTCTGCTTCCTCTGATATTTGGGTGGTGATGACCATGCAGCATCCTGTGCGTACCGAACTCTGGGCCATTTTGCGGCTGGCGGGGCCGCTGATTGCTTCGCAGTTGGCGCACATGCTGATGGTGCTGACCGACACCTTGATGATGGCGCGCCTCAGCCCCGAAGCGCTGGCCGGTGGCGGCCTCGGTGCCGCGAGCTACTCGTTCGTGTCGATTTTCTGCATCGGCGTGATTGCAGCGGTCGGCACACTGGTGGCAATCCGTCAGGGTGCGGGCGACATCATCGGTGCCGCGCGCCTGACCCAGGCCGGGTTGTGGCTGGCCTGGCTGATGGCCCTCGGCGCCGGGCTGTTGTTGTGGAACCTCAAACCGGTGTTGCTGCTGTTCGGCCAAACCGAAACCAACGTCAACGCCGCCGGGCAATTTCTCATCGCCCTGCCCTTCGCCCTGCCCGGCTACCTGAGCTTCATGGCCCTGCGCGGTTTTACCAGTGCAATCGGCCGGGCGACGCCAGTGATGGTCATCAGCCTCGCCGGTACGGTGGCCAACTTGCTGCTCAACTACGCGCTGATCACCGGCATGTTCGGCCTGCCACAACTGGGCCTGACCGGTATCGGTCTGGTCACGGCGATTGTCGCCAACTGCATGGCACTGGCGCTGGCCTGGCATATCCGCCGGCATCCGGCGTATGACGCTTATCCGTTGCGCGCCGGTCTGTCGCGGCCGAACCGGCAATACCTGAAAGAACTGTGGCGTCTGGGCCTGCCGATTGGCGGCACCTATGCGGTGGAAGTCGGGCTGTTTGCCTTTGCCGCGTTGTGCATGGGCACCATGGGCAGTACGCAGATGGGCGCGCATCAAATCGCCCTGCAGATCGTGTCGGTGGCCTTCATGGTCCCGGCCGGGATGTCTTACGCCATCACCATGCGCGTCGGCCAACACTATGGCGCCGGGCAATTGGTCGATGCGCGCATGTCCGGGCGTGTCGGCATCGCCTTCGGCGCCGTGGTGATGCTCGGTTTTGCCCTGGTGTTCTGGCTGTGGCCGAACCAGTTGGTCGGCCTGTTCCTCGACCACAACGATCCGGCGTTTGCCGAAGTGATCCGTCTGGCGGTGAGCCTGCTGGCCGTAGCGGCGTGGTTCGAGCTGTTCGACGGCACGCAGACGATTGCCATGGGCTGTATTCGTGGGCTCAAGGATGCCAAGACTACGTTTCTGGTGGGGCTCGCTTGCTATTGGCTGATTGGCGCACCGGCGGCGTGGTGGATGGCGTTCCATTTGAACTGGGGGCCGACGGGCGTCTGGTGGGGATTGGCGCTGGGCCTGGCGTGTGCGGCGGTGAGTTTGATGCTGGCATTCGAGTGGAAGATGCAGCGGATGATTCGGCGCGAGCCGCAAGCTCAAGGTTTCAACATCCCTCAGGCCGAATGATGGTTTCCTTTGTGGGAGCGAGCCTGCTCGCGAAGACCGAGCGTCAGGCACAGATCATTCAGCTGACAGAACGCCTTCGCGAGCAGGCTCGCCCCCACGGGGATTTGTGCCGGCCGCAACAATCGTGATCAACCGACGATTTCCAAAGCCGGCTGCTGGTTCGATCCAGACGCCAGATATTCCACCAGATCCTCCAACGGCAGCGGTCGGCTGATCAGGTAACCCTGCACCTGATCGCAGCCGAACCCGCGCAGCAACTCCAGTTGCTCCGGCGTCTCGACCCCTTCGGCAACTACTTCCAGGTGCAGGTTGTGCGCAAGGTTGATCATCGCGTGCACCAGTTTGCGGTTCTCTTCGCGCTGTTCCATGCCGCCGACAAAACTCTTGTCGATCTTCAACAAGGTGATCGGCAGGCTGTTGAGGTGCACGAACGACGAAAACCCGGTGCCGAAATCGTCCAGCGAGAAGCGCACACCGAGGCGGCCGAGGGCGTCCATGGTCTGTTTGACCAGATCGCTGCGCCGCATCACCGCGGTTTCGGTCAGTTCGAATTCCAGCCACTGCGCCTCGACGCCGCGCTCGGCAATCAGGCGGCTGAGCGTCGGCAGCAACTGGCTGTCCTGAAACTGGCGGAACGACAGGTTGATCGCCATGTGCAGCGCCGGCAGCCCCTGCTCGCGCAAGGCCTGCATATCGCGCAAGGCGCGGGAAATGACCCAGTAGCCCAGCGGCACGATCAGACCGCTCTGCTCGGCCAGCGGCACGAACTCGCTCGGTGGCAACAGACCGCGCTCGCCATGACGCCAGCGCACCAGCGCTTCGAGGCCGACAATCTGGCCGTCTTCAAGATTCAGGCGTGGCTGGTAATGCAGTTCCAGCTCATCGCGGCGCAAGGCCCGGCGCAGTTCGCTTTCGAGGTCGGCCATGCTCCGCGCGTTGCGGTTGATGCGTTCGTTGAAGATATGAAACGTGCAGCCCTGTGTGCTCTTGGCCTGCTGCATGGCGATATGGGCGTGCCACATCAGTGGATCGGCACCGCCGTTGGCACGGGCATGGGCGATGCCGAGGCTGGAACCGATCAGCAGGCTTTCGCCGTCAACCCAGTAAGGTTCGGCCAACGCCTCAGTGATGCGTTCGGCCATCCACTCGGCGCGTTGCGGTGCACGACGGGTATCGATCAGCAGAGCGAATTCATCGCTGCCCAGCCGTGCCAGTTGATCGCCGGCCTCCAGCTGACTTTTCAGCCGCGCGACCACTTGCAGGATCAAGCGATCGCCGGCCTGATGACCAAGGGCATCGTTGGCATGGCGGAAGTTGTCGAGATCGAGATGGCCGAGGGCGAGACCGCGACCGTCGCCTTCGGCAAGGCGCGCGGTGAGCAGAGTCTGGAAGCCCTGACGGTTGGCGATACCGGTCAGCGGGTCCTGTTCGGCCAGGCGCTGAAGAGTGTTTTCCAGCACGCCGCGCTCGCGCACATGGCGCAGGCAGCGCTGGAGCATGCCGGCGTCGAGAGCGTCGAACACCAGCCAGTCGCTGACACCGACCGGCGCGGTGGCCGGCTCGTGCTCCAGCAGCAGAACGGTCGGCAGGCTGCAACGCCCGGGTGGCGGTTGCAACGCCGGCAGAGTCAGTAATACCGCGTGGCGGTTGTCCTCGAACAGGCGGCTGACCGAATCCCAGTTCGGCGCGCTGATCAGCACCGCCGCGCTCCCCATCGGAGCCAGACACTCACGCAACAACGCTGTCCACGCTGGCTCCTCGGCCAGTAGCAGCAAACGCAAGGGTTCGACAGGCGTAGACAAGCTGACTCCCTAGACTCTGCAATGATGTAGGCGGGGCATTATGCCGTTGTGCTGAACAATGACCAATGCGTTGTCTGATGACAACGGCATCGAAACGTTATTTTGTGTCACGAATGAGAACATTAGCCGCAAAATCCCCGCGTATCCTGCGTGAAAGTAACAAAAGCGGCAAATCTGAATCGCGTGCTGCGTCACAAGTCGGACAGAGCAGCAGAAATCGCTGAGCCTGTTAAAATGCCGGCCCATTTCGTCAACGACTCCCGAATTTTCGTATGTCCCGACTCAATCCCCGGCAGCAAGAAGCCGTGAACTACGTCGGCGGCCCTCTATTGGTGCTCGCCGGTGCTGGCTCCGGCAAGACCAGCGTGATCACGCGCAAGATCGCGCACCTGATCCAGAACTGCGGCATTCGCGCCCAGTACATCGTCGCCATGACCTTTACCAACAAGGCCGCGCGCGAGATGAAAGAGCGGGTCGGCACCCTGTTGCGTGCCGGCGAAGGGCGCGGCCTGACCGTCTGCACCTTCCACAACCTGGGCCTGAACATCATCCGCAAGGAGCATGCGCGGCTGGGCTACAAACCCGGTTTCTCGATCTTCGACGAGACCGACGTCAAAGCCCTGATGACCGACATCATGCAGAAGGAATACGCGGGCGACGACGGCGTCGACGAGATCAAGAACATGATCGGCGCCTGGAAAAACGACCTGATCCTGCCCGCCCAGGCCCTGGAAAACGCGCGCAACCCGAAGGAGCAGACCGCCGCCATCGTCTACACCCACTACCAGCGCACGCTCAAGGCGTTCAACGCGGTGGACTTCGATGACCTGATCCTGCTGCCGGTAAAGCTCTTCGAAGAACACGCCGACATTCTCGAAAAGTGGCAGAACAAGGTGCGGTACCTGCTCGTCGACGAATACCAGGACACCAACGCCAGCCAGTACCTGTTGGTGAAGATGCTCATCGGCAAGCGCAACCAGTTCACCGTGGTGGGCGACGATGACCAGTCGATCTACGCTTGGCGTGGCGCACGTCCGGAAAACCTGATGCTGCTCAAGGACGACTATCCGTCCCTGAAAGTGGTGATGCTCGAGCAGAACTACCGCTCCACCAGCCGCATCCTGCGCTGCGCCAACGTGCTGATCTCGAACAATCCGCACGAATTCGAAAAACAGTTGTGGAGCGAGATGGGCCACGGCGACGAGATCCGCGTGATCCGCTGCCGCAACGAGGACGCCGAAGCCGAGCGCGTGGCCATGGAAATCCTCAGCCTGCACTTGCGCACCGACCGCCCCTACAGCGATTTTGCGATTCTCTATCGCGGTAACTACCAGGCCAAGCTGATCGAATTGAAGCTGCAACACCATCAGGTGCCGTATCGCCTGAGCGGCGGCAACAGCTTCTTCGGTCGCCAGGAAGTGAAGGACCTGATGGCCTACTTCCGCCTGATCGTCAACCCGGATGACGACAACGCCTTCCTGCGCGTGATCAACGTGCCGCGCCGCGAGATCGGCTCGACCACCCTGGAAAAGCTCGGCAACTATGCCACCGAGCGCAAGATCTCGATGTACGCCGCCACCGACGAAATCGGCCTGGGCGAACATCTCGACAGCCGCTTCACCGATCGTCTGGCGCGCTTCAAGCGTTTCATGGACAAAGTCCGCGAGCAGTGCGCCGGCGAAGATCCGATCTCGGCGCTGCGCAGCATGGTCATGGACATCGACTACGAGAACTGGCTGCGTACCAACAGCTCCAGCGACAAGGCTGCGGACTACCGCATGGGCAACGTCTGGTTCCTGATCGAGGCATTGAAAAACACCCTCGAGAAGGACGAAGAAGGCGAAATGACCGTTGAGGACGCCATCGGCAAACTGGTGCTGCGCGACATGCTCGAGCGCCAACAGGAAGAAGAGGACGGTGCCGAAGGTGTGCAAATGATGACGCTGCACGCCTCCAAAGGCCTGGAATTCCCCTACGTGTTCATCATGGGCATGGAAGAGGAAATCCTCCCGCACCGTTCCAGCATCGAAGCCGACACCATCGAAGAAGAACGCCGCCTGGCCTACGTGGGCATCACCCGCGCCCGCCAGACCCTGGCCTTCACCTTCGCTGCCAAGCGCAAGCAGTACGGTGAAATCATCGACTGCGCGCCGAGCCGCTTCCTCGATGAGCTGCCGCCGGACGATCTGGCCTGGGAAGGCAACGACGACACCCCGACTGAAGTCAAAGCCGTGCGTGGCAATAGCGCATTGGCCGATATACGCGCGATGTTAAAGCGCTAGAATCGACTACTTTTTAATCTACCTTCGGCGCCCATCGCGCCAACAGAGGAAGCTGTTGTGGAAGCACTGCACAAAAAAATCCGCGAAGAAGGCATCGTGCTTTCCGATCAGGTCCTGAAAGTCGACGCTTTCCTGAACCACCAGATCGACCCGGCCCTGATGAAGCTGATCGGTGACGAATTCGCCGCGCTGTTCAAGGACTCGGGGATCACCAAGATCGTCACCATCGAGGCCTCGGGCATCGCACCGGCGATCATGACCGGTCTGAACCTCGGCGTGCCGGTGATCTTCGCCCGCAAGCAACAGTCGCTGACCCTGACTGAGAACCTGCTCTCGGCGACCGTATATTCGTTCACCAAGAAGACCGAAAGCACCGTCGCCATCTCCCCGCGCCACCTGACCAGCAGCGACCGCGTGCTGATCATCGACGACTTCCTGGCCAACGGTAAGGCCTCGCAAGCGCTGATCTCGATCATCAAACAGGCCGGCGCCACCGTTGCCGGCCTGGGCATCGTCATCGAGAAGTCGTTCCAGGGCGGCCGCGCCGAACTGGACTCGCAGGGCTACCGCGTTGAATCCCTGGCCCGCGTGCAATCGCTGAAGGATGGCGTCGTTACCTTCATCGAGTAACCAGCGGCACCGAGTTACCCCTGTGGGAGCGAGCCTGCTCGCGAATGCATTGTGTCAGTCACCCTGTTGAGTGAATGACACACCGCTTTCGCGAGCAGGCTCGCTCCCACAGTGGGTTCTGGGGGTGGTCAGTTACTGCGCGGTGGCTTTCAGGCCTGTGAGCAGCAGGCGCTGAAACAGGTCTTCTTTCAACCCCTCCGGGTTTGTGAGCTGCATCCGCTCAAGATGTTCCGGGAACACTGAAGCCTCCGGCGCATCCAGCGCTGCCTTGCCCAATTCCAGAATCTCGGTCAGCTTGAACTTGCTCTTCAGCCAGTTCAGCGCCCGCAGCAGATCCCGTTCGATGGCGGTGAAATCACAACCCAGCGGATACTCCGGAAACAGGTTCGGATGCCGTGCGGCAATCGCCTGCAAGCGTTGCGGTGTGTTATCGGCAAACCGTGGATCGATACGGAAATCCTTTGGCAGCTTGCCGACTTTCTGCGCCTGCTCGATCAACCCCGGCTGGAACCGCGAGTCGCTGATATTGAGCAACGCTTCGATCACCGCCGCGTCGGATTTGCCGCGCAGATCAGCGATGCCATACTCGGTGACGACGATGTCGCGCAGGTGCCGCGGGATCGTGCAGTGGCCGTAGTCCCAGACGATGTTGGAGCTGACCTCGCCGCCGGACTCGCGCCAGCTGCGCAGGATCAACATCGATCGCGCGCCCTCCAGCGCATGGCCTTGGGCAACAAAGTTGTACTGGCCGCCAACCCCGCTGAGCACGCGTCCGTCCGCCAATTGATCAGCCACGCCGGCGCCGAGCAGAGTCATGGTGAACACGGTGTTGATGAAGCGCGCATCGATGCGCTGCAAGCGCTTGAGCTCTTCCTGGCCGTACAGCTCGTTGATGTAGCTGATGCGGGTCATGTTGAATTCAAGCAGCTTGCTTTGCGGCAACTCGCGCAGCCGCTCATAGAAACTGCGCGGGCCAAGGAAGAAGCCGCCATGCACCGAGATACCGTCGGGCTGCGCGGCTTCGTCGAGGGTACCGGCGTTGGCCTGCTCCTGAGTCGGCACATCCGGATAGACCTTGCGCCGAATGATCCCGGCATCCGCCAATACCAACAGCCCGTTGACGAACATCTCGCTGCAACCGTAAAGGCCTTTGGCAAATGGCGCGGTGCCGCCCTCGCGCTGGATCAATTGCGCCCATTGGCTGAGGTTGATGTCATCGAGCACCGCCTGATAACCGGCGTTATCGGCCTGACGGGCAAGTAGCGCAGCAGTCAACGCATCCCCCATCGAACCGATACCAATCTGCAATGTACCGCCATCGCGCACCAGCGTACTGGCGTGCAAGCCAATGAAATGATCCTGAAAGCCCACCGGCATGTTCGGCGTGGAAAACAGCGTGCAGCTGTCCTTCTCGTCGATCAGCAGATCAAAGGTGTCGATGTCGACTTCCGCATCGCCGGGCATGTACGGCAGATCCGTATGCACCTGGCCGACCAGCACAATGGTCTCCCCCGCCTCGCGGCGCTTGGCGATCATCGGCAACAGGTCGAGGGTGATGTCCGGGTTGCAGCTCAGGCTTAAGCGATCAGGGTGTTCGCTGCTGCTGGCGAGCAATTGCGCCACCAGATTCAGACCCGCTGCGTTGATGTCGCGAGCGGCATGGCTGTAATTGCTGCTGACGTAATCCTGCTGCGCCGGCGCGCTGTTGAGCAGACTGCCAGGCTGCATGAAAAACTGCTGGATACGGATGTTGGCGGGCAGGCTGTCGCGCTGCAGATCGGCGAGGAAATCGAACTCCGGATAATCACCAAACACCCGCTCTACAAAGGGCTCGATAAAGCGCTTCTGCAAGCCATCGCCCAGATTCGGCCGACCGAGGCACAGCGCGGTATAGATCGTCAGCTGCCGCTCGGGCAGGTCCTTGATGCGCCGGTACAGCGCGTTGACGAAGTGATTCGGCTTGCCCAACCCCAGCGGCAGGCCCATGTGGATGTGCGCAGGCAAACGCGCCAGCACATCGTCCACCGCCTGTTCGATCGAACACAACTGCACCATCTGAAGCCTCCCGCCCGTTCCGTTGATAGGGGTAGACCGAGATTGCCGGGGAATTACTTCCGGGGGAAGGTGATTGGTGCGAAAAAAGGGCCAAAGTTTCGACTGAGGGCGAATCACCGACTGTTAAGTCGGCAAGACGAACCGCCTCACAAACGCACAACTCTTTTCCTACATCACCTGTAATTCAATCACGCGCAACTACCAGACACGTCTCAATTGTACTTATTGCCTACACAGGTAGCCTTGGAGGCAGGATTCAAAAGCTCTGCAAAAAAGAACCTCTCTCCGGAAGCACTGACCTCTAATGAAAAGCAACCTGATACTCTGCTGCTTTGGTGTAGGCATTGCGATTCTTACAAGCGCATCACCCTATTTGATAGGCAATTCAATCAACCTATACTTGGCAAGTGACAGTTTATATTTATACGCGCTCGCGGGCGCTTCGTTCCTCCTCATCGCCACGCCCCCATTAAAACTGGCAGCCAACATCTATCTACAAAAAACCGCGTCCAAAACAAGATTTATTTTGAAGAAGGCAATCCTGAATCACCTACTAGACAGAAGCTTCGAGCATACGCAAAAACCAGGCGAGCGGATCGAACTGATCGATGGCGACGTTGATGGCTCGATGTATTTGTATCACTCAATTTATCTGGATGTATCGCTGAACTGCAGCATCATTATCGCTGCGCTCCTGGTGACTGCCCACTATCATCCACTTCTGGCACTCGCACCACTTACCGGCGTCGTTTATGCTATTGCGGCATACCTTATAACTCGAAAAAATAGCAACTCACTGTTTGATG
Organism: Pseudomonas mercuritolerans; assembly: GCF_025706525.1. Classification (NCBI taxonomy): domain Bacteria; kingdom Pseudomonadati; phylum Pseudomonadota; class Gammaproteobacteria; order Pseudomonadales; family Pseudomonadaceae; genus Pseudomonas; species Pseudomonas mercuritolerans. The sequence continues at coordinate 438,557 of NZ_JAMSHA010000002.1, forward strand.
AATATATTCAAGAGAACACCTTAACAATAGGCGCCCTCTGTGAACTTTTAGTTAATGCAAAGCCATACACCAACAGGACCAAGGTCGATATAAAAAATATCGAGCGCCTCGCTTTTCGCTCAAGCCTCAAATCTACAACATTCGAATCAATGTCAGGTACATGTTATCCGATAGCGATAGTGGTCTTATTATTGCTATCGGCCCATCTGCTAAGCGTTGGCGAAGCGACTATAGGCTCAATTTTTGCCTCAGCCATTTATCTTGAACGCGTTCTGAGCCCCACGATGTCACTGATATCTATCTACTACTCGAGCAGAGAGGCATCTTATAGACGTAGTCGAATTCGTAGCTACGAACTGCAGCACGAGGGGCATTGAACTATGTTTATATGCTTGCGAAATAACCTGACCGTTTTTCTGCTTTCGGTTATTTGCCTTACCGTAGCAACTATATGTCAATTGTTAATACCATCAGTGGTCGCAAAGAGCCTGTCGGCTCTTACTACCGGCTCCATTAACGCTGAATTTTATTTCACTCTTATCGCTGTTTTTCTAACCAAGCTATCAAGCCAAGCTCTGGGCAATTCCTTGGCAACGCTCATGGAAGCAAGATCCCGCTTTCTACTTATCAACTTCATTGTGCATGATAAACGCCCCTCTCCGTTATGTTCTCGGGTGACATTGATAAAAGAAGACGCGGAAAAAATTGCTTCCGTCATTCATGACACAATCCATCTCATGGGCTCTTGCATTTTGACGGTTTCCGCAGCCTATATTCTGCTCCGGGAAAACATCTATTTCTTCCTGCCCATCGCTTTAATTATTGTGTCGACGTGCGTGCAGTTGAGATTTGCCAAGCCTGTAATCCAGCGGTTATATGCAGCAGAAATGTCGAAGGAAGATTTGTACAAAGAGTCGCTTATCAGCGCCTTCAACGTTTCCAGCGATGGCAAGCAAAGTAAAATGCAACTCATCAGAAGCTATGGATATTTGAAGGACACGGTAAGAGCACGCTACAAGTATCTGAAAGCAAGCGCCATACAATCCTTCTGGCCGGAAATGGCTATATCGGCGGGGACGGTATCGGTCATTTTCTTCAGTGCCGCTGCCACGCCGGAATTATTTGGCGAGCGTCTTATTGCCTGTCTCGGTTATATCGGAATTTTTACCATGGCCAGCACGGGTTCGATAAGACTCGGCATAACGATGATTGGCGTGAAGGTATCCGTCGATAGAATCTTCAGAAGGCATCGATATGAATGATCTGTTTATCCAGCAAATACGCCTGAAGCCAGACATGACGGTGGGTGACCGGCTACAAAACCTCTTCCCGCTTGAGCTCAGCAACTCGATAACGGTTTTTATTGGCGAAAATGGTGCTGGGAAATCCACATTACTCGAAGCCATTGCCATCAAGTCAGGCTGCAATCCAGAAGGCGGTGGGAAGAATTTCAATTTCTCGACGGAGAACACGCATTCAAAACTGCACGAAAGCCTGACGCTCTCAAAAGGCTACCGAAGGGAGAAGGACGTTTTTTTCTACAGGGCAGAAACCTTCTACAACTTGAATACTGCAATTCGCAAGCTTGATGCAGAGGCGAGCTTTGATCCCGAAATAAAGACCTATTACGGCGGCGTGGATATGCATTGCCTGTCGCACGGTGAAGCCATGGAGGCGTTGTTTCAACATCGATTCAAAGCCCAAGGTCTGTATGTGCTCGACGAGCCGGAAGCATCGTTATCCCCGTTGAGGCAATTGGTTTTTATCAACCGGATAATGGAGCTGTCGCGCGGCGGCGCGCAGTTCATCATCGCTACTCACTCTCCCCTCATCATGTCGATCCCGGGATGTGATCTTAGGCAGATATCAGGAGGGCGCTGCGAGCAAATAGCGCCTGAAGATACCGATGCTTACGCCGTGTACAAAGCGGTGCTCAATTCTGCCGGCGCCTACATCACGAAAAACATGCAGTGAGATTGCAGGCGCAAAAAAACCGTCCGAAGACGGTTTTTTCAAAGCCGCCGCTGATTACAGACCGGACATCTCTTTGATCGCACCCTTGAGCTCTTCATCGGAGCAATCGGCGCAGGTGCCTTTTGGTGGCATGGCGTTGATGCCGGTGATGGCCTTGGCGAGGATGCCGTCCAGACCACCCTGATGATCGGCCCGCTCCTTCCAGGCTGCCTTGTCGCCGATCTTCGGCGCGCCAAGCAGGCCCGTGCCGTGGCAAGCGTTGCAGTGTTTGGCGATCACGTCTTTAGGGGCCTTTGCTCCGCCGCCACCGCCAGCGGTAGCAGCCACTTCCATACCCTTGCATTCCTGCCCTTGAACACACACCTGGCCGACGGGCTCAAGGCGTTTGGCGATGTCGTCATTTGTCGCAGCTTGAGCGCTGACAGCCCATAGGGCCACTACGGTTGCTGGTGCAGCCAGCATTTTCATAATTAGGTTCACGCGTTCACCCTCAATGGTGGCTATTCACGCCTGCGGCCACGGTTCGCAGGCGGGCGCAAGTATAGCGGGTAGGCCGCTGTACTGAAACAACCCCATGGTTAGAGGGGTCTTGTTGCCCATCGGTAAAACGGTTCGGGGGCCTTTGCCATATTGGCCTGGCGCCTTCTGCTTAAAAATTCGCCGGCGTGGCTGCGCTGATTAGTCGCGCCGGCACGTCGAACGGGTTACGGAAACGATGCGGCTTGGTACTTTCAAAATAGTAGCTGTCGCCGGCTTCGAGGATAAAAGTTTCCAGCCCCACCACCAGCTCCAGGCGACCTTCCACCAGAATCCCGGTTTCCTCGCCCTCGTGGGTGAGCATTTCTTCGCCGGTGTCGGCGCCCGGCGGGTAGATTTCGTTGAGGAAGGCGATGGCGCGGCTCGGGTGGGCGCGGCCGACCAGTTTCATGGTCACGGCGCCGTCGGAGATGTCGATCAGCTCATTGGCCTTGTAGACGATCTGAGTCGGTTGGTCCTGCAGGATCTCTTCGGAAAAGAACTCGACCATCGACATGGGAATGCCGCCGAGCACCTTTCTCAGCGAACTGATCGAAGGGCTGACGCTGTTCTTTTCGATCATCGAAATGGTGCTGTTGGTGACGCCCGCGCGTTTGGCGAGTTCACGCTGGGAAAGCCCTTTGAGCTTGCGGATCGATTGCAGTCGTTCACCGACGTCCAAGGCGGGAGCCTCCTGATGTTGTAAGAATATTGAGCGTTATCATGGCGACAGCGTTCAGTATTTACAACAGCTGGCCCCCGCAGCGGCGTTAACCCTCGGAATAGAGCCTTGGCACCCGTTTCAGGTTGCAGAAGATCTGATACGGGATGGTATCGGCCCACTTTGCCACGTCGCTGGCGAGGATGTTTTTACCCCACAGCTCGACAGTTGAACCAAGCCCCGCTTCCGCTACGTCGGTCAGATCGATGCAGAGCATGTCCATCGACACGCGCCCGAGCAGGCGGCTGGGTTTGCCCGCCACCAGCACGGGTGTGCCGGTCGGTGCCTGGCGCGGGTAGCCGTCGGCGTAACCCATGGCGACCACGCCGATGCGCATCGGCTTGTCGGTGATGAACCTGGCGCCATAACCGATCGGCTCGCCGGCCGGCAATTCACGCACGCTGATGACTTTCGATTCGAGGGTCATCACCGGTTGCAGGCGTTCAGCGACGGCGTTGGCTTCTTCGAACGGGGTCGCGCCGTAGAGCATGATGCCCGGGCGTACCCAATCGCTTTGGAATTCTGGCCAACCGAGCACAGCTGGCGAGTTGCGCAGGCTGACTTCCGCCGCCAGACCCTGACGCGCCGCTTCGAACACCGCCACCTGCTCGGTACTGCTCTGCGCGTGCAGTTCATCAGCGCGGGCGAAATGGCTCATCAATACGATTTTCGCCACTTTGCCGCTGGCCAGCAGACGCTGATAGGCCGCTGGATAATCTTTCGGATGCAGGCCGACGCGGTGCATGCCGGAATCGAGCTTGAGCCATACCGTGATCGGTTTGCTCAGGACTGCCTGCTCGATCGCTTCGAGCTGCCACAGCGAATGCACCACGCACCAGAAATCATGCTCGACGATCAGCGCTAGCTCGTCAGCTTCGAAGAAGCCTTCCAGCAGCAATACCGGTGCGCGAATCCCGGCGGAACGCAGCTCCAGAGCTTCTTCGATACAAGCCACGGCAAAACCATCCGCCTCGGCTTCCAGCGCCTGGGCGCAACGCACCGCGCCATGGCCATAGGCGTCCGCCTTGATCACCGCGAGCGCCTTGGCGCCGGTGACTTCACGGGCAATTCGGTAGTTGTGACGCAGGGCTTGAAGGTCGATCAGGGCACGGGCAGGACGCATGGCGGCAGACTTCTGGGCGGTCATGGGAAGAAAAACCGGCGCTGACTGACGACGTGAACCGCCAACAGCACCGGGAGAGGGATCTTGGGAACGTTATGGCAGCGCGGCGACGATGGAGATCTCCACCAGAATGCTCGGCTTGGCCATCTTCGCTTCGACGGTGGCGCGGGCCGGCGCGGCGCCTTTGGGCAGCCACTGGTCCCACACCGCGTTCATTCCGGCGAAGTGCGCTTCGATGTCGTTCAAATAGATCGTTGCCGACAACAGATGCTGTTTGTCCGTCCCGGCCAGATCGAGCAGACGTTCGATATTGGCGAGCACGTCGCGGGTCTGCTGTTCAATTCCGGCGTCGAAGTCGTCGCCGACCTGCCCGGCCAGATACACGGTGCCGTTGTGGCTGACGATCTGACTCATGCGCTCATTGGTGAGCTGGCGCTGGATTGACATGTTTTGCGGACTCCTGGGTCTGGTTGCCGTAACGGGAAATATCGAGGCCTTCAGCGCTGATCTGCGGCTTTTTCTTCGCCATCAGGTCGGCGAGCAAACGGCCGGAACCGCAGGCCATGGTCCAGCCAAGCGTACCGTGACCGGTGTTGAGGAACAGATTCTTGAACGGCGTGGCGCCAACGATCGGCGTACCGTCCGGCGTGGTCGGGCGCAGGCCGGTCCAGAAACTCGCTTCGGCCAGATTGCCGCCCTGAGGATAAAGGTCGTTGACGATCATCTCCAGGGTTTCGCGCCGACGCGGGTTCAGCGACAGGTCAAAACCGGCGATCTCGGCCATGCCGCCGACGCGGATGCGGTTGTCGAAACGGGTGATCGCGACCTTGTAGGTCTCGTCGAGAATGGTCGACGTTGGCGCCATGTCCGGGTTGGTGATCGGCACGGTCAGCGAGTAGCCCTTGAGCGGATACACCGGGGCCTTGATGCCCAGCGGCTTGAGCAGTTGCGGCGAGTAGCTGCCCAGTGCCAGCACGTAGCGGTCAGCGGTTTCCAGCTTGCCGTCAATCCATACCCCGTTGATGCGATCACCGGCGTAGTCGAGTTTCTGGATGTCCTGGCCAAAACGGAATTCCACGCCGAGCTTGCGCGCCATTTCGGCGAGACGGGTGGTGAACATCTGGCAGTCGCCGGTCTGGTCGTTGGGCAGACGCAGCGCGCCAGCGAGAATGTCAGTCACGCCTGCCAGCGCCGGTTCGACGCGGGCGATGCCGGCGCGGTCAAGGACTTCAAACGGCACGCCGGATTCTTTCAGCACCGCGATGTCTTTGGCGGCGTTATCCAGTTGCGCCTGAGTACGGAACAACTGCGTGGTGCCGAGGCTGCGGCCTTCGTAGGCGATACCGGTTTCGGCGCGCAATTCATCGAGGCAGTCACGGCTGTACTCGGACAGACGCACCATGCGCTCCTTGTTCACCGCGTAACGGCTGGCAGTGCAGTTGCGCAGCATTTGCGCCATCCACAGGTATTGGTCGATATCGGCGGTGGCCTTGATCGCCAATGGCGCGTGGCGCTGAAGCAACCACTTGATGGCCTTGAGCGGCACGCCCGGCGCGGCCCACGGCGAGGCGTAACCCGGCGAGACCTGGCCGGCGTTGGCGAAACTGGTCTCCATGGCCGCAGCAGGCTGCCGGTCGACCACCACCACTTCAAACCCGGCACGGGCCAGATAGTAAGCACTGGCGGTACCGATGACGCCGCTACCCAAGACCATGACGCGCATTTTCAATCCCTCATCGCGGCTTTTCGCCGAACGGTTTGTTAGAGCAATGATGGGCGCAGTTTAAAAAAGAAATGCCAGTGCTTTTCACTATATAAGCGCCTATATTTGGCGACAATTCTCGGCAAAAACCCTTTTCACGGAGGCGCATCCCCTATGCGTACCAACACTCAGACCAAACGTGAGCTGGACAAGATCGACCGCAACATCTTGCGCATCCTCCAGGCGGACGGGCGGATTTCCTTCACCGAACTCGGAGAAAAGGTCGGCCTCTCGACCACGCCGTGCACCGAGCGCGTGCGGCGTCTGGAGCGCGAAGGGATCATCATGGGCTACAACGCCCGGCTCAATCCGCAGCATTTGAAGGGTAGCCTGCTGGTGTTCGTCGAGATCAGTCTCGACTACAAATCCGGTGACACATTCGAAGAGTTCCGACGCGCGGTGCTGAAGCTGCCGCATGTGCTGGAGTGTCATTTGGTGTCAGGGGATTTCGACTATCTGGTGAAGGCGCGGATTTCCGAGATGGCCTCGTACCGCAAACTGCTGGGCGACATTCTCTTGAAGCTACCGCATGTGCGCGAATCGAAGAGCTACATCGTCATGGAAGAAGTGAAAGAGAGCCTGTGCCTGCCGATTCCGGACTGAAATCGGCGGCGTCCCCTTCGCGAGCAGGCTCGCTCCCACATTTGAAATGCAATCTCCTGTGGGAGCGAGCCTGCTCGCGAAGAAGTCGACTCGGTCTGAACTGAACGCAACGGCTAAACCAACACCTGCCGATTCGCCGCCATGTACTCGAAAATCTGCTTCTCCACCCGTGGATGAATCAACTCCACCGGCCGCCGCTCGTTCGGGCATGGCAAGGTCTTGGTGGTGCCAAACAAGCGGCAGATCAGCGGCCGCTCTTCATACACCGTGCAACCATTCGGCCCCAGGTGCACACAGTTGAGTTCTTCCAGCGCGGCATCCTGTTCGGCGCGGGTTTTGCGCGGCAGCCGGGCCATTTCCTCGGGCGAGGTGGTCACCGGCCCGCAGCAGTCATGGCAGCCCGGCACGCAGTCGAACGTGGGAATCTGCTGACGCAGGTTGCGGATTTTCTGGCTGTTGCAGCTCATCGATACGGTGACCAAAGTGGCGGGATAACGATTGTGCCGCAAAAGCCCGGATCCAGACACCGCAGGCCGACCGATGTTGCCCACGTTCGGGCGTGCGGCTTATGCTCCGTCAAATTTTCTCGACACTCAGCCGTTGGATGATGCCCATGACCGCCCGCGCCCAGACCACCGCGAGCCAACCCCACGTTGCCTCTTATTACGCCGCCAGCAGCCTGCCGCAGCCTGACCATCCCGTGCTGCAAGGCGAGGTGGTGGCGGATGTCTGCGTGGTCGGCGGTGGCTTTTCCGGGCTGAATACGGCGCTGGAATTGGCCGAACGCGGTTTCAGCGTGGTGTTGCTGGAAGCGCACAGGATCGGCTGGGGCGCCAGCGGTCGCAATGGTGGGCAACTGATTCGCGGTGTCGGTCACGGCCTCGATCAGTTCGCCAATGTCATCGGTGCCGACGGGGTGCGCGAGATGAAACTCATGGGCCTTGAGGCCGTGGAGATTGTTCGCCGGCGCGTCGAGCGTTTCAGTATTGCCTGCGACCTGACCTGGGGCTATTGCGATCTCGCCAACAAGCCTTCCGATCTCGACGGTTTTGCCGAAGATGCCGAAGAGTTGCGCGGCCTCGGTTACCGCTACGAAACCCGCTTGCTGCAAGCGAACGAAATGCACACAGTGGTCGGCTCCAAGCGCTACGTCGGCGGCTTGATCGACATGGGCTCCGGACATCTGCATCCGCTGAATCTGGCGCTGGGCGAAGCGGCAGCGGCGCAGCAACTGGGCGTGCAGTTGTTCGAGCGTTCGGCGGTGACGCGCATCGATTACGGCCCCGAAGTGAAGGTGCACACGGCGCAGGGCTCGGTGCGGGCCAAGACGCTCGTGCTGGGCTGCAATGCCTATCTCAATGACCTCAACCCGCAACTGAGCGGCAAGGTGCTACCCGCCGGCAGCTATATCATCGCCACCGAACCGCTGAGCGAAGAGCAGGCGCACAACTTGCTGCCGCAGAACATGGCGGTCTGCGACCAGCGGGTGGCGCTGGATTACTACCGGCTCTCGGCGGATCGACGTTTGCTGTTCGGCGGCGCGTGTCATTACTCGGGACGCGATCCGAAAGACATCGGCGCCTATATGCAGCCGAAGATGCTTGAAGTGTTCCCGCAATTGGCCGGGGTGAAAATCGATTATCAGTGGGGCGGAATGATCGGCATCGGTGCCAACCGCCTGCCGCAGATTGGCCGGCTCGCCGAGCAGCCGAACGTGTATTACGCCCAGGCCTACTCCGGGCATGGGGTGAATGCCACCCACCTGGCCGGCAAGCTGCTGGCCGAAGCGATCAGCGGGAAGCATGGCGGCGGCTTTGATCTGTTCGCCAAGGTGCCGCACATCACCTTCCCGGGCGGCAAGCATTTGCGCTCGCCGTTGTTGGCGTTGGGGATGTTGTGGCATCGGCTGAAAGAGTTGGTCTGAGGGTATCTCGGCGGCCCTTGATCCGCTTTCGCGAGCAGGCTCGCTCCCACAATAAACGCGTTTATTCAGGCAGAACGCGGTCACTGTTTGGAGCGAGCCTGCTCGCGATTAGGCCGGCAAGAACGATACAGATCTCAGATTCGCCAAAACGGCTTCAACCCCTCCTCCCTTGCCTGCTCCAGCGTCAACCCGACATCCCTGAGTTGCTCCGGTGTCAGGCCTAGCAACGCCTTGCGCGTGTGCAGACGATGCCAGAACAGACCCCAGCGACTGAGGCCGGACGGTGCGTTACGCAGCAGATTGCGCGCGCTGTCCTTCTGCCCTGCCGCCAGTTCCTGACTGTGTAACGTCAGCCGCACATCGCTCAAGCCGTTCATTTTCGTTGCTCCTGTTTACTTGGGTAGCCAGAGATTCCATGATGCGCGGGCGGGAAAAACCATTACAGACTCAACGAACCTGTATTAACTTCATACAGATTTGCCGATTCACTGACTGAATGACTGATTTTTGCCGCATCTGTACTGGTTTCCACCAAGACGCACCGAGGCCGTCATGACTCTGTATGTAAACCTCGCCGAATTGCTCGGCACTCGCATCGAACAAGGCTTCTATCGCCCCGGCGATCGTTTGCCGTCAGTGCGCGCCTTAAGCGTCGAACATGGAGTCAGCCTGAGCACGGTGCAGCAGGCGTATCGGGTGCTTGAAGACAGCGGCCTCGCCACGCCAAAACCCAAGTCCGGCTATTTTGTGCCGGTCAGTCGCGAACTGCCGGAATTGCCCGCGGTCGGCCGTCCGGCGCAACGGCCAGTGGAGATTTCGCAGTGGGACCAGGTGCTGGAATTGATCCGCGCCGTACCGCGCAAGGACGTCGTGCAATTGGGCCGTGGCATGCCCGATGTTGGCTCACCTACCATGAAGCCGCTGCTGCGCGGACTGGCGCGTATCAGTCGCCGGCAGGACATGCCTGGTCTGTATTACGACAACATCCACGGCAACCTCGAACTGCGCGAACAGATCGCACGGCTGATGCTCGATTCCGGCTGTCAGTTGAGCGCCAGCGATCTGGTCATCACCACTGGCTGCCACGAAGCGCTGTCCACCAGCATCCACGCGATCTGCGAGCCGGGTGACATCGTCGCGGTGGACTCGCCGAGCTTCCACGGCGCCATGCAGACCCTCAAAGGCCTGGGCATGAAAGCCCTGGAAATCCCCACCGATCCGCTGACCGGCATCAGCCTCGATGCCCTGGAACTGGCGCTGGAACAGTGGCCGATCAAGGCCATTCAGCTCACCCCCAACTGCAACAACCCCCTCGGCTACGTCATGCCCGAATCGCGCAAACGCGCCTTGCTGACCCTGGCCCAGCGTTTCGACGTGGCGATCATTGAAGACGATGTGTATGGCGAGCTGGCCTACACCTATCCGCGCCCGCGCACGATCAAATCCTTCGACGAAGACGGCCGCGTGTTGCTCTGCAGCTCGTTCTCCAAGACCTTGGCGCCGGGGCTGCGCATCGGCTGGGTGGCGCCGGGCCGATATCTGGAGCGGGTGCTGCACATGAAATACATCAGCACCGGATCCACCGCGCCACAACCGCAGATCGCGATTGCCGAATTCATCAAGGCCGGCCATTTCGAGCCGCACTTGCGGCGCATGCGCATGCAGTACCAGCGCAATCGCGATGCGATGATCGATTGGGTGACGCGCTACTTTCCCGCCGGCACTCGCGCCAGTCGCCCGCAAGGCAGCTTCATGCTCTGGGTGGAGCTACCGGAAGGTTTCGACACGCTGAAACTGAATCGCGCGCTGCACGATCAGGGCGTACAGATTGCTGTCGGCAGCATCTTTTCCGCCTCGGGCAAGTACCGCAATTGTCTGCGGATGAACTACGCTGCCAAACCAACAGCGCAGATCGAAGAAGCGGTGCGCAAGGTCGGCGCTGCGGCAATCAAACTGCTCGCTGAGACCGACTGACCTTTTTTGCGCGCCCGGCGTCCAAATTGCCGACCCCAGCCGCCAACCGGAACGATCCTACGTGAGCTTCAGACAGCCCTTACTCGCTTCACTGATACTCGCCTCGTTCCTCAGCGGCTGCGCCAGCCTCGATGTGCCGCGCGAACCAAGCCAGGCATTGCCAGCGTCGGACTCCAGCTTCGGCCGTTCGATTCAGGCTCAGGCCGCGCCCTACAAAGGGCAGTCGGGGTTTCGCCTGCTCTCCGACAGCGGTGAGGCCTTTACCGCCCGCGCCGAGCTGATTCGTCATGCCCAGGTCAGCCTCGACTTGCAGTACTACATCGTCCATGACGGCATCAGCACGCGGATGCTGGTGGAGGAAGTGCTCAAGGCTGCCGACCGTGGCGTGCGCGTGCGCATCCTGCTCGACGACACCACCAGCGACGGCCTCGACCAGATCATCGCCACCCTGGCGGCGCATCCGCAGATACAGATTCGTTTGTTCAATCCGTTGCACCTGGGGCGCAGCACCGGCGTAACGCGCGCGGCCGGACGACTGTTCAATCTGTCCGTGCAGCACCGGCGCATGCACAACAAACTGTGGCTGGCGGACAACAGCGCGGCCATCGTCGGCGGGCGCAATCTGGGCGATGAATATTTCGACGCCGAACCCAACCTGAATTTCACCGACATCGACATGCTCAGCATCGGCCCGGTGGCCGAGCAACTCGGACACAGCTTCGATCAGTACTGGAACAGCGCGCTGAGCAAGCCGATCGACGAATTCCTATCCAGCCAACCGACCGCCGCCGACCTGCAAAACACGCGCACGCGCCTGGAAGAATCGCTGGAAGAAACCCGCAAGCAGAACCACGCGTTGTATCAACAGTTGATGAAATTCACTACCGACCCGCGCATGGACATCTGGCGTAAAGAGCTGATCTGGGCCTGGAACCAGGCCCTGTGGGATGCGCCGAGCAAGGTCCTGTCCAAAGGCGAACCCGATCCGCACCTGCTGCTGACCACGCAACTGGCGCCGGAGCTGACCGGTGTCAGCAAAGAGCTGATCATGATTTCCGCGTATTTCGTGCCGGGCCAGCCAGGGCTGGTCTACCTCACCGGGCGCGCCGATGCCGGGGTCTCCGTGAGCCTGCTGACCAATTCGCTGGAGGCCACTGACGTGCCGGCGGTGCATGGTGGTTACGCGCCCTATCGCAAGGCGTTGCTTGAACACGGGGTGAAACTCTATGAACTGCGCCGCCAGCCTGGGGATAACTATGGCAGCGGGCCGCGAGTGTTCTACAGCCGCTCGTATCGCGGCTCGGACTCCAGCCTGCACAGCAAGGCGATGATCTTCGACCGGCGCAAGTCGTTTATCGGCTCGTTCAACTTCGACCCGCGCTCGGTGCTGTGGAACACCGAAGTCGGCGTCCTGGTCGACAGCCCGGAACTGGCCGAGCACGTGCGCGCACTGGCACTGCAAGGCATGGCGCCGACCCTGAGCTATCAGGCGAAACTCGAGGACGGCAAGGTCGTCTGGGTCACCGAAGACAACGGCCAGATGCACACCCTGACCAAGGAGCCGGGGAGCTGGTGGCGGCGCTTCAACTCGTGGTTCAGCACCAGCGTGGGCCTGGAGCGGATGTTGTGATCCTTTGTGGGAGCGAGCCTGCTCGCGAAAACGGTTTCACATCCAGCAAATGAGCTGACTGGTGCACCGCTTTCGCGAGCAGGCTCGCTCCCACAGGGATGCGCTCAGACTGCTTCGGCCGATGTGCCAAAGGCCCCTTGGCGCAACAACAAAAGTACCAGGCCAAACGCCCCCGCCGCCATCAACAGTGGCAACGCATGCCCATTGATCCACTGACTCCCCGCCCCTGCTGCCAACGGCCCGACCAGACAACCGACACCCCACAACTGCGCGATATGCGCATTGGCGCGGACCAGCGCATCGTCTCGATAACGCTCTCCAATCAGGATCAGCGACAGGGTAAACAAGCCGCCGGCACTGGCGCCGAACAGCACCCACAACGGCCAGATCAGCAGCGTGTCGAGCAACATTGGAATGGCCAGACTCGACAGCATCAACACCACCGCGCAACCAGCAAACAGCGTGCGCCGCGACAGGTAATCGGCCAACGCGCCGATCGGCAATTGCAGCAGCGCATCGCCGACCACCACCGTGCTAACCATGGCCAGCGCAATTTCGGCGGTGAACCCTTGTTGCAGGCAGTACACCGGCAGCAGCGTCAGAATCATCGCCTCGAACGCGGCGAACAACGACACCGCCCAGGCAATCGCCGGCAGCTCGCGGGCGAAGCCCCATAGATCGCCAAACGTGACGCTGTTGGCTTCACTGCTCGGCGCACCGCTGCGCCCCAGCAGCAGCAGGGGCGAGAGCGTGAGCAGGCCGACCCCGACCCAGAAACCGTAATCATGCTCGGTACCGAGCGCCCCCAGCAGCAGCGGACCAGACAGTTGGCTCAACGCATAGCTGCTGCCATACAGCGCGACCAGTCGCCCACGCCACTGCTCGACCACCAGTTGATTGATCCAGCTCTCGCCGAGGATGAACACGATGGTCAGGATCACCCCGATCAGCAGGCGCAGCAGCAACCAGATCGGATAACTCGGCAGCAGTGCCAGCAGGCCGATCGACAATGCCCCGGCCCACAGGCACAGACGCATCAGGTTCGCCGTGCCGAAATACGCGGCGAGATGGCTGGAAATCTTCGCCCCCAGCAGCACGCCGATTGCCGGCATGGCTGCCATCACACCGATGGCGAACGAGCCGTAGCCCCAGCCCTCCAGACGCAACGACACCAGCGGCATGCTGACCCCCAGGGCCAGGCCGACACTCAAGACAGACGCCAACACGGCGAAATACGTCGCCCACCGCATGTTCCACGCTCCTGTGGATATTCTTTTTGTGTTCACCCAAAACACTGTGGGAGCGAGCCCCTGTGGCGAGGGGATTTATCCCCGTTGGGTCGCGCAGCGGCCCCAAAACCTGCAACCACGATGTACCAGGTACACCGCGTGCAATGGTTTAGCGACTGCTTCGCAGCCGAACAGGGATAAATCCCCTCACCACAGAGGCTCGCTCCCACAGGGGATCTCTGTAGGTTCGAGAGCCTGATTAACTCAGGCTCTCTTAATGAATTACAGCTTGATCCACGTCGCCTTCAGCTCGGTGTACTTGTCGAAGGCATGCAGCGATTTGTCGCGACCGTTGCCCGACTGCTTGAAGCCACCGAACGGCGCGGTCATGTCGCCGCCATCGTACTGATTGACCCACACACTACCGGCGCGCAAAGCCTTGGCGGTCAGGTGTGCCTTGGAGATGTCCTGGGTCCACACCGCTGCGGCCAGACCATATGGCGTGTCGTTGGCGATCTGGATGGCTTCTTCGGCGCTGTCGAAAGCGATCACCGACAACACCGGGCCGAAAATCTCTTCCTGGGCAATCTTCATCGCGTTGCTCACACCATCGAAAATGGTTGGCTCGACGTAAGTGCCACCGGTCTCCTGGAGGATGCGCTTGCCGCCGGCGACCAGTTTGGCGCCATCGCTATGGCCGGATTCGATGTACGACAGCACGGTGTTCATCTGCTGGGTATCGACCAGCGCACCGACGTTGGTCGCCGGGTCCAGCGGATTGCCCGGCTTCCAGGCTTTCAGCGCCTCGATCACCATCGGCAGAAATTTGTCCTTGATCGAACGCTCGACCAGCAGGCGCGAACCGGCGGTGCACACTTCGCCCTGGTTGAAGGCGATGGCACTGGCGGCGGATTCGGCGGCGGCCTGCAGGTCCGGCGCATCGGCGAAGACGATGTTCGGGCTCTTGCCACCGGCTTCCAGCCAGACGCGCTTCATGTTCGATTCGCCTGCATAGACCATGAGTTGCTTGGCAATCTTGGTCGAACCGGTGAACACCAGCGTGTCGACGTCATTGTGCAGACCCAGCGCCTTGCCCACGGTGTGACCAAAGCCCGGCAGTACGTTGAGCACGCCTTTGGGGATCCCGGCTTCAATGGCCAACGCAGCGATACGGATGGCGGTCAGCGGCGACTTTTCCGACGGCTTGAGGATCACCGAGTTACCGGTCGACAGCGCCGGGCCGAGTTTCCAGCAAGCCATCATCAGCGGGAAGTTCCACGGCACGATAGCGCCGACCACGCCCACCGGCTCACGGGTCACCAGACCCAGTTGGTCATGCGGGGTGGCGGCAACTTCGTCGTAGATCTTATCGATCGCTTCACCGCTCCAGCTCAACGCCTGCGCCGCACCCGGCACGTCGATGTACAGCGAATCGCTGATCGGCTTGCCCATATCGAGTGTTTCCAGCAGCGCCAGTTCTTCGGCGTGCTGTTTCAGCAGGCTGGCGAAGCGGATCATGGTGGCTTTGCGCTTGGTCGGCGCCAGGCGCGACCAGACGCCGGAATTGAAAGTGGCGCGGGCGTTTTCCACGGCACGGTCGGCATCAGCGGCATCACAGCTGGCGATCTTGCCGAGCAGACGGCCATCGACCGGGCTGATGCATTCGAAGGTTTCGCCGGAGACGGCGTCGGTGTATTCGCCATTCAGGAAGGCGCGGCCTTCGATTTTCAAATCGCGGGCGCGTTGTTCCCAGTCGGCACGAGTCGGGGTGGTCATTCGGGTGTCCTCCTCTTATTGAATACGAGCACCGCAAGCGCTGCGGCGCTGTTCAAGAATTCTGCCCGGCCAGCCTGCACTTTCGGCCCGAGGCACCCGCCACCCTAAACCAGCGGCCGGGTCTGTTTCAATATATTTGACATAAGCTGGCCATACGGCCTTGCGGTGTTCATTTTAATAAACATAGACTTTGGCCCATTCCAGCCAACGCGCCGTCATTAGCGGAGAAAACAACAATGAACATCCAGAACGTCGTCGACATCAGCCTCGCCAGCAGCGAAGCCGAGCGGTATCGCCCGGACCCGGCGAAGGTGCTCAAGGGCGATCCTGAGCAGGCGGTGTTTCATCAATACGACAGCCCTTGTGGGCAAATGGGCGTGGGTGTGTGGGAAGGCGCGGTGGGTCAGTGGACGGTGAATTACACCGAGCATGAGTACTGCGAGATTCTGCAGGGGGTTTCGGTGTTGCGTGACAGCGATGGCAATGCCAAGACCTTGCGCGTTGGCGATCGCTTCGTGATTCCGGCGGGGTTTCGCGGAACCTGGGAAGTGCTGGAGGCTTGTCGCAAGGTTTATGTGATCTTTGAACAGAAGGCTTGAGTCTTTGCGCTGATTTTACCGGCCTCTTCGCGAGCAGGCTCGCTCCCACATTCGAACGCATTCCATTGTGGGAGCGCAGGACAGGCAACACCAAATCCACGGCAAACAAAAAAGGCCCGTATCTCACGATACAGGCCTTTTTCGCAGTCAGGAAAATCAATTACTTGATTTTGCCTTCCTTGTACATCACGTGCTTGCGAACAACCGGATCATATTTCTTGATCTCGATTTTGTCCGGGGTAGTACGCTTGTTCTTGTCGGTAGTGTAGAAGTGACCAGTACCGGCGCTCGAGATCAAACGAATCAATTCACGCATGATTAGCTCCCTTAAATCTTGCCATCGCGGCGAAGTTCGGCGAGCACGACAGTGATGCCACGCTTGTCGATGATACGCATGCCTTTGGCAGATACGCGCAGACGCACAAAACGTTTCTCTTCTTCAACCCAGAAGCGGTGATGCTGCAGGTTCGGCAGGAAACGACGACGGGTTTTGTTGTTTGCGTGGGAAATGTTATTCCCAGTCACCGGACCCTTACCGGTAACTTGACATACTCTCGACATGCCTCAGCCCTCTAAAACCACATGCCCAACCCGGCATGGGTTGGCCGCTTAATCTCTCAGTCATTTGGCGCCAGGCGCCGCGTTTCTTTAGAGGTCTTACCGGCTACACCTACAGTGAAGGAACCGGGCCCCTAGAAAAGAGCGCTGCTTTATACCAGAAAGACCGGGGTGCAACAACAATCGGTGTGCAATCAATCGGCAAAAGGGCGATTTTTTCCGCCGCAGACGCCTTGAACAAAGGCTGCGGCCAGTTTTGACCACTCGTCGCAGAAATCCCGCCCTACAGCCGATTCAGACTTTTCATCTGGCTGCCCACGCTCGAAACCGTGCAAGAGTGCGTCTGAAAATGCAAAAAGGGGATAGTCATTTGCAATTCAGAGCTCTAGGGTAGGACTTTTCCAGACTGCACTTGCAGATGGGCCTTCGATCTGTAAAGGAAACCGACCATGCGCCTCGCTGCCCTACCTCTGTTGCTCGCCCCGCTCCTGCTGAGCCCCCTCGCCCAGGCCGCCGCGCTGAGCGTGTGTACCGAGGCCAGCCCTGAAGGGTTCGATGTGGTGCAGTACAACTCGCTGACCACCACCAATGCTTCGGCCGATGTGCTGATGAACCGTCTGGTGGATTTCGACACTGCCAGTGGCAAGGTCATCCCAAGCCTCGCCGACAGCTGGGAAGTCAGCACCGACGGCCTGACCTACGTGTTCAAGCTGCACCCGCAGGTGAAATTTCATACAACCGACTACTTCAAACCGAGCCGCGAGCTGAGTGCCGAAGACGTCAAGTTCAGCTTCGACCGCATGCTCGACCCGGCCAACCCGTGGCACAAAGTCGCCCAGAGCGGCTTCCCCCATGCGCAGTCGATGCAACTGCCGAGCCTGATCAAGAAGATCGACGCCCTCGACCCGCTGACCGTGCGTTTTACCCTCGACCATCCGGATTCGACCTTCCTCGCGACGCTGAGCATGGGTTTCGCCTCGATCTATTCCGCCGAATATGCCGACAAACTGATGAAGGCCGGCGCCACCGACAAACTCAACAGCCAGCCGATCGGCACCGGCCCGTTCGTGTTCAATCGCTTCCAGAAAGACGCGGCGATTCGCTACAAGGCCAATCCGGACTATTTCCGTGGCAAGCCTGCGGTCGACCCGTTGATTTTCGCCATCACGCCGGACGCCAACGTGCGCCTGCAAAAGCTGCGACGCAATGAATGCCAGATCGCCCTGTCGCCAAAACCACTGGACGTACAGGCTGCGCTGAAGGAGCCGACGCTGAAAGTCGAAAAGACTGACGCGTTCATGACCGCTTTCGTGGGCATCAACAGCCAGCATCCGCCACTGGACAAGCCGGAAGTGCGCCAGGCGATCAACCTCGCTTTCGACAAGGCCAACTACATCAAGGCGGTGTTCGAAGACACCGCCGAAGCGGCCAACGGCCCGTACCCGCCGAACACCTGGAGCTACGCGAAGAACCTGCCGGGCTATCCACACGACGTGGCCAAAGCCAAGGCGCTGCTGGCCAAGGCCGGCTTGAAGGATGGCTTCCAGACCACGATCTGGACGCGGCCATCGGGCAGCCTGCTCAACCCGAACCCGAGCCTCGGCGCGCAGATGCTGCAATCGGATCTGGCCGAGATCGGCATTCAGGCTGAGATCCGTGTGATCGAATGGGGCGAGCTGATTCGACGCGCCAAGGCCGGCGAGCATGACCTGCTGTTCATGGGCTGGGCCGGCGACAACGGCGACCCGGACAACTTCCTCACCCCGCAATTTTCCTGCGCAGCAGTGAAGTCCGGGACCAACTTCGCGCGGTACTGCAACGCCGATCTGGACAAGCTGATCAGCGCCGGCAAGACCACCAGCGAGCAAGGCGTGCGCACCAAGCTGTATGAACAGGCACAGGCGCAGATCCAGCAGCAGGCGTTGTGGCTGCCGCTGGCGCACCCGACGGCCTACGCTTTGACGCGCAAGGATGTTCAGGGTTATTCCGTCAGCCCGTTCGGACGGCAGGATTATTCCAAGGTCAGCCTCAAATAACCTGCCTGACATACAACCCGTGGATGGAAACAATCTGTGGGAGCGAGCCTGCTCGCGAAAGCGGTCTGTCAGCAAACAATGATGCTGACTGATAAAACGCCTTCGCGAGCAGGCTCGCTCCCACAGGGTCCAGAATTGGCGCCGAGAATTACATCCAGCCACACTCCGCCATCGACAGGGGTTCGCCGTCTCCGACGATGAAGTGATCGAGCACTCGCACGTCGATCAACTCAAGGGTCTTCTGTAGCCGTTTGGTCAGCAGCCTGTCCGCCTGACTCGGATCGGTGTTGCCGGACGGATGGTTGTGGCAGAGGATCACTGCCGCCGCGTTATTGGCCAGCGCGCGCTTCACCACCTCCCGGGGGTGCACGCTGGTGTTGTCGATCGAGCCGCGAAACAGCGCCTCGAAATTCAGCACCTGATGTTTCGAATCGAGAAACAGGCAGCCGAACACCTCGTGCGGCTCATGCCGCAGCATCGCCTTGAGGTAATCGCGGACGACCTGAGGGTTCTCCAGCGCCGGTTTCTGCCGTGAGCGCTCGGCCAGATGGCGCTTGCTCATTTCCTGCGCGGCTTGCAGTTGGGCGAACTTGGCCGGGCCGAGGCCCAATTGTTTGCTGAATGCGTCCTGATCGGCCTCAAGCAGCAAACGCAGGCCACCGAATTGCGTCAGCAGATGCCTGGCAAGGTCGACTGCGCTTTTTCCGGGCAATCCGGTGCGCAGAAAAATCGCCAACAGCTCAGCGTCCGAAAGACTCCCTGCGCCGTGTTCCAACAGCCTTTCCCGCGGCCGTTCCGCCGCCGGCCAATCGCGAATACTCATAGCACCTCCTTGTCTGTGGGCGCCGCTGTTCCGTAGCGGTCGCTGTGATATCGTAGCCCATCTTTTTGGCGGTCGATTCAACCCTGGGGAGGGGCATCGCGCCGCAGTCATCAACGAAATGAAAGGCAGACCTATGCAGCGGCTGTATCGGAAACGCATCGTTCTGGGCGTCGGCGGCGGCATTGCGGCCTACAAGAGCGCCGATCTGGTTCGCCGCCTGATCGACCAGGGTGCTGAAGTGCGCGTGGTCATGACCCATGGCGGCGCCGAATTCATTACCCCGCTGACCATGCAGGCCCTGTCGGGCCACCCGGTTCACCTCGACTTGCTCGACCCTGCCGCCGAAGCCGCCATGGGCCATATCGAGCTGGCGAAATGGGCCGATCTGGTGCTGATCGCCCCGGCCACCGCCGACCTGATCGCCCGCCTGGCCCAAGGCATTGCCAACGATCTGCTGACCACATTGGTGCTGGCCACCGACGCCGTGGTTGCTGTCGCGCCAGCAATGAATCAGGCGATGTGGCGCGACCCGGCGACCCAGGCCAACCTGCAACTGCTCGAAAGCCGTGGCCTGAAGACTTTCGGCCCGGCCTCGGGCAGCCAGGCCTGCGGCGACGTCGGCATGGGCCGCATGATGGAAGCCACCGATCTGGCGCTGCTCGCCGCTGATTGCTTCCAGCGCCAGGCCCTGACCGGCAAGCATGTGGTGATCACCGCCGGTCCGACTCAGGAAAACATCGACCCGGTGCGCTACATCACCAACCACAGCTCCGGCAAAATGGGTTTTGCCCTCGCCGAAGCAGCCGTGGAAGCCGGCGCCCGTGTCACGTTGATCAGCGGCCCGGTGCACCTGCCGACGCCGGATCGCGTGACGCGGATTGACGTGGTCAGCGCCCGCGACATGCTCGCCGCCTGCGAATCTGCCATGCCTTGCGATGTGTTCATCTCGTCGGCAGCGGTGGCGGACTACCGCCCTGAAGTCGTCGCCCCGCATAAACTCAAGAAAGATCCTACGAGCGGTGACGGCTTCGTCCTGCAAATGGTGCGCAACCCGGACATCCTTGCCACCATCGCGACCCGTACCGACCGTCCGTTCAGTGTCGGCTTCGCTGCCGAAACCGAACACCTGCTCGACTACGCTGCACGCAAGCTGAAGGACAAGAATCTCGATCTGATCGTCGCCAACGACGTCGCCAACCCGAGCATCGGTTTCAACAGCGAAGAAAACGCCTGCAGCGTCATCGACCGTGAGCTGCACGCCACGGTTTTCGCCCAGACCAGCAAGAGCAAGATTGCTCGCCAACTGGTCACTTTTATCGCCGAACGTCTGAACCAGGTTTAATTTACATGCACGCTTTGCAAGCCAAGATCCTCGACCCACGCATCGGCACCGAATTCCCGCTGCCGCAATACGCCACCCCGGGCTCCGCCGGCCTCGACCTGCGCGCCATGCTGGAACAGGACATCGTGATCAAACCGGGTGAAACCGTGCTGATCCCCACCGGCCTGTCGGTGTATATCGGTGACCCGAATCTCGCCGCGCTGATCCTGCCACGCTCGGGCATGGGCCACAAACACGGCATCGTGCTGGGCAATCTGGTCGGCCTGATCGACTCCGACTATCAGGGCCCGCTGATGGTCTCCTGCTGGAACCGCGGCCAGAGCGACTTCACCATGACCGTCGGCGAACGCTTGGCGCAATTGGTGCTGGTGCCGGTGGTGCAGGCGCATTTCGAAATGGTTGGAGAGTTTGTCGAGACCGAGCGCGGTACCGGTGGTTTTGGCCATACCGGCACCAAATAACCGGATAGAAATTATTGTGGTGAGGGGGCGTATCCCCTCACCACAAAAAATGCACTACATCGGCAGCAGGTTTTAACACCGTAAATCAAGGTTTTGCTGGTCGCGAGCCCGGTCCGCCGAGGCATCATGGCCCTTTCATAGCACGAACTCTCTGTGGAAAACGCCGTCATACCCTTCAGTTTGAGCCTGCCGTCGAACATTTCGTCGGTCTGTCCCGCCCTTTTCGAGATGGAGCATGTCCACAGATGAGCACCCCCGCCAAGATCGCCCCGAAGCTGCCTGACAGCATTTTCCGCGCCTACGACATTCGCGGCACCGTGCCTGAATACCTCAACGGTGAAACCGCCTACTGGATCGGCCGTGCCATCGGCTCGCAGAGCCTGGCCCAGGGCGAACCGAATGTTTCGGTCGGTCGCGACGGTCGCCTGTCCGGCCCGGAGCTGGTCGCGGAACTCATTCGCGGCATCGCCGAGAGCGGTTGCCACGTCAGCGATGTCGGCCTGGTGCCAACGCCAGCGCTGTATTACGCCGCCAACGTGCTGGCCGGCAAGTCCGGGGTGATGCTCACCGGTAGCCACAATCCGTCGAACTACAACGGTTTCAAAATCGTCATCGCCGGCGACACCCTCGCCAACGAGCAGATTCAGGTGCTCCACGAGCGCATCAAGAACAATGACCTGAGCAGCGGCCAGGGCAGCGTCACTCAGGTCGAAATCCTCGACCGCTACAACACCGAAATCGTCCAGGACATCAAACTGGCCCGCCGCCTGAAAGTCGTGGTCGACTGCGGCAACGGCGCGGCCGGCGTGATCGCCCCGCAACTGATCGAAGCGCTGAACTGCGAAGTCATCCCGCTGTTCTGCGAGGTCGACGGCAACTTCCCGAACCATCACCCGGATCCGGGCAAACCGGAAAACCTCGTCGACCTGATCGCCAAGGTCAAGGAAACCAACGCCGATATCGGCCTGGCCTTCGACGGTGACGGCGACCGCGTCGGCGTGGTGACCAACACCGGCAGCATCGTCTACCCGGATCGTCTGCTGATGCTGTTCGCTCGCGACGTAGTGGCGCGTAATCCAGACGCGGAAATCATCTTCGACGTCAAATGCACTCGCCGTTTGGTGCCGCTGATCAAGGAATACGGCGGTCGGCCGCTAATGTGGAAGACCGGTCACTCGTTGATCAAAAAGAAAATGAAGCAATCCGGTGCGCTGCTGGCCGGAGAAATGAGCGGGCACATCTTCTTCAAGGAGCGCTGGTTCGGTTTCGACGACGGCATCTACAGCGCCGCACGTCTGCTGGAGATCCTCAGCAAGGAAAAATCCACTGCGGAAGAGCTGTTTGCGACCTTCCCGAACGATATTTCCACGCCGGAAATCAATATCCATGTGACCGAAGAGAGCAAATTCAGCATCATTGATGCACTGCACGATGCTCAGTGGGGCGAAGGCGCCGACCTGACCACCATCGACGGCGTGCGGGTCGATTACGCCAAAGGCTGGGGCCTGGTGCGCGCATCCAACACCACACCGGTGCTGGTGCTGCGCTTCGAGGCCGATGACGAGGCTGAACTGCAGCGCATCAAGGATGTGTTCCACGCCCAACTGAAACGCGTTGCACCTGATCTCCAATTACCGTTCTGATCCACCCGGAGCCCTGAATGACCCTCGAACGCGAAGCCGCCGCCAACACTGCCAAGGTCCTGTCCGAAGCACTGCCTTACATCCGACGTTATGTCGGCAAGACCCTGGTGATCAAATACGGCGGCAACGCGATGGAAAGCGAGGAGCTGAAAACCGGCTTCGCCCGCGACATCGTGCTGATGAAAGCCGTGGGCATCAACCCGGTGGTCGTGCACGGTGGCGGCCCGCAGATCGGTGATCTGCTCAAGCGCCTGTCGATCGAAAGCCATTTCGTCGACGGCATGCGCGTCACCGACGCGGCGACCATGGACGTGGTGGAAATGGTCCTTGGCGGTCAGGTCAACAAGAGCATCGTCAACCTGATCAACCGCCATGGCGGCAGCGCCATCGGCCTGACCGGTAAAGATGCCGGGCTGATCCGGGCGAAGAAGCTCACCGTCTCCCGCCAGACCCCGGAGATGACCCAGCCGGAAATCATCGACATCGGCCATGTCGGCGAAGTCGTCGGCATCAATACGGAGTTGTTGAATCTGCTGGTCAAAGGCAACTTCATCCCGGTCATCGCACCGATTGGCGTCGGTGAGAACGGCGAGTCGTACAACATCAACGCCGACCTGGTGGCGGGCAAGGTTGCCGAAGCACTGAAAGCTGAAAAACTGATGCTGCTGACCAACATTGCCGGCCTGATGGACAAATCGGGGCATGTATTGACCGGCCTGTGCACTCAGCAAGTCGACGACTTGATCGCTGACGGCACGATCTACGGCGGCATGCTGCCGAAGATCCGTTGCGCACTGGAAGCGGTTCAGGGTGGGGTTGGCAGTTCGTTGATCATCGATGGTCGTGTGCCGAATGCGATCCTGCTGGAAATCTTCACTGACACTGGCGTGGGTACGCTGATCAGCAATCGCAAGCGTCCCTGATCGCTAATAGCTGAAAGCAAAAGATCGCGGCCTTCGGCAGCTCCTACGGGGATTTCGCACATGCGAGAATCCGCTTTTGCAGGAACTGACGAAGGCTGCGATTTTTTGGTGCGCGCAGGAAAAGCCTGACTCGATACAGCGAAACGTCCGACATCCACTCAGAACAAATCTCCATAGGATCTTCCTCTCATCCAACGGAGATTCACTCATGCAGAAAGATTACGTTCCCTACGGCAGCGATGTTTCAGCAGGCACCTACGAATGCGTGGACTGCGGCCATCGTTATTCCAATCAAGCCAAAACCTCTATGCCACCCTGCCCGCAGTTCAGGAAAACGGCGCATGTCCTGAACGGCTGGAAAACCCTCACCGGCCAGGGTGACGCCCCACAAGATCCGTACCCGGAAAAATCCGAAAAGCCGGCTGCCAGCAAAAAATAATTCTGGAGCGCCTGAGCCATGCAGATCTCGTTCACGATCGACGCCGATGCTTTCGAGCAGGAACAAAAGGAACCGGTAAAAAAGACCTTGCGCATCGGCGACGCTGAAATCGCCCATGCGCTGGAGCGCATCGCCAAAGCCAGTCTGACCGAATACCTGAAAATGCTGGTCGAGGGCGGCATGCCCAGCCGGGCGGACGAAGCCAAGCAGGATCGCCTGCTGTATCTGATCCAGAGTTACTTCGGGCAAACCCTGCCGACCGAATCGCAGATCTCGACGATCTTTCAACTGACCCAGAGCCAAAGCAAAACCCTGTTGAAGAACACCGTATCGCGCTTTCGCAATCAGCTCGACGACATCCTGCAGCACAGCATGCGCGCAGTGATCGAGTCCGCCGAACATGCGCAAAACGTGTTTCTGGTGGTGATCAGCTCGGACGTGATCCGCGATGAATTGAACATGCTCATCACCCAGAACGAGCCGACCTTCAAACCCATCACCAAACGCAAGGGCAGCGCCGGGCAATTCGAGATCAGCGAAGATTCCCACGCATTGCTCTGTGCAACGCTGGGTCTGAATGCCGTTCAGTGACATCGTCGCGGTCAGTGGCTTGCTGCTGACCCTGACCACGTTCATGTTCAATCTGGCGTGGCCGGAGCTCAATGAAGCGCTGGCTGAGGATGAATTTCAAAAAGGTTCGCAGGCCCGCAAGCGCAGTCGAGACAAGGTGATGGCTGCTTTCTACTGGCGAGCATTGCCATTGACGTGCGCTTTCGTGGCGCTGTTTTACGTTAACTTGCCGGCAGCAGTCGGGATCATGCGTAGCAGCACGCTGGACCTTTGGGATTTCGATGTGGATCGCACGTTGTACGTGATGGTGGTTGTTGCGCTATTGGTGTTTGCGCTGGTCAATGTCGGATTCGCGCTGAGACTGCTCAGGAAATGGCAAAAACTGCGTAGACCACTGTAGGAGCTGCCGAAGGCTGCGATCTTTTGATCTTGATCCTGAAAAACAAGATCAAAAGATCGCAGCCTTCGGCAGCTCCTACAGGTATGGATCACACGCCAAATTGCGCGCGGTACGCTTCCACGGCTGGCAAATGCTGTTTGAGCTGCGGATCATCGGCGAGGAATTCCAGCACCTGATTCAGCGAGACGATGCTGATCACCGGGATGCCGAAGTCGCGCTCGACTTCCTGGATCGCCGACAACTCGCCGTTGCCACGCTCCTGGCGGTTCAGTGCGATCAGCACACCGGCGGCTTTGGCGCCGTCCTGGGAAGCGATGATCTGCATCACTTCACGAATGGCGGTGCCGGCGGTGATCACGTCGTCGATGATCAAGACTTCGCCGGTCAACGGTGCGCCGACCAGGCTGCCGCCTTCGCCGTGGGCCTTGGCTTCCTTGCGGTTGAAGCACCATGGCAGGTCACGATCGTGATGCTCGGCCAGCGCAACGGCGGTCGTGGCCGCCAGCGGAATGCCTTTATAAGCCGGGCCAAACAGGACGTCGAAGGAGATGCCGCTTTCGGCGATGGCGGCGGCGTAGAAACGCCCCAGTTGCGCCAGGGCCGAACCGGAGTTGAACAGGCCGGCGTTGAAGAAGTAGGGACTGGTGCGCCCGGACTTCAGGGTGAACTCACCGAAGCGCAAAACGCCGCGATCGATGGCAAAACGAATGAAATCGCGCTGATACGCTTGCATGAAAAAAACCCCAAATACCACGGATTTAGCTAATTAGCTTGACGCCGTGTATCATACACGCACGCGATTTTTGGGGCCATTTATGCGGATCATCAGTGTGAACGTCAATGGTATTCAGGCGGCAGTCGAGCGCGGTTTGCTCAGTTGGCTGCAAGCCCAGAATGCCGACGTCATCTGCCTGCAGGACACCCGTGCCTCCGCCTTTGAACTGGATGACCCAGCCTTCCAACTGGATGGCTACTTCCTTTATGCCTGCGATGCTGAAGTCCCTGCCCAAGGCGGCGTGGCTTTGTATTCGCGGTTGCAACCGAAGGCTGTCATCAGCGGTCTCGGTTTCGAGACGGCCGACCGCTACGGGCGCTACCTGCAAGCAGATTTCGACAAAGTCAGTATTGCCACCTTGCTGTTTCCTTCGGGGATGAACGGCGATGAGGACTTGAACCAGAAGTTCAAGCTCATGGACGATTTCGGCAAGTACCTGGACAAACAGCGACGCAAACGTCGCGAGTACATTTATTGTGGCTCGCTGTACGTTGCGCAGCAGAAACTCGACATCAAGAACTGGCGCGACAGCCAGCAATCTCCAGGCTTCCTCGCGCCGGAACGCGCCTGGATGGACGAGATTGTCGGCAACATGGGCTATGTCGATGCGCTGCGCGAAGTCAGCCGCGAAGGCGATCAGTACAGCTGGTGGCCGGATAACGAACAGGCCGAGATGCTCAATCTGGGCTGGCGTTTCGATTATCAGATCCTGACCCCTGGCCTGCGTCGCTCGGTGCGCAGCGCACGCCTGCCGCGTCAGCCACGGTTCTCGCAGCACGCGCCGTTGATCGTCGACTACGACTGGACGCTGACCATCTAAGCGTTTTATCGCAGCCAAAGAAAATGCCCGCATCGTGAGATGCGGGCATTTTTTATGCGCCTGTCTATGCTAGACCGCAGCGAAGAATGGCAAGGCCAGGTACAACTTGATCACGATGACGTTAACGATATCGATGAAGAACGCTCCTACCATCGGCACCACCAGAAACGCGATCTGCGACGGCCCATAGCGCTGCGTCACGGCTTGCATGTTGGCAATCGCCGTCGGCGTGGCACCCAGACCAAAGCCGCAATGCCCCGCAGCGAGCACGGCAGCATCATAGTTGCTGCCCATCACCCGGAACGTCACGAAAATCGCGAACAGCGCCATGACCAGCGCCTGCACGGCCAGAATAATGAAGATCGGCAATGCCAGCGCCGCCAGATCCCAAAGCTTCAGCGACATCAAAGCGATTGCCAGAAATAGCGAGAGGCTGACATTGCCGAGCACGGAAACTTCGCGCTCGAATACCTGATACAAGCCAAGCGCTGACAGACTGTTGCGCAACACCACACCCACAAACAGCACGCAGACAAACGCCGGTAACTCGAAAGCAGTGCCTTGCAGCAAGCCATTCAAAAGATTGCCTGCGAGCAGGCTGACGGCAATCAGCGCCAGCGTCTCGACGAACGAAAAAGGCGTGATCGAACGTTCCTTGTTCGGCTGTTCAAAACCTTTTGGCAATCGCGGCGGTTGTTGCGCACTGCAACCCGGCACCTGCACACGCTTGATCAGCAACCGCGCGACGGGCCCACCGATCAGCCCGCCCAGCACCAGACCGAACGTCGCTGAGGCCAGCGCCAGTTCCGAAGCCGAGGCCAGGCCATATTTCTCGCTGAACACCGCGCCCCATGCAGCGCCAGTGCCGTGACCGCCGGCGAGCGTGATGGACCCCGTCAGCAAGCCCATCAAAGGATCAAGCCCAAGCAAAGTTGCCAACCCTATTCCCATGGCGTTCTGCACCACCAGCAAGCCAATGACCGCCAGCAGAAAGACGCCGACAACGCGACCACCCTTTTTCAGGCTGGCGAGGTCCGCGCTCAAGCCAATCGTGGCGAAGAAAGCCAACATCAACGGTGTTTGCAATGATGTATCGAAGCGGACTTCTATATCGCAAGTGCGCAATATCAACAGGAGCACGGCAACCACCAGGCCGCCCGCCACCGGTTCAGGAATATTGTAACTTCGCAGAAAGCCGACACGCGTAACGAGTCCGCGTCCGAGCAGTAATACTAAGGAAGCGGCCACGAGCGTGCCGTAGAAATCGAGCTCAATCATGTGGATTATTCTTGGCTAAGTATTCACGAGGCGAGCGTTTACCTGGGCTCGACGGGTGAACCGGCTGATTTTCTCAACACTGATTACTGGGGAATTCAAGTGCCATCGATGGCTTGAACATATCGGAATGTTTCAATCGAAACATTACATTGGGCAACTTTAACAACCCGTTCGCGCCAATAACAAGAACGGGAATAAGCACTGGATCGATCAGTTGTGACCAAACATGTAATAGACGAATATCAGCAAATAAATGCCAAACCGCACATCGTTAACAGACTAGTCCTACAACAAAAACCAATTATTAGGTTGCACAAATAAAAATGCCCCGATAAGTCGGGGCATTTTCATATTGCGATACAACAGACTTTCACTTGATCAGTCGCCAAGTGAACGGATATCTGTAAGGAAAACCTTCGTTGGCTTTCACACCTGCAATGATCGTCAGGACCAGTGCCGCTATCGCCAGCAAGCCAAACAGGAAGAAACCAATGATCAGCAGCATGAGCAGGAAGCAGATCATTGAGGCTATCGCCACCGTGATCTGAAAATTCAGCGCCTCTTTACCCTGCGCATCGATGAACGGGTCCTTCTCGCGTTTCATCTGCCAAAGGATCAGCGGCCCGATCAGATTGCCGAAGGGAATCCAGATCCCCAGCAAGGCGGACAAGTGACAGAACATCGCCCATTGGCGAACCTCCTGGCTCGGTTTGGGCAGCAACTCTTGCTCGTCACTCATCACGTCCTCCTTTTGGTCAAGAACCTCAGTCGGCCAGTGCAGCCTTCTGCAGTTCGAAGATCTCGTTCATGCCTTTCTTCGCCAGTTCCAGCATGGCATTCAAATCTTCAGGCTGGAAAGGGGCGCCCTCGGCGGTGCCCTGCACTTCGATGAAACCACCGGTGCTGGTCATCACCACGTTCAGATCGGTTTCAGCTGCGGAATCTTCAAGATAGTCCAGATCCAGCACCGGCTCGCCCTGGTACATGCCCACCGAGACCGCACCGATCATCTGCTTGAGCGGGTCACCGCCTTTCAGGCCGCCGCGCTTCTTGATCACTTTCAAGGCATCGACCAGCGCAACCATGGCGCCGGTGATGGACGCGGTGCGAGTACCGCCATCGGCCTGGATCACGTCGCAATCGACATACAGGGTCACGTCGCCGAGCTTGGACATGTCCAGCGCTGCGCGCAGGGAACGGCCGATCAGGCGCTGGATTTCCAGAGTACGACCGCCCTGCTTGCCACGGCTGGCTTCACGCTGGTTACGCTCGCCGGTGGCGCGCGGCAGCATGCCGTACTCGGCAGTCAACCAGCCCTGGCCCTGGCCTTTGAGGAAGCGCGGTACGCCGTTTTCGACGCTGACGGTGCAAATGACTTTGGTATCACCGAATTCGACCAGTACGGATCCCTCGGCGTGTTTGGTGTAGTTGCGGGTGATGCGGATCGAGCGGAGCTGATCGGCAGCGCGACCACTTGGACGTTTCATAGGGATACCTGTACTGAGGACGGAAAACTGCGGAGCATTATAGAGCGCCGCACCGCGAGAGGGCACTGGTTAAAACCGCCGGCCGACGACCGAAGCCCCTCAAGCACGCATAACCGACGGGCTGCAGCGCTTTGTCACACCGTGTGTTTGGGCGCATTCGCCGCACTGCGCTACAATCCTGCGCCTTTGCTGCCAGTCGGCTTAAATTCATTGAAATCGCGCCTGCGAAACAACGTTTCGCGCCGATCTGCATTGCGAGGTCACCGCCATGGTGCACAGCATGACCGCCTTCGCCCGCGTCGAGAAAGCCGGCGTTCAGGGCACCCTGAGCTGGGAGCTGCGCTCGGTCAACAGCCGCTATCTGGAACCGCACCTGCGCTTGCCCGAATCGTTTCGCGACCTCGAAGGCGCCGTACGTGAAGCACTGCGTCAGGGCCTGTCGCGGGGCAAACTGGAATGCACGCTGCGCTTCACCGAAGAAAGCACCGGCAAACAGCTGCAAGTGGACCGCGAGCGCGCCGCGCAACTAGTGGCCGCCGCGGAAACCGTTGCCGGGCTGATCAAGAATCCCGCCGCGCTGA
This sequence comes from Pseudomonas mercuritolerans, assembly GCF_025706525.1. Classification (NCBI taxonomy): domain Bacteria; kingdom Pseudomonadati; phylum Pseudomonadota; class Gammaproteobacteria; order Pseudomonadales; family Pseudomonadaceae; genus Pseudomonas; species Pseudomonas mercuritolerans. Next base: position 468,524 of record NZ_JAMSHA010000002.1, read on the forward strand.
ATCCGCTGGAAGTGCTGGCCTGGCCCGGCGTGCTGGTAGCCGATGCGTCCGACCCGCAAGCGCTGAACGCCGAAGCGCTGGCGCTGTTCAATCAGGGCTTGAAGGACTTGAAGGCTGGCCGCGAGCGCGAAGGCGCGGAGCTGGCTCGCTTGATCAACGACCGCCTGACTTCCATCGAAGAAGACGTGGTGACCCTGCGAGAACTGGTGCCGCAGATGCTCGCCACCCAGCGCCAGAAAGTCCTCGACCGCTTTGCCGACATGAAGGCCGAGCTCGACCCGCAGCGTCTGGAACAGGAAATGGTCATCCTCGCGCAAAAAAGCGACGTGGCCGAAGAACTGGATCGCCTGAGCACCCACATCATCGAAGTTCGCCGGGTGCTCAAGTCCGGTGGTGCCGCCGGGCGGCGTCTGGACTTCCTGATGCAGGAGCTCAACCGCGAAGCCAACACACTGGGCTCCAAAGCCTTCGACCCGCGCAGCACCCAGGCCGCCGTCAACCTCAAAGTGTTGATCGAGCAGATGCGCGAACAAGTGCAGAATATTGAGTAAGGCTACCCTGACATGACCCAACACACCGGCACCCTGTACATCATTTCCGCGCCATCGGGCGCGGGCAAGAGCAGCCTGGTCAAGGCGTTGACCGACGCCGATCCGGAGATTCGCGTTTCCGTTTCGCACACCACCCGCGCCATGCGCCCGGGCGAAGTGGATGGCGTGAACTACCATTTCGTGACCCGCGAAGAGTTCGTGAAGATGGGCGAGCACGGCGACTTCCTTGAACGCGCCGAAGTCTTCGGCAACTTCTACGGCACCTCGCAAAGCCGTTTGCAACAGACCCTGGACGAAGGTCACGACCTGATTCTGGAAATCGACTGGCAAGGCGCCGAGCAAGTGCGCAAGCTGATGCCGCAAGCGCGCTCGATCTTCATCCTGCCGCCATCGCTGCAAGCCCTGCACCAGCGCCTGACCAACCGCGGCCAGGACAGCGACGAGATCATCGACGGCCGCATGCGCGAAGCGGTCAGCGAGATGAGCCATTACGTCGATTACGATTACCTGATCATCAACGACGATTTCGCCCACGCGCTGGACGATCTGAAAGCGATTTTCCGCGCCAATCAGCTGCAACAGAAACGCCAGCAAGTGCGTTTCGGCAAATTGCTGGCTGAATTGCTCGGCTAAATCAGCACTTCCCAAAATGCCTGCAAGCGCTTTACATTGGTGCTTGCAGCGCGTTGAAGGGTCTGGTCAAAAAATCAGCGCTTCCCTAATCGCTGGTGATTTTTTAAACTGCTCAGTCCGCTCGCCCAACCGGGCAGCGCGCATATTGCATTCGCTCCGAGGAATACCATGGCCCGCGTAACCGTTGAAGACTGCCTAGAACACGTGGAAAACCGCTTTGAGCTGGTCATGCTCTCTACCAAGCGTGCCCGTCAACTGGCCACCGGCGGCAAAGAGCCATTGGTGCAGTGGGAAAACGACAAGCCGACCGTTGTCGCGCTGCGTGAAATTGCTGAAGGCCTGATGAGCTACGAGTTCATCGCCGAGCAGGAAATCGTCCAGGATGAACCGCTGTTCGCAGCGTTCGAGGACGAGTCGAACGAGGCCGTCTAAGCCTATGCCTGGTCGACGTAGCACGGCGCGGGGTCACAGCTTTCGGCAGGAATCATCATGCCGAGCATAGACGCCCTCGCCGATCGCTTATCGACCTACCTCGGCAACGACCAGGTCAACCTGGTCCGCCGAGCGTATTTCTACGCCGAACAAGCCCATGACGGTCAACGCCGTCGCAGCGGCGAGGCGTACGTCACGCATCCTCTTGCCGTGGCCAATATTCTTGCCGACATGCACATGGACCATCAGAGCCTGATGGCCGCGATGCTGCATGACGTGATCGAAGACACCGGTATCGCCAAGGAAGCGCTGCAAGCGCAGTTCGGTGAAACCGTGGCCGAACTGGTCGACGGGGTCAGCAAACTGACCCAGATGAATTTCGAGACCAAGGCCGAAGCCCAGGCGGAAAACTTCCAGAAAATGGCCATGGCCATGGCGCGCGACATCCGGGTGATCCTGGTAAAACTCGCCGACCGTCTGCACAACATGCGCACGCTGGAAGTGCTGTCCGGCGAAAAGCGCCGACGCATCGCCAAGGAAACCCTCGAGATCTACGCACCCATCGCCAACCGGCTGGGCATGCACGCGATCCGCATCGAGTTCGAAGACCTAGGTTTCAAGGCAATGCACCCGATGCGTTCCGCGCGAATCTACCAGGCGGTCAAACGCGCCCGGGGCAACCGCAAGGAAATCGTCAACAAGATCGAAGAGTCCCTCGGCCATTGCCTCGCCATTGACGGCATCCAGGGTGAAGTCAGCGGTCGCCAGAAACACCTCTACGGCATCTACAAGAAAATGCGCGGCAAGCGTCGGGCCTTCAACGAGATCATGGACGTCTATGCGTTCCGGATCATCGTCGACAAGGTCGATACCTGCTACCGCGTGCTGGGTGCTGTGCATAATTTGTACAAGCCGTTGCCAGGACGCTTCAAGGATTACATCGCGATCCCCAAGGCCAACGGCTACCAGTCGCTGCATACCACGCTGTTCGGCATGCACGGTGTACCGATCGAGATCCAGATCCGCACCCGCGAAATGGAAGAGATGGCCAACAACGGCATCGCCGCGCATTGGCTGTACAAATCCAGCGGCGACGAGCAGCCGAAAGGCACTCACGCCCGCGCCCGCCAGTGGGTCAAAGGCGTGCTGGAAATGCAGCAACGCGCCGGCAACTCGCTGGAATTCATCGAGAGCGTGAAAATCGACCTGTTTCCGGACGAGGTCTACGTGTTCACGCCAAAAGGCCGGATCATGGAGCTGCCGAAAGGCTCCACGGCGGTCGACTTTGCCTACGCGGTACACACCGATGTCGGCAACAGCTGCATCGCCTGCCGGATCAATCGTCGTCTCGCGCCGCTGTCCGAACCGCTGCAAAGCGGCTCCACGGTCGAGATCGTCAGCGCCCCCGGCGCACGGCCAAATCCGGCGTGGCTCAACTTCGTCGTTACCGGCAAGGCGCGCACGCACATTCGTCATGCGTTGAAACTGCAACGCCGTTCGGAGTCCATCAGTCTCGGCGAACGTCTGCTGAACAAGGTCCTCAACGGTTTCGACAGCTCGCTGGAAAAGATTCCGGCCGAGCGCGTCAAAGCGATGCTTACCGAATACCGTCTCGAACTGATCGAAGACCTGCTCGAAGACATTGGCTTAGGCAATCGCATGGCCTACGTGGTCGCCCGCCGCCTGCTTGGCGAAGGCGAACAACTGCCGAGCCCGGAAGGCCCGCTGGCGATTCGCGGCACCGAAGGCCTGGTGCTCAGTTACGCCAAGTGCTGCACGCCGATCCCCGGCGACCCGATTGTCGGGCACCTGTCGGCGGGCAAAGGCATGGTCGTGCACCTGGACAACTGCCGCAACATCAGCGAAATCAGGCACAACCCGGAAAAATGCATCCAGCTCTCGTGGGCCAAGGATGTCACCGGCGAATTCAACGTCGAGCTGCGCGTCGAGCTGGAACACCAGCGTGGCCTGATCGCCCTGCTGGCCAGCAGCGTCAACGCGGCCGACGGCAACATCGAGAAAATCAGCATGGACGAACGCGATGGTCGTATCAGCGTCGTGCAGTTGGTGGTCAGCGTCCACGATCGTGTGCACCTGGCCCGCGTGATCAAGAAACTGCGCGCCTTGACCGGGGTGATCCGCATCACCCGCATGCGCGCATAACCTGCCTATTACAAGGAGTCCTACATGACCAAAACCGTCATCACCAGCGACAAGGCCCCGGCCGCCATCGGCACTTACTCCCAGGCGATCAAGGCAGGCAACACCGTTTACATGTCGGGCCAGATTCCTCTGGACCCGAAAACCATGGAACTGGTCGAAGGCTTCGAAGCCCAGACCGTCCAGGTCTTCGAGAACCTCAAAGCCGTGGCCGAAGCCGCCGGCGGTTCGTTCAAGGACATCGTCAAACTGAACATCTTCCTCACCGATCTGAGCCACTTCGCCAAGGTCAACGAGATCATGGGCAAGTACTTCGACCAGCCATACCCTGCCCGCGCCGCCATTGGCGTGGCCGCCCTGCCGAAGGGTGCGCAGGTTGAAATGGATGCCATTCTGGTCATCGAGTGATGCGCACGGCGCGGCCTCCACGCCGCGCCGACTGCCGCAAGAAAAGGTTTTGAAAGGATTCCACCATGCGCAAAGCGCTAGCTCTCTCGCTGCTCGCCCTGTTTCTCGGCGGCTGCGCCAGCGACCCTGCCGACCGTGACATCAGCGGCACCTGGATCAATCAGGTGGCGATCGATGCCGCCGCCAAGGGCGGTCCCCTGCGTGAAGCGCTGCAGGCTTACGGCCCGAATCTGGAATGGGACGTCAACACCAAGGCCGGTCAGGCCCGCTACACCAACGGTTTTGAGAACGTCGAAGGACGGCTGCTGGGCGAAGAGTCCGGCGCCTGGAAAGTCGACTTCTACGGCAGCTCCGCCAGTGAACTGAAACGCGATGGCGGGCGCCTGCAACAAGCTGCCAGCGACAATGAACCAGAACAAGTCTTCGATCGCGCACAGATCCCGGTGCCCGAAGGCGCGCCAATCGGCGCCAGCTTCGAACGCGCGCTGTATTCAGCGTATCTGGGCGGTAACTGGACCATCGCAACCGGCCAGGGTGAAGGCGGTACCGTGCAGTTCCAGGCCGACGGCAAGGTAACCGGGCTGCCGGGCGTTGACCGTTATGCCTTGTGTCTGGCGGGCGATTGCGCGTCCATGAGCAACGGCAACGACAGCATGTGGCTGCAACTCAATGGCCAAGGTAATAACTGGATCTTTGTGCGCAAGGGCAAGGAGCTGGAGATTCTGCAGGCAGTCAACGCTGCGCTGGCGGATGAGCAACCGCAGTTTGCCGCAGGTGAGCGCAAGTGGTTGCTGGAGAAGCAGTAACCTGCCTCCGAAATCTCAGAAGATCAAATGTGGGAGCGAGCCTGCTCGCGAACGCGGTGGGTCAGTCAAACTGATAATGACTGACATACCGCATTCGCGAGCAGGCTCGCTCCCACAGTGGTTTTTGTGTTGCTTAAAACTCAGCACTTACCTTCAAGAATCGCTGCATAGCCTTCGCGATAACTCGAATACTTCGGCACCCACCCCAACGCTTTCGCCCGCGCATTGCTGCAACGCTTGCTGCCAGTGCGCCGCACGCTGGCGTCTTCGGCCCATTCAGTCACGCCCAGGTACTCGCGCAACCAGCCCACCACTTCGGCCAACGGCGCTGGCGCGTCATCCACACCGATATAGAGCTGGTCCAGCTTGACCCCCTCACGGTCTTTTTCCAGCAAGAACGCCAGCAGCCCCGCTGCATCATCGGCATGAATACGATTGCCATACAGCGGTGGCTCCGTAGCCACGCGATACCCGCGACGCACCTGAGTCAGCAGCCACTCGCGGCCCGGGCCGTAAATGCCGGTCAGGCGCAGCACACTTGCCGGGATGCCGCTATTGAGCGCGACCTGCTCGGCTTCGAGCATCAAGCGACCTGAATATCCGGCCGCGACAGTCTCGGAGGTCTCATCCACCCATGCTCCATCCTGCTGGCCGTACACGCTGCTGCTCGACACGAAGATCAGCCGCTCAGGCACTTGCCCATAGTCGTCCAGCCAGCTCAGCACGTTCTGCAAGCCTTGCACGTAGGCCTTGCGGTAGCCCTCTTCATCGTGGTCGGTGGCCGCAGCGCAATACACCAGATAATCCACGGCACCCACCGGCCAGGTCGCCGGGCATTCTTCGTTGAACAGATCGCCGGCGACGCCGATGACCCCCTCCGGCAGCTTGGAAACGTCGCGGCGCAGGCCATGGACTTGCCAGCCAGCCGCCAGCAATTGCGTGGCCAGACGACTGCCGACATCACCACAACCGGCAATCAAAACAGAAGGCGCGGACATCAGAAAACTCCCATCGGAAAGGCACAGACTAGCTCTGGCACAGGACGAACGGCTAGCAATGAAGGAAAAAAAGTTACTCTATTACTTTTGTTAACAAGAATTACTTGCAATAATGCACGCCACTTTTGTTCTCGGCCTCACGAGGCCTGGAAGAGCAACAACGTTTTTCTATCTCAGGTCCGGCCAGCATGACACGTAATCAAACTCCCGCTTCGCCAACCACTCGACCTCGCGCCTGGAGCGCTGTCGCGGCTCTGTTGCTCAGCCTGATGCTGGCACCGACCGCCGCCTTCGCCGACGCTCAAGCGCCCGCCACCCCAGCCGCCACCGAGCAGAGCGCACCCGCTGCCGCTCCGGCTGCACCGGCCGCCACCGATCCGGTGCAGGCTGTCGATGCGGCCGACGCACCTGAAGTCCTCGAAGCCGACAACACCCTGGGCATGGCCCACGACCTGTCGCCGTGGGGCATGTACCAGAACGCCGACATCATCGTGAAAATCGTGATGATCGGTCTGGCCATCGCTTCGATCATCACCTGGACCATCTGGATCGCCAAAGGCTTCGAGCTGATGGGCGCCAAGCGTCGTCTGCGTGGCGAAATTGCCGCACTGAAAAAAGCCACCACCCTCAAGGAAGCCAGCGCCACCGCTGGTAAAGAAGGCACCCTCGCCAACCTGCTGGTGCATGACGCGCTCGAAGAGATGCGCCTGTCGGTCAACAGCCGCGAGAAAGAAGGTATCAAGGAACGCGTCAGCTTCCGCCTCGAGCGCCTCGTAGCAGCCTGCGGTCGCAACATGAGCAGCGGCACCGGCGTCCTTGCCACCATCGGTTCAACCGCACCGTTCGTAGGTCTGTTCGGTACCGTGTGGGGCATCATGAACTCGTTCATCGGCATCGCCAAAACCCAGACCACCAACCTTGCTGTCGTAGCGCCCGGTATTGCTGAAGCACTGCTGGCCACTGCACTTGGTCTGGTTGCGGCGATTCCTGCGGTGGTGATCTACAACGTCTTCGCCCGCTCCATCGCCGGTTACAAGGCGCAGGTCTCCGATGCCTCGGCAGAAGTCCTGCTGCTGGTCAGCCGCGATCTCGACCACCAGCCTGAGCGCAGCTCGCAGCCGCACATGGTTAAAGTGGGGTAATCGGCCATGGGCCTGCATTTGAAAGAAGGCGCAGACGACGATCTGGCCGAGAACCACGAAATCAACGTCACGCCGTTCATCGACGTGATGCTGGTGCTGTTGATCATCTTCATGGTGGCCGCGCCGCTGGCCACCGTGGACATCAAAGTCGACCTGCCCGCCTCGACCGCCAAACCGGCGCCGAGGCCAGAGAAACCGGTGTTCCTCAGTGTCAAAGCTGACCAGCGCCTGTTCCTCGGTGACGACGAAGTGAAAGCCGAAACCCTCGGCGCCACCCTCGACGCCAAGACCCAGGGCAAGAAAGACACCACCATCTTCTTCCAGGCCGACAAAGGCGTGGATTACGGCGACCTGATGAGCGTGATGGACAGCCTGCGCGCCGCCGGTTACCTGAAGGTTGGTCTGGTCGGACTTGAGACGGCAGCCAAGAAATGATCACGACGCGCCATAAGCTGACGCGTTACAGCGGTAGCCTGGCCGTGGTGCTGGGCGTGCATGCGCTGGCCATCGCGCTGGCGCTGAACTGGACTGCCCGCCCGCCCATCGAATTGCCGCCGCAGGCAATGATGGTCGAGCTGGCCCCGTTGCCCGCCCCGCCACCGCCGGCTCCGCCGAAAGTCGTCACGCCGCCGCAGCCACCGGCTCCGGTGGAAGAGTTGCCGATCCCGAAACTGGCTGAAGCACCGAAAGCGGAAATCGCGGTACCCAAACCCAAGCCGAAACCCAAGCCAAAACCGCCGAAGCCGGTCGAGAAAAAGCTGCCCGAGCCGCCGAAGGAAAAACCTTCCGAGGAGAAACCGGCCGATACCCAGCCGACCCAGGCACCGACGGAGAAATCCGCCCAGCCGGCACCGGGCCCGTCGCCAGCGCAACTGGCGGCCAAGGCCAGTTGGCAAGGCACCCTGCTCGCGCATTTGCAGAAGTACAAAAAGTACCCGCAGAGTGCACAGTCGCGTGGCAAGGAAGGTTTGAATCGTCTGCGCTTCGTGGTCGATGGCGAAGGTAATGTACTGTCGTTCGAACTGGTGGGCCGCTCTGGCAACGCTGATCTGGACCGGGCCACCCTGGACATGATCCGCCGCGCGCAACCACTGCCCAAGCCGCCGGCCGACATGCTCAACAACGGCTCGATCGAAATTGTTGCGCCGTTTGTTTATTCGCTCGAACGTCGCCGCTAAACAGCCAGAGCAAAAGATCGCAGCCTTCGGCAGCTCCTACAGGGAATCGCATTTCCAACTGTAGGAGCTGCCGAAGGCTGCGATCTTTTGCTTTTCGCCTTATTAACGAGCGGCAAACCGACCTCGACCGGTGTCGCACTCAGCCCGCAGTCTGATAACGTGCGTCTATCGATTGCAGCCGGTATGCTTGGCGCGCATCTTCATGGACGCTTGCTATGACCCTCACAGAATTACGCTACATCGTCACACTCGCCCAAGAGCAGCATTTCGGCCATGCCGCCGAGCGTTGCCACGTCAGTCAGCCGACGCTGTCGGTGGGCGTGAAGAAACTTGAAGACGAACTCGGTGTGCTGATTTTCGAGCGCAGCAAAAGCGCCGTGCGCCTGACCCCGGTCGGCGAAGGCATCGTCGCCCAGGCACAAAAAGTCCTCGAACAAGCCCAAGGCATTCGCGAACTGGCCCAGGCCGGCAAGAACCAGCTGACCGCACCGCTGAAAGTCGGCGCCATCTACACCGTCGGCCCGTACCTGTTCCCGCACCTGATTCCACAACTGCACCGGGTTGCCCCGCAGATGCCGTTGTACATCGAAGAAAACTTTACCCACGTGCTGCGCGACAAACTGCGCAACGGCGAACTCGACGCCATCATCATCGCCCTGCCGTTCAACGAAGCCGACGTGCTGACCCTGCCGCTGTACGACGAGCCGTTCTACGTCCTGATGCCGGCCCAGCACCCGTGGACCAAGAAAGAATCCATCGACGCCGGCCTGCTCAACGACAAGAGCCTGCTGTTGCTCGGTGAAGGCCACTGCTTCCGCGATCAGGTGCTCGAGGCCTGCCCGACGCTGACCAAGGGCAACGACGGCGCCAAGCACACCACGGTGGAATCCAGCTCGCTGGAAACCATTCGCCACATGGTCGCCTCCGGCTTGGGCATCTCGATCCTGCCATTGTCGGCAGTGGACAGCCATCACTACGCCCCGGGCGTGATTGAAGTGCGCCCACTGACCGCGCCGGTGCCGTTCCGCACCGTGGCGATCGCCTGGCGCGCCAGCTTCCCACGGCCGAAAGCCATCGAGATCCTCGCCGATTCCATTCGCCTGTGCTCGGTGGCCAAGCCAACGGCGCCGGTTACGGCCGGTTAAGCGAGCGTCATGAAGGAGCTGTCGCAAGTGTCGGTGACGGCACTCAAGGGTGTCGGCGAGGCCATGGCCGAGAAACTGGCCAAGGTCGGCCTCGAGAATCTGCAGGACGTGCTGTTCCACCTGCCGCTGCGTTATCAGGATCGCACCCGCGTGGTGCCGATCGGTGCATTGCGACCGGGACAGGACGCCGTGGTTGAAGGCACCGTCAGCGGCGCCGATGTGGTCATGGGTCGCCGTCGCAGTCTGGTCGTGCGCTTGCAGGACGGTACCGGCGGCCTGAGTCTGCGTTTCTACCATTTCAGCAACGCGCAGAAGGAAGGGCTCAAGCGTGGCACGCGGGTTCGCTGCTACGGTGAAGCCCGGCCCGGCGCCTCAGGCCTGGAAATCTATCATCCGGAATACCGCGCGATCACCGGTGATGAACCACCGCCAGTGGACGAAACCCTGACCCCGATCTATCCGCTCACCGAAGGCCTGACCCAGCAGCGCCTGCGCCAGTTGTGCATGCAGACCCTGACACTGCTCAAGCCGAGCACCCTGCCCGACTGGCTGCCGACCGAACTCGCCCGCGACTATCAACTGGCGCCGCTGGCCGACGCGATCCGCTACCTGCACAACCCGCCCGCCGATGCCGATGTCGACGAACTCGCCCTCGGTCATCACTGGGCGCAGCATCGCCTGGCCTTTGAAGAATTACTGACGCATCAACTGTCGCAACAGCGTCTGCGCGAAAGCATGCGTTCACTGCGCGCACCAGCGATGCCGAAAGCCACCAGGCTGCCACCGAAATACCTGAAAAACCTCGGCTTCAACCCCACCGGCGCACAACAGCGAGTCGGCAACGAAATCGCCTACGACCTCAGCCAGCACGAACCAATGCTGCGCCTGATTCAGGGTGACGTTGGCGCGGGGAAAACCGTGGTCGCCGCCCTCGCTGCGCTGCAAGCGCTGGAGGCCGGTTATCAGGTAGCGCTGATGGCACCGACCGAGATCCTCGCCGAACAGCACTTCATCACCTTCAAGCGCTGGCTCGAACCGCTGGGCATTGAAGTCGCGTGGCTGGCCGGCAAGCTCAAGGGCAAGAATCGCGCAGCCGCACTGGAGCAGATCGCCAGCGGCACGCCGATGGTGGTCGGCACCCACGCGCTGTTTCAGGACGAAGTGCAGTTCAAGAACCTTGCGCTGGTGATCATCGACGAACAGCACCGCTTCGGCGTGCAACAGCGTCTGGCATTGCGGCAGAAAGGCGTCGGCGGGCGCATGTGCCCGCACCAACTGATCATGACCGCCACGCCGATTCCACGGACGCTGGCGATGAGTGCCTACGCCGATCTCGACACCTCGATCCTCGATGAACTGCCGCCCGGGCGAACGCCGGTCAACACCGTGTTGGTCACCGACACCCGCCGCGTCGAAGTCATCGAGCGAGTACGCAGCGCCTGTGCCGAAGGGCGTCAGGCGTATTGGGTGTGCACGCTGATTGAAGAATCCGAAGAGCTGACTTGCCAGGCCGCCGAAACCACGTTCGAAGACCTCACCGCCGCCCTCGGCGAATTGAAAGTCGGGCTGATTCACGGGCGCATGAAGCCGGTTGAAAAAGCTGCAGTGATGGCCGAGTTCAAGGCCGGCAACCTGCAACTGCTGGTCGCCACCACGGTGATCGAAGTCGGTGTCGACGTGCCCAACGCCAGCCTGATGATCATTGAAAATCCCGAGCGCCTCGGCCTCGCGCAACTGCACCAGTTGCGCGGTCGTGTTGGTCGGGGCAGCGCGGCCAGCCATTGCGTGCTGCTCTACCATCCGCCGCTGTCGCAGATCGGCCGTCAGCGTTTGGGCATCATGCGCGAGACCAACGACGGTTTCGTCATCGCCGAAAAAGACCTCGAACTGCGCGGCCCCGGGGAAATGCTCGGCACCCGCCAGACTGGCTTGCTGCAATTCAAGGTCGCCGACCTGATGCGCGACGCCGACCTGCTGCCCGCCGTGCGCGATGCCGCCCAGGCTTTGCTGGAACGCTGGCCGACCCACGTCAGCCCATTGCTCGACCGTTGGCTGCGGCATGGGCAGCAATACGGCCAAGTGTGAGCACCGTCGCAGTTTGTGCAGGATCGTTCCTACAGAGCTGGTTATACTCCTGCCATTGTTTCAAAAACGGATACAGACCATGACCGAAGCTGCTCTCGTCCCCGAATCTCCGCAAGCTCCGTCTGTTATTCGGCTGCTGCTCAACAAGCTGGGCGTTGCCTACGAAGAAGTGCTCGACCACCACGGCCTCAATGCCTCGCGCAAAGTGCAGGCCGTGTTGCTGGATGACGCCGTGGGCGCGTTGATGGTGCTGTTTCCACAGAGCCAGTTGCTGGATCTCAATCGTCTCGCCGAACTCACTGGCCGCCGCCTCACAGCCGTGTCCACCGAGCGCCTGGAGAAGATGCTCGGCAAACACAATCTGAGCCTGCTGCCGGGCCTGCCGGCGCTGACCAGTTCGCCGTGCCTCTACGAAGAAAGCCTGCTGCGCGAGCCGAAGTTGCTGATCAACTCCGGCGAGCCGGGCCTGCTGCTGGAAATCAGCAGCGAAGACTTCAAATCGATGCTGACCAAAGCCAGCGCCGCCAACTTCGGCGAAGCCCTGAGCAGCATCCGCCCGAACCTCGACCGCCCGGACGATGACCGCGAGGAAATCACCCAGGCCGTGCAGGCGTTCACCGCGCGGCGCATTCAGCAGCGTCTGGAGGCGACCATCGAGATTCCGCCGCTGGCCGAGACTGCACAAAAAATCATCAAGTTGCGCGTTGATCCGAACGCCACAATCGACGACATCACTGGCGTGGTTGAAACCGATCCGGCACTGGCCGCACAAGTGGTGAGCTGGGCGGCGTCGCCGTATTACGCCTCGCCGGGCAAGATTCGTTCAGTTGAAGACGCAATCGTTCGTGTGCTGGGTTTCGATCTGGTGATCAACCTGGCGCTGGGCCTGGCCCTCGGCAAGACCCTGAGCCTGCCCAAAGACCACCCGCAACACACCACGCCGTACTGGCAGCAGTCGATCTACACCGCCGCCGTCATCGAAGGCCTGACCCGCGCCATGCCGCGCGCCCAGCGCCCGGAAGCCGGCCTGACCTACCTCGCCGGTCTGCTGCACAACTTCGGCTATTTGCTGCTGGCCCACGTGTTCCCGCCGCACTTCTCACTGATCTGCCGCCACCTGGAGGTCAACCCGCACCTGTGCCACAGCTACATCGAGCAACACCTGCTGGGTATCAGCCGCGAACAGATCGGCTCGTGGCTGATGCGCTACTGGGACATGCCCGATGAGCTGGCCACCGCCCTGCGCTTCCAGCACGACCCGAGCTACGACGGCGCCTACGCCGAATACCCGAACCTTGTCTGCCTGGCCGTGCGCCTGCTGCGTAGTCGCGGGATTGGCTCTGGGCCGGATGAAGATATTCCCGATGCCCTGCTCGAGCGTGTCGGTTTGAGCCGCGAAAAAGCCAATGATGTGGTCAGCAAAGTGCTTGAGGCTGAAGTGCTGCTGCGGGAACTGGCTTCGCAATTCAGCCAGGGCTAAACGCATCACGGGCAAGCCCGCTCCCACAAGATCAACACGATCCCTGTGGGAGCGGGCTTGCCCGCGATGAATCCAACCCAATTTACCTGTCTGACACAAAACCTGTGGTGAGGGGATTTATCCCCGACCGGCTGCGCAGCAGTCGCAAACCCAGCCAACAGTGTGTGTCAGCTATATCGAGGTCTCAGGTTTTGGGGCCGCTGCGCAGCCCATCGGGGATAAATCCCCTCGCCACAACATCCCTTCTACTCAAGCCTTAGGCTTAGCCTTCCTCGGCAACAAATACTTCATCAACCCCTGAAACCACATCACCAGCGCCGGATTCCCCTTGAGCTGGATCGACTTGTCCTGGATCCCCTGCATAAACGCCAACTGCTTGTTCTTCGCCTGCATCGTGGCAAAGCCATAACCGGCGTCTTTAAACGCAATCGCAAACGCCGGCTCCGCCACCACGCCAGATTTGCTGGTGATGCGCTGATCCTTGACCACGAAATGCCGCGCCACTTTCCCATCCAGCGTCTGCAGCTGAAACACCAGATCCTTGTCACCCAACTGCTGCTGGAACGCAGGATTGGTCCGGCTGGCCTTACCCATCAACAAACCCATCATCCACAGGAGAAAACGAAATTTCATGCGCACAGCCTCAAAAGGAAAATGAACGGCCGGGGCAGTGTAAGGGATTCGGACGATAACGCCAGTATCTGACGCTGTTGGAAGAGGATGCGAACTTTTTCCCGCACGATGACTGCCAAGTCACGATTCCGCAAGCAGCGTCCTACACCTGTTGAAACACATCCCTGTAGGAGCTGGCGAAGCCTGCGATCTTTTGATCTTCCGGCCCGCGAATCTATGGGAAATTTCCTGCAAAGTGCGGTGCTGTCCATGAACTAGGCGAGTTGGCTGGCTATCGATAGGATCTGTGGGTCGCCGCAAAATCGGCGATACGGACGTGCAAGTCCGCATCGGCACACTATCGGTTATAGCTATTCACCGAGCGTTTTCTTATGCTCGCAAATCGTTATGGCAGCTGTGTGTGGGAGACCTTCGGGTCTGCCGGTTTGCCGATTGCCGGTCTTGCACACCTATACACAGCTGCCACCTAATTCGAAGTGCGAGCGAAAGGGTGTTAGCTCCTTAATCGGTATATTTAAATGATCAAACCAACACCCAATCCCCCCGAAACCCCAGATATATCGCCCTACGAATCTCTCGAATCAAAGAAATTCCACGAAGCCGCCGAGCGCGCCCTCGACCACCACTTCAAACCGCCCCTCGAACCACACCCCAAACGCGAAACCGGCCTCTTCAGCCTCTCCCCCGGCACCGACGCCGAAGCCCTCATGGCCAATGCCTCGGAAGACCTGCTGTCCATCAGCGTCATCGCCTGCGATCTGGCTGACGACCTCCACGGCTCTCGCCGCTCGGTCGCGCTGGCCCTGAGCAGAATGGCGGACGGGGTTCGGTTGATGGTGGAAGGGATGCTTGATCACATTGAAGTGCGGAATACGCCGGCCAAGCCGTAACGCGGTTTGCGGATGAAAAAAGGGGACGTTAAGTCCCCTTTTCTAGAGCGAATAATCCATCACTTCTTCCAACCGCCAGCATTGCCCCCGGACAAACCGATATTCGAAGACATAGTCGGTATCCGGTTTCTGCAGGATGGCGACGGCGTGATCTCCCCGCTCTTCCTTGACGGTCAATGTCAGGCCTTGGACTTCTCGCTTGGCCTGATCCGGGATGATTGGAAACTTGAGTTCCTCACCGCTGAGGCTGCGCTTTTCCATCTCAGGCTCAGCATCACCGGCCACAGTCGTGACCATTTTCAGCGGTTGTTGGACGAAGGATTTCTGCACATCGGCGCGCTCGGAGAAGGCTGCGAGAAACGCTGAAAAGTCGGGCGAGGGGCAAGCGACACTGGTCACGTCGCCGTTAGTTTTGGGCGACTTCTGGCGCAGATCCTGTTGAAGCTTTGAATCGGCAATGATCTTTGCATCGAGGTCTGCCAGGCGCTTTTTGATACTCGCCGCATCCTTGTAGGCACACACAACATCGACGCCGTTTTCAAGGTCTCGGCCGTCTCGGCAATCCTGCAACTCAGGGTCTGGCGGATCACCACGAAAAAAACGCAACGACAACTGCTCGCTTTGCTTGATGAGTGGCAATTCCAGCGTCCAATAGGTATAGCCTTCGAACCCACCGTTTGACTCTTTTTGCCTCATGAGCACGTACAGGGACTTCCCCGCTTGCTCAGGGAATTTTCGTTCGAAGAAAAACACCGATGCGACTTCATCACCCACGAGCGGCGCCACAAACGAGAGTTCTGGCTTCGTGGCACTCATTGTCGTGTAAAAAACCTCACCACCGGGAACGTAGCCACCTGTCGTCTGACCTTTGAGCGTGTTCTTCAAGAACAACACGGTGATCTTCTGCTCGCCCACCGATGCCACCACCGGCGGATGCATTTGCTTGATGGTTTGCAGGTCATCAGCGGTTGCCGTTTGCGCGGTAAGACCGATGATCGATGCGAGCATGCACACACGACTTGAAAACCTGGTCACTTCCATTACTTCCTTGTTGATCGACGAATTGATCAATCTTCAATAACTAGCGCGAGGGCATCACGATGATTCAGGCGCGCCGCATTTCAGCTCTTGGATTTGCGCGTTCTGAATCGGAATTACACAGGCGAGACGTTTCTCTCCGGGTGCACGAAGCTCCGTGAGGCTGAGCGTTACGTGTAACCCGTCCTCGGCAAACGCGTGATCCTCAAAACCTGCGTCGGCATAGTCGCTCCAGAATCTCTTGCCATCGAAAGTGCAAAACTGCCTGGACGACAGCACTCTCCAGTTGCCGTCGGGCGCGAGAGTCTGAACAGTCAGGCAAGGATTGCCGAAGGTACTGACGTAGCGAGCCACGACATCGCCGAAGCGTCGAGAGGCGGATTCAGACACTTGACTGATATTGATCACATCACTCGGTCGATCGGATGCGATCGCTTCCAGATAACCGGCACGCTCCAGACTTATCCGTGCCACACACAGACTGATCATCAAGGACTGCGCCTGTGAGCCGGGTTGTACTTCTGTGGCCTCCAGCAAGCATGTGGTGTCGCGCAACTTGAGCCAGGCACGTTGTGAATCTTTGGCGATTGCAATAAATGCCTCAGCTTGTGCAGGGTCTTCCTCTCGCTGAGACGCGAAACGCGCTATCAGTTTTTTGTAGCTGGCATTAAGTTTTGCGTCGGCCGCTTTACGGTCGGCTTCAACGCATTCCAGGTATTGCCAACTTACGGTAATGACCTTGCAAGTATCCTCAGCGAGCGCAATTGAAGTGAACATCAGCCCAAGGGCCAACACGATAAAGCGGGCAAACCTGTTCATTTTTTCATTCCCTGAAACTCTGATCGCTCAACGACGCGTTGCGGAATTTTCTGCGCCTTGCCAGCGGCAGTCATCGCTTCGCCGTACTCGCGGTAATAGCGCTGTGCTTCCTCTTTTCGATCAAGTCGCCACAAGGAATCCGCCATGTTCAACATCAACACCGTACGCTTGCCCACCGCCTCAACGCCGCGATAAAACTTCAGCGCCAGCTCATCTCTACCGCCCTCCGCCAGATAAAAGCCGAGGTCGTTGTAGGCTTGAACATTTTGCGCCGGGGGATGACACGCCATGTAGGACTCCGGGCTTAAAAAACTCATGCTCCACTCAAGGGATTCGGCGCGGGACTGCGCCGTTTCGAGGTTCAAGACATGTTTCAGCAGTTCCTTGGGAGGTTTGGTTTCCAAGGCAGGGTTGAGCACCCCGCCCTCTTCGGAAACCCACTGATGGCCCTCCCAGTTACCCTCACAAAACCTTTCGTAACTCTCAGCCAACACGCAACCGGTTTCCATCGAAATCACAGCGCAATGCCCCTGTGATGTCGCTATTTCCTCACCGTTCTCACCTATGACTACGCCGTACTCCACCGGGGTCGCCAACAAGGTTTTCTTATCGGGGCTAAGCCATTCGGGATAGGCCTGAGTACCAATGCCAGCATGGAAGAGCGGAAACGTTTTTCCATTTGCCGTGAACCAGGCAGTGGCAGACTCCACCACAGGTGAAGTCCACTTTTTTGCTTGTAACGTCACTGTGTGCCCGTCAATGCCAACTATTGGCGGCTCTTCGGCAAAGGCGCTGGCGGCAACCAAGTTGCCGAACATCAACACCCACTTAAGGCTGGCCATATTCAATCCTTTTCACCGCCGGGCTTTCCGATTGCAGCTGCCTTTTGGTAACGCCATAGGCCTCCATCAGCACTCCCCGGGAGCCCTTCGAACCAAACGAGCGCTGGGTATTATCGAAGCTATATTGCTCCAGCCGTCCTGCCGTCGAGTAATACCCACGCCACTCCGGGCAGGCACCGCAACCGCCGTAACCACCGATTGAAACAAGGCTGCCCTTGCTACCTGTCACACAATCCATTGCCACCACCACGTTGCTCAGCATCTTCGTCTTCACCCCGTCCGAGGTGAGTTGGGAAACCTTGCCGACATCACGCCGAAGCACTTTGCCGCCGATGTTGATGGTCTGGTCGGAGCAAACCGGCAGCACGTGGTCGGCGGTGTCCTCCACCGTCACTGATCGGCAGGACGACACCAACACCACTTCAACGCCGCCACATTGCATAACGTCGCGCTGGGTGTAGGCATCGGTCGGAGCGGCGACGGCCGGAAGCGAGAGCAACAGAGAAAGACAGCCCGTGAGTAAGCGGTTCATCCCCTAATCCTTAATCAAGCGGCGGCGTTTCTGCGTCTGTCATCGTCAGCAACCGAAATTCGTTGTTCACAAACTCGTAGTAACGATCCCGGTTGACGCTTTCCAGCGAATTCCCCTGAGCGTCTTCTTCGCCGTCGAGGGTGATACCGGAAATAAGGATCAAGCGGCTGTCGGGTTTGTAAGCCATGGCGAAGGTGCTGCCGTCGTAGGCATTCGGCAGACCGCCAGAGACTTCACCGGTTTGTGCATCGAGCACTTCGGCGCAGATGGCACCGCCGCCACAACCCAACGGGTTGAGGATGTAATGGCCGGCGAAGTTGACCTTGCCTTTCAAGGCTTTTGATCGCGCACTGTCCATCACCGGATTGCTGTTTTCCTGCGGCACCAGTGCATGGTGGGTGCCGGTGAAAACTGGTGTGACGGGATAATCCTTGAAGTCGGGGTCGGCGGCGAATGCCATGGTTGTGGCAGCCAATATCAAGCTGCCGAGAAGAGCCGAAAATCCTTTCATGTAGTAACTCCTTAATGGAAGACCTAAAACCGACGGCTCCCGGTTCATCCCTTGTTACCCGGATTGACCAGACTCAACTCACCATCCCGATACACCACCTCACACCCCACCCACGCCGGGTCCACCTGCGGCATCACCGCCGACGGCTTTCGCAATTCGCGCAGCAACGTCGAGCCATGCGACAACCGCCCACCCATCCGCGCAATCACTGCCCGCGCTGTTTGGTAATGCGCGTGCCGCCCCGGATCGAGAGTGTCTTCCAGCAAGATGTCCTCGCCGAGGATGCCCCGCACTTGCCCCGGATAAATCATGAACCCGGTCGCCTGCTCCGCACCTTCGCGACCGTCCTGCCAGAAGCTGCCGTCTCGGGTGCGAACGTCGGGATGCGGTGCAAACCAGTGCTCGCGATCCGCCAGCGGCATCGCGTGATGCAGGCGGAAGAAGATGCGCATGAGGTTGTCGCGATACCACTCGCGTACTTGCAGGTAGTAACCGCGTAGGCCCGGCAGGCCGGTCGAATGCGCGAGGCGGATCAGTCCAGACCATTGCGGGAATGGCTGTAGCGGCAGATCGCTCGACGCGGGCCGAGGGGTGGCCGGATCGGTTTCCCACGGCAATCGATGCGGACTGTTTTCAAGGTTGTCGTAAGCAGTCGGCGGGCGACCCAGCCAATCGCCACCGCTGCTGGCCAGTGCCGTGGCGATGCACAGATTGCCTTGCACCACGAACACGTAAAACCGAGTGAACCAGTCTGCCAATTGCTGACCATCGGCAGCTTGGGCGACGAGTTCGGCCAGTTCCCGATCGAAGCGCTGCAAACCGTTTTCAAGATTCAGCAAATGGCCGCGAGCCTTGCGTTGCATACGCAAAAACAGCGGCAACGAACGGAGTATCTTCAGCGGTTGCCACGGCAGATGCGGGGTCGCGCCGCCGACTTCACCGGCGTAGTTAGCGGCGCTGATGCCCCAGTCGGCCAGCCGGGCGAGAAACAGATCATTGTTGATATAGGACGCGCCACCGAACACAGCGGTGAACGGCTCGTTGTCCTGCAACACTCGCGCATCCCAACGCGCCATGATCGCCGGGATACTCGCTGCCGCGCGGCGTTGGGCGTATTCCACCAACACGCTCGGTCGCGGCGGCAGGATCTCGGCGATGTTGGCGGCGGTCAGGTGGCGGCGCCAGCCGTAGTCGCTGATCGGCCGGTATTGCAGCAGCCACAATTGCGAGCCATCCCAGGCCCATTCGACGTCGCCCGGTACATAGTGAAAGACGCGCAACACGTCTTGCAGAAAGCGCCAGAGCAGGTCTTCGGTTAAGCCGGGGGATGGCGTGAACGTGCCGCTGCGCCAAGCATCGCCGAGCCGCGAAAGCGTTGCTCGCGAGGGGCTGACGTGACCGTCGGCCAGCGATTCGAGATGGCCTTCAACCCACTCCAGTTCTACCGAGAGATGGCGCACAAACGCGATCCCGGAAACTAGCGGCGTGATGAAGCGTTGCACCACCACTTCCTCGACGCCTTCGGCCGTCAGCTCGGCGATGCGTTTCGGCACGTTGGCGGTCGGTTCGCGCAGATAGGTCGTGCTCAAACCGGCATTCGCCAAATCGGCCTGATCCTCGCCATAACTGGAGGAGCGCACCGCCCAAGTCACATCAGGTTGAGCAGCGAGAAATGCCGGCAGACGCGGATCGGCACATTCGTTGAGCGTCAGCGCCGCTGGCACCGCTTGCCGGGCCAGCTCAGCCAGGCGCAAACGACCGCCCTTGGTGTGGGCGACAAACCCGCGCTCGCCCGACTCCAGCCACTGCGCGAACTGCGCGGGCGAGTCGATCCACGGGTAATGGCCCCAACCGGGTTTCAAGCTGATGGTCAGATCAGCGCGGGCGAGAATCGCCGACCATGCCGCCGCTTGCTCGATGCCGAGTACAGCGTCCTGATCGCCCCAGACCAACTCGACCGGATCGGTGATCCACTCCAGCAGCGGCAACGCGGTGTCGGCGCGAATCAGATCCCAGTGCGGCACAAACGCACGGCAGCGCGCATAGCCGGCGCCCATGCGCTGGTACTGCGCAGGCGTCCAGGTCTGGTTGGAAAACTTGCGCGCGAACAGCGTGGGTTTGTTCGACAGCAGCCAGTGAATGGTCTTGCGAATTGGCAGCGGCGACATCAATGCCGGCAAGCGACGCTGCCACAAAAACGCACCGACCGGCGCCAACAAAACGCTGCGGGAAAAGTGTCCGGGCCGACGTTGCAACGCGTGCAGCACCAGCAAGGCATTGACCCCGACCGCCATGATCGCGCTGCCCTTCTGCGTCATCGCCAACAAGGTCTGCGCGTAGTCCGCCAGATCCTCGCAGGGTGGCAGCGGATTGGCGCCGAAGCCCGGCAACTCCAGCGGCAGCACGTCGTAGCGCTGGAAGTACGGCAGCGCGTCATCCCACCAATCGGCGGCGCTGCCGTTGCCGGCCAGCAGGTACATCAACGGCTTGCTCATGGACGATCCTCAGGTCAGATCGCGCAGAGCAGCGTCGAGGGTTGGAAAACGGAATGTGTAGCCAGCCTCAGTCAAACGCTGCGGCACCACGCACTGACCGTCGAAGAACAACTGCGCCATCTCCCCCGCCATTGCACGCACTGGCGCAGCGGGAATATGCAACCACACCGGACGCTTGAGGACCTTGCCGGCCTGCTCGGCGAACGCGGCCTGACTGACCGTTTCCGGCGCCACCATGTTGTAGGTGCCGCGCAGATTGTCATCGTTGAAAGCCCGCGCGATCACCTGAAGCACATCGTCGCGATGCACCCAACTCATGATCTGCCGACCATCGCCCATGCGCCCGCCGAAACCCAGGCGGAACGGCAGCAGCAACGGCGTCAACGCACCGCCGGGGCCGAACACCACGCCGAGGCGCAGCACCACCTGACGCACGCCAAATTCCGTGGCCGGTTGCGCGGCGGCTTCCCAACGCGCACAGAGTTCAGCCATGAAGCCGTCGCCCTTGCTGGCGTGTTCGTCGAGGTTTTCACTGGCGTCGCGCACGCCGTAGAAGCCGATGGCCGAGGCTTGAATCCATAGGGCCGGTTTATGCTTGGTGTTCTTCAGCCAGGTCATCAACGCTTCGGTGGTGCCGACTCGGCTGGCGAGCAGTTGCGCCTGACGCTTGGGAGTCCAGCGTGGGCCGGCGACAGGGGCACCGGCGAGATTGATCACTACGTCGAAGGCTTCGTCGTGGCTAAGTTCGCTGAGCGAATGCACACAGCGGATGCGGCCGTTGAATAGATTGGCCGCGCTCAACGGATCGCGCGTCAGTACGCTGATGGAGTGGCCCGCGTCGAGTAATTGACTGACCAAGGCTTTACCGATAAATCCGGTGCCGCCGGTGATCAGCACACGTTTGAAAGCGCCACCGGCAAACGGGTTGGACAGGCTCGTTGTCTTTACTGCAGGAGACTTCCGGCGGTCATGCCGATACAGCCAGAACAGTGGCGGCAACAACACCAGCAACGCAAAACCGTCGAGCCACAGGTGCGACCAGACCTGTTGTTGCGCTGAGAGCCACATGTCCTGCGGCGCCCATAACAGGATGCCAGCGGTCAACCAGCCCCACATCGCCGGGGCTTTCAAGCGATTGCCCAAGTGCACCAGCGCGAGCATGTACAACGAATAACTTTGCAGCGTCGCGCCGAATAGCGCGAGCCACCAGACTTGTTGTTCGTGGCCGGCGGTGGGAACCGGATCGGCGCCCCAGAATGCGAGTTCGAGGGTGTGCAGATAGCCGTCGAGTAATCCGGAATGCCCGGCCCACGTCAGGGTGAGGCCGGCAAGAATGTGCACGATTGCGGCTGCGTATAGCCAGAGCACCAACGCTGGGCGAAGGGAGATCGAGGGGGCTGGCATTCCGTGTCCTGAGCGCGTTCCTTGGGGGTGGGGAGTTTAAAGGAAAATGGGTGTTTTCAGTCGCTCGAACACAATACGTTTTGTCGCTATCGCACTGAGTGAGCGTCAATCAAGACGAGCAGCTCCTTCAACCTAGCAATATCCTCCTCATAAAAGGCATTACATTGCGTCACGACCACATATTCATAGCCGGTCGCTTTTTCATGGGTGCTGCATACAATCCCCGGACCTTCCCCGCCATCCTGCCTTCCATACACGACATCCCGCGCATCCGTCAGCACCCAGCCTGACATTGCCAATTTCGTACTGGCTGATTCAGGAAGTCCATCGAAGTGCATGATTGCCTCAGCATTCGGCAGCTTGACAAGCAAGTTGTATGGCGACGATAAAGAACTCATTCCCACAGTTTTCGTGACTTCGGCGAGGTCCTTACCCCGCACGATAAACGTGGGGAGGCCGTCTAGATCACCTTCATAAGTTGACTGATGAAGTGGCGAAAGTTTCAGGACTGCAATTGCGCCCTTGCTGACACAGCTGACGAGCTCCAGCATTGGCTGAACGTCATGAAACTCGCAGGTGGAATCTTGAGCAAACAATGTCGGTGATAGAAGTGTCGTGCAGAATGCGAACACCCACCTCAAACAAGATTGGGGCAAGCTCAACTGAATGCCCCTGTACGCATTTCCATTCACTGAGTGCCACCTGCTCCAATACATTCAATTGAATCGCTGGAATCCAAGAAACTCCACAAAGCCGCCGAACGCGCCATAGACCACCACGTCAAACTGCCCACTGAACCAAACGCAACACGCGAGACCGGCCTCTTTAACCTCTCCCCGGCACCCACGCCGAAGCACTCATGGCCAACGCCTCCGAAGACCGCCTGTCCATAAGCGTCATTGCCTCAGACCTCGCCGACGACCTCCACGGCTCCCGCCGCTCGGTTGCACATTTAGTAGCATTTGCTCGGAGCTATTGGCTCAATCACTTCCGACCGAAGTCGCTTAGCAGCATCGAGACCTGACTCGTATCCCTTGTCGGCGGCTAGCTGATAGCAAGCCAAGGCACGAGGAATATCCTTCTCGCCGAGATCGCCACTCTTCCAGTAGTCACCAAGCGCGACAATTGCATGCGCTGACCCCATGGAGCCGGCACGAATAAGCTCTTTCTCAACATCAATTGGCCGCTGGCACGGTCCGCTTCCGGCCGTTTCATTGCCAAAACAATAGAAGCTTGCCAGACCCTCAGCGCCTCCTGGTGAATTCAAAGCTGCTGCTTTGAAAAGAGCCTCAACTTTGCTGTATTCCAACTGCGGAGCCATACCCGACAGACTCAGCCTAGCCGCAGACTCACTGGAAATAGGATCGCCTGAAGCAGCTGCACACAAGTAATTTTCCAAAGCCGCTTCAAAAAGCTCCACTGTGAGTCGATATTGCTCAAGACCACCCAAACTAATAAACCCTTGTGCACGCTGTGAGCAGAAATTTTCCTCACGACTCAATGAGCGCGTACTGGCTACAGAAAGCTCCTTTTCGGGAATCGACCAATCCTCAACCCCCTCAAGCGTCCAGCAGGCTTTACGCGAAAAGTTGAAGATCTTGATATTGCTGTTTCCGGCACGTTTATCCACAACGTCAACGTGACGATCATCTACCTTCTCGACTTCTATTCCTTCGACTTTCCCATCTGGCACCGCAGCCATTAAGGGAAACGCCATCTCGCGCCCCACCACTGCAGTGACGTGAGTCACTATCCGTCCTATATCCGACGTCCCCTTCAACACCAATAGCTTCACGGCCTGCGCAGTTAGTCGCTTCTGCGATTCGGCATTAGCGGAGAATGCTGGAAGAAACTGTGCAAAGTCTTGCGTAGGGCACGAGCCACGTCCAATTGTCGGGCCACTCCCGATATCGGACGCGATATTGTCCAAAAACACTGAACGGTCACGACTCATACTGGCGATGCAATTGTTCACCGCTGCCACATGCGCCGAAGAGCCCCGTTCCGCCTCCAACGCATCGACCTGGCAATCGGTATCGCGCAGTTTGATCCAGGCGCGCTGAGCCTCCTGAACCGTTGCCTTTTGGCTCGCCGCAAGAACTGGATCAGTTTGATACCCACCTTCGAGCCGAACCATCAGTTCTTGATAACTGGTATTCAACTGCTTATCTGCAGCAACCTTGGCACTCACAGAACATCTTTCCCTCTGAGAGTTCGTAGTGATATCGGCACATGCATCGTCAGCAAATGCATGTCCCCCCAACAGAGATAAACCACCAATCAGCACGGCGGGCAGCACCGGAATAAGATATTTACTCAAAGCAAATTCCAACAATATTTTGCGAAAGTGTATTTTTAATTCGAGCCTATTCTTCAAGGGAGATAGCCATTTTCAGAGTAGATCCATTCAGATAAACGACTGCTTCGCGCCCATTAATATCGACAGGGGTAGGATTCTGGATCATTCCTTCATCACTAGCCTTCGCAATTTTTGTTAACGTCTTATCCGCAACATTGGCACGCCAAATAGTTTCATCACCATTCTTGAAATAAAACGTCGGCCGTGACTTGCTCCAAATCGGAGCATATATATTCCAACCGGCCTCGGGCCGACCAGCCTGCGCTATCGTTTCATACCCTGAGATGTGCGAGTAGTACGCTTGCAATTTTCCATACTCACCACCCCAACCGAATGTCAAACCACTAACAGCATTTTCATCAGCATTTGGCCACTGCTGGAACAGCAAACTGCTTTCCAATGGCGGAGATTTTGAACCGAGCTTATAAACCATCCCCCGCAGCTGATTCTTAGAGAGCTGCTGTCGATAGTAAAACGCCCCATCCAAGATTCCCGCGAATCTTTTCCCTTCGTCGTTTGAACCCAAACTGAAAGCACCATCAAAACCGATATCTTTCGCAATCGTGTGCAATACCGGCCTGTCGTTGCGATCAACGTACTCATATAGATTACCCCGGTACGCAATCATCGCCGCATCAAAATGCCCTTCGAACACGATGACATGCAACATGCCTGAAATTGTTTCAGCGGAGATCACAAATCGTTCAACAGCCCCTTTTTCATTGGGAAGCCATGCTAAATCAATGACCTTCCATGAGCGTTCAAACTGTTTGTAAGGCTTATCCCCCAACATTAACTTAATATCTTTCTGAGTCGGCCTAGGCGCAATAGGAACCGGCGACAGAAAGCGTATCTGCCGAACATAAGAGTCCTCTAAACACTCCACTGACTCACAAGAGTTACGCTCCGACTCAAGCCATTCACTTTCGATTAATTGAAAAACCCGCCGATTTTTTATCGACTTGAATACTTCACTTAGCTTTTCATCCATTGCGGACAAGGAAGGAGAACGACAAATTTTCCTTTCTACGTCCGTTGAAGCTTTGCCACAGTCGGAACTCGCAGAAAATGCCACCGAACTGAAAAGCAAAAAAGCTAACGGTAAAAAGCTAGGGAGCGAATATATATTTTTCATTGATTCACGCTTTCAGGCATTGAACTTCGCAAAGCGGGTTGCGAGATGCTTGGGGCGTTCATTTATCCGCCGCTTCATTTGTTACCCTCTTTGCCAATGCTCGACGACATCAACATCCACCCGCATCGCCACACAAGATCCATCCGCGTATTTCTTTGCCTTTCGGTGTTTTAAACATAATCGAAAGCCAGCCAGCCTCAACAGCCTCCTGCTCAACCCTATCCCCGGAAACCAAATACATACGAGTGACATCGTCAAAAACTGGAGAGCTATAAATTGTAGCTTTTTTATTTATTGTCAGCTGAACCGGCACACCTTCATTCCATTTAGAAAACGCTGGAGTCGCAAGTTTATTACTAACAGACAATTGATCCTTGTAAGGAAATTCATACATTAGATTCTGGTAATCGTCTGCCAATATATCGCCACCCTCACCAAAATATTTGGAGACTCGCTCATCCCTTGAATAACCACTCTCGCTCTTTTTGTAAACATGCACGCTGTAATATTCACCAGAATATCTAACTCCGGTGTCTGAATGTATTCCCACACTGTGTATTACAAAAAGCTCTTTCTCGGAACTACCTTGAACATCAGAAAAAAATGCCGAGCGGACTTTTCCTGTGTCTGCCAAATACGGTAACTGCCCAACGAGCTTCTTAGATTTACTCAAACAATCAACATAGTTAACATCAATACCCACTTGATTGTTCGAATCTTCACTGCTCGCCTCATCCTCTATAGGAACGAGATCAAAAACAATCGCACCGTCTTTTGTCGGGATCGAATGGTACACTTTACTCTCAGGGACCTCGCAAGCTAGCGAAGCCACCGAAGACAGGCAAAATGAAACTAACAATGAAAATTTACATAAGCGCTTCATAACGAACAGCCCCCGAACACAACCTTGAATTTCTCAGCAACTTCTTTAGTAAACTTCTCTCGCTGATCAAGTTCTTTCAGCCCAGAGTTGATAATCCTAGTCACAGATTTAATCTTCGCATCTACATCAGGTGAACTTGCATCCGCAAGTGAACCAATACCTTTCGCCTTCCAAAACCATAGACCAGACTCTAATGCAACCCTCATATTGTCCTGTACCAGGTTCGGATTAGCATCGATATTCACACCTATCGCTACAGCACATTCACGATAGTTAGCATAGTGGGTCAAATGAAGAAGGCCTCTCCCCCTATAGTCGTTATGAGGGTACTGATTGCTACCAAAGCTATGTTTACCATACGCTGGATCGTTTGCAATCAGATGCTGATCTATATACTCAAGCTTCTCTTCTCTGGTTAGTGACATCCCCAGCCTTGCAAAACCATCATTAATAGCGGTTGGCGCCATTCTATATAGTTTCTCGGCTGTGTAGCTACGACGAGTGTAATTTAAACTTTCCCTAAACGCAGAAAATTGAAAAGTCTCGTGCTTACCCTGCCCCATTATATGAAATACCTGAGCACAGGTATTTACTCCATACTTAGGGAAAAGCTCGTTCGCCACCATGACAAACTCACTTACAAAAGTATCCGTTACGGAGGATGGACAAATACTCCGCATCAATGCATTTGTTAATGCTATATTACTGCCACACTTTTTGCAGACATTACTCCCGGACGATGGCATCATATTCCCAATGAGCGCGATTGGATGAAAATGCCATACAACTCCATCGCCTACCCCTTTAGATTGTATAGCTGGATCATCCCAAAATATTAAACTATCTATTCGTTCTTTTTCGTGCTTTAGAACAGATGGATAATTTTCTAGCATCGTGTCCAGCCGCGCCCATTTGGCAGAGTCCGACTTGGATTTCCACTCCGTAGGGTGATATGCAATTAGCTTTGACCAGTGATCTCTTAAATCCAGATTCTTAAGTGCAATCGGAAAATCCTCGGGAGTAACTTTTTGATCATTATTACCAAATCGATCCAAGCCCCTATATAAGTTCTGGAAGAACTCTGGCATATCATCAGGATCCAGAAAACCATCAGAATTTGAATTTAATTCCTTAACGATGCGAAAGCCTAGTTTTTCCCAGTCATGCTGACTAAGAAGCTCCGCGCCTTCTTTTTTGAGCAAACCTGATTTGCTCTCTGTATTATCAAATACGGTTACCTCATACCACTCTTCAGCGTCCTTATAGAGAACAGTTTTCCCGAGCTCTACAAATTTCTCATTCGAGATTGTCACGCTTTCGGTTACAGGAGGCTTACCTTTTAAGGTCGTATTTGCTGGCAAGTGTAAGTATTGCTTCCCTTGCTTCAAAGTTGCTTTATTTTTCAGAAAATCCTCAATTCTCGGATCTGCCGAAAAAATTTCAACGTGAACTTGATAATTTCTCGAAACCCCTCCATCAGGACCTGCTAATGTTTCATTCAAACCAAGAAAACCGATTATGTCACCTGCCTTAATTGCCGTGTCCATCGGCACAACCTTATCAAACTCCGTAGGAACCAACCCCAGCAATTGAACATAAGGCTTTTCAACACAAGCCCAAAAAGTTGCTGGGACAGGAGTAGAATGGCTTTTCAAACCGGTTGTAGCACTGGAAATACTTGGCACGAAGGAACATTCCGCCATTTTGTAAAGTTTAGAACCAATCTTCAGGTTAAAAACTTTTCCACTATCAAATTCTATTACGCTATTTGTACAAAGTACTAAATCTTCGTTTTGCCCCAGACTATTTACCTGTCTCATTGCAGCCCCAGCTACAGCGCCGTTACTCTGGGGTGAGGGGGCTACCCTTAAGGTAAGCCCAGAGCCGGAAACTATCGCTCTGACCTTGCCCTTCCAATAATCTGGCTTCTTCCGCTCCGGTGCAGTTATTGCTTTCCAGCTCGCACTGCCATCACCTCTTGGGTATGCAACACCGTTTTGCTTGTAGGCGAACCAGAAATCCTGTCCTGGCGTGCGTCCACCTACTGTACCTTTAATTAGTTTGCCTTTCGCGTGGATGTGATCAGAGTGCTCTTCAAGTATTTCAATTTCAGTTCCAGCAGAAATCGAACCATATTCGATGCAGCCAGTTGCGCCAGCAACATCGCTTCGAGCTTTAAACCCACTTGCGATCATCTTTATTTTTTGAGGGCCCGTCTGTTCCGGTTCATCCGCGTACCTCTGATATGGCAGCAAATGCATGTACAGGCTATAAAATACGAGTTCATTACTAGTATTGGGCACGACCTCTTTATTAGGTGGTGATTTATAGTCGTGCTTGACAAGGCAGAATGAATTTGAGTACTCCAATTCCTCTGTAGCACTCGAACCTTCAAACTCCGTCTTTAAATAATCCTCATTCAATCGATAGGCTACGACGACACCATCTCCAATACAACGAATAGGCTCATCTCTCACACACTGCGGAGCAGTCTTATGCGTGATATGAATACCGCCATGCCAAAATCCATGACTCCCAAGTAAAAAGTTACCTGCGCTTTCACTCTCAAGTGCTTTGAAGATTTCTTCAGCATCCTTAAATTGCGATCCATCCGCTTTTCTAAACGGGTACTGAAAGTTCATTAATGGTGTAGATTCTACCGGTGCAGGTGCAGGTGCAGGTGCGGATCCTTCCCCCGTCCGAGTCGACTCCTTAACCCTTAGAAACTTTGTAGGGACTGGCCAAAAATATGCTTTGCTATAGGCACCAAACTTTGCAGTAGCTGGACCGGAGCTTTGCGCCCCAAAAAACTCACCATATTGAGAGTCCAGCGTACTATTATAGTGTTCTACGATACCCGTATGATTTAGCGTTTTATTATCTCGATTAGAGATTACGTTAATCCAGAGTACGATATCTCCTCGCCTCACATTAGCAGGACTAATTACATCATAGTATTGAAGTGCGGCCGCACTATTTAGCCCCGCCGTGTTCTGGTAAGGAACTTGATATCCAGCACCTGTGAGCAACAGGTTTACCATATGAGAGCAATCGACGATTTTTTTGCCATTTTCTACGACAAAACCATCCCCACCTTCCTTATATCTATAGTTAGCACTCGTATAGTTACTTGATAAATCTAGTGGCTCTGTCATTTCTGCTTCCTGCAATAATCAGTAGCAATAGCTGGCTTTAGTAATTTCAGCGGTCTGTTTATTTAGACGTTCCAAATGTGCGATAGACCCTTTGCTGCCTTTTTTGGCAGCCACTTGGTAGCACGCAACCGCCCGGGACATGTCCTTCGTTACCAGCTCTCCAGTTTCAAAGGCACGCCCGAGTGCATTTATCGCAAAAGCACTTCCCATACGGGCCGCTTGCGTCAGCGCTTCCTCAGCCTGTGCTGGATGCTGGCAAGGGCCATTGGAGGAAATATTGTTTCCATCGCAATAGAACAACGAGAGGCTCATCGCCCCCTCAGGCAGAGTGGTCGCTGCTGCCTTGAATAGCTGCTCAACCTTCTCCGTTTGCAACTGCGGAGCCATTCCGGAAAGACTCAAGCTTGCTGCATTCAAACTAGCCTGGGGATCGCCGGAAGCGGCTGCGCATAGATAGTTTTCCAAGGAAGCTTCAAACAACTCACCTGTGAGTCGGTACTGCTCCAGCCCCCCTAGACCTCTAAAGGCCTCTGCACGTTGAAAGCAAAAATTCTCTGCCTCGCTCATGCGGGGCTTGCTCGTCTCTACGAGATCTTTCTCACTGATCGACCAATCTTCAACCCCCTCAAGCACCCAACACGCTTGGAGAGAAAAGTTAAAAATCTTGATGTTGCTATTACCTGCTCGCTTATCCACTACGTTGAAATGATTATCGTCAATCGCCTCAACCTCTACGCCTTCAGTCTTGTCCGCGCCTACAGGCGCCATCAACGGAAACGCTAAATTGGTGCTAGTAAGCCCCATCGTTTGAGGCTCAAAAACCCCATGATCTCCCACCGGTTTCAAAACCAGCGACTTCACCGTCATTGCAGTCCACCGCTGCTGAGTTTCGGCATTCGCAGAAAACGCTGGCAGAAACTGGGAAAAGTCCTCGGACGGACATTCATCCGCATAAGCGCTGCCATGAAACAGGCTCAACAGCGACGCGGTGAAAACCGCCATCGTGATGCCATTGCTCTTCTTCAAAACACCATTCATGTCGATCACTCAGAAAACACAAAAAAAGCCTTCGGCTTAACCTTCTCAGGCGGCGCATTCAACAACGCCTGATCCATCAAACTCCCCGCCTTATCCTTATCCGCCGCCCCCGGCAGCACTGGCGGTTTAATCCCGATCCCCGTGCCGGACCCAGCCGAGCCACCCGCATTGATCTTGATCACCGGCCCAACCACCGTAACCCCACCGCCATCAAGCTTGATAAAGCTCCCACCCCCAAGAATGGTCAGCTCTGTCCCCGCCTCAATAACGATCTTGTCCCCAGCCTTGAGGTGTATCTCTTTCCCCACGCTGGTCAGCTGCGCAGTCCCCAGCTTCACATGCTGGTTCTGCCCAATCGTCAGGTGATCATCCAGCTTCGCTTCAATCTTGCGGTCGGAAATCGTGGTGCGGTGTTCTTCGGCCTTCAGCTCGGTGTAGGTGTTCTTCACCACGGTGTCGTGACGTTCATTCCCGACCCGAATCTTCTGATCGTGCTCAACGTTTTCATCCCAGTCGCGCTGCGCATGAATGTAGATCTGCTCCGCACCTTTCTTGTCTTCAATGCGCAGTTCGTTATACCCACCGCCACCCGGGGAGCTGAGCGTTTTGAACACGCTGCGCGTCTTGTTCGCCGGCAGTGCGTACGGCACCGGGTTTTCCTTGTGGTACAGGCAGCCGGTCACCAGCGGTTGGTCGGGGTCGCCTTCGAGGAAGGTGACGAGGACTTCCATGCCGATGCGCGGGATGTTGATGGCGCCGTAGCGGTCGCCGGCCCAGGCGCTGGAGACGCGTAGCCAGCAGCTGGTTTTGTCGTCGGCGAGGCCTTCGCGGTCCCAGTGGAACTGCACTTTGATGCGGCCGTATTGGTCGCAGTGGATTTCTTCGCCTTTGGGGCCGGTGACCATGGCGGTCTGGCTGCCGAGTACGCGCGGTTTCGGGTGCTCGAGGGCCGGGCGGTAGAACACGTCCCACGGAGTGGCGAGGAAGGTGTTGCGGTAGCCCTGGTGGAAGTCGTCCTTGTTGTCGGTGGTGTCGCTGGTAACGCCTTCTTCGAGGACTTGCGGTTGTTTGCCTTCGTGGAAGATTTCGGTGAGCAGCCAGAGGTCGTTCCACTCGCTGCGCGGGTGGTCGGACATTTCCATGAAGTGGCCGCTGACCAGTTTGGTCTGGTCGCCGCGACCTTCGGCCTGGCGGTAGTCGGCGCGGTGGCGTTCGAGGGCGCGCTGGCTGAGGAACTTGCCGCGCGCGCGGTCGATGAAGCGGCCGGGGTAGTCGTAGTCTTCGAGATCTGGCTCAGTGCTCTCGCCGTCAGGTTTGTATGCGGCTTCCATTCGCAGGCGCGGTTTTTCGAAATCGTAGTCGCGGCGCGTGGTGCGCGTGGTGCGGGTTTCCAGACGCAGTTTGAAGGCTTTGATCACCGGCTCGTCGGCGACCATACCGCTGCCCTGCACGTACGCAGTCGGCTGACCGAGATTCTTGAATACGGTCTGGTCGTCGCCGAACACCAGCAGGTGGGCTTTTTCGCTGTGCTGGAAGTGGTAGTGAATGCCTTCCTCTTCGCACAGACGCTGGACGAAATGCAGGTCGGTTTCGTCGTACTGCACGCAGTAGTCGCGATCCGGGCACGGCTGGCTAAGCTGGAAGCTGTAGGCGTTGCTCTTGATGCCGTGCTCTTCGAGGATCAGCGCAATGATTTTCGGCGCGGACATCTGCTGGTAGATACGCTGGTTGGTGCGGTGATGCAGGTATTGCAGTTGCGGCACGATCGAGACTTTGTAGCGGGTCAGGCGCTTGCCGGCATCGCCCTGGGCGACGCGGTAGATCTGCCCGTGAATGCCCGAGCCCTGTGGATCGAATGCCAGAAACGCCTGCTTGTGCAGCAGTTGTTCGAGGTCCAGATCGGGGTTTTCGCTGACCAGTTCGAGGTCGAAGCGATACGCCTGGCTGATGCCTTCGGTGCCGGTGAACGACAGCACTTGCAGGTCGCCGACGTAGTCTTCGACCTTGAGGCTGAAGTGGGTTTCGTTAGCTGAGTTGAACATCGTGTGCTCCCTGTTCGAATGTCATCCGTTACGCCCGAAGTCGCAGACGTTGCAGCCAGGACGAAGTGGCGCCCAAGGCGTCACGCAATTGTTGGGCAGTGATGGTGCGTTCTGCCGGGTTGAAGCTCAGCGCGGTTCGCAGCGCTTGCCAGCCGTGCTGGGGTAGATTCGCTGGGGCGCGCAGCTCGCGCTCCAGGTGCTCGTCGCGGGCCTGGGTCGAGGGCAAGCGGCGGAACGGGTGTTTGCCGCTCGCCAGTTCATAGATCACGCAGGCCACGCCGTACACGTCCGCGCTGGCCGACAACGGTTGGCCCTCAAGCAGTTCGGGGGCGGCGTAGCCCGGGGTCCAGGCATTGAAGCGCTCGCGGCTCAGGTGCGGCAGGCCGGGCAAGGTGCCCTCCTCTGCCTGTCCCAGACCGAAGTCGAACAGGCGCAGGCCGTCTTCGCTGAGCATGACGTTGCTCGGTTTCAGATCACCGTGCAGCACGCCGCGACGGTGGGCGTAGGCCAGCGTGTCGAGCAGCGGCAGCACGATGTCGCGCAGTTCTTGCCACGGCAGGCCGAGGGGCCGCTCGCAGAGCAATTTGTCCAGGGTCAGGCCACGCATGTATTCCATGGTGATGAAGGCCCGCTGGCAGTCGGTGTCGACTTCAAAGGTGTGTGCACGCACGACGTTGTCGTGGCGCAGGCGTCGGGTCAGGGCGAACTCGCTGTAGAGCAAGGCACTGGCGTCCGGCGATTCGGCAAATTCTTCGCTGAGGAGTTTCAGCGCAATGTAAGGATCGGGATCGCCGAACTGCTCATGCAGCAGATCCCGCGCCCGGTAAACGGCGCCCATGCCACCGGCCCCGAGCAGACGCTCGAGGTGGTAGCGACCGGCGAGTACATCCGGCAGCGCACCGATGCTGGCCTTGGTCGGCGCCAGCAACGGTTCGGCCTTGTTGCCCTTGGCGAAGGCGAAGTAGGTCAGGTTGCTGGCCTGCTCTTCGCTGATCAGCAGGTCATCGATGGGCGATTCGAGTTCACTCATTGGCGGATCACCACGGCAGTCAGGTTGTCCCGCGCGGCGCCCCGCAGAGCGCCGTCGAACAAACGTTCCAGCGCCACGTGCGGCGCGCTGAGGCTGAGGGCGTTGCCGAGGGCGTCGCTGCTCAGGCCCTGATACAAACCATCGCTGCAGAGCAAAAACACATCGCCCGGATAGACCTCGAGTTCAAGCACATCCAGGGTCAGTGTCTCGGCGGCGCCGACGGCTCGGGTGAGTGCCTGAGCCGCCGGGTGCGCTGCCGCCTGTTCGACGCTCATTTGCTGTTCGTCGATCAGTTGCTGTTGCAGCGAATGGTCCTTGGACAGCTGATACAACCGCTGCCCGCGCCACATGTAGCAACGACTGTCGCCGGCCCAGATGCAGGCCGCGCGATTGCCTTCCACCAGCAGCGCGACGACGGTGCTGCCCATGATGCTGTCGTGACGCCCGGCGGTGACGGTCAACTCCTGCCCCAAACGCCGGTTCAGCCAGTGCAGGCACTGGCGGATGGCTTTGAGGCGTTCGTCGAAGTCCTCGTGTTGCGGCAACTCAGCCAGGCTGGCGACGATCAACTGGCTGGCGATGTCGCCACCCTGATGACCGCCCATGCCGTCCGCGACCACCCACAGCCCGTGCTGCGGCGAGTCGAGGAAGGCATCTTCGTTGCGCGCCCGCACCTTGCCCGGGTCGGTACGCGCCGCGCTGCGCCAGGGACTGGCCACCAGCATCAGAGCTGCACCGGCATACGGAAGGTACGCAGGACGCCCATATCGAACGGGTTCGGCGTGCGCTGGCTGGTCAGCAGGTAGTTGGCGCGCAGACCGCCTACGTCCGCCTTCAGCACCAGCACGTCGCGACCGTTCAGGTACTCGGTCTGCATCAGGTCGAACAGACGGAACAGCGACCATGGGCCGGAGTTTTTCTCGATCCCGATAGGACGCCCGGCCATTTTGTCCATGACCAGACTGGTGCGACCGTCTTCAGCATCGGTCGGCCACTTGAAGGTCATTGGCAGGATCGGGCCGTGACGGTATTCCATGGTCTTGTCGCCGAACTTGAATTCGGAGCGGCTGACCGCCGGATCGAGGGTGTACGGCTCGAGCTTGAACTGCACGGTCGGCTCGGCCGGGTTGATCGAGAAGAAGCTCTGGCGAATGGTCTGCGCCGCGGCCATCTGATCGAGGTAGACCTTCGATACCGGCAGGCTGTGGCCGTCGACGCTGCGCATGCGGTAGTTGCCCGGATCGCCGCTGACGAACGGACGCATGTAGCTGTCGAAGAAGCGGTCGACGGTACCTTGAGCACGGAAGAACTCGCGGAAGTCGCTGATCGCCACGTCGCTGGTGCTGCTGGCGCTGAACGGATAGCGCTTGCTGATGGTTTTGCCGTACACGCTGTACAGCTCGTTCTGATAACGGCCGTTCAGGTATTGATAGGCATCGTTGAGCACCAGACGCCACGAGTCTTCGGCCAGCACGTTGAACCACACGCTCAGCGGACGCGGCAGACGACCGGAGGCATTGCGCAGGTTGGTCAGCGCATCACGCTGGCCGCTCATGCGCGTCTTGGCCATCTCGAACGCGGCTTGCTCCGGCGTGCTGGAACGGGCCAGACCGGCCAGTTGCAGTTGCAGGTCGTTGAGCGCGCTGAACGCTGGCGTCAGGTCAGCGCCCGGGCCGTTGTTGTCATCGAGCAGACGATGCAGCGGTTCGAAGCGGCGTTGCAGGGATTTCTTCGCGGTGTCCGGCAGATTCTTCGCCACGTTCAGCGCCGAAGCCTTGTCGGCGGCAGCCGCAGCGAGTTTGCCGACCTTGCCCAGTTTGCCTTTCTGTCCGGCCAGCGCATCGGCGGCTTCGCCGGCTTCATCGACCGGATCAGCCGCGGCTTCGAAGCGAGTGTTTTCACGCACTTCGGTGAGCAATGCGAGGACCGGCGAGTTGGCCGAAGTCAGGCCCGCCAGTTGCTCGGCGCCTTCGCCAGCGTCGCTGATTGGCGGCAATGCGACCTGGCCAACGGCTTCGCTCCAGTAGTTGGCGTAGTCGCGGAAGTACAGCTGCTCGAGTTCGACCATCAGGCGACGCAAGTCCATGTCGCTGATGCCTGCGCCTTCGCCCAGCACCCAGTTGTCACGCAGGATATCGGTGACCAGCGCCGCGCCCTGCACCGAGAAATACTGCTGATAACCCTGCTGGGTGTAGAAACCCGGGATCACATATTCAGTGCCGATGAACAACGAGCCTTGCGGGCCGAGGTGTTGGCTGAAGCGATAGTCCGGCAGGTTGCGCGCCTGCTCGCGGAGCATGCGGTAAACCACGTTGGCCAACGATTCGCTGCGCAGGACCTGACGCGCCTGCGTGACCAGTTGATCGTTCAGCGGATAAATGAACGGCTGCTTGAGCAAGCGCTCGAGGTGCGTGTTCAGACCGTTCTGCACCGCGGTGTTGCCGGTGTAGCGCTGCGACCAGTCAGTGGCGACCCAGTCCTTGAGCCACGCCGCGTCGCGACGATCCTTCATGTTCAGCATCAGGTACGCACGCAGGCTGTTGAGCAGGCGATCGCGATCCTTCATGTTGGCGCGGATCTGCCCTTCGAGCATGGTCGCCACCCGTGGCAGCAACTGCGCTTCCAGCTCACGCTCGTAGGCGGTTTTCACCACCGGGTTGATCTCTTCGCCCTGATACAGGCCGCCACGCTCGTGGTACGACACGTCGCCCTTGCTCGGGAACACCTGGGTCGCGGCGTAGCTGGTGTCGAGGACTTTCAGCACGCCCATGGCGTCATCGCGCGGCGTCACGGCCGAGCGTTGCTGGGTCCAGTTCTGCGCCAGCGTGCGCAGGTTTTCCAGACGCTCGTAGTTGGCCGAGAAACCACCGGCCCAGAGCATGCCGAACAGTGCCAGTGCCGCCAGAGCGCCGACGTACAGCGCACGCTGGCCCCAATGAATGCGGCTGCGCTCGCGCTTGTCCAGACCGGCCAGATCGGCCTCGGGGAAAATCACTTGGCTGAGCAAGTGGTGGATGAACCGCGAACGGCCGCTGCGCAGAGTTGGCAGCACGCCGGCGTTCATGCCCAGGCTGGCGCCGATGCCGGCGGTGGTCGAATCCATTTCCTGGGTCAGGTGCGGTGCGCTGGTCAGGTAGAAGCCGCGCAGTTGCGTGGCGCGCTGATAACGGTTGCCGGTGAACGCCATGTCGACGAACAGGCACAGACGCTCGCCGATCTGCCCCAACTGATGCGGGAAATCGAGGATGCGGCCACGGCGCTGAGTATCGCGCTCGGAGTGCATGCGCATGATCACTTGGCTGTTCAAGCGGCGCAGCAGCTCTTCGAACTCGTTGCGCAGGACCGTGACGTCGGTGCCGACCTGATCCTTGCGGAAACTGGTGCCGAGCACCTGATCGCTTTCTTCGCGGGTCAGTTGATCGAAGAACTCGTCGAAGCCGAGCAGCTTGTCAGCCTTGCTCAGGACCAGATACACCGGCACGTCGACGTGCAATTTTTGATGCACATCCTGCAAACGGCTGCGCACCTGGCGCGCGAGGGTCTCGATGTCCTGCTCGCTGCCGCCGGTGAGGGTTTCCACCGGAATGGTCACCAGCACGCCGTTCAACGGACGGCCGCGACGACGCTTGCGCAGCAGTTCCAGCAGGGTTGTCCAGGCGTTGCCGTCGACTTCCGCGTCCGGTTGAGTGGTGTAGCGCCCGGCGGTGTCGATCAGGACACCGTGATCGGCGAAATACCAGTCGCAATGACGGGTGCCAAGGGTGTCGCGGGTCAGCTTGCGGTCGATCTTGTTGATCGGAAATTCCAGACCGGAAAAGTCCAGCAGGCTGGTTTTGCCCGAGGCCTGCGGACCGATCAGCAGGTACCACGGCAAGTCACTGCGCCAGCGCTCGCTGCGACCGCGATACAGGCTCGAGGTCTTCAGGGTTTTCAGCGCGTCCTTGAAACGCGCCTTCAACTCTTTCTGTTCTTCGTCGATCAGCTCTTCGCGGCGAATGCGGTCCTGACCGTCCTCGCTTTCTTCTTCGGCTTTCTTGCGGATACCCGCGCGCCAGCTGACGAAGACCATGGTCAGGCCCCAGATCAGGAACAGCACGCTGCTGGTCAGCAGACGCGAGGTCGCGCTTTCCCAGAACTTGTAATCATCGACCGCCAACAACGGGCCGACGAACCACACCAGCAGCGCCACGAACAGCACCAGCAGCAGAGTCCAGACCCAGGTCTGGCGCAGGAAGGCGCCGACTTTCTTGAAAAACTTTTTCATCACACGTCCCTGTTTTACGGCTGCGCCTGCGGTTGCACCGCGGCTGGATCAAGCGGCTGATAAGGATGCAGAACGGTGTCGCGTTGTTCGCTCAGGACCCAGGCGAAGCCCGAATACATCACCACCAGGCAGACCAGAGTAAAGAGCACCACCATCCACGCCGGCACGATGCGCACCAGGTTGCGGCGCTGATCGTTGAGACCTTCCCAGTGCGGCGACAACTCGCGCGGCACGTCGCCACGCAACTGTCGGATCTGCCGGTACAAGGCGTCGCGGATGCCTTCAAGCTCAAGCATGCCGCGCGCCTGGACGCGGTACTTGCCCTCGAAACCGAGGGACAGGCACAGGTACATCAGTTCGAGCATTGGCAAGTGCTTGACCGGGTTTTTCGACAGCCGATCGAGCAGTTGGAAAAACTTCTCGCCGCCGAAGGTTTCGTTGTGGAAGCTGCTCAGCAGGCTCATCTGCGACCATTCGCTTTCGTTGCCCCACGGCGTGGTCACGACAGCTTCGTCGACCACGGTGCAGAGCACGTAACGCGCGGCCATTACCTGGCTGCTTTCGGCGCCGTTGTGCAGGGCGCGCACTTCAAACAATTTCAGCCCGGCGGTCAGCCGCTCATTCAGCGCATACAGGTCTTCGCGGGTTTCGCTGTGCTTGAGACGCACCACTTCCGAGAGCAGGTCGGACGAGGCCGCGACCAGCGAGTTGAGGCTGATGTTGAACGCCTCTGCCGGACGCAGGCGCGCGGCGTAGATCATGCGTTCTTCCAGTTGCTCGAAACGCGGCGGCGCGGCGAAGTCGGTCAGCGGACTCGATGCCGGTCCGTGGCCCTGACGGTCGAGCAGGACGGTTTTGTCGTCCTGGTTGTAATCCGTTTCCTTGATCATGTCGGTCAGTTCCTGATGGCCCAGAATTTCAGTTCAAGCTCGGCGAATTCGCCGGACACGTGGAACGCGAAACCGCCGGAGCGTTCGAGTTGTGCCAGGTCTTCGGAACTGAGTTCGAGGATGAAATAGGTTTTGTTCGAGTGGAACGCGATCTGCCGTGGGGCCACCGGCAACGGTTTGACCTTGATCCCCGGCAAGTGCAGGTTGACCAGTTGGCGGATGCGCTCCACCGGGCCGACCTTGAGGTGCTGCGGCAAACGCTGACGCAGTTCTTCGGAGTCGCAGTTGGCACTGGCTGCCAGCACGAACGAGGCCGAGCCGAGCAGTTTGTGGTCGTGCAACGGCGAAACAATGATGCCGTACTGACGCGCCTGCAGGATCAACTCGATGGCGTGCTGTTCGAGCACCATAGACAGCACCTGACGGATCGCTTCCATCAGTTTGCGGAAGCTTGCGCCCTGATCGGCGTGGGAATAGCGGCTGTCCAGACGCGGGCGTTTGCTCTCGCCGGAGAAGGTCGCCAGATCGCCGAGCATGGTCAGCAGCGTGCGATACAACTCTTCCGGGTGCACCTGCTCAAGACCGAGGTAATGGCGCAGCAGCAGTTCGGTACGGTTGATCAGTTGCAGCATCATGAAGTCGCCGACTTCAGCGCCGCCGACCTTGCCATTGGAGCGAATCCGCTCGGCAATGGTGTCGCCGCGGTGGCTGAGCATGCTGATGACTTCTTTCAGGCACGACAGCAGGTAGCTGGAGGCGTGGGCCTGAATGTAGGTCGGGACGAAATCCGGGTCGAGGCTGATCACGCCGTCGGGCGTGGTATCGAGCACGTCGCAGATTTTCAGCTTCACGTAAGCCTGATCGCTCTGCTGCTCGCCGAGCAACAGTTTGAAGTCCGGGCGACCGCAGCTGACCTGACTGGCGGAATCATCGCCGGCGTTGGAGTCGGCAACTTCCGCGTCATACGCGGTGTAGCGCGCGAGCACGTCGGATTGCTCCGGGCGCCGGGCCTCGATGTGGTTGCCAGTGACCAGAGGCAGCGCCAGATAGATCGGCGTGTTGCCGGTGTTCGGCGGCACGTCCAGCGCCAGCGGCTCGGTGTTGCCACCGAGTTCGAACAGACTGCCGTCCGGCAGAATCCCCGAGGCTTCACTGATCACCAGTTTGCCCATGTTGAGGAACTGCAAGTCGATCTCCAGATTGAGAAAACCCCAGGTGTAGCCACCGAGCAACTGCGTGCGGGTTTTCATCTGGTGATCGTAATAGCGATCGTTGTGCTGGAAGTGCTGCGGTCGCAGCAGCATGCCTTCCTGCCAAATGACTTTATGGGTGTTCATGATCAGTCATCCGCCTTGGCGAGCACTTGTTGGGTATTGCGGATACCGGCCTGATCGAGGGTCAGATCAGCCTCGGTGAGTTCCAGCGGAGTGATCTGCACGGTGTGGCGCCATTGCGTATCCGGCAGGTCGCGATAGGCAGCGAGGATGCCCACGTAACGGCTGCCCTCCTCCACGCTGAGTTTCAGTTCTACGGTCTCACCCGGGCGCAGTTCGAGTTCTTCGCTGGCCACCAGATCCGGGTTGAGGGATTCCTTGGCGCGTTCGTAGAGGCTGAAGAAATCAGCGTTCTCGAAGGTCACCGGGTGCTTGAGTTCGAACAGACGCACGACGATCGGCGACGGCCGCCCGTTGAGGTCCGGGTTGAGCTGATCGCTGCCGGTCAGTTTCAGATTGATCTTGGTCACTTTCGAGTACGGCGACAGCGACGAGCAACCGGCAAGCAGCACCAGCACGGTGAGCGCAGTCAGCGTCTTGAAAAAAGCGGTCGAGCGGCGAGACATGCGCATCATCCTTGGTGGTCGGTGTGGAGGGTGGAGATCAGGCGGATCTGTTCTTCGTAGGCCTGGGCAAAGTCGCGGGCCAGCAGACGCTCGCTCCAGTCATCGTCCTGACGCAGTGCCTGGTGATAGCGGCCGAACGCTCTCCAGCGCCCGCCCGACGTGGCGATCAACGGCTTGCTGTCACGCTCGAAACGCAGGGTCAGTTGCTCCGGCGAGAAGTGCTCCAGCGTGCCGCGCACGGCGGCGCGACTGGCGGTCAGCAAAGCCACTTGGTGCGCCTGCAAATCACGGAATGCACGGGAGATCGCCTGCTCGGCCGGCAGGTGTCCAGGCTTGCTTGGCTGCAACAGAATCTGCAGTGCTTCGCTCGGATCGACGGCGAATTTCAGCGGGTTCTTGTTGGTGCCCTGCACGGTGGTCTGCGCCAGACGCAGTTCGTTTTTCAGCTCGGAGCGGGTGCGCAGGCTCTGCTGCAAACCGCCGATGCTCTGGCGCAGCAGGCGCGCAGCGTTGAGCGCCAGCGCTTCGCGTTCGTCGTGGCTGAGGCCTTTGACGTCGACGCCCAGCGCCGCGCCGAAGTGTTCCCAGAAACCTTCGCTCTGACGCTCGACGGCTTTCGGCGCAGGCGCCGGCTCAGGCTCGACCGGGGCGGCAATCAGCTCCGGGACCATCAGGCTTTCCATGTCGATGCGCGCGTAGTCGGCACGCTGACGGGAATCTTCGGGCTTGGCGGTAGGCGACAGCAGTTCGTCGATTTCCGAGTACACGCGCTCTTGCTGTTCGAGGGCGTTGAGCGGGTCGAGGTCAAGAAACGCGTCGTCCGGAATGATGCTGCCAGCGGCGCGCGGGCGGCCGACTTCGCCGTCGAAAGTGGCCGGGTCACGGACCAGCCGCGCGCGGATCTCGAAGTCGCCGAGAATGTAGGTGCTGCCGTGCTCGATGCGCACCGGCTCGCCCTTGTGCAGGCGTGCGCCGCTGCTGCCGTCCTGAACACCGTTGCTGCTGGTGTCGGTAAGGAAGAACGAGCCCTCGCGGTAGCTGACAATCGCGTGATGATTGGACAGGTGCCGCTTGCGGTCAGGGATGATCCAGTCACAGTCCTCGCCGCGCCCGATCACGCCACCGGCCTGTTTGAAGGTCCGCTGGCACAACTCGGTGGGCACGAACTGCTTGGTGTTCAGCATTTCGAAAACCAATTCCATGTTTGATGCTCCTTGCGGTCACTTGCCGCGATTGACCGCTTGCGGATCACCCAACGGGCGATAGTCGTTGTCGTTGAATTTGTAATTGCCGCTACAGCCGCCAAGGCCGCATAGAACGACGAGGGTCAGCAGGACAGCGTGCCAGTGACGAACAGACATCAGAGGGTCTCCAGGTGTAGACAAAGCACAAAGCGCCGACCCTTGCGGGCGGCGCTGAAATAAGTTTTTGAGGTGGGCTCGAAGCCTCTAGATCGAGGCCTTGCGCCATAGCCTGGAGGTACGGCGACCTCCCGCGGCGAGGGGACTTGTCCCCGTTGGGGCGCGCAGCGCCCCCATAACCTGCCAGCGCGATTTCTCAGTGAAACCGTATGTACCGGACTGCGACTGCTGCGCAGCCGGACGGGGATAAATCCCCTCGCCACAGGGTATGTGTTGGGTTCGAAGAAGTGCTGTAGCTCAACCATCAAAGTCACCCAAATTGATATTCAGGCGCCCGAGGCGGTACAGCAGCGTGCGCCGTGGCAGGCCCAGTTCGCGGGCGGCGAGGGTCTGGTTGCCGTCGTTCTTGCGCAGGCAATCGAGGAGCAAAGTGCGCTCGACCTGCTCCAGGCGTTCGCGCAGATTCAGGCCGCTGTTGTCTTCCGGCATCGCTTCCAGGCGCAGGGAAAAATGCTCGGCGAGCAACTCGCCGCCCTCGCAGAGCAACACCGCGCGCTCGACCAGTGCCTTGAGTTCGCGAACGTTGCCGGGGAAGTTGTAGCCGCACAGATGCTCCAGCGCCGAATCCGACCAGCGCACCGGGTCACGCTGCAAAAACGTGCAGGTCTTCTCGGCGAAATGCCGGGCC
The DNA here is from genome assembly GCF_025706525.1 of Pseudomonas mercuritolerans. Lineage (NCBI taxonomy): Bacteria > Pseudomonadati > Pseudomonadota > Gammaproteobacteria > Pseudomonadales > Pseudomonadaceae > Pseudomonas > Pseudomonas mercuritolerans. Next base: position 511,391 of record NZ_JAMSHA010000002.1, read on the forward strand.
AGATCGAGGATGTCGCCTTCGCGCTGACGCAGGGCCGGCAGCTCGATCGGGAACTGCGCGAGGCGGTAGTACAAGTCCTCGCGGAACTTGCCTTCGCTGACCAGCGCCGCCAGATCACGGTGCGTCGCGGCGATGATGCGCACGTCGATTTTGTGCGTGTCGTTGGAACCCAGCGGACGGATCTCGCCTTCCTGCAACACGCGCAGAATCTTCGCTTGCAGCGACAACGGCATGTCGCCGATTTCATCGAGCAGCAACGTGCCGCCATTGGCCGCGTCGAACAGCCCCGCACGATCGCGATCGGCACCAGTGAAGGCGCCTTTGCGATAGCCGAACAGCTCGCTTTCCAGCAGGTTTTCCGGGAACGCCGCGCAGTTCTGCACGATGAACGCCTGGGAGCGACGCGGGCCGCAATCGTGAATCGCCCGCGCCACCACTTCCTTGCCGGTGCCGGTCTCGCCACGCAACAGCACGGTGTACGGGCTGTGGAGGATCTTGCTGATCAGCGAGTAGGTCTGGCGCATCGCCGCGCTTTTACCGATCAGGCCGTAGCCGCTGATGCTCGGCACGCTGCGAGTGGCGGTGGCCGATTCGGCGGCTGGCTGACGCAGGCGTTGCAGCAGATGCAGTTGGCCGAGCACGAACGAGCCGAGCTGGCCAAGGGAGTCGGCGAAACCCTGCAAGTCAGTGCGACGACGACTGGCACACAGCAACAAGCCCTCAACCGACTTGTGCTGATTGACCAGCGGCACGCACAACAGCGACTGCCACGGCGTGCTCGTCGCCGGCAGAAAACTGGTTTCGTGCAGGCTGCCGGTCAGGTCGTCGAGGCACACCACGCGGTTCTGGCACAGGGCGAATTGCAGCAGTTGTTCACCGTTGTAATCCGCCGGCAGGCTCGCCGCCTGACGCGGTTGCAGCGCGCCGTCGAGGCACTCGGCATTCATCCCAAGGCAGGTGTGGGTGGCGTCGAGCAGGTACAGCTGCGTCAGTTCGCAGCCGCTCAGCTCGGCCAGACCACGGACGAATTCACCCAGCAGCGCAGCACTGTCCGCCGCCCGCGACAGACTGGCGAACTGCGCCAGCAACGCTTCGGCATAGACCAGTGGCTGCGGCACTTGAGTGAACATCACGCCCACCTCAGACGAACTCGCAGGTCACGCTGGAGTTGCCGTCGAGCGTGGCATGCACACGCTTGAGGCTTTCGCCGGTCGCCATCGCATCGAGCAGACGATCAGCCACCAACGGCAGCACGTGTTGATCGAGCAGATGATCGATCAGGCGCGCACCGCTTTCGCTTTGCGTGCAACGCTCGGACAGGTGATCGACGAGGTTCTGGCACCAGCTGAAGTCCAGCTGACGACGGTTCAGGCGCTCGCCGAGACGGCCGAGTTTGATCTCGATCAGCTCGCGCAGCACCGGGCCGCCCACCGGGTAGTACGGCACCACTTTCATCCGCGCCAGCAGCGCCGGCTTGAAGTGTTTGCTGAGTACCGGGCGAATGGTTTCTTCGAGCACTTCGGCGGTCGGCCGCGCGCCGTCTTCGCAGAGTTCGCTGATCTTGTCGCTGCCAAGGTTCGAGGTCATCAGGATCAACGTATTGCGGAAGTCGATCTCGCGACCTTCGCCGTCGTTGGCCACGCCTTTGTCGAAGATTTGGTAGAACAGGTTGAGCACGTCCGGGTCGGCCTTCTCGACTTCATCGAGCAACACCACCGAATACGGCTTCTGACGCACGGCTTCAGTGAGCATGCCGCCCTCGCCGTAACCGACATAGCCCGGTGGCGCACCGATCAGACGCGAGACGGTGTGCTTTTCCTGGAACTCGGACATGTTGATGGTGGTGATGAAGCGGTCGCCGCCGTACAGCAGGTCCGCCAGGGCCAGCGCGGTTTCGGTCTTGCCGACGCCGCTCGGGCCGACCAGCAGGAACACCCCGACCGGCGCATCAGGCTTGTTCAGACCGGCAGCGGTGGCGCGCATCGAACGATCCAGCGCGTGCACGGCTTGCTCCTGACCACGGATGCGTGTGCGCAGATCGGTGGCGAAACTGGCGACCTTGGCGTTGTGCTCGCGGGCCAGTTGCGCCAATGGCACGCCGGTCCAGGCGCTGATCACTTCGGCGACCAGACGCGGGCAGACTTCGAAGCTGACCAGACGTTCTTTGACTTGCGCAGCGGTCAGTGCGGCGTGGGTTTCATGCAACTGAGCTTCCAGCGCTTCGACGCTTTGGCCTTCTTCAACCTCGGCGACCACAGTTTCAATCACGGTGCCTTCGGCGTCTTCTTCCACGCTGACGGTCGGCTCGACGGCTGCGGCTTCGCGGGCCTTGGCCAGTTGCTGACGCAATTCCAGCAGACGCTCGGCGAGCTCTTTCTGCTCAGTCCACAGGGATTCCAGCGCGAGCATTTCGCTTTCGGCTTCGTCCAGCCGCGCTTCCAGTGCCTCCAGCGCTTCGTGGTCGATCAGCAGACCGGCCTCGGCATCGCGGCGCAGAGCCTGACGCTGACGGCCGCCTTCAGCCAGTTCGCCACGCAGGCGCTCCAGGCTTTCCGGGGCCGCAGCGAGGCTGATGCGCACGCGGGCGCACGCGGTGTCGAGGACGTCGACGGCCTTGTCCGGCAGTTGCCGACCGGCCAGGTAACGCGCGGACAATTCAGCAGCGGACACCACCGCGTCATCGCGCAGGTAGATGCCGTGGCTCTTCTCGTAGACCTGAGCCAGACCACGCAGAATGGTCACTGCTTCGCTGACAGTCGGTTCGTGCAGTTGCACGGGCTGGAAGCGACGGGCCAGCGCCGGGTCTTTCTCGAAGTATTTCTTGTACTCGGCCCAGGTGGTCGCGGCGATGGTGCGCAGTTCGCCACGGGCCAGCGCCGGTTTCAGCAGGTTGGCCGCGTCGGAACCGCCGGCATTACCGCCCGCGCCGATCAGCGTGTGGGCTTCGTCGATGAACAGAATGATCGGTTTCGGCGAGGCTTTGACTTCGTCGATCACGCCTTTCAAACGACGCTCGAATTCACCTTTGACGCTGGCGCCGGCCTGCAACAGGCCCATGTCCAGCGACAGCAGTTCAACGCCTTTGAGCACATGTGGTACTTCACCGGCAGCGATGCGCGAGGCCAGACCTTCGACGATCGCGGTCTTGCCGACACCAGCTTCACCGACGACGATCGGGTTGTTCTTGCGGCGACGGGCGAGGATGTCGACCATCTGGCGGATCGCGCCATCGCGGCACAGCACTGGGTCGAGTTTGCCGTCGCGGGCCTGCTGGGTCAGGTTGTGGGTGAAGCGCTGCAACAGCGATTCGCCCTGTGCGGCCGGTTTGCCGTTGGCCGCCGGTTGCTCCTGTTGCGACAGGGCAAATTCCTTCAGGCGATCAATATTCAGTTTGGCGAGCAGCGGTTGATAGCGGCTGCCGGCATAACGCATCGGGTTGCGCAGCAACGCCAGGATCAGCGCGGCGTCTTCGACCTGGGTCTGGCCCAGCTCGAGGTTGGCCACCAGCAGCGCGTCTTGCAGCCATTGCACCAGTTCCGGAGCGAATACCGGGTTGCGCGAGGCGCTGTGTTCGACCCGCGATTGCAGTGCAGCGGTCAGTTCACCGGCGTCGACGTCAGCATCCTGCAACGCGCGCGACAGCAAGCCGTTCGGACGCTCGAGCAAGCCCAGCAGCAAATCTTCGACAAGAATCTTGCTGCCGCCACGGGCGACGCAACGCTCGGCCGAACGCTCCAGATCACGACGGGTTTCGGCGTCCAGCGCCTGGATGAGTTGTTGCAGGTCTACGTTGATCATGGCTCACGTCCTTAATGAATTTTGCTGCCCAGGGTCACCACGCCGTCCGCTTTTTCGCGGCCCAGCCAACTGGTCCAACCGAGGCGACAGGCGTTCTGCTCACCGATGCGCAGTTCGCGGATTTCTTCCTGGCGCAGGACCAGGCGAATGTCGTAATCGAGCGGGTCACGCAGGGTGAACCGCACCAGCGCGCAGAGCGGCTGGTAGCCGAAACCGATCGGCAGGAATTCATGGAATCGCTGCCAGTCGAGTTCGGTGATGTGAATGCGGAATTTGCCGCTGCGATCGCGCACGTGCTCGCCCAGTACCAGGTCTTCGCCAAGTACGCTGTTGGCGCGGCCCAAACGATTGCGCTGCTCGTCGAGAATTTCCACGCGGCGCTCGATGCACTGCTCGATGACCAGGTCTTCGTGCTTGAAGTAGTAACGCAGCACGGCTTCGATCAGCGCCGCCGAGTGCGCGCGCAAACTGAGCAGGCCGAGGTACGGCAGCAAGCGTTTCCAGTTGAGTTCCTTGGCCTTGCGGATCTCGTCCCCGCCCAGGCCGATCAGGGCAAACAGCTGCGCCGAGAACGGATCGATCGCGCCACTCTGGAAACTCGCGCGGTAGCGGTACTTGCGCCAGATCGGCAGCATCAGTCGTTGCAGGCGATGGTGGAACAGGTCGAGGAAATTGCGCGTCGGGTTGCCGTCCTCGCTGTCGCCCAGGGCCTGTTCGCCATAGAACGCCGGCAGCGGCGAACCGGAGCCGACCAGGCCGATCAGGTTGAAGCGGATGCGCGCGCGCATCTTGCCGTGCTCTTCGAAAAACTCGACGCGATCGACGTCGCTGCGCGGAAAGCCCAGGCTCGGGTTGGCCTGGAACTCGACCTGGTCATACAGATCGTCTTCGCTCAGATGCGGGTGTGCCTCGCGCAGCCGGTCGATCACCAGCAGCACGGCCTGAAACAGCGAGTACTCGCGTATTACCTTGGTCAGCCCGCTTAAAGCAGGGGCTGCAGGCCCATACGTGGTGTCCATTGGTACACCTCTCCCTGTGTGCTTTTTACCCGCAGCTCATGGAATGAATTGAGACTGGCGTAAAGCGCGAAAAACTCGTTGAGAACCGAAGCGAAGACGAACAGGTCGCCTTCGCCGATATAGCCTTCCGGGTCGATGGTCAGTTCGGTGCGCAAACCGCGCACCGGCAGACCGCGATGCAGTCGGTCGACGTGGTGATGCTTGATGTGCTTGAGGCCGCCGAGCAGGCGTTTGCTGACCTTTTCCGCGTGCTGGTCGTAGTAGCGTGGCAGGTCGTAGGTTTCCAGAATCACCTTCAACGCATTGACGTCGGCCAGCGACAGATAGTTAAGCGACATGTTGCTGATCAGCTTCCACAGGAAGTCACGGTTCAGCGGCGGCGCGAAACTCGGAGTGGCCGGGGTGATGTTGCGGAAACTGAGGAATTCCGGGGTCTGCTCGCTGGCCATGCAGATGTCGCCGAGCTTGAGCTTTTTCGGCAGGTTCTGGTTGGTGCACATCAGCTCGATCGACAGGGTTTCGTGGGCTTCGGTGTGGCGGATGCCGAAGCTCAGGTAAGTGTCGAGGCCGTCATGCAACAAGGACGAACGCTGGCGAATGCTGTAATGCGGACGGCTGTTGGGCACGTCGAAACTCGGGTCGTGCTCGAAGGATTCGAACGGCACGTACTCCTGATAACCGAGACCGCCGGGCTTCCAGCCAGTGACGGTTTCTACCGAAAACACACCGCAGTTTTCCAGGTCGTATTCCGCCGGCAGCAACAGGTACTCGTCCTGCTTGCCATCGAGACGGATCGGCAATGCGTCGTGCTCGAACAGATTGACGATCGGTGTGCAGAACAGCTTCACGTTATCGAGGGTCGGGCGCATGCGCATGATGCCGCTCTTGCGAATGTCGAAACGCAATTCGAGGCCGCGCATCTGCTTGAGGGTGTCTTCCGGCAAGGCCTTGAGAATGTCCAGACCGTTGACGTCGACGAACAGGAACTTGTCCTGGAAGGCGAAATATTCCTGCAAGTAGCGATAGCCACGGAAGGTGTTCAGCGGATACGGGATCAACGCTTCTTCTTCGGCAAAACCCACCGGTTTCACCCGGTCGCCGGGAATCTTGAACGCCATCGGCTTGCCGCTGACGCCATCGATCGGCTTGCCGGCGCCGTCGAGCGGGATCAGTTCGATGCCGTCGAGGTTGCGCAGCAGGCTCAGGTACAGCATCTGGCTGATGTAGCGCTCACCGGCAAAGTGCAGGCGCAACTTGCTCAGCTCCAATTCGCCGAGGTGGCCGTCAGCGCTCATTTCCAGGCGCAGGCTGAGCAGCGAGCCATCGCCCTTCACCGAGTAATTCAGTGCGGCCAGATCCAGCGGCAAGACTTCGGTCGGGTAACAGGTGCGGAAACGGCAGCGCACGTCTTCTATCGGCTTGCTCTCGATCGGCGTATCGCGCTCGACCAGCAGCGCCGGCCCGGAACGCTTGAGCGGATCAAACTGCAAAATGCTGAACGCCGGCAGCGGGCGCATGTAGTTCGGCCACAGCAACTGCATCAGCGAATGGCTGAGCTCCGGCAGTTCGTCATCGAGCTTCTGGCGCAGGCGCCCGGTGAGGAATGCAAAGCCTTCGAGCAACCGCTCTACATCCGGATCCCGCCCGGCCTGCCCCAGATACGGCGCCAGCGCCGGACTACGCTCGGCGAAACGGCGACCGAGCTGGCGCAGTGCGGTGAGTTCGCTTTGGTAGTAGTGGTTAAAGGACACGGGGTACCTGCCTGGTAGTGGAACTCATTTAAAAAAACAGCAGAACAGTTCATGCGGGTAAGAAACTCCCCGCGGGCAATGTCGGCCATAACGCCCAACAGTCATGCTTTAACTTCTCGATTTGAAAAAAAAACGCGATCAATCAATTGGCCAGCAAATATCGCCGCAAAAGTCAGGACACCACCCATCGAGGTGTAAGCCATCGCACGGACGGGGTAGTGAGGCAAAAAATAGTACAAAATAAGTCCCAGCATTAATGAGACAGACAGGACCTTTAATTTCAGCTTGGGGACAAAAAACGCTATAGCGTTCATCACCACAAAATACTGAACCATTAGATCCGGCGTCATACCGATGCCGATACCTCTCGATGTCAACCCGCCATACATATCGATATATACGTCGACACCGTAGTTATGCAAAGGAATATACAGGGCACATACTATCAGGTGTGGAATACAGGCAACTAAGCGACGAGCTTTCATTTATTCCATGCCCCGTACTGATCCATATCGCCTTGCGAAATTGGATTTATTAACTTCGCATTCGATACAGGCACATAAGGTGCGTCAGTAAGTTCAATTGTGTGCGGGATACCTTTATCGTATACCGTGTCTTTTTTCACAACCAACTTGCAGTTTTCTTTTGCCCACAATATCCCTCGCAATATGATGAAGTTATCGTAAACGTCTTTCGGTCCTCGCTCTGCTCCGGTATAGGCTTTGCCGTCGCCCCAGGTCACACCCGTTTCACCAGCCAGCTTTATTGCGAGTTCTACCTGCTTTGTTTCTCGCAGATATTTTCTATAGGTGTTAACCGCAAACGGCACCTGGCCAATGCCATCAGTCCAATACGGTTTATCCTCCATGAACACCATCAAGAACTCAGCACCGCCCACGGCACGGAATTTCCAGTCACCCGGCATTCCAGAGTGAAAAGTGAATGAAAACCGGTCGACGATTGCGAAGTCGATCAGCTCCTGCCAAGTAACATGTTTATAAGCCGCATGCGATTCTGATCCGGCCTGCGTTGTTTCCGGGTTGATCCAGACAAGCTCTCTATAATATCTGGCCAACGGTTCGAACCACTGACCCTTTTCTGCGTATAGTTTCTCCGCAGTGATAATTCTGAATGGAGAGTCATCCTTACCCGGTTTCAAGGCGAAGAGCGGCACACCACTTTTTCGCGTAATAATCCAGGCCAACGGAAGGTCAACTTTCTTCGGCTTTGTATCCTTGCTCTCAGTTGTTTCGGTAAGAACTTTAAGTGTAGTCACCTCGTCCTGAGTCACAAACGTGTAAGCGACACCATCGATGTTGATTACGGTCTCCATACCTACTAGTCCGCCGAAATATATATAGTTACAGGCTCTGCCGTCTTTCCAGTTGAAAAACCACCTGACATGCCTGTTGACGTTGAGCCTGTTTTCTCAATCCCGCTATCAGAGCGCATGATGTAGTTTAAATTTTCAACCGTTCTTCCATCTGCGGTTTTGAATTCAAAGGCACGATTGAATATTCCAGGAATGATGACCGGCTCCGGCGGCACAAACGGCGCCGGCGTATGCGAATTGCCAATAATCACCGTCCCGGATCCGGCCGTGACCTTATTGCCGTGAGATCCAACCGAACCTACGGTCGCAGCCGGTTTGCAGTTGATCAACACGGTTGTCGCAAGATCGCCGACCATCGCACCACCACACGCCGAGACATCGCCTTGGCGGGCGGCCGCGAGGCCGTCGAAGAACACGTCGCCGGAACCGGCGGCGATCGGGTTGGTGCCGTGGCCGGGGAGCGGGCAAGCGGTGGGGTCGGATACGCGTGCTGCGGGTTTGCCAGACATCGGGGATCTCCTTAGGTGACCTTGACTTGACCGCTGCCATCCAGGCGCGCGGAGAAACTGACCTGACGCTTGAAACCCTCGACTTCCAGCAGGCCTTCGATACTGAAGGCCAGGCGAAGTTGATCGTGGTCACGCGGCAGGGAAATGACACGCACGTTGCTCAGGCGCGGCTCGTAGGCTTCGATGAAGTTTTCGATAGCCAGACGGGCCTGACTCAGGGAGTCGTGCAGGCTCAGGCGCATGTCATTGAGATCGGGCAACCCGTAGTCGGCCAGCGTTTGCACGCTGCCGGCCCGGGTGCTGAGCATTTTGGCCAGATGGGCAGCCACTGACGCCATGGCACAAGCCTCAAGGCTGTTGCCCTTGCGTAGTTGTGCGTCGCCGTTGAGGCGTTCGAACAGGCTGCCGTATCCGTCCATGAGTCGCTCTTACTCTTTGTCCAGCTTGCCAACCAGCGACAGGGTGAAATCGGCACCCATGTACTTGAAGTGCGGACGCACATTCAAGCTCACGCGGTACCAGCCCGGCTCGCCTTCAACGTCGCTGACGATCACTTGCGCAGCGCGCAGCGGACGACGGCCACGCACTTCGGCGCTCGGGTTTTCCTGGTCGGCAACGTACTGACGGATCCACTTGTTCAGTTCCAGCTCGAGGTCGGTACGCTCTTTCCACGAACCGAGTTGCTCGCGCTGCAGCACTTTCAGGTAGTGAGCCAGGCGGTTGACGATCATCATGTACGGCAGTTGGGTGCCGAGCTTGTAGTTCAGCTCTGCCGCCTTGCCTTCTGCACTGATGCCGAAGAACTTCGGCTTCTGCACCGAGCTGGCGGAGAAGAACGCCGCGTTGTCGGAGCCTTTACGCATGGTCAGGGAGATGAAGCCTTCCTCGGCCAGTTCGTATTCACGACGGTCGGAAACCAGTACTTCGGTAGGAATCTTGGTTTCGATTTCGCCCATGCTTTCGAAGTGGTGCAGAGGCAGGTCTTCAACCGCGCCACCGCTCTGCGGGCCGATGATGTTCGGGCACCAGCGGAATTTGGCGAAGCTGTCGGTCAGCTTGGTGCCGAACGCGTAGGCCGTGTTGCCCCACAGGTAGTGCTCGTGGCTGTTGGCAACGGTTTCCTTGTACACGAACGATTTGACCGGGTTTTCTTCCGGATCGTACGGGTTACGCAGCAGGAAACGCGGCACGGTCAGACCAACATAGCGAGAATCTTCCGAGGTACGGAAGCTCTGCCATTTGGCGAATTGCGGGCCTTCGAAGTGGTCTTTCAGATCTTTCAGATCCGGCAGGCCGGTGAAGCTTTCCAGGCCGAAGAATTTCGGCCCGGCGGCAGCGATGAACGGCGCGTGGGACATGCACGAAACGCTGGCCACGTACTGCATCAGCTTGACGTCTGGCGAGCTTGGCGACATGTAGTAGTTGGCGATGATCGCGCCCACCGGCTGACCACCGAACTGGCCGTATTCAGCGGTGTAGATGTGCTTGTACAGGCCCGACTGCATGACTTCCGGCGAATCTTCGAAATCGTCCAGCAGGTCTTCTTTGGAGACGTTGAGGATTTCGATCTTGATGTTTTCGCGGAAGTTGGTGCGGTCGACCAGCAGCTGCAGACCACGCCACGACGATTCCAGAGCCTGGAAATCCGGGTGGTGCAGGATCTCGTCCATCTGACGGCTGAGCTTGGCATCGATCTCGGCGATCATGCGGTCAACCATGGCTTTCTTGACCGGCTCACCGTTGTTCTGCGGCTTGAGCAGCTCTTCGATGAACGCCGACACGCCACGCTTGGCGATGTCGTAGGCTTCGTCGTCCGGGGTCAGACGGGTTTCGGCGATGATGCTGTCGAGAATGCTGTATTCGCCGCTGGCGGCGCTCTTCTCTTGTGCTGCGCTAGTGCTCATTGTGTTGGCTTCCTTGGCTACTGGAGTCTCAGGCGTCCGGGGCTGCGGCGTTCAGGCCCAGCTCACCGAGTACGCGACCGCGGGATTCGTCGTCGGCGAGCACGCCTTCGATCGCTTTACGGAACGCAGGTGCGTTACCCAGCGGGCCTTTGAGGGCCACCAGCGCATCGCGCAGTTCCATCAGTTTTTTCAGCTCAGGCACTTGCTCGACCAGGCTGGCCGGGTTGAAGTCCTTCATCGAATTGACGCGCAATTGCACGGCCAGCTCTTCAGCCTCGCCATCTTCCTGCAGACGGTTCGGCACGCTCAGCGTCAGACCCAGCTCTTGCTTGGCCAACACTTCGTCGAAGGTCATCTTGTCGATGCTGATCGGCTTGCGATCTTCGATTTTGCGATCGTCCTTGCGGTGGGTGTAGTCACCGATTGCCAGCAGCTTCAGCGGCAGTTCAATCTCTTCCTGAGCTCCGCCGGTGGCGGGTTTGAAGGTGACGTTGATGCGTTCCTTGGGGGCTACCGAGCCTTCTTTGGCCATGGCTTTTCTCCTTGCGGTTGTGGCCCTGGGGCCTATTCGAGTACCACTTCGAGGTCGAGGTGGCACAGCCTGCGATAAATCTCTTCCTTGCTTTCACGTACGGCGTGGTTCTGCGGCAACAACTCGCAGCAACTGTGCAGCAGGTGCAGCACTTGCAATGCAAGATCGGGCTCCCAGGCGTGCAGGCCTGAGTCCTGTAATGTCTGATCGAGGGTTTCGAGCTGGTTCTTGGCCAGTTCGTATTTCTTGGCCAGGAAACACAGCCGCGCGAGGGTGAACTGCCAGAAGAAGCGTTCGCGGCCACCGTGGGCCGATTGCAGGCCCTGCTTGAGAATCTGCACGGCGGGTTTCAAACCTTCCTTGCGCAGGATCGGCTGGACGTCCTCAAGGGCTTTTTCCCAGGCCGGCTGGGTTTCGACGTTTTCGCTTTCGACCTTGCGCGGCGCGCTGGCGCTTTGTAGGTGCGGCATGACGTTGGCGGCGATCCACGCCCGGGTGGACGGATCGGCAAACGGCGCGCCGTCATGGAAGCGCAACTCGATGATGCCCGGCAGGCGCTGAATCAAAAGCGCGAAGTGGATTTCCACTTCGCGCATGGCCAGCTCGGCGTTGAGGTTCTGGAGACATTCCCAGACCATCCTCTGGCCATCGAACCAGAACGGCGCCTTCGCCAGGCTCGCCTCCAGTTCCACCAGCAGGTCGGCGTATTTGCCCTGATCGAAACGGTCCTGATAGAGCTTGAGTTTTTCCAGCGGCAGCCCGCGCAGCACGGTGATCTGTTCGGCGTTGCGCTCGGGTACCGCGTCGATGGTCATCCACAACAGCGTGCGATTGAGGCGCAGGGCACGCAGGTCGGTGGCCTTCTGCTTCAGCCACCAGGCACACAACGGCCGGGCACTGTCCTGCTGGGCGCGCAGGGCCTTGTGCGCATCGCGTTCGTTGTCGATCGGCGCGCCGGGCGTGAGCAACTGACTCGCGGCCTGCTTGACCTGCGCCACCGCCGCACCCACCACGCCGGGGGCCGGCTGGTTGTCGGCGGCGCGCTGAATCATGGTTTTCAGGCGGCGGGAGATCGGCAGCAGCAGCGGCGCGTCATCGCCCAGGTGTTCAGTGCACGCGGCCTCAAGACCGGCCAGGTGCTCGGAGAGCTGCCGGAACATCGGCAACTGCTCTTTGATCGCAATGTTTTCGGTGATGACCTGCTCGAGACGCGGCACCAGCCAGCCGATCGCGGCGGCACGGGTGCGGGGTTTGAGCGGGTGGACGTCGGCCCAGTTGTTTTCCGACAGATGGTGCAGCAGACCGAGGCCGGCCAGCAGCCCGGGGAAGGATTCGCGCTGGTACAGCGACCAGGTCAGCCAGGCGCCGACACGCAGATCCTTGGATTGGGTACGCAGCAGATTTTCGCTGTTTTCGCGGATTTTCAGCCAGTCGATCTGCCCGCTTTCGTGCATCGACGAAGCCTTGGCCAGCTCACTTTCCAGCGCCTCGAATTCGCTCGAAAAACGAACGTCTTCGCCCGCAAAATTCTCTTTGGAAACAGAGACTTTTGCGAGTTCGAGGTAATGGGCGGAAAGTTTGCTTGAGTAGGACATCCATGGCCTTTATTAAGGATTACAGTCATGCGCGCGAATGGAGTTTCAGCAACGCGGGACAGTACCGAAGAGCAGTTCAGCGACTCATCCAATTGAGATGTGCTCTTTCAAGTGGGCGCATCGTAATCACAATGATGGCCACTAGCAAGCATCTGATTAAACAACAAGACGAACTGTTCGTTGAGGTCTGTAGGAGATCGCCCTATATGTCGCAGGGGTTTCCCTGAGGCCGATTAATACACGACGAATTTTCCATGACCCTGTCAAACCCTTGACCCAGAGCCCTGCGCCACGGCCGGGCGAGTTTACCTTACGCTCGTACCCCCAAGCGGCGTGCAGCATGCCAAATTCAAAAAAAAATAGAAGTAGGACACTTCCGAAAATGACTGGTTTGCTTCAATAAGTTCTCCGTGACAACGATCAACGCAGAAAGTGCCACTATAATGATGGCATTTCATATTTCTGAAAACTTCCGAAATCCTTCAAACATTGCAAACTCGATAGTTATCGAAGCACCTGCCTACGGACACTTCCTTCATTCCGGACGACACTTTCACACCCGGAATACTCTGACAAATGTCAGGGATACTTCTTACATCAATTAATTTGCCGCGCCGCTAGCTTGCCCTGGCAACTTTTCATGCGCGGCGATCAGGGAGGACGGCATCGCGCTCTGACTCACTTTGCTTAAGGACAAGCCCATGTTCGGCAAAGGCCACTGCGCGCCATTCTCATTGCACATCCCGGCCATTCGTCACGACTTCAAGGTGCTCGCGTTCACTGGCACTGAAGCCATCAGTCAGCTGTACGCATTTCGCATCGAGCTGGTGAGCGAGCACGCGGATTTCGATCTGGAAAGCTTGCTCAGCCAACCTGCGTTTCTGCAGTTCGGATCAGCGGGCGAAGGCATTCACGGGCGGATCGAAAACGTCATGCTCGGCGACTCAGGCAAGCGCCTGACCCGTTATGAACTGACACTGGTACCGGCGCTGCATTATCTGCAACTGAGCCACGACCAGCGGATTTTCCAGCAACTGACCGTGCCGCAGATCATCGCGCAAGTGCTCAAAGGGCATGGCATCCAGGCCGATGACTTCACGTTCAATGTCGCCGCCGGTGAGCCTCGCGAGTACTGCACGCAGTACGGCGAAAGCGACTTCCTGTTCATCCAGCGCCTGTGCGCCGAAGAGGGTATTGCCTGGCACCATCAACATTCGCTCGACGGGCACTTACTGGTATTCAGCGACAGCCCGGTGTTCGCACGCAAATTGGGTACGACAGACTTTCGGGTTGATAGCGGCATGGTTGCCGAACACCCGGTCGTCAACCACCTGACCATGGGCTTCAACACCCGTACCAGCACGGTCACCCGCCGTGACTATGATCTCAAGCGCCCAAGCCTGCTGCTGGAAAGCCGCTTCACCGCAGAATTCACGCCGGCTCTGGAGGACTATCGCTATCCACTGTTGCTGAAGTCCGAGAAGCACGGCAAACAGCTGGCGCGTCAGGCCTTGGAGCGCCATCGCAGCGACTACCAATGGATTGAAGGCAAAAGCGATCAGGCGATTTTGCGCAGCGGTCACCTGTTCGAGCTGAGCGAACATCCCAGGGCCGAGTGCAACGAGTTGTGGCTGTTGGTCAGTCTCAGTCACGAAGGCAAGCAACCGGCAGTGCTCGAAGAGGCTTTCAGCAGCGAGGCGAAACCTGCCGATGGTTTTTCCCAGGGCTATCGCAATACCTTCAGGGCCATTCCCGCAGAGGTGGTCTACCGTCCGCCTTTGCCCGCGCCAAGGCCCTTGCTGGTCTGCCAGACCGCGCGCGTTACCGGGCCTCCCGGAGAAGAGATCTTCTGCGATGAGTACGGCAGGGTTCGTGTCGAGTTTCCCTGGGATCGCGCTGAACGCAACAGCGAAAAAAGCAGCTGCTGGTTACGCGTAGCGTCCAGTTGGGCAGGTGACGGATTCGGTGCGGTGACCATTCCCCGGGTCGACATGGAAGTGGTCGTGACCTTCCTGGAAGGCGACCCGGACCAACCGCTGATTACCGGCTGCATCGCCAACAAGGTCAATGCCGTCGCCCATCCCTTGCCGGCGAGTAAAACCCGCACGGTATTACGCAGCCAGAGCTCACCGCGCAATGGCGGCTACAACGAACTGTCGATCGAGGATCGCGCCGGGCAGGAGAAGATCTACCTGCGCGCGCAGCGCGACCTCGAGCAACTGATCCTCAACGACAGCCGCAGCCTGATCACTCGCGACCGCCATGAGCATGTCGGCAATGACAGCACCAGTCTCATCGAGGGCAAGGATTCGCGCACTCATCAAGGACTGCGAAGCACAGTAATCAACGCCGACGACTTGTTGCAGGTCAGCGGCACCAGCAGCCAGACCTTGGGCGCTCTGGTGATCCAGGCCGGCCAGCAGGCGCATGTCACGGCAAGCAACGTGGTGATCGATGCCGGCATGAGCTTGACGCTGTCAGCGGGCGGTCATCACATCGTGATCAATGCCGGCGGGATTTTCAGCAGCGTGCCCATCGTTCAGGGCGGAGCGCCACTACCGGGGCTCGCACCGCTACAGCCGCTACAGGCAGAGGCTGGCCTGGTTCTTCCGAGCAGCGCCACGCCGCTGTCGATCATCAACAGCGCCCGCCAGCAGGCAGCGGATTTTTGCCCGCTGTGCGAAGCCTGCGCGGCGGGTCTGTGCGAGCTGGGAGAAGTCGCATGAGCCCGGTCGAACAATGGTTGCACGCTCAGTCCCGCGCCGGCTGCGAACTGTATCTGATGCTCGACACCGACGGCCAAAGCGCAGAGCACGCTGCGTTGACCCGCGACCTCGGCACCGAGCGGTTTCGTCCGCTCTACAGCGGCACGCCGGCCGAGTCGCTGGTGCCGATCGGCCCGCTGCTGTTGCAAATCGATACGGCGCAGCATCCCGCCATCCAGACCTTGCTCGCCACGCCCGAGCGCAATTGGGGCTGGCTGGCCAGTGCCCGTCACGTCGAACTTGATCTGCTGGCGGCGCATTGGCGCGAGCGCCTGATAACCGGCGAACGCCCGAATCAGGCGGTGTACCGCGTGCATGACAACCGGGTTCTGGGCCGTGCGCTGGCGCACCTGCAACCCGAGCACCGCGCGGCGTTTCTCGGGCCATTCAACAGCGTCTGCTATTGGCACGCAGAGCGATGGAACGCCATCGACAACCCGGACCCCGGCCACCACCCGCTGCCGATGGATCCGCCGTGGCTGCACACGCCGACCCCGGAGCTGATCTACGCCAACGTGCTGTTCGACAACACCCGCCGTTACCTGGTCGGCGAACACACCGAAGCCATGGCCACGCTGGCCGAACAGCTCAACGTCGATGAGTGGCTGTGGGGCCTGATTCAACTGACGCACTTGTGGGGCTGGCAACAACCGGAGCAAGTGCATTTCTTGCTGACCCGCAGTTTGCAGTTACCGGGATATCGGCCAGGCAAATCATGGCTGCCCAAACCCGGTGAAGATCCGGCGATGCATTTTGAGCGGGTATATCAGGAAGCGTTGTATTGGCAGGGAGAGGCAGGTCGATGAGGAACTTGAAACGAGGGTTGCTGCTGAGTGGTTGCCTGGGATTGCTGGTGGGTTGTACGACGGTGAAGCCCCCGAACACCTTTTTGTTTGTTCCGGATTTTCCGCCCGGATTCAAATATGAGCTGAAGGCTATCTACCTGCCTGCCGCAGGTGAAACCTGCCGTGTGCCAGGAAAGCCGGATTTCTGGGTGAGCTTCAATAAACCCACCATGGAATATGTAAGCACTGCGGAAATCGAGTTGTACAAAACCGTCAGCGATTGTCCGTTGGCGCTCAACAAAGTGGAAATCAAGCTCATCGGTTTTTATGGAAAAGGCCGAAGCAACTTCAGCATGGACTACGCCTCGATTTTCGTGCGTCCAGAGTTGCTGGAACGACTAAAGGGCACTTTCAACGAGGACGGTGCAGGGGAGTTTTATGGTGAATGCAGGTGGTCATTCCGCACCGTCGGTCCACATCGTTTCCTGATCAAACTGCTGACCTGCAAAAACATGGATGCACAGGGCAACGTGCTGCGAACGAGACCTTCCACGGCGTACACATTGACTCAACTTGAGGGCAAAACGGTGACGCTGAAGGTCAGGCTGGCAAGTGAAGAACTTCCAGCCATCGGCGATACCTGGATCAAAGTAACCCGCGGCTGGAAGCGCTGTATGGGTGAGAACTTCGAGGATCAATACGCCTTTTGCTACGGCAACGACAAAGATTTCAGCACTTTCAAAATGGTCGATGGGCGGGTTTGCACTATCTATCCGGGATGCAAAGAAAACACGGAAGAAAAGCCATGAACGACCGGAAAGAATTCAATCGGCGGCAAACGCTCCCGCGTATCAAACGAGCCCTCTTCGCCAGTACTCTCGGCGGTGTTCTCGCTCTGACTTCAGGCTGTTCGGCGGTAGACAAGCCGAACTCCTTCACCTTTATTCCGGACTTCCCACCTGATTTCAAATATGAGCTGAAGGCTATCTACCTGCCCGCCGCGGGTGAAACCTGCCGCGTGCCAGGGAAGCCGGATTTCTGGGTGAGCTTTAATAAACCCACCATGGAATATGTAAGCACTGCGGAAATCGAGTTGTACAAAACCGTCAGCGATTGTCCGTTGGCGCTCAACAAAGTGGAAATCAAAATTATCGGCGTGATTGGACGAGATGAAAAACGCGAGTATTTGGGCTACGACTATGCCTCGTTTGCCGTGCGCCCAGAGTTGCTGGAGCGACAGATGGGCAGTATCGACGATGATGGCACGGAAAGGTTTTTCGGCGAGTGCCAGTGGTTGTTTCGAACGATTGGTCCTAAGCGCTACATCACCAAAATTCTGACTTGCAAGAAGATGGATCCGCAGGGGAATGTCGGCAGGAGCCGTCCCTTTGCGGCGTACACACTGGCTCAGTTGCCAGGCAAGACCGTAAAACTTCGGATCAAGTTAGCTGCGGACGAACAGCCTTATATGGGAGATACATGGGTCAAAGTACCTGGGGGCTGGAAGCGCTGCATGGGGAAAGGTTTTGAGGACCAACATGCGTTTTGCTATGGAAATCACAACGACTTCAGCACCTTTAGAATGGTGGATGAACGGATCTGCACTATTTACCCAAGCTGTACAGACAGTAAGGATGATGCGCCATGAGCATTAAGTCTTTAGCTGTACATGACGCAATCTTCATGCAAGGCAACATACATGCCTGCCCCCGGCGTGGACACTCAACAAGTTTTCAGCTCGTGGATGAATTCGGTGACGGTAAACCATATGCGGGTCTGGCATACGAAGCGATTGATTACGAAGACACCGTCTATCAAGGCAAACTTGATGCAACAGGGTCAGGCAAAGTCGCAAAACATTTTTGCGGGCCGGTGGTGCTTAAAATCAATATTGCTTATCAGGGTGAAAACGATGTTTACAGCGAGTTAACTCGCAGAAAACACTACCCCCTCCCCATCACTGAACTCCAGGTCCGCGCCGAAAAAACCCGCTTCTTTCATAAAACAGGCACTCGCACCCAGGCCAACCCCGCCAAGGACCTGCCCGAAACCGACGTGTACTGTCAGGTCGAGGTCAGTGAGCTGGTAAAGCACATCGCCCACCTGCCACCGCTGGCTGCTCGTCGCGACCCTCCGAAGAGGGCGGCGCACAAGCTCATGCGATCGGCGGCGAAGTCCAGAGACTTCACGGTCGTCGATAAAACCGCCGCGGATGGCGGGCTGCACGCAATCCTGAGTCCCGCGGAAATGGCCACCGTCGAGCTGGGGTTTTCCCCGCCACCGCCCAAGGGCGTCGCACTGCTGCCGAACAAGCACCATGTGCTGGAAGTGCGGCCGATGAGAGCGCTACGGCCAATGCTGTCGACAGCCGATGCGTTCTGCGCGCTCAACCTTTATCAGCTGTCGGTGATGGCGACGCTGAGCTACACCGATTTCGGACAGGAACCCAACACTCAACCGGTGCAGGCTGACACGGTGAGTTTCCCCGTGCAGCCCAGCAGCGGTAACTGGTTTGGCCACGCGTTACCGCAGTTCGATGAGTTGTGGAAGGTCGATGACTCGCAAACGCATAAATACTACCCCCTGTATGAAGACGTACCGTATTCGAAACGCCTGGAAGTGGTGCCGTTTGACCCGAACCTTTACCCCGAAGTGAATGACCCGGCGCTGGGAGAAGAACAGGAGCACCCGGCCAAGTTGCACTGCCTTGATGACCGTGACAAGGACAACCGTACTGATACCCAGGCATTCATCTGCCACCACGACGACCTGATTCTGATCAGCGTACGCGGTACCAGTGAATTCTGGCCCGACGGTCTGCGTGATGGAGATGCTTATCAGGTTCCGTTCCAGCAAGGAGAAGGCAAAGTGCACCGCGGCTTTTACGGCGCTGCTTTGGCAGCTTTTCCCTTCATCGAGACGTATCTGGACAAGTTCTACAGCGGGCAAAAGTTATTGATCACCGGGCACAGTCTGGGTGGGGCAGTGGCATTGATCCTGTCCGAGATGCTGCGCCGTGATAAACGTTTCGACCCGGATATCGTGCTCTACACCTACGGCGCCCCCCGCGCCGGCGACACCACCTTCATCGAAAGCGCCAAATCGCTGGTTCATCACCGCATCGTCAATCAGAACGATCCGGTGCCGAGCGTGCCGGCGACCTGGATGAATACCTTCGCCAAACCCGCACCGATGTACGGAGCCAACGCCGTAGTGTTGGGCCTCATTCCGGTCGCCGGCTTCGGCCTGTTGATCTGGGGAATCACCAATTTCTTCGGCGACGACTACGGGCATCACGGTGCCTTGCGCCATTTCATGCCCGTTGAGTTCGGCAAGGACCACCGGTCCTCCATTCTCTGGGAGCCAGGTTGCAGCACGATCATCGATCACGGCTGCGCCAAGGCCCTGCGCGCTACCAACGGCTTGCCCGAGCGCGGATCGTTTCTGCGGCAGTTGTTCTCCGCAGGTCACCACTCAATGGTCGACAGCTACATTCCCGGCTGCTGGGCCAGCTTGCGCCGTTGGCAGGAAGCACTGCAGCTCAAGCGTTCGCTGGTGACCAATCGCGAATTCGAGTGGATCAGCAGCGCGCTGGAGAATATTCAGCAACAGCTGCGGGCCGTTAAGCGCGATCTGCAAAACAACCACCGTTCTTACGTGCGAGAGCAGGAGCGCGCGCACAAGACGCTGATGCTCAATCAGGAAATAGACAAGATCAGCATGACCAAGGCCCGCCTGACAGCGCTGCGCAGTCAACGGGTCACTGAGACCGACGTTTACGGCAGCTATGCCGACCAGCCCGAATGGGTCGAGGAAAGTCTGCTGCGCTGGAACGCCCACCCTGAAAACCTGGTTCAGGAGCAACTGGCGATGATCCCGCCAGCCGCTGAAGACCACGACGCCGCTATCGCCGCGATGACCGGTGGGCATGCAGTTGGCGCGCCGTTTCATCTGGATATTGATTCGATTGTGTAGCGCCTGGACAACGGGCGGGCAAAACATGGCTGTGCCAGAATCCAACGCTCGAAAATCCGACCCCCCCCCCTACTACAACCGCCAAGGAGCTTCATTGCATGGAATTGAAACCACTGTTTTTCGCCGCGCTCATGTGGCTGCCCATCACCCACGCGTCAGCGGAAACCCCACCATTGGACGGCCATTACTACCTGACCGGCGCAATGGAAATGGGCGCCGAGTTGCTCTTGCGCAAAGACGGCACCTTTGATGCCGGTGTGGCGTATGGCAGCGCCGATGGCTTTGCCAAAGGCACCTGGAAAGTCGAGAACCAGACTGTAGTGCTGGAAAGCAAAACCAAGCCTGCCTCCAACAGCGATCTGGGCGGACTGTTCCAGGACCTGCAACTGGCGATCGAGCCAAACTGCCTGGCCGTGGATTTCGGCAACGGCAAGGCCTGCTTCCGACGCCAGTAAGCCAACAGACAGCCACAAAAAATGGGCACCCGACCGCAATCGGTGTGCCCATTTCTCATTTGCGGTTCTCCCCGTCATTCAGGGGAGCACGCCGCCATCAAGGATTGACGCTGTCTTTCAACGATTTGCCTGGCTTGAATGCCACGGTGTTGCTGGCCTTGATCTTGACCGGTTCGCCGGTCTGCGGGTTTTTGCCGGTGCGGGCGCCGCGGTGGCGTTGCAGGAAGGTGCCGAAGCCGACCAGCGTCACGCTGTCCTTGCGGTGCAGGGCGCCGGTGATTTCTTCGAGGACGGCGTTGAGGACGCGGTTGGCCTGTTCTTTGGTCAGGTCTGCCTTTTCGGCGATTGCAGCGGCGAGTTCTGGTTTACGCATTAGTGAAGCCCCTTTGACGGTTTTTTGTTGTTATGTCCGTGCTGTTCTCGTTGGAACAGCGCCCAAGGCGCCGCAGGCTCTACTCTGCGGCAGACGGGAGTGAGAATGGCACGCCGCCAACGGCGGCGCCAGTCTCACCAAGACCTTTGTCGGGGCAAAAGAGCGGTGTTTGCGACAGAACGACCGGCATTTACGCCAGCAGCGGCGGCAGCTGTTTGTTCAGGGCCAGTTTTTCCATGACTGCCCCGCCGGTCAGGGCGTAACCGAGCAACTGACCTTCGGCACTGTGGCACAGCGCTTTGATGTCGGCGCCCTGCCCTTCGACGCTCCAAATGCCTTCGCTGCCCCGTGGCGGCGGCGACACCACCAGCGGGCACACCGGGGTTTTCACGGTGATCGGCATCGGCCCGTAGCTGACCGCGGTCGGGTTTCCTGCGAGGGTTTGCGCCAAAGCGCGCGCGCAGCTCATCAGCGGCATCACGTAGAGCAGATTGAGCCCATCGACTTCAGCGCAGTCGCCCAAGGCGTAGATGTTGGCGTGAGAGGTCTTCAGGTAACGATCGACCATCACGCCGCGATTGACCTGCACGCCGGCAGCTGCTGCCAGATCGATGCGCGGGCGCAGGCCGATCGCCGAGACCACCACATCACACGGGATGATCTGGCCGTCGGACAGGTGCGCTTCGAGGCCATCGGCGACTTTCTTCAGGCGGGTCAGCACCGGGCCGAGGTGAAACTTCGCCCCGATACTCTCCAGCCCGGCCTGCACGGCCGCCGCAGCGGCAGGATGCAAGAGCATCGGCATGACCTGTTCGCACGGCGCGACCAGTTGCACTTCGTAGCCGCCGAGGATCAGGTCATTGGCAAATTCACAGCCGATCAGCCCGGCGCCGAGCAACAACACCCGCCGCTTGCCCGCCGCTGCGGCACGGAACCGCGCGTAGTCTTCCAGATCGTTGATCGGGAACACCAGTTCCGCGCCGTCGCCTTCGATCGGCACACGCACGGTTTCCGCGCCCCAGGCCAGAATCAGGTCGCGATAGGGCACGGCTTCTTCGCCGATCCACAAGCGTTTGTGGCCAGCGTCGATGCCGCTGATGCGCGTGTGGGTGCGCACTTCGGCCTTCAACTGCTCGGCCATGACGCCGGGCTCGGCCATGCTCAGGCCGTCGGCATCCTTGTTCTTGCCGAAACCGGTGGAGAGCATCGGCTTGGAGTAAGAGCGGCCGTCATCGGCGGTGATCAGCAGCAGCGGGGTTTCGCTGTCGAGCTTGCGAAACTCGCGGGCCAGGTTGTAGCCCGCAAGCCCGGTGCCGATGATGACGACTGGTGCGCTCATGCCTTACTCCTCTGATTTGCTTAGTTGATTTCGATCATTTCGAAGTCCATTTTGCCGACGCCGCAGTCGGGGCACAGCCAGTCTGCCGGTACGTCTTCCCAGCGCGTGCCCGGCGCGATGCCGTCATCCGGCCAGCCATCGGCTTCGTTATAGATCAGGCCACAGACGATACATTGCCACTTCTTCATTCAGGTACTTCCTCAGGGTTCAGGCGTAGTGCCGGCGCGGACGGTCGATGGGTGCTGCGTTGCCATCCGGCTCAGGGCGTTTTGTACTGAGGGTGCCGCGCAGATGCAAGCCTGTTCGGCGCAACGGCGGCCGGCGCCGCTCAATCCTGTCGCCCGCCATGGTAAGCTCGCCGCCTCATTTGCGGCCAATAATGACTCATTGTGCAACATTCAAATGCCTGCCCCGCCCCGCTCTGGCTGACCCAAGACCGCCTGACGCCCCGCCCCGATCCGTTGACCCTCGACTGGTTGTTCGACGAAGGCTCGCTGACCCGCCGTTTGACCCGTTTGTCCGAGGACGGCTTCAGCGTGTCGCCGCTGTTCGAAGGCTGGGACATCTTGCGCGCTGATGAATGCGCGGCACTGGATCTGGCCGAGGGCAGCGAAGGCTGGGTGCGCGAGGTGTATTTGCGCGGCCACGGCGAGGCCTGGGTGTTTGCCCGCAGCGTTGCCTCGCGGGCGGCCCTGCAAGGTGATGGTTTGCACATGGATGAACTGGGCAGCCGCTCGCTGGGCGAATTGCTGTTTTGCGATCGGGCATTTCAGCGCCGCGCCATTGAAGTCTGCCACTACCCTGAACAATGGTTGCCGCCAGCGGTGCAAGCCCCTGAGCTGTGGGGCCGGCGTTCGCGTTTCGACCGTGGCGCGCTGAGCGTGCTGGTCGCGGAAATCTTCCTGCCGAGCCTGTGGGACGTCGCCCGCGCCCATCCGGAGAACTGCTGATGTATCAGAGCCTGCTCAAGTCCCTCAACCGTCTGAACCCGCGCGCCTGGGATTTCGTGCAGTTGACGCGCATGGACAAGCCGATCGGTATTTACCTGTTGCTGTGGCCGACGCTGTGGGCGCTGTGGATTGCCGGCAAGGGTTCACCGTCGCTGGCCAACATCGTCATTTTCGTCCTCGGCGTGGTGCTGACCCGTGCCGGCGGCTGCGTGATCAACGATTGGGCCGACCGCAAGGTCGACGGCCACGTCAAACGCACCGCGCAACGGCCGCTCGCCGCTGGCCGGATCAGCTCGAAGGAAGCGCTGGTGTTCTTTGCCGTGCTGATGGGCATCAGTTTTCTGCTGGTGCTGTGCACCAACGCGCCGACGATCTGGCTGTCGCTGGGTGGGCTGGCGCTGGCATTCACTTATCCGTTCATGAAGCGCTACACCTACTACCCGCAAGTGGTGCTGGGCGCGGCGTTTTCCTGGGGCATGCCAATGGCCTTTACCGCTGAGACCGGAGAATTGCCGGCGGCGGCGTGGCTGCTGTGGATCGCCAATCTGCTGTGGACGGTGGGTTATGACACTTATTACGCGATGACCGATCGGGATGACGACCTGAAGATCGGCGTGAAATCCACGGCGATACTGTTTGGCGAAGCGGATCGGGTGATCATCCTCAGCTTGCAGGCATTGTCGCTGGCCTGCCTGATTCTGGCCGGGTCGAAGTTCGAGCTGGGGATCTGGTTCCACCTCGGCTTGCTGGTGGCTGCGGGATGTTATGCGTGGGAGTTCTGGTACACCCGCGATCGCGACCGCATGCGTTGCTTCAAGGCGTTCTTGCATAACCACTGGGCAGGGTTGGCGATCTTTGTCGGGATCGTGCTGGATTACGCGCTGCGCTGATGCATGACACCTGTGGGAGCGAGCCTGCTCGCGAAGGCGTCATGTCAGTCACCTCTGCAATAGCTGGCACACCGCTTTTCGCGAGCAGGCTCGCTCCCACAGTTTTGTGCGTCGTGGTTATTTGGCCTTGGCAACTTTCCACGCGCCGTCCATTTTGCCGTCGCCGGTCATGTCGCCGGCCTTCTTGTCCATGACGAAGGTGTACAGCGGCATGCCCTGGTAGGCCCACTGCTTGCTGCCATCATCACGAGTGATTACCGTCCAGTCCCCCATCGACTTGTCATTCGCTGTCGCCATTAGCGGCGGCCAGTTTGCCGCGCACGTTTCATTGCACGCGGACTTGCCAGCGGAGTCCTTGGCGAAGGTGTACAGGGTCATGCCCTTGTGGTCGGTATACATGCCGTCCTTCTCCATCGCCGGATCGGCGGCCATGGCCAGCCCCGGCAATGTCAGGGCGGCGGCCATCAGCAGGGCTTTGAAAGAAGCAGTCATCTGAGTCATGGAAACCTTCTTTTGTGGTTGTCAGGATTCGGACTTGGAGCTTAGTTCAGGATCAGCACAAACGCCGCCACTCTGAAATACTGTCACACGACTGCAATAATTCCGTTATCTAATGCGGCGCAAGACAGTTAAATGACAAGAGGATTAAGGCATGGTTGGCAGGAGCATTCTGATCGTCGACGACGAAGCGCCCATTCGCGAAATGATCGCCGTGGCGTTGGAAATGGCCGGCTATGACTGCCTCGAGGCAGAGAACTCGCAGCAGGCCCACGCCATCATCGTCGACCGCAAACCGGACCTGATCCTGCTCGACTGGATGCTGCCCGGCACCTCGGGCATCGAACTGGCCCGGCGCCTCAAGCGTGACGAGCTGACCGGGGACATCCCGATCATCATGCTCACCGCCAAGGGCGAAGAGGACAACAAGATCCAGGGCCTGGAAGTCGGCGCCGACGACTACATCACCAAACCGTTTTCGCCGCGTGAACTGGTCGCCCGCCTCAAGGCTGTGCTGCGCCGCGCCGGACCGACCGATGGCGAAGCGCCGATCGAAGTCGGCGGCCTGCTGCTCGACCCGATCAGCCACCGCGTGACCATCGACGGCAAACCCGCCGAGATGGGCCCGACCGAATACCGCCTGCTGCAATTCTTCATGACCCATCAGGAACGCGCCTACACCCGTGGCCAGTTGCTCGACCAGGTCTGGGGCGGCAACGTCTATGTCGAAGAGCGCACCGTCGACGTGCACATCCGCCGCCTGCGCAAGGCCCTCGGCGACGCTTACGAAAATCTGGTACAAACCGTGCGCGGCACCGGTTATCGGTTCTCCACAAAAGCATAAAAGCTGCTGCAAGTTTCTAGCTACAAGCGGCAAGTGAAAGCCGATCCGCGTTAGCTTGGTGCTTGCGACTTGAAACTTGAAACTGCGGCTAAGGACGCCTCTGTGAATCAAAACTGGCATGGCACCCTGATTCGCCACATGCTGTTGCTGGTCACCGCCTGCCTGGTGATCGGCCTGATCACCGGCTATTACGGCTGGAGCCTCGCAGCGGGTCTGGGGCTTTATCTGGCCTGGACGCTCAAGCAACTGCTGCGTCTGCACGAATGGCTGCGCCAGCATCAACCCGACGAAGCACCGCCCGATGGCTATGGTCTGTGGGGCGAGGTGTTCGACAGCATCTATCACCTGCAACGCCGCGACCAACGGGTGCGCGGACGTCTGCAAGCGGTGATCGACCGGGTGCAGGAATCCACCGCCGCGCTGAAAGACGCGGTGATCATGCTCGACAGCGACGGCAACCTCGAATGGTGGAACCGCGCCGCCGAAACCCTGCTCGGCCTGAAGACTCCGCAGGACAGCGGCCAACCGGTGACCAACCTGGTGCGCCATCCGCGCTTCAAGGAATACTTCGAGCAGGACAGCTTCGCCGAGCCATTGGAAATCCCTTCGCCGACCAACGATCGCGTGCGCATTCAGCTGTACCTGACCCGCTACGGCAACAATGAACACCTGATGCTGGTGCGCGATGTCACGCGCATTCATCAGCTGGAACAGATGCGCAAGGACTTCATCGCCAACGTCTCCCACGAGCTGCGCACACCGCTGACGGTGATCTGCGGCTATCTGGAAACCCTGCTCGACAATGTCGAGGAAGTGAACCCGCGCTGGAGCCGAGCCCTGCAACAGATGCAGCAACAGGGCGGGCGCATGCAGACGCTGCTCAACGACCTGTTGTTGCTGGCGAAACTGGAAGCCACCGACTACCCGTCGGACAACCAGCCGGTGCAGATCGACACGCTACTGCAATCGATCACCAGCGATGCGCAGCAGTTGTCGGGAGCGAAGAACCAGCGCATCAGCCTCGAGGCCAATGCCGGAGTGCTGCTCAAGGGCAGCGAGGCCGAACTACGCAGTGCGTTTTCCAATCTGGTGTTCAACGCGGTCAAGTACACCCCGGCCGAGGGCAACATCCGCATTCGCTGGTGGGGCGACGATCAGGGCGCGCACCTGAGCGTGCAGGATTCCGGCATCGGCATCGACAGCAAACACTTGCCGCGCCTGACTGAACGTTTCTACCGCGTCGACTCCAGCCGCAACTCCAACACCGGCGGCACCGGCCTCGGCCTGGCAATCGTCAAGCACGTGCTGCTGCGCCACCGTGCACGCATGGAGATCAGCAGCGTGCCCGGTCACGGCAGCACCTTCACCTGCCATTTCGCCCCGGCCCAGGTGGCCAGCGCACGGGCGATCAGCGCCACCGAGTGATGCCGCCCGGCACACGCCACTAGGCAATCGCACGGTCAGCCGCTACATTGGCTGACTTGTGCCTGCCTTTCAGGCGCTGTTTCTCCCTACTTTCGAATCACACGGAACCCGCAAAACTCCATCATGGACCCTTCCCCTGGCTTGTCCCTCGCTACCATTTTCGCCGACTTCGGCATGATCCTTTTTGCTCTGATCCTGGTGTTGCTCAACGGCTTTTTCGTTGCGGCGGAATTCGCCATGGTCAAACTGCGCTCGACCCGGGTCGAGGCCATCGCTGAACAACACGGCTGGCGCGGGCACATCCTGCGCACCGTGCACAGTCAGCTCGATGCCTACCTGTCGGCGTGCCAGCTCGGCATCACCCTCGCCTCCCTTGGCTTGGGCTGGGTCGGTGAACCGGCATTTGCGCATATTCTCGAACCGCTGCTGAGCGCGGTCGGCGTCGACTCGCCCGAGATCATTAAAGGCGTGTCGTTCTTCACCGCGTTCTTCATCATTTCGTACCTGCACATCGTGGTCGGCGAGCTGGCGCCCAAGTCGTGGGCGATCCGCAAACCCGAGCTGCTGTCGCTGTGGACGGCGGTGCCGCTGTACCTGTTCTACTGGGCGATGTACCCGGCGATCTACCTGCTCAATGCCAGCGCCAACGCGATTCTGCGTATCGCCGGGCAAGGCGAACCCGGCCCGCACCATGAACACCATTACAGCCGCGAAGAACTGAAACTGATCCTGCACTCCAGCCGTGGCCAGGATCCCAGCGATCAGGGCATGCGCGTATTGGCCTCGGCCGTGGAAATGGGCGAGCTGGAAGTGGTCGACTGGGCCAACTCCCGCGAAGACCTGATCACCCTCGAATTCAATGCGCCGCTGAAGGAAATCCTGGCGATGTTCCGTCGCCACAAGTTCAGCCGTTATCCGGTGTACGACAGCGAGCGCCAGGAGTTCGTCGGCCTGCTGCACATCAAGGATCTGCTGCTGGAACTGGCCGCGCTGGACCACATTCCCGAGTCGTTCAACCTGGCCGAGCTGACCCGCCCGCTGGAGCGCGTATCGCGGCACATGCCGCTGTCGCAACTGCTGGAGCAGTTCCGCAAGGGCGGCTCGCACTTCGCCGTGGTCGAGGAGGCTGACGGCAACATCATCGGCTACCTGACCATGGAAGACGTGCTGGAAGTGCTGGTCGGCGACATTCAGGACGAACACCGCAAGGCAGAGCGCGGCATCCTCGCCTATCAGCCGGGCAAGTTGCTGGTGCGTGGCGATACGCCGTTGTTCAAGGTCGAGCGCCTGCTCGGCATCGATCTGGATCACATCGAAGCGGAAACCCTCGCGGGGCTGGTCTACGAAACCCTGAAACGGGTGCCGGAAGAGGAAGAAGTGCTGGAAGTCGAAGGCCTGCGCATCATCATCAAGAAAATGAAAGGGCCGAAGATTGTCCTGGCCAAGGTGTTGATGCTGGATTGATGGGAGTTTGGGGAGCTCTTGTGGCGAGGGGATTTATCCCCGTTGGACGGCGCAGCCGTCCCAAAACCATTGAATGCAGTCAGTTAGTACAGAGTCGCAATATTTGGGGCCGCTTCGCGGCCCAACGGGGATAAATCCCCTCGCCACAAAAACCCTCAACACCCTATCGCGCCTACTGCTTGCCCAACGCAAAGTTGGGCAACGCCCCCAGCGGCTGGTTGAACTGATAGGGAATCGACACCAGCCCCTCTCCGGTATTGCGCTGCACCACGAAGTGCAGGTGCGGGCCGCTGCTGTTGCCGGTGTTGCCGGACAGCGCCAGCGGGCTGCCGACCTTGACCCGTTGTCCTTCGCGCACACTCACCGAACCCTGTTTCAGATGCAGGTACACTCCCATGGTGCCGTCGTCGTGCAGCACCCGCACGAAATTGCCGGAGGCATCGGTGCCGCGTCCGCTCTGGGAGTTCTCGGTCTTGACCACCACTCCCGCTCGCGCGGCGATGATCGGCGTGCCCACCGGCATGGCGATGTCCATGGCGTAGCGGTTCTTCGGCCCATAGTGGCTGTACTGGCCGTTGGCGCCCTGACTCAGGCGAAACGGCCCGCCACGCCAGGGCAGCGGATAGCGATAGCTCTGCGCGGTGCCTGCGGGGTCGCCCAGCGAATACTGGAACTGCGGCGAGTACACCAGCGGCTGGTCGCGGCTGATCGCCGTCAGCAGCGCCAGCCGCGTATTGCTGCGCGGTGGCAGCACGCGACGGATCGCCTGCGCTGGCGCGCCACGCACATTGCTCGTGCCGATGAAGGCCAGGGCAACCTCGACCGGCGCGTACAGATCGTTGCGCGCAAACACTACATCAACGCCCTTCTGCTTCTTGATGTCCAGGTACACCTGGCGGTCGAGGCGCTCGACCATGCGATCCTGAAACACGAACACCTTCGCGCCTTTGCTCGGGCGGTCACTGTACGAGACCACGCCATTGGCATCGGTGGATTTGTAGATGGTCATGGCCATCGCCAGCTGGGAGGCCAGGCAGAGACCGCAGAAAAACAGCAGGCGCGCGAGCATGGGCAAAAGTCTGTCGATGGAAGGCCTGGGAATCAGCCTAGCAGCTGAGACAGACCAGGCTAGTCGACAGATGTTTCAAATTGCCCAGCGCGGCAGATGGGTGGTGTTTCGGCTGGCCCCTTCGCGAGCAGGCTCGCTCCCACATTTGGAATGCGTTCCAGGGTGGGAGCGAGCCTGCTCGCGAAGGCGGCCTATCGGGCGACGAAGCTTACGCGCCGGGTACGAAGTGCTTCTGCGCCGTGCCCCGCGCGATCAGGCGCGAGATGTAGTCGAGCTTCTGCGCATCCTGGTCGACGAAGCGGAAGGTCAGTTGCAGCCAGTCGCTGTCGGCTTTCTGCTCGTGGGCGACGATGGCGTGCAGGTAACCATTGAGGCGCGCGATCTCGGCGTTATCGCCCTGCTCCAGATCGAGCACGGCGCTGTCGAGGATCTGCGGCAGGGTTTCGGTGCGCTTCACTACCAGCAGGGCTTCCTTGATGCTCAAGGCCTTGATCACGCATTGCTGATTGCCGCTCGGCAACCGCAGCTGGCCCTGCCCACGACCGCCCACCGGCGCCTTGGATGCACCGGGCGCCTGAACTGGCGGGCTGTTGAGCAAACCGCGCGACGGTGCAGCGGCTGGAGCGGGTGCAGCAGCGGCAGGCCTGGCCGCAGCGCCGCCGACCACGGCAGGCTTGCCGCCGGTCAGGGCGCTCAGGGAATCGTTGCCGAACGCCGAATTCATCTTGGTCGGCGCGCTGTTCATCAAAGTGTCGAGCTTGCCGACCTTGTTCAGTGCCTGCTTGACCTTGGTCAGCAGCTGCTCGTTGGTGAACGGCTTGCTGACGTAGCCGGAAACGCCGGCCTGAATCGCCTGGACCACGTTTTCCTTGTCGCCACGGCTGGTGACCATGACGAACGGCATGGTCTTGAGGTTGTCCTGCTCGCGGCACCAGGTCAGCAGTTCGAGGCCGGACATTTCCGGCATTTCCCAGTCGCACAGCACCAGGTCGAAAGCCTCTTTGGCCAGCATGGCCTGGGCCTTTTTGCCGTTGATGGCGTCCTCGGTGCGGATCCCCGGGAAGTAATTACGCAGGCACTTTTTCACCAGGTCACGAATGAACGAAGCATCGTCCACGACCAACACACTGATCTTGCTCATCCAACACCCCTATTAAAATCCCGGCAAGCATAACGCTGGCTGATGGCACATTGCCAAAACTCTTCAGTCACGCCGGGACTTTTCGTTCGCGGGTGCTGCTTTTTAATTCGATCTGCCTTGTGAAAAGCACAAACAAAAACGCCCGGCCAGAGGGCCGGGCGCTTTTCTCAGGCAATCTTACTTATCGTCAGCTTCGCCCGGAACATTAGCGGTTTCAGCGCTTGTGCCCTCAACTTCTTCCTTCATGCGCTTGAGGCCCATGTGGCGCACGTCGGTGCCGCGCACCAGGTAGATCACCAGTTCGGAGATGTTGCGCGCATGGTCGCCGATACGCTCCAGCGAGCGCAGGACCCAGATGATGCTCAGCACCCGTGAGATAGAGCGCGGGTCTTCCATCATGTAGGTGGCCAGCTCACGCAGGGCGGTTTTGTATTCGCGGTCGATGATCTTGTCGTACTGCGCCACCGACAAGGCCAGATCGGCATCGAAACGGGCGAAGGCGTCCAGCGCATCGCGCACCATGTTGCGTACCTGGTCACCAATGTGACGAACCTCGACGTAACCACGCGGCGCTTCGCCTTCTTCGCACAACTGGATGGCACGACGGGCGATCTTGGTGGCTTCGTCGCCGATACGCTCAAGGTCGATCACCGACTTGGAAATGCTGATGATCAAACGCAGGTCAGACGCCGCCGGCTGCCGACGGGCGAGAATGCGCAGGCATTCTTCGTCGATGTTGCGTTCCATCTGGTTGATCTGGTCATCGATCTCACGGACCTGCTGAGCCAGGCCGGAATCGGCCTCGATCAGCGCGGTCACCGCGTCGTTGACCTGCTTCTCGACCAGCCCGCCCATGGCCAGGAGGTGGCTGCGCACTTCCTCAAGCTCGGCGTTGAACTGCGCAGAGATGTGATGGGTAAGGCCTTCTTTAGAAATCATTATTCGCTCCGCGAAAGTTGCAAGCTTCAAGCTGCAAGCTTCAAGCAGTTATGTGTAAGTCCTGATATCGCACCGCATCTTTCTTGCCGCTTGAAGCTTGAAGCTTGCGGCTGCCCCAATCAGCCATAGCGACCGGTGATGTAGTCTTCGGTCTGCTTCTTCGCCGGATTGGTGAACAGGGTATCGGTATCGCCGAATTCCACCAGTTTGCCCATGTACATGAACGCGGTGTAGTCGGACACCCGTGCCGCCTGTTGCATGTTGTGGGTAACGATGACGATGGTGAACTTGGACTTCAGCTCGTAGATCAGCTCTTCGACTTTCAGCGTCGAGATCGGGTCGAGAGCGGAGCACGGCTCGTCGAGCAGCAACACTTCAGGCTCAACCGCGATGGTGCGGGCGATGACCAGACGCTGTTGCTGACCACCGGACAGGCCGAGGGCCGAGTCGTGCAGGCGATCTTTGACTTCATCCCAGAGCGCCGCGCCTTTCAACGCCCACTCGACGGCTTCGTCGAGGATGCGCTTCTTGTTGATGCCCTGGATGCGCAGGCCATACACCACGTTTTCGTAGATGGTCTTCGGGAACGGATTGGGCTTCTGGAACACCATGCCGACGCGACGACGCAGTTCGGCCACGTCTTCGCCCTTGCGATAGATGTTGTTGCCGTACAGGTTGATCGCGCCTTCGACGCGGCAGCCGTCGACCAGATCGTTCATCCGGTTGAAGGTACGCAGTAGCGTCGACTTACCGCAGCCCGACGGGCCGATGAACGCGGTCACGCGCTGCTTCGGGATGTTCATGCTGACGTCGAACAGTGCCTGTTTCTCGCCGTAGTACAGGCTCAGGCCCGGCACTTCGATGGCAACGGTTTCCTGCGCCAGGTCCAGGCTCTGCTTGTCGCGGCCCAGGGCAGACATGTTGATGCCGTGGCTGTGTGTTTCGTGCTGCATGGTTCTCACTCCGTTCGTAGCTGCAAGCTTCTGGCTGCAAGCTGCAAGTTTGAGCAAAAGCGGCTTGTAGCTTGCCGCTTGTGGCTAATGGCTTTAGCTATCCAGTGCTTTGTATTTTTCGCGCAGATGGTTGCGGATATACACCGCCGACAGGTTCAGCGTTGCGATCACCAGCACCAGCAGCAGCGCGGTGGCGTACACCAGCGGGCGGGCTGCTTCGACGTTGGGGCTCTGGAAGCCGACGTCATAAATGTGGAAGCCCAGGTGCATGATCTTCTGGTCCAGGTGCAGGTACGGGTAGTTGCCGTCCACCGGCAACGACGGCGCCAGCTTCACCACCCCCACCAGCATCAGCGGCGCCACTTCACCGGCGGCACGGGCCACGGCGAGGATCATGCCGGTCATCATGGCCGGGCTGGCCATCGGGATAACGATTTTCCACAGCGTTTCCGCTTTGGTCGCGCCGAGGGCCAACGAACCTTCACGCACAGTGCGGGGAATCCGCGCCAGACCTTCTTCGGTCGCCACAATCACCACCGGTACCGCCAGCAGAGCGAGGGTCAGCGAAGCCCAAAGCAGGCCCGGCGTACCGAAGGTCGGCGCCGGCAGTGCCTCGGGGAAGAACAAGCGGTCGACCGAACCACCCAGCACGTAAACGAAGAAGCCCAGACCGAACACGCCGTAAACGATCGCCGGTACGCCGGCGAGGTTGTTCACCGCGATGCGGATGATCCGGGTCAGGGTGTTCTGCTTGGCGTATTCGCGCAGGTACACCGCTGCCAGCACGCCGAACGGGGTGACGATCATCGCCATGATCAGGGTCATCATCACGGTGCCGAAGATCGCCGGGAAGATCCCGCCTTCGGTGTTCGCTTCACGCGGGTCGTCGGAGAGGAATTCCCAGATCTTGCTGAAGTAAAAACCGACTTTGGTCAGCGTGCTCATGCCGTTTGGCTGGTAGGCATGCACGACTTTGCCCAGACCGATTTCGATTTCCTTGCCGTTGGCGTCACGGGCGGTCAAGGCGTCGCGGTTGAACTGAGCATGCAAATCAGACAGACGTGCTTCGATATCTTTGTAGCGCGCGTCCAGCTCGGCGCGCTCGGATTCCATGTCCGCTTGTGCAGTGGCGTCGAGTTTGCCTTCCAGCTCGAGTTTGCGCCCGTGCAGACGGATGCGTTCGAGGCCGGCGTTGATCGCGCCGATGTCGGTTTTTTCCAGCGTCTTCAGCTGAGCAGCAAGATCGTTCACCCGATCGATGCGCGCTTGCAGCTCAGGCCAAGCGGCCTCGCCCTCGGCGATGACCTTGCCATCCTGTTTGACGTTGACCAGGTAGCCGTAGAAGTTGCCCCACTCGCGACGCTCGATCGCCATCAATTCTGGCGGTGTGGTCTGCTTGGTCAGCCACTCGCCGACGATCCACGTGAAGTCATTGCCGTTCAGGTCACGGTTGCCGACCTTGATCAGCTCGCGGGTCATGAATTCCGGACCTTCGTCAGGCACCGGCAGGCCGGCGCTCTTCAGACGTGCGCGCGGCACTTCTTCTTTCTGCACCACTTCGCCGATTACCAGGTGATTCGCCTGGCCCGGTACGTCGTAATGGGCGTGGATCAGGTCCGCCGGCCAGAAGTGACCGAGACCGCGCACGGCAATCACCGCCAACAGGCCAATGGTCATGATGACCGCGATGGACACCGCGCCACCGCTGATCCAGACGCCCGGGGCGCCGCTCTTGAACCATCCTTTCAGGGAGTTCTGTTTCACAGACTTCTACCTTTGCTTAAAGCGACGAGTATTTCTTGCGCAGACGCTGACGAATCAGTTCTGCCAGGGTGTTCATGACGAAGGTGAACAGCAGCAGCACCAGCGCCGAGAGGAACAGCACGCGGTAGTGGCTGCCGCCGACTTCCGACTCGGGCATTTCCACCGCGACGTTGGCGGCCAGGGTGCGCAGGCCTTCGAACAGGTTCATCTCCATGACCGGGGTGTTGCCGGTGGCCATCAGCACGATCATGGTTTCGCCGACCGCACGGCCCATGCCGATCATCAGCGCCGAGAAAATCCCCGGGCTGGCGGTCAGGATCACCACGCGGGTCATGGTCTGCCACGGCGTCGCACCGAGGGCCAGCGAACCCAGGGTCAGGCCGCGCGGCACGCTGAACACGGCGTCTTCGGCGATCGAGTAGATGTTCGGGATCACCGCGAAGCCCATGGCCAGACCGACCACCAGAGCGTTGCGCTGGTCGTAGGTGATGCCCAGGTCGTGGGAGATCCACATGCGCATGTCGCCGCCGAAGAACCAGTTCTCCATGAACGGGCTCATGTACAGCGACAGCCAGCCCACAAACAGGATCACCGGAATCAACAGCGCACTTTCCCAGCCATCCGGGACTTTCAGGCGGATCGATTCAGGCAGGCGGCTGAAGGTGAAACCGGCGACCAGAATGCCGATCGGCAGCAACATCAGCAGGCTGAAGATGCCCGGCAGATGGCCCTCTACGTATGGCGCGAGGAACAGACCAGCGAAGAAACCGAGGATCACCGTCGGCATCGCTTCCATCAACTCGATCACCGGTTTGACCTTGCGGCGCATGCCGGGGGCCATGAAGTACGCGGTGTAGATCGCCGCAGCGACGGCCAGTGGCGCGGCCAGCAGCATGGCGTAGAACGCGGCTTTCAGGGTGCCGAAGGTCAGCGGCGAGAGGCTCAGTTTCGGTTCGAAATCGGTGTTGGCGGCGGTCGATTGCCAGACGTATTTAGGCTCGTCGTAGTTCTCGTACCAGACCTTGCTCCACAGCGCGCTCCACGATACTTCCGGGTGCGGGTTGTCGAGCAGCAGCGGTTGCAGCTTGCCGCCGGCTTCGACGATCACTCGGTTGGCGCGCGGCGACAGACCAAACAGGCCCTGGCCTTCAACCACCTGATCGACCAGCAACGTACGGTGCGCGGTGCTGTGGA
Organism: Pseudomonas mercuritolerans; assembly: GCF_025706525.1. NCBI lineage: Bacteria > Pseudomonadati > Pseudomonadota > Gammaproteobacteria > Pseudomonadales > Pseudomonadaceae > Pseudomonas > Pseudomonas mercuritolerans. The sequence goes on from NZ_JAMSHA010000002.1 coordinate 546,655, forward strand.
ACACGCCGAGCTTGCCGCTGGCATCGAGGGCGAGGAAACCTTTGCGGCGTTCTTCGGCAGCGATTTCAACGATCGGCGTGGTGCCCATCTGGAAGGTGCGGATCTGCTTCAGACGCTGCTCGCCATCGGTATCGCGGGCCATGAACCACTGGGCCAGACCGCCCTTGGAATCGCCGATGATCAGCGAGATACCGCCGACCAGCTGCGCGGTGGCGGTGACTTGGGCGTCAGCGTTTTCCAGCAGTTTGTAGCGCCCGTTGAGGCTCTTGTCGCGCAGGCTGAATACGTCGGCCTGAGCACGACCGTTGACCACGTACAGCCACTGCTGGCGCGGGTCGACGAAGATGTTTTTCACCGGCTCGGTCATCTGCGGCAGATCGATGCGCGTCTGCTCGTTGGTGACTTCGCCGGTCATCATGTTTTCTTCGCTGGTCAGCGACAGCACATTGAGTTGCGAGCCGGTGGAGCCGACCAGCATCAGCGTCGAATCGGTGGCGTTGAGGCTGACATGCTCCAGCGCGCCGCCGCTTTCGTTCAGTGCGATCGGTGCCTCGCCATAGGGATATTCGATGGCCGGGCTGATGGTTTTCTTGCCATCGGGGTAGCTGACTTTATAGGTGTGACGGAACACCAGCGCCTGACCGTTGGACAGACCCACGGCCACCAGCGGATGACCCGGCTGGTCTTCGCCAATAGACGTCACGGTAGCGCCCGCAGGCAGCGGCAGATCGACACGCCTCAATTCAGCGCCACTGTCGAGATCGAAGAACAGCGCCTGGCCCTTGTCGGACACACGCATGGCTACCTGATTCTGCTCTTCGAGCGAGATCATCAGCGGCTTGCCGGCGTCCTGCATCCAGGCTGGGGTGATCGAGTCTTTCGCGGTCAGGTCGGCACCTTGAAACAGGGGCGCAACAACGTAAGCGAGGAAGAAGAAGATCAGGGTGATGGCCGCCAGTACCGCCAGGCCGCCGACGAGGACGTACCAACGGGTGAAGCGATCCTTGAGCGCGCGAATTCGGCGCTTGCGTTGCAGCTCAGGCGTATTGAAATCAATGCGCTTGGGAGGGGAAGTCGTAGTCATTGGGGAATTGGCCAGATCATTCATGCGCACACCCTAGCGATCCTGTATGACAGAAAGATGACAATGCAGTGACGCAGCAAATCCGCCACCCGGAAGGTCCGGCAGCGGAGTCGAAAATTTGGTGGTTGCGGCAGCGCGCCTGCTCGTCAAAGCGTCGGGTCAGTCACATCGATGGTGCATGTGACGGCCCCTTCGCGAGCAGGCTCGCTCCCACAGGAGTCCGGCGTCAGGCCGGCCTCAGGTGTTACTTCTTGGCGACAGCGCCGCCTTCCTGCAGACCGAGGTCAGCCAGTGCTTTGGCAGCAACCTTGGCTGGCAGCGGGATGTAACCGTCTTTCACTACCACTTCCTGGCCCTGTTTCGACAGCACCAGCTTCACGAACTCGGCTTCCAGCGGGGCCAGAGGCTTGTTCGGGGCTTTGTTGACGTAGACGTAGAGGAAGCGCGACAGCGGATACTTGCCGTTCAGGGCGTTTTCTTCGGTGTCTTCGATGAACTCGCCGCCTTCTTTCTTGGCCAGGGCGACGGTTTTCACGCTGGCGGTCTTGTAGCCGATGCCCGAGTAGCCGACGCCGTTAAGCGAGCTGCTGATCGACTGCACCACCGACGCCGAACCTGGTTGTTCGTTGACGTTTGGCTTGTAGTCGCCTTTGCACAGGGCTTCTTCCTTGAAGTAGCCGTAGGTGCCGGACACCGAGTTACGGCCGAACAGCTGGACTGGCTTGTTGGCCAGGTCGCCAGTCACGCCCAGGTCGCCCCAGGTCTTGACGTCAGCTTTGGCACCGCACAGGCGCGTCGAGGAGAAGATCGCATCGACCTGGGCCATGGTCAGGTGCTTGATCGGGTTGTCCTTGTGCACGAACACGGCCAGGGCATCCACGGCAACCGGGATCGCCGTCGGCTTGTAGCCGTACTTCTGTTCGAAAGCCTGCAGCTCGTTGTCTTTCATCTTGCGGCTCATCGGGCCAAGGTTGGCGGTGCCTTCGGTGAGCGCAGGTGGCGCGGTGGAAGAACCGGCAGCCTGAATCTGGATGTTGACGTTCGGGTATTCTTTTTTGTAGTTCTCAGCCCACAGGGTCATGAGGTTGGCCAGGGTATCGGAACCGACGCTGGACAGGTTGCCCGACACACCAGTGGTCTTGGTGTAGCTCGGGATAGCAGGGTCAACAGCGGCGAACGCGTTGGCAGTCGCAACGCCAGCAGCGACAAAAGTCATTGCCGCCATCAAACGCTTCAGTTTCATGCCTTACTCCTAGCAGATAGGGTGTGTTAAGTCGGGGCCAAGTATCAGCAGGCCGTGTGAACACTCTATGGCTGAAATATGACAATTGGATGAAAGGCCAGCATCCGGCTTTTACTGGATGATTTTTGGTGCCCCCATTCGCGAGCAGGCTCGCTCCCACAATGAAATGCATTACAGCTGTGGGAGCGAGCCTGCTCGCGAAGTGGCCGGTATTGGTGGAGTAGATCCTGGGCTTTAGCGCCCCTTCTTCCAGAGCCAGGCGCCTACCAGAATCCCCATTCCGCACAGCACCGCAACATAGTAAGCCGGCCCCATCGCGCTTTCCTTCAGCAACAGGCTCACCACCATCGGGGTCAAGCCACCGAAGATCGCGTACGCGACGTTGTAGGAAAACGACAGGCCACTGAAGCGAACCACCGGCGGGAACGCCTTGACCATAACGTACGGCACCGCGCCGATGGTGCCGACCAGCAAACCGGTCAGTGCGTACAGCGGGAACAGCCAGTCCGGGTGGTCGGCGAGGCTGTGGTAGAACGTCCAGGAGCTGATCAGCAGGCCCAGGCAACCGAACACGAATACACGGCCGGCGCCGAAGCGATCGGCCAGCGCGCCGGCACCAATGCAGCCGAGGCTGAGGAAGACGATGGCCAGGCTGTTGGCTTGCAGCGCCGTGGTCGGCGAGAAGTGGTAGACCGTTTGCAGCACGGTCGGGGTCATCAGAATCACTACGACGACGCCGGCCGACAGCAACCAGGTCAGCAGCATCGAAATGGCGATGGCACCGCGATGATCACGCAGCACCGCGCGCAACGGCACTTCTTCGGCCAGAGCCTTGCGCAATTGAAGTTCGGCGAACACCGGTGTCTCGTGCAGCCAGCGGCGCAGGTACACCGAGAACAGGCCGAACACGCCGCCGAGCAGGAACGGGATCCGCCAGGCGTAATCCGACACTTCAGCGGGCGTATAAATGCTGTTGATCGCCGTGGCGACCAGCGAGCCGAGGAGGATGCCGGCAGTCAGACCGCTGGTGAGCGTGCCGCAGGCATAACCGATGTGCTTTTGCGGTACGTGTTCGGAAACGAAGACCCACGCCCCCGGCACTTCACCGCCAATCGCTGCGCCCTGGATCACCCGCATCAGCAGCAACAGGATCGGCGCCCAGATGCCGATCTGCGCGTAAGTAGGCAGCAAGCCCATGATCAGCGTCGGCACGGCCATCATGAAAATGCTCAGGGTGAACATCTTCTTGCGCCCCAGCAGGTCACCGAAGTGCGCCATGACGATGCCGCCCAGCGGCCGCGCCAGATAGCCGGCGGCGAAGATGCCGAACGTCTGCATCAAGCGCAGCCACTCTGGCATGTCGGCCGGGAAGAACAGCTTGCCGACGACGGTGGCGAAGAACACGAAGATGATGAAATCGTAGAACTCCAGCGCCCCGCCGAGGGCGGACAGCGACAGAGTCTTGTAGTCATTGCGGGTCAACGGTCGTGCGGGTTGCTCGGGCTGCGCGAGGCTCGAAGGCGCTGTGGTCATGGCAAGGGCTTCTCTTATAGTCGAATCTGTCGCCACAACAACGCTGGCGGTGGCTTGGACAGGTTCGGCACCATAGCAAATTGTTCGAAAAAGCACATAGAGGCGCGTAATTGACGGTCGAAATCAGAACCGGGTGGTCGTCGCGGGGTCTATCGACCGATATACTCGCCACCTGCGCAGGATTTGTAAGAGATTGCTGTGCGAAAACGTTGTTGGCCCGTCCTTTGCTCGGGATTTAGCCTTTTTCGCAGAGTTTCCCTTTAGGCGCCTGATGGAAAACGTGACGAACGCAGTGTGTTCGGTGTTGAATCGTTTTTCTTGAAGACGGCTACCACTCGCAATACCCACGAAGAGTCATGGGTCAGAGGCCCCTCGGCATGATAGAGCTCGAACAAGAAGATCCGATCCCACAGGGCGACCTGGCCCTGCAAATCACCGCACTTCCCCGCGAAACCAACGGCTTTGGCGATATTTTCGGCGGCTGGCTGGTCGCGCAGATGGATCTGGCCGGCACTGCCATGGCCAGCCGGGTGGCCGGCGGCCGCGTTGCCACTGTCGCCATCGACCGCATGGCGTTTCTCGTCCCGGTCGCGGTCGGCGCGCAGTTGTCCTTTTATACCCAGACCCTGGAAATCGGCCGCAGCTCGATCCAGATGATGGTCGAAGTGTGGAGCGATGACCCACTCTCCAGCGAATGGCGCAAGGTCACCGAAGCGGTTTTCGTTTTCGTCGCCATCGACGGCAGCGGTCGCACCCGTTCGGTGCCGCCACGCGCGCGTTAAACCTCGCGGCCGTTTTACGGTCGATAGTCGTCCCCAGTGTCTGATCGAGAGTTGCCCATGAACACGCCCAACGTTGAAGCCGTGAAACAGGATGAACTGAACTGCTGGCGCATCCGCCACGGCAAGGCCGAAGTGCTGGTGGCCCAGCAAGGCGCGCACATCCTCAGTTATCAGATCGACGGCCAGCCGCCGATCATCTGGCTCAACGACAAGGCCGAGTTCAGGACCGGCAAAAGCATCCGCGCCGGCGTGCCGGTGTGCTGGCCGTGGTTCGGCAAATTCGAACGCAACCCGAGCAGCGTGCAGGCCATGTACACCGGCGCGCAACCGGCTCCCGCGCACGGTCTGGTGCGGGCGATGGATTGGCAGTTGGGCAACATCGAGTCAGAGGCTGACGGCATCAAGGTCGAATTCAAGCTGCCCTACCCGGAAGGTGGCCTGCCAGGCTGGCCCCATGAGGTCGATCTGACCCTGACCCTGCATCTGGCGGATCAACTGCATTACAGTCTGACCAGCCATAACCGGGGGACTGACAGCGTCACGCTGAGTCAGGCGCTGCACAGCTATTTCGCCGTGAGTGACGTGCGTAATGTGCATGTCGACGGCGTGGCCGGGCTCAACTACATCGAGACCCTGGACGACTGGAACACGGCCAGCCAGAGCGGCGATCTGCATTTCGCCGGCGAGACCGACCGCATCTACCTCAATGCTCCGCCGCAATTGAGCATCGTTGATCCGAGCTGGGAACGACGCATCGTGCTGACCTCTACCGGCTCGCGCACGGCGGTGATCTGGAACCCGTGGATCGACCGCGCCGCCGCACTGCCGGACATGGACAACGATGGCTGGCAGCGCATGCTGTGCATCGAGACGGCCAATGTGATGGATGACATCGTCACGCTGGCGCCGGGGGAGAGCCATACCTTGGGCGTTAGCGTGGCCAGCAAACCGCTTTAAGATCAAAAGATCGCAGCCTTCGGCAGCTCCTACAGGAAAATGCATTCCAATGTAGGAGCTGCCGAAGGCTGCGATCTTTTGCTTTAGAGGTCAGCTTCCTCCACCACCCGCACCTTCTCCGCCTCCAGCGCATACGCTGCATCCGCCAGATCATTGCTGACCTTCTCGATCTTCAGCGTGCCGGTCACCCATAGCGGTGTGTAGATGTCCTCCAGCTTCAACCCTCTCGGATAACGCACCAGCACCAGTTGATTGGGCGGCGGTGGCGGCACGTGGATGCAGGCGCCGGGATACGGCACGAGGAAGAACAGCGTGCTGCGGCCCTTGGCATCGGACTCCAGCGGCACCGGGTAACCACCGATGCGGATGTGTTTGTCATTCATCGACGCCACGGTTTTCGTCGAATACATCACCGCTGGCAGACCCTTGGCCTGTTTCATCCCGCCCTTCTCGGTGAAGGTGCCGGTGGCTTCGGGGGTGTTGTGGTCGATTTCCGGCATGGCCTCGAGGGCCTTTTGATCCGATTTGGGCATCAGTTCCAGCCAGTCGGTTTCCGGCAGTTCGCCGGCGTGGGCGAGATAACTGCCCAGCAAGAAGAGAGTCAACAGAAGACGGCGCATGAAGGTGCTCGGCAGGCAAAGGAATGGACGGTGAGTCGCCGCGCATTCTAGCCCTCCCGGCCGCGCGGGCCGAGAGGGCTTTGTCGCTTTCGATCAGTTCTTTTTGATCAGACCGTAGATCACCAGCAACACGACAGCGCCGACCAGTGCGCCGAGGAAACCCGCGCCCTCGCCCGCCTGATAGATGCCCAGAGCCTGGCCGCCGTAGGTGGCTGCCAGCGAACCGCCGATACCGAGCAGGATGGTCATGATCCAGCCCATGCTGTCATCGCCCGGTTTCAGGAACCGAGCCAGCAGGCCGACGATCAAGCCGATAAAGATGGTTCCGATAATTCCCATGGCATTTCCCTCTGATTTGGTAGATATGCCAAAGCCTAGACAGACTTTGGCATCCTGCCATGAGAGAACGGCGGCCCCTGAATGGTTCCGCCGCTGCCACATGAAACTGGTTTACTCGGCGATCAGCGCTTCGACCTTGATGATCTGCGCCTGCAGCGTGGCCATGTCGGCGCAGCGCAGGTTGGCATGGCCGACCTTGCGTCCGGCCTTGAAAGCTTTGCCGTAGTGATGCAGATGGCAGTCTTCGATGGCGATGACTTTTTCCACCGGCGGCACTACGCCGATGAAGTTGAGCATCGCGCTCTCGCCGACCTTGGCGGTCGAACCCAGCGGCAGGCCGGCCACGGCACGCAGGTGGTTTTCGAACTGGCTGCACTCGGCGCCTTCAGTGGTCCAGTGCCCGGAGTTGTGCACGCGCGGGGCGATTTCGTTGGCTTTCAGGCCACCGTCGACTTCGAAGAACTCGAAAGCCATCACGCCGACGTAGTCGAGGTGCTTGAGCACACGGCTGGAATAATCTTCGGCCAGCGCCTGCAACGGGTGATCGGTGCTGGCGACGGACAGCTTGAGGATGCCGCTGTCGTGGGTGTTGTGCACCAGTGGATAGAACTTCGTTTCACCATCGCGCGCGCGCACCGCGATCAGCGACACTTCGCCGGTGAATGGCACGAAGCCCTCCAGCAGGCAGGCAACGCTGCCCAGTTCGGCGAAAGTACCGGCAACATCTTCCGGCTTGCGCAGGACTTTCTGGCCCTTGCCGTCATAACCCAGGGTGCGGGTTTTCAGCACGGCCGGCAGACCGATCGAAGCGACGGCGGCGTCCAGGTCGGCTTGCGACTGGACGTCGGCGAAGGCCGGGGTCGGAATGCCGAGGTCTTTGAACATGCTCTTTTCGAACCAGCGGTCACGAGCAATGCGCAGGGCTTCGGCGCTCGGGTAGACCGGCACGAATTGCGAAAGAAACGCCACGGTTTCGGCCGGGACGCTCTCGAACTCGAAGGTCACCAGATCGACTTCATCGGCCAGTTGGCGCAGATGATCCTGATCGCCGTAATCGGCCCGCAGGTGTTCGCCCAGCGCGGCCGCACAGGCGTCCGGCGCAGGGTCGAGAAAAGCGAAGTTCATCCCCAGCGGAGTGCCCGCCAGGGCCAACATGCGACCCAACTGGCCGCCACCGATTACACCGATCTTCATCTCAACAACCTCAGGCAATACGTGGGTCTGGATTGTCCAGGACGCTGTCTGTCTGCTCGGCACGGAAGGTTTTCAGTACCGCGTGAAATTGCGGGTGCTTGGCGCCGAGGATGCTTGCCGAGAGCAGTGCGGCGTTGATCGCGCCGGCCTTGCCGATGGCCAGGGTGGCAACCGGAATGCCCGCCGGCATCTGCACGATCGACAGCAGCGAATCGACGCCCGAGAGCATGGCCGACTGCACCGGCACGCCCAGCACCGGCAGGTGGGTCTTGGCCGCACACATGCCTGGCAAGTGGGCTGCGCCACCGGCACCGGCGATGATCACCTCGATGCCACGGCTTTCAGCCTCTTCGGCGTACTGGAACAGCAGATCCGGGGTGCGGTGGGCGGAAACCACCTTGACCTCGTACGGGATGCCGAGCTTTTCCAGCATATCGGCGGTGTGGCTAAGGGTGGACCAATCGGACTTGGAGCCCATGATCACGCCAACCAGTGCACTCATCGTCGCGCCTCTTCTCTCTGGAGCGCCCGCGGGCGCGTCATAAAACAACAAGCCACGCAGGTTGCGTGGCTTGATTGTACGAAAAATGGCCGGACGTGCCGGCCGAAGGCCGCGCAGTATACCGCAAAGAAAGCAATAAACAGCCCCCGAAACGACCATCTGTCAAATGAGCGAAAGGCCCGGTTTTATTGACCTTGAGGTCAGCGAAAGAACAGCGCAAAAATCCCCCTGTGGGAGCGAGCCTGCTCGCGAAAGCGTTGTGTCAGACGTGCCTCAGCGCCTGACACTGCGCATTCGCGAGCAGGCTCGCTCCCACATTCGATCTTCATCAGCTTCAAGCGTTTTGGGCAGCACCGCCTTCAAGCTTGCGCCACAGCAACCGCACGTTGGCCTTGCGTACCAGGGCGCAGCGGTACAAACGAATCTCCAGCGGCACATGCCATTGCGGGCCGCCGCACACCACCAGCTCACCGCGCGCCAACTCTGCGCGTACGCTCAGTTGCGGCACCCAGGCAATGCCGAGGCCTTCCAGCGCCATGCTTTTCAGGCTGTCGGCCATCGCGGTTTCGTAGATCGTGGTGAAGCGCAACTGGCGCTGGCGCAGCAAGCCGTTCACCGATCGGCCGAGAAACGCCCCGGCGCTGTACGCCAGCAACGGCACGCTCGCCTCGCCTTCCAGATCGAACAGCGGTTTGCCATCCAGATCTGCCGCGCACACCGGCAGCATTTCGGTCTGGCCCAAGTGCAGCGACGGGAAGATTTCCGGGTCCATCTGCATCGCCGAATCCGGGTCATAGAACGCCAGCATCAGATCGCAGCCACCTTCACGCAAAGCGTGCACGGCGTCACCAACGTTGGTCGCCACCAGCCGCGTGGCGATGTTCAGCCCTTCGTTGCGCAACTGGGCGATCCAGCGCGGGAAAAAGCCCAGCGCCAGCGAGTGTGCCGCCGCCACCTGCATCACCTCGCCCTGCCCGCCTTCCAGATGATGCAGATGGCGCAGCACTTCGCCGAGCTGTTCGACCACGGTGCGCGCGGTCACCAGAAACAACTGCCCCGCCGCCGTCAGTTCGACCGGCGTGCGCGAGCGATTGACCAGGGTCAGCCCCAGCGCCGCTTCGAGGCTGCGGATCCGCCGACTGAATGCCGGCTGAGTCACGAAGCGCCGTTCGGCCGCCTGCGAGAAGCTGCGGGTGGCGGCCAGGGCACTGAAGTCCTCGAGCCATTTGCTTTCCAGATTCATCACGTCCTCCCGGACACGCACCAAAACAGGTCACACGTCTGCCGCACAGGCGGCGTCACATGGGCATTATGCCGAATGTGCATAGGGCAGTGCTGAACAGCATTGGCCCAAAAATCCCCACAAGCCTAGCATTCGCAGCGTTCCGGCACAGACCGGGTCCTTATCGAGATGATTTCTATCATGTCCTCCGCTGCATCTTTCCGCACAGAAACCGACCTGCTTGGCGCCCTCGAAGTACCGGCCCATGCGTACTACGGCATCCAGACCCTGCGAGCGGTGAACAACTTCCGCCTCTCGGGCGTTCCGATTTCGCATTACCCGAAACTGGTTGTGGGCCTGGCGATGGTCAAACAGGCCGCCGCTGACGCCAACCGCGAGCTGGGTCACCTGAGCGAAGCCAAGCACGCTGCCATCAGCGAAGCCTGTGCGCGATTGATCCGCGGCGATTACCACGAAGAGTTCGTGGTCGACATGATTCAAGGTGGCGCCGGCACCTCCACCAACATGAATGCCAACGAAGTGATCGCCAACATTGCTCTGGAAGCAATGGGTCACGAGAAAGGCGAGTACCAGTATCTGCACCCGAACGACGACGTGAATATGGCGCAGTCGACCAACGACGCCTACCCGACGGCGATCCGTCTGGGTCTGCTGCTCGGTCACGACGCGCTGCTGGCCAGCCTCGACAGCCTGATTCAGGCGTTCGCGGCCAAGGGCAAAGAGTTCGACCACGTCCTGAAAATGGGCCGTACCCAACTGCAAGACGCCGTGCCGATGACCCTCGGCCAGGAATTCCGCGCGTTCGCCACCACGATGGGCGAAGACCTCGCGCGTCTGAAGACGCTGGCCCCGGAACTGCTGACCGAAGTCAACCTGGGCGGCACCGCGATCGGCACCGGCATCAACGCCGACCCGCGTTATCAGGCACTGGCTGTTCAACGTCTGGCATTGATCAGCGGCCAACCGCTGGTACCGGCCGCCGACCTGATCGAAGCGACCTCCGACATGGGCGCGTTCGTGCTGTTCTCCGGCATGCTCAAGCGCACCGCGGTCAAGCTGTCGAAGATCTGCAACGACTTGCGCCTGCTGTCCAGCGGCCCACGCACCGGCATCAATGAAATCAACCTGCCGGCGCGTCAGCCAGGCAGCTCGATCATGCCCGGCAAGGTCAACCCGGTGATCCCGGAAGCCGTGAACCAGGTCGCGTTCCAGGTCATCGGTAACGACTTGGCGCTGACCATGGCAGCCGAAGGCGGCCAGCTGCAACTGAACGTGATGGAGCCGCTGATCGCTTTCAAGATCCTCGATTCGATCCGCCTGCTGCAACGTGCCATGGACATGCTGCGCGAGCACTGCATCGTCGGCATCACCGCCAACGAAGCGCGCTGCCGTGAACTGGTCGAGCATTCGATCGGTCTGGTCACCGCACTGAACCCGTATATCGGCTACAAAAACGCCACCCGCATCGCCCGTATCGCCCTTGAAAGCGGCCGTGGCGTGCTGGAACTGGTGCGCGAAGAAGGTCTGCTCGACGAAGCCATGCTCGCCGACATCCTGCGCCCGGAAAACATGATTGCCCCGCGTCTGGTTCCGCTCAAAGCCTGAGCCGACGCGAACTTGTAGCACCGCTCACCAGGTCGAGGGACTAGACACCTCTCACCTTTTGAGGGCTTGGGGATTTTGTCCCCGAGCCCTTTTTTTTAACTTCTTTGCGGGCAGGACGTTAGATGCTTTGTGTATTCGATACCGCCAAGATCGCAGCCTTCGGCAGCTCCTACAGGATTGACGTGCACCTGCAGGAGCTGCCGAAGGCTGCGATCTTTTGATTTGCAGCAACCTCGTTTCGTCGCTTGCACCACTACCGTGCAGACGGGCGCGCCACTGATCGGTATAGTGCCGCCCCTCTTCGCGTGAGCGGTCGTCGGTAACGAGGCCATCACCCATGCGAAACCCGAACTAATAACAAAACCCGCGATATGGATCCGGGACGAAACCTTCGCCTCACCCGTCGTGCCGCGTGCATGCCGGTGTAACACGATGTTTCTCCGATCCAGCATTTGCACCCACAAAAAACAGCGAGGATAAATCCATGCTCGAAGTCATCAACGACTTCCTCTCAGGGAAAGTACTGATCGTGCTCATTGTCGGGCTCGGTAGCTACTTCACGATTCGCTCGCGTTTCGTTCAACTGCGTCATTTTTTCCACATGTTCGCGGTGTTCCGCGACAGCCTCAAAGGCAGCGCCGGACAGCTCAGCTCGTTTCAGGCCTTGATGCTCAGCCTCGCCGGCCGCGTCGGTGCAGGCAACATTGCCGGTGTCGGCATCGCCGTGACCCTCGGTGGTCCGGGTGCGGTGTTCTGGATGTGGGTGACCGCACTGGTCGGTATGTCCAGCAGCTTCTTCGAGTGCACCCTGGCCCAGGTCTACAAGCGCGCCGATGGCGACGGCCTGTACCGTGGTGGCCCGGCGTATTACATCCAGCACGGGCTCAAGCTCAAAGGCATGGCGATAGTCTTCTCCGTTCTGCTGCTGGTCACCTACGGCTTCGCCTTCATCGGCCTGCAGTCCTACACCGTGACCCACTCGCTGCTGAACGCCTTTGACTTCAACCCACAACACACCGGTATCGTCCTCGCGGTGCTGCTGGCCATCACCTTTATCGGCGGGATCAAGCGCATCGCTTCGGTCTCCGACCTGCTGGTACCGATCAAGACCCTGGCCTATATCGGCGTGACCCTGTACGTGATCGGCACCCAGATCGAACACGTACCGGCCATGCTGGAAACCATCTTCAAGAGCGCCTTCGGCCTCGACCCGGCCTTTGCCGGTCTGCTCGGCAGCGCCATTGTCATGGGCGTGAAGCGTGGCGTGTTCGCCAACGAAGCGGGCCTGGGCAGTGCGCCGAACGTCGCCGCTGTGGCCGCCGTCAAGCACCCGGGCGCGCAGGGCGTGGTCCAGGCTTTCAGCGTGTTCCTCGACACCTTCGTGATCTGCACCTGCACCGCGCTGCTGATCCTGCTGTCGGGCTTCTACACGCCGGGCTTCGAAGGTGACGGTATCGTCCTGACCCAGAACTCGCTGGCTGCCGTGGTCGGTGACTGGGGTCGCATGTTCGTCAGCGTCGCGCTGTCGCTGTTCGTCTTCACCTGCATCCTCTACAACTACTACTTGGGCGAGAACAGCTTGCAGTTCCTCAGCCGCAACCGCGCCCTGCTGATGCTGTTCCGCGGTCTGGTGCTGGCGCTGGTGGTGTGGGGTTCGATGCAGGACCTGACGACAGTGTTCGCCTTCGCCGACATCACCATGACCTGTCTGGCCTTCGTCAACCTCGTGGCCCTGGCCATGCTGTTCAAGGTCGGCCTGCGGGTGATGCGCGACTACGATGAGCAGCGTCGCGCTGGCGTCAAACAGCCAGTGTTCGACTCGAGCAAATTCGCCGACCTGGATGTGGATCGCAACGCCTGGCCGGTCAACCCGCCAGCAGCGGCGGGCCAGACTGAAACTGCGCCGCAAGGCGTACCTGCAGCGCAACGCTGACAGGTGAATGACGGGCGCATCCCCTGCGCCCGTCAGTTATTGTGATGCAATAACCTGTAGGAGCGAGCCTGCTCGCTCCCACAGGACCCTCATCGTTTCGGAGAATCCTATGAGCTCGTCGACCTATCCCGCCGCTCAACACGTCATGGTGCTCTACACCGGTGGCACCATCGGCATGCAGGCCAGCGCCAATGGTCTGGCCCCGGCGTCCGGTTTCGAAGCGCGGATGCGCGACTACCTGCACAGCCAGCCTGAGCTGGTAGTGCCGCAGTGGCAGTTTCGGGAAATGTCGCCGCTGATCGACAGCGCCAACATGACCCCGGCCTACTGGCAGCAACTGCGCGAAGCGGTGGTCGATGCCGTGGACGTGCAAGGCTGCGACAGCGTGCTGATCCTGCACGGCACCGACACGCTGGCGTACAGCGCGGCGGCGATGAGTTTTCAGTTGCTCGGCCTGCATGCCCGCGTGTGTTTCACCGGCTCGATGTTGCCGGCGGGCGTGACCGACAGCGATGCCTGGGAAAACCTCGGCGGCGCGCTGGTCGCCCTCGGCCAAGGCCTGGCGCCGGGTGTGCATCTGTACTTCCACGGCGAACTGCTGGCGCCGACCCGCTGCGCGAAAGTGCGCAGCTTCGGCCGCCATCCGTTCAAACGCCTGGAGCGTCAGGGCGGTGGTGTGAAGGCGCCGTCGATTCCAGTCGCGCTGAACTACAACCAGCCCAAGCAACTGGCAAAAGTGGCGGTGTTGCCGCTGTTTCCCGGGATCAGTGCCGAGGTTCTCGATGGTCTGCTCGACAGCGGCATTCAAGGTCTGGTGCTGGAATGCTACGGCAGCGGCACAGGGCCGAGCGACAACCCGCAATTCCTCGCCAGCCTTGGCCGCGCACGGGATAACGGCGTGGTGGTGGTCGCGGTCACGCAGTGCCATGAAGGGGGCGTTGAGCTGGATGTGTATGAAGCGGGCAGTCGTTTGCGCGGTGTCGGCGTGTTGTCCGGTGGCGGTATGACGCGCGAGGCGGCGTTCGGCAAGTTGCATGGGTTGCTGGGGGCCGGGCTGGAAACGGCTGAAGTTCGTCGATTGATCGAACTGGATTTGTGTGGTGAGTTGATCTGAGCACGGCGCTGGATTGCCCCTCACCCTAACCCTCTCCCAGAGGGAGAGGGAATTGATCGTAGTGTCTTGCGCTATACACCGACCTGATAAACAGTGTCGATTATGGACTCGGCGGCGGTGTCTCACGTCGGTGTATTTCTGCAATATCCCCCGTTCGGCCCCCTCTCCCTCTGGGAGAGGGCTGGGGTGAGGGCCTGCGGCATGCAACTTGCTGCGTTCCAGCCACCTCCAGGCTGGAAGATCCCATGCTCCACTCCCACCTCACCACCCTCAACGCGGTCTCGCTGATCCTCAACACGTTCAAGGCCGAAGGTCTGTCGAGCGAGGCGCTGCTGGCTGGCAGCGGCATCGTGGCGGCGGATCTGCAGCGTGCCGATACGCGCATCACCACCCATCAAGAGATGCAGGTCTGCACCAACGCGGTCGCGCTCAAGCGTGACATCGGTCTCGAATTGGGCCGACGCATGCACGTGTCCTGTTACGGCATGCTCGGTTACGCCCTGCTGACCTGTGCCACCTTCGGTGACGCTTTGCGTCTGGCGATCCGTTATCCGGCGCTGCTGGGCACGTTGTTCGAACTGAGCCTGGAAGACGATGGCGAGCAGGTGTGGTTCGTCGCTGCTGATTACCGTGAAAGCGCGGCGATGGCGGTGTTCAACGCCGAATTCTGTCTGGTGTCACTGAAAGTCATCTGCGACGACTTGCTCGGCCATCCGCTGCCGCTGCGCGCCACGCGTTTCGAACATGCAGCGCCGGACTATCGCGCCAGCTACGCCGAACCCTTCGACTCGCCGCTGCACTTTTCGGCCAAGGACAACGCCTTCGCCTTCGACCGCCATTGGCTCGATCAGCCGCTGCCGCTGGCCGACGCGATCACCCATCAGGCCATGGCCGAGCGCTGCCGCAAACAGAATCTGGAATTCACCGGACGCCAGGCCTGGCTGGGGCGGATTCGGCAGTTGCTCAGCGCACAATTGAATGCCGCGCCGGGCCTGGAGGGGTTGGCGCAGCAGATGAAGTGCTCACCGCGCACCCTGCGTCGGCATTTGAAAGACATGGGCAGCAGCTATCAGGAACTGCTCGATGAACTGCGCTTCGAACGGGCCAAGCAGATGTTGTGTGAGGATCAGCTGCCGATCTATCGGATCGCCGAGACGCTGGGCTTCAGCGAGACCGCGAGTTTCCGCCATGCGTTTGTGCGCTGGAGTGGCGTGGCGCCGAGTCAGTTCAGATCCTGAAGATCAAAAGATCGCAGCCTTCGGTTGTTAGGGGCGAATTGCGGTCAGAGCTTTTGGCCATATCGATCCCCTTTTGGCCGCTCCCGACGTTCTCCGATTCAACTTGCGCCGCAACACTGAAGACCACCGAATCAGCCTTGCGGAGAACAACAAATGCTGACGATCTACTCAGACGATCACCACTTGCACCATGGCCGCTGCGAACTTATCGATGGCCAGCTCAAGCCGTGCTTCGAGATGCCGTCGCGTGCCGACCATGTGTTGCAACGCGTGCAGAAGCAAAACCTCGGTGCAGTCGAAGCGCCGACGGATTTCGGCCTGGAGCCGATCGCGCGCATTCACAGCCGTGACTATCTGGAATTTTTCAAAGGTGCATGGCAGCGCTGGACCGAGTTCAACACCGACGGCGACTTGCTGCCCTACACCTGGCCCGCGCGCACCCTGCGTGCGATCAAACCGACCAGCCTGCATGGCCAGCTCGGTTATTACAGCTTCGACGGCGGCGCGCCGATTACCGCCGGCACCTGGCAAGCGGCCTACAGCGCGGCGCAAGTGGCGCTTACCGCGCAGGCTGAAATCCAGGGTGGCGCACGCGCAGCCTTCGCCCTCTGCCGTCCGCCGGGACATCACGCCGCCAGTGATTTGATGGGCGGATATTGCTACCTCAACAACGCCGCGATAGCCGCGCAGGCCTTCCTCGATCAGGGCCACCAGAAGGTCGCGATCCTCGACATCGACTACCACCATGGCAACGGCACCCAGTCGATTTTCTACGAACGCAGCGACGTGCTGTTCACTTCGATCCACGGCCATCCAGAAGCGGAGTTTCCATTCTTCCTCGGTTACGACGACGAGCGCGGCGAAGGCGCCGGTGAAGGTTTCAATTTCAACTATCCGCTGCCGGCCGGTTCCGGCTGGGATGTGTGGAGCGCGGCGCTGGATCAGGCCTGCGACGAGATCGACAGTTACGGCGCGGACATCATCGTCGTCTCCCTCGGCGTCGACACGTTCAAGGACGATCCGATCTCGCAGTTCAAACTCGACAGCCCGGATTACCTGGCCATGGGCAAGCGCATCGCCGCCCTCGGCAAACCGACCCTGTTCGTCATGGAAGGCGGCTACGCGGTAGAAGAGATCGGCATCAACGCGGTGAACGTGCTGGAAGGTTTTGAACAATGAAAAAGCGACTGATCGCCTCGGCGCTGTGCGCGGCTCTGCTAAGCGCTGGCGCCCACGCCGAAGAACGCACGCTGCGCGTCTATAACTGGTTCGACTACATCACGCCCAAGGCGCTGGACGACTTCAAGGCACAGAACAGCCAGACCAAACTGATCTACGACATCTTCGACACCAACGAAGCACTCGAGGCCAAGCTGCTCACCGGCAACTCCGGCTATGACGTGGTGGTGCCGTCCAACGTGTTCCTCGCCAAGCAGATCGAGGCCGGGGTGTTCCAGCCAATGGATCGCAGCAAGTTGCCGAACTGGAATCATCTCGATTCGAAACTGATGAAGCTGATCGAGGCCAACGACCCGGGGAACAAGTTCGCCGTGCCGTACATGTACGGCACGATCCTGATCGGCTTCAACCCGGCCAAGATCAAGGCAGCTCTGGGCGACAACGCGCCGGTGGACAGTTGGGACCTGATCTTCAAAGAGGAGAACATCAGCAAGCTCAAGCAGTGTGGCGTCGCCCTGCTCGACTCGCCGTCGGAGATTCTGCCGCTGGCTCTGCAACACCTCGGCCTCGACCCCAACAGCAAGAAGCCAGCGGATTACGCCAAGGCCGAAGCGCTGCTGATGAAAATCCGCCCTTATGTGACGTACTTCCATTCTTCCAAGTACATGGCCGACATTGCCAACGGCGACATCTGCGTGGCCGTCGGCTATTCCGGCAGCTTCTCGCAGGCGGCCAACCGCGCCAAGGAAGCGAAAAACGGCGTGGTGGTCGATATGCGCTTGCCCAAAGAAGGCGCACCGATCTGGTTCGACATGCTCGCGACTCCCAAGGGCGCGAAGAACACCGAAGACGCCTACACCTTCATCAACTATCTGTTGCAACCTGCGGTGATTGCCCCGGTCAGCGACTTTGTCGGTTATCCAAACCCGAACAAGGACGCCACCGGGCTGGTCGATCCAGCCATTCGCAACAACCCGAACCTGTATCCGACCGATGCGGCAATGAGCACGCTCTACACCTTGCAGCCGCTGCCGCGGGATGCCGAACGGGCGCGCACGCGGGCCTGGACCAAAATCAAATCCGGGACCTGACACCCGCCCCTTGCACGGAGACCCGCACACGCGGGTCTTTTTTTGCCTGACAGATCTATGTACCGCACGCCCAAGCGGCGCGCCTTTTACCTTGCGCTGATCCGTCGCCCTTCCGGCGCGCCGACAGAGCAGGAATCGCCATGCCCGAAATCCCTAAAGCCAGTGCCGTCGATATCGTCACCCAACTGGTCACCGGCCCTTCGCTTCGCGAAGTCGCTACGAAAACGCTGCGCCAGTCCCTCAGAACCCTGTATCCGAACCTGGACATTGACCCGCGCCTGACCATGGTCGTGCAGCCTGCGTGGATCATCGAGGGCGAGGAAGTCGTCTCCGGTCGCCCGAAGGTCGAATCGCTGACCGATGCACTGGTGCGTCTGGGTCTGTCCGGCACGACCGTAACGTACCTTGATGGTGAAGATTATCTGACCCAGCAACCCGGTTGGCCGGCAGCCGTGAAACTGCCGGTGCGGATCGATGCCATCGGGTTGCTGCTCAATGAACTGGCACCGCTACTGTTCATTGCTTACAAGGAACAGCACGTTGATTACTGGGACGAGTTCACCTATCCCGGGCAGCCGCGCTGGCAACAGCTGTCGCAAGCGTTGCGCAACTTGTGGCAGCCGGATTCAAGCCTTGGCTGGGACGCCGATCAGATCGCCATGGCTCTGGCGGTGTACACCGAACCCGATCCGCAACAGCGGCTGGCGCCCGCCCCATATGCGGTCCGAGCATGCCTGATTGATCTTGACCGGGGAGACGGCGATCAGCGGGAGCACTGTGCCCTGCTCGACACAGCGGTCCTGATCGGCACGGTTGCACAGCGCACGCTGATCCTCACCTACGCCGTGACCCAGGGTTTTCAGCACTTCGACTCGCTGCAAGAGCTCGGCGCAGATCTGCTGCAACGTTTCGGTTCAACTACAGCGGGCGAAGACCTCAAATGGCGACTGGTCGAACCGCAGGGCAATTTCTTCGACCATCAGGCCTGCGCCCTGATTTCACTGGAGGCCGACGCTCTGGGCGAGATCAGTTTTTTCCAGGATTCGCCGCTCAACCGGGTCTATCCGCATACCGGCACGGCCGGCAAACCCGCGCAACCGCCAGCGCGCCTGGAACCACACTTCGAACGTCTGCGTCCGATGCTGCCGGACTGGCTGAACGACGCTTTGCCCATGGACCAGACCCGCTACAGCCGACACCTGCTGAACCTGACAACGGTGCATCACGAAAACCACGGCAAGTCCTTTCAGGATGAGGTCGTCAGCCTGCAGACCTTCGCCCGTAACGCCCTCAAGCAGCAGCTGCTCAAGGAACAGCCAGGGGCGAAAGACATCAAGATCGATGACATTGAAATCACCATCACCAGCCTGGTGGTCTGGGGCACGTTCGTGTTGCCGGGTCACACTCAGACGCAAACCCTGACCCTGCTGGAACTGGCCTTGCAAAACCTCGCAGGACTGCCACTGGGCAACAAGACCGTGCGCTACAAGAGCGGCGGCGCCTTGCCCGACTGGATGACGGTGGCCTGCCTGGAAAAGCTGGTCAGCACTGTCGACATTGGCAAGACCTACCCGGCGCACTTGAAGGCGCTGCTGATCGACGACGCAGAACAAGCATCGGCGCTGCAAACGCTGTACACCAGCCAGCTGCGCATCGAGCTGCCGCTGCTGGCGTTGCAACACAAGATTCAGCACAAGGCCGGCATTGATGAAACGGGTTATCGATACGTAGTGGCAGCACTGGCCACGACGGATGCGGAACGCCATGTCGACGGCGAGGAAATCGTCATTCGGCCGTTGGCGTTCATTGCTCGTCGCAGCAGCTCGACCGCTGACCGCGTCGCCAACATGTACGTCATCGGTCCGCGCGAAGCGAACAAAGGGCCATGCGTGCTCTATCGCCCGTTGTTCGACATGGCACTGCTGCAATATCCGGGGCACGCCAATCTGCTCTATGCGATCCAGCACTCGCGGCATTTGCGCGACTCGGTATTGGCCTGGCTGCCGGAAGACGTACGCTTCAACTACAGCCAGTTCGTCTTTACCGCGAGGCTGCCGTCGGTGTGGACGATCCCGCAATTACTGGTCAATCCCACCACCGCGCTCGATATGTCCGGCCCCGTCGAGCTGGGCACTGAGGTGATAGCCCGCGATGTACCGGCGACGTTGCATGAAAACAACGTACAGGCCCTCATTACGCAGGCCGACCGGCAATCGGTCTCCGATGCCGAGGCTCGCTGGGCAACGCTCAAACAGGGCGGCTGGTTGATGCTCAACGCCGCCCTGCCATTCCTGGGCCGCAGCGTCGGCGCGGCAGCGTGGATCTGGCAGATCATGGACGATTTGCAGGAAGTCACTGACGTGGCCAATGAATCGTCCGGCAAGATCGCCTGGACTGCGATTGCCGACATCCTTCTCGCGTTGGGCATGGTCCTGGCGCACCGTGCGGCGGTCAGCGCCGCACCGGAATTGAAATCCATCGCTGCGATAGAGGAACCAACGACCACGGTGAATCCCGTCGGCAAGGTTGTCAAAGCGTTGCGCCTGCCAGACCTGGCCAGCGGCGAGTTGCCCAGCGCCCACACCACGTCCATCGACATCGTCACCGCACTGAAACGTTCCCCGGCAGCGCTTGCCGCGCTTCTCGACGCGTTCAAGGTCGACAAACCCAAAGGCCTGGGCGCAGCCGCCCGCGAAGGTGCGCATCGAGGCCTGTATGAACTCCAGAAAAAATGGTTCGCACAGGTTGGCGAGCGGTGGTTCGAAGTCACGCGCAATGAGCAGGGTCAGGTACAGATCATCGATTCAGGCCGGCAACCACAACGTGCCGGCCCGACACTGGCGCGTACCGCCGGCGGTGAATGGGTCATAGATCTGCGTCTGCGCCTGCGTGCTGGTGGTCTGGAGAGCGTTCGCCGGGTAGCGCGAGGAAGCCGGGAGAAAGATGCGAAAGCTTTATACGACAAAAACATCGTGTTCGAAAAAATCCTGCCAACCAGGCAAACCCGTCTCGAAGCGGATCGCACCGCTCTGCGCGAAGCGTCCTCACAGGATCAGGTAGAGGCTCGCAGCCGTTATATCGACACCCTGGAAGCGCAACACAAGGAATACGCAGCCAACATCCAGTTGATCAAGGAGCTCAATCTCAAGGAGCCCATTCCCAACTATCGCACCGTGATGAGCGAGCGCCTGCAGATGCAGCTGCTCATTGGGCATGAGTGGCTTGAGCAGCATTCAACGGATTTTCAGCGGCGCGTCCTGGCGATGCAGACCATGGCCGGCGTCGACACCGGATCAGGATCAGATGCATCTGTTCGGCCTTACCTGGAAATGTCTGATATCACCGAAGGCATCATCGAAAAAATGGAGGCGGCACAGAGCTGCTTCAATGACATGACCCTGTTGGGAAAAGAAGCCGTCGAGGCAATGCGCGACTATAAGGACGCCTGGCCGGATTACTCGGTGACCGAGCTCAAGCAATTGCAGATCAGTCTGGGTCAGGAAGTCTGCATCAAGCCCGGCGACACCCAGCTCCACACGGACGCCTATCATGCACTGGCCAACGTGATCGCCGATGCCGCGCTCAATATCCAGAGTTCGCTTGACCTGAGCGCTGATGAAAGCCTGAGCAATCTGCGAGATCGCATCGACGCCCTGAGTAACGTCAGCGAACAGTTCTCCGCCGTCGACCGGCGCTTCGATGATCTGCTCATCGAGTACCCTGAACACATTTACTTGGACCGACTCAAGCGAGTGCAGACGCGCGTGCTCGCGTTCAAGGCCAGCGCTGACAGCAAACTGGCCGAGCTGCTGCGCTACCGGCATCTGCTAGTGCCGCAGGCCGGCTCGTCGCGACCCTCGGCGTCATCCTCGAATCGACGGATCATTCAGACCCGATCAAGGGGTACGCTGGTTGGCGAACGAAAAAAGAGTCTCGACGGACACGACACCGATCTGATCGAAGTACGCTCCAGCCTGACAGGCGTCATCGCTACGTTCGAAGAGCAAACCCCCGGTCTCTGGGTGGAGCAACGCACGGCGCCAGCGACACCGCCGACAGTCGCGGTAAGCCTGAGTAAAGCCGTAACCGAAGGTCAGGCGCTGATTGACGGTCTGGCCGCATTTCACCGGCGCATCGAGGCGCGCCTCAAACGTGGCTCGCGGATTCCCGTGGAGGTCGAAGAGGAATATCACAACCAGGCCGCGCTGCTGCGCAAAGCCAATGCCGCGATCGATGAGGCGCTGACCGCCAGCAACCTCACCGCCAGCCTGCGTGAACCCTCTGAAACGCTCAACCACGCGCTCGACAAAGCGGCAAAGACGCTGGAGGAAAAAGGCACCAGCACGCGTATCCGGCTGGTCAAGCAGCAACCGCCGACGGCGGCCGGGGTCCAGTGGCTCAAGGACAAGGGGGAAGTGAAGATCTCCAAAATCCTGACCCGACGTCGTCTGCGCCGCCATGAGCATGACTTTCTCGACGAATATGAGGTTCGTGATGCTCACACCGCCAAGGTCCTTTGCTACGCGCACTTCCACTACAGCAGCGTCGGCGCCACCGTTGGAGCCTTCGTGCGCGGACACATGAAAACAGTCGCTCAACAACGAATGGGTGGCGCTTACGCGCCGGGTCTTCTGGATAATCAGGCGCTGATCCAGATCCATCGCAGCGAGATTTCCAGTCGCTCGGCCGAGGCACTGTTCTTCACTCCCGCCACGCCTGTCGCAACCGCGTCAGCGCCGTTCTGATCGCAGGCTCCGGCACGGCGGCAAAACCCAGCACCAGTCCCGCGCGCTGATCCATGGCCGTGGACGAATCCGGTAGCCAGTAACTGCTCAAGCCGTTGATCTCGACATCGACATCAGCGGCTTGCGCGATCAGTTGTTGCTCGCGCTCGACGCTGCCGACCGGCACGGTCAGGTGCAACCCGGCAGACACGGCAGGCAACCGGCCGACACCGGCGATCGCCGTCGGCCAGCCTTCGAGCAGGCAGTTGCGCCGGCTCAGCGCAGCCCGGCGCATGCGGCGGATATGCCGCTGAAAATGCCCGGCAGCCATGAACTCGGCCATCACCGCTTGCGTGCTGACTTCCGAGTGCCGCACATCCACCGCGCGCCGTTGCGAGAACGCGTCGACCAGTGCTGGCGGCAACACCAGGTAGCCAAGACGCAGCGCCGGAAAGGCGACTTTGCCAAATGTGCCGACATAGAGCACGCGGCCCTGACGATCAAGCGACGCCAGCGGCGCTAGCGGTGCGCCGCTGTAGCGGTATTCGCCGTCATAGTCATCTTCGACGATCCAGCCGCCGACACGCTCGGCCCAGGCGAGTAATTCAAGGCGCCGGGCCAGACTCATGACCACACCGGTCGGGTACTGATGCGAGGGTGTGACGTAGACCACGCGGCAGTCAGTGAGTCCAGCCATTGCGCTGCAATCGATACCGTCGCTGTCCACCGCCACGCCATGCAGTTTCGCCCCCGCTACAGCGAAGGCATGCCCAGCGGCGCGATAGCCCGGATTCTCGATCGCCACGCCATCTCCCGGCTCGACCAGCAGCTGTGCACAAAGGCTGATGCCCTGCTGCGCGCCACTGGTGATCACAATCTGCTCAGCCGTACACTGCATGCCACGCGAACTGCGCAAATAAGCAGCGATCATGCCGCGCAGTCGAGCATCACCCGCTGGATCGCCGTAACACAGTTGCTGCAAATCCGGTTTGCGCCAGAAAGCGGCGTTCAGCTTGGCCCAGACCTCGAACGGGAACAGATCGAAAGCCGGAACACCCACGCGAAAAGCTCGTGGCGGACCACTCGGAGGTCGGGCCAAATGGTGCTTTTCAATACGAGAAAAACCGCCACTGTGGATAACTTTACTGGATGAATTCACAGGCAAATCCAGCCAATTTGTGGATAAGGCTGTGGGTAAGCCTGTTGACAAGCCTGTGGATGGATTTGTGGATAGTTTTTTCTTTGGTGTCGATGCCTGAGCCAGTTGCGCGACATAAGTGCCGTCACCCACTCGCCCCTCGATAAAGCCCTCGGCATACAACTGATCGTAGGCGCGCACCACACTGTTGCGAGAAATTCCAAGTGCCGAGGCCAAGTCACGGCTGGCCGGCAATCTTGTTCCACTGGCCAGACGCCCATCGAGTACACGCAGGCGCAACGCTTGATAAAGCTGGCGGCTCAAGCCTTGACGGCGATCAAGCTCGATCCCGGCCGGATTGAAAGGCATCGACAGCGGTGGCAGATCAGGCATGGCGAATGGACCTATGAAATGGCTCGACAATGGCTCTTACAACGGACCAATAGCCTGCCTACGATGCAGGCATTCGCCAAGGAAAATCTGTCCATGTACACGCCACGCGCCTTTGCCATCGAAGACCTGTCCCAACTGCACGAACTGATCCTCGCCACTCGCCTGGCCATTCTGGTCAGCCACGGTGAGAGCGGATTGCAAGCCAGTCATGTGCCGGTGCTGCTGCATCGCGAACAGGGCGAATACGGCACGCTCTACGGCCATCTGGCCAAGGCCAATCCGCAATGGAAAGACCTGCGTGACGGCGCCGAGGCCATGCTGATTTTCGCCGGACCCGACGCCTACGTCAGCCCGGGCTTCTATCCGAGCAAGGCCGAGCACGGCAAGGTCGTGCCGACCTGGAACTACATCGCCGTGCACGCCTACGGCCACGCTGAAACCTTCAACGACGGCGGCCGGTTGCTCGACATTGTCAGCACCCTCACCGACCGTCACGAGGCAGGCCGTGCCCAGCCGTGGTCGGTGGACGATGCGCCGGCCGATTACATCGACACCATGCTCAAGGCCATCGTCGGTTTTGCCATTCCCATCGACCGCCTCGAGGGCAAACGCAAGCTCAGCCAGAACCGCAGCGCCGAAGATATTGCCGGGGTGCGCGAAGGCCTTGCCGCCAGCCCCGACGCCAACGATCAAACCCTCGCCCGCCTGATGCGCTAAGGAAATCCGCATGACTCAGATCGACATTCGCCCGGTCAGCGCCAACGACCACGCCGCTTGGCTGCCGCTGTGGCAGGCGTACCTGCGCTTCTACAACACGGAACTGCCGGGCGCCGTCACCCAAAGCACCTGGCAGCGTTTTCTCGACCCGAATGAACCGACCCACGCCGCCCTCGCGTGGGCCGATGGCAAAGCGCTGGGCATGGTGCATTACATCTATCATCGCTCGAACTGGAGCATCGAAAACTCCTGTTATCTGCAGGATCTGCTGGTGCTACCCGAGTCCCGTGGCACCGGTGTCGGTCGGCTGTTGATTGAGCATGTCTACGCTACCGCCAAGGCCGATGGTTGCTGCAAAGTCCACTGGCTGACCCACGAAACCAATGCAACGGCGATCCAGCTCTACGAGCGCATTGCCGAACGTCCGGGATTCATTCAGTTTCGTAAAGCCCTTTAAGGAGACGCGCACATGACCGCTTCACTCGCTGACTGGAAAGGCGTCCCCGCCCCCTCCGCCACCCTGCTCGAAGGCCGTTTCATCCGCCTGGAAAAGCTCGACCCGGCGCGCCATGCCGAGCAGCTTTACGCCGCCCTCGAAGGGCCGGGTGCTGATCCGAAGCTCTGGGATTACTTGCCTTACGGGCCGTTTCCCGAGCGCAGCGCGTTCAACGACTGGCTGAACAATCATGCGGCCAACAGCGACCCGTATTTCTTCAGCGTCATCGACCGTGCGACCAATCAGGTGCAGGGCATCCTCAGCCTGATGTCGATCGTCCCGGCGCAGGGCCGCATCGAAATCGGCCACGTCACTTTCGGTGCGCCAATGCAGCGCTCGCCGAAAAGCACCGAGGCGGTGTACCTGCTGGCCAAGTATTCGTTCGAGTTGGGTTACCGGCGCCTGGAATGGAAGTGCAACAACGGCAACGCCCGCTCCAAATACGCGGCCGAGCGTCTGGGCTTCAGCTTCGAAGGGGTGTTCCGCCAGCACATGGTGGTCAAGGGCCAGAACCGCGATACCGCGTGGTATTCGATTCTGGATTCGGAATGGCCAGCGATTGGTGCCGGGTTCGAGCGCTGGCTGAGCGATGAAAACCAGACGCCTGATGGCCAGGTGAAAGGCTTGGTCGAGTGCCGTAGCTGATCGTCACAAAGCACCTGTGGGAGCGAGCCTGCTCGCGAAGGCGCTGTGTCAGTCACTGAAATATTGACTGACCGACCGCTTTCGCGAGCAGGCTCGCTCCCACAATTGGCGGGGTCTTTCTTAACGACGCAGTTCTTGCGCCAGCACCGCAATGTGCTCCGGACCAATCCCGCAGCAACCACCCAGATGACTGGCGCCGCGCTGTTGCCAGTCCAGCGCCCAGTGCAGATACCCCGGCGGATCGAGATCGTCACGCAACGGGTCGAGCCCGTCGTTGGCCGTGGCTTCTTTCGGTTGCGGAGGAAACGCGTTGGCATAGGCGCCGATATTGATCGTGACGCCGAGACGCTCAAAGGTTGCGCGCGCCGCGTCGATGGCCGCGCCTATCACTTCAGGCTGACTGCAGTTGAACAGCAGGGTCTCGACGCCAAGTTCAGCCGCCAGCGCAGCCGCTTCGGCTACCGGCTCACCGGAGCGCAGGCGCGGCACTTCATCGGTGTCTTCATCCTTGAGGGTGAACGACAGCCAGAACGGTTTGCCGTCCTTCGGCAACCCGGCGTGAATGGCGCGAGCCTCGATAATCGAACTCTGGGTTTCCGCCAGCCATAGATCAACATGCGGGGCCAACCCCGTGACCAGCGGCGTCAGCAGCTCGCTCACGCGATCCGCTTCGAACAGATCCGGACGATACGAACCAAACAGCGGCGGCAACGAACCGGCAACACGCACTGGCTTGCCGGATGCCTGCACCGCCCGCCGCGCCAGTTCTCCCGCCAGTGCCGCAAGCGCCTGGCCTTCAGCAGCAAACCGCGCCTCGCCAATGTGAAACGGCACCACCGCGTAACTGTTGCTGGTGATTACGTCCGCGCCGCTGTTGATGTACGCGGCATGCACCGCCTCGACCGCCTGCGGCGCTTCACTCAGCGCCAGTGCCGACCACTCCGGTTGGCGAAACGGTGCGCCGGCGCGTTGCAACTCGCGGCCCATGCCGCCATCGAGAATGACCCTGTTCGCTGCGCCCATATGCTTTTCACTCATATGCTTATGAAAATAACTCACTATCAGAGTCGTTCTTATAACTATTTAATACGCACCACTCGGTTAATAACAACCTCTTTTTTCAACAGGAAGCGACTGTGAAACTCCAACCGCTATTGGCCCTGGGCCTGACCATTCTGGCCTCCACCCAAGCCTTCGGCGGCGCGACGCTGGATCGTGTCGAACAGAAAAAAGAGCTGGTCGGCGTGCTCATGGAAAGCTATCCGCCCTTCTCGTTTCTCAATGAGCAGAATCAACTTGACGGTTTCGATGTCGACGTTGCCAAAGCGGTGGCGGACAAGCTTGGCGTCAAACTGCGTCTGGAAACGCCGTCCTGGGACGTGATCGCCGCCGGCCGCTGGAGCGGGCGCTACGACATCTGCATCTGCTCGATGACCCCGAGCAAGGCCCGCGCCGAAGTGTTCGACTTCCCTGTCGAGTATTACGCCTCGCCAGCGGTAATCGTGGTCAACGCCAAGGACGATCGCATCCACAGCGCCAAGGATCTGAGCGGCAAAAAGGTCGGCCTGACCAGCGCCTCCAGCTACGAAAGCTACCTGAACAAGAATCTGATCATCGAAGGCGCCGAGGATACCCAGTTGGAGTATCCGTTCGAGGATGTGCAGATCGCCCCGTACGACACCGACAACGTTGCCTTTCAGGATCTGGGCCTGGGCGCCGGCGTGCGCCTGGATGCGATCCTCACCAATCTGGTCACCGCGCAGCCGCGCCTGAACCAGGACAAGCGCTTCAAACTGGCCGGCGAACCGCTCTACTCGGAGCCCAATTCGGTAGCCATCGAAAAGGGTGACCCGCAGTGGGACGCCAAGGTGCGCGAGGTGTTCGCACAACTGAAACAGGACGGCACCCTGAGCAAGCTGTCGCAAAAATGGATCGGCGCCGATATCAGCCAATGACTTCCTTTCCGACCCCGCCCCAGCCACCGCAACCGGTGGCTGAAACCCGCCTGCAAAAGCTCTTTGGTTTCCGTACGCGCCTGTATCTGACGTGGGCGGCGCTGTTCTGCCTGTTTGCCGGATTCTTCCTCAGCTTCGACCTGAAGTTCGCGATCATCCTCGACAAGCTGCCCAACCTCCTCGGCCTGAAGCTCGCGCCTAACGGCTTCCTGCAAGGCGCAGCGCTGACGCTGTTTCTCTGCGCCTGCTCGATCATCGCCTCGTCGCTGCTCGGTTTCATCACCGCGCTGGCACGCCTGTCGAACAGCGCCGTGGCGTTTGGCATCGCCAGTTTCTACACCTCGTTCTTTCGTGGCACGCCACTGCTGATCCAGATCCTGCTGATCTACCTCGGCTTGCCGCAACTGGGCATCGTCCCCGGCGCCATCGTCGCCGGCATCATTGCCCTGTCGCTGAATTACGGCGCCTACCTGAGCGAAATCTTCCGCGCCGGGATTCTCGGCGTCGATCACGGCCAACGCGAAGCATCCCTGGCGCTGGGCCTGCGCGAAAGCGTGATCTTCTGGCGCATCACCCTGCCCCAGGCCATGCGCACCATCATTCCGCCGACCACCAACCAGTTCATCTCGATGCTCAAGGACTCGTCGCTGATCTCGGTGATGGGCGTCTGGGAAGTGATGTTCCTCGCCCAGTCCTACGGCCGCTCAAGCTATCGCTACATCGAAATGCTCACCACGGCGGCGATCATCTACTGGCTGATGTCGATCGGGCTGGAGCTGATTCAGGCAAGGATGGAGCGGCATTACGGCAAGGCGTATGTGCGGCGTGGCTGAAGGGTATTCAAACGGTGTCCCGGCGGATTCGCACAACGCCCATTTTCATGCCGAATGGGCGGAACACCGCGTTCAGCGACTTCAGTGTCTGATTGCCTTCGCCATGTTCGATATGCACCAGCGTGCGCACTGAAATCTTGCACATCTTCGCGAACTGAGTCTGATGCAGACCGGTGACTTCGACCCGTAAACGGCGCACGGCGTCACCGATTTCCAGAGTGCCTTGGGTCAGTGATTGCTGAATGCTTTCGATGAGCGCCGTGCGCTCGAGGACGGTCAGACTCATTGCAGGTCCCACTCTTTCAAACGTTGCTCGAGGTTTTTCAGGTGAACGCTCGGGTGATTCATGGTTCTGGCGGGCAAACCGCTGGCCGCAAGAATATCCGGCAGTGCGGCCAGACGGCGGGCATCCGCGCGCAGGCCTTCGAACAGCGCCGAGGCATCCAGCCCCGCCAACGAATCGTGCGGATCTGCGCTATTGGCCAATACGCGGCAGACACCTCGCCAATCGACATCTCCCGCCCGCTCCAACTCTCTTGGCCATTTGGTCGTACGAGTCACGCCTTCGTCATCCATGACCATCGGGGCGAGGTCATAAATCGGCGCGAGCTGGAAAGCGTTCTCTTGACGGATGATCGCCGTGTTACGACCGTGGTTATCGGAGTTTCCGAGGATTTTATTGATCAGGTCGCGACGCAGATAATCGGCGACGAGGCCGGGAATCTGGCTGGCCTGACCCGCTTTGCGCCAGAGCCCGGCGAGCATGCGGATCACGTCCAGATGATTCATGGCGCTGCCTGGCGTCGTCACTTCAGCCAGCGAATAAATCGATTCGACGGCAAAACGCGACACCGCCCCATCTTTCACTTGTCGATCAAAACGCCGCATCCACAAACTCGGTTTGTTCGCCTCTTCCAAGGCCAGGCCTTCTGCCGCGACCGTTTCGATGCCCAATGTCTGCAGCGCTTTGTAGTAATGGAATTCGCTGCGCAGGATGTCCTGGTCGGTCTGCCCTCCCCTGTTTCTGGCGAATTTCACGAACCAGTGCTGTCGCACTTCTTCATCGTCCAATACCGCATCGGGATACAGAAACCCGGCGCTGTTCTCTGCCAGTAATAGCTTCGGAGCTTCACCACCTGCCCCCGTCGCGCCACCAATGGCCGCGCCTAGCTCGTAGGCATATTCAAGAAAACGGTTGTCGCGGCTAATGACCTCCTCGCGCTTGAATCCGATCGGCTTCCTCTCATCAACTGCTTCCGCCGATTCCTTTATTCGCATGTTGCCAATGGGAGCCGGTGTACTGCGACCCAGCAGAAACAGATCGGCGCTGATCTCGGCGGGTCTTTCCTGACCCAGGCGGGCGAGCAGAAACCGCTTGGCTGCGCCTGCCGGTGCGATATCGTGGACAAAGGCTGGTGTCTTCGCGCGCCGACCTTCCCAATCCAGCGGATACAGGGCACTCACGGCCTGGGAAAAAGGCGACCCGATCAACTCGATATTTTCGACCAGATAGCCCGCTTCATAGCCAAAACTGCAGCGGCTTTCGAAGCCCTTTTCCGGATCATCGAAATCAAGAGTCATCGCGTCGTGCCATTGCCCGGCAGTGAAGATCTGGAGTGTCAGGTTGTACATGTTGATTCCGTATGCATTTAAATGCAGCTCAACGAGAAAAAACTGTCAATAAACGCAATATAGTGCATTCGCAGAGTTTCAGCTGCAGGATATCTGCAACAAAATGCAGTTCTATCTTAGCCATTGGCAAGGTGCGTGCAAAATAATGCAGGTAAGCGCCTGACCTCATTCCGATAAGAATGCGCCAACAGTACCAAGCCGTAGGAAAAAGAACCGGCGATGCTGCGTAAAAGCTCTGTTTGCGAAATCCCGTGAGGATTTTCGACAGAACGATCCGACGTAGCCTGCACAGCATCAGGAACCGACCGACAGCGTTTTTTTCAAGGCAGCAATAGAGTTGAGCCTCTCATACAAGGAGGTTGAACTTGATGCCTGCCCTACACAAATACCGTCCCCATCACCTCGCTCTGGCGATCGCGCTGACGATCGGATCTGCCGAGGCGTCCATCGAACAGCAACCTGACGTCCAGGTTTCTGCAGAGATCAGCGAAGACAAAACCGCCAAGCCTCGAAAGAAGAAAACACCCGCGCCGAAAGCGGATCCTGATGACTTGTTTGCGATCAAGGAATTCATCGGCCCGCTGGAGCACACTTCTCCGTCGCCCGGGCAGGCCTCTGAAGCGCCTTCGGTCGATGCCATACGCGCGACAGTTGCGATCGAGGATTTCAGTCCGGCCTTTTATGAAGGGCTGGAGTTTCCAGAGTTCGTGGTGGAGGAAACCGGCGATGAGGAATTCGATCTCGTCGACCCGTTTGAACGCGACATGTTGGCGATCACGACGCAGCGCTCTTTTGTCTCGAGCCCGCTCGAGAATATCGACGGCGTATCCCTGCAACTGGGCGATGGAGATGACCTGCTGGTGATCAATAAGGGCGCCCGTTGGGACGGTCGCCTGGACGGTGGCGAAGGTGCGAACGGGCTGTTGTTCAATGCTGCGGAAGGCGGCGAGATCGGCAAAACACGCAATTTCTCGGCCATGCGAATCGCACGTGGGCAGTGGACCCTGCGTCACGCTTTCGAGGGTGATGCCGACGTCAAAGCGGACGCAGTGCTGCTCAACTACGCATCGATCAATGGTGTCGATGTCGACCCGGGAGCGGTGTTTGGCGGTTATGGACACGTGACGGGGCTGTATGTTGCAGGAACACTGCTTGCCAGCCAGCAACACGGCTCTCCCAATATCAAGGGCAATCTGACGCTCCATCAGGACGCGGTGTTTTCTTACGCCGTATCTGCCGACCGCGGATCAGATCCCGTGCATGTTCAGGGCACCGCTAGCCTGGGAGGTGCGCGTGTCGAGATTTACGGCGTACCGGGCGACTACGCTCGTATCAATGAGTACCGGCTGCTGTCTGCAAACGTCATTGATGGCGAGTTCGGAGAGGTCACCACCAATCTGGCCTACATGAAGCCCACGCTTTCCTATGAGCCAAACGCCGTGAAGCTGCACTACGTGCGCAACGCTGTAGGGTTCGAAGACCTGGCCCAAACGCGCAGTGGTCGTTCGATTGCGCAGAGCATGGATAATCGAGGGGCTTCCACTCGAGCTTTCGATATCGGCACCAACAGGGCCGTCGCCGCACTGCTGACCAGCGATAAAACCACCGCGCCCATCGCCCTTGATCAACTTGCCGCAGGCAGCAACGCCAACCTTGTCAAAGCCACTTTGAGCAGTGTCACGCCGGTCAGTGCGAGCATGCTCTCGGCGATGCGGCAACTGGACAAGCATTCCGGCTCGACCTACGGCTCGCGCGGTTCACCTCGTCAGGCCGCAGGCAACAAAGACTCCGGTCGGGTGTGGGTTCAAGCGCTGGGCCACGGCGGCAATGTGGATCGCGATCTCGACAGCAGCCTCAAACACACCACCCAGGGTCTGGTAATGGGCGCTGACTGGCGACTCGACGAGCACTGGCATGTCGGCCTGCTCGGTGGCAAATCGCAGACCAAACTCGATGCTCGCCAGTACGACGGCGACCTCGACAGCTGGCATTTGGGCGCCTACGCCGTGCGCCAGCACGGTCCGCTGTCGTTGCGTCTCGGCGTCACCTACGCCAGCCATGACGGCAGCAGCACACGACGGGTCGCGTTCAAGGGTTTCAACGATCGCCTGAAGGGCAACTACGACGCCCATACTCAACAGGCATTCGCCGAAGTCGGGTTCAACCTGGGCCGCGACAACTTCACCCTCGAACCCTACGCCAGCCTTGGCTATCAGCACTATCAACGCGACAGTTACAACGAAAAAGGTGGCGACGCCGCGCTGAAAATCCATGGGCAGACCCGCGACAACTTCAGCAGCACTTTTGGTCTGCGGCTAGCGCAGGTCAACTCGCTGGATAACGGCATGCATTTGACCCCGCGATTGAGCGCAGGCTGGAAACATACCTTCGGCACGATCGACAACGACACCCGCCAACAACTGCGCAAGGGCGGCAAGCCTTTCGAAGTGACCGGCGCGGCGCTGGATCGGAATAGCCTGTCAGTAGATGCGGGGCTGGATCTTGGCCTGTCGGCGGCGCACACACTCGGCGTGGGCCTGACGGGCGAAATGGGCAATGACAGCCGAACGTATGGCGTAGCGGGACAATGGCGCATGGCGTTCTGACGGGCTGAACACCACTCCTGTGGGAGCGAGCCTGCTCGCGAAAGCGGTGGAACACTCGAAGATGATGTTGGCTGACTTGACGCATTCGCGAGCAGGCTCGCTCCCACATGTGATCCCTGGCAATGACCTGACAAGGTCGAAAATCACAGGTAAAAAAAAGGGGAGCACATGCTCCCCCGAGGTTTAAAGCGTTGGATCGCGACTGTTATCTCAGCCTTCGATCTCGATGAGGATTTCGCCCGGGTTGACCCGGTCGCCCTTGGCCACATGAATCGCGGTGACCTTGCCGGCAATGGCGGCCTGGACTTCGGTTTCCATCTTCATCGCTTCGGTGATCAGTACCGCCTGGCCAGCCTTGACGCTGTCGCCCTCCTTGACCAGCACATCGACGATGTTGCCGGGCATGGTGGTGCTCACGTGGCCCGGCGCCGAGGCCTGTTTGCGTTTGCTGCTGCCACCGCCAACGAATTCGTTGAGCGGTTCGAACACCACTTCTTCCGGCATGCCGTCAATGGACAGATAGAAGTGGCGCTTGCCCTCGGCCTTGACGCCGACACCGGTGATATCGACGCGATAGGTCTCGCCGTGCACATCGATGACGAACTCGGTCGGCACGCCTTCGCCGCCGGCCGAGGCAACGGTGCCCGCTTCCGGGATTGGCAACAGCACTTCCGGCGTGAGGGTGCCGGCGGCACGCTCCTCGAGGAACTTGCGGCCGATGTCCGGGAACATGGCGAAGGTCAGTACGTCTTCTTCGGACTTGGCCAGTGCGCCGATATCGGCACGCAACTTGGTCATTTCCGGCTTGAGCAGATCGGCCGGGCGCACGTCGATGACGTCTTCGCTGCCGATCGCCTGACGCCGCAGTTTTTCATTGACCACGCCCGGTGCCTTGCCGTAGCCGCCCTGCAGATACAGCTTCACTTCGTTGGTGATGGTCTTGTAGCGTTCGCCGGCCAGTACGTTGAAAAATGCCTGGGTGCCGACGATTTGCGAGGTTGGGGTCACCAGCGGCGGGAAGCCGAGGTCTTCACGCACGCGCGGGATTTCTGCGAGCACTTCGCTCATGCGGTTCAGAGCGCCCTGCTCTTTCAACTGGTTGGCGAGGTTGGAAATCATCCCGCCCGGCACCTGGTTGACCTGCACACGGGTGTCGACGGCGGTGAATTCGCTTTCGAACTGGTGGTACTTCTTGCGCACGGCGTAGAAATACAGGCCGATTTCCTGGAGCAGTTCCAGATTCAGGCCGGTGTCGTACTCGGTGCCTTTGAGCGCGGCAACCATCGACTCGGTGCCCGGGTGGCTGGTGCCCGAGGCGAAGCTGGAGATTGCGGTGTCGATATGATCGGCACCGTTTTCGATCGCCTTGAGCTGGCACATGGCGGCCAGGCCAGCAGTATCGTGGGAGTGGATGAACACCGGCAGCGACTGCTCGGCTTTCAACGCGCGAACCAGTTCACCAGTGGCGTACGGGGTCAGCAGACCGGCCATATCCTTGATCGCCACCGAGTCGCAACCCATGGACTCCATTTGCTTGGCCTGGATGACGAAAGCATCGATGGTGTGCACCGGACTGGTGGTATAGGCGATGGTGCCCTGTGCGTGTTTGCCGGCCGCCTTCACCGCTTCGATGGCGACGCGCAGGTTACGCACATCGTTCATCGCATCGAAGATGCGGAACACGTCGATGCCGTTCACCGCTGCTTTGGCGACGAAGGCTTTGACCACGTCGTCGCTGTAATGGCGATAGCCGAGCAGATTCTGCCCGCGCAGGAGCATTTGCAGACGGGTGTTGGGCAGTGCGGCGCGCAGTTGGCGCAGGCGCTCCCACGGGTCTTCCTTGAGAAAGCGCACACAGGCGTCGAACGTCGCGCCGCCCCAGCATTCCAGCGACCAGTAGCCGACCTTGTCGAGCTTGTCGCAGATCGGCAGCATGTCTTCGGTGCGCATGCGGGTGGCGAGCAGCGATTGGTGAGCGTCGCGCAGGATGGTGTCGGTAACGAAGATCTTCTTAGTCATTGGTATCTCCTCATAGCGGCAAGCTTCAAGCTACGAGCTGCAAGAAAAAGCCAATCTGCTTTTACTTGCCGCTTGCAGCTGAAAGCTCGCAGCTGCTTCATTCATAGGCCTGCGTGGGCGGCGATGGCGGCGGCGATGGCCAGGGCCAGCTCTTCGGGTTTGCGCTTGATCGAGTAGTTGGTCAGTTCCGGGTGGCTTTCAACGAAGCTGGTATTGAACTGGCCGCTACGGAATTCCGGGTTGCGCAGGATTTCCTGGTAGTAGGCGGCGGTGGTCTTCACGCCTTGCAGACGCATGTCGTCCAGCGCCCGCAGACCACGGTCCATCGCCTCTTCCCAAGTCAGCGCCCAGACCACCAGTTTCAGGCACATCGAGTCGTAGAACGGCGGAATGGTGTAGCCGGTGTAGATCGCCGTGTCGGTGCGCACGCCCGGGCCGCCGGGGGCGTAGTAACGGGTAATTTTGCCGAAGCTCGGCAGGAAGTTGTTCTTCGGGTCTTCGGCGTTGATACGGAACTGCAACGCAAAGCCACGGTGCTGGATGTCTTCCTGCTTTACCGAAAGTGGCAGGCCGGAAGCGATGCGAATCTGTTCGCGGACGATGTCGATGCCGGTGATTTCTTCGGTGATGGTGTGTTCCACCTGCACCCGCGTGTTCATTTCCATGAAGTACACCTCGCCCTCGGCGAGCAGGAACTCCACGGTGCCGGCATTCTCGTAACCCACTGCCTTGGCCGCACGCACCGACAGGTCGCCGATGTAGGCGCGTTGTTCCGGGGTCAGCTGCGGACTCGGCGCGATCTCGATCAGCTTCTGATTGCGGCGCTGGATCGAGCAGTCACGCTCGAACAGGTGCACGACGTTGCCGAAGCTGTCGCCAAGGATCTGCGCTTCGATGTGCTTGGGATTGACGATGCATTTTTCCAGGAACACTTCCGCCGAACCGAACGCCTTGGTGGCTTCGGAGATGACCCGGGGGAAGTTCTGTTCGAGTTCTTCGCGGCTGTTGCAGCGACGGATACCGCGACCGCCACCACCGGAGGTGGCCTTGAGCATTACCGGGTAACCGATGCGGTCGCCCTCAACCAAGGCTTCTTCGATGCCGGAGACGTTGCCCTCGGTGCCGGGTGTCACCGGTACGCCGGCCTTGATCATGCTGCGCCGCGCTTCGGTCTTGTCGCCCATGCGCCGGATGACTTCCGCCGACGGGCCGATGAATTTGATGCCGCGCTCAGCGCAGATTTCCGCCAGCTCGGCGTTTTCCGACAGGAAACCGTAGCCGGGGTGCAGCGCATCGCAGCCGGTTTCCACGGCCAGGTTCACCAGCTTGCGCGGGTTCAGGTAGCCGGCCAGTGGCTCGGCACCCACGCTGTGGGCCTCGTCCGCACGCTTCACATGCAAGGCATGTCGATCGGCGTCGGAGAAAATCGCAACCGAGCGAATGCCCATTTCGGCGCAGGCTCGTACGATGCGTACGGCAATCTCACCACGGTTGGCGATCAGGATCTTTTTTATCACTTGGAAATTCCCTTGAGCCGGTGGCACCACGACCTGCTGGAGCCAGGTCGACGCGTGACCAAATGTTTCAATTCAGTCGCAGGTCCACACTAGCGCTGCTGAGGGATTAACAAAAATGAATAAAAATTGGGTCAGGCATAAGTAAACACTTATAGTCGACTCATCTGACCGCCAACCGAGCTTGAATAAAATGCGTAAGTCATTGATGCGTATGACATTGCGTCAATTGCAGATCTTCAATGAGGTGTGTGATTTACGTTCCTACAGCCGCGCTGCTGAGGAAATGTCCCTCACACAACCGGCCGTGAGCCTACAGATCCGTCAGCTTGAAGAGCTGATTGGCCAACCGTTATTCGACTATGTCGGCAAAAAACTCTACATGACCGAGGCGGCGGAAGCGCTTCAGCGTGCCAGTCGCGACATTTTCGGGCGGCTGGAAAATCTCGATATGCAACTGTCGGACATGCAGGGTTCGCTGCAGGGTCAGCTGAAACTGGCAGTGGAATCGAGCGCCAAATATTTCGTGCCGCATCTGTTTGCTGCGTTCAAGCGCCAGCATCCGGAAGTCAATTTGCAGCTGACCGTGGTCAACCGTGGCCAGGTCATCCGCCGCCTCTCGGACAACCGCGATGATCTGGTGATTATGTCGATGGTGCCGCAGGACATGGGCCTGGAATTTCTGCCGTTTCTCAACAATCCGATTGTCGCTGTGGCGCGTCCGGATCACCCGCTGGCGCACATGGGCCCGTTGCGCTTGCAGGATCTGGAGCCGTATACGCTGCTGATCCGCGAGCCGGGTTCTGGCACGCGTCTGGCCTGCGAGGAATACTTCAAGGAAAAGCGCGTGCATTTCACCCAGACCCAGGAAGTAGCGTCCGCCGAAGCCCAGCGCGAATGCGTGGTGGCGGGTCTGGGCCTGGCGCTGTTGACGCGCCACGCCCTGAACCTGGAGCTGGCGACCGGCGGCCTGATCGAGCTGCCGGTCGAAGAGTTGCCGCTGCTGCGCAGCTGGTGCCTGGTGCAGGCCAAAGCCAAGCGGCTGTCACCGGTGGCGCACGCCTTCCTGGCGTTTATCCGCAGCGAGCGGGCGCAGATTATTGCGTTGGTTGAGCGTTTCGACGGGAAGCTGCGGGCGTCGCCTGCCAGTGAGTGATCTCGGGAAAATCGCCGATCTCGGCCTGAAGCTGGCGAAGTTCGAAGCGATCCTCGATTGCGCGGCGGAATTCCATGCGGCGCTGGTCTTCCTGCTGACGACGGGTTTTCGCGGCGCTGTTGCGTTCTTCGTAGGGCTGAGCCATTTCGAGTCTCCCAGGGCGAGTACGGGAGTTTTACGATAGGCGTGGAGGATGACGGTTTGGCTGCGTCAGGGTTACAGACTGATGAAAATTTCAAATGTGCGGTGTTTGCAGGTGCGCCTTCGCGAGCAGGCTCGCTCCCACATTTTGATCTCCGGCAGACACAGAATTTGTGTTTACAGCAGAACTCTGTGGGAGCGAGCCTGCTCGCGAAGAGGTCGGCAGACCTTGGACTTAGTCGTCCAGCGCTTTCACGGCCTTGGGCGACAAGCGCAAACTGCGCAGACTGCGCTTGACGCTCTTGAGGTGATTGACCAGGCTCGGCCCGCGGGCCATGGCCACGCCCATCGCCAGCACGTCGATCACCACCAGGTGAGCGATGCGCGAGGTCAGCGGGGTATAGATTTCGGTGTCTTCGTGCACATCGATCGCCAAATTGACGGTCGACAACTCCGCCAACGGCGTCTGACTCGGGCACAGGGTGATCAGCGATGCCCCGCTTTCGCGAACGAGGTTAGCGGTGATCAGCAAATCCTTGGAGCGCCCTGACTGGGAAATACAGATCGCCACATCGGTGGGCTTCAGCGTTACCGCCGACATCGCCTGCATGTGCGGATCGGAATATGCCGCCGCGGTCAGCAGCAAACGGAAGAACTTGTGCTGTGCATCCGCGGCCACCGCACCGGAAGCACCGAAGCCGTAGAACTCGACGCGTTGCGCCTGCGACATCAGCGTCACCGCGCGCTGCAACTCGACCGGGTCGAGCTTTTCGCGCACTTCCATCAGGGTGTGCAGCGTGGTGTCGAAAATCTTCAGGCTGTAGTCGGCGACGGAGTCGTCTTCGTGGATCGCGAACTGGCCGAAGCTGGCGCCGGCGGCCAGGCTTTGCGCCAGTTTCAGCTTGAGGTCCTGAAAGCCGGAACAACCGATCGCGCGGCAGAAACGCACGATGGTCGGCTCGCTGATGCCGACGCTGTGAGCCAGGTCGGCCATGGAACTGTGCATCACTGCCGCAGGGTCAAGCAGCACGTGGTCGGCGACCTTGAGCTCCGACTTGCGTAACAGGTGACGTGACTGGGCGATGTGTTGCAGCAGATTCAAGGGGCTGGACTCTTCTTGTGGGCAAGGATGTAGCAAGCTTGTAGTTATACTACATGAATGGGCATTTTGCCTGCTCAATGCGTAACTCGATGTCCCGGCATCAGGCACGCTGAGCTGTATGTAGCCCTTACTGCGGATTTCCCTGATCGCGCAAAAGCCCGGCCAGACCGGCAGCATCCACCGGCCGGCTGATCAGATAACCCTGCACTTCGTCGCAGCGCTCGACGCGCAGAAATTCCAACTGATCCTGCCGCTCGACGCCCTCGGCCACGACTTTCAGGGCCAGTCCGTGGGCCATGGCGATGATCGCGCGAGTGATCGCCGCGTCCGCACTGCCCTCGCTCAAGCCGCGAATGAATGCCTGATCGATTTTCACGTAGTCCACCGGGATGCGCTTGAGATAACTCAACGAGGAATAACCGGTGCCGAAATCATCGATCGCCAATTTCACCCCCAGATCGCGCAACTGCTGGAAGGTGGCAATGATGTGTTCGACGCTGTCGAGCAAATGGCTTTCGGTCAATTCGAGCTCAAGGCAGTGCGGCGCCAGCCCGGTTTCTTCCAGCACCTGCCGCACCAGACTGACCAGCTTGCCCTGGCGCAGCTGATGCACCGACAGGTTCACCGACACGCGGATCGGCGCCAGGCCCTGGCGCTGCCATTCGCACGCTTGCCAGCACGCCTGACGCAAAACGAATTCGCCGATCGGCCCGATCAGACCGGTCTCTTCGGCCAGGCCAATGAAATCCGCCGGCGGCACCTGGCCCATGCTCGGATGATCCCAGCGCACCAGCGCTTCAGCGGCATTCAGGCGACCGGTTTGCAGGCACAGTTTCGGTTGGTAGAACACCGTCAGTTGCTGTTCTTCAATAGCTCTGCGAAGGTGGTTTTCCAGCTGCAAACGTTCGAGTGTGCTGGCTTGCAGGCTGTCGGTGTAGAACTGGAAATTGTTGCCGCCCAGATGTTTGGCATGTTGCATGGCCATGTTCGACTGGCTGACCAGCGCCGAGATTTCCCGCGCGTTGTCCGGCAACAGGCTGATGCCCATCGAAGCGCTGACTACCAATTCATGCCCGTCGACACTCAGCGGCAAACGCAGCTTGGCCGACAGCCGCGTCGCTACCCGAGCCAGGCTCGACAGATTGCCGTAGGCATCGAACAGCACGGCAAACTCGTCACCGGACAAGCGCGCAATGGTGTCGGCTTCCGGCAAGGCATTGACCAGCCGCCGCGCCATCTTCTGCAGCAACTGATCGGCGACTTCATGGCCGAGGCTGTCATTGAGCAATTTGAAGCGATCGAGATTGATGTGCAGCAATGCGAGACTGCGGCGCCCGCCCTGGCGCACCCGCTGATGGGCTTCGTGCAGACGCTCGCGGAACAGTGAACGGTTGGCCAGGCCGGTGAGCTCGTCGTAATGGGTCAGATAGCGCATACGCTCTTCCGAGGCCCGCCGCGCCGAGAGATCGGCGAAGAAGCCGACGATGTGGCTGACATTGCCACGATTGTCACGCACGGCATTGAGTTGCAGCCATTGCGGATACAGCTCGCCGTTCTTGCGCGTCTCCACCAGCTCGCCCTGCCAGCTCCCATGCTGCTCCAGCGCATGACGGATCGCCACGTAGTGACGACGGGCATCGCGGCTGCACGGCAACTCTACGACGTTGCGCCCGAGCATGTCGTCGATCTCGTAACCGGTAACCCGGCTGAACGCTTGGTTGATCGCAATCAGCGCGTAGTCCGGGTCGAGAATCACGATGCCTTCGCTGGCCGCTTCGAACACCGTCGCCGCCAGCCGCTGCTGCTCTTCGAGGCTTTTGCTGGCGCTGATATCGCGGCGAGTACCGACCATGCGGATCACCCGGCCGCTGGCGCTGCGCTCTACGGCGCGACCACGGTCCTCGATCCACACCCAGTGACCGTCACCGTGGCGCAGGCGATACTCGACCTGATAATCCTCGGTGCGCCCCTTCAGATGCTCGACCAGGGCAAACTTGAGTGACGGCACATCTTCAGGGTGCAGTCGCGGCTTGAGGTCGCGCAGCAGCGCCGTAACGTATTCCGGGGCGAGGCCGAACAGTTCCTGAATCTGTGTGTGGTGGACTTCGTCGGTCTGCAGGTTCCAGTCCCACAATCCGAGCTCACTGGCCTTGAGCGCCAGCGCCAGGCGCGCTTCGCTTTTGCTCAGGGCCTGATTGGCCGCGTCCAGTTCGCGGCTGCGCTGGGCCACGCGATCTTCGAGGTCGACCTGCGCTTCACGCAATTGCGCTTCGGCACAGCGGCGCTGTTCGATCTCTTTACCAAGCTCCTGATTGAGTTGTTCGCTGCGCGTTTGCGCTTGCTGCAAATGCTCGATCAGGTGCTGATTCTGGAAGCGCCGCAGCAATCCGCGGTCAATCAGCCGATTGACCTGCCACGCCACCACGCTCAGCGAGCCGAGCAGGATCAAGCCCAGCCAGCCCCAGCCTCGTGCCTGATCGTCGCCGCCCCAGAACAGGTAGCCGATCGCTGGCAGCAGGCACGGCAAGGTAAACGAGAGGAACGCCGGCAGGCTCACCGCGTAGGCGACGCTGGCGGACAGTGTTGCCGCGCCGATCAGGCCGAACACCCAGGCTTGCTGCATGAAGTTGTCAGCGGGAACGAGCGCAATGCCGGCACCGGCGAGGGTCAGGCCGGTCATGGTCGAACCGAGCAGGAACATGCGGAACCAGATCGGCTGGGCCTGGCGATCGGGAATCGCCGAATCGAACGCGGCTACCTGAATCACCCGCAGCGCGACCAGCGACAGCAGCCACACCAGCCAGACGCTGACCACGAAGTAGCGCTGCGGGCTCCAGAGCAAAGCGGCGCAGACCAGACCATTGATCAACATGAACAGCGTGGGCAACAACGAGCCCTGATACAGCAGACGCGTGCGCTCCACCGCCATTTCGACGGCATAGTGCTTGCGGATCACCCGGGGGTCCATGGAGGGCCCCGACAGTTCGGCGCTGAGGATCATGGGCAACGTTCTTGTTCTTATAAGGAGGGCGTGCGCCCGAAACGTGGACGGAGCATACACAAGCCGATCCCGTTGCCAAACTGCTGCCGATCACAATTGCGGGTAAATTTTCCGCCGCTTGCGCACCGCTGCAACCCCTCAGGCGAGACGGGCCGAAGCCTGCAGCCAGTGACCGACCGGTCGTCATCGGCAGCACTTTCATCGGCTAATGCAACGCACGGTTTGCCCGGGCCTGCGGCGCACCCTAGAATGCCCCGATGCGCGATGATCTCTCCCTTCTGCTGAACTCCCTCAACGATGCCCAACGCCAGGCCGTAGCAGCCCCCGTTGGCCGTCAGTTGGTCCTGGCCGGCGCCGGTTCCGGTAAAACCCGAGTGCTGGTGCACCGTATCGCCTGGTTGATCCAGGTCGAAAACGCCTCGCCTCACTCCATCCTGTCGGTGACCTTCACCAACAAGGCCGCTGCCGAGATGCGCCATCGCATCGAGCAGTTGCTGGGCATCAACCCGGCCGGCATGTGGGTCGGCACCTTCCACGGCCTCGCGCACCGCTTGCTGCGCGCGCACTGGCAGGAAGCGGGCCTGAGCCAGACCTTCCAGATTCTCGACAGCGATGACCAGCAGCGTCTGGTCAAGCGGGTGATCCGCGAGCTCGGTCTGGACGAGCAGCGCTGGCCGGCGCGTCAGGCGCAGTGGTTCATCAACGGCCAGAAAGACGAAGGTCTGCGGCCGCAACACATTCAGGCCAGCGGCGACTTGTTCCTGGCCACCATGCGCGGCATCTACGAAGCCTACGAGGCAGCGTGCCTGCGGGCCGGCGTGATCGATTTCTCCGAACTGCTGCTGCGCGCCCTCGATCTGTGGCGCGATCACCCCGGCCTGCTGGCGCACTACCAAAAGCGCTTCCGGCATATTCTGGTCGACGAATTCCAGGACACCAACGCCGTGCAGTACGCCTGGTTGCGCCTGCTCGGCAAGGGCGGCGACAGCCTGATGGTGGTCGGCGACGACGACCAATCGATTTACGGCTGGCGCGGGGCGAAGATCGAGAACATCCATCAGTACTCTTCCGATTTCCCGGACTCCGAGACGATTCGTCTGGAGCAGAATTACCGCTCCACTGCCGGCATCCTCAAAGCCGCCAACGCGCTGATCGCCAACAACACCGGGCGTCTCGGTAAAGAGCTGTGGACCGACGGTGGCGACGGCGAAGCGATCAATCTGTACGCCGCGTTCAACGAACACGACGAAGCGCGCTACGTGGTGGAAACCATCGAAAGCGCGCTGAAAACCGGTCTGGCGCGTAGCGATATCGCCATTCTGTACCGCTCCAACGCCCAGTCGCGGGTGCTCGAAGAAGCCCTGCTGCGCGAGCGCATCCCGTACCGCATCTATGGCGGGCAGCGCTTCTTCGAACGCGCAGAAATCAAGAACGCCATGGCCTACCTGCGCTTGCTTGAAGGTCGCGGCAACGATGCGGCGCTGGAACGGGTGATCAACGTGCCGGCCCGGGGCATCGGCGAGAAAACCGTCGAAGCGATTCGCGAACATGCGCGACACAGCGATGTGTCGATGTGGGAAGCGATGCGCCAACTGGTCGCCAACAAAGGCCTGACCGGTCGCGCCGCCAGTGCGCTCGGTGCGTTTATCGAACTGATCGAGAACCTCGCCGCCAAGTGCGCCGAGATGCCGCTGCACCTGATGACGCAAACTGTCATTGAGCAGTCCGGCCTGATCGCTTATCACGAAGCGGAAAAAGGTGAGAAAGGCCAGGCCCGGGTAGAAAACCTTGAAGAACTGGTCAGCGCCG
This sequence comes from Pseudomonas mercuritolerans, assembly GCF_025706525.1. Classification (NCBI taxonomy): domain Bacteria; kingdom Pseudomonadati; phylum Pseudomonadota; class Gammaproteobacteria; order Pseudomonadales; family Pseudomonadaceae; genus Pseudomonas; species Pseudomonas mercuritolerans. Next base: position 590,193 of record NZ_JAMSHA010000002.1, read on the forward strand.
CGCGCAACTTCGAGAACACCGAAGAGGACGAAGAACTGACGCCACTGGCGGCGTTCCTCGGTCACGCTTCGCTGGAGGCCGGCGACACTCAGGCCGACGAGCACGAAGACAGCGTTCAACTGATGACCCTGCACAGCGCCAAAGGTCTGGAATTTCCTTACGTGTTCCTCGTGGGCATGGAAGAAGGCCTGTTCCCGCACAAGATGAGCCTGGAAGAACCGGGGCGTCTCGAGGAAGAACGACGTCTGGCTTATGTCGGTATCACCCGGGCGATGCAGAATCTGGTGATGACCTACGCCGAAACCCGACGCCTGTACGGCAGCGAAACCTACAACAAGGTGTCGCGTTTCGTCCGCGAAGTGCCGAAAGGCCTGATTCAGGAAGTGCGTCTGTCCAACAGCGTCAGCCGACCGTTCGGCGGCAACCAGTCGATGAGCGGCAGCAATCTGTTCAGCGGCAGCGAGATTCCGGAAACCGGTTTTGTGCTCGGTCAGGCCGTACGTCACTCGATCTTCGGCGAGGGCGTGATCCTCAACTTCGAAGGCTCCGGCGCCCAAGCCCGGGTGCAGGTGAACTTCAGCGAAGGCAGCAAGTGGCTGATGCTCGGCTATGCCAAGCTGGAAGCCATCTAACTACCAGCACTGAACTCATGTGGGAGCGAGCCTGCTCGCGAAAGCGCTGTCACATCAAGCAATCATTTGCCTGACACGACGCCTTCGCGAGCAGGCTCGCTCCCACAGGTTATGCGGCGCAAGTGCATCAATCCCTCTGAACCTATCGCCTTTTCCTACAGACAAAAGTACATCGGCTGATTGCCTCGCCAAGCTGAACGCGACCTGTCAGGCAAAAGCCCGAAACACTCTCTCGCTAGCCAGTAACACTTCAGCTGTGCAACATGGCGCGCGTGTCTCCACAAAACGGGAATACCCTTTATGAAACGTTTTCTTAGCATCGCCATGGCGTTGTGCATCGGCCTGACGATGAGCCTCGACGCCAACGCCAAGCGCTTTGGTGGTGGCAAAAGCGCCGGCGCTGCGCCGACGCACCAGACCAGCCAGATGGCTCCTTCTTCTCCTGGCGTGGGCGGCGCAGCAGCGACCGCTGGCGCTGCCGGTGCTGCTGGCGCCGCGGCCAAGGCCGGCGGTGCTTCGCGCTGGCTCGGCCCTCTGGCGGGCATCGCCGCCGGTGGCCTGCTCGCGTCGATGTTCATGGGCGACGGCTTCCAGGGCATGCAGATCTTCGACATCCTGATCATGGCGCTGATCGCGTTCGTGATCTTCCGCTTCATCGCCGCCCGTCGTCGCAAGCAGCAGGAGCAATTCGCTCCGGCCGGCGCGCCGATGCAGCGTGAAGTGTTCGAGCAGAAGCCTGCCGCCATGGGTTCGATCTTCGGTGGTTCGGCTGCTCCGGCTGCCGCCCGTCCAGTGATCAACGCACCGGCCTGGTTCAACGAAGAGCGCTTCCTTGAAGCCGCGCGCAGCCACTTCCAGTCGCTGCAGCAGCACTGGGACGCCAACGAAATGGACAAGATCGCCGAGTTCGTGACCCCGCAAATGCTTGAGTTCCTCAAGCGTGAGCGTGCGGATCTGGGCGACGGCTTCCAGTCGACCTACATCGACAACCTGCAGGTGCAACTGGACGGCGTCGACGATCGTGCCGACAAGACCATCGCCACCCTGACCTTCACCGGCGTGTCGAAAACCTCGCGTTTCGACCAGGGCGAAGTGTTCAGCGAAAGCTGGAACATGGAACGTCCGCAGGGCGACAACCAGCCTTGGCTGGTCGCCGGTATCCGCCAGAACGGCTGATCCCTGCTGCGCTTCACTTGCGGTAACAGAACCCCGGCCTCGGCCGGGGTTTTTCATTTCACGGTTGCATCTATGGCGAGCTACTGTATAAACCGGCCCATATAAACCGCGCCATTCAAGCAAGAGGATCCCGGACGTGGAAGAAATCATCGAACAACTGCGCGAAGCCAACGAACCCGTACCGGTTCCTTTGGAATTGCCTGACGAAGACCTGCTGGTAGAAATCGAAGAACAACTGTTCATCGACATTCCGTTCGTCTTCAAGGAATTTTTGCTGACCGTCAGCGATGTGGTCTATGGCAGCCTCGAGCCGGTGACCGTCACTGATCCGCAATCGCACACCTACCTGCCGGACGTGGCAGCCAATGCATGGGATGTGGGTGTTGATCGCAGCTTGATCCCGATCTGTCAGGACGGCGATGACTACTACTGTGTCGAAGAAGACGGCACCGTGGTGCTGTGGCAGGCCGAAGAAGAACTGATTGCCGAAGAAACCTGGGAATCGGTGTGGCACTGGGCGCGGGACGTCTGGCTGGAAAGCTGATCCGCCACACGCCCCGGCAGGTCAATGCCCCGACGACTCCTTGTGGTTGTCGAGGGTTTCCAGCAAGGCCACCTGCATCCGCGTATGCACGCGGATGAACCAGCGCCAGAGCAGCGCCGCTACGGCGGCCGCCACGACGGCGATCAGCACCAGCAGCTTGTTGGTCGGCAGGATACTGGCCGACAAGGCTGCCAACAGCAGGAAAATCACCAGCAGCGAGAGAATCGGGATCACTTCGGCGATCACCCGGCGCACTCGCTGCGTGTGACGCCCGGCCATCTCCGGCTTGACGCCCATTTCCGCCAGCAGCATCGACAGCGCCTTGAGCTTGCGATAAGCCGCGATCAGGAACGGTAGCGAGACCAGCAACGCACCGCCCCAGATGAGAGCCTTCTGCCAGCTCGGATCGCTGATCCAGTCCTGCAGCCACAACGACATGCGCTCGGCGAAGTATGCGCCGGCAAAGAAGATCGCAATCACCAGCGCCAGATTGACCCCGACCTGCAACAGGATCCGCCGGATCATCGACGCCAGCAGCGCACCCTCGCCCTGCGGTTGAATACTGCGCAACCATTCGCCATACATGCCGAGCACCCGCCCGAGCCGCTTGGGCACGGCCGCCGACAGCTTGATCGACAGCGGGTCCGCCGCGCGGATCAGATACGGCGTCAGCAGTGTGGTGATCACCGACACGGCCACGGCGACCGGATAGAGGAAGTTGCTGGTCACCTGCAAGGTCATGCCCAGCGCGGCGATGATGAAGGAAAATTCGCCGATCTGTGACAGACCCATGCCGACCCGCAGTGAGGTCCGTCCGTCGTTGCCAGCGATAAACGCACCGAGGCCGCAGGACAACATCTTGCCCAGCACCACGGCCACGGTGATCACCGCGATCGGCCAGGCGTATTCGATGAGAATCAGCGGGTCGAGCATCAAGCCGATGGCGACAAAAAAGATCGCACTGAACAAGTCGCGAACCGGCTCGACCAACTGCTCGATTTTCAACAACTGCTTCGACTCGGCCATGATCGCACCGATCAGGAAAGCGCCGAGCACCATGCTGTATTCAAGCTTGACCACCAGCAGGCAGAAGCCGAAACACAGGCCGAGTACGGTGATCAACAGCATCTCGTTGCTTTCGAATTTCGCCACATAAGCCAGCAGACGCGGCACCAACAGAATGCCGATGACCAGCGCGACGATCATGAACAGCGACAGCTTGCCGACCGTGGAAAACACTTCACCCGAACTCACCGTGCCGCTGACGGCGATGCTCGACAGCAGCGCGATGATGCCGATGCCAAGGATGTCCTCGACAATCAGCACACCGAAGATCAACTGCGCAAAGCGCTCGTTCTTCATCTTCAGATCGTTCAGCGCTTTGACGATGATGGTAGTTGAGGAGATCGCCAGAATCGCGCCGAGGAACAACGAATCCATGGTGTTCCAGTCGAACCAGCGGCCGATTTCGTAACCGATCCAGATCATCAGGATGATTTCGAGAAACGCGGCAATGAATGCCGTCGCCCCGACCTTGAACAGCTTGCGCAGACTGAACTCCAGGCCGAGGCAGAACATCAGGAAGATCACCCCGAGTTCGGCCAGGGTCTTGATGGTTTCTTCATCGTGAATCAGGCCGAACGGCGGCGTATGCGGGCCGATGATGAAGCCGGCGACGATGTAGCCGAGCACCACCGGCTGCTTGAAACGATGAAACAGTACGGTCACCACGCCCGCGACCAGCATGATCACTGCCAGATCCTGAATGAAACTGATGGCGTGCATGGCGTGGGCTCCTTGATGACGAGGCGCGCGGACAGACGTCAGACGTTCTGCGCGAGCAGGGTAAAAATCCGCTTTTAATGTAGGAATTGCCCTTGGGCAGGGCTTTTGCAGGTTAACACCGCGACTTCGCTCTGGAAGCCGGTGCAATATATGGAAACAGATCGCTACCGGCGTGACGGCGGCCCGCCGCGCGGCGTCCCGATAACGGTGCTTTTTGAAAAGCCACCAGGTGCCCGCAGAGGCGCTTCCTGCAATCAGCCTTGATCCGTGAGAACGTTATGGAACCCGGAAACGCCCAGCTGTCGATGACGGTACTGATGACCCCCGACATGGCCAACTTCTCTGGCAATGTCCACGGCGGTACCCTGCTCAAATACCTCGACGAAGTGGCCTACGCCTGCGCCAGCCGTTATGCCGGGCGCTACGTGGTAACCCTGTCGGTGGATCAGGTGATTTTCCGTGAGCCGATTCATGTCGGCGAACTGGTGACGTTCCTGGCCTCGGTCAACTACACCGGCAACACGTCGATGGAAGTTGGCATCAAAGTGGTCACCGAAAACATCCGCGAACGCTCGGTGCGCCACACCAACAGCTGTTTCTTCACCATGGTCGCGGTGGATGATCAGCGCAAACCGGCCGCCGTGCCGCCGCTGCAACCGCAGAACAGCGAAGACAAGCGCCGCTTCATGCAGGCGCAGCAGCGTCGGCAGATTCGCCAGGAGCTGGAGAAGCGTTATCAGGAGATCAAGGGCGACGCCTGATCAGCCTTGATTGATTGCTTTCGCGAGCAGGCTCGCTCCCACATCTGGAATGCATTCTTCCTGTGGGAGCGAGCCTGCTCGCGAATAAAGACGACCCGGTCTCAGAGACTGATCGCGGTAGCCTCGAACTTCACCCGCGGATGCGCAATGCGATCCTGCGCCCGCACCAGTTGCAGCTCGTAACTGGCGCACGCCTGGGTTTCCAGCAACACCTCATGCACTGCCGCTGCGGTGAATTCGAAGGCCGCCAGCAGGCTGTCGCCCAGCAACACCCGCGCCAGGAACAGACCGGATGTCAGATCGCCGACGCCCACCGGCTGACGCGGAAACGCCAGCAACGGACGGCGCAGATGCCAACTGCCCTCGGCGGTTACCAGCAGCATCTCGAAGCCATCCGCCGGTTTGCCCGGATAATCCAGATGCTTGACCAGTACCGCTTTCGGTCCGCGCGCCAGCAGCGCCCGTGCCATCGCCAGGCAATCGAACAGCGACTGCGGCTTGCGCCCGGAAAAACTGTCCAGCTCCAACTGGTTCGGGCACATGATGTCCGCCACGGCCGCGGCCTCATCAAGGAGGAAATCGCTGACCTCGGTGGGCACGCTGCAACCCTTCTCCGGATGGCCCATCACCGGATCACACAGATACAGCATCTTCGGATTGACCGCTTTGATCCGCGCCACACCGCTGAGAATCGCCCGGCCCTGCGCGGCACTGCCGAGGTAGCCGGACAGCACCGCGTCGCAGTTGCCCAGCTCGCCAATCGCGGCGATGCCTTCGATCAGCTCGGGAATCTGCTGCGGCGCCAGCACTTCACCGGCCCACTGACCATACTGGGTGTGGTTGGAGAACTGCACGGTGTTGAGCGGCCAGACATTGACCCCGACGCGCTGCATCGGAAAAACCGCAGCGCTGTTGCCGGCGTGGCCAAACACCACGTGGGACTGGATGGCGAGCAGATGAGGCGTACGTTTCATTCGGGTCATTCCGTAGAACGATTGAAATTCAAGCCGCGCAGTATGCGACGAAACACAGCCTGTACGACAGACCGGCGAGACAGTTAAGCTGACGCCATCATTTGGAGTTCGATGTAGATGCTGACCCTGGAAAACATCTTTGTGTTGATGCTGTTCGCCGCCGCTGGCGCCTGGCTATGGCACAACCACGGCTTGCGCGAGCGCGCGCTGGAGCGGGTCAAACAGCATTGCACCAACGTCGGCGTGGAGCTGCTGGACGGTAACGTCGCGCTGAAAAAGATCGGTCTGATCAGGGATGCCAACGGTCGCCGACGACTGGCGCGGGTCTACAACTTCGAGTTCACCGTGACTGGCGAAAGCCGCCACAACGGCACCGTCACCCAGTTCGGCGCGCACAGTGCGCAGATTGAACTGGCGCCCTACCCGGCGCCGTTCGACGACACGCCGCCAGTGGTCGAAGTGCATAAGCCTCGCGCCGAAGTCATCGAGCTGAGCCAGTGGCGCCAGGAACATACCAAGTGGAAGCCTTGAAACGCCACAACACCGGCGCGTACATGCACGTCCTGTAGGAGCTGCCGAAGGCTGCGATCTTTTGCTTCTAAAGCTTCCGGCAAGCAGCAAGCCCCGCCTGAAGCATTTCAACTTCCTCAAGACCACTGAAAATCAGCTCGATCCGCGAATCTTTTCGCCATTCACTTACCTGCCAGTCCAGCTCGGCATTTTCCAGTGCATTGGCCGACATCCAGCCATTCGCGCTGTGGATAACCAGTTTCGCGCGCTTCCAGTTCATACCGCTCAGCCAATCGGCGATGCGTCCTTGATCAAATACCTGCCCCGGATGCCAGCGCCAACCGATGCTCCACCCACCCTCCTGTAACTGGCTCAGGCAAATCGGTTCGGCCGGATCGCTCCAGACCGCTGGCAGCTGTGCCAATCCAGTGGGCAGCGGCAGATGCCCTGCGCCTTCGTTCGCTTTTGCTTTTGCTTTCAGCCCCGGAAGCTCGCTCAGAGGCAGTTGCGCTTGCTGCGTCCAGATCAGCCTGACGGGCGGCAACTGGCTGGCGATTTTCTCTCGAACCGCTTCATCGAGATCTTCGGCCTTGTTCAACAACAGCAAACCCGCGCTGGCCAACGCTTGCTGCTGAGCGTCCGGCAGGGTTCTACCCGCGTGCAGTGCCTGAGCGTCCAGAACCAGCACACAGGGCTGAACCGCCAGCACGCCCAGCCACGGCGCCTCGTTCAATTGCTTGAGCAACTGCGCCGGATGGCCCAGCCCGGATGGCTCGATAAACAGTCGATCCGGCCTGGCCTTGCGCAGCAAGCGGCCGAGGCCGATCTGGAATGGCGCGCCATTGACGCAACACAGGCAGCCCCCGGCCACCTCACCCAGTGCGATACCATCGTCGTCGCGAGAGAGCAACGCGGCGTCCAGACCAATCTGGCCGAACTCGTTGATCAGCACCGCCCAGCGTTCGTCCGCAGGCCGTTGCGCCAGCAACTGACGAATCAGGCTGGTCTTGCCGGCGCCCAACGGGCCGGCGATGACGTGGGTCGGAATGTTCTGCAACATGGTGGGCACTTTTCTGCGGACTGTTATTGAGGAGATCGAAGATGCGCTGGTCGGGATGGTCGTTGCTGTTGGCGCTGCTGTCGAGTGAAGCGTGGGCCCAGGCCTGCGTGGTGCACACGCAGGGCGAACGGCTCGACGTCAAAGTCTGTCAGCAGAACAGGACGATTCCGCAAAAATTGTTCAATGACGGCTTCTGCCAACCGACGCTGGCCGGGCAGAAGGTCGAGGTGCAATACGTCGACCAGTGCCCGAGCGGCGCTTTCGGCGTGTGCAGCAACGCGCAAGTCGCCAATATGCCCTATCGCCAGGATATCCACTATTACGGCGTGGCCACTGATGCGGCGTATCTCAAGCCGTATTGCGAAAGCCAGAGCCAGGGCGCCTGGCGCAAACCCTGATGTGTCAGCCGAGCCAGTCGAGGGTCAGCAGCAGACGGCGCTCACAGGGCGCCGGTTGCGGCGAACGATGGATCAGGCCGAAGCCTTCATTGCCGTGCCATTTTTCGCCTTTGAGCAACGCGACGTCGCCGCTGTTGAGCTGGCGAATCGACGCTGCACCTTGCGGTTCGGCATTGGCCTGGCCAAGTTGCAGGCGATCCATCGCGCCCTCCTCAAGCCATTGGCTGCCGATGCCAGCGTAAGTTGTGATCAAGCGCACCGGCACGTGATCGACGTGGAAGCGCGGACACATGGCCTTGTCCAGCACACGCAAACGCACGCCGATACGCCGCGCACCGAGCAGGCAGGCGAAGGCACTGATCAGCCATTTGAGATCGCTCATGAAACCTTCGAAACCCTGCAGATCACGCAGCCCTGCAGCCAGACCGGCGAGATCCGGTTCGGCATCTTCGTCGGGCAATTCCAGACACAGCGACTCGGCCAAGGGCTCGTTGAGCGACAGCACCAATTGCGCAAAATCGGCAATGTGCACGGGCAGCTGACGTTGCCAGACGGCGAGATTGGTCTGGTCTTCCAGGATTCGCGTCAATGTTTCCGGTGTCAGCCCCTGGTGCTGATGACGGGTAAGAAGCGGCTGATCTTTGAGTGCGAGCATCAGGCGGCCTCTTCTTGCCAAGGGCCGAATGGATCAGGCAGCAAGCGCCAGCCTTCTACACCCATGGCCATTTCTTCGTCGGTCAAAAGGCAGGCATCGAGTTCGGCGGACAGTTGTAGGAAATCTATGTTTTGACCGATGAATATCAGTTCCTGGCGGCAATCTCCTACGCTTGGAGTCCAGTTTTCCATGATCGCCTGGACGCTTTCCTGATCCTGCGGCCATTGATTCTTCGGCACAAAACGCCACCAGCGACCGGCAAAGCCATGCCGCATCAAGCCACCAGCCTGCGACCAGCTACCGGCATCGGTGGGTTTGCTGGCCAGCCAGAAGAAGCCTTTGGAGCGCAGCAGCTTGCCGTTCAGCCAAGGCCGATCGATGAAGCTGAAGAAGCGTTGCGGGTGAAATGGCCGGCGCGCGCGGTAGGCCGTCGAGGCGATGCCGTATTCCTGTGTTTCCGGGACGTGCTCACCGCGCAATTCCTGTAGCCATCCGGGCGCTTGTGCGGCCTGATCGAAATCGAAACGACCGGTGTTGAGGATTTTCTCCAGGGGGATTTCGCCCATCACCATTGGAATGATTTCAGCCTGGGCATTGAGGCGCTTGAGGATGGCGGTGAGTTCTTCACGCTCGTGCTGGCTGATCAGGTCGATTTTGCTGATCAGCAGGACGTCGGCGAACTCGATCTGCTCGATCAACAGATCGGTGATGGAGCGCTCGTCTTCTTCACCGAGAATCTCGCCGCGAGAGGCGAGGCTTTCGGCCGCCTGGTAATCGAGCAGGAAATTCACACCGTCGACCACGGTGACCATGGTATCCAGGCGAGCAATGTCGGCGAGGCTTTGCCCCTGTTCATCGCGGAAGGTGAAGGTTTCAGCGACCGGAAGCGGTTCGGAAATGCCGGTGGATTCGATCAGCAGGTAATCGAAACGATCCTCGCGAGCGAGTTTGCTGACTTCTTCCAGTAAATCTTCACGTAACGTACAGCAGATACAGCCATTGCTCATTTCGATGAGTTTTTCCTCAGCGCGGTTCAGGCTGACATCGCGCTGGACTTCACTGCCATCGATGTTGATCTCGCTCATATCGTTGACGATCAGCGCAACGCGCAAGCCGTCTCGGTTACGTAGTACGTAATTCAAAAGTGTACTTTTTCCCGCGCCGAGAAATCCTGAAAGTACGGTGACGGGCAATTTGGCTGACATTGGATAATCCTCATAAATGGCAGCCGATTTGCGCTTTGAGGTGCGCTTGGCGTGTTGCGCTTCATTTACTCGGGACAATGAAGGCAAACGATTGTAATCGGCGGCTCAGGCTGGTTACGGATGATGTTATAGTATAACAATCAAAGCTTGCTAGTCCGACACAGGAGAATTCGTAATTTGTCGCAGCACCGATCGTGGAAATTCCCAATGAACAATGGGTTGAAGCACCTGCTTTTGAGCTTTGCTATGTCGCTGGCCGGCCAAGCCCAAGCGCAAATGCCGGCGCTCGCGCACTGCACGCGCAGCGCTAATTTGATGGCATGTGTGGACGCCGACGGCAATGCCTATAGCGTCAATACGGTAGGCACCACGCTTTACCTGCGCGGATTCGAGAAGGACGGCCATCGCTATTGGGCGCAAACCAACAGCCGCTTCGGCCAATTGACCTTTTTTACCGGCATCGCCTCCGATGGCGAGGCTTGGGTTGGCTATACCCGCCGTGTCGGCTGGACAACCATCAACCGCTTCTCCAGCTCGGGCGGTAGCAGCGTAAGGTTCACTTGCAGCCGGATGACGGGCTGCTAGTGAAAACCTTTTCATGAAAAAAGCATCGCTGAATGGATTGTTATAATGTAACGTAAATAGAGATCAACACGACGGTCTCAACCATGAATGCTCTTACTCTCCCGGATATCGCCGCCCAATCTGCACGCTTGGCACTGCCCCTCGACTGGGTAGGCATGCGTGGGATTGCTCTACCCGTTGTGCTTGAAGGCCAATGCCTCAGCGCCAGAGTCGACGCTGGCGTGAGTCTCGATGATGGTGAAGCGCGTGGTATTCACATGTCGCGCTTGTATCTGGCACTCGAAACCCTCGAACAGCGAAGCCTTTCTCCCGCTTTGCTGCATCAGGTACTCAAGGGTTTTCTGACAAGCCATCAAGGTCTATCCGCCTGCGCGTATCTGAATATTCACACCGACTTGTTGCTGAAACGACCCGCGTTGGTCAGCCCCTTGGCCGGCTGGAAATCCTATCCGGCGTCCATTTCAGCGAGCCTGAAACAGCAAATGTTCCACGTGGAACTAAAAATTGAACTGCCCTATTCCTCAACGTGCCCATGCTCCGCAGCCTTGGCAAGGCAGCTGATCCAACAGCAATTCGTCGACGATTTCGCCAACAAGTCTCTGCAACACGCAGATGTTTTGGCATGGCTTGGCTCAACCAAAGGGATCGTGGCGACACCGCACAGCCAACGCAGCTATGCGCAACTGCACCTGCATCTCGACAGTTTCATCGACGAGCTACCGCTGACCGCGATCATCAATGGCGCCGAAGCAGCCCTCGGCACCGCCGTGCAGACCGCAGTAAAGCGCCCCGACGAGCAAGCCTTCGCTCTTGCCAATGGGCAAAACCTGATGTTCTGCGAAGACGCCGCCCGCCGCCTCAATCAGGCACTGCAGCGCACGCCCGGCGTCAACCAATTCCACATCCGCGTGATCCACGCCGAAAGCCTGCATGCCCACGACGCGGTCGCCGAAAGCAGCTGGCAGCGGGAGCAAAAATGATCCGCTGCCAATCGCTGGCTTGGGGCGCACCCGGCCAACCGCTGACGACGCCCCTGAGTCTTGAGTTCGAAAGCGCCAGCCTGACCGCCATAATCGGCGCCAACGGCTGCGGCAAAAGCAGCCTGCTGAAAGTCATCGCCGGTTTGCAGAAGCCCCTTGCCGGCAAGGTGGAAATGGCTGTTCCACGCCAAAGCGGAATTTCCTTTCTGCCGCAACAGCAGCACTTGGATCGGCAGTTTCCAATCAGCCTCGAAGAGCTCATCGCCGCAGGTTTCTGGGGCCGTAGACTCTCGACACAACTGCGCACGCAGCGACTGAAAAACGCATTGGAAGACTGGCATTTGACTGGACTCGAACAGCGTCCGTTGATGGCCCTGTCCGGCGGTGAGCTACAACGTGCCCTGCTCGCGCGACTGAGCCTCGCTGACGCCCCGGTGCTGTTGCTCGATGAACCGCACGCTGCACTCGACGAACTCGGCCAGCAATTGCTCTGGCAACACATTCACCACTGGCATGCCGAGGGCCGGACACTGGTCGTGGTCTGCCACGACCTGGCGGCTGTCCGCCAACACATTCCGAATACCCTGCTGATCAAAAACGGCCACTGCGTGTACGGAACCAGCCGAGAACTGATCCAGCCGACACCGCACATGCAGGTCGCCTGATGCTCGCCACCGTCAGCCATTTCTGGCAGCCGTTCAGCGAATTTGTGTTCATGCGCCGCGCCCTGCTCGGTGGCCTGGTGCTGGCGTGCAGCACGGCGCCCTTGGGTGTTTTTCTAATTCTCAGACGTATGAGCTTGATCGGTGACGCCGTCGCCCACGGCATCCTTCCGGGCGCTGCATTGGGATTCTGGTTTGCCGGTTTGAGTCTTCCCGCACTCACCCTCGGTGGCTTGGGAGCCGGTCTGAGCATGGCCGGACTTGCAGCCTGGATAACCCGGCGTACGGGTTTGCGCGAGGACGCCAGTCTCGCCGCGATCTATCCGATTTCACTCGCCAGCGGCGTGCTGATTCTCGGTATTGCCGGCAAACGCCTCGACCTTTTGCATTTGCTGTTCGGCTCAGCGTTGGCCGTAGACGGGCCAACACTGACCGGCATGCTTTGGGTCTCGGCCATCAGCCTCATGGCCATGGCCGCGATCTACAAACCCCTGCTGTTGGACACACTCGACCCGCTGTTCTTGCGCACGGTCAGTCGCCTCGGGCCGCTGGCTCATGGGGTGTTCCTGACTCTGGTCGTGCTGAATCTGGTGATCGGCTTTCAGGCCATCGGCGCACTGATGGTAGTCGGGCTGATGATGCTTCCGGCTGCCGCGTCGAGATTCTGGAGTCGCCGTCTGCCAATACTGATTGCCGTCGCCGCCGTCATGGGCTGCGTGTCTGTGTGGCTCGGCTTGCTGCTGTCGTTCTACTACTCGCTGCCCAGCGGCCCGGCCATCGTGCTGGTCGCGGGGGTCGGCTATCTGCTGTCGGTGGTGTTGGGACCGGTTCACGGTTTGCTGCGCCGCCCGCCTTTGCTCACATCCCAATGAGGTGTTTCCCGATGCGCGCTCTACTCGTGCTGTTCAGCCTGATGCTGTCGATGTCATTGTCGGCCGCCGAAAAACTGCCGGTGGTCACCAGCTTCAGCATCCTTGCCGACATGGTTCATCAGGTCGGCGGCGAGCATGTGCAGATCACCAACATGGTCGGCGCGGATGCCGATGCGCACACCTACGAGCCGACCCCTGACGATGCCAAGGCGCTGCTCAAAGCCAAAGTGATCATCAAGAACGGCCTCGGTTTCGAACCTTGGCTGGATCGCCTGGTGACCAGCACCGAGAGCAAGGCAACGGTGATCAGTGCCAGTCGCGGGGTGATTCCACGTTCGCTTGATGAAGACGGCGAGACCGTTCCGGATCCGCACGCCTGGCACAATCTGGCGAACGCCGAGTTATACGTCGCCAACATTACCAAGGCGCTGATCGCCGCCGACCCGGGCAACAAGGCTGACTACGAGCGCAACAGCCAGACCTACCTCAAGCAGATCTATGCCCTGCTCGCCGAAGCCAAAAACAAACTCGGCGCGCTGCCGCCGGGCAATCGCAAGATCGTCACCAGCCACGATGCCTTTGGCTATCTGGGTCAGGCTTATGGCATCGACTTTATCGCGCCACAGGGTTTATCCACCGAACGCGAACCCTCCGCCGCCGAAGTCGCTGCGCTGATCACGCAGATTCGCCAGGCCAAGGTCAAAGCGGTGTTCATGGAAAACATCAAGGACGCGCGCCTGCTCAAGCAGATCGCGGATGAAAGCGGCGCGCACATTGGCGGCACCCTGTACTCGGATGCACTGGCGGCGAGCGGACCGGCGAGCACCTTTACCGGACTGTTCGAATACAACCTCAATACGCTGTACAAGGCGCTGCGTCAGCCATGACTTGAGGCGAACTTCCGATCTTTCGCGAGCAGGCTCGCTCCCACAGTTTGAATGCGTTTCAACTGTGGGAGCGCTGCGAAGGTTTCAAGCGCGGGGTTTTACCGTGCCGCAATCCTGACCCAGCCACACCGCACGGGTTTCCAGGCTGCCCTTCTGGTTGATGCCGATGGCGTTGAAGGTGCCATTGGCAACGGTGGTGAATTCGCGGTCACTGAGGAACGTCGCCACGCCTGTGCCCTGGGCTTTCGGGCAGCTGAAGCGGAATTTCCACTGGTTGCCGGTGCGCTCGGTGATCTGCTGCTTGCAGCCCGATTGCGGGTCGGCCAACGGGATGTCGTTGGTCGCCACCTGCTGCGGCGTCAGGCAAGCGCGGATGCCTTTGCCGCCGATGTTGATGCCGTTCTTCTCCAGCGCCGCGCGCTGCTGCGGGGTGATCTGGCCTTGAATCTGGCCAAGGATCGATTGCACATCCATGGCCTGATCATCGACCTTCAGGTTGCTCGAAGACATTTCCCACAACCCCGGCTGCAGCATTTGCGCCTGCGCAACCACCGGTAATGCCAAACCCAGGCCCAGCGCCAAACCCAGCAGACGAACGTTCATCGAGTAACTCCTGATCAGTTGTGGCCGTTAGACGCCGGCCGATTGCGTCGGTTCATGCACCGATTAAATAGAGACATTCGCGGCAGAACATGGTCTGTTAAGCATTGCATCTCGCGGAGCAAGGCTGCCCCATGGATTTTTTCGGACCGCACATTTTCGGTTACCTGATCGCCCTTTTGCACACACTCGGTTCGATCGCTGCAATCCATGCGGTGCTCACCGTACGCACCGCGCAAGGCTCGATCGCTTGGGCATTGTCGCTGATCTTCATTCCCTACCTCACGCTTATTCCATATCTGGTATTTGGTCGCAGCACCTTCGATGGCTACATCAAGGCCCGGCGCCAGGCCAACGAGCAGATGCGCCTGGCCATCTCCGAATTGAACTGGCGCCCGTGGGTGGAAGAAGCCCTCGCCGCTCGCGCTTCGAGTGCCTATGCCTCACTGCGCGCGATGCCGAAACTGGGGCGCATGCCGTGCCTGGCGAACAACGAGGTGCAACTGCTGGTGAACGGCACCGCGACTTTCGATGCGATTTTTCAGGCGATCGAACAAGCGAAGGAAGCCGTGCTGATCCAATTCTTCATCATTCACGACGATCGGCTCGGCCAGCGCTTGCGTGATTTGCTTTTGCAGAAAGCCGCTGAAGGCGTATCCATCCATTTGCTCTACGACCGTATCGGCAGCCATGCCCTGCCCCATCATTACGTGCAAGCGCTGCGTGATGCCGGCGTCGAGGTCAAAGCCTTTGCCACACGCAGCGGCTGGCTCAACCGCTTTCAGGTCAACTTCCGTAACCACCGTAAAATCGTCGTGGTCGATGGCGTGGTCGGGTTTGTCGGCGGGCATAACGTCGGCGATGAATACATGGGTGAGAAGCCACCATTGGCGCCGTGGCGTGACACCCACGTCAAAGTCCGCGGGCCGGTGGTGGCCTGCATGCAGGAATCGTTCGCCGAAGATTGGTTCTGGGCTGCTCGTACTTTGCCGCCGTTGATCCTTCCGGATACATACCCGGAGGATGGCGTGCTTTGCCAATTGCTCGCCAGCGGCCCGGCGGATGCCTACGAAACCTGCTCGCTGTTTTTCGTCGAAGCCATTCACGCAGCAACGCAACGGGTCTGGATCACCAGCCCTTACTTCGTCCCGGACGAAGCGGTGTTCGCGGCATTGAGGCTGGCAGTTTTGCGTGGTGTTGATGTGCGCCTGCTGTTGCCGTCGCGGCCTGATCATCGCATCGTCTATGCCGCCTCCAGCCTGTATGCCTTCGAGGCGGTGCGTGCCGGCGTGCGGGTGTTCCGCTATCGACCGGGTTTCCTGCATCAGAAAGTGGTGTTGATCGACAGCGAAATCAGCGCCATCGGCAGCGCCAATCTGGACAATCGCTCGTTCCGCCTGAATTTCGAAGTGATGTTGCTGACCGTCGACAGCGAGTTCGCCGCCGCTGTGGAACAAATGCTCAATGACGATTTCGCCCTGGCCGATGAAGTGGCCAAAGAAGAAAGCCGGGAGATCCACCGCCTGCAACAGGTCGGCATGCGGATCGCCCGGCTGATTTCGCCGATTCTCTGAGCGCCCCGTTTCAGGGGTGGTAGATGTCGTCGCGGGTCCAGGGCAGTTCGTGGCTGCCATCCGGATGCGCTTTTACGGCGAGGATCTGATGCAGATTGATCCAGCCACGCGCAAAGGCATACGCGCAACCGGCCAGATACAGACGCCAGATACGCAGTGCTTGCTCAGGCACCAGTTTCGCCGCAGCTTCGAGGTTATCCTCCAGTCGCTCGCTCCAGTGATCGAGCGTGCGCGCGTAATGCAGGCGCAAGCTTTCGACATCGACTATTTCCAGCCCGGCTTCACTGATCTCGGCTGAGATCATCGCCAGATGTGGCAGCTCGCCGTTAGGGAACACGTATTTTTCGATGAAGTCGCCAGCGCCGCGTCCAACCGGGCGGCCATCGGTGTGCTTGGCGGTGATGCCGTGGTTCATCACCAGGCCGCCCTCCTTCACCGCGCCAAACAGCGTTGCGCAATACTCGGCGAGATTGGCATGGCCAACGTGTTCGAACATGCCGACGCTGACAACCTTGTCGAAGCGGCCGTCCTGCGGCAGATCGCGATAGTCGAGCAATTGCAGTTCGACCTGATCTTCCAGAGCTTCGGCCTTGACCCGCTCCTGCGCCAGCGCCAACTGTTCCTTGCTGAGGGTGATGCCGAACACCTTCACGCCGAACTCTCGTGCTGCAAACCGCGCCAGACCACCCCAACCACAACCGACGTCCAGCAGATATTCGCCCGGCTGCAAGCGCAGCTTGCGGCACAGATGGCGGAATTTGGCTTGCTGCGCCTGTTCGAGGGTCTCGCTGCCGGTTTCGAAATACGCGCAGGAATACACCATGTCGCTGTCCAGCCAGAGCTGGTAGAACGCGTTCGACAGGTCGTAGTGGTAGGAAATGGCTTTGGCGTCGGTGTCCTTGTCGTGATGCGCACGCACCGGCTGACTGCCTTCGTCCTCGTCGAGCAGCGCACTGCTCAACTCATCGCAGACCCGGATGACTTCGCTGATCGAGCCCTCAAGCTCCAGCTTGCCTTCGACGAATGCCGCACCCAGCGCATCCAGGCTTGGGTGGGTGAACTGAGTGACCATCTGCGGGTCCTTGACCACGATGGTGACGCTGGGCGTCGGCCCCAGATTGAACTCGTGGCCGTCCCAGAGTCGCAGGCGAAGCGGTAGCTGCAGGTTCTGCAAGGCCGGTGGAAGTTGCGCGAGCATGGAAAATCCCCCCTTGTTTCAGACGTCTGATCTGAGGGTAGACCAACCTGGAAAAATAGCAGGCTATCGATTCGATCGGCCTTGTCTATCGTGATCGGCACATCGGCTGAACGCCACAGACGACGCGCCTTACGATAGATGACTGCCTGCGCACTCGGCGGTTCGATGAATTTTCTTTCATTTAGCGTGAGCGTCGAGCCTGAGCAATGGCTCCTGAAAGCGCAGCAAACGTCCGGCGTTGCCCAATACCAACAAGGTACTGAGGTTATGCAGCAGCGCTGCAATCATCGCCCCGGCGGCGCCAAGCCAACCGAAAGCCGCGAAGACCACGATCGCCAGCGTCCAGCCGAGACCGATGATCACATTCACTTGCAAGGTACGCCGGCACTGACGACTCAAGCGCACGCAAGTACCGAGGCGACGCAGATCGCTGCCGATCAACACGATGTCCGCCGAGGCCAGGGCAATGTCGGCGCCGCCAGCGCCCATCGCCACGCCGACCACGCCGGCCTTGAGCGCGAGCGAATCGTTGATGCCGTCGCCTACCACCATCGGGCGGAAGCCGTGGTCGATTTCCTTGAGCACGCGATTAAGTTTGTCCTCCGGGAGCGCTTGCGCCTGGACTTCGTTCAGCCCGACTTCCTGCGCCAGGGTTAGGGCAACGCTCTGACGATCACCGGTCAACAGGAGTTGGCGTCCCAGCCCCAGTTCGCGTAACTCGTTCAAGGCGAAGCGAGCTTCGGGTTTGATGCTGTCTGCTAACAGCAGCCAGGCGAGGAATTCACCGTTTAAAGCCAGGCCGGCAATCGGGCCATCATGTTCAGGAACAAGGGTGGTTGTGATACCCAGTTGCGCGAACAACTCTGGACGACCGAGCGCAGCTTCGCCCTTCTCTGTCGTCGCCACTACGCCCAGGCCTTGGCGCTCATGGATGTTGGTCAGAGGCCAATACGCTTCCTGATCAACCAGCCCAGCGAGTGCCCGGCTCACCGGATGACTGCTTGCCGCGCCAAGACTGGCGGCCAGTGTCTGCACTTCGGCGGTTTCCGCATTCAGGCTGTCGATCGACTGCAAACGCAAGGTGCCGTACGTCAGCGTGCCGGTCTTGTCGACCACCAGCGAGGTCAGATCGGCGAGTTCTTCGAGGAACGCCGAGCTGCGAATCAGAATCCCGTGACGCGCGGCGACGGCGACACCGGCAATCGCCGTGGCCGGCGCCGACAGCACCAGCGCACACGGACACGCCGCCACCAATACCGCGAGCATTGCTTGCGCATCATGGGTGACGAACCAGGTTACCGCCGCCAGCAACAAGACCAGCACCATGTAGCTGCCGGCATAGCGTTCGAGCAATCGCGTAATCGGCGGTTTCGAGCGCTCGGCGTTTTGCATCAGCGCGATGACTTTGCCCAAGGTGGATTCGTCACCGGTACGGGTGACTTCGACGCGCAGCAATCCATCGAGGTTGATCGCGCCGCCGAACACCAGCATGCCGACGCCCGCTTCCACCGGTACCGACTCACCGGTAATCGACGCCGTATCGAGACTCGCCTGGCCGGACAATACCCGACCGTCCGCCGGCACCCGATCACCGGCCCGCACCTCGACAACATCGCCAGCGCTGAGCGTGCCGTTGTCCACTTCGATGATCGAACCGTCTGCTTGCAGCTTGCGCGCATGGCTGCGGGTCAACTGGCCAAGCGCATTGATCGCTTCCTGGGAGCCGATGACGCTGCGCTCCTCGAGCACATGGCCGAAGATCATGATGATAGGCAACAACGCGGCGGTGAGCAGATCGCCGGTCGCCCACGCACCGAGCATGGCCAGCGCGATCAACTGATCGGTGATGCCGTGCAGGCTCGGATAACGCAGGCTGTACCACGCCGAACGGATCACCGGGACCGCCACCAGCAACGACGCGAAACCGAGCAGCAATTGGCTGACCCCGGTTTGCTCCGGAAGTATCCAGCGCCAGAGCAAGCCCAGACCCAGCAGTCCGAGCGCAAGCATCGCCAGGGTCAACTGGCGCGCGGCACGGCGTTGTTCGGCCGAGGACAACAAACCTGGAGCAGCGGTGTTCGCCATCATTGAGTGGCTCCTTGGATGATCAACCGGGAATCGTCCTTCGGGTTGACGGTGGTGACCGACCCGGCCTGACCGAGAATTTTCGGCAGGCGTTCGCGATACAGACGCAGGAGCATTTGCGGGTCGGCAGACTTGGCCAGACTCGTGACGGTTGCGGTATCGGCCGAGGCTTTTGCAAGACGCTCGCCTGCCTGCGCGTGAGCCACTTGCAGGGTGCGGTCAGCCTGTTCGTTGGCAGCTTGAGTGAGTTTTTCCGCCTCGGTACACGCATTGGCCACCGCCTTATCGGCTTGCTGACTGGCGGTCAGAACCGCGTTGAAGGCACTGACCGCCGGCTCCGGCAGACTTGATTGCACATCCACCCGCGACACCTCGATGCCGATGCCCTGCCCGCTCGCCTTCAGTTCAGCGAGACGCGCGTTGATGCCTTGCACCAGATCACCGCGCAATCGCTCACGGCGCTCGGCCGCCCGATTGTCGGCGCCGATCAATTCCGGACGCGCGACCAGAATGGTGTCGAGATCTCGCGCGGCGGTCAGGGCCACGGCGCTGCGCGTCACTAGCCGATCGAGTGCCGGCAGCACATGCTCGCCTTGCAACACGAATTCGTAGGGATCGGAGACTTGGTAAAACACTCGCACGTCCAGTTGCACTACACCGGCGTCACCGGTCAATAAATAACCAGATCCGGCGAGTGCATCGCTCAACGGAGTGGCGAAAGACGCCACCCGATCAGCCTTTAGCGCTTCATCGCTGCGCAACAGATTTTCCACCCGACGCTCGATCACCCGGTCCGCCGCCGGCAATAGAACTACCTGCTCAAAAGGTTGCGGCCAAGCCCATAACAGTCCAGCACTCTGAACGCGATCCAGCGCGCCGAAGTGCAGCACCACGGCGCGGTTCTGTGGATCGATCTGCCGCACATTGGAGAACGCCCATGCCAGCGCCGCCAACACGGTGATCGCATACAGAGAGATGAATGTAAGACGTCCCGCCTGAATCCACGGACTGTTCAACGCATGTGTTCCACGTGGAACTTCTTTATTCATGGCTGCGATCCGGACTTGCTGTCGAGGTTCGGCGGGCCATCGACGAGCACGCGGAACGGCGCGGCATCGGTGCGCAGAATCAGTTTGGTTTCCGGCGTGACGATGGTGCCGAGGGTATCGAGCGAGCGCAGCAGGTTATAGAGCTGCGGCGAACTGGCGTAGGCGCGACCATAAATCTGCGCAGCCTCGACCCGTGACTGTGCTTCGATATCGGCGGCTCTCACCGTCGCATCGGCTTGGACGATCCGCGCATCGCGCTCGGCGGCGGAGCGGATTTGCGCCGCCTCGCGTTTGCCAACAGCCGTGCGTTCGGTAGCAATGGTTTCACGCTCGGCGCGCATGCGGTCGACCGTGGCGCTGAGCGTGACCGAGGGCAAAGTCAGCCGCTCGATACCGACCTGCACCACGCGCACGCCATAAGTAGCAAGCAACTGTTGATCGATCTGCTGACGCAACTGCGCTTCAAAACCAGCGATGCGCACTTGTTTGGCATCAGTGTTGACCAGATTGGCCAGGTCGAAACTGCTGGCCGTGGTCTCCAGTGCCGAGCCGACAAAAGTGCGAATCTGCCGCGCCGCTTCGTCCGGCTGATTCTGCACGGCACGCATGAAACGCTGCACGTGTTCAGGATCACCCTGCACCTGCCACGCGACGTAGGCCTGAACGATGATGCGCAAACCGTCCTTGGTGCCGACGTCCTGCAAACCACTTGAGGTGGTACGTAGACGCAGGTCCACCGGGATTGCCGCTTCGAACGGTGCCGGCCAGCGCCAGCTCAAACCGGGATCAAGCAAGACCCGCGACGGATTTCCGAAACGGGTGATGACCGTGGCTTCACCGGAGCGCACTTGCACCAGACTCGCGGCGGCAATGGCAAATGCCACCAGCAACGCAGCCCAGCCCATACGCCGCCATGGAAATGGCCCGGCCTCTTGCGGATCGCCGTGATGGTGATGATGACCATGATGGTGATGCCCGCCGTGGCCGTGATCGTGGCCGCTGTGGTCGTGAACGTCATGAACAGGCGACTGGCTCAATGGGTGGCTCCTGGTTGAGCGGTGGTACGGGGGGGCGACGGATCAGCCGGCAACGTAAAAGTTCGCAGATCGATGGTTGGCGCATGCGCACTGCCGCCGAGTCGATGGTCGAGCACCAGCAACCTGGCCTTACTCAAGCCCTGACTGAGCTGGCTGAGATATTGCTCCAGCACGAAGGCTTGGCCGGCACAGGCGAAGGCTTTCTGTTCGGCGCTGAATTTCAGGTCGGCGGCTTGCGCGGCGGCATTGATCTCCCGTGCGTTTGCCGTTGCCCGGTCGCGCGCCGTGCTCGCCTGCAACTGCGCTTCATTACTGGCCTGCGCAGCCGCCCCGCGTTCGCGAGCGATCAACGCCTGCGCGCCGATCTGCGCCGCTTGCACACTGTGATAGGCATTCGCCGCGCCGGCCGGTGGATGAATCGCTTCGACAACTGTGGCGAGGATTTCCACGCCACTGTTCAATGTGTTCAGATCATTTTGCACTGCGCGACCGATTTCCTCAGCCAGCCCTGCCCTGTCATCGCCGAGCAGACCGTCGAGGGTGCGCGAGGCAAAATCGTGAACCAGGATGCGGCTGGCGGTGCTGCGAATCAGCGTCGGTACATCAGCGCTGTTGTAGGTCGCGGCAAGTGCCGCTTCGTCGTTCAAACCGATGCGATAAACGAAGCGCACGTCCATGTTGACGATTTGCAGGCCCTGTTGCGCGCCGCGGCGGCTGGCGATGACCTGGGATTTGTCGTTGACGTGGCTGGCGTCCCACAAACGGTTGGCGGTCAGCGGCGCCGGGCCTTCAGCTGAATCGGACTGCATAGCGACTGGCTTATCGCCGACGCTGGTTGCCAGTTCGTGGACTACGCCGTTCTCAACGCTCAGCACACGCCCCAACGGCCAAGGTAATCCGACGTGCAAACCTGGGCCGAAAACCTGTTCCGGTTTACCGAAGCGCTCGTAGATGCCGCGACCTTGCAGGGAAATTTCATGTACGCCGGTCAGCAGCCAACCGCTCAGTGCCACCACTGCCAACACGGGTAACAAAGCCCGGCGCATGTAACTGAACGCCCAGATCTGGCGCAGATCGATGCCGAACCGATTGTGCATTTCATGCTGCAACGCCAGCCACGGCTGCGGCGGCCAGCGCAGCATATCGGCGATAAAACTGCGCGCCAGCAGGGTCGGTTCCAGTTGCTCACGCCGCGGGCTGAAGACAGACAGTAACGCGCGCAACAACAGTTCGCCGGCAACCAACGTTGGCAGGACTGCGCTCAGCACCGCCACGCGTACCGGCCAGACTGCGCTTTCGCTGGCAAACAGCAGAAACAGCGCACCGATCAACAGGGTGATGATCACCATCCGGGTCAGTTGCGCCAGCGCAGCCGCTTCCGGCCATTGCGCCGGCGGTTCCTGCGCCAGTTGCCGCTCCAGCACCAGCAGGGCAAACGCCAGCAACAACGCCAATGCCGTACCGATGCTTGCCGAAAGTCCCAAGGCCGCCGCAGGCAACGTGAGATTCCACACCTGCTCAATACCAAGCAGAACCAGCAACGCCCAGCCGCCGAGCCACAACGTCGGCGCGCCGATGTGCCCAAGCAGATGGCGGCTCTGCTGACTCAAGCGCTCCAGAAGCCTTTCGTACCAGCCCTCGGCTGCGGCGCCCTCCTCCACGACGGTCGATTGCGAAGCGGGCGGATGCATCACCCGCGCGCGCCACTGCGTCACCCACCAGGCCGATTGCAGACCGGCGACCAGCACCAGCAACGCCGCGCTCTGATTGACCAACAACGGTAACCACAGGGATTGCGGCACAAACAGGCCGACGAAAAACGCCAGCACCCAGCCCGACGCGGCCACTGCGCCGAGTCCATACGCCAACCGACGCAATTTGCGTGACTGCGCGGCTGCCTGCTGAAAGCGCGGCAGCCCGGTGACTGGCGTGGCGTCCAACTCAAGATCGACTTGCATAACACCCCGGCGAAATAGTCTTAGCGTTACGATATAACAGAGACTGTGAAATATTCGTACACAATTGCCTTTATTCAAAGTCGCCGCAGCTGTCGCTTGCCTGAAGCCTTGACCGAAATGTCCGACAACGCTCATATTACGCACGTAATTTTTATCGCGACTAATCTTGGCTATCCCCCATAGAGCAATCTGGAGCAAGCGCATGAGCAACTATGACGTGGTGATTCTGGGCGGCGGCCCCGGCGGTTACAACGCAGCGATCCGCGCGGGCCAGCTCGGGCTCAAGGCCGCTTGCGTCGAAGGACGTGCGACCCTCGGCGGCACCTGCCTGAACGTTGGTTGCATGCCGTCCAAGGCCTTGTTGCACGCCTCAGAGCTGTACGCCGCTGCGGTGGGTAAGGAGTTCGCCAATCTCGGCATCGAGGTCAAACCGACGCTGAACCTTGCGCAGATGATGAAACAGAAAGACGAAAGCGTCGCCGGCCTGACCAAGGGCATCGAGTTTCTGTTTCGCAAGAACAAGGTCGACTGGATCAAGGGTTGGGGTTACATCGACGGCCCGGGCAAAGTGACGGTGACCGACGCTCAAGGCAACAAGAGCGAGCTCAGCGCCAAGGACATCATCATCGCCACCGGTTCCGAGCCCACTCCCCTGCCCGGCGTCGAGATCGACAACCAGCGCATCCTCGATTCCACCGGCGCGCTGTCATTGAGTGAAGTACCCAAACATCTGGTGGTCATTGGTGCCGGGGTGATCGGCCTGGAGCTGGGTTCGGTGTGGCGGCGACTCGGCGCGCAGGTCACCGTGGTCGAATACCTTGATCGTATCTGCCCCGGCGTCGATGGCGAGGCCGGCAAGACCTTGCAGCGCGCGCTGAGCAAGCAAGGCATCGCCTTCAAACTGAGCTCGAAGGTCACCAGTGCCACCAGCTCCGCCACAGGCGTGCAGCTTAGCGTCGAGCCTGCCGCCGGTGGCACGGCTGAGCTGATCGAAGCCGACTATGTGTTGGTAGCCATCGGGCGCCGGCCGTACACCCAGGGCTTGGGGCTGGAGAACGTCGGCCTGAGTACCGACAAACGCGGCATGCTCGCCAACAAGCAACATCGCACCGAAGCCGCCGGGGTCTGGGTGATCGGCGACGTCACGTCCGGGCCGATGCTCGCGCACAAGGCAGAAGACGAGGCCATGGCCTGCGTCGAGCAGATCCACGGCAAGGCCGGCGAGGTCAATTACGCGCTGATCCCCAACGTCATCTACACCCAGCCGGAGCTGGCCAGCGTCGGCCAGACCGAAGAACAGCTCAAGGCCGAGGGCCGTGCCTACAAGGTCGGCAAGTTTCCCTTCACCGCCAACAGCCGGGCGAAGATCAATCACGAAACAGAAGGCTTTGCCAAAGTCCTCGCCGACGAGCGCACGGACGAAGTACTCGGCGTGCACCTGGTCGGGCCGAGCGTGAGCGAGATGATCGGCGAATTCTGTGTGGCGATGGAGTTCAGCGCCTCGGCCGAGGACATTGCCCTGACCTGCCATCCGCACCCGACGCGTTCGGAAGCGTTGCGTCAGGCGGCGATGAATGTCGAAGGGATGGCGACGCAGATGTAGGTTCAAACCTTGCCGCCGTCTTCGCGAGCAGGCTCGCTCCCACTTTGGAATGCGTTCCCCCCTGCTCGCGAATGGTGCCACCCGGTCTACAGCGGTAGATGCCCCAACGGCAGCGCCCCCGGCGCTTTCACCGTGTGAATGGCAAAGTTGCTGCGAATATCGCTCACCCCCGGCAGTTTCAGCAGGTGCGCGCTGACAAAGCGGTCATAAGCGCGCAAGTCAGGCACCACTACCTGCAACAAAAAGTCCGATTCGCCGGACACCAGAAACGCTGAGACCACCTCAGGCAGCGCAGTAACAGCGGCATAAAAAGCCTCGGCGCGTTCTTCGTTGTGCCGCTCGACCTTGACCCCGACAAACACCGTCAGCCCCAGCCCGACTTCATCGCGATCCAGATTGGCCTGGTAGCCTCGGATCACCCCCGCCTCTTCCAGCATGCGCACCCGGCGCAGACACGGCGAAGCCGACAGGCCGATTTCTTCCGCCAGCTCGACATTGCTCAGGCGCCCGTTGCGTTGCAGCGCGGCGAGAATCTTGCGGTCATAGGCGTCGAGTTTCATCTTTGGCAGATCCCGATAGTTACAGGCTGTAAAGCCAGCAGGTTATGCCAAAACTGCCACGGTTTGAAGCCGACTACGCAAGCACCTGCCCTGCTCTCTCGCTCTAGACTGGCCCGAGCAAATCGACATCAAAAAGGGGTGTGATGTGGCAAGTCTGTGGCTGTTTATCCTGACCCTGGCTGTGGTTCTGCTACTGCCGGGACCGGACATGATCCTGCTGTTGCAAACCGGTGCGCGGCAAGGTCGAGGCGCGGCGCTGGCCACGGCGTTGGGCCTGGCCATCGCCCGCGCCTGCCACGTGGCACTGGCGGCATTGGGGCTGGCGGCGTTGTTCAAAACCGCGCCGTGGACATTCGATGTGGTACGCATCGCTGGCGCGGCCTATCTGTTGTGGATCGGTATCCAGTGTTTTCGCAACTCGCTGGTGCCGAGCCTGCAAACCCACGAGCAGGCACCCGCCCACGGCCAGTGGCGCGATGCGATCCGGCGCGGTTTGCTGACCAACCTGCTCAATCCCAAGGCGTTGCTGTTCTGCTCGGTGCTGTTGCCACAGTTTATCGTCAGCGACGGCGCGCCGGTGCTGACGCAGTTCGCCGTGCTCGGCCTGGTGCTGGTCTGCATCGGCCTGCTGTTCGACAGTGTTGTCGCCATGACCGGCGCGGCACTGGGCCGTTGGCTGCAACACAGTCCAACCGCCCAGCGCGTTCAGCAATGGCTGTTCGGCAGCCTGTTGATTGGCTTCGCCGTACGCCTGAGCTTCATTCAACAGGCCTAGCCTTTGCGCACCTTGCGCTGACGACGGGTGATCAGCAGTAACGCAGCAACAGCGACCAGGATGACCGCGCCGATCTGCACCGGCCACTTGTACGGCCGCAGCGTTTCACGCACGGCATCGGTCACCTGGGTGACGTAGCGCTTGTCGGCATTCTCAAAATCCGGATACGGGCATTGATTGCCGAAGTCTTGCGCCCACGGCACATAAGGGCCTTCCTTGACGTAGCGCTGATACAACGCACTCTGGTCTTCAAGGCTGCTGTTCCAGCCGGCCGCGTTGCACAACACCGCAGCAAACGCCTGACTGGTGTGCGGCAAGTTATCGGCGGCGCGACTGGCCAGTGCCGTGGCGACAAAACGATAGTGATAACGCAGATCCGGTTGCGCGGCGCTGGCCTGCTGGCGCTGCACTTCCGCAGTGGAGATCAGCGGGCCGACATCCAGCTTCGTGCTCTCAAGCGTGTAATTGCCGCCGAAGGTGGCGTAATCAGGGGCCATCTCATAACCGAGGATGTCCATGCCCCAATCACGAGCCGTCCACGCGGCATTGTACAAGGCACTGGCGCGTTTGCTCGGCCACCACGCCGACTCGGCCTTGAGCCGTTGCTCGCCATACAGCCGGGCCTTGTGCTGAAGATCGTCACTGGCGAAATAACCGACCGCTTCCTCGTAACGCCCCTCACGCAGCAGGCGCCGACCGAGCAGATTGCGCAGATTGGCGGCCACCGACAGCGGTACATAGTTGTCACGCTCCTGCTGCGTCAATGGCGGCGGCGCCGGCACGTTCTCATCGACGTACCGCTTGAGCTCATCGACCGTCAGCACCCGCTCGGCAACGGTGGCGGCATCGAACCAGTAAAGGCTGTTGCTGCGATACAGCTGCACGAACGCTTGCAGGTATTCGCCGCGTTGCAGCGCCAGGATCGCGCTTTCGCCCTCGACCCGGCATTTTGGCTGCACCGTTTCAAACGCCCAGTCCGGCGTGCGGCGATAACCCCAGTCTTCATTCTGTGGAAAGGCCTGGGCGGCTTTGGCGTAAGCGGCGGCAGCGGCAGGCGTGTCGCCGTCACGCACTGCCAGTTTTGCCCGCAGCCACCAGGCCAGTCCGCCGTCCCCGGCGTTTACCAGAAAGGCCTTGGCAGACGCGTAGTCGCCCTGTTGATAACTCATCGCCGCCAGTCGCTCGGCATTGTCGAGGCTGCCACGGGTGCTGTTTTGCAGGAGTGTGACGAGTTTCTTTTCATTCGGCGGCTGCTCACCAAATGACCAGCCCTGACGGCTGACCAGCGATGCCGTGACCAGTTGCTGCACCGCTGGCTGCTGGAGCAGTTTGGCCAGCTGAGATTCCGGCAATTCGGCCAGCTCGTTCATCAGTTGCTTGAGCGAGGTGTAGCCGACGGCCGAACCGTGCAGGTTCTGTGCTTCGTACAGTTCGATGGCGCCGCTCCAGTCGCCCGCGCTGCGCAACGCCCGCGCCTCTTCACCGAGGCTGGCAACGCCCAGTTCCAACGGATCGCTGAAGCCGTCGATGCTCAGTTGCCGGGCCTGCCGGAAGGCATCGCGCGCTTCTTCCAGCGCTTCGATGCGATCGTGCGCCTCGTTGCTCATGGCGAAGGCGATGCGCCCGAGGGAATACGCCGCCCACGTGCTGCGCAAAGGACGCTGCTCTGCCGGCAGCGCCAGCACCTTGTTGAAATACTCAATGGCCAATTGATGATCGCCGGTGGCAAAGGCCACCGCGCCGGCGACGTAAAAGCGGATTTCAACCGGCAGACCGGCGCCCTGCTCCTCGGCCTGCCGTGCATCGCTGAGCCCGCGCAGTTGCTTGACCACAGCGTATTGCTCGGCGCTCAGGCCAACCTGCTCAGCCTGTTCCCGCGCGAGCTGAGCCGCGTTGTCTTCGGCATAATCGTTGGGGTTGTGGGTCGCCGCAGTAACGTTTTTCAGCCCGGCAATGGTTTTACCGAGGCGACTGATTTCGAAGCTGAAACTGCCTTCGGGCAGATCGGCCAAGGTCTGCGCGCGGTTGTCGAGCAGGCGCATCGGGAAGTCCGGGCCGCAGGCCAGCGCCGAACCCAGCGGCAGGCTGAGGCTCAGGCAAAGCAGATGGCGGGGCCAGTTACGGGTCAACATGCGAACCTCCTTGATCAATATGTGCACAACGCGCCCAACCGACAGCGCGCTGCCCGCCCGCCGGCAAGCGACCGTCACGCAGGCGGGTGAAGGTAAGCAGATTGGCACTTTGTTGCAACGAGTAACCGGCGAGCGCATCGGCGCCAGCACAACCCTGCGCCTTAAGCGTGATTTGCGCAGGCCACGGGCTGTCGAGATTGCCGTGGTTTTCGAGCTGGATGTCATAGAGACCGCCCTGCTCTTTGAATGACAGGCGCAACTGACTGTTCAGCACATCGCCGCGAGCCACTGCGCGCAAAGTAGTCAGGCTCCAGGCGCGAAGATCGTTGGCCAGCGGCAGGCGAAACCAGATCAATCCAGCCAGATGCTCGGGCGGATCCTCACGCAAGGTCTGGCTCAGTTCGCCGAGTTGCAGCGGATCGGCGAGCAACTCCCGGCGCTGCCCGCCGCGCTCCAGTTGCACTTCGCTTTCCACCACGGGCGCGCCGCCGTCAGCGTCCAACAGCGCAACGCCGTAGGCCGGCAGCGCCAGATAGAACGGTTTGTCGCTGATGCGTGCCCAGGCCTTGGCCCACTTCAACGCCTGCTCGGGATCAAACAGACCCAGTCGCGGATCGCTCACGGCGTGGACTTGCAGCACGCTGCTGTCGACGCTTTGCAACAGCGCCGGCAACTGCGCGCTATCGAGCCAGGCCGGCAGCGCGGTGATGCTCAAAGGCAACGATGGCGGCAAGGCCGTGCGCAAATGTTTGAGGAATTCAGCGTACGCGGGCAGCCGTGCGTTGCCGGCATCGTGGTCGATTTCGATACCGTTCAGCGTGAGGCCTTGCGCTTGCCAATCGGCAATGACCTGGAGAATCTGCGCGGTGACCTGCTGCTGATCCAGCGACTGTAACTGGCCATCAAGGCGAATCACTGCAATCAAAGGGCGGCCATCCGCTTTCAACAAGTCTGGATCAACCCGCGCCCTGCTCCACCGCTCGCCGGGAAAGGCCTGCAATGCCAGCACGCGCAGTGTCGAGAAGTCGTGACGACTGTCGCGCAATGCCAATTCATGCGCAGACGTCCACTGGCGTTGCCAGACATAGAGTTGCTGGTCGAGTGGAGGCGCGACGGGTTGCTCGCACCCCGCAAGCAACACGCCGAGAAACAGACCCGCAATAAACCGCATACCTGGAAAATCCCCGAGACCACAGGCCGCAAGGTTACACAAAAACCGCGTAGGAGCTGACGAGTGAAACGAGGCTGCGATCTTTTGATCTTGATCTTGCTTCAAGACTCCAGATCAAAAGATCGCAGCGTACTGCAGCGCCTACAGGGATGCCGCAGGTTTGCGCGCGATGATCACCTGACTCTTGGCCACCACCGCATCCAGCGCCTGCTTGATTTGCGCCCCGCGCGGGGAATCCAGCACCGCCTGCCAGGTATTGGCCCAGTGCTCGAGCATCGGGTGATCGGGGTTGCTGAACTCGACCTTGGCCTCCCAGAACAGCATCATCCACATCGACCAGTAGAAGCCATATTGACTGTGGCTGACGATTTCCAGCCCGGCCTCGCTGACCATGGCCTTGAACTGGTCTTCGCTGATGATGCGTATGTGATTGGGTTTCTGGAAATACTCCGGCGCGGCAATGTCCTTTTGCAGCTCCTCGGAGCTGGGATGCGGCACGCTCAGCAGATACAACGCACCCGGTTTGCCAACCCGCACCAGTTCGGCAAGAAACTGCGCAGGATCGTCAACGTGTTCGATGACTTCGGTACACACCACACGCGTCGCCGTTGCGTCGGCAATCGGTAGCGGGTTGCAGTCGGTAACGTGGCATTCGATGTCCCGGGCCGGCGTGTCGCTCAGACGCTGGCGCGTGGCTTCGACCTTGGCCGCATCGATGTCGGCAAGAATGATCTTCGCTCCACGCACACCGCAGAAGTGCACGTTGCCGCCATCACCGCAACCGACATCAAGCAATGTGTCGTCGGCACTCACAGGGAATCCCGTATACAGCTCGTGGGTTTGCTGGTTGAACCAGCCGCTGAGCTTCGCATCGTAAAGGCCGAGCATGTACGGATCGACTTTGTCGGCAACCGCAGCGACCGGTTCTGCCGCAGTTTGCGCAGGCGTTGTCGCCGAGAGTTTCTTCAAAAAGCTCAGCATGAGGTGGCTCCGGTTGAGGTAACAGCGGTTCGGGAGGTGTCGAGGCGCCTGACCAACGCAGCACCGCGATTGCGCATCGGCACTTCGATCAAGCGATAGTTGAGTTCGCTGAGCAGCGCAATCAGGCCGAAGGCAATCAGCACCGTAAGGATGGGATGACCGGCCGGGCTCGGCAGACCGCTGCTCTGCAAGCGAAATATCAGCTCACGCAGCAGCAGATAGGCGGGGATGTGGATCAGGTAGATGCCGTAGGAGCGGCTGCCGATCCAGGCCAGGCAGCGCTGAATGCGTCCGGCAGGCATGAGGTAGTCACGGTTGTACGAGGCGATCCAGACCAGCAGCGCACTGAGCACGGCGATCGAACCGATGCGGAAACTGGCCAAGGTAAAACGGTCGGTGGCCATGAAGCTCAACAGCGCTGCAATGACAATCAAGGCTGAAATGCCAAGCCATGGTCGGCGCAAGAACGAGGGCTGCCAGCGCTGAAAACCCGGCTGCGCACTCCACATCGCCAACAGCACGCCAAGGGCCAGCGCATCGGTGCGCACTACCATCAGCAACGGCGTGCGTACGGCCAGAATCTGCACCGCGACCAGCGCCAGCAATGCCCAGACCAGGTGTCGGCGAAACAACAGGATCAGCAACGGAAAAAGCAGGTAGAACTGCTCTTCCAGCGCCAGGCTCCAGTAAACGAAACTGCTGCCATATTCGTAGTGGAAGAAGCTGTCGGCAAAGCGGAAATTGGCGTATTGCAGTACCCCGGCCAGGGTCGCCTGAAGATTGGCGGATAGCGTGCCGAACGCACCGGATCGATTGAAAAACATACAGGCCAGCAGGATCAGCGCCAGCCACAGCCAGGCTGAAGGCAGCAACCGAAAAGCCCGGCGCAGCCAGAAATGGCGAACCTGTTGCCAGCGCTCCTGGCCCGTCGTGCAGCCTTGCAACAGCGGGATCAGACTGCGGGCGATGACGAACCCGGAGATGGCGAAAAACAGGTCGACGCCCCACCACGTCTGCGCCCATTCGTGGATCCGGGCCAGCGACGGCACCGGGTCGCTGAACAGATTGTCCGGCAAATGGTGAAACAACACTCCAAGCACCGCGACCGCACGCAGGACCTCAATGTCCATAATGCGCTTGGCACTCATGCTTCTGGGGCTTCCAAAGCAGCCGCACGATGCTCGAACAACTGCGTCAGAAACCCTCGCAAACGCTGTTCCGCCACAGCCTGGCTGCAGAACGCCTGCAAGCTTTCGACTGCCTGCGCGGACATCTCGGCATAGCGCTGCGGCTGGTTTTTCGCGACGTCGTAACTGGCCCGATAGGCCTCGCACAACGAGGTCCAGTTGGTCACGTAGCGCAGGGTTCGGAACGCCTTGCGCGGGTCGTGGGGCCAGGCTGTCAGCTCGTCGGTGGACTCGATGAGAAAGGCATTTTCCGTGCTCAGGTAATCGATCATCGCCGTGGTACGCGGCGCCACCGCCGGCTTGCCGCAGGACATGAACTCCATCAGCGGCAGGCACTGGCCTTCACCGTAGGAGGTATTCACCACGTAGCGGGTGGCCTGCACCAGCTGCTCGTAGTCCGGATCGGCTAGGTAGCCGTAGATCAGAACGATGCGGCAGCGGTAAGACTGGTTCTTGTACAAGTGGTGGAGGATATCGCTGAGTGCTTCTTCGGCGTCATGGTGAGTGAGCTTGAGCACCAGCGTCGCGTCTTCGACATCGCGGAAACACACACAGAACGCGCTGAGCATGTCTTCCCAGTTCTTGCGCCCGTCACCGGGATTGAACACCGAGGTGTAAACCACGCCATCAAGCACCAGCGTCTGCTCGCAGGCCGGCGCGGCGAAGTCGATGCCGTCGCCGCTGCGCAGGTGCGCCGGCCCGAATGCGTTCAGATTGAGGGTGCGGCTGTCCGCGACCAGGCCTTTGATCGTCAGGCTGTACGCGGCGGCCAGCGCTTGCTCGGGCATTTTCGCGCCACGGGCAGCAAAACGGTCCCAGACCGGCGCCGG
Source organism: Pseudomonas mercuritolerans (assembly GCF_025706525.1). Taxonomy (NCBI): domain Bacteria; kingdom Pseudomonadati; phylum Pseudomonadota; class Gammaproteobacteria; order Pseudomonadales; family Pseudomonadaceae; genus Pseudomonas; species Pseudomonas mercuritolerans. The sequence continues at coordinate 622,619 of NZ_JAMSHA010000002.1, forward strand.
CACCGCGACGATCGGGTATTCGACACCCATCGCCTCGTGCACGGCGTTGACCGTATAGCTGGAGTGGGTGATCGCTGCGCCACAGGCATGCAAGACGCTACGCCAGTCGTTGCGCGGCTCCCCGGCGAAGGGCTCGTTGGGGATCGTGCTGAACTCCCACGCAAACACCGGCAGCGTCGGACAGGCCAAGTGAACGGGGGTGCGATGCGGCGGCGAGAACGATAGAAACACGCAAGGCTCGCCACGGCTCAGGCATTCCAGATACAGCGCATCGACTTCTGTCTGCGGATCGGCCACTTCCACCACTTGGCCGATGCGTTCGAGCACCGGGCGATATTCCTTGAGCACGAAGTAATAGCTGTACTCCGAACGCCCGAGGTTCTGCGCAATGGTGTGCCGGTTGGTTTCCGAATGAATGATGATCAGCATGAGGCGTTATCCGTCACTGGCGCAGCATCGGTGGGACCTGCTGTCAGCGCAAAGAACTCCGCGAGGCGTTTGCGCACCGGCGCGAAGGCGCAGTAATGCTGCATGCGCTCGACGGCGGCGGCAGACATCCGCTGATATTCCTGCGGCTGGGCCTTGGCCATTCGATAGCTGTTTTCGTAGGCGTCTTTCAGCGAGCCCCAGTCGGGGCGGTGCCGCAGCGTGCGGTAGATGATCCGCGTGTCCTGCGGCCAGATAGTCAGCTCTTCACTGGACTTGACCACGAACGCCACCGACTCATCGATGTAGTCTTTCATCGCCGTATGGTCTGGAGCGATCACCGGTTTGCCGCTGGACATGAACTCCATCAACGGCAGGCACAACCCTTCGCAACGTGACGCGTTAACGTAGAAACTGGCCGCCTGATAAAGCCTGGCGTACTGCGCGTCGTCGAGGTAACCGTGCATCACCACGACCCGACAGGCGAACGGCGTGAGTTGCGCCAGCAGGGTCATCAATTCGCTGTAATAGGACGCCAGATCATTCTGGGTAATCTTGAGCACCAGCGTCGCGTCGGGCGTTTCGCGAAACGCCCAGCAGAATGCGCTGATCAGTCGATGCCAGTTCTTGCGGCCATCCTTGGGGTTGAATACCGAGACATACACCACACCCTCAACTGTGGTTTCGACCACCGATGAGGTGTCCGGCAGATCGAGTGGCGCCGGTTCGATCACCGCCACCGGCGCAGCGCCGCACACCTCAGGCCAACGCTGTTGCAGCCAGCCATGCAAAGCGTCCGGCAGCAGATCGCGAATGCCTTCCCAGTACCAGTTGTGCAGAAATTTCACCCGTGGCACTGGTTCCGCCTGCTCGTGTCCCAGATCCAGTACCCACAGGCGCAGATAATGTCGAGCGATGACCAGTCGGCGTTTGAACGTCAACGGTGGCGGGCGCGCGGCTTCAATTGCTGCGGCAAGTGCAGCCTGCTCTTCAGGGCTGATTGGCGTCGGGATCAGCGCATCGGCTGACAGGCCGAGGGTGCGCGAATCGAATATGCAGCCCTTGATTGCCAGTGCAGTGCCCGGGTTGACCGGCATGGGTTGGTGTTGCTGACGAATCGTCGCGAAGCTGTCCCACAACGGCGTCGGCAAAACCAGCACCGGGAACGCTTCGCCCATGGCGCGGCGAATGGCCGTTGCCGTGTGGCTCGACAGGGTGATGACCCGGCCGTGGCGCGCGAGCATGCGTGTCCAGTCCTGACGCGGATCGTCGTCCCACTGTTCATCGGGGATAGAATCGAACTCCCAGGCCACCACGCAAATCGTCGGGCATTGGAGGTCGACCGGAGTTTTCTGCGGTGGGGTGAAGGACAGGAACACACTGTCTTCGCCAGCGGCGAGCAATTGCCGGTAAATCACATCGACGTCGGTGACAGATCCGGCCACGTGCACGCGCCCCAGGCTTTCCAGCACCGGGCGATAGGCTTTGAGGACAAAGTAATAGCTGTATTCCGGACGCCCGAGACTGGCACTGATGGAGCTGTCGTTGACGTCCGAATAGAGAATGAAATTCATGGCATCCCACGATGAAGCGCCATCCCGGCTACTTCATGCTATGACGGCCGGGCGTCGGATCGGGTCGGCAGGGCCGTTACTCGTCCGGCATCATCGGGCACGTCTTCGTTCTTGTTTTAGTGGTCAGTTTCACCCTGCGTCGCGGCGCCCTGAAAATCACCGGCCAACTCGCGACGAGGGCCATTCTAAACACATCCATCACGAGTCCGGGAACCGCCCGGCGAGAATAAATCGGACTACGCTGATGAGAACTGGCCAGTCACGATCTGCCCTGTTGAAATTGCCGAGCAATTGGCACAGATTGGCAACCAAACAACTACAACAACGGCTTCGCCTGCTGTTCCACCGGATATTTCCTCCGGTCTGACAGGGCTTTCCTCAAAGCGTGTAAGGAAAGCGGCGCAAGTCATGACCAAGGGGTCGCTGTTTGAAAAAACGTCTGTTCGTCACGGGCCTTACCGGCTTCGTGGGACAACACATTCAGTCTCGTCTGGCTTCGCCGGGATCGTCGTGGGAGCTGCTGCCTGCCGCTTCGGCCTACGACCTCACGGACGCCGACAGTCTCGTCGACCTTTGGTCTGAGGTACCGGATGCGGTCATTCATCTGGCCGGCCAGACCTTTGTGCCGGAAGCCTTTCGTGACCCGGCCCGCACTTTCGACACTAATCTTTTCGGCACCCTCAACCTGTTGCAGGCGCTCAAGGCGCGCGGTTTTGCCGGCACTTTCCTGTACGTCAGCTCCGGCGACGTTTACGGGCAAGTCGCCGAAGAGCATCTGCCAATCACCGAGCAACAACCGCCGCTGCCGCGCAATCCGTACGCGGTGAGCAAACTTTCAGCGGAATTTCTAAGCCTGCAATGGGGCCTGAGCGAAGGCTGGCCGGTGCTGGTCGCGCGCCCGTTCAACCACATCGGCACCGCGCAGAAAGACAGCTTCGTCATCGCCAGCGCCGCCCGGCAGATCTGCCGAGTCAAACAGGGTCTGCAAGCGCCGCAACTGCAAGTCGGCGATATCGACGTTACGCGGGATTTTCTTGATGTCGGCGATGTGATCGCAGCGTATTTCGCCCTGCTGGAAAACGGCACACCAGGGCAGGTCTACAACATCTGCTCGGGCCGCGAGCAACGCATTCGCAGCCTGATCGAGCAACTGGCCGATCTGGCCGAAGTCGACGTTGAACTGGTGCAGGATCCGGCGCGCATGCGTCGCGCCGACCAGCGCCGCGTCTGCGGCAGTCATGCAAAACTGGCCAACGCCACAGGATGGGCGCCAGCCATCACCACACAACAATCCCTGCGGGCGATCCTGTCCGACTGGGAGACGCGAGTACGACAAGAATGACAAAAAGTGCATTGATTACCGGGATCACGGGCCAGGACGGCGCCTATCTGGCCAAACTGCTGCTGGACAAGGGTTACAAGGTTCACGGCCTCGTCGCCCGGCGCAGCAGCGACTCGCGCTGGCGCTTGCGCGAAATGGGCGTCGAAGCCGATATCGTTTACCTCGACGGCGACATGGCGGATGCCTGTTCGGTGCAGCGTGCGGTAATCAAATCGGCACCGGACGAGGTCTATAACCTTGCCGCACAGAGTTTTGTCGCCGCTTCCTGGGATCAACCGGTCACCACCGGCATCGTCGATGGGCTGGGCGTGACCCACTTGCTCGAAGCGATCCGTCAGTTCAGTCCGCACACGCGTTTTTATCAGGCCTCGACCAGCGAAATGTTCGGCCTGATCCAGGCCGAGCAGCAGGACGAGAACACGCCGTTCTATCCACGCAGCCCTTACGGCGTGGCCAAGCTTTATGGCCACTGGATCACCGTCAATTACCGCGAAAGCTTCAACCTGCACGCCAGCAGCGGCATCCTCTTCAACCATGAATCACCACTGCGCGGCATCGAATTCGTTACCCGCAAGGTCACTGACGCCGCTGCGCGCATCAAGCAGGGCAAGCAGCACGAGTTGGCACTGGGCAACATCGACGCGAAACGCGATTGGGGCTTTGCCGGCGATTACGTCGAAGCCATGTGGCTGATGCTGCAGCAGGACAAACCCGACGACTTTGTGGTCGCCACGGGCGTCACCACCACGGTGCGCGAAATGTGCCGCATCGCCTTCGATCACGTCGGCCTCAACTACCGCGATTACGTGAAGATCGACCCGGCGTTCTTCCGCCCGGCCGAAGTCGAAGTGCTGCTCGGCAACCCGGCCAAGGCTCAGCGGGTGCTGGGCTGGAAACCGAAAACCGACCTGGACAGCCTGATCCGCATGATGATGGATGCGGACATGAAACGCGTCGCCAAGGAGTAGGCCATGCTGATTCCCGTGATTCTGTCCGGCGGTGCCGGCACCCGTTTGTGGCCGGTGTCCCGCGAGGGCCATCCCAAGCCGTTCATGACCCTGCCCGACGGCCAGTCGCTGCTGGGCAAGACCTACCAGCGTGCGGCGGCGCTGCTGGACGGCTGGGGCGACATCGTCACGGTGACCAATCGCGAGTACTACTTCCAAAGCAAGGATCACTATTGCGCAGCCCAGGTTTCACGCCATCGCGGGCACTTTCTGCTCGAGCCGAGCGGGCGTAACACCGCACCGGCGATCGCGGCAGCAGCGTTGTCGTTGCAGGCTCTGCATGGCGACGACGCCATCATGGTGGTGATGCCGGCCGATCATCTGATCGTCAATCAGGACGCCTTGAAAAGTGCGGTCGAGCACGCGGTTCAGCTGGCGAAGGACGGCTATCTGGTGACCTTCGGCGTGGTACCAACCGCGCCGGAAACCGGCTTCGGCTATATCGAGACCGGCGCACCGCTGGACGCCAGAGGCGCAGCCAAGGTACAGCGCTTCGTCGAGAAACCCGACCTGCAGACCGCCACGCATTACCTGGAGAGCGGCAATTTCCTGTGGAATTCGGGGATGTTCTGCTTCACCACCGCGACCCTGCTCACCGAACTGCAACTGCACGCACCCCAGTTGTTGGAACAGACTCGCGCCTGCATGGCTGCCAGTGCCCCGGTGGAAACGGTCGGCTGCCTGCAACAGGAGCTGTCGCCGACGCTGTTTGCCGAGATCACTGACATTTCGATCGACTACGCGCTGATGGAGCGCTCGGACAAAGTCGTGGTGGTGCCCGCCGGTTTCGACTGGAGCGATATCGGTTCGTGGAGTGCGGTCGCGGCGCTGACTCCCGCCGATGCCGACAACAACCGCGCCAGCGGCGAAGCGATCTTCATCGACAGCCACAACAACTTCGTACAGAGCGAAGGTCGGCTGGTGGCGACCGTCGGTGTGGATAACCTGATCATTGTCGACACCGCCGATGCGGTGCTGGTCGCCCATGCCGACCGCGCACAAGACGTACGCCGCGTGGCCAAGCAGCTCAAGGACAAGTCCCACGAAGCCTATCGCCTGCATCGTACGGTCAGCCGTCCGTGGGGCACCTACACCGTTCTGGAGGAAGGTCCGCGTTTCAAGATCAAGCGCATCGTGGTCAAACCCGGTGCCAAGCTGTCATTGCAAATGCACCATCACCGCAACGAACACTGGGTGGTGGTCGAAGGCATGGCCAAGGTCACCAACAACGGTTCCGGCACCACCTTGGTAGCCAAGAACGAATCGACGTTCATTGCCGCCGGCCACAAGCATCGCCTGGAGAACCCCGGGGTGATCGATCTGGTGATCATTGAAGTACAGAGCGGCGAATACCTGGGCGAAGACGATATCGTTCGCTTCGAAGATCAATACGGCAGGACGGTCTGAATGCTGCTTTCCCTGTACCGCTCGCTGCACAACTACCGTGGGTTCATCCTCGGCAGCGTGCAGCGAGAGTTTCAAGCGCGTTATCGCAATTCGTTGTTCGGCGCGCTGTGGCCGATCTTCAATCCGCTGTCGATGATCATCGTTTACACGGTGATCTTTTCCCAGATCATGCGCGCGCGTTTACCGGGTGTGGACGACAGCATGGCCTACAGCGTCTACCTGTGCGCAGGTCTGCTGGCCTGGGGGCTGTTTTCCGAAATCACCCTGCGCAGCCAGAACATGTTTCTGGAAAACGCCAACCTGCTGAAGAAAATCAGCTTCCCGAGGATCTGCCTGCCAGTGATCGTGCTGATCAACGCCGGGATCAATTTCGCCATCATCATCAGCCTGTTTCTCGGTTTTCTGCTGATCACCGGGCGCTGGCCGGGGATGGCGCTGCTGGCGCTGATTCCGCTGATCGCCCTGCAAATGATGTTCTGCGCCGGGCTGGGCATGATCCTTGGGGTGCTGAACGTGTTCTTTCGCGATGTCGGTCAACTGTTCGGCATCTGCCTGCAGTTCTGGTTCTGGCTGACGCCGATCGTTTACCCGATCACGATCCTGCCGGAATGGGTGCAGCGTTTGCTGCAACTCAATCCGCTGACCAACCTGTTCAGCAGTTATCAGAACCTGTTTCTCTACGGTCAGTGGCCGGTATGGAGTTCGCTGCTGCCGGCTTTCATTGCCGGCGTGGCGTTCTGTCTGATGGGCCTGCGGCTGTTTCGCCAGCGCGTGGGCGAAATGGTGGATGAACTCTGATGGGACATATTCGCGTCACCGGCCTCGGCAAGGCCTATAAGCAATACCCAAACCGCTGGGCACGGCTGGCTGAGTGGCTGATTCCGTTTTCGCCGATCCGCCATCAACAGCACTGGGTACTGCAAGATGTCGAATTCGAGATTGCTCCGGGAGAAGCGGTAGGCATCGTTGGCGCCAATGGCGCGGGCAAAAGCACCTTGCTGAAAATGATCACCGGCACTACCCAACCCACCTGCGGCAAGATCGAACTGCAGGGACGCGTCGCTGCACTGCTGGAGCTGGGAATGGGTTTCCATCCGGACTTTACCGGTCGGCAGAACGCAATCATGGCGGGTCAGTTGCTGGGCATGCAGCTCGAAGAAATCGAAGCGCTGCTGCCCGACATCGAGCATTTCGCCGAAATCGGCGATGCCATTGACCACCCGGTCCGCACTTACTCCAGCGGCATGCAGATGCGCCTGGCGTTCAGCGTCGCAACGGCTCGGCGCCCGGACATCCTGATCGTCGACGAAGCGCTGTCGGTGGGCGATGCCTATTTCCAGCACAAGAGCTTCGAACGCATCCGCAGCTTTCGCAAATCCGGCACGACGTTATTGATCGTGTCCCATGATCGTTTCGCGATTCAGTCGATCTGCGACTCGGCGATCCTGCTCAAGGACGGGCACGTGGCCATGCGCGGCAAACCGGAGCCGGTTCTGGATTATTACAATGCGCTGATGGCCGAACGTGAGGGCCAGGTCGTGCGTCAGGAAACGCTCGCCGGCGGCGAGGTGCAAACGGTCTCCGGCACCGGCGAGGCGGCGATTCTCAGCGTACGCCTGCTCGATGAAAACCAGCGCAGCATTGAGGCTGTCGAAGTCGGCCAACCGGTGGTCCTCGAAGTGCAGGTCGAGGTACGCGAGGACATCGAACGGCTGGTGCTGGGCTTCATCATCAAGGATCGTCTGGGCCAGATGATGTATGGCATCAATACTCACCGACTGAACAAGGCGCTGACCGACCTGCGCGCCGGCGAGCGCTTCACTTACCGCTTCGCCTTCGTCATGGGCCTGGGCAAAGGCAATTATTCGGTGTCGCTGAGCCTGTCGCGTCTGGACTCACATCTGGATCGCAATTTCGAGTGGCGTGACTACGGGCTGGTATTTCACGTGATCAACAACCGTCAGGAAGATTTCGTCGGCTGTGCCTGGCTGGACGCCCGGACCACCGTCACCTGTGAAACCGAGACCCGGACTGTCGAGCGCGCGCCATGACCCGCCTGTTGGTCGAATGCACCCACGTATTCAAGCACCCGATGGTCAACTCCGGGATTCAGCGCGTGGTACGCAACGTCATCAAGCAGTTGCCGGCCAGCGTGCAAGGGGTCGAATGCCTGCCAGTGGTGGTGATCAACAGTCAGCTCTATCGTGTACTGAGGCTGGCGCCGCTCGACACGCCGTTCCTGAATGCTCTGCAAACCTTCGGCGAACGCCTGGAGCGCCTGGCACATCGCTTCTGGCAGTGGCACCAGCGCCGCGATGCGCGATGCACTTCGAAACTGTCCCGAGGACTGCTGTACGTTGCCTATCAATTCACCCAGATCGGCGTATTCGGCTTGCCGATACGGTTGATCCGGCAGATCAATCGCAGGCAGTTGCTCAAACGCTGCATACCCCTGCAGCACCAATCAGGCGATCAACTGGTGCTGCTGGATTCATCATGGCACTCGGATTTTTTCGCCCACGTCGAACAGCTCAAACGCGACGGCGTCGGTGTGATCGCGGTGGTTTACGATCTGATTCCGCTGACACATCCGCAGTTTTACGACACGCGTCTGGTCGAGGTTTTCAACGAATGGTTCGAGTGGATCACTCGCACCGCTGACGGCTACATGGCGATTTCGGCCACCGTGCGCGATCAGGTACGTGGCGAATTGCAGCGCAGGATCGGCGCTGACCAGACTGACAGTCGCTGGTTTGATTTCTTCCATCTGGGTTCCGAACTCGATCTGCATCACAGCGCAGCATCGGTCGAACCACGCCTCAAGAATCTGTTCGCGGCGCCCGGAGCGGTGTTCCTGATGGTCAGCACCATCGAGCCGCGCAAGAACCATGCGTATCTGCTCGACGCCTTCGACCGCGCCTGGGCCGCCGGCTCGACGGCACGCCTGTGCATCGCCGGGCGCATCGGCTGGAAATGCGACGCGCTGCTCGAGCGAATTCGCAATCATCCGGAACTGAACCGGCGCCTGTTCATGTTCAATGACCTGAGCGACACCAGCCTCGAATACGCATACGCGCAGGCCAGCGCGCTGGTCTTCCCCTCGTTCGTCGAAGGCTTCGGCCTGCCGCTGGTGGAAGCGATGCAGCGCGGGTTGCCGGCAATGGGCAGTGACATCGCGGTATTCCGCGAAATCGGCGGCGAGTTCATGGCGTATTTCGATCTGCTGGATCCACAAAGCCTTGCCGATCTGATCGATACCTATCAGCGCAGTGGGCAGTTTCCTGCCGCCCGCGACGTCGCTGACTGGCGCTGGATCGGCTGGCGTGAAGCCAGCGAGCAATTGGCTACACGCAGCCTTGACCATGTCCAGCAGGCCCCGCGCGTGCCAGCGAGGCCCCATGCGCATTGTTCTTAACGCTCGCATCCTGCAGGCACCGCGCACCGGTATCGGCCATTACGTCGCTGAACTGGTCAACGCCCTGCGTAGCGAACCCGACGTGGACGTAACCCTGTTTCATGGCTGGGGCTGGAATCCGGCCCTGCCGGATGCAGCCATGCCCGGTTATTCGCGGATGACGCCGCTGCTGCGGCAAATACCCGGAGCCTATCAGGCACGGCGCTGGCTGGAGCAGAAACGTTTTGATCAGGTGCGTACACAAAAGATTGATCTTTATCACGAGCCAAGCCTGTGGCCGCTGGCCTTCGACGGCCCGACCGTAATCACTTTGCATGACCTGACGCACCTGCATTTTCCTGACACTCAACCGCCGGCACGTTTGAGAGAGATCGAACGTCGCCTGGCCGCAGGTGTTCAGCAGGCGCGGGTAATTCTGACCGACTCGCAGGCAATCGCCGACGAGGCGCAGGCTTATTTCAGCCTGCCTGCGCAGCGATTCGTGGTGGCGCCATTGGGCGTGGCCGCGCGCTTTCGTCCTCGGCAAACCGAAGAAATCGACAGCGTGCTCAAGGCTCACGCCGTGCAGGCACGGGAATATTTCCTCTGTGTCGGCACCCTCGAGCCGCGCAAAAACCTGAGCCTGGCGCTGCGGGCCCACGCCCTGTTGCCAGATGCGGTGCGCCAGCGCTTTCCCTTGTTGATTGCGGGAATGGCCGGTTGGCAGCGCGAACAGTTCAACGAGCCGCTGCGTCAGGCATTGGCGAGTGGCCATGTGTGCCTGCTTGGCTATCTGCCAGATGAGCAATTGGCGCAACTGCTGGCCGGCGCCCGGGCGCTGATATTTCCATCGCTGTATGAGGGCTTTGGCTTGCCGGTGCTGGAAGCCATGGCCAGTGGCACGCCGGTGGTGACCACCCGTTCTTCGGCAATGCCGGAGGTGGCCGGCGCGGCTGGCAACTATATTGAAGCGGACGATGCCGAGGGCCTGCGCGATGCGCTGAGTCGTCTCATTGACGATCAGCTGCATTGGCAGGCATGCCGCGAAGCAGGATTGCTGAGGGCTGGTTTTTTTTCCTGGCAACGTTGTGCACAGGTCACGGCCGGTGCCTACCGCCAGGCCATGGGAGGTTGAATGCGCGTTCTTCATTTCTTCAAGACTTACCTGCCCGACTCGTTCGGTGGCATCGAACAAGTCGTCTTCCAACTCTGCGAAAGCGGCGTTCAGCACGGCATCGAAGCGCAGGTCCTGACCCTGAGCGCGGATCCGACACCCCGGGTAATGCAGTTGGGCCAACATGAAGTGCATCGGGCCAAACTGGATATCCAGTTCGCCTCGACCGGGTTTTCCTGGAGCGTGTTCAAGCAGTTCCGCGAACTGGCCGCCGAGGCCGACGTGATCAACTATCACTTCCCGTGGCCATTCATGGACCTGGTGCACTTCGCCAGCGCCCTGAACAAACCCAGTGTGGTCACCTATCACTCGGACATCATTCGGCAAAAACACCTGCTCAAGTTGTACCGACCGCTAATGGAGCGCTTCCTGGCCAGCGCCGACCGAATCGTCGCCGCATCGCCTAACTACCTGCATACCAGCGATGTGTTGCAGCAGTTCCAGGAAAAGACTCGCGTCATCACGTACGGCTTGAACAAGGCAGGTTATCCACAACCCGACGGTCAGCGGATGAACCGTTGGCGCCAGCAACTTGGGGATAAGTTTTTCCTCTTCGTTGGGGTGATGCGTTATTACAAGGGCTTGCATATCCTGCTCGACGCGCTCAAACAAGCGGATTACCCGACAGTCATCGTCGGCGCCGGCCCGCTGGAGCTGAAGCTGCGCGCTCAGGCCGCCGCACTTGGCTTGCGCAATATCCATTTCGTCGGACGCCTGGACGATGAAGACAAAGTCGCGTTGCTGCAATTGAGCTACGCGTTCGTCTTCCCTTCGCACTTGCGCTCCGAGGCCTTCGGTATCTCGTTGCTAGAGGGCGCGATGTACGGCAAGCCGCTGATTTCGAGCGAGATCGGCACCGGTACCAGTTTCATCAATATTCACAACGAAACCGGTCTGGTGGTGCCGCCCAGCAATCCACAGGCGTTCAGCGAAGCCATGCGCACGTTATGGGAAAACCCCGAGCGTGCAGCCGCCATGGGCGTCAAGGCAGAAGCGCGTTATCGGCAGTTGTTCACCGCCGATGTAATGGGCCGCAAATGGACTGAGCTGTATCAGGAATTACTGGCAGAAAAGGCGCTGTCCTACGCGTGAACATGACCCGCCTTCAGAGGCCGCGAATTGGCTCGCGTCTGCGAAGGCTGAGTACTACGCGGTCTTCTGCAAGCCGGCGACAGTGCGCGGCATCGCAACAAAACCCGGCAAGGCTTCGATCCGTGCCAGCCAGGCGCGAACGTTGACGTATTCATCCAGCGAGACATTGCCCTCCGGCGCATGCGCGATGTAACTGTAGGCAGACACGTCAGCGATGGTCGGCTCTTCGCCCGCCAGATACGCTGTCTTGCCCAATTCCAGCTCCATCACCTTGAGCAGATTGTGCGCTCGGCCAATGACTTCCTCGGCATTCAGTTGCGCACCGAACACCGTGATCAGGCGTGCCGCCGCCGGGCCAAATGCAATCGGTCCCGCCGCAGTCGACAACCAGCGCTGCACATTCGCTGCGCCCACCGGGTCGGTCGGCAGCCAGCGACCGTTGCCATACTTCTGCGCCAGATAAACCAGAATCGCGTTGGAATCGGCCAGCACCACGCCGTTGTCATCAATCGCCGGCACCTGACCAAAGCTGTTGATCGCCAGGTATTGCGGTTGCTTGTGCTCACCCTTGGCGAGGTCGACGAAGATCAGCTCGGTCGGCAGTTGCAGCAGCGACAGCATCAACTCGACGCGGTGGGCATGGCCGGAACGGGGAAAGTTGTAGAGTTTGATCGCTTGCATGGTCGACTCCGCTGGAAAGTGACGTCGCTACGGGATGAGCGCGCCGATGGAGTCATCATCTATGGGTTGCCGGAACAACAGAATAACCAGCCGCTGCAATCGATTATTTCATCTCGTGCAATAACGCCGCAGCGCTCAAGGCCGGATGCTCACGCAGCGCTTTCACGGCGAAGTCGACAAAACTGCGGATCCGCGCCGGCGCCTTGCGCCCGCCCTGATACACCACATGGATCGGCAACGGCGGCAATTCAAACTCGGCGAGGACGATTTCCAGTTCGCCCGCCGCGACCTTGTCCGCCACTTGATAGGACAGCACTCGCGTCAGGCCCAGGCCTTTGCGCGCGGCAGTAATCGCCGACTGATTGGCCGTGACGGTCAGGCGCGGTTCGGTGCGCACGCTGAGGGCTTCACCGCCGTCGAGAAACGGCCAGTTGCGTTGTTGCCCGATCGCCGACGTCGCCACCACCGGCAACCCGGCCAAGGCCTGCGGATGCTCCGGTCGGCCGTGTTCAGCCAGAAACGTGGGCGAAGCGCAAATCACCCGTCGCACTTCCCCGACGCGAATCGCATGCTGATTACTGTCCGGCAGTTCACCGATGCGCACCGCGACATCAATGCCCTCCTCGACCATGTTGACGACCCGGTCCAGCAACAGCGCGTTGATCGACACATCCGGATAACGACAAAGGTAATCGGCCATCACTGGCGTCACGAACAGATCGCCAAACAGTACCGGCGCAGTAATCGTCAACTGCCCGCGCGGCAAGGCATGGCTGCCTGCCGCCGAATCCTCGGCCTCCTGCACTTCGGCCAGAATCCGCCGGCAGTCATCGCAGTAACGCTGCCCGGCTTCGGTGAGATGCACGGTGCGCGTGGTACGCACCAGCAACTGCGTACCGATATGCTGCTCCAGCGCCGCCACCGCCCGGGTAACACTCGCCGCCGACAAACCCAGACGCCGCGACGCCGCCGAAAAGCCTTGCTCTTGGGCGACGACAACGAATATCTGCATTTCCTGAAAGCGGTCCATGGGATTCCTCGGCGGCGGATACGACAATCGCAGCCGAGGCTGCGATTGTGGGTAGAGTGATCGTAGACATTAAAGTCTGTCTCAGTACGGCACAAATCTCGAGGTCTGTAGCATGTTAGATTGCGTTTTAAAGTCTGTCTCAACCTACCAAGCGAGCCGCTTCCGATTCGGAAAAATATTAAAAACTGTCTCGGCTCTCGCCATGCTGATGGCTGAACGTAGGCTTTGAGTTCTTGGGCTCGAGTAAGTTATCGTGCGACGGTCGCCTCTGAGATTTCGTTGGCACGCGGCCTCCCCTTGGAGATACTTTATAACGCGCCCAATCAGACTGTGTGAAAACCTAGCAATCTGCGCAGCGCTCAAAGAAAATGCTCCGTATCGAAAGATACGGAGCATTTTTCGTTATGGCCTACATCCAGGGACAGTCCCGCAGCCAGACCAGCCTGTTTCCGGTCTCGCTGGAAGAGTTGATCCCCGAGGATCACCTCGTTCGCGTTATCGATCTTTACGTCGCCAAGCTGGATCTGGCTCGACTGGGCTTTGATAAAGCACTGCCCAAAAGCACCGGCCGTCCCTCTTACGATCCAGCGGATCAGCTCAAACTCTACCTCTACGGCTATTTCCAGCGGATTCGCTCATCACGACGGCTCGAAGCCGAGTGCCAGCGCAACGTCGAAGTGATGTGGCTGATCAATCGACTCAAGCCTGATTTCAAGACCATCGCCGATTTCCGTAAAGACAACAAAGCCGCTTTTATCACGACGTGCCGGGCCTTCGTGCAGTTTTGCCGCACAGCGGGGCTGATAACCGGCGAGTTGGTGGCCATTGATGGCAGCAAATTTCAGGCGGTCGCCTCTTCACGGCGTCATATGAATTTGAAGCGGCTCCAACATCAAGAGCAGAAGCTGGAGAAGCGCATCGCCCACTATTTGGCAGAGCTGGACGAGGCAGATAAAACCGAAGCCGGCGAGAAGATTGACCGCAATGCAATCAAGGCGACTTTGGCGCAACTTGAAGTCAGGCATTCCAATAACTTGACGTGCCAGGCGCTGATGAAATCCATGGAGCTTGAGCAATTCAATACCCACGAAAGCGATGCGCGAATGCTGCGAACGCACAAAGGGCCTCGGGTCGGGTACAACGTGCAGACAGCCGTGGACGCTGGAAACTGCATGATCGTGCATCATGAAGTGACTCAGGACAGCGATGATCGCAAGCAACTTGAACCGATGGCCAAGGCCGCCAAGGAACAACTTTCGCAGGATGAACTGACGGTCACCGCGGATGCGGGCTATTCCAATGGCAAGCAGTTCCAGGCATGTGAGGATGAGAACATCACGGCTTATGTGCCTGTGGCGCGATCACTCAACTCCTGCGGCAAGGAACAGATATTTTTCGATCGAACAGCATTTGCCTACGATGCGTCGCAAGATCGATATCAATGCCCTGCCGGAAAATGGCTGATCTTTAAGCAGATCAGCAATAAAGGCCGGATCTACCAAGCGAAGGTCAGCGACTGCGCAAGCTGCACGATTAAAGCGAAGTGCACCGACGCCAAACGCCGCTACATCTCACGCCATCTGCACGAACAGGCTTTCGAGCGAATGGAGCAGCGAATGCAGGCGCATCCCGAAATGATGGTCAGCCGACGATCCATCGTCGAACATCCCTTCGGCAACCTTAAACAGTGGTTATTTGGTAACGCTCGATTCTTGCTGCGACAGCTTGAAGGCGCGAGAGCTGAAATGGCCTTGGCGGTGAACGCCTACAACCTGAAAAGAGCAATTAACGTGTTGGGCGTGCGCCAGATGATGGCGCTGATGGGCTGAAACGCCTTTTTTCGTCTGCTGTGAGCACAAAAGCAAACGCCCCGAACAAGTCGGGGCGTTTGCTGGAACCACCATCAGTGCGTTTTCACACAGTCTGCAATGGCGGGTTTGCTGTAGCTGCACCACGTCAGAATCCGTCAGATCCCTTTGAGATCGGGATACTCGGCCTCTTCCCTCGACTGGCTCTCATGCCAATCCGCCCAGAGTTTCTGCTCTGCGTCATACAGCTCCCGAGAGACGGTACGAGGTAGGTACGACTCAATGTCACGTGTCTCGGATGCATACACATAGCGGCTGGCACCATTCAGAATCATCATCCGGAAAAATGCTGCCTCTTCAATACTGAGCGTTGTGCCGCGCTGCGGGGGGCGGGAGCCAACACAAGCAAACAGAAGATGCTTAGGACTTAAAGGCATGAAAAGCCGTGTATCTCGTACTCCCCAGCCACCTTCCAGATTCCACTTGCCGTTTTCTCCAATGCTCAGTCTTGTGAATGGATTATCTGTGGTTGGCCAAGTCACGCCGTCAGGAGCTCGCAGGATCGTCCATCGATGAGTTGGCATCCGATGGATTACGCTTTTTAGGACATTTTCCAAATGCCAGATCCAGAGCTTCCGGCCATTAAGCACTCGCGCTTGAATACCTTCCTCCCCGTCCTTGTTTACAAGTTCGATCTTCAGCGGAAGCTTGTCAAAAGGGTCCAATACCTGGGCAGGCTCCAGATGTACACCCGAGGTAAGAGCTGCATCAATCCTTGCCACAGAACCCTTCATGGATTCGGACAATACTGCCTCGAGAGTTTCACTTTGACGTTTCATAAAACTATGTAGACCTGCCGGCGTCCTGACCGACTGCGCTACGGCAAAGCGGAACAAGTTGTTCCAGTCCTCGCTGGTCAGCCGCGACTCGGTAACCACTTTAGCAATAGACAGGGACGCGGGTACTTCGAAATCACGATCAAGCCAGCGTTCGATCTCATCGCTGTCTTTTGAACCTGAGAAGTAAGAGTACAGGTGCTCAAGCTTGGCAATGCTCTTGGGTGATAGGGCTTTCCAGATTTCGCACTTTACATGCGGCACAACGAGCCTATAGGTGAGGACCTTTCCCTCGTTCATCCACTGTTTAAGGGTAACCGTCCGGCCAGCACCCTCTCCTGACAGCCCTCCAAATTGGCCAAGATAGTGGACACCATTTTTTAGTGGACACTATCTTGGATACAGTTGCCCCAGCCCGTCGAGCCGGTCGCCGCCCCAACTTTCCGCTGGACTTTAAACGCCAAGTCGTCGAGGCCACCTTCCAGTCTGGCGCCTCCGTGTCATTGATCGCTCGCGAACATGACGTCAATGCCAATCTGGTCTTTCGCTGGCGGCAGCAATACCAAGAAGGGCTATTCGGCCCGGTCAGCCAGAGTGCTTCGTTTTTGCCAGTCCAGGTGATCGAGGCGCCAATGGATCTGCCGCCAGTCGCCACAGGCAGAGTGTCATTCCGAGATCGCAGTTGAGGTAGGAAAAGCCAAGTTGCGTATCACCGGAGCACCAGACCCGCAGACGCTGCAACTCGTCTTGCAGCAGTTAGTGCGATGATTGCCCCTCCCGCTGGAACCCGTATCTGGATCGCCGCTGGCGTCACGGACATGCGTCGTGGCTTCGACGGTTTGGCGGCCATGGTGCAGACTCAACTGGAAGCCGATCCCTTCTCCGGTCAGATCTTCGCCTTTCGCGGACGGCGTGGTGACCGGATCAAACTGTTGTGGTGGGATGGCGACGGCTTGTGCCTGTTTTGCAAACGGTTGGAGCAAGGACGCTTTGTCTGGCCGCAAGCAACCAGCGGCAGCGTGTCGCTGACGACCGCGCAGTTGTCGATGCTGTTGGAGGGCATTGATTGGCGCCGGCCAATTCGTACAGCACCCGTCCTCGCGGTCTGACTTGCCGCGCTGAAAAAATCCCCAGTAATATTCGGGCATGACCCTCGTGACCGACTCCCTGCCGAATGATCTTCAAGCCTTGAAGGCGCTGATCGCTGCCCAGCACGCAGAGATTGAGCGCTTGAAGATGATGATCGCCAAGTTGCCTCGTACGCAGTTCGGTCGCAGTTCCGAGCAACTGGACGCCATGATCGATCAGCTCCAGTTGAGTCTTGAAGAGCTGCAAGTCAGCCAAGCCGAAATGACACCTCCAGTCGAGCCGGCACCTCGCGCAGTTTCGCGCCGTAAACCATTGCCCGAACACCTACCTCGCGAAACCCACGTGCATCAGCCCGAGTCGCAATGCACTGGCTGCGGTGGGACGCTTCGCCATTTGGGTGAGGATGTGTCCGAAGTGCTGGAGTACGTTCCGGCACGCTTCAAAGTCATTCGCCATGTCCGTCCGAAGTGGGTTTGCCGATGCTGTGAGCACATCGCCCAGGTGCCGGCACCGAGTCGCCCGATCGCCCGAGGTCTTGCCGGCCCAGGGTTGTTGGCCCATGTGCTGGTCTCGAAGTTTGTCGATCATTTGCCGTTGTATCGGCAGTCCGAGATCTACGCCCGTGAGGGCGTGGAGCTGGAGCGCTCAACCCTGGCCGACTGGGTTGGCCAGAGCAGTCAGTTGCTGCGACCACTGATCAACGCCCTTGAGCACCACGTCATGAGCGGACACAAAGTCCATGCCGACGACACGCCGATTGGCGTGCTCGCGCCGGGCAACGGCAAGACCAAAACGGCGCGCCTGTGGACGTACGTGCGGGACGACCGACCTACGGGGGACGCGACACCGGCGGCGGTCTGGTTTGCCTACTCGCCGGATCGCAAGGGGCAACATCCCCGCGCGCATCTCAAGCGCTTCAGCGGGATCTTGCAGGCGGACGGCTATGCCGGTTTTGCTCAACTATATGCCACGGGCACCATTGAGGAAGCGGCGTGTTGGGCTCACGCCCGGCGCAAGTTTTACGATGTCTACAAAGACCTGGCTTCACCACTTGCCGCCGAGGCGCTGCAACGGATTGCGGCCCTGTATGCCATCGAAAGCGAGATTCGAGGGCAACCGCCCAACCTGCGAAAAGTGGTTCGGCAAAGCCGAGCCAGTCCGCTGCTGGAACAACTCCACGCGTGGCTCAACCAGACGCTGACTCAACTGTCGAAAAAATCGGCATTGGGCGGTGCGATTCTCTATGCCCTCAATCGGTGGCAGGCCTTGGTGCGCTATTGCGATGACGGGCGAATTGAGATCGACAACAACGCTGCCGAACGCGCGCTACGTGCTGTCGCGCTAGGCAGAAAAAATTATCTGTTCGTCGGTTCCAACGCCGGCGGCGAACGAGCGGCTGCGATTTACAGCCTGGTGGGTTCAGCCAAACTCAACGACCTGAACCCGCAAGCCTATTTGACACACGTGCTGGAGCGCATCGCCGACCACCCGATCAATCGGGTCGACGAACTGCTGCCCTGGAACGTTTCTCTCGCCTCCACGGAACTCTGCGAGGCCGCCTGATCCATGGTCAAAACTGTTCGCTTGCCAAAACCCGAACCTGATTTGTTGCTACTGCACATTGAATTGAAGTGGATCGAACCTGCCATCTGGCGCCGTGTGGCGGTGCCCGAGAACATCACCTTAGGCAAATTGCACGCGGTGATCCAGATCGCAATGGGCTGGCACGATGACCATCTGCATGAGTTTGAAATAGCTGGTGAGAGTTACGGTATTCCCGACTCCGATGGATGGGGGCCTCCCGTGAACTCGGAGACCCGCAAGACTCTGATCAAAGCGTTGAACGGGAAAAGGACATTCCGCTAGGTCTATGACTTTGGCGATGGCTGGGATCACCGGATCAAAGTCGGAAAGAGAAATCCGATGCCCACTCCGTAGGACATTGAGTCGAAATCCAATCACGATGTTCTCATTGGAAGGGTCTGCAACAGATGTCGATTAAGCTCCTGGCCCACGCCGAACGCCTCTTGGACGCTTACGATAGTCAATCCTTGATGCTTGGAGGCCCAATCTTCTGCCGCTGGGATAGATGCGAAGAAATGCACATGGCAACAGAAGGACTGACGAACGTCGGCCGCCTCCTGCGGCAATACCAGTGACACTGCCACGTCGGCAGGTTCAACAGCCTGTATCTCGCTGGGTGAAACCGTAAGCGAAACGGGTGCTCCAGTTGCAGCGCAATGCGACGAGACGCGAGCTGTACGGCCGATTAACGCCGGGAGCATCAGGGTGTCCAGCGCGCACCAGGCATACAGCTGGCGGTTGTCAATTTCCAAGACATGCGACGTCTCGCGCAAGGTGAGGACATAGCCGATGATGTTCCCATCGTTGTCGTATTCGGTACTGGTGGCTTGTTCGAGCACAGCCGCCACTTGCTCAGCGGGCCAGCCAAGAGTCCTGGCAAGCGTAGTTCGCGAAATCGGGCGTCCCTTGGCAAGTTCACCCAGTAGCGCGACCAAGAACTCCGCAAAACCTTTGGGCCGGTTGGTCGGGGTGAGACGTTCGGCGATCTCGGTAATGTAGCGGGCAAATTTCATGGTGCTCTCCATTCATCCAGCGCAGCAGGACAATTGCTTTACGTCCTTGGTGAAAGTCTGCGCCGCGAGCTTCAGGCCCTCGACCATGGTTAGGTAGGGGAACAACTGGTCGGCCAGCTCCTGCACGGTCATGCGGTTGCGAATAGCCAGCACCGCCGTCTGAATCAGCTCGCCCGCTTCCGGGGCCACCGCCTGCACGCCGAGCAACCGACCAGAACCCGCTTCGGCGACCAGCTTGATGAACCCTCGCGTGTCGAAGTTGGCCAGCGCACGCGGCACGTTGTCCAGGCTCAGCGTGCGACTGTCGGTTTCGAGGCCTGCGCGCTGTGCTTCCGCTTCGCTGTAACCGACGGTGGCCACCTGCGGATCGGTGAACACCACCGCCGGCATGGCATCGAGATTAAGCGTAGCTTCGCCGCCGGTCATGTTGATCGCCGCACGGGTGCCAGCCGCCGCCGCGACGTAGACGAACTGCGGCTGGTTGGTGCAGTCGCCGGCTGCATAGATATCCACTGCGCTACTGCGCATGCCCTGATCGATCTGAATGGCGCCGCGTTCATCCAACAGTACACCCGCCGCTTCCAGGTTCAGGCTTTGGGTGTTGGGCGTGCGGCCGGTGGCGACGAACAGTTGGTCGGCGCGCAGTTCACCGTGGTTGGTGGTCAGTACGAATTCGCCGTTGGCGTGGGTCACCTGACTGGCTTGTGTCTGCTCAAGCACGTCGATGCCCTCCATGCGGAAGGCCGCGGTCAGCGCCTCGCCGATGGCCGGATCTTCGCGGAAGAACAGCGAGTTGCGCGCCAGGATGGTGACGCGGCTACCCAGCCGGGCAAAGGCTTGCGCCAGCTCCAAGGCCACCACGGATGAGCCGATCACGGCGAGCCGTTGCGGAATACTGGCGCTGGCCAGTGCCTCCTCCGAGGTCCAATAGGGGGTGTCTTGCAGCCCGCGAATCGGCGGCACGGCCGCACCGGCGCCGGTAGCGATCAGGCAGCGGTCGAACGCGACTTCGCGCCCGCCCCCCTCGACCAGTTCGACGCTGAGCGTGTGGCCGTCCTGGAAGCGAGCGGTGCCACGCAGCACGGTGATGGCTGGTGTGCTCTCCAGAATGCCTTCGTACTTGGCGTGACGCAGTTCGTCGACAAGGCCTTGCTGTTGCGCGAGCAGCCGCTCGCGCAGGACGGTCGGCGGCGTGGCGGGCATTCCGTCATCGAACGGACTCTCGCGGCGCAAATGAGCCACATGCGCGGCGCGAATCATGATTTTCGACGGCACGCAGCCGACGTTGACGCAAGTGCCGCCGATGGTGCCGCGCTCGATCAGAGTGACGCGGGCGCCGGCTTCCACCGCCTTCAAGGCGGCCGCCATTGCCGCACCGCCGCTGCCTATGACTGCAATGTGTAGCGCGTCGCCGTTTTTGCCGACCTCGGTGTCGCTGCGCAACCAGCCCAGCGCCTTATCGAGCTGGCCGGGGCGCGGTTGTAGCGAGGCGACTTCGAACGACGCTTGATACCCAAGGGCCTCGACGGCGGCTTGCATTTGTTCACGGCTGACAGCCGCGTCGGCCGTCATTTCGGCCTTCCCACCGGCGTAGGAGACGTCCGCCCTGTGCACGCCGGAGATTCCCTCCAGAGCATCTCTGACGCGGTCGGCACAGGAGGCGCAGGTCATACCGTGGATTCGCAGTGTGGTCATAGCGTTTACTTCCTCAAATGGGTCTCTTTGCGGCATTACTGTTTTGGCTGTGGTGGGCAGGCACCCGGGGCGCAACGGGGGTGGGCGGGCGACACGAGATCCCAGATCGAGCCCCCAAGCATGAAGGCCAGACCGATATAGAGCAGCCAACCGCTCCGCCAGCCATAAGCCCGCATCAAAAACACCGCAGCCAAGACCAGGACAGGGCCTATCAGGCCGAGTGCAGTTCGCTGCCACTGCCGATGTTTGAGCCAGCCAAGGGAATTGACGAGCAGCGCCAGGGCCGCAAACAAGGGCAGTAGCGTGGTGATGAACAGGCCTTCCCACTGGCTCAAAAAGCCCAGACCGATTGCGGCGCCTAAGCTAGCCAGAGCAGGAAAACACGCGGCGCAGCCTAGGGCTGAAACCAGCACACCGACGGAACTGGCTTTGTCACCGATCCGCGTGAACAGATTGAGAGGATTTCTCATTGGTATTTCCTCCTATTGCTTGATGGTAGATGGATAGCCGGCATCCTCGGTCGCCTTGGTCAGGGCCTCGGAGTTGGTCTTGGCATCGTCGAAGGTCACGATGGCTTCGCGTTTCTCGAAACTCACCTCGGTCTTGGTCACGCCCTCGACCTGGGTCAGCGCTTTCTTGACCGTGATCGGACAGGCGGCGCAGGTCATGCCCGGTACCGACAGGGTGACGGTTTGGATGGCGGCCCACACCGGGGAAACCACGGCAATGAGCGCGAGAGCGGCAAACAGCTTTTTCATGGGAGACTCCTGCCTGATCAGTAAAACAACGGGAGGATGTAGGGGAAACCGAGCGCGACCAGCACGAGTGCCATCACGAGCCAGAAAATGAACTTGTAGGTAGTTCGTACCTGCGGAATTGCGCAGGTCTCACCGGGTTTGCAGGCTTGAGCCGGGCGGAAAATGCGCCGGTAAGCGAAGAACAGCGCCAACAATGCCGCGCCGATGAAAAACGGGCGGTAGGGCTCCAGAACGGTGAGATTACCGATCCAGGCGCCGCTGAAGCCCAGGGCAATTAGCACCAGCGGGCCCAGGCAGCAGGTGGACGCAAGGATCGCCGCCAGACCTCCAGTGAGGAGTGCACCACGGCCCTTTTGTGATTCAGACATGGGTTCAACCTTTCGAATGTTTGATCGATGGGTTAAGGTTATTTCCGTAGTCAGGTACGGAGTCAAGCGGTATGAAAAACACTGCGGAAAGCCTGACCATTGGCGTCTTTGCCAAGGCAGCCGGGGTTAACGTGGAAACCATTCGGTTCTATCAACGCAAAGGGCTGTTGCCCGAACCGGACAAGCCCTACGGCAGCATTCGTCGCTACGGCGAGGCGGATATTGCACGGGTGAAATTCGTGAAGTCCGCACAACGGCTGGGCTTCAGCCTCGATGAAGTGGCCGGACTGTTGCGGCTCGATGACGGTACGCACTGCAATGATGCGCGTGTGCACGCCGAGCAGAAGCTCGAAGACGTGCGGGGGAAACTTGCGGATCTGCGGCGGATCGAGTTGGTCCTGGCGCAGTTGGTTGATGACTGTTGCGCGAGCCACGGGACGGTTAGCTGCCCGCTGATCGATTCGCTGCATGGAATAGATAGCCACGAAAACTTCGCGCCTTAGCCTACGATTTCCCGTTTCAATGCCCCCCTGTTTTGTCGGCTTGAACAGGAAAAGAGCGGCGCTCAATGAGCGTCGTTGACTGGCCAAACCTACGGTCTGCTTTTAGCCACGCTCTTACCCTACAGAGCCGAGAGTCCTGATCACTTCGAATGCAAATGATTGGTCAGTTGCAACGCAAATGGGTGGTCAAGTGGGGTGCAATTTCGCAGTTTTTGAGTGTGAGCGCGTCAATCAGCGGTTAAAGGGGATTAAGGTCTGAGATGCAAGGCGGTGTAGTTCGGACGCTTACGTTTAAGGTAAGTCTGAGGTACGTAATGATTGTCCTTCTTGAAGCCCTCCATGATGCTCAACATCCTCGTTGCTCTGCTATCACGCAGCAATCTGTCTTGGCCTGCTGGCGCAAAGCTCGTAAATCTATTTGCCACATGTAGTTTCAGGCGGAAACCTCAGTCGCCATCGGCTTACCGTTCAATTTCGGTCCCGTTGTAAGTGCTGACCTGAATAGAAAGGCCCCGCGATGGCGGGGTCTTTCGGTCACGCGGTCGAAAATGGTGCCATACCCGAAGGTCAGATCTCCGGCCATAGCGCAATGTCACACTACCGGCTGGATCTTGCGGCCATGTAACTGAAGGGTTAGCTGAGGATGCTCCTCCACAGCTCCGCGCAGTTCGATGGTGCCTCCCTCATAATCAACGCGTCCCTTAGCTAACAGGGTGTAATTGTCGATCCCTACGATATTCACATTACCGTCACGATATTTTCGGACAGTAAACCGTGACTCGAACTCGCCAGATTGGCTTGGGACTTTTCCTTGGTACAGGTAATGGGAATCACCTCCATTCACCGTACCATCCTTAACAACTACGAGCCCGTCGCCAAAATCACCAGTGCTCGCGCGAAATTCCACGTGAAAAATCCCACTACTCATAAGCCTACCCTCACCTAATTGGAGATCCAAGCATAGTTCACAAAAACTAGGGCGAAGCTGAAGTTGGTATATTTCTAAGGTGAGAGCATTAAATGCCAAATAAATGGCGCCAAAGCTGCTTCATTATCTAACGCATCGATTGTAAAAAGTTTAGACATGCCCGAAGACTGACTATGGACTCCTAGATGGCATTGCGCTACCTTTTGAGCTAGCGTGGTAACGATGCTCCTACGTTAAGACAGCGTAGATAGCTAGGTAAATATTTAGATAATTATAAGGTAGTCGACTTTGCAAGTTACAGCACGTGAGCGCCGCAAACAAATTTCCATTGAGGATAATCAATTGAGTAATTCAGAGGCGCTCTGTAGCTTGGCTATGCTAAAGGTCCGAATTAATAGCGGCGGCGACTACCTCGATTATGTACGCCCTTACATTATCGACGTTCTAGCTAATGACCCACCCGCCAAAATAAATGATGTAGCCGTAGCAGAAAAACTTTCAGATTCTTGTGGACTCAAGATACCCACTAGAACCGTACAGGTTGTATTACAGCGCTTAGCAAAAGAAGGCCTTTTAGTAAAGCGCGATGGGCTGTTTACCTGTAATGATGACTTCCCTGAAAGTGACTTAACAGCCGCAAGGGCGGATGCAAATCGTCACATCTCCCTAATTGTCAATGAATTAATCGGATTTTCAAGAAGCACTATAGGTCGAGTGTTGTCTGAGGATGAGGCGACTGAAAGCTTAATTAACTTCCTGTCTCATTTTTCCA
This sequence comes from Pseudomonas mercuritolerans, assembly GCF_025706525.1. Taxonomy (NCBI): domain Bacteria; kingdom Pseudomonadati; phylum Pseudomonadota; class Gammaproteobacteria; order Pseudomonadales; family Pseudomonadaceae; genus Pseudomonas; species Pseudomonas mercuritolerans. The sequence goes on from NZ_JAMSHA010000002.1 coordinate 647,100, forward strand.
TTCCATGCCTGAAATCATATCTCAGAGGGACCACGCTACCTGACATCGGAGAAAATGCAAATTGGCAACTAGCCCTAGTCGGGCATTTTGTTGAGGCTTTACAGATTCAGCCAAATCTTTTCGACTCATTCACAATGCTCATGCAAGGCCACATGCTGGCTAATGCCTTGCTCTGCCCGGACCTACATTCAGTTTCTGACTCGTATAATGAAGTTACTTTCTATTTAGATACGCCGTTATTGATACAGCTATTAGGACTTGAGGGCGAGCGCGAGGAACAGGCGATTAAGGAAGTAATTGCTTTAGTCCAGCGACTGAAGGGTAAAGTTTGCTATTTCACTCATACATTTGATGAGCTTACCTATTCCATCAACACCTCTGCAGACTTCATCGACTCTTATAAGGGCCGAGGAACGATTGTTATGGAGGCTAGAAAATCAGGAATGCAAAAAGCTGACTTGCTGATGATATCCGGTAGAGCAGAGGAAATATTGGAGAGAAGCGGCGTGCTTGCCGTACCCACTCCATCTTATACTCAGGAAAATCACAAGTTTGAAATTGCCGTTGAGGCGTTCGATGCTGTACTGAGTGATGAGATTGATTACAACAATCCACGTGCTAAGGATTACGACATTCAGTCAGTGCGCAGTGTCTATGTTCTTAGGAAAGACGGCTCACCTCGATCACTCGAAAAAGCTAAGGCGGTACTGGTAACAAGCAATACGTCATTTTCGAAAGCAGCATTTGAGTACGGTAAATCCTTCCAAATGTCTCGCGAGGTTTCGAGTGTAATAACGGATTTCAGCTTGGCCAACACAGCTTGGTTAAAGGCGCCTCAGGGAGCGCCTGCACTCCCTCAAAAAGAGGTTCTTGCCTTTGCATATGCAGCAGCGCGCCCGCCAAGAGGTTTTTGGGACAAAGTATTGATCGAAGCGGAAAAGCTAGAGCGAGAAGGTAAAATCACTGCGAGAGATCATCAACTCCTGCGTAGCAGCCATCATGTGCAGATCGAACTGACGAGGCTGACCCTAGGGGATGAGGCCGCACTTACAGATGAGAAAATCACCGAAACAATTGCTCGCGTTTCAGATGATATACGTAGAGAGGCATTAGAGGATAAAAAGACTGTTAGCGAAAAGCTTGACGAAGCGAACTCTAGGATCGGAACGCTTTCCGAACACCTTGAAAATGTTAGAAAGAATACTTACTGGGACTGCAAAAAACAGGCTGATCGAGAGGCTACTTGCCTCTCTGTTGGGGTATGGCTGAGCCAAGGTGCTGTTGCGGCGCTTGGCCTCTTCCAAATAGACGAGGCTTCTTTAGGATGGGTTGTATTTGCGGTGGCATTGTTGAGCGGCGTCATCAGAATGGCCGGTGCTAAATGGGATATAAAGCCTGTTAACCTCAAGCCGCGTTATGCTGAATGGCGGTTTCATAAGTTACAAAGCAAAGCCTTGAAAAAGATTGGACTTGAGGTTAAAACCGATCCATCGTAAATCTCAATATCATCAGCATTCCTCTTAGGACCTGATGCCAGGCAACTCAACCCAAGCTTAGGGTCAGTCAGATAAAATCTCTGTTTCATATCTAATGCCCATGCAACAAAAGTATGCATATGTTCGAATTTTTGGACCGCCGTGACATGCTTCCTCCGAGAATTTCATCCGAGCGTCGATTACAAGGAGGTTGCCATCCTCCTCCACCATTTTTCGGCGTTGCATTCTCGACTAATACGAAAAAATTGTGCCGTCGATACCTCCAACCTTCCTGAAACTGCCACAACGTGAAACCAAATCCTCGGTAGCAACACCCATATCTATCACTTCTCATCTGCTGTTGGCTACGTTCATTTTCTTTCCGCGTAGCGAAACAAGTTACACGTTTGAAAGAGGGTTCAAGACCACGGCACAATGTGCTGGCGGGCTCGCAGGTGGAGCGACCGGTGCCCCTATAGAGGGTTCTTTCAACCTTATTTTGGCTTTGTCGGCCTTACGCTGTTCACGCTTCCGTGCCTCTTCAAATTCCTGCATCGGATGAGTCACGAAATGCTGACGGTACGTTTTGAGCAGCCCTTTATCATTGCTGCTCGCGGCTTGGCCAAGCACGTAGTCGGCATCACGCGCCTGGATGTCCAGCTTTGGGTGTTTTGCCTGCGCAGCTTTTACCATCGCAATCGCGTCATCGGAGAGTTTGCCGCTAGTCCACAATTCGAACTTGTGGCGGATGGTAGCCCACTCGGAGTGCGTTTTTACAAATCCTCTGATCACAGGGATACGTTTATCGAGCCATTTCTCCACCTCGGCATCATCCAACGTGCTGAAGGGATGTATCCCTTTGCATTCAATGAAAACGATTTCATGGCTCGGACGGTGTGCCAGCACGTCGATCTCCGCTTCCGCTCCAATACTATCCTTGACGATCCTGTTCATCTCTTGGGGATATCCCCAAAAGGTAGATCGCGCGATCTGGGCGACTGCGAATTCGAAAAGACTGCCGCGTAGAGTCGAAGCTGCACCTTCGATTCGGGACAAATCGTTGAAAATTTTGTCCAGCGCGTCAGGGTTTTGTGTGAGCTTCGCTGTGTCGGTAAGGACCGCACATAAATTCTTCAATGCTAATGCCACATCACGGCCAAAGAGGCTCTCGGTTGTCGCCGGAATAATGCCCTGCTCCTTGAGCAGGGCGAAAGCCTCCGCGTGGTAGCTTTCGGCGACAAAAATCTGAAGGCATTTACCTACCTTCCTGAGACTGCGCAGCGTGACGCATTTGTTGACGAACCCTGCCAGATTGGCAGCGGTCACCGACCCGCTAAGGGCAAGGTCGCAAACGAAGAAACCTGGTTTGAGAGTTGTATCGACGTACTCTCGCATGGGAAATAAGTAGGAAGGTCCAGCCAAGTCCCAGTTGAACGTCCCTACCTTGGGTAGCGCCTCAGAGCCCTCATCCTCTCGAGTTTCAACGGAATCGTAGCTCACCATTCCTAAATTGCGGGCCCAATCCTTCACCGCCAACAAGGTTATCTTTTCTGCGATGAGCCGCCCCTTCATCTTTGCCCACATGGAGGTCACTTCGAGCATCTGGTGGTGATCGCATCGCACCACACAGGATTCGCCACCTGGGAACGCCACCTCCTTTACTAGAGTCGCTTTCACCAGTCGCTCCAGCAGGGTTTCTGCTGAGATATGTTTCTTTTGAGCAACAGGTGCTCCACAGGCGATAAGAAAATGCCGGCGGGGCATTACATTGCCTCGAAGCGTAAGAGCCTGTAGTGCCGCAAAATAGGTACTTCGTGTTTTTTTCAATGCCTCCATCAAATTATCGAAGAAAAACGGTGAGCCATACTCCTCCTGGAGATAGCAGAAGCGCGCCCGATGAGGAAAGATGATGTGATTGAGACGGGTCATACCAGCGCATCCACGTTCAACCCGCTTTCTTGCGGCTTCGGGGTTAAGGCCATACTTCGTCTCAAGGAGCTTGGACAAATCACTGCTCAGTAAAGGACCACTTTGCTTCAATAAATCTGCGAGCGCATTGTCAGCCATGTTCGTTCTCAAGAGATGTCACACAGCGCTATTTATACTCCTTGTTAACAAGGGTGAACGCATCCTTTCGCCGCCTGTGCTTAGATATAGAGAAAATGGGCCTTTCAGAGCGCTTCATTTCGTTTTTCCAAGAAAATGTCACAATGCCATTTTTTTACAGCAGACCTCCATGCATTCAGGCCGGCGGCGCCGGGAGCGAGTGATCGCCGCGACGAGAGGGATGAGGTATCGGCTCGCGGAAATTTGACCTTTTAGCTTGGTAGCCTAAATCGATGCCTACATGTCGCCGTTGATGGTTTTCTTGACCAATCACTCCATGCAGGCCAAAACTCACCCATCCTTTATGGCGGAGCTGATTATGGATGAGCATCGTGAAGTACCCGTTCGACTCGACTACTTCCGTTTAGTTAAACGCCTCAATGAGTACCTAACCAACCTCGGTGACGAGCGAATCGATGATGAAATTCATGAGGCTTGGGCAGGTTACTTTCAGGAGATGGCCATTACGCAGGATGAAATTGACATCATCGGCCCTTGGTATAACAGGTACTACACGGTCAGCCTCTCGATTCCAACTTTGCGTCATTACATTGAGCACCTCCGAGCCCACTCTTCATTGCCGGATCGGCGCCTTGTTGATCAGGTTGAAAGTGATGCAGCGACAATCCTTGAGGCATGTTCGTCAATGGGGCTGAAAGGCCACAGGCTCTCTGACGCGCTCTTCCAGGCAGCCGCATTGGTTCACCACGCTGCCTATCGTGCGAATTACCCTAACATCGACTCAGCTTTGATCCGGCAAGAAATCGAGAGCCGCGCACGACTCGCGGACTACTTTTCTCGTGACATTTTGAATGAAGCTCAAAAGGGGGTCGGTGCCGCAGCCAAGCTAGGCAAAGCTCTTTTTCCAAAACACTGAAATCCGATCCCGGCACAGCGGTTGTATGAGAAAGAAAGAAGATTCCGTGAGTACGACCCATGATCCAAGCAAGGCCCTACTTAATGGTCCCAACCAAGAGGGGTGACGTTTGGTTCGGCGACTCTTTCGTCTTCATTAAGGTTTTGGTATGCCAAGCGTGTGAAAGAGCGCTCTCTTCCGGTACGTACCGTCTATGTGACCACACCAGTCTACGGCAAACGCGCACGTTCAATGGTGCCGGCGGCTTGTCGGCCGCCGGTCCTTGAATCATCAACAAGGGTTTGCTTTTCCGTCGACCTATAGACTTTTCGCTGCCTCTTAATGGCCAACAAGCGGCGCATCGACCGTCAGTACGCCATGCTCGGTTTCGATCTGAAGAGTCGTTTTGTACTTATCGTCCTCATCGTAAGGGTCGCCAACCACCGAAACATGGTTTCCTGCACGAACGATTGCCGCACGAGATTGCCCCTGCTTTCGGCCCGCATGATCGAACAGGACCACACGACTGACTTCAACAATTTTTCCAATCAGCTCACGGGATTTTTCATCTGTTGCGGAGAGAAACTCTTCACCAGTTAGATCACGATCATCGTCGGGATTCGAAGGAGAGTGTTTTTTGAACTCCTTCAACAGCTTCTTCAGTTCTGGGGTCCGGCTTTTTTTCCACGGTTCGATCATGCTAATTCTCCTTAAATGTTGTGGAGCTCGATGCAAGCCACTTTAATTTTAAAAATCTTGTTTTCCAGGCCCGAAGGGCGCATGCGGAACTCGCAAGCGGGATGGTGGTACAGCGAATCTAGCTCAGCTACGCGTCGTTGTAGATAGCGCCTACGCCTAAGATTTTAGCGCGTCGGCTTTTTCAGCTCTCAAGGCACCATCCGCCAACCATTCAACCTGTCCCAACCACGCAGTTCTAAAAACCGCTGGCTGCTTGGCGGATTCACTATCCAGAGTAAACACCAGAGTTCGCACTTTCACGGTTGTTGAGGACGACCTTGTTGTAGCCCAAGAAATAGAGCAGATCCCACCTCCGCAGCCACCAAGACAGTACCTAGTGCCATCTTCAACCCGCATGCGCTCCGGACCTTCATTTGCGTGCGATTTTCCGCCGCTATTGCGCAGGTCACCTGAATAGGATTCCATCCGCAGATCAAGGATGGAGACCCCTATGTACCTAGCTGAACTCACCATTAAAAACTTCCGCAAACTGCGTGAGGCTAGGCTGAAGTTTCAGCCCGGACTGAATGTTCTCGTCGGCCCCAATAACGTGGGCAAAAGTGCCGTTGTAGACGCGCTTCGGACCCTCTTGGCCGGGCACGAGGAGCCATTCCCACGTCTCGATATCGCCGATCGGCATCGACCCGAAGAAAGTGAACCAGAAGGCGACATCAGCTTCCACTTCGTCTTCAAGGATCTCAGTCACGAGGACGAAGCCGACTTCATCGCGGCTCTGCAGCCCAGTACTGACAACACCATGGAAGCGCATATCCACGTCAGATACACCGATGCCGATAAGTCTGGCCGCTTCCGAGTGAAACGGTGGTGTGGAGATCACCAGGACGTCCCGCTCACCGTGGACATGATGGAGAACCTGCGCGGCGTCTACCTACAACCTCTGCGTGATGCTGCCCAAGGACTGCGGCCAAGCCGCAACAGCCAGCTGGCTCGCCTACTTCACCTTCTGACCGATGATGAGGGTCGTGAGGCGATCAACGCTGCGTTGAAAGAACTAGATGATCAGCTACAGCAGAACAAGGCGATCAAAAGTACCCATGCGGCGATCTCCACCCGGCACGGCTCCATGATGGGTGAGCAACTGGCGCAGGTACTGGCCGTCGGACTCAGCGCAACCGATTTTCAGCGGCTTTCAGCCCGCCTCTCCCTGACTGCCCAGTCCATGGAAATTGAGCAAAACGGCCTCGGTTTCAACAACCTAATTTTCATGGCAGTAGTGCTTAGCGAGCTGGCGAAGAACCCTGATGCGGCGTACAGAAGCTTGATTGTGGAAGAGCCGGAGGCTCACCTTCACCCACAATTGCAGCGCGTATTATTAAGCTACCTGGCCGGCATCCCCACCAAGGAAGGTGAAAAACCGGTGCAGTTGTTCGTCACCAGCCACTCGCCGAATTTCGCCAGCAATTCGAAGCTCCAGTCTTTGGTGTGCTTAGTTGAGAACGAAGCTGGCGTGGAGGCCTTCTTTCCACGTGATGTTCAATTCGCGAAAGGCAAAAGGGAGAAACTGGAGCGCTACTTGGACGTCACCCGAGCTGAGTTGTTTTTCGCCCGCCGCGTAATTTTCGTGGAAGGTGCCGCAGAGCTCATGCTAGTCGACGCGCTCGCAAAGATTTTGGGATTCGATTTGCGGGAATATGGGATCAGTTTGATCAGTGTCGAGGGGCTGAATTTCGACTCGTTCTTGCCGCTGTTTGGAGAGAAGGGGCTGCGCATCCCGGTCTCGGTCATAACCGATGCTGACCCGTTCGACGAAGAGGAGGTGTCAGAACTAGCTGGGGCTGAGCGACCTTACGAAGAGATTCAGGAGGATTTGCTCGCGGAGGCAGCCTACCTCGACGAAGCAGATGCGGAAGACGGGGATAAAGTCGGACAGGTGACCGACGGAGGTAACGAGCCAAAGAAAAAGAAGAAGCTGAAAGCTGCATATCCAGGGCTCGGTGATGCTGTTCGGATATCGAGTAACACTTTGAAAATGAAGGAATCCGAAGATCAGTTTGTGAAGGTGCATCACGGTGTAAAGACTCTCGAGTACGACCTGGCGCTACTGGCGGAGAATCGGGACGCCATGCTGAAAGCATTGGCTGAACTTCATCCCAAGATCTCTGTAGCGCTGCGCAAAATCGTGGACGGCGCGCCAGATAACACTGCTAAGGCCAAGGCGCTGTTCTGCGGGATGTTCGAGCGCAAAGACACCAGTAGCAATGTGCAGAAAGGCCGCTTCGGCCAAGCGCTTGCCCAACAAATTACTATAACGCCCGGATGCAAGGTCCCAGAGTACCTCGAGCAAGCGATCCGACACGTTTGCCAGGGAGCGGACAAGGCATGAAGCTATCGGACGAGCAGAAAGCTGTAATTGAAGCCCCCTTAGAACCGATGGCGGTCACGGCTTGCGCAGGCAGTGGTAAAACAGCCACAGCCGTCCGGCGGCTGATTGCCATTCGGCAAAAGCTGGCCGACGACCGCGGCCGCGTCGTGCTGTTGTCGTTTTCCAATGTCGCCGTCAATACTTTCAACAAGGGGTACGCAGAGCTGGCCTCCGCTCTGCCTGACGACGCCAGTCGTAAGCGTGTAGAGGTGGACACGCTTGATGGTTTCTTCACTCAGCATGTTCTTCGCCCCCATGCCTACCGCACCATGGGCAGCAGGCAAACCCCCTATCTTGTATCGGGTTCAGAGCCCTTCTTAAGTAGCTTCCAGTACTGGAAAAGCGAAACCGAGCGCCCAATCCCGATCAAGGATATGCAGGTGGGCGTAGAAAATGGAAAGTCGGTTTTTTTCATCGACATTCATGGGACAGCTGAACATCTTGATCACGCGAAGGCCAAGACGCTCATCGAAAAGCTGGGACGCACTGGCGCATATACCCATGATTTGGGACGCTACTGGGTAGTTAGAACGCTTCTGAATCAACCCGCCATCCTGCGTGCGTTGGCCACTCGATATCCGCAGATCCTGATCGATGAGTCCCAGGATCTGGGCACGATGCACAAAGTGACCTTGGAATTGCTCATAAAGGCGGGCGTGCAGGTTTCACTGATCGGTGACGTTAACCAAGGCATCTTCGCCTTCGCGGGCGCTGATGGCATGTTTTTGAAAACCTATTCCGACCGCGAGGGAGTCAGAGACTACAAGCTTACCCGCAATTACCGCTCCCTCCCTCCAATCATTGGTATTGCCAATCAACTTTGCGGCCGTAACGATGAGCCAGACAGGCAACCCGAACAAGGCGGGGCATTCTTCGTAGGGTACAAAGACGCCGAACTCCCTAAGCTGTTCAGCTCTTTCAAAGTTCGCCTCAGTGAACTGGGCATACAGGTTGCAAACGCAGTCATTCTCAGCCGGAACGCTGATCGCGCCGCCAAGCTTGCGGGTAAGTCAGCCGCGCCAGGAATGGGTATTGTGAACCTTTTCGCAGAAGCGACATTGGCCCGCGATCAGTTACATCGTTATCAGAATGCTTTCCGCCTAGTGTGCAGCGCGGTCGTGAGTCTCCTTGAAGATGCCCCGCCTGGGCTCAGTTCCGCGCTGCAGGGTTCGCCTCATGATGGCTGGGTATTGAGACTCAGGAGATTGCTGTGGGCATTTACTCGCAATGCGGAGGCCGGGCTACCGTCTTCTTCGCTGCAAGCCAAAGCAGAATGGCATCCGAAGCTCGTCACAAATCTGCGCACTTTGCTTGCCCAAATCGACCAACAGTTCGGACTGACCACAGTCGCTACGTTCGGAAATAAAATGGCCAAGAGGCGCTTGGACGATATCGCGCTTAGCGGTGCCAACGCCAATGATAAAGAAGGACCTGGCCTACGAGTTGAAACTGTCCACCAGGTTAAAGGCGAATCCATCGACGCGGTGCTCTACATCGCGACCAAGGCCAACATCAGCGCGCTGCTGGCCGGTACCGCTACGGAGGAAGGCCGCATCGGCTATGTGGCACTGACGAGAGCGAAAAACCTATTTTGGCTGGCCGTCCCAAACAGTTGCCTGGGCGCAATGCGCGCCGAATTGATCAAGGCTGGCTTCACAGAGGCCTCGTAACGGTGACGATGAGCCAACCAGGCTCATCCCATCATGCAGCTGGCGGAGCGACCAGAGTCTTCTATCCGACAGAAAGCCTCTGGCATCCCGTCCCGCCTCGTCTCCCTGCACCCGCATTCGCCAATATTGGTTAGGCTTGACCCAAACCACCGAAATTTAAGTGAAATTGCGGAACGCAGTGGGCAAATCCTCTACAGACAGCTTGTTTCCTTGTGTTGAACAAAGCAGTCGTCAGAAGAGCTCATGGCCGTGGCCAGAACAGACGAATGGAGATGATGAACGCCGGGGAAACTGACGCTGATAACTTGGCCGTTACTCATCCGAACCGACCAGTGTTACTCGTTGAGCTTTGCCGAGAGCCATTTCTTCTTCCCGTTTGCACCTTTGCCGACCTCCAACAAAAAGATCTGACCATCGAGTCCACGCGATGAGAAGTCGATAGAGCCATCTGTCGGTGTGTAGATTCTTGCTGTCGACCGGTACGGACGGAATGCGGAAAGCAGATACTGTCGGCCATCGACCAGTGATGTGAAATAACACCCAAGACTTCCAGCAGCTGTCTTATTTGACCAGACCTTGAAGTCCAACCGAGCAAGCCATGTGCCTGTGGGAACATCTTCCCAAGAATAGGACTTAAGCTCAAAACCCGCTTCCAGCGCACCTTTGTAGCTCCAGCCTCGCAGCGAACTTTCGGCGGGTATGTCATACGTTTCGTCCATTGTCTTATTCCTCCGTGATTGGTCTGCCTATAGAGGCTGCGCACCGACACTCCCATGGTGGGTGACTGACGTCAATTTGTGTTGGATATGAAGGGCCCTGGGCTGATTCGGCTGCAGCATTTCACTCGTAAGGAAGCCCGCCGAACAGCTCAATCATCAGATCGCCTCGCAGTACCTCGAACGGTACTTCGACATACTCATCCGGATGCCGGGGCAATGCTTTTTTCTCATGGCTCGAATTCTTGGTATGACCTTGTACTTTCTGCCCGTTCTCCTTGATGTACGGCAGCACCACGATGCGGCCGTGGTTCTTGGAGATGATCGTACCTTCGTGCCATAGCGTTTCACCGCTCTTGCTGGCTGAATCACCACTGACAGTTTTGACAGTCCAGCCAGGTGTACCAGTTTCCTCATACCAGAACACAAAGCCGGCAACGACTACCACCCGTTGACCACGGGCTTTGGCTTCGATCAGCAATTTCTGAACGCTGGCCAACTGTAAAAGCTTGTTAGCTCTGGGGAGCAGCTCGGAGCGGATTTCAACTTTGGTTTTTCCCCAATGCGCGGTACCGCACAGGCCAAAGCCTCGAGCAATTTTTTCGCGCGCACAGTGCATCGCGCATTTTTTAGTCGGGTTCAATCGATGCGACCAGTCATATTCGCCACTTCTGGCCAATGCAACCTTGTATCTGGGAAAAAACGCGATCTGAAGATAGGGCGCTTCCTGCAACTGCTCAAATAGCACGTCACCTAAGATTTCAAGGTCGGGTGGCAAGATCAGATCGGATCGTTGAGGACGTTCGGCAAAGGCGTTTCGGCGGAGGGCCTCTGCGAACATCATGCATTCTTCATCCGCTAGGCGTTCCTGCACGGTGATTTCTTTTTCTGCCTTCAGCGTTAGAGACGCGCGCAGAACCTCATCGATATCGAGTGAGGCCGCTCTATCCGCGATCTTTGCATTGAACCGCGTGGAAAACGCTCGGGCCTCCTCATAGGTGACGAACGTTTGTGCTTTAGCATGGCCATTCGCTTCGATGTAATGAGGCATCCACTTGACATCGCCGGTTGAAACGTACTTCAGCGCATGGATTATCCACCGCCCCGTCTCGTACCAGCGGAACGGGAACAATGCCAATGTCACTTTTCCGTAGCCTGGCAATTCGCATAGCTGCATGAGACACCCTTCCGAAGGCCCAACCAATCATATGGCGCCGTCTTCCTCAGATAACGATCGCCGTAGCGTTGGTAATCGCAACACCCACAGCGTTGTACAGGTCGACTTCCGTCTGCTGTGTCTTGATCGATACGACTAGGCTGTACCTCACGTCGTCGTTGTAGCGTTGCTGCTTAACCAATGTCTTCCACCATCCCGGCGCAGGATAAATGCCGATCATCCCCAATCCTGCCAAATCGGAGGCAGGCCCTCGCCAGATGTCAGAGTGTAACGACCCCTTATGGCGACCCCGTGTACCCACCAGCCACCGAGAATCTGAAGCACTGCTCAGGTATGGGGCGTCATCATCTTCTTCCCGGGCGCGTTTGTTGATGCGCTGACGGAACAGTGTCGCATCCTCGCCAGATCGACTGACCTCAAAGCGCAATCCATGAGATTCGTATCGATAGCGCCCTTTAAGACCGCGCTGTGCAACACCCGGATTGGGTTCCACAAAGTAGGACAGGGTTACCCGCATCTCGACCTCCTCGTTGCCCAAGTGGAGTAGCTCCTGCTGAGGCCAAGGAAGTAGGTGAAGGTGCATGTCACGAGCCGTTGCCGGTTTAGAGCCCTGTCGCGTGAAAGGCCGTAGTGAGTCTTCCACCACCAAAGTCAACGAATTGGACGCACTCCACAATGCTCGACCGATATCCGGGACGCCAAAACCACAGGTACGAACCAGTTTTTCGTAGTCTGACTTCGCTTCGCCTTCCAGAAACTCGGCTTTCATTCGCTCCGTCCACTCGGCGGAGTGCACAACCAAAGCACGAACGGTCTCTGGCCAAAGCTCAGGATAAGCGGAAGCAATTTGCGCAGCCATGCGCGAGGCCAGCGCGGAAGCAGCGCTGGTGGCCCAAGTGGTTGAGAACAGGCGGCTCTCTGGGAGATGTGACGTTGTCAGGAGCGAAAGAGAGGTATGGCTGAAAATGCCATAAGCATCGCACACCAGATTGCCGCCTTCGAACACGACATCCGGTTTCAGAGGCCAAGGGGTTCTCGTCCAGGTACAGGACGTGGTGCTGTAGGGGCTAAGGCTACCATTGGCCGCAAGGACTGATTCTCCTGCGACCACCGGATCCAGCGTGACCTTCTGGGTGTACGCACCCACGCATATGGCGTTCCATGATTGGCCAGGGTCATGAATGCCGTCGGTTTGGTTGCTGAAGGGGTAACGGACGTAATGTTCGGTGTTGGCATTGCCGGCGGAGACGATCATCAAACGTGGTTGGGATCGTCCACCCAGCGCATCGGAGGTCAGTAGATCCACAGCAGACGACCAGGCTGAAGGGCGGCCTCGGTCACGATCATCAAGGCTGGTGATGGCCATGCTGAACACGCGCTGCTTGTCGGGTTGAGTAATCTCGGGTCGTGCCACTGCATTCATGGTCAACGCACCGTAAGACTCACGTTGGTCGCCACGGGCGGCAGGTAACAGCTTCACGGACTCGATACGATGGGAAATGGATACCGGCCCATGCGCCGATAGCGGGTCGACTAGGTCACCGTAGAGAGCAACGCCGGCGAGACCGGTACCATGGCCAACATCATCCTGAACCCCCCAGTCGGCATCGACCGTGTGCAGATCTGCCATCCCGATATAGTTGCTCAATAGCGGGTGGCCGGGGTTAACGCCGGTATCAATCAGGCAGATACGGACGCTGTCGTCGTCGCCACCTGAGGTGCGCCCTAGCAGTTCATCAATCCATTCACGCTGTTCGCCTGGACTCAATGCATCGAAGAACTCTGCCGTTTCCTTGGCCCGTCGAATTTCAGCGACCTCATTGAGCAATGCCATCGATGCGCTAATGGCCTCTTGTGTGCCATAGACGTTGACGACCGTCCGCTCCGGGAAGATCAGCGCTTCACTTGAAATCTGGAACTCAAGCACCTCCGCAATCGTGCGGAATCGCTGAAGAACAGCGGCCTGGTTATCGCGAGCGGGCAACCAAAACTCCCACCAGATCGGCTCATCGGGAGAGCTTGGTAGAGCGTCTGAACTGTCAGTCCAAAGTGCACTGAATGTTGCAGTCCGGATTTCAAGAATAGGATTCAAAAGAGGGGTATTGCGCGGAATGCCTTTGCTGGTTGTGGCGCGCAGGTACTGAGTTACCAAGGCTTCGAATGCGCTCAGCTTTCCATCAGGAACGAAGACGGTCGCGAAATGTGTTTGGGTGGCTCCGTCGTATCGCAGATTCAACAACTCGATTTGCTGCTGGCCTCTGGCCAATCCCTCGAATGCCAGTTCAAAGCCTGGTTCACTTACAAACTCAAGCTGCAAGCCAAAGCCATCTTGCTGGCCTTCGGAGCGTTGCAGTTGGACGGCTTGTGCCATCCGTGTTCCGAAGTGCTCCAGCTGTCTGAGCAACCTTTCCCCATGGCCTACACGATCACGTCGGGGGTAGACGGGCTCACGGGTCGGGGAGGCGGTTGACTGATACCGTTCCGGCCGCCCTGTACGCTGTAAGTGAAAGTGTCGTCGCTGCCCTGCGTTCGGTTCCGTCATCGAAAAGCTCTACTGGCTTATTGTCGTTGTCTTCCGTGGAAAGCCTTACGTTCTGCGAGATGCTTTGCCACGTCCCTAGCGTCTACATCGCCGCGATCATGAATGATCGCATCTTTAATCGAGTCATCTGCCGCTCGCACCAGTTCAGCGTAGCTGAGGCCTTGGGCGGCCTCCATGAGGTCGTCCCAGCATTTAATCGACTTCGAAAAGTTCACGAGCCGATTTTTCAACACTGCGTGAATTTGCTCCTGGTTGGGCAACCCATACTCGATAACATCATCAAAGCGCCGGAACAAGGCGTAGTCGAGAATTTCCGGATGGTTCGTGGCGGCAATGATCAGGCTGTTTGACTGATCCTGCTCAATCATCTGCAAGAAGCTGTTGAGCACTCGACGGATTTCGCCAACATCATTGGCCAGCCCACGCTGCGATCCGATGGCGTCAAACTCGTCGAAAAAGTAGATCCCACGAGTATCTCGGATGGCGTCGAACACTTGCCGAAGCTTGGCCGCTGTCTCACCCATGAACTTGGTGATCAGGCTATCGAGGCGAACGATGTACAGCGGAATTCCCAATTCGCCGGCGAGAGCCGATGCCGTCATTGTTTTGCCCGTGCCCGGCGGGCCGACCAAAAGCAATTTGCGGCGAGGAGACAGACCGTGTGCACGTATTTTTTCGAAGTTGCGCTGCTCATTGATGATGCGAGCAAGCCGGCCATGAGTGGCATCGTCCAGGATCATCTCAGAGAAGCGAGTCTGTGGAAGGGCAACAGACAACAGATTGCTCAGCTCGCCTCGCGGCTGGCCGATGGGAACAGGTTGGGCGGAGGGCATTTGCTTGCGCTTGGACTGCGCAGAATCGATCAGCGTGCGCAAATCCTCAGCAAGCTTTCCATGCCCTTGCTTGGCCTCGTGTGCAGCCATTTGCATGGCAACGGCAAGGAAATGACTGTCATCACCTTTAATGTGTGATCGCAATAACGCCTTCAAGTGCTCGCCGCTAGCCATGTTTTTCTACCTTTTTCATCCCGTTAGTTTAATCGCTAAGACCTGCTGATACCTTTCAGTGCGCCATTAATTTCACGGCCGTTGGTCAGTAGCGCCGCTTCCTTTGCTTAATCCACCGTAGAAGCCGGCTTTACCGATAGCAGCGGCCATCCAGCTGGGTAGACTAGCCCGAACAGACGAAAGAGCTTCCCATTGAGAGGCTGAAAGTTGGTTGTGAAGCTGGGATGCCGCACCTTCGGCGCACTCTGCTCCCATCCAGGCCAGTGCTCGAATCGCATCGCCAGCCAAAGAATTCCCCAGAGCCACCATCCAGTAAGGCGCATGTTGCAGTGAGGCTTTTGTCGCACCGACTGTCAGCTGCTTACTGCGACCCGAGGTTAGGAACACCACCTCATCCGGCGTTTGCGCGATAAGCCCAAATGATTTTGCAGCCTCAGCGCCACTGCTGGTGATTGCTGCCTTTCCCTTGGCTGCAATCGAAAGTGCTATGACCTCTGTCCTGACAACGGGCGTTCCGGCTTCCCCCTGTGCGCAAGCAACGTAGATACCACGAGCGACGCGCAGGAGACTTCCAGCTTTGGCTAATCGCGAAAAAGCTTGATCCACAGCGGCACGGCTACCCAGATGCAGAAACTCCTTTGGGCTTAGAACGTGGCCTTTTGGAACGGTCAGGCTTTTTTCCAGAATCGCTGCTGGTAGAGATGGCATCGGCAAAGTCACTTAAGGGAAATGTCAGATATTGAATATTATATCTGACATTTACTCAAACCGCTTTGTGTGGCAGCGATTTTCACGACGGTCGGGGGAGGTTGGGAACGCGCTACGCAATGCAAGCGGAATCAGGACAGTAACGCGAAAATGGCATCAATTTCTTGAAGCCAGAAATGCCAACGGCCAGTGAACTGGCCGTTGCTACATCATCGCCTGAGAATGGCAGATGGTTTGGAGTCGGGCTGAACACGGGCGCGGAGACTCAAAGATTTCGGCTTCGCAGCTTGGGAAAGCCCTGCTTGATAAAGCCTGCATGACCAGTCATTTGCATTCGACCTGACCCACGATTGCATTGGACTTGACCAGCACGCTTCGTAACCATGATCGTAGCAACGCAGGCATCAAAACGGGGCATGCGTTTTCACACAGCCTGGGTCGTTCTCTGACAGTCAAAACTACGAAGCGTGCTGGTCAAGTCAGTGTAATTACCCACAAGAATCTGTAATCGACTTGAACTGCTATTTTCTTCTGCGGAAACGGCCGTTGTGGCCACGCTGTATCAATCTCTGTCCTTGAAGAAATCATCCTTCGTAATCAAACCGAAATCGTCATCCGGCATTCCGCCATCATCGTCGAAAAGCCCTTGAGTACGCCGCTCTTCCTTAAGGCCGGCAACAGCTTGGAAAAAACAGCCTTCACACAGGTGTATCTCGTACCGTTCACCGTCATGCTTCGTTCCATAGCCCCAATGTGCCTGCAACGTTGCAAATTGAAGCCCACCGTTGTGTACCTTGGTGGTGAGCCGACAGACATCGCAAACAACGTCTTCGACACCATCAACTTCGACCTTACCGATAACTTTCATCTCCTATCTCCTCACGCCAGCGAGCGTATGAAAGCAGCCCCGAGTGACCGTATCGCGTGGAGGGGCACATCGCTATTGGTAAACACCCAAGCGAGCGCGCTCTAGGTAGTCCACCACAACCTTGAAACCCACCGAGGTATTGAGCATCTCGAAAGGAACAATCCCTGACAGGTGCTTACACGACCGTCCCAGCCAATTCTCGGCGAGCGTTTGAGAGCCGAAGACCATCACTGCAAGCTCAAGTCCCTGGGCGTATTGGAGCGCTACAGCGCTCTGCTGGGGATTCAATCGGATTTCGTTCTGGGGGTTACTGAGCCGTTGGATGGTCCGAGCGGACTTCCCCATGATTCGCTCCAGGAGCTTGTAAGATTTGAATAGGCTTGATGAGCGGACCATAGCCTGAACATCACTGAGGGCAAAACCAGCTTGGACGAGGCGCAGGATGTCCAGATGACTCAAGCTTCCCGTCTCAGCCTGGGTCAACTGGAACGTCGGTGGTTGAGTTGCGGCTCCTGTTTGAGGTCTCAAGATTGAAGAACTCATTGGACTGACCTCCCAATGCTCTGGATGCCAGATTTAATCCGTTTCTCTCTCATTGTAGTGTTCAGCCGCTTCGAAAGTGAGTTAATCCCACCTCGGCTCGCAGGATCGCTAAAGATCATTACTTCACTCTCAAACATCCGAGCAACTCCGGCAGCACATCGGTCGCTCTCTGCATGTGGGTCATGATGCCCACCTGGGCGATCAGTACGGCCCTATCATTTGAACAGCAGCTTCATGTAGGCCCGAGTTCGCGGATATCGATCTCGACGTTCCAGACGCTGTGCAAGGCGTGGGAGCAGGGAGAAGATCTGCGACTGCTTGAGACACAGGTTCTGATCCGATCCGAATCGCCGAATAATCTCAGCTTCCAACTCACGTTGCAGTCCATCGTCCCTACTTTCCCAATCGACTCGCGGATTAGGGTTTCTAGCAGGTTTGGGCACTTGACTAGCCTGCGCATACAACCACTCTCTGTCGTGACGATGCAGCCAGGTGTAAAGCGATTGGCATTCGCGGCGAAGCTCAGTGAGAGAATGCGATGGAAACCGCGACTGAAGCTCAGCCCATCGTAAGCGATGATCAGCCTGATCGAGAGCCATTCGTCGAGCCTCCCATGACGCTTGAACGCCACGCTCCGCGCGGAGCAGCTTGTTCACCGTGGATATGGTGAGTTGAAACTCCCGGCAAATTTCATTCTTTGCCGTTCCTTCAGCAAGTCGGCTCAGTAAATGTGCCCTGAATTCAGGCTTGAGCCGCTTCGGCCGAGGGTGGCCCTTTCTGTTTGCCGGTGATACTGAAACGTCAGGTACTGGGGGTGACGCCGGCAGTGCCGAAAGTGCTTTCCGCTGAGCACAAGCGACATCGTGGCATACCGCAAAGGACGAAACCTCGCCGAATAGCCAAGTAATCATCATCAGGTGTTTGAGTGGATGAATGTGCCGCCGTGGTGACCGCACCATTTGACTGATGAAGCTGGTGGCGGCGGTCTCAGTGGATGGTAGCCCACCATATGGACGAAACCTTCGCAAAGGGCTGATATGCGTCAACAGGCTCTGTGCCGCGCTTTCTGTTGGTAGCCACTTGCGGTAGAGCTGGGCGACCACTACTGGATCAAAGTGCTTGGCCAAGCCTAGAGACCCCAACTCGCGGCACACCGAGGCCAGTTGAGCGAGGCGCTCCCGTTCCAGGGAGGTGATCGCGCCATAATCCGAATCGCGTAATGTGCCAGCGCAGGGCATCGTCCAAGTGAAGCGCCCACACCAACGGCGATTTTGGCTGCATTCGCAAAGCACTTCACTGTGCTCAGGGCATACCACCACGCCTGGGTACTGATGGGACAGATGCCAATATGAGACCCCACACGAGTCCAGATCCCGAGCCATGCAGGACCGGCATGCTCGCAAAGGATGATCAGCACCGAATCCTCCACAAACGAGGCCGAGTTGGTACTTCAGCGGTCCAAGCGATGGGCCTCTGATTTGAACAAGGGCGGCGGCGACTGAGCTATCTGACTGAAAAGGGGAGAAGAACGGGAAAATGGTGCGCTGTTCGATGATGGAGATGGCTTCTCCCCAAAGGCCCGAGGTGTTCCGCTCGAAAGCATCCAAACCACAAGGCACATCGTGCTTGATGCACCGTTCTGAGAGGCTGAACAGCTGCTCGGTAGTCGCAGCTGGGCGGAGGTGACCAGACAGGAAATGCAGACGACTGCAAAGACTGAAGAACGTCTCTCCCGGTAGCCAAGCGAGGGAAAGTCCAAAACAAGAGGTAGCCATGGGCACCTCTCCATGCGAGAGGTTTCTCGGGCACGCAAACGTGCTGTGGATAACTTATTGTAGCCGGATGGAAGATGTGGATAGTTTGTTTGGGACTATCAGACAGCGTAGATATTCAGCTACGCCTTAGCAATGTGGATAACTTTTACGTTATCCAACGAAGAGCAATTGAAACCTTTTGCACACATTAACCGTACAAACTTACGCTATATCAAGCAGCTAGGGAAGGGACCGGAATCTTGTGTGCGCTGTGCAAAAAGCTTTTAAGGTTGTCAACACAGCTTTCATAGCGTTACCATGCGCAGTAATCGCTATAGGCTTAACTGCGAACCGATCTAAAAAAGCATACATAGCGGCGTATGCTAAGTCTCCAAATCGCTCTGCGCCAAGAGCAAAAAGTTCGCTGCCAATTAAAATAGCCAAGTTATTAGAATATAAAGAGGTAAGCGGTATGAAGAATTCTGGTTAGCTTTTCGGGGAGCCAGAATAGACAAAGGCCTGAGTTTTACCCCAAGCCCCTGTGTCAAGATTAGTGCCCTGACACAGCCATTGTCTATCTGCATGCGCGGGGCGTCAAGTCCTGCGGTCCCCCTTCGTCCCTTGAAACGTAAATCCGGGTGCCTCAACAGCACCAGGTCGTGTGCGTACGCCTTTCGTACGCATGTACTCCACTTGGCCACCGCTGGCAGAACAAGTGGTATGGGTAAGGACAATAATGATTTCTGAAAAAACGCTGAAGCGGATTAGAGACCGCCAGGGCAATTTCCGGTGGGGGGACGATTACGTTCCCGCCATTTGTGCTGTACCAGGTGAAGCCCCGAAGACTTCGAGGATCTGCCGCCTTAACAGCCGAAAGCTCGGCCGCACACTTCACCTGCTATCCATTCCTGAACGAGTGTTCACACAACTGGCGTTGTTCAATCCAGCAGTGTTTGAAATTCATGAGCAAAAAATGCTGCACCCGGTGCCGCATGTACATCCCCTGCATGGCCACCCTTTCGCCCTTGGCTTGAGTCTCAGTCCTCTAGTCGGAACTCTCGCCGCAGCAAAAGATATAGGGATGGACCATGCTAAGGTGGTGATAGAAACGCCGTACGGCGAACGCCAGTGGTCCGCCTACCCATACCTGGGTGACCTACTGATCTACCTCCGCGAGCCGGGCACGGCGCCCTATGCTCTAAACTGGAACATCAAACTTTCTAAGTTTGATTTTATGGAGAAACGGCGTTCAGCGGTTAAATCATTAGAAGCTCGAAGAAAAGATCGTGAACGCGCAGAGTTACGCCTTCACCTAGAAGAAACTTATTATGCAAGCGCCGGTATCAGAACAGTAAATCTCTCGCTCGACGATATTGACCCCATTGTTGTAGCCAATCTAGATCAGATTTTTGGTTTACATGACCGTCCTCTCAGCCTTGACCAAAATTTACTGGAGGACTTCAGCCACCAATTACAAGAAGATTTTAATATTGGCCGCCCTCCGGCACTGGCGGCCATCACCTATGGCAACAAGTGGGGGCATCGCGACCAGTTCATCGCCCGCATATATCAAGATATTTGGACTAGATCGCTACCAGTAGACTTATTTCAATACATACAGATCGACCAACCACTTGGGCAGGCCCGGTGCGAAGTGATTGAGCACTATCGCCATTTTTTCTCGGAAGCCGCTCTATGATGGCGGGATCTCGACTGATTGCACCACAAGGCTGCGGTGAGCTCGTCAAAGGAAAGGAATACCACTTTCTCATCAGTGATGGCGGGTGTAACCGTGTCCGCTTGGTCGAATTCGATGAAAAAGGGTCATCTGCGAAGCTGCACACGATGACCCGGCTGCGCTTCGAAGCAGCGCTGGAGGCTGGTGAGATCGTAGAGACAGGTAGCCATGATTATCCGCCATGGCTGACAGCGGCAGCAGGCATCGAAACCAAATGGCGCGAAAGCCGCCGCGTTAGCTCGAAACGGTCGTACGAGGAGATAGTTGACGGCCGCCTACTGAGGATCGTAGAACTTATTCCCAAGAGAGCAGAGATACTGGCCTCGGACGACCCGGAGGCAGTTATTAATGCTCACGCTAGGACTTCAAGGCCGAGGCAGCACCCCGCACGTATCCGGCTATGGTTCTTCACTTATCTCGTATTTGGGCAAACAAAATGGGCATTGATGCCCCGCTTGGACGCATGTGGAAAGTGGGACAGAAGTGAGAAAACCGATAAGAAACTGGGTCGCCCATCCGGCCAAGGCCAGAATCATGGGTATCCCATAACTCCTGACATGAAGGAGAAAATCCTAACTGCCTTCTCGAAGCACTCACGGGTAGACAAGACCAAGGACGACATCTACGGGGATTCACTGCGAAAGACATTTGGTTGCCGTACTCGCCAGGGCTCAGCGGGGAAAGAGTTCTACCATCCCGACGGTGAGCCTTATCCAAGCTTCAATCAGTTCTGGAATTGGGTACAACGGCTAACAAACCCCTCTGCCCTTGCCCAAGCGATGAAAGGGCCAAGCGCTGCGCGTGCAAAATTCGGCGACATTGGGAGCTTTGCGCAGATGATAGGTAACCTCAATCAGCGATTAGAATTTGATGGTTATTATCCAGAGGAAAAATTATCTGGGTTCATCGAAGGATCGCCACTGGATTCATTTTGTGTGGTGAGAGCAGTGTGTGCACTTTCAGGAGCCGTTGTAGGTATAGGCTTTGCCAGAGGCAGGGAAAGTTTGGAGGCGTACCGGATGGCCCTATTTTGCATTGCAATCGGCAAAGTTAAATACTGCAAGCTATTTGGTATGAATATCAAACCTGAGGAGTGGCCCTGCGAAGGACTCTCAAGCCAGATGATATTCGATAGAGGTCCAGGAGTGCATATAGATGTCTCTGGTGCAAAAGAATGGTTAGGCCGCTTGGAAATTACCCCTACACATTCTGGGCAATCTAAAGCCACAGTTGAATCCTCTCATCCTAGAGATAAAAAGTTCAAAGATCAGCCGGCACATGTTCATAGCGGCCTCAATCTTGTTGAAATGTCACGTCGAGAGATACGTCGGGTTATCAAGGACAATGAAACATCCGACGCTAGCGACCGTATGGATGAGGAAATGTGGCTGGAAGGCTTTTCGCCGACCCCTCTGAACGTATGGAACTATCACGATGCACTTGGCCGCAATCATGGCATCAAGATGTCGCCAGAAGAAGCTGTAAGGGAATTTTTGACGCCTATGCCTGCGGTGATCAGGGAAAAAGGTGTCTATTTATTCGGGAGAAAGTACAACTCAAAAGAATTGACCGATACAGGTATATTTGACCGAGTTGCTGGTGGTCGCGTGATTCACGCAACAGCATATACCATGACAATGTGCGTTCGACACATATGGATAGAGGTTGAGGGAAGGCTTTACGAACTCAACTGCGTTTTCACCGCAAGCACAAGACGTGGCAGCACGGACATTTCGCTCGAAGACCTTCAGTACATCAACGAATCACGTCTCCGGGCTCAAGCAAAACGCAGAAAAGAAAAAATTGCCATTGATCAGCATCACTATCAAGAGTTTGAAAATGAGACGGGCAAGCCTTGGCACGCTGGAGTGAGAAAGTCAGGACGTCCGGCTAAGAGTCTTGAAACACAGCGAGACTTAGATGATCAAAGACGACTGGTAGGTAATAAGCCATGATTGAAAGACTGCGAACCAGATTCGATGGTTTGATTGACATCGAGCACATACGGAAAAAGGTAACAGTCCGACCAAAACCCGTCGGCGACATAGATCGACTACCACCTATGTTAGCCGCACACATCCTTGATATGTCACTAAGACAAATTTACCTGCCAAATCAATTCAGTTTAGAGCTTATTGCAGAGCTAGTGGGGAAAGCAGTAGTCCATTCGGCAATACGTTCCGAAACAGAACAAACGTTTGTCAAAGGCATGTACTACCCTATAACAGCCGAAACTTTCCCAATCTGCCTTACTGGCTTGGCGGGTGTGGGTAAATCGGCAACCATCGAAGCGCTACTTCGCGCTATGCCCGGCCCTACTGAGTTCAAGCTAAATCATTACATGGAACCTCAAACAGCCGAATCTTACTGGTACGCCAGCGCTAAAGGTAAAGCTTCTGGTAAGCAGCTGCTCACGGATTTTCTTGGCATTGAAGCGACTACACGAGAGAACACTGCAATCCTCAGATTAAGAGCGCAGCAGCAAGCACATCAACGCGGTATCTCGCTGGCAATCCTTGAGGAAATGCAGCATTTAACACCTGGGAAAGGGGCAACCCTTACAACCGACATACTGCTTACTATGTCCGGCCTTGGCTTACCCATGGTGTACGTATCTAATTTCAGTTTGGGACATAAGCTGCTTAAACGTAATCAGGAAGACACCCAACGCCTAGTCGCAGAGCCGAGAATCATGTGGCCAGACGCCCTAGAGTCAAAAATCTGGGCTGAATTCATAGACGAATGTATTACCGTGAGTGATGGTCGAATTCGGGCCAATCCCAAAGATTTTTCTTACGAAATCTACCGCGGGAGCTATGGGCTAAAGCGTGCAGCCATTCACCTAATGGTACAGGCATATATCCAGGCTCGTTCCTCAAATCGCGCATGGGTTGAAATTGAGGATGTGCAAAGGGCTTATGTCTCAAGCTCATATTATTCGTACCGGGTGGACGTTGAGGAACTGGAGCGGATTGCTATTCAAAAGAACTCCAAACGTGATGACCTCAATTGCCCATTTGGCTCTCCCATACGCTCGAATGTGGTGCAGTTCGTTAGGAAGGAGCGCGACCATCGTGTCGCTCAAGCTGCTTTCAAAGGTGCGCTGACGGCTGAAGAACGTGAAGCTCATAAAAGCTTGAAGCTGGATACCGACATGAAGGCTCAAAACCCGAAGCGCCCTAAGCGACCGCCTTTAGGAAAACCAACAAATGATGATTTGGGGAATGCGTTCAGCGACTATTTCGGCGACAAGGAGGACAATTAATCCTAATACCTGTCTTGGTACTCAACACGCATCAGGTCATCTATGTTGCGAACCAGCTTATCTGTTTGACGCAGACTGTCTAGTAAAGCAGCAAAGCTGCCATACAACATTGCTATAACTTCAATAATATTATGAGAATACCTATCGTCAGGGCGATATTTCAACCATGTGTCGGTAATTCCTTTAGAGTTTTTAAGCCTCCAATTTATCGCCATTAACTCCTCCTCACTAATACTTCCCTCCAGTGCCATTTTATTTGCCTGACCCGCAAGATGTTCTATAACAGACTCCAAATCAACGGCGAATTTTGATTCTCCGATTTCCGCGAAAATTCTTGCGAATGTCAGTTTATATTCGTGTGGATTTTTCGTGGGTTCGCACTGATGGACATAGCTCCCTTTACACCCGACCCAAAGTAGATCATGACCATATCCTTGGCGATGATATCGGATATCGTGCCTACATATAGGGCATTGTCTAAGCAGGATTGTATTGTGCTTCGCACATACCTCCACATATCTGTGGTCACGTCTCCAGTAAGGGAAACCAAGCGACTCAATGTCCTCTTTTACACAGTCAATGCAAATTCCAACTCGTTGACTTTCGGTTTCAAATCTCGTTTCGGAATCCTGATAATTGCATCTGGTATAGCTGGATTGGCCGAAGTCTGGGAAAACCCCTACCTGCGAATAACTCGTGTGTTCATGCAGCAGACGATTGAATTCATATGTATCAGCTCTGCCTAGCAGGTCAGCGATCACCCCGATAGACCATCCTCGCATGTAGTACCTGGATATTTCCTTGAGCTTTATCGACTCGGGTGATCGGGGGTCCAGGTAAAAATGCCTTTCGATGAAGGAGCGGAGAGACTCGTGCGGTTGGATGGTGAGCAGCAAGGAGGAGTACCCAATATTTCGAGGCACCAGAGGGGGCAGTAGAGGGATCTCTGCTCGGAGCCCCCAAAGGCTCCAAGCGAGACAGACTTTAATACTCAGAGACAGACTTTAATATTTACGATCAAGAGTAGATTAACTGTGGATAACTTATTCCACGGTCACCGATTTCGCCAGGTTGCGCGGTTGATCGACGTCGGTGCCCTTGAGCACGGCGACGTAGTACGACAACAGTTGCAACGGGATCGTATAAAGGATCGGCGAGAGAATGTCGTGGATGTGCGGCATTTGCACCACGTGGGTACCTTCGCCGTTGGTCATCGCAGCCTTCTCATCCGCGAACACGATCAACTCGCCGCCGCGAGCGCGGACTTCCTGCAAGTTGGACTTGAGCTTCTCCAGCAGTTCGTTGTTCGGCGCGACGGTCACCACCGGCATATCGTTATCCACAAGTGCCAGCGGACCGTGTTTCAGCTCACCAGCCGGGTAGGCTTCGGCGTGGATGTAGGAGATTTCCTTGAGTTTCAAGGCACCTTCCATCGCCACCGGGAATTGCGCGCCACGGCCGAGGAACAGGGTGTGGTTTTTCTCGGCAAACAGCTCGGCGATCTTTTCCACGGTGCTGTCCATCGCCAGCGCTTCGCCGAGACGGGTCGGCAGACGACGCAGCTCTTCGACCAGCGTGGCTTCAACGCCGTTGGCCAGAGTGCCGCGCACCTGACCCAGCGACAGGGTCAGCAGCAACAGGCCGACCAGTTGCGTGGTGAAGGCTTTGGTCGAGGCCACGCCGATTTCGCGGCCGGCCTGGGTCAGCAGGGTCAGGTCGGACTCCCGCACGAGCGAGCTGATACCGACGTTGCAGATCGCCAGGCTGGCGAGGAAGCCCAGCTCCTTGGCATTGCGCAACGCGGCGAGGGTGTCAGCGGTTTCGCCGGATTGCGAAATGGTCACGAACAGCGTGTCTGGCTGCACCACCACTTTGCGGTAACGGAATTCGCTGGCGACTTCGACCTGGCACGGAATACCGGCCAGTTCTTCGAGCCAGTAGCGCGCGACCATACCGGCGTGATAACTGGTGCCACAGGCGACGATCTGCACATTGCGCACTTTGGCGAACAGCTCGGCGGCTTGCGGACCGAAGGCCTCAACCAGCACTTGATTGTTGCCCAGGCGACCTTCGAGGGTGCGTTGGACCACGGCCGGTTGTTCGTGGATTTCCTTGAGCATGTAGTGGCGGAACTCGCCCTTGTCGGCGGCTTCGGCACCGTCGGTGTACTGCACGGTCTGGCGCTCGACAGCGTTGCCGTTTACGTCCCAGATCTGCACGCTGTCGCGACGGATTTCAGCGATATCGCCTTCTTCCAGGTACATGAAACGGTCAGTGACCTGACGCAGGGCCAACTGGTCGGAGGCGAGGAAGTTTTCGCCCAGACCGAGGCCGATCACCAATGGACTGCCACTGCGCGCGGCAACCAGACGATCCGGTTGCCGGGCATTGATCACCGCCAGACCATAGGCGCCGTGCAGTTCCTTGACGGTCGCTTTGAGCGCGGCAGTCAGGTCCGGTTGTTCCTTGAGCTTGTGGGTCAGCAGGTGGGCGATGACTTCGGTGTCGGTGTCCGAACTGAACGCATAGCCCAATGCTTTGAGTTGCTCGCGCAGGGCTTCGTGGTTCTCGATGATGCCGTTGTGCACCACCGCAATGTCGCCGGAAAAATGCGGGTGGGCATTGCGTTCGCAGGGCGCGCCATGGGTGGCCCAACGAGTGTGGGCAATACCGAGACGACCGGCCAGCGGCTGTTCGGCCAATGCGGTTTCCAGTTCGCTGACCTTGCCCGGACGGCGCATGCGCTCCAGGGTTTCTTCATTGGTATAGACCGCCACACCGGCGCTGTCATAGCCGCGGTATTCGAGGCGCTTCAGGCCTTCGAGAAGGATGGCGGTGATATTACGTTCAGCTACTGCGCCGACAATGCCACACATGGTTATTTCTCCTGACTGACAGCCGCACAGATCAAGGTGATCCCGCGGGCCTGAAGCTGATCGCGTGCCTCGACAGACAGGCGATCATCGGTAATGAGGGTATGGATGCTGCTCCAGGGCAGCTCCAGGTTGGGAATCTTGCGACCGATCTTGTCGGCCTCGACCATAACGATGACTTCTCGTGCAACGTCGGCCATCACCCGGCTGAGGCCGAGCAGTTCATTGAAGGTGGTGGTGCCGCGCACCAGGTCGATGCCGTCGGCGCCGATGAACAGTTGGTCGAAGTCGTAAGAGCGTAGTACTTGCTCGGCGACCTGGCCCTGAAAGGATTCCGAGTGTGGATCCCAAGTACCGCCGGTCATCAGCAGCACTGGCTCGTGTTCCAGTTCGCTCAAGGCATTGGCAACGTGCAAGGAATTGGTCATCACCACCAGGCCCGGTTGCTGGCCCAGTTCGGGAATCATCGCGGCGGTGGTGCTGCCGCTGTCGATGATGATGCGCGCGTGCTCGCGGATGCGTTTGACCGCCGCGCGGGCGATTGCCTGCTTGTACTTGGAAATACTCTGCGCTGTTTCCGCGACCAGCTCTTGCGGCATGGTGATCGCACCGCCGTAACGACGCAGCAACAGACCATGGGTTTCCAGCGCCGCGAGATCCTTGCGAATCGTAACTTCGGAAGTTTCAAAGCGCTTGGCCAGCTCATCGACACTGACTTCGCCCTGCTCGTTGAGCAAGGCGAGGATGTTATGACGACGCTGGGGCGTATTGCGCTTGGACATGGCGGCTTAAGTTTCGATTCGAAAGATAACGTAAGCAATGAAACTCTATCGAAAGGTTGCCGTCAAGACGCAGGGAGAAAAATTCAGAAAGGTTGAGCTGTGTGGGGAGCGAGCGTGTTCGCGAAAGGGGAGTCAGTGACTGGATATGTCACTGAGATACAGCATTCGCGAGCAGGCTCACTCCTACAGGGGTGGTGTGGATAAGTCAGGATTTGTTGATCTTTTCCGGGCGCTTCCAGCCGTCGATATTCTTCTGTCGCGCTCGGCCAACCGCCAATTGGGCGTTATCCACATTCTGGGTGATGGTCGAGCCGGCTGCGGTCGTCGCACCGTTGGAGATATCCACAGGGGCAACCAGCGAATTGTTGGAACCGATGAATACATCAGCGCCCAACACCGTCTTCCACTTGTTGGCGCCATCGTAGTTGCAGGTGATGGTGCCGGCGCCGATGTTGGTGCGTGCACCGATTTCGGCATCGCCCAGGTAGGTCAGGTGGCCAGCCTTTGCACCTTCGCCCATGTGCGCATTTTTCAGCTCAACGAAGTTGCCCACATGAGCGCGAGCCTCGAGCACAGTGCCTGGACGCAGACGCGCGAAAGGACCAGCGTCGCTGCCCTCACCGAGAATGGCACCTTCGATATGACTGTTGGCCTTGATCACCACGCCTTTGCGCAGGGTGCTGTCCTTGATCACGCAGTTCGGGCCGATCTGTACGTCGTCTTCAATGATCACCTTGCCTTCGAGGATCACGTTGATGTCGATCAGCACATCGCGGCCGACGCTGACTTCGCCACGCACATCGAAACGCGCAGGGTCGCGCAGGGTAACGCCTTGAGCCATCAGGCGACGGCCGGCGCGCAACTGGTAATGACGCTCCAGTTCAGAGAGCTGCTTGCGATCATTTGCGCCCTGCACTTCCATCGGGTCGTGCGGTTGTTCGGTAGCCACGACCAAACCATCGCTGACCGCCATTTCGATCACGTCGGTGAGGTAGTACTCGCCCTGCGCGTTATTGTTCGAGAGGCGACTCATCCAGTCAGCCAGACGATCGGCCGGCACAGCGAGGATGCCGGTGTTGCCTTCGGTGATCGCACGTTGCGCTTCGCTGGCGTCCTTGTGCTCGACGATTGCCGCGACCTTGCCGTCAGCATCACGCACGATGCGGCCGTAACCGGTCGGGTCATCCAGCTCGACAGTGAGCAAACCCATCTGGCCCGGTACGACATGCTTGAGCAGACGTTGCAGGGTTTCGACTTCGATCAGCGGCACATCACCGTAAAGAATCAGCACGGTGTCGGCTTCAATGAACGGCACCGCCTGGGCGGTGGCGTGGCCAGTGCCCAGTTGCTTGTCCTGCAACACGAAATTCAGGTCATCAGCTGCCAGCCGCTCACGCACCACATCGGCACCGTGACCGATCACCACGTGAATGCGTTGTGGATCAAGTTGCCGAGCGCTGTGGATAACATGGCCGAGCATGGAGTTGCCGGCAATCGGGTGCAGCACCTTGGGCAGCGCCGAGCGCATGCGAGTGCCTTGACCGGCCGCGAGGATAACGATTTCGAGAGACATGACTGGCTACCAATCCTGGGTGGTCAGCAACTGCGACCGGGTTGTGGGAATTCGGAAAAGAAAAAAGGGTAGCCGAGGCTACCCTTTTTTATCAATCGCACAACAAGCGGCTGGCGGATTAACCGCCAAACTTCTTGCGGATCTGCTGGACGGTGCGCAGCTGGGCTGCAGCCTCGGCCAGACGAGTGGCAGCGGCGCCGTAATCGAAGTCCGCGCCTTTTTCGTTCAGGGCATTCTCGGCAGCCTTGAGAGCTGCCTGAGCCTGAGCTTCATCCAGGTCGGCGGCACGTTGCACGGTATCGGCAAGTACCTTGACCATGTTCGGCTGAACCTCGAGGAAACCACCGGAGATGTAGAACACCTCGGCTTCCCCGCCTTGCTTGATCAGGCGGATCGGACCCGGCTTGAGATTAGTGATCAGCGGCGCGTGACCCAGAGCGATACCAAGATCACCCAGTGCACCGTGCGCAATCACCATCTCGACCAGGCCGGAAAAGATTTCCCCTTCCGCGCTGACGATATCGCAATGGACTGTCATAGCCATCTGATTGCCTCAACCTAAATTAGCGCCCGTTGCCGGGCGCCGGGATTACAGTTTCTTGGCTTTCTCGATCGCTTCTTCGATGCCGCCAACCATGTAGAACGCTTGTTCTGGCAGGTGGTCGTAGTCACCGTTGAGGATGCCTTTGAAGCCAGCAATGGTGTCTTTCAAGGAAACGTATTTACCCGAAGCACCGGTGAAGACTTCAGCCACGAAGAACGGCTGCGACAAGAAGCGCTGGATTTTACGAGCACGGTTAACCAACTGTTTGTCGGCTTCCGACAGCTCGTCCATACCCAGGATCGCGATGATGTCTTTCAGCTCTTTGTAACGCTGCAGAACATACTGAACGCCGCGAGCGGTGTCGTAGTGGTCCTGGCCGATCACGTTCGGGTCCAGCTGACGCGAAGTCGAATCCAGTGGATCTACCGCTGGGTAGATACCCAGGGAAGCGATGTCACGGGACAGAACGACGGTGGCGTCCAAGTGGGCGAAAGTGGTCGCTGGCGACGGGTCGGTCAAGTCGTCCGCAGGTACGTATACCGCTTGGATCGAGGTGATCGAACCTTCCTTGGTCGAAGTGATACGTTCCTGCAGAACGCCCATCTCTTCAGCCAGGGTCGGCTGGTAACCTACTGCCGAAGGCATACGGCCCAGCAGTGCGGATACTTCAGTACCGGCCAGGGTGTAACGATAGATGTTGTCGACGAACAGCAGAACGTCGTTACCTTCGTCACGGAACTTCTCGGCCATGGTCAGGCCGGTCAGTGCTACGCGCAGACGGTTTCCCGGCGGCTCGTTCATCTGACCGTAAACCAGTGCCACTTTGTCCAGAACGTTGGAGTCCTTCATCTCGTGGTAGAAGTCGTTACCCTCACGAGTACGCTCACCCACACCTGCGAACACGGAATAACCGCTGTGCTCGATGGCGATGTTACGGATCAGTTCCATCATGTTTACGGTTTTGCCTACACCGGCACCACCGAACAGACCGACTTTACCGCCCTTGGCGAACGGGCAGACCAAGTCGATAACCTTGATGCCGGTTTCCAGCAGGTCGTTGCCGCCTGCTTGCTCGGCGAACGAAGGTGCTGCGCGGTGAATGCCCCAGCGCTCTTCGGTGTCGATCGGGCCAGCTTCGTCGATCGGGTTACCGAGGACGTCCATGATCCGGCCCAGGGTCGCTTTACCGACCGGTACGGAGATGGCTGCGCCAGAGTCGGTGACTTCCAGACCGCGCTTCAAGCCCTCGGTGGAACCCATCGCAATGGTACGCACCACGCCGTCGCCCAGCTGCTGCTGAACTTCCAGGGTGGTTGCGGCCGCGCTTTGTACAGTCAGCGCGTTGTAGATGCTCGGTACGCTGTCGCGTGGAAATTCCACGTCGATAACGGCGCCGATGATTTGAACGATACGTCCGCTACTCATAGCTGGATCCTCTGAATATTTGAACCGTTAAACCGCGGCAGCGCCGCCGACGATTTCCGAGATCTCTTGGGTGATCGCAGCCTGACGCGCCTTGTTGTAGATCAGCTGCAAATCGCTGATCAAATCACCGGCGTTGTCGGTAGCGTTCTTCATCGCGATCATCCGCGCAGCCTGTTCAGCCGCGTTGTTCTCGACCACCGCCTGGTAGACCTGCGACTCGACGTAACGGACCATCAAGCCGTCAAGCAGCTCTTTGGCGTCCGGTTCGTAGAGATAGTCCCAGTGGTGCTTGAGATCCTGATCCGGGGTTGCCACCAGTGGAATCAACTGCTCCACGGTAGGCTGTTGCGTCATGGTGTTGATGAACTTGTTGGACACCACGGACAGGCGATCGATACGGCCGTCCAGGTAGGCATCCAGCATCACCTTGACGCTGCCGATCAGATCATTGATCGACGGCTCTTCACCCAGGTGGCTGATAGCTGCAACGACGTTACCGCCGAAGTTGCGGAAAAAGGCCGCACCCTTGCTACCGACTACACACAGATCAATCTCGACGCCGTTTTCGCGGTTTACCGCCATGTCCTTGACCAGGGCCTTGAACAGGTTGGTGTTCAAGCCGCCGCACAGACCACGGTCACTGCTCACGACGACATAACCGACGCGCTTGATTTCGCGGTCGATCATGAACGGGTGGCGGTATTCCGGGTTGGCGTTGGCCAGATGCCCAATTACCTGGCGGATACGCTCCGCATAAGGACGGCTAGCAGCCATGCGCATTTGTGCCTTGCGCATTTTGCTGACCGCCACTTTTTCCATGGCGCTGGTAATCTTTTGCGTGCTTTTGATGCTCGCAATCTTACTGCGAATCTCTTTTGCGCCTGCCATGTAACACCTATCAGGTTAGCAAGCGGGAGCCTCGCGGCTCCCGCTGCGGCTTACCAGGTTTGGGTGGCCTTGAACTTCTCGATACCGGCTTTCATGCCAGCGTCGATTTCGTCATTGAAGTCACCTTTAACGTTGATCTTGGCCATCAAATCGGCGTGATCGCGGTTGAAGAAAGCGATCAGCGCTTGTTCGAAGCTGCCGACCTTGGCGATTTCAATGTCAGTCAGGAACCCACGCTCAGCGGCATACAGCGACAGCGCCATGTCAGCGATCGACATTGGTGCGTATTGCTTCTGCTTCATCAGCTCGGTAACGCGCTGACCATGCTCAAGTTGCTTGCGGGTCGCTTCGTCCAGGTCAGAAGCGAACTGGGCGAATGCCGCCAGTTCACGGTACTGAGCCAGAGCGGTACGGATACCACCGGAGAGCTTCTTGATGATCTTGGTCTGAGCGGCACCACCCACACGGGATACCGAAACACCGGCGTTCACTGCCGGGCGGATGCCCGAGTTGAACATGGCCGATTCCAGGAAGATCTGACCGTCGGTGATGGAAATCACGTTGGTCGGAACGAACGCGGAAACGTCGCCAGCCTGGGTTTCGATGATCGGCAGTGCGGTCAGGGAACCGGTTTTGCCGGTCACTGCGCCGTTGGTGAACTTCTCTACGTATTCTTCCGAAACGCGGGATGCGCGCTCCAGCAGACGAGAGTGGAGATAGAACACGTCGCCTGGGTAAGCTTCACGGCCTGGTGGACGGCGCAGCAGCAGGGAGATCTGGCGGTAAGCCACTGCCTGCTTGGACAGATCGTCATAAACGATCAGCGCGTCTTCACCGCGGTCGCGGAAGAATTCACCCATGGTGCAACCGGAGTACGGTGCCAGGAATTGCAGCGCAGGAGATTCCGAAGCACTGGCAGCCACGATGATCGTGTTGGCCAGGGCGCCGTTTTCTTCCAGCTTGCGAACCACGTTGGCGATGGTCGATTGCTTCTGACCGATGGCTACGTAGACGCAGAAAATGCCGCTGTCTTTCTGGTTGATGATCGCGTCGATCGCCAGAGCGGTCTTACCGATCTGACGGTCACCGATGATCAGCTCACGCTGGCCACGGCCGACAGGGATCATGGCATCGACAGCCTTGTAGCCAGTCTGTACAGGCTGGTCTACCGACTTACGCCAGATCACGCCTGGAGCAACTTTCTCGACCGCGTCGGTCTCGGTGTTGCCCAGTGGACCTTTACCGTCAACAGGGTTACCCAGAGCATCGACTACGCGGCCCAGCAATTCCTTACCAACAGGAACTTCGAGGATGCGGCCGGTGCACTTGGCGCTCATGCCTTCAGCCAGCGACTGGTAGGAGCCCAATACCACGGCACCTACGGAGTCCTGCTCCAGGTTGAGGGCCATACCGTAGACGCCGCCCGGAAACTCGATCATCTCGCCGTACATGACGTCGGCCAGACCGTGAATCCGCACGATGCCGTCAGATACGCTGACGACAGTGCCTTCGTTACGGGCTTGGGAGGTCACATCGAGCTTGTCGATGCGGCCCTTGATAATTTCACTTATTTCGGAAGGATTGAGTTGCTGCATTGCTCTGCTGCCCCTTCAAACTCAAGATTTCAATGCTTCGGCAAGTTTCGCGATTTTGCCGCGAATCGAGCCATCGATAACCAGGTCGCCGGCGCGGATCACGACACCACCAATCAAGGCAGCGTCCTCCGCAACTTGCAGGCGCACTTCCCGGTTGAGTCGTGCACTGAGAACCTTGGCGAGTTTGTCTTGCTGTTCTTGGTTCAATGCAAATGCACTGGTTACTTCAACGTCTACCGATTTCTCTTGTTCGGCCTTGTACAGGTCGAACAGAGCGGCGATCTCCGGCAGAAGCAGGAGACGGTCGTTCTCGGCAACGACGTTGATGAAATTGCGTGCCTTTTCATCAAACTTGTCGCCGCACACGTCAATGAACGTGGCGGCCTTTTCTGCGCTCGTCAGTCGCGGGGCCTTGAGCACGCGCTGCAGGGTGTCGTCTTGCGACACCGCTGCTGCCAGGCCGAGCATGGCTGACCAATTGGCCAGTTGCTGGTGGGCCTGAGCGTGCTCGAAGGCCGCCTTAGCGTAAGGTCGGGCCAACGTGGTCAGTTCTGCCATGATCGCCCTCGCTTAGATTTCAGCAGCCAGTTGGTTAACCAGCTCTGCGTGCGCGTTTTGATCGATTGTGGCACCCAGGATCTTCTCGGCGCCGCCAACAGCCAGCAAGCCCACTTGGGCACGCAGCTTGTCTTTGACGCTGTTCAGTTCCTGTTCGATCTCGGCTTGAGCCTGCACCTTCACACGGTCAGCGTCGATACGGGCTTTTTCAACAGCCTCTTCGACGATCTGGTTACCGCGTTTCTTGGCTTGCTCGATGATTTCAGCTGCCTGAGCTTTCGCTTCGCGCAGTTGCTGACCCGCTTTCTCTTGGGCCAACTCCAGGTCGCGAGCTGCACGGCTGGCAGCGTCCAGACCATCAGCGATCTTCTTTTGACGTTCGTGCAGAGCAGCGATGACCGGAGGCCATACATACTTCATGCAGAACAGTACAAAAATCAGGAACGCAACGGACTGGCCAATCAGGGTCGCATTAATGTTCACGCCAACACCTCGCAGTTACGTTGTCCATCACACCAAATTACCCGGAAGATCCGAGTAATCAGCCAGCGATCTGACCAACGAACGGGTTCGCAAAGGTGAAGAACAGAGCGATACCAACACCGATCATGGTTACGGCGTCGAGCAGACCGGCAACGATGAACATTTTCACTTGCAGCATTGGAACCATTTCTGGCTGACGCGCTGCGCCTTCCAGGAACTTGCCGCCCAGCAGGCCGAAACCAATTGCGGTACCCAGTGCGCCCAGGCCGATCAACAGTGCAACAGCGATAGCGGTTAGACCAACTACAGTTTCCATCTTTCCTCCCGACTTTTACGTCGTATGGTTTAGGTTTTTTAGATTAAAGCGGTAAAACAAATCGTTTCAGCTGCCCCGCAAGGAGCTCCCTCCCGTTTGACCGGGAGGAACATCAGACTAGTCGAGACTGGTCTTAATGGTTTTCTTCGTGCGCCATCGACAGGTAGACGATGGTCAGCATCATGAAGATGAACGCCTGCAGGGTGATGATCAGGATGTGGAATACAGCCCACGCCCACTGCAGAACAACGCCCAGGCCGCTGAGCCAGAGCAGGCCGCTGCCGAACATCACAGCGATGAGAATGAACACCAGCTCGCCGGCATACATGTTGCCGAACAGACGCAGAGCCAGAGAGATCGGCTTGGCGATCAGGGTGACGAATTCCAGCAGGAAGTTCACCGGGATCAGCAGGGCCTGAACGAAGATGTTCTTGCTGCCGAACGGGTGCAGGGTCAGTTCGCCGATGAAGCCGCCGATGCCCTTGACCTTGATGCTGTAGAAAATGATCAGTGCGAAAACCGAGAACGCCATGCCCAGGGTCGCGTTCGGGTCGGTGGTCGACACGGCGCGGAACGGGATGTGGGCATCGCCGGAAATCAGGATGGCCAGTTGAGGAATCCAGTCGACCGGTACCAGGTCGACGGCGTTCATCAGGAACACCCAGACGAAGATGGTCAGTGCCAACGGTGCGATCACCGGGCTACGGCCATGGAAGCTGTCTTTCACGCTGCCATCGACGAATTCGACCAATACTTCAACGAAGTTCTGCAAGGCACCCGGCTGACCCGACGTCGCTTTCTTTGCCGCCATGCGGAAAAGAAGAACGAAGATCAGACCCAGCGCGACCGACCAGCCGAGGGTATCGACGTGGAAAGCCCAGAAGCCCATTTCCTTGGCCTCTGCTGCGGTGTGGGCAAAGCCCCAGCCGCCGTTGGGTAGCTGACCGAAAGTCAGGTTCTGCAAGTGGTGCTGGATATAGCCCGAAGCGGTTGTCTCTGCCATGGTTGCCTCAAACGCCCTAAGGTCTCGAAAGTCTTGTTCTCATCAGCAGGGGAGCGAACCAGCTGACCGACTGCGTCAGCACGAACACGCCGAATACTGCGATCGGCGCCAGTGGCTTCACACCTGCGAACACCAGTGCAAACAGCACTGCCGTCAAAATAAGTTTGCCTGCCTCGCCGGCATAAAAAGACCGGACGATGGACTGGGCTGCTCGGGCGCCGGAAAACCGAAATGCCCTGTGAGCGAAATAAACATTGGGCAGCAAGGCTATCAGGCCTCCGCAAAGTCCCGAGTATCCGGCAACGACTCCATGCCATTGCCAGAGCGCCAAAGCGGCAATGAGCAAAACGACAAATTGAGCCATCAGCACCGGAAAAACTGCCAGGCGATGGAAGGGCAGGCGGTTTGGCTTGCGGGTTTCCATCACGTTTGCTCTCCAATGGTCGGCTGCCGAAATTCAATAACTTGGCATAATTTGTGCCGACAAAATGCGCGCAGAGTATAGGGGCGGTTCTGCCCCTATTCAACTGTCAGGTAGTGATTTCCGACTGCGCGCTACATGAGGAAATGTTTCAGCGGATGTGTGCGAGCACACCTTGAAGCTCGTCGAGCGAGTTATAACCAATCACCAATTGACCTTTGCCCTTCTTGCCATGGCGAATCTGCACCGCAGAGCCTAGGCGCTCGGCCAGGCGCTGCTCGAGGCGAGCGATGTCCGGGTCGGGTTTTGCAGCTTCCACAGGCTCCGGTTTGCCACTCAACCACTGACGAACCAGTGCCTCGGTTTGGCGCACAGTCAGCCCTCGTGCGACAACATGTCGCGCCCCTTCGACCTGCTGATTGTCCGGCAGACCGAGCAACGCACGCGCATGACCCATTTCCAGGTCACCGTGCGACAACATGGTCTTGATCACTTCGGGCAGTGCAATAAGTCGCAACAGGTTAGCCACAGTCACCCGCGACTTACCCACAGCCTCGGCAACCTGCTGCTGAGTCAGCTGGAATTCCTGCTGCAAGCGCTGCAAGGCGACGGCTTCTTCGATCGGATTGAGGTCTTCACGCTGGATGTTCTCAATCAGCGCAATGGCTATCGCGGTTTCATCCGGCACATCGCGGACCATCGCCGGGATGGTTTCCTGCCCGGCCTGCTGACTGGCGCGCCAGCGGCGTTCACCGGCAATGATCTCGAAGCGACCGCCGCCGATCGGGCGCACCACGATCGGCTGCATCACGCCCTGGGCCTTGATCGACTGCGCCAGTTCTTCCAGGGCCTGCGGATCCATGTCGCGGCGCGGCTGATATTTGCCGCGCTGCAGCAGGTCCAGCGGCAGGTGTTGCAGTTCGCGGGTGTCGGCCTGCGCGGCTTGTTCTTCCAGCGCGCTGACCGTCGGACCACTCAGCAGTGCATCCAGTCCACGTCCGAGACCTCGTTTCTTGACGGCCATGGGGATTCCTTAAGTTGGCTGAGCAGCAGCAATGCGTGAATTTTTGCGCTGACGACGAACCATCTCGCCCGCCAGAGCCAGATAAGCCAGAGCGCCACGCGATTGCTTGTCGTAAGCCAGCGCCGGCATGCCGTAGCTCGGTGCTTCGGCCAAGCGAATGTTGCGCGGGATCACCGTGTCGTACAGCTGATCGCCGAAGTGTTCCTTGAGCTGCGCCGAAACATCGTTCATCAGGCTCAGGCGCGGGTCGTACATGGTCCGCAGCAGGCCTTCGACTTTCAGGTTCGGATTGAGCAGTTCAGCGATGCGCTTGATGTTATCCACAAGGTCGCTCAAACCTTCCAGCGCAAAGTATTCGCACTGCATGGGAATAATCACCCCGTCAGCGGCGACCAGTGCATTGAGTGTGAGCATCGACAGCGACGGTGGGCAGTCGATCAGAATGTAGTCGTAGTTGTCACGGATCGGCGCCAGCGCACTGCGCAGACGGCTTTCCTTCATCTGCATCTCCAGCAGCACCACTTCGGCCGCGGTCAGATCGCGGTTGGCCGGCAGCAGTTGATAACCGCCGTGCTCGGAGAAGTGCATGGCCTGGCCCAGATCGCATTCACCGATCAGCAGATCGTAGACCGAGTTTTCCAGACCATGTTTATCCACACCGCTACCCATGGTGGCGTTGCCCTGTGGATCGAGATCGATCAACAGCACCCGGCGCTTGGTCGCGACCAGGGATGCTGCGAGGTTGATGCAGGTGGTGGTTTTGCCCACACCACCCTTCTGGTTCGCTATCGCGAATACCTTAGCCATTCTTGCTTGTGTTCCCAATCATGCCGTGCGGCGCAGTATCAGCAGATGGCGTTGGCCTTGGCAACCGGGGACGGCCAGGGCGTGTTCGCTATCGAGTTTGAAATCTGCCGGCAATGCTACCAGCTCATCGGCCGGATGAACGCCCTTCATTGCCAGCCAGCGTGTATCGGCATCGCCCAAGTGGCGAGTCCAGTTGGTGAAGTTTTCCATGCTGCTGAACGCCCGGGAAATGATCCCGTTGAATGGCTGCGCAGGCTGGAACGCTTCGACGCGACTGTGGATAACTTGCAGGTTATCCAGCTTCAGCTCCAGTTTGACCTGCGTCAGGAAGCGGGTTTTCTTGCCGTTGCTGTCCAGACAGGTCACTTGCGATTCCGGGTACAGGATCGCCAGCGGGATACCAGGCATGCCACCGCCACTGCCGACATCGAGCCAGCGACCGTTTTCGATAAACGGCATCACGCTGAGACTATCGAGCAAGTGCCGCGAAACCATTTCGTCTGGATCGCGCACGGCGGTCAGGTTGTAGGCCTGGTTCCATTTGATCAACAGGGCCAGATAACCCAGCAGCAATTCATGCTGGGTTTCTGTGAGATTGACACCGAGCTCGCGGGCTCCTGTGGATAACTCTTCGGCGTGTTGCGAAGTGACCTTGGCACTCAAGCGCTTTGCTCCAACTGACGGCCCGCGCCGCGTTTTTTCAAATGAATCATCAACAGCGAAATCGCTGCCGGGGTCACGCCCGGGATCCGCGAAGCCTGGCCCAGCGTTTCGGGACGTGTGGCGCCGAGTTTGCTCTGGATCTCCTTGGACAGACCGGAAATGTTGGTGTAATCGATATCCACAGGCAATTTCGTGTCTTCGCTGGCGCGCAGACGGGCGATTTCGTCCTGTTGGCGGTCGATGTAACCGGCGTATTTGGTCTTGATCTCAACCTGCTCGGCGACCTGCGGATCTTCCGCGCCCTGCCCGGTCACTTCGACCAGACCGGCGTAATCGATTTCCGGACGGCTTAACAGGTTGAGCAAGTTGTATTCGTGAGTCAGCGGCGTGCCGAACTTGTCAGCAATCGCATCGCCCTGCGGGGTATTCGGCCGAACCCAAGTGCTTTTCAGGCGCTGCTCTTCCAGTTCGATGCTTTCGCGCTTCTTGCAGAAGGCCGCCCAACGCGCGTCATCGACCAGACCGAGCTCGCGACCTTTTTCGGTCAGGCGCAGGTCGGCATTGTCTTCGCGCAGAATCAGGCGGTACTCGGCGCGGGAAGTGAACATGCGGTACGGCTCTTGGGTGCCGAGGGTGATCAGGTCGTCGACCAGAACGCCGATGTACGCTTCATCGCGGCGCGGACACCAGGCTTCTTTGCCCTTGGCACGCAGCGCAGCGTTGGCCCCGGCGAGCAGACCTTGAGCGCCGGCTTCTTCGTAACCGGTGGTGCCGTTGATCTGCCCGGCGAAGAACAGACCGCCGATGACTTTGGTTTCCAGGCTGTACTTCAGGTCGCGCGGATCGAAGTAGTCGTACTCGATCGCATAACCCGGACGCACGATGTGCGCGTTTTCCATGCCGCGGATCGATTGCACGATCTGCAACTGCACGTCGAACGGCAGGCTTGTGGATATTCCATTCGGATACAGCTCATGGGTGGTCAGACCTTCCGGTTCGATGAACACCTGATGGCTTTCCTTGTCGGCAAAGCGGTGGATCTTGTCTTCGATCGACGGGCAGTAGCGCGGGCCGACGCCTTCGATTTCACCGGCAGCCGAGTACATCGGCGAGCGATCGAGGTTCGCCGCGATGATTTCGTGGGTACGGGCGTTGGTGTGAGTGATCCAGCAACTGACCTGGCGCGGATGCTGTTCCTTGTTGCCCATGAACGACATCACCGGGATCGGCGTATCGCCCGGCTGCTCGGTCATCACCGAGAAATCCACAGACTTGCCATCGATACGCGGCGGCGTGCCGGTTTTCAGGCGCCCGACACGCAAGGGCAATTCACGCAAACGATGGGCGAGAGCAATCGACGGTGGATCGCCGGCGCGACCGCCGGAGAAATTCTGCAAACCAATGTGGATAAGTCCGCCGAGGAACGTACCGGTGGTCAACACCACCGAATCGGCGAAGAAGCGCAGACCCATCTGTGTAACCACACCACGGACTTGCTCCTGCTCGACGATCAGGTCGTCAGCAGCCTGTTGAAATATCCACAGGTTCGGCTGGTTTTCAAGAATTTCGCGGACAGCTGCCTTGTAAAGAATCCGGTCGGCTTGCGCACGGGTGGCCCGTACGGCCGGACCCTTGCGGCTGTTCAACACGCGAAACTGGATGCCGCCCTTATCGGTAGCCATGGCCATCGCGCCGCCGAGGGCATCGATTTCCTTGACCAGATGGCTTTTGCCGATGCCACCGATGGCCGGGTTGCAACTCATGGCACCGAGGGTTTCCACGTTATGCGTCAGCAACAGGGTCTTTGCCCCCATGCGTGCTGACGCCAGTGCTGCCTCGGTACCGGCATGACCGCCGCCGATGACGATCACTTCAAAACGGGAAGGGAAATCCACCACGCACCTCGTGCCTGCTTAAGTAGGTCATTCAGGAAATAGTTGAGCTCAGGTTTCTGGACCTGGTCGGCAAGTATAGGGACTTCGCCCTTTCTAAAGAACCCTTTGCACAAAATTTAACCAGCTGTGGAGAACTCGAGGTTAAAAGAATAAAAAAGAGAGAAATTTATAAAACCTTTGTTTTTATGTTTATTCTTACTGAGCCACGTTTCTGTGGATAGATCTCTATAAGCCCCATATTACGCTGTGTACAGAGTTTCAAAACCCTGTGCCCAGGTAACAATGAGGCCCTTGGATAACCGGTGTAAGCCTGTGGATTAAAGTGCTGCTTATCCACAGGGCAGGTTATATCCAGTTTTCAGGCCCTATTATCAACTGGCCTTAGCACCAGTTACTCACAGGGCTTAATCCACAGAAATTTGCTCGGAAGGCGTTTTCCAGGCGGAAAAAAAGCGCCAGCGAAGAATCGGTGACGCTTGGCAAGCCAGTGGCAGGAAGTGAAAAGGCTATTGTGAGACCACGTAGCAGAGGCTAATAATAGCCATTATCATTAACTGACCAGTTTCTCCCATGTCCCTACCCGCCCACACCGCTGCGATCGAGCAAATCTACGAGCAACACCACTCGTGGCTGTATGGCTGGCTCAAGGGCAAGCTGCACAACACCAGTGATGCAGCCGATGTGGCACATGACACGTTTTTGAGAATTCTCGCGGCGCGCAATGCCGCTCATATTCGCGAGCCGCGGGATTACCTGGCGACCATTGCGCGCGGGCTGGTCATTGATCGTTATAGACGCAGGGCCATTGAAAGCGCTTATCTGCAGGCCCTCGCAGCTCGGCCGCAAGCAACGGTCATCAGCGAAGAAGACAGAGCACTGATCATTGAAACCCTGATTTTTGTGGATAAGGCACTGGCCGGCCTGGGCGCGCGAACCCGGCAGATCTTCATGCTTTCGCAAGTCGAAGGACTGACTTATCAACAGATTGCCGGGCAATTGAAGGTTTCGCTGACCACGGTAAAGAAACACATGATTCGCGCCCTGACTGAATGCGCCCTGATCATGGCGCAACCATGATGGCCGCCGCTGCAGACCGTCAGGTATTCGAAACTGCAGCCAGCTGGTATGTGCAGTTTCAATCCCAACCACCGAGCCTTGCCGAACAAAAGGCCTGGCAGCTGTGGATAGACAGCGATCCAGCGCATCTGGCGGCGTGGAACCAGATGGAACAATTGCAGCGCCACCTCGGTACGCTGCCGCAGGATCTGAAACGACGTGCGCTCAATAGCGGCCAACAAAGACGCCAGGTACTCAAACTGCTGTTGCTCGCAGCGGGAACAGGTTTCGTTGGCTGGAACGTTCAACGACACACATCCCTGGGCAACGTCTGGGCCGACTATAAAACCGGTGTAGGTCAGCGTCGCACCATCAGCCTGGCCGATGGCAGCCAGATCCAGCTCAACACCGACTCGGCCATTGATGTCTCTTTCGACGCAGCACAACGCCTGATCCAACTGCGTGCCGGTGAAATCCTCGTCCAAACCGGCAAGGTTGGCGATCAGCGGCCGTTCTATGTGCAAACCCGTGACGGGCGGATCCATGCATTGGGCACCCGGTTCTCGGTGCATCAGATGCCGAACTCAACCCGGGTCGGCGTGCTGGAGGATCGAGTCAGCGTCCAACCTGCGCAGTCATCCACTGCTGCGCTCATCCTGAACGCAGGCGAAGGCGCGGATTTCGACAGTCGGCATATCGGCCTCAGGCATCCCTTCCAGTCATCAGAAGTGGCCTGGATCAACGGCCAGTTGATCGTACTCGATGCGCGCTTGGGCACTGTCCTCGAAGAGTTGGGCCGCTATCGCAGCGGTGTATTGCATTGTGATCGCAGCGCCCGGGATCTGCGGGTCTCCGGGACTTTCCGGCTCGATTCAACCGACGCAGTGCTGGCCAACCTTCAGGCTTCGTTGCCGATCAATGTGCGTTATTTCAGCCGTTACTGGGTGTCGATCAGCCACAGCGTTGACTGAAATATGGCCCGGGGAAAAATAATCGCAAACAGGGTTATCTTTTTTCGCCCTGGTCCGGCCCTACAGGTAATCGCGATCAACGCGGCTCTTCGCCACCTTCAGGGCTAATCCACACATGCGTCTTCCCACGTTCCGTC
Organism: Pseudomonas mercuritolerans; assembly: GCF_025706525.1. Lineage (NCBI taxonomy): Bacteria > Pseudomonadati > Pseudomonadota > Gammaproteobacteria > Pseudomonadales > Pseudomonadaceae > Pseudomonas > Pseudomonas mercuritolerans. The sequence continues at coordinate 689,660 of NZ_JAMSHA010000002.1, forward strand.
AGCGTTTTTCTCCTCATTGCATTGCCTACAGCTTATTGATGGCCAGCGCTGCGTCCTGTCTGGTGATCAGCAACAGCGCCTTCGCGGCGTCGACATCCCAGCGCTTCGCCATTGCCGCCGGCCCGCTGGATAGTGCCTTGAGCCAGTTCGCCGCTGCCGCCAATGTAATTCTGTCGTTCTCGCCGCAACAGACCAGCCGCCTGCGCAGTGCCGGGTTGAACGGTGACTACAGCGTCGAACAAGGATTCGCTCAACTGCTGCAAGGCTCGGGTTTACAGGCAGTGCCACAAGCACCCGGCAGTTACATTCTGCAGAACGTGCCCAACGGTGACTCCCTGGAACTGGCGCCGACCAACATCAATGCGCAGTTGGCCAGTCCGATGGACCTCGATTACGCCGCCGACGTCGGCTACAAGGCGCAAAACAGCCGGATCGGTACGAAAACCAGTACGCCGCTGTCGGAAACTCCGCGTTCGGTGTCTGTGGTGACCGGCCAGCGCATCAAGGATCAGAAATCCCAGACACTCACCGACGTACTCGGCTACGTGCCGGGGATCTTCGCCCCACCTTTTGCCGCCGGCGACAGCTTGGCTGGCGACCTGTTCTATATCCGTGGTTTCAACGCCACCGATTACGGCTACGGTTTGCTGCGCGATGGACTGCGCGTGCAGGGCAATCGCTATGACACCAGCACCGAGCCGTACGGACTTGAGCGGGTCGAGGTGTTCCGTGGCCCGTCTTCGCTGCTGTATGGCGAAAATGCGCCAGGCGGTCTGGTCAATCTGGTCAGCAAACGCCCGACCGCCGCGCCTCAGGGTGAAGTGCAACTGGGCTATGGCTCGAACAATCGCCGGCAAATCGGCGTAGATGTCTCCGGCCCGCTCAATGACAGCGGCAACGTTCTCGGACGCGTGGTGATGCTGGGGCGCAAATCCGATACCCAGACCGATCACGTGCCTGACGACCGTATTTATATCGCCCCTTCGCTGACCCTGAATTTCGACGATTTCAATACGCTGACGCTGCTGGCCAACTATCAGAAAGACCACACCAACATGGAGCTTGGCCTGCCGGCCGCCGGCACGTTGCTGAGCAATCCCAACGGCCAGCTATCCAAAGACACCATGCTCGGTGACCCGGACTGGAATACCTTCGAACGGGAAACCTGGAGCACCGGCTACGAGTTCAGCCACTCGTTCAACGATGACTGGCAGTTCCGCCAGAACTCGCGCTACATGCAGTCGCGCATCACCCGCCACGAAACCTGGCCGGGCAATCTGAACAACGCCGGTTTCGGCACGCGGTTGAACGTGACCGCCTACGATCGCTTCAACAAATCCATGGTGTATTCGCTGGATAACCAGCTGGAAGGCAAGTTCGAGGCAGGCGAGCTGGAAAACACCGTGCTGTTCGGCGCCAGCTACGATCGCACCTCGTTCAATCAGGACTGGAATGCCGGCGTTGTCGGGCCGATCAATGTGTATAACCCGGTCTACCTGCGTGATCCGACCACTCCGATCGCTGTGCAGAACACTTTGCTTGAGCAGCAGATGAAAGGTGTTTATGCACAGATCCAGAGCAAGTACGACAACTGGCTGTTTCTGCTCGGCGGTCGCCAGGACTGGGTCGACAGTGACTTCCGCGACAAGGTGGCCCGAGGCAGCAACATCAGCTCCGAGGACAAGAAGTTCACCTATCAGGGCGGCGTGATGTATCAGTTCGACACCGGCATGACGCCGTATGTCAGCTACTCCACGGCGTTCGTGCCGGTGCAGCAGATTTCCAACGCCGGAGCGCCGCTTGATCCGATCACCAGCAGCCAGTACGAAGTGGGTTTGAAGTACGAACCGATCGGCTGGGACACCGCGTTCACCGCTTCGGTATATGACCTGCGCAAGAAGGACGACACCTATTTCGATGCAACGACTTCGACCTATCGCCAAGTGGGTGAAAGCCGCGCCAAGGGCGTCGAGCTGGAACTAAACAGCAACCTGACGCAGAACCTCAATGTCACGGCGGCCTATACCTACACCGACGCGAAGATCACCAAGGATGCAGCGACATCGCTGGTTAAAGGCCATCAAATGACCGGCGTGCCCCGCAATCAGGCTTCGGTCTGGGCGAAATATCGCTTCCTCGATGGTGATCTGAAAGGTTTGTATGTGGCCGGTGGTGTGCGTTATTTCGACAGTGCGTTTGCCTACACCTCGCCTTCGTTATACGGAAAGCTGGATGCCGGCGACGTGACGTTGGTCGATGCGGCTGTTGGTTACCAGATTGATACACACTGGAGTGTCGATCTGAACGCGAAGAATCTGTTCGACAAGGAATATGTGTCGGGATGCAACGATGCCGGCCGTTGCTATTGGGGCGAAGATCGCACGCTGCTCGGTACGGTGTCCTATAACTGGTGAACAAAAAGGGGCTGTGGGTTAATTATCCACAGCCCCTTCTTTTATTTGCCGATGCAGAAGCTGGAGAAAATCCTCCCCAGCAAGTCATCTGAGCTGAATGCACCGGTAATTTCACCCAGTGAGTGCTGAGCCTGGCGCAAATCCTCGGCGAGCAATTCACCAGCCCCGGCCAAGGTCAGTTGCGCGCGGCCATGTTCCAGTGCCGCGCTGGCGTGGCGCAGTGCTTCCAGATGCCGACGACGTGCGCTGAAGCTGCTCTCCGACGTCTGCTCGTAACCCATGCAAGCCTTGAGGTGATCACGCAGCAGGTCAAGGCCTTCGGCGGACTTGGCGCTGAGACTGATGGTCACGTGGCCGTCGTCACTGGTTTCCAGAGAAACCGCTTCACCGGTCAGATCGGCTTTGTTCCGGATCAGGGTGACTTTCGCCGGATCCGGTCTAGACTCGAGGAATTCTGGCCACAAGGCAAAAGGATCCCGTGCCTCTGGTGCGGTCGCATCGACCACCAGTAAAACCCGATCCGCTTCACCAATGGCTTTCAATGCCCGTTCCACACCGATCTTTTCCACATGATCGTCTGTGTCCCGCAGGCCTGCTGTATCGACAACGTGCAACGGCATGCCGTCGATGTGGATATGTTCGCGCAGGATATCCCGCGTGGTGCCGGCGATTTCGGTAACGATGGCCGCTTCTCGACCAGCCAAGGCATTCAACAGGCTGGATTTACCGGCATTCGGCCGACCAGCTATTACCACGGTCATGCCATCGCGCAACAAAGCCCCCTGCCCGGCTTCGCGCAGTACTGTGGATAACTCGTCGCGGACTTTGTCGAGCATGCTCAGCACATGGCCATCGGCGAGGAAGTCGATTTCCTCTTCCGGGAAGTCGATCGCCGCTTCGACGTAGATGCGTAGACCAATCAATTGTTCGGTCAAGTTATGCACACGCTGGGAAAACGCACCCTGCAATGAACGCAGCGCATTGCGCGCAGCCTGTGCAGAACTGGCTTCGATCAAATCGGCGATTGCCTCGGCCTGGGCCAGATCGAGTTTGTCGTTGAGGAAAGCGCGCTCGCTGAATTCCCCCGGACGGGCCGGACGACAACCCAATTCCAAGCAACGCTTGAGCAACATGTCCAGCACGATCGGGCCACCGTGGCCCTGCAATTCCAGGACGTCTTCGCCGGTAAACGAGTTCGGCCCCGGAAAATACAGAGCCAGACCTTCATCCAGCACCTGCTGGTCGTCACTGAAAAACGGCCCGTAATGGGCGTATCGCGGTTTCAGTTCACGGCCGCTTATGGTTTTTGCCGCCACGCTGGCCAGCGGCCCGGAAATACGGACGATGCCCACACCGCCGCGCCCTTGAGCAGTGGCGACAGCGGCAATGGTTTCACGGGGTGTGCTCATAAAGCGGCATCCAGACAAAAGTGGCAGATAGCAAAACGCCCCACTAGGGGGCGTTTTGAGTGGTGTTATCCACAGTGCAAGTTACGCCTCGGCTTTTTTCGTCGCCGCTTCGATCTTACGCGTGATGTACCACTGTTGTGCAATCGACAGGCAGTTGTTCACAACCCAGTACAGCACCAGACCAGCAGGGAACCACAGGAAGAAGAAGGTGAAGATGATTGGCATCATTTTCATCACTTTCGCCTGCATAGGATCCGGAGGAGTCGGGTTCAACTGCTGCTGGATGAACATGGTTGCGCCCATGATGATCGGCAGAATGAAGAACGGATCCTTGATCGACAGGTCAGTGATCCACAGCATGAACGGCGCCTGGCGCATCTCCACGCTTTCCAGCAGAACCCAGTACAGCGACAGGAAGACCGGCATCTGCACGAGGATCGGCAAGCAGCCGCCCAGTGGATTGATCTTCTCTTTCTTGTACAGCTCCATCATGGCCTGCGACATTTTCTGCCGGTCATCGCCATGTTGCTCTTTCAGCGCAGCCAGTTTCGGAGCCACGGCACGCATGCGCGCCATCGATTTGTAGCTGGCGGCCGACAGCGGGAAGAAGATCCCTTTGATCAGCATGGTCAGGAAGATGATCGACCAGCCCCAGTTACCGACAATGGCGTGGATATGTTGCAGCAGCCAGAAGATCGGCTGGGCAATGAACCACAGAATGCCGTAGTCGACGGTCAGTTCCAGACCTGGGGACAACTCTTTCAGCACAGCCTGGCTTTTCGGACCGGCGTACAGCACAGCGCTGGTTTCAACTTTTGCACCTGGAGCAGCGGTCAGAGTAGGACCGGTGTAACCGATGATGTAGTTGCCTTTGCTGTCTTTACGGGTCTGGACGATGTTGTTTTCGCCCTTGGCCGGAATCCATGCGGTCACGAAGTAGTGCTGCAGCCAGGCAACCCAACCACCGGTGACGGTTTCCTTGAGCTGCGCCTTGTCCATGTCCTTCATCGACACTTTCTTGTACGGCTCGGAACTTGTCCACAGGGCAGCGCCCAGGTAAGTCGCGGTGCCGGTAGCAGTGGTCGACGACGGATCAGCGCTGGCGTCGCGCTTCAACTGGGCAAACATTGCGCCGTTCCAGGGCTGAGCGCTCTGGTTATCCACAATGTAGGAGACAGCGACGTCGTACAGGCCACGTTTCAGGGTGAAACGCTTGATGTAGTTGACGCCGTCCTTGCTGAATTTCAGGTCAACGACGAGTTGATCCTGACCGTCAGCCAGTTGGTAAACCTTCTTCTCCGAGGAATAAACCGGACGACCGGCCGGGTTTGCATCCGGGCCGTTGGTACCGATCAGACCGCTTTGCGCCAGATACACACGTTCGCCGCCGTTATCGAACAGCTGGAACGGCACATCAGGACGATCCTGACGACGTGGATACAGAGGCAGAGTCAGTTGCGCAACATCGCCACCCTGTGGATCGATCGCCAGATCGAGCACATCGGTCTTGACCTGAATCAGATCCTTGCTGGCGGCGACCGGCGTTTCGGCAGGTGCGCTGGTATCGCTGGCGGCGCGCGGAATATCGTCACTGGCGGCATTTGTGCCAGTGGCGGTGTCCGGCAAACCGGATGTAGTCGTACTGGAAGCAACATTCTGAGTCGGCAGGGCAGCCTGGCCATAATCCTGGTTCCATTTAAGAACCATGACGTAGGACACGATTGCCAGGGCGACGATCAGGATCATGCGTTTGATATCCATGATTACTCGGCCATCGAAGAAGAACGGGAGGTAGGGACAGGTGGAACCGGGTCATAACCACCGGGATTCCACGGATGACAGCGACCTAAACGACGAAAGGTCAGCCAGCCACCGCGCAGAAGGCCATGATTTTCAATGGCTTCATACGCGTAGCAGGAACAACTGGGGTAGAAGCGACAGTGGCTGGCCATTAAAGGACTAATGGCATAGCGATAAAACTGGATCGGAACGAGGGCCAGTTTACGCATCGGTACTGTCTACCCCTACAGTTTCGGTTTTGACTGCCGGAACGGGCTTGTTGCGTGCCAGACGCTTCCAGAGTTTGCCGAAATGCTGAATCAATTCGGGGTTTTCTACATCACCCAAACCTTTGCGCGCGACGATAACGATGTCCCAGCCGACCAGTGAATCCTGGTGCAGACGGAACGATTCGCGCATCAGACGTTTGAGGCGATTGCGCTCAACGGAGAGCTTTACGCTCTTTTTCCCGATAACCAGCCCGAGACGGGGGTGATCAAGATCGTTGTTGCGTGCAAGGAGCAGGAGATTTTTCCCCGGAACCTTGCCGGTAGGGGAGTCAAAGACTGCCTTGAAATGCCGGGGGGTAAGCAGACGCTTTTCCCGACTGAAGTCCTGACTCACCTCCAGTACCGGATTATCAAACTGCCAGACGCGCACGACCTTTGGCGCGACGACGCGACAGGACTGCGCGGCCGTTCTTGGTAGCCATGCGAGCACGGAAACCGTGGGTACGAGCGCGTTTGATAGTGCTTGGTTGGAAAGTACGTTTCATGTCGTGTTACCTGGTTCGTCCACAACGGGCCGGAATGGCCCCCGTTTTAAGAGACCGGGGATTCTAGAGAAAGCAAGCCTTCAGGTCAATTTCCAACCAGCGTTTCCTTATAAATAGATCCGGGCAGGTTTTGAGCTTGAAAGCCTGTCAGCCAGATATAGAAATAAAGAAGGGAATTATTTAAAGCTTTTCTGTAAAGCTTGTAAAAGCTAGACACGCCATCTTCTGTGGATAACTGCCATGGTGCCTTATTCCACGGGCTGTACAGAGAATGACAACTACGGTGGAAAACCGTGTTCAGCCTGTGCTGCGCTATCGGATAAGCTGTGCGTGGAATGGCCTGTTATCCACAGGCGTGTTATCCACCGGGTTTAGCCCCCAGTTGTCCAGTGGCCTCAGAGGCGTTTATCCACAGGGCTTATTCACATGCCGTTGGTCGCCTTTTAATGCGTTAAAGCGTTGATAAATGATGGTGACGAACCTACCTGCATGTGGATAAGTGAATCGCTCGCCGCTACAATGGCCGCTTGTTTTTGCCTCACCGGCTTTCAACTTAGGGGATATCCGTGTCAGTGGAACTTTGGCAGCAGTGCGTGGAGCTTTTGCGCGAAGAGCTGCCTGCCCAACAATTCAACACCTGGATCCGTCCACTACAGGTCGAAGCCGAAGGCGACGAGTTGCGCGTCTACGCACCGAATCGTTTCGTGTTGGACTGGGTCAACGAAAAGTACCTGGGCCGCGTCCTTGAACTGCTGGATGAGCACGGCAATGGCTCGACGCCGGCGCTGTCCTTGTTAATAGGCAGCAAACGCAGCTCGGCACCTCGTGCTGCACCCAATGCGCCGCTGGCGGCCGCGCAGGTTGCTCAGGCGCAGGCGAATAATGTGCCAGCGAGCAATCCGGCACCGACGCCAGCCCCTGCTCCGGCCAAACGTTCCACACAGAAGGCCGCTGAAGTCAGCGAAGAACCTTCCCGCGACAGCTTCGACCCGATGGCCGGCGCCGCTTCGCAGCAGGCCCCGGTTCGCGCGGAGCAGCGCACCGTGCAGGTAGAAGGTGCGCTCAAGCACACCAGTTACCTGAATCGCACGTTCACCTTCGAAAACTTCGTTGAAGGTAAATCCAACCAGCTCGCCCGTGCGGCGGCCTGGCAGGTGGCGGACAATCCCAAGCACGGTTACAACCCGCTCTTCCTTTATGGTGGCGTCGGCTTGGGTAAAACCCACTTGATGCACGCGGTGGGCAACCATCTATTAAAGAAGAATCCGAATGCCAAGGTCGTATACCTGCATTCCGAGCGCTTTGTGGCCGACATGGTCAAGGCGTTGCAACTGAACGCCATCAACGAATTCAAGCGTTTCTACCGTTCGGTGGACGCCTTGCTGATCGACGATATTCAGTTCTTCGCTCGCAAGGAGCGTTCCCAGGAAGAGTTTTTCCACACCTTCAACGCCCTGCTTGAAGGTGGTCAGCAGGTCATTCTCACCAGTGACCGCTACCCGAAAGAAATCGAAGGCCTTGAGGAGCGCCTCAAATCCCGCTTCGGCTGGGGCCTGACCGTTGCGGTCGAGCCGCCGGAGCTGGAAACCCGTGTGGCGATTTTGATGAAGAAGGCCGATCAGGCCAAAGTCGATCTGCCACATGACGCCGCATTCTTCATTGCCCAGCGTATCCGCTCCAACGTCCGCGAGTTGGAAGGTGCGCTGAAACGCGTGATCGCCCACTCGCACTTCATGGGTCGCGACATCACCATCGAGCTGATTCGTGAGTCCCTGAAAGACCTGTTGGCATTGCAGGACAAACTGGTCTCTGTGGATAACATTCAGCGCACCGTCGCCGAGTATTACAAGATCAAGATCTCCGACCTGCTGTCCAAGCGCCGTTCGCGCTCGGTGGCACGTCCGCGTCAGGTGGCCATGGCGCTGTCCAAGGAACTGACCAACCACAGCCTGCCGGAAATCGGCGACGTGTTTGGCGGCCGCGACCACACCACCGTGTTGCACGCTTGCCGCAAGATCAACGAACTTAAGGAATCCGACGCGGACATCCGCGAGGACTACAAGAACCTGCTGCGTACACTGACCACTTGATGAACACCAGCGCAGCTTATTAAGGCAAGGGACGAGACCATGCATTTCACCATTCAACGCGAAGCCCTGTTGAAACCCCTGCAACTGGTCGCAGGCGTCGTCGAGCGCCGACAGACCTTGCCGGTACTGTCCAACGTGCTGTTGGTCGTCGAAGGCCAGCAACTGTCGCTGACCGGTACCGACCTGGAAGTCGAGCTGGTCGGTCGTGTGCAACTCGAAGAGCCGGCCGAAACCGGTTCCATCACCGTGCCGGCGCGCAAGCTGATGGACATCTGCAAAAGCCTGCCCAACGACGCGCTGATCGATATCAAGGTCGACGAGCAGAAACTGGTGGTAAAGGCCGGTCGTAGCCGCTTCACCCTGTCGACGCTGCCGGCCAACGATTTCCCGACTGTTGAAGAAGGCCCGGGCTCGCTGACCTGCAGCCTGGAGCAAAGCAAACTGCGTCGCCTGATCGAACGCACCAGCTTCGCCATGGCCCAGCAGGACGTGCGTTACTACCTCAACGGCATGCTGCTGGAAGTTTCCGCTGGTGTGATCCGCGCCGTGGCCACCGACGGTCACCGTCTGGCGATGTGCTCGATGCAGGCCGATATCGGTCAGCCTGATCGTCATCAGGTAATCGTGCCGCGTAAAGGTATCCTCGAGCTGGCGCGTCTGCTCACCGAGCCGGACGGCAATGTCAGCATCGTCCTCGGCCAGCACCATATCCGCGCCACCACTGGCGAGTTCACTTTCACCTCGAAACTGGTCGACGGTAAATTCCCGGATTACGAGCGCGTACTGCCGAAAGGTGGCGACAAACTGGTACTCGGCGATCGTCAGGCATTGCGTGAAGCGTTCAGCCGTACCGCGATTCTGTCCAACGAGAAGTACCGCGGTATCCGTCTGCAACTGGCCAGCGGTCAGTTGAAGATCCAGGCCAACAACCCGGAGCAGGAAGAAGCTGAAGAAGAAGTGGGCGTTGAATACAACGGCGGCTCGCTGGAGATCGGTTTCAACGTCAGCTACCTGCTCGACGTGCTGGGCGTGATGACCACCGAGCAGGTTCGCCTGATCCTGTCCGACTCCAACAGCAGTGCGCTGGTGCAAGAATCCGACAATGACGATTCGGCTTACGTTGTCATGCCGATGCGTCTGTAATCAGCTGATCCTGAATGTCGTTAAGTCGTGTTTCGGTCACCGCGGTGCGTAATCTGCACCCGGTGACCTTCTCCCCCTCCCCCCGCATCAACATTCTTTACGGCGCCAACGGCAGCGGCAAAACCAGTGTTCTGGAAGCCATTCATCTGCTGGGGCTTGCCCGTTCGTTTCGCAGCACGCGGCTGTTGCCGGTCATTCAGTACGAACAGCTCGCCTGTACGGTATTTGGTCAGGTTGAGCTGGCTGAAGGCGGACACAGTGCGTTGGGGATTTCTCGCGACCGTCAGGGCGAGTTCCAGATTCGCATCGATGGCCAGAACGCCCGTAGCGCTGCGCAGCTGGCGGAGATCCTGCCGTTGCAGTTGATCAACCCGGACAGCTTCCGTCTGCTGGAAGGCGCGCCGAAGATTCGCCGGCAGTTTCTCGACTGGGGTGTGTTCCACGTTGAACCGCGTTTCATGGCCACTTGGCAGCGTTTGCAGAAGGCGCTGCGCCAGAGAAACTCCTGGCTGCGGCATGGTACACTTGACGCCGTTTCGCAAGCGGTTTGGGACAGGGAACTGTGCCAGGCCAGCGCTGAAATCGATGAATACCGCCGCGCTTACATCACAGCCTTGAAACCGGTCTTCGAACAGACCTTGAGCGAACTGGTTGAGCTCGAGGGTTTGACGCTCAGCTATTACCGAGGCTGGGACAAGGACCGCGAATTGAGCGCCGTACTCGCCGGTTCCGTGCAACGGGACCAGCAGATGGGGCACACCCAGGCCGGACCGCAACGAGCTGATTTGCGTCTCAGATTGGGCGCACACAATGCCGCGGACATCTTGTCCCGGGGTCAGCAGAAGCTTGTGGTCTGTGCACTACGGATTGCCCAAGGGCACCTGGTCAGCCAGGCCCGCCGCGGACAGTGTATTTATCTGGTGGATGACTTGCCGTCCGAGCTGGACGAGAGCCACCGTCGCGCGCTGTGCCGCTTGCTGGAAGACTTACGCTGCCAGGTGTTCATCACCTGTGTAGATCACGAATTACTGAGGGAAGGCTGGCAGACGGAAACGCCAGTCGCTTTGTTCCACGTGGAACAGGGCCGTATCACCCAGACCCACGACCATCGGGAGTGAAGGCATTGAGCGAAGAAAATACGTACGACTCAACGAGCATTAAAGTGCTGAAAGGCCTGGATGCCGTACGCAAACGTCCCGGTATGTACATTGGTGACACCGACGATGGCAGCGGTCTGCACCACATGGTGTTCGAGGTGGTCGACAACTCGATCGACGAAGCCCTCGCCGGCCATTGCGACGACATCAGCATCATCATCCACCCGGACGAATCCATCACCGTTAAAGACAACGGTCGTGGCATCCCGGTAGACGTGCATAAAGAGGAAGGCGTTTCCGCCGCTGAGGTCATCATGACCGTCCTCCACGCTGGCGGTAAGTTCGACGACAACTCCTACAAGGTTTCCGGCGGTCTGCACGGTGTAGGTGTTTCGGTAGTGAACGCACTGTCCGAAGAGCTGGTCCTGACCGTTCGCCGCAGTGGCAAGATCTGGGAACAGACCTACGTCCACGGTGTGCCTCAGGCACCGATGGCCATCGTTGGCGACAGCGAAACCACCGGCACCCAGATCCACTTCAAGGCGTCCAGCGAAACCTTCAAGAACATTCACTTCAGCTGGGACATCCTCGCCAAGCGCATTCGTGAACTGTCCTTCCTCAACTCCGGTGTCGGCATCGTCCTCAAGGACGAGCGCAGCGGCAAGGAAGAGCTGTTCAAGTACGAAGGCGGCCTGCGTGCGTTCGTTGAATACCTGAACACCAACAAGACTGCGGTCAATCAGGTGTTCCACTTCAACATTCAGCGTGAAGACGGCATCGGCGTGGAAATCGCCCTGCAGTGGAACGACAGCTTCAACGAGAACCTGTTGTGCTTCACCAACAACATCCCGCAGCGCGACGGCGGCACCCACCTGGTGGGCTTCCGCTCGGCACTGACGCGTAACCTGAACAACTACATCGAGCAGGAAGGTCTGGCGAAGAAGCACAAAGTCGCCACCACCGGTGACGATGCCCGTGAAGGCCTGACCGCGATCATCTCGGTGAAAGTACCGGATCCGAAGTTCAGCTCGCAGACCAAAGACAAGCTGGTGTCTTCCGAAGTTAAGACCGCGGTGGAACAGGAGATGGGCAAGTATTTCTCCGACTTCCTCCTGGAAAACCCCAACGAAGCCAAGCTGGTGGTCGGCAAAATGATCGACGCCGCCCGTGCCCGTGAAGCGGCGCGCAAGGCTCGTGAGATGACCCGCCGCAAAGGTGCACTGGACATCGCCGGCCTGCCGGGCAAACTCGCGGACTGCCAGGAAAAAGACCCGGCGCTGTCCGAACTGTACCTGGTGGAGGGTGACTCCGCGGGCGGTTCTGCCAAGCAGGGACGTAACCGCAAGACCCAGGCGATCCTGCCGTTGAAGGGCAAGATCCTCAACGTCGAGAAAGCCCGTTTCGACAAAATGATCTCTTCCCAGGAAGTGGGCACGCTGATCACTGCGCTGGGCTGCGGCATTGGGCGCGAAGAGTACAACATCGACAAGTTGCGCTATCACAACATCATCATCATGACCGATGCTGACGTCGACGGTTCGCACATCCGCACCCTGCTGCTGACCTTCTTTTTCCGTCAGCTGCCGGAGCTGATCGAGCGCGGCTACATCTACATTGCCCAGCCGCCGCTGTACAAGGTCAAGAAAGGCAAGCAAGAGCAATACATCAAAGACGACGACGCCATGGAAGAGTACATGACGCAGTCGGCCCTGGAAGATGCCAGCCTGCACCTGAACGAAGAAGCCCCGGGCATTTCCGGTGAAGCGCTGGAACGTCTGGTGAATGACTTCCGCATGGTCATGAAGACGCTCAAGCGTCTGTCGCGCCTGTACCCGCAGGAACTGACTGAGCACTTCATCTACCTGCCGGCCGTCAGCCTGGAAACCCTTGGCGACCACGCAGCGATGCAAGAGTGGCTGGCCCAGTACGAGGTCCGCCTGCGGACCAACGAGAAGTCCGGCCTGGTCTACAAGGCCAGCCTGCGCGAAGACCGTGAACGTGGCGTCTGGCTGCCAGAGGTCGAACTGATCTCCCACGGCCTGTCGAACTACGTCACCTTCAACCGCGACTTCTTCGGCAGCAACGACTACAAAACCGTGGTCACCCTGGGCGCGCAGCTGAGCACCCTGCTCGACGAAGGTGCGTACATCCAGCGTGGCGAGCGCAAGAAAGCCGTTACCGAGTTCAAGGAAGCCCTTGACTGGCTGATGGCCGAAAGCACCAAGCGCCACACTATCCAGCGATACAAGGGTCTGGGTGAAATGAACCCGGATCAGCTATGGGAAACCACCATGGATCCAAGCGTGCGGCGCATGCTGAAGGTCACCATCGAAGACGCCATCGGTGCAGACCAGATCTTCAACACCCTGATGGGTGATGCGGTCGAACCTCGCCGGGACTTCATCGAGAGCAACGCCTTGGCGGTTTCCAACCTGGATTTCTGATCCCTGTTGTTTGCCCGCCCATAAAAAACCCCGGCCAGTGCGCCGGGGTTTTTTATGTCGGAGGGAACGAGATCAGTGATACCAGCGGCTGAACGCCCCTGGCTCACCGCGCAGCTCACTCTGCACCGTGGACAGCATGTCGCTCATGCGCTGCACAAAGGTATGATTTTGCGCCAATGTTGCCCGCCCGTGCCGGGCAATCGCCCTGCGCTCTTCATCGTGCTCAAGGTAATAGCCGCAAATTTCGATCAGATCCTGAGTGTCGCGATAGATCACCAGATCTTTGCCATCGGTGAACAGCTTGTGCAGGTCATCCTTATCGTTGCTGACAAGGAAGCCGCCGCAGCTGAGCACATCAAACACGCGCATCGGCAGGCCAGATTCCACGAACGAGCGGATGATGTTGAGGTTGATTTTCGAGCGCTGGAAAATCCCCGGCATCTCTGCGAAGTGGTCGGCATGTCCGACGTAGCTGCGGACTTGGGCTTGCCATTCATTATTGCCATACACGGCAACCCTGAAGCGTTCTTCAAGCTGTTGAATAATGTCGATGCGTTCTTGCCACGAATGCTCTCTGCCCAGCAGGTAAGCCAGCTTCTGCGCCACCGAAAGATAGTGATCGCCCACCAGCGGGTAGCTCGACTCTTGCTTGATCGTGCCGATAAGCTCTTCGCCCAACTGCGCCGACAGGTTCAAGAAACCCTCGGGTTGATCTAGCAAGTCGATCAGCCGCTGACACCGCTCGCCGGTCTGCGGCGAAAGGTGCGGCAACATCGAAGTCCGGTATTCGGTACGGGTCAGGTTGGCGACAAAACTGATGTCGTTTCCAAAAGACGAATCCTGCGAGAAACAATCGATCTGATCAATGCGCTCCAGGTTGGCAGCGACCGGCAGATGATAGACCTGCCGAACCCCGCTCTGCCTCAACCCGCGCGCAACTGACGCGTCATAGATGAAAGTAAAGCTGTGTGAATGATTGATCGCTTTGTCATAGATCGGATAGCACGGGGTATCGATCACCCAGGCCAGATAAGGAATTCTCAGCAGTTCGCAGACTTCACTGATGTACTGATTGAAGTTGATGGTGAGCACGTAGTCGGGCCGCATGCTCATCAGAGCCATGACGTTATCTTCATTCAGCGCCACAGGTGTCACGCGCAAACCCAAGGTCTGCAAAGCCTCGGCACAGTCACCCGAGATAACGCTGGCCTCGAACACCACGATGGAGGCAGCAGCTTTCGATTGTTCGTGATAAGCAGTCAATTCCCTGAGACCCTTTTTCATCGTTAGATAATCTTTCGATTGTCGTGGCTCAGTCGCCCCCTGTCGCCACACTCTCCAACCGATACCCATATCCATAAATCGTCAGCAACTGCCAACCGCGATCCGCCGTCAGCCCCAGCTTGTTGCGCAGCCGGTAGATGTGCGTATCCAGTGGTCGCGAGGATGTCGTCTCCTCGTTCGGCCAGAAGCGCTCATACAAATAGTCCCGCGACAGCGGCCGACCCAGATTGCTGAACAGACATCGCGCCAGGCGGTATTCGCGCTCAGTCATGAGGATCGGTTTGCCTTCACGGGTGACGGTCAGTTCGGCGTCGTCGAAAACCAGATCGTGAAACGTCTGCACTTCACCCGCTGCGCTGCGCGGCTGGCTATGCCGACGCAATACCGCTGCCACCCGCGCCTTCAACTCATTGGGGCGAAACGGCTTGCTGACATAGTCATCGGCACCGGCGTTCAGGGCTTGAACGATATCGCTCTCGCCATCGCGGCTGGTGAGCATGATTGCGGCGGGTGGCGCGTCCATGTGTTCGCGGGTCCAGCGTAGCAGTGCCAAGCCGGTCAGGTCCGGTAGTTGCCAGTCGAGGATCAGCAGGTCGAAAGTCTCCCGGCGCAACTGGCGCAACAAGTCTTCGCCGCGCTCGAAGCTGTGCAGTGACCACGGCTGTTCGCCAGCTTCGGCCATTTGCTCCAGGGTTTGCTCGACCCGGCGCAGTTCGGCGGGTTCGTCGTCCAGAATGGCAACGCGCATCGGCGGTGTTCCTTGTCGCTGGGGCTGGGATGTCGACAATAGCGACTCCTCGGCCGCGATGAAAGAAGCGGCCCGTCGCTGGCCGACGTCCGCTATGATTCCTCGGGTCTACGCTTCAGACCCGAGACCTATGAAACCATTCCCGCTGCCCTGCCCTTTGCCTTATGCGTAATCCTCAACGTCGACGTGAAAGTCGTGAGCCGAGCCAGGTCCAGCGTCTGTTCCGCCGGCTGGTGCGCGAGTGGTTGTGGATAAGTCTAGTGCTGTTGCCACTGACTGCCTTGTTGTCTTATCGCGCCCAGATCAATTTGCACAATCCGTCGCCGGCGCTCGGCGCGCTGCTGTCGGTGGCAATGGTCGCCTGTGTGCTGGGATTATTGCTGTGGCGACCGCGCTGGGCGCTGTGGGTCACCCTGATCGGTATGGCCTGTACGCTGATTGCCAGCGCCCTGCTCGCCGAGATCCGCTACTGGTGGTCGCCCACATCTGCCGCGCTGGGCATGTTGTTCGGTTACCTGATCTGGAACTGGCGGCGCCTGAGTGTGGTGCTGACCTATTTCGGCTGGGAGCTGGCGCGTCTGGACAGTGAACCGAAAGTCTTCCCGGAACGACGCCGGACTCGTTTCACCGGTGCCGACCAGTTGCAAGGCCAGATCATGGCGCTCGAACAAGCCATGAGCCGTACCCGCGATACCCGGCGCTTCATTGCCGATGGCCTGGAATACCTGCCGGTGGCGACGCTGATCAGTGATCCGCAGGGCAAGATTCTGCTGGGCAATCGCAAGGCGCGCGAGTTGTTCGAGGATCCGCTGGTGGGCGACGACGTACTCGATCAACTGGCACGGCTCGGCTATCCGGAGTTGTCCACAACGCCGCGACCGCCGCTGGCCACGCTGGCGCTGCTGGAATTTCGCGATCACAAGGAGCGCAGCCTGCGCCTGGAAAGAGCAGCGCTGCTGCCGGTCGACGGCGATACGCCGATCGGTTGGCTGCTCAGCCTGACGGATTTGAGTGCCGAGCGTGCGGCCGAGGAGCAGCGCGGCGTTCTGCTGCGCTTTCTCTCCCATGACCTGCGCGCGCCACATTCGGCGATTCTCGCCCTGCTGGATGTACATCGTCATCAGGCGGGCGCTGATGCGCCGTTGTTCGAGCAGATTGAGCGTCAGGTGCGCCGAGCGCTGGATCTGACCGATGGTTTCGCCTTGTTGGCGCGGGCTGAGTCCGAGACCTACCAGTTCCGCCCGACATTGTTCGCGATGCTGGTATTGGACGTCCTCGATCAGGCCCTGCCCATCGCTCAGCAGAAACATATCGAACTATTGAATCAAGTCGATGAAGAATGCCAGGAGCGTCTGCTTCTGGCCGATCAGGGATTGCTGACGCGCGCCCTGTTCAACCTGCTGGAGAACGCGATCAAGTACAGCCCGGCAGACACCACTGTGCAACTAAAGGTCAGTTGTCACGGACAGTGGCTGCGCTGCGAATTGACCGATCAGGGCAAGGGGATTTCTGCCGATGAATTGCCTGACCTGTTCAGCCAGTATCGGCGTTTCTCCTCCGCTCAGGGCATCGACGGCGTGGGCCTGGGTTTGTCGATGGTCAAGGCTGTGATCGACCATCATGGCGGGACGATCGAATGTCATAGCGTGGTCGATACCGGAACCACATTCCGCATCGAGTTGCCGCTGATTGCTGAATGAAAAAGGGGCACAAAAAAACCGGCTATAACGGCCGGCTTTTTTACATCCGAATAAAACTTATGCACGGATTTCGTTCAACTCATCGATTAATAAATATTGATTAAAATCAACAAGTTAAAAAACAATTACGGTCTTTTGAAGCAAAAGCGTACACAGGTTATCCACAAAATTCAGACAGCCAGTTGGTCACTCGCGGCCGGTGCCTGTGGCGCCGGTGGCAGCGAGCCCATTTCGCGCTGGGTTTTCTCGTTCCACGCCTGCACACGGTCATTCAGATCAGCGATGGCGCGCGGCCCACTGCCTTCGGCATACATCGGTTCGCCAATGACCACGGTGATCACTCCGGACTGTTTACCCCAGCCGATTTTCGGCCAGAATTTGCCGGCATTGTGTGCAATCGGCAGCACCGGAAGCGCCGCATTCACAGCCAATGCGCTGCCACTGCGAGAGAACTTCCCAACGGTGCCGTACGGGACTCGTGTCCCTTCCGGAAAAATCAGCACCCAGACGTTGTCCTTGAGCAGCTCATCGCCTTTGGCCGCGACCTGTTTGAGCGCGGCTTTCGGGTTGTCGCGGTCAATGGCGATCGGGCGCAGCATGGCCATGGCCCAGCCGAAGAACGGCACGTAGAGCAATTCGCGCTTGAGCACTTGGCTCAATGGCGAGAAATAAGCGGAGAGGAAGAACGTCTCCCATGTGCTCTGGTGGTTCGATTGAATCACGCAGGGCCGGTCCGGCACGTTCTCCGCGCCTTTGATTTCGTAGCGGATGCCGAGGAAAACCTTGGTCAGCCACAGGGCGCAACGGCACCAGTACACGTTGATGAAACGATAGCGCGCCTTGAAGGACAGAAACGGCGCGATGAAAAAGCTCAGGCTGCACCACAGCAACGCTGTTGTGCCCAGCAGCAGATAAAAAACAAAGATTCTGAAGGCCCGCAGTATCGACATGGCGACGGTTACCGTTACGGGGCAATGCCCCGACTGTTCAAGCGCACTCCCGAGCAATCCCTGGCCAGGAAATTCAGAAGTACTCTAGTTGTGGATAAGTTCTGCGGCAATCGCCGCCAGATCGTCAAAAATCAGAGTGCCAACCGGCAGGGTTTTGCCCTGAGTCTTCTCGCCTTTCCCGGTCTTCACCAAAACTGGCTGTGAATCGACGGCTTTGGCGGCCTCCAGGTCACCAAGGCTGTCGCCGACGAACCAGACGTTGGTCAACGGCACCGTGTAATGCTCGGCAATGGTTTTCAACATTCCTGGTTTCGGTTTGCGGCAATCGCAACCCTCATCCGGGCCATGCGGGCAATACACGATCAAGCCAACTTCACCGCCCTGCTCCGCGACCAGCTCGCGCAGGCGCGCGTGCATGGCCTCGAGGGTGGCGAGGTCGTAATAGCCGCGAGAAATGCCCGACTGGTTGGTGGCCACCGCCACCGTCCAGCCGGCCTTGCTCAACTGCGCAATCGCTTCGATCGAGCCGGGCAGCGGAATCCACTCCTCCACCGACTTGATGTAGGCGTCGGAGTCGTAATTGATCACGCCGTCACGATCGAGAATCAGCAGTTTCAACAGCAATCCCTCAACCCAGCAGCGAAATGTCGGCAACACCGAGGAACAGCCCACGCAGACGCGCCAGCAGCGCGTAACGGTTGGCCCGCACATTGGCATCGTCGGCATTGACCATCACTGCGTCGAAAAACGCATCGACCGGCTCGCGCAGGGCCGCCAGGCGCGCCAGTGATTCGTTGTACTGCCGCGCCGCGGCCATTGGCTGCACCGCCTGATCCGCTTGCTGGATTGCCGAATACAGCGAGAACTCGTTGGCGTTGTCGAAATACTTGGCCTCGACCACGGTCGGTACCGAGCATTCGACTTTGCTCAACAGGTTCGACACACGCTTGTTCACCGCCGCCAGCGCTGCCGCTTCCGGCAGTTTGCGGAAGGCCTGAACCGCCTGCACACGCTGGTCGAAGTCCAGCGCCGAGCCCGGCTTGAGGGCACGGACCGACAGGTAAGTGGCGACGTCGACGCCTTCGTCTTCATAACGCGCACGCAGGCGGTCGAAGATAAATTCCAGCACGGCTTCGTTGAGACCGGCAGCCTTGACCTTGCCGCCGAACGCATTCACCGCGAAAGCCACGGCGTCGTTCAGGTCCAGATCCAGTTGTTTCTCGATCAGGATACGCAGCACGCCCAGTGCCGCACGGCGCAGGGCATACGGGTCTTTGCTGCCGGTTGGCAGCATGCCGATACCGAAGATGCCGACCAGAGTGTCGAGCTTGTCGGCGATGGCGACGGCTGCACCGGTCAGGGTCGCTGGCAATTCGGCACCGGCACCGCGTGGCATGTACTGCTCGTTCAGTGCCAGCGCGACATCCTGTGGCTCGCCGTCATTGAGGGCGTAGTAGTAACCGGCGACACCTTGCATCTCCGGGAACTCGCCGACCATTTCGGTGGCCAGGTCGCACTTCGACAGCAGGCCTGCGCGGGCTGCCCACGAGGCGTTGCCGCCGATGCGTGCGGCGATGTACGCGGCCAGTTTCGATACGCGCTCGGCCTTGTCGTAGACGCTGCCGAGTTTTTCCTGGAACACCACGTTCTGCAGGCGCAGGTTGAACTCTTCGAGCTTCTGCTTCTTGTCCTGCTTGAAGAAGAACTCGGCGTCGGTCAGGCGTGGGCGCACCACTTTCTCGTTACCGGCGATGATCTGCTGCGGGTCTTTGCTTTCGATGTTGGCCACAGTGATGAAGCGTGGCAGCAACTTGCCGTCGGCATCCAGCAGGCAGAAGTACTTCTGGTTGTCCTGCATGGTGGTGATCAGCGCTTCCTGCGGCACGTCGAGGAAGCGTTCCTCGAACGAGCACACCAGCGGCACCGGCCATTCGACCAGCGCGGTCACTTCGTCAAGCAGCGCCGGCGGCACAATCGCCGTGCCTTCCTGACGCGTGGCCAGTTCTTCGGTGCGCTTGCTGATGATCTCGCGACGCTCGTTGGCATCGGCCAATACGTACGCGGCACGCAGGTCGGCGAGGTAGCTCGACGGCGAACCGATGCGCACGCTCTCAGGGTGATGGAAACGGTGACCACGGGAATCACGGCCAGCCTTCTGCGCGAGGATCGTGCAGTCGATGACCTGGTCACCGAGCAGCATCACCAGCCACTGGGTCGGACGCACGAATTCTTCCTTGCGTGCCCCCCAACGCATGCGTTTCGGAATCGGCAGGTCGTTCAGCGAATCTTCGACGATGGTCGGCAGCAGGCTCGCGGTCGGCTTGCCGGCGATGTTTTGGCTGTAGCGCAGTTTCGGACCGCTCTGGTCGATTTCGCTTAGCTCGACGCCGCACTTCTTGGCGAAGCCCAGAGCGGCCTGAGTCGGATTGCCATCAGCGTCGAACGCGGCCTGACGTGGCGGGCCATCGAGGTTGATGCTGCGATCCGGCTGCTGAGAGGCCAGCGCAGTGATCAGCACGGCCAGACGACGCGGTGCGGCATACACGGTTTTGCTTTCGTAGCTCAGGCCGGCGGCTTGCAGGCCCTTGTCGATACCGGCGAGGAACGCATCAGCCAAAGTGTTCAGGGCTTTGGGTGGCAGTTCTTCGGTGCCCAGTTCAACCAGAAAATCTTGCGCACTCATTGTGCAGCCTCCAGCTTGGCCAGTACTTCGTCACGCAGATCCGGGGTCGCCATCGGGAAGCCCAGCTTGGCGCGTGCCAGCAGGTAGGCTTGCGCAACGGAACGCGCCAGGGTGCGCACGCGCAGAATGTATTGCTGACGCGCGGTCACCGAGATCGCCCGGCGCGCATCCAGCAGGTTGAAGGTGTGCGACGCCTTCAGCACCATTTCGTAGCTCGGCAACGGCAGCGGCTGGTCGAGTTCGATCAGGCGCTTGGCTTCGCTTTCATAGAAGTCGAACAGCTCGAACAGTTTGTCGACGTTGGCGTGTTCGAAGTTGTAGGTGGACTGCTCCACTTCGTTCTGGTGGAACACATCGCCATAGGTGACTTTGCCGAACGGGCCGTCAGCCCAGACCAGGTCGTAGACCGAATCGACGCCTTGCAGGTACATCGCCAGACGCTCGAGACCGTAGGTGATCTCGCCGGTCACCGGGTAGCACTCAATGCCGCCCGCTTGCTGGAAGTAGGTGAACTGGGTGACTTCCATGCCATTGAGCCAGACTTCCCAGCCCAGACCCCAGGCGCCGAGGGTCGGCGATTCCCAGTTGTCTTCGACGAAGCGGATGTCGTGCACCAGCGGGTCGAGGCCGACATGCTTGAGCGAGCCCAGATACAGCTCCTGGAAGTTGTCCGGGTTCGGCTTCAGGACTACCTGGAACTGGTAGTAGTGCTGCAGACGGTTCGGGTTTTCGCCGTAACGGCCGTCAGTCGGACGGCGGCTTGGCTGCACGTAAGCGGCGTTCCAGGTTTCCGGGCCGATGGCGCGCAGGAAGGTCGCGGTGTGGAAAGTGCCGGCGCCTACTTCCATATCGTAGGGCTGAAGTACCACACAACCTTGCTCGGCCCAGTATTGCTGGAGCGCGAGGATCAAGTCTTGGAAGGTACGCACGGCTGGCGTAGGCTGGCTCACGAAATTCACCTGTTTCTTGGGCTGCGATTTAAAGAGCGGGAGTATACCCGATTCGTTGCTGCGCACGCCCCCTGGAGCCTTATGCCACGCTGCTTTTGGTGTACCGAAGATCCGCTGTACATGGCTTATCACGATCAGGAGTGGGGCACGCCGCTGCGCGATGCGCAGGGTTTGTTCGAGTTGCTTTTGCTCGAAGGGTTCCAGGCCGGGCTGTCGTGGATCACGGTGTTGCGCAAACGTGAGCGCTATCGCGAGGTGCTGTTCGGCTTTGACGTGCAGCGCGTGGCGCAGATGAGCGATGCCGAAATCGACGAGCTCATGCTCGACCCGGGCATCATCCGCAATCGCCTCAAACTCAATGCTGCGCGGCGCAATGCTCAGGCCTGGCTGGCGCTGGAAGATCCGGTGGCGTTGCTCTGGTCGTTTGTTGGCGAGCAACCGATCATCAATCATTTCAAGGATCGCAGCGAAGTCCCGGCGATCACCCCCGAAGCGCTGGCGATGAGCAAGGCGCTGAAAAAAGCCGGCTTCACCTTCGTCGGTCCGACCATTTGCTACGCGCTGATGCAGGCCTCGGGCATGGTCATGGACCACACCCAGGATTGCGACCGCTACGCGCAGCTCGCCAACGCCGGTTAGAATGCGCGCCTCGCGCACAGCACAAAGATCAGGAGTGACCTGTGGAAAAGTTTAAAGGCGCCTTGCTGGTAGGCGCTCTGCGGCTGTTTGCCCTGCTGCCATGGCGAGCCGTGCAGGCCGTGGGTTCGGCGATCGGCTGGATCATGTGGAAAACCCCCAACCGTTCCCGCGACGTGTTGCGGATCAACCTCGCCAAGTGTTTTCCCCAGATGGATGCGGCCGAACGTGAGCGTCTGGTCGGTCAGAGTCTGAAGGACATCGGCAAGTCGCTGACCGAAAGCGCCTGCGCGTGGATCTGGCCGGCGCAGCGCTCGATCGATCTGGTCCGTGAAGTCGAAGGCCTCGATGTGCTCAAGGATGCGCTGGCCTCGGGCAAAGGCGTGGTCGGCATCACCAGCCACCTCGGCAACTGGGAAGTGCTCAACCACTTCTATTGCAGCCAGTGCAAACCGATCATTTTCTACCGTCCGCCGAAGCTCAAGGCAGTGGATGAATTGCTGCGCAAACAGCGCGTGCAGCTGGGCAACAAGGTCGCAGCGTCGACCAAGGAAGGCATTCTCAGCGTCATCAAGGAAGTGCGTAAGGGCGGTGCTGTGGGCATCCCCGCCGACCCGGAACCGGCCGAATCCGCCGGGATTTTCGTGCCGTTCTTCGCCACTCAGGCGCTGACCAGCAAATTCGTGCCGAACATGCTGGCCGGCGGCAAAGCGGTCGGTGTGTTCCTGCATGCCCTGCGCCTGCCTGACGGCTCGGGCTACAAAGTCATTCTCGAAGCCGCGCCCGAAGCGATGTACAGCACCGATACCGCAGAGTCCTGCGCGGCGATGAGCAAGGTAGTGGAACGTTATGTTGCGGCGTATCCGAGCCAGTACATGTGGAGCATGAAACGCTTCAAGAAGCGTCCGCCGGGCGAGGCGCGCTGGTACTGAGCAACTTCGATGGGGTGACGCTTGATGCAGACGGGCTCGCCTTGCTCAATCGGTAGCTCAAGGCGCCTGCCGCTCGAGCTTTTTCAGGAATACCGTCATCTCCTTCTCGGCCTGTTTGTCACCGTGGGCGCAGGCCGCTTCCAGGCCCTGTTCCCAGGCCTGACGCGCAGCGGCGTGATCGCCCAGCGCCAGCTGCGCCTTGCCCAGCAGCTTCCACGCTGCCGAGTATTTCGGATCGAAAGCGACACAACGCTGAAAATGCTCGGCAGCCTTGGCGTTGTCACCCAAGTCCAGATAACCCTTGCCCAGACCGAAGCGCAGCAGAGCGTTATCCACACGCTTGGCGAGCATTTTTTCCAGGGATTCGAGCATTGGCGGATTCCTTTCTATTGTTCGTCAGAGAACCAGCGAGTCTGTCAGACCGCTTTCGCGAGCAGGCTCGCTCCCACAGTTGGAATGCATTCCACTGTGGGAGCGAGCCTGCTCGCGAAGGGGCAATTACGGGCAACGTTGTTTTCAGGTCAGAAAAAGCTCAACCCCACATGAAACAGCTTCTCCACATCGCGAATATGCTTTTTATCCACAAGGAACAGAATCACGTGGTCGCCCGCTTCGATCACCGTGTCGTCGTGGGCGATGATCACTTTCTCATTGCGGATCACCGCGCCGATGGTGGTGCCAGGCGGCAGGCCGATCTTTTCGATTGGCTTGCCGATCACCTTGCTGGATTTCGCATCACCGTGGGCAATCGCCTCGATCGCTTCCGCCGCGCCGCGCCGCAGTGAGTGCACGCTGACGATATCGCCGCGACGCACGTGGGCGAGCAAGGTGCCGATGGTCGCCAGTTGCGGGCTGATGGCGATATCGATGTCGCCGCCCTGGATCAGATCGACGTAGGCCGGGTTGTTGATGATCGTCATGACCTTCTTCGCCCCCAGCCGTTTGGCCAGCAGCGACGACATGATGTTGGCTTCGTCATCGTTGGTCAGGGCGAGGAAGATATCGGCGTCGGCGATGTTCTCTTCCAGCAGCAGATCGCGGTCCGAGGCACTGCCCTGCAACACTACGGTACTGTCGAGGGTGTCGGAGAGGTAGCGGCAACGCGCCGGGCTCATCTCGATGATCTTCACCTGATAACGGCTTTCGATGGCCTCGGCCAGACGCTCGCCGATCTGCCCGCCGCCGGCGATGACAATGCGTTTGTAGGTTTCGTCGAGGCGGCGCATTTCGCTCATCACCGCGCGAATGTCCTCACGGGCGGCGATGAAGAACACCTCGTCATCGGCCTCGATCACCGTGTCGCCCTGGGGCAGGATCGGCCGATCACGGCGGAAGATCGCCGCGACGCGGGTTTCGACGTTCGGCATGTGCTCGCGCAACTGGCGCAGTTGCTGGCCCACCAGCGGCCCGCCGTAGTAGGCGCGCACCGCTACCAGTTGCGCCGCGCCTTCGGCGAAGTCGATCACCTGCAACGCGCCGGGGTGCTGGATCAGGCGCTTGATGTAATTGGTCACGACCTGCTCGGGACTGATCAGCACGTCGACCGGAATCGCTTCGTTCTGGAACAGCTGTTCCTCGCGATTGAGGTACGACGCTTCGCGCACCCGGGCGATTTTGGTCGGCGTGTGGAACAGCGTGTGGGCGACCTGGCAGGCGACCATGTTGGTTTCGTCGCTGTTGGTCACCGCGACCAGCATGTCGGCGTCGTCGGCACCGGCCTGACGTAGCACCGACGGCAGCGAGCCCCGGCCCTGCACGGTGCGGATGTCGAGGCGGTCGCCGAGGTCGCGCAGGCGCTCGCCATCGGTGTCGACCACAGTGATGTCGTTGGCCTCGCTGGCCAGATGTTCGGCCAGCGAACCGCCGACCTGTCCCGCACCGAGGATGATGATTTTCATCCAGTCACTCCATGAATCCGTTTAGCCGCGCGCGGCGGCGATCTTGATCAGCTTGGCGTAGTAGAAGCCGTCATGCCCGCCCTGCTGGGCCAGCAACTGGCGACCATGGGGCTGCTTGATGCCGGCCGCGGTGGCCAGATCGAGTTCCCGCGCGCCGGGGGTGCGTTCGAGAAACGCAGCGATGACTTCGGTGTTCTCGGTCGGCAGCGTCGAGCAGGTGGCGTAGAGCAGGATGCCGCCGACTTCAAGGGTTTTCCACATGGCGTCGAGCAGTTCGCCTTGCAATTGCGCGAGGGCGACGATGTCGTCCGGCTGGCGGGTCAGCTTGATGTCCGGATGGCGGCGGATCACGCCGGTGGCCGAGCATGGCGCATCGAGCAGGATGCGCTGGAACGGTTTGCCGTCCCACCATTTGTCGATATCGCGACCGTCGGCGGCGATCAACTCAGCGTTGAGGCCGAGGCGCTCAAGGTTTTCCTTCACGCGCACCAGACGCTTGGCCTCCAGATCCACCGCCACCACCCCGGCCAGGGCCGGTTCGGCTTCAAGGATGTGGCAGGTCTTGCCGCCGGGGGCGCAGCAGGCGTCGAGCACCCGCTGCCCCGGGGCCAGATCAAGCAAGTCGGCGGCCAGTTGCGCGGCTTCGTCCTGCACGCTGATCCAGCCTTCGGCGAAACCCGGCAGGCTGCGCACGTCGGCAGCAGCTTCGAGGACGATGCCGTCGCGGCTGTAAACGCACGGTGTCGCGGCGATCCCGGCTTCGCCCAGCAACGCAAGATAAGCATCGCGGCTGTGATGACGGCGGTTGACCCGCAGGATCATTGGCGGATGCGCGTTATTCGCTGCGCAGATCGCTTCCCACTGCTCGGGCCAGAAGGCCTTCAGGGATTTTTGCAGCCAGCGCGGGTGAGCAGTGCGCACCACCGGGTCGCGTTCCAGTTCGGCGAAGATCGTCTCGCTTTCGCGCTGGGCATTGCGCAGCACCGCGTTGAGCAGACCTTTGGCCCAAGGCTTTTTCAGCTTGTCTGCGCAGCCGACGGTTTCGCCGATGGCGGCGTGAGCCGGCACGCGGGTGTAGAGCAATTGATACAGACCAACCAGCAGCAACGCCTCGACATCAGCGTCGGCGGCCTTGAACGGTTTCTGCAGGAGTTTTTCCGCCAGTGCAGACAGGCGTGGCTGCCAGCGTGCGGTGCCGAAGGCCAGGTCCTGAGTGAAACCGCGATCGCGATCCTCGACCTTGTCCAGTTGCGTCGGCAGGGAGCTGTTCAGCGAGGCTTTGCCGCTGAGTACGGCAGCGAGTGCCTTGGCGGCGGCCAGACGCGGATTCATTGCGCATCCACCGCTGCGCCGAGGACGCTGCCGACGGCGAATTTCTCGCGGCGGCTGTTGAACAGGTCGCTGAAGTTCAGCGCCTTGCCGCCTGGCAATTGCAGGCGGGTCAGGCACAGCGCTTGGGCACCGCAGGCGACGATCAGCCCGTCCTTGCTGGCGCTGAGGATTTCACCTGGGGCGCCATTGCCTTCGGCCACTGTCGCGGCCAGCACTTTCAACGCTTCGCCATTGAGCGTGCTGTGGGTGATCGGCCATGGATTGAAGGCGCGGACCAGACGTTCCAGCTCCAGCGCCGGACGGTTCCAGTCGATGCGTGCTTCGTCTTTGTTGAGTTTGTGTGCGTAGGTTGCGAGTTCGTCATTCTGCACCTCACCTTGCAGGGTGCCGGCAGCCAGACCGGCAATCGCCTGCACCACAGCGGGCGGACCCATCTCGGCGAGGCGATCATGCAGGGTGCCGCCGGTATCTTCAGCGCTTATCGGCGTGACGACCTTGAGCAGCATCGGCCCGGTATCCAGCCCGGCCTCCATGCGCATCACGGTTACACCGCTTTCGGCATCGCCGTGTTCGACCGCGCGCTGGATCGGCGCCGCACCGCGCCAGCGCGGGAGCAGCGATGCATGGCTGTTGATGCAGCCCAGACGCGGAATATCCAGCACCGCTTGCGGCAGGATCAAACCGTAGGCGACCACCACCATCAGATCAGGCTTCAGCGCGGCCAGCTCTGCCTGGGCGTCGGCATTGCGCAAGGTCGGCGGCTGCAACACCGGGATATTATTTTCCAACGCTAACTGTTTGACCGGGCTCGGCATGAGTTTTTGCCCGCGG
The DNA here is from genome assembly GCF_025706525.1 of Pseudomonas mercuritolerans. Lineage (NCBI taxonomy): Bacteria > Pseudomonadati > Pseudomonadota > Gammaproteobacteria > Pseudomonadales > Pseudomonadaceae > Pseudomonas > Pseudomonas mercuritolerans. The sequence continues at coordinate 716,755 of NZ_JAMSHA010000002.1, forward strand.
CCGGCCGGGCGATCCGGCTGGGTGTAGACCGCGACGATCTCGTACGGGCTGCTCAGCAGGGCCTTGAGGTGTTCGGCGGCAAATTCCGGGGTACCGGCAAAAACAATGCGCAGTGGCTCAGTCATGAAAGGCGTCTCATAAAAAGAAAAAGGCTTGCCGCAGCAAGCCTTTGAAGAGGGGCATCAAGCGTTCTGGCGGTGCAGCTTTTCCAGCTTCTTCTTGATCCGGTCGCGTTTGAGCGTGGACAGGTAATCGACGAACAATTTGCCGTTGAGGTGGTCGCATTCGTGCTGGATGCACACCGCGAGCAGGCCTTCGGCGATCAGCTCATAGGGCTTGCCGTCGCGGTCCAGCGCCTTGATTTTGACCTTCTGCGGGCGGTCGACGTTTTCGTAGAAGCCCGGTACCGAGAGACAGCCTTCCTGATACTGGTCCATCTCGTCGGTCAGCGGTTCGAACTCGGGGTTGATGAACACCCGTGGCTCGGTGCGGTCTTCGGACAGGTCCATCACGACGATACGTTTGTGCACGTTGACCTGGGTCGCGGCGAGGCCGATGCCCGGCGCTTCATACATTGTTTCAAACATGTCGTCGACCAACTGACGCACTTCGTCGTCCACTACAGCCACTGGTTTGGCGATAGTGCGCAGACGCGGGTCCGGAAATTCGAGGATGTTTAAAATGGCCATAGGCTTCGATTGCTGCACACGTTGAGTAAAGTCGGGTCGATGGCCTGGCGGGTCCGAAGATGCAGGCTACCGTTGTGAAGCGTAGCTTCTGAAAAACAGAAGCGAGCCACGGGGGCTCTGACGATTCACGCGAATGCACATGATAAAGGGATTCACTGCATGAGGAAAACACTACTCGCCCTGCTGCTTCTGGCTTCGGCCGGCGCCGCACAAGGGCAAGTGCAACTCAGGGATGGTTTTCCACAGCAATACACGGTGGTTTCCGGGGACACGCTCTGGGACATTTCCGGCAAATACCTGCGCGAGCCGTGGCAATGGCCACAATTGTGGCGGGCCAACCCGCAGATCGAAAACCCCAACCTGATCTATCCCGGCGACACGCTGACGCTGAGCTACGTCAACGGCCAGCCGCAACTGACCGTCCATCGTGGCGAGTCGCGCGGCACGATCAAGCTCTCGCCACGGATTCGCACCAGCCCGGTGGCCGAGGCGATTCCGAGCATTCCGCTGAAATCGATCAACAGCTTTCTGCTGAGCAACCGCATCGTCGACAAGGCCGAAGACTTCGACAAGGCGCCGTACATCGTCGCCGGCGATGCCGAACGGGTGCTCAGCGGTACCGGTGATCGCATTTTCGCCCGCGGCCATTTCGATCCTGAGCAACCGGTGTACGGCATCTTCCGCCAGGGCAAGGTCTACACCGACCCGCAGACCAAGGAATTCCTCGGCATCAACGCCGACGATATCGGCGGCGGCGAGGTTGTTGCCACCGAAGGCGACGTCGCCACCCTCGCCCTGCAGCGCACCACTCAGGAGGTACGGCTCGGTGACCGCTTGTTCGGCGGTGAAGAACGTTCGATCAATTCGACGTTCATGCCCAGCGCGCCGAAGCGTTCCATCGACGGCGTGATCATCGACGTGCCGCGCGGCGTCACGCAGATCGGTGTGATGGATGTGGTCACCCTGAACAAGGGCAAACGCGACGGTCTGGCCGAAGGCAATGTTCTGGCGGTGATGAAAACCGGCGAAACGGTGCGTGACCGGATCACTGGCCAGCCGCTGAAGATTCCCGACGAACGCGCCGGCCTGCTGATGGTGTTCCGCACCTACGACAAGCTCAGTTACGGCTTGGTGCTCAACGCGTCTCGCTCGCTGGCGGTGCTCGACAAGGTGCGAAATCCGTAAGCTTGCTTAACAAGTTACCAACAGAGTTATCCACAGCTTGTTCCGAATGGTTCGGAGCATCGAACGATCAAGGATGATCCATTCATGTTGTCTGTCAGTACGGCCATTTCCCTGGCGGAACTGGAAGCGCGTCTGCGCCTGCACCGCATGCCGGATATCGGTCCCAAGCGTTTTGCCAAGTTGCTCGAAGCCTTCGGCTCGGCGTCCAAAGCCCTCAGCGCGCCGGCCAGTGCCTGGCGCTCACTCGGGTTGCCGGCGGCCTGTGCCGAAGCACGGCGTTGTCCGACGGTGCGCGACGGCGCCAGCCACGCAATGCGCTGGCTAGAGCGTCCCGATCAACATTTGCTGATGTGGGACCAAGCGGATTACCCGGCGTTGCTGGCGCAAATTGCCGATCCGCCGCCGCTGTTGTTTGTTGCCGGCGATCCTTCGATTCTGGAAAAACCGCAACTGGCGATGGTCGGCAGCCGCCGCGCTTCGCGCCCGGGCATGGATACGGCGGCGGCGTTTTCCCGCAGTCTGGCCGGGGCCGGTTTTGTCATCAACAGTGGTCTGGCGCTGGGCATCGATGCCGCTGCCCATCAGGCTGCTCTGGATGTTGGCGGCTTGACCGTGGGTGTGCTCGGCACGGGCCTGGAAAATTTTTATCCACAACGCAATAAACGCCTGGCTGAGGCAATGATTGCCTCAGGAAGCGCGGTGCTTTCCGAGTTTCCGCTGGACGCCGGGCCGAGCCCGAGCAACTTCCCCCGGCGCAACCGCATCATCAGCGGTTTGTCCCTCGGCGTGCTGGTGGTCGAGGCCAGCGTTGCCAGCGGTTCGTTGATCACCGCGCGGCTGGCAGCCGAACAGGGCCGCGAGGTTTATGCCATTCCGGGCTCGATCCATCACCCCGGCGCGCGCGGTTGTCACCAGTTGATTCGCGACGGGGCGGTGCTGGTGGAGACTATCGAACACATCCTCGAAGCCCTGCGCGGCTGGCAGCAGCCGTTGTTATCCACAGCGGCGGCGCAGGCCGATCACCCGTTGCTGGCGCTGCTGCACGCGGCGCCGCACACCAGCGAGGCCTTGGCCGCGAGCTGTGGCTGGGCGTTGCCGAAAGTGCTGGCAACGTTGACCGAGCTGGAAATCGAAGGCCGTGCGGTATGCGAAAACGGTCGCTGGCTGGCGCGGTCGAGCTAGGTTTTACGATGAAGATCGGTAAACTGCGCGAAACCTGTTTGTGGAGAGTTTTTTCATGGTCAACAGTTGGCGTGTGCAACAAGCCGCGCGTGAAGTTCGCGCCGGCGCGGTGATTGCCTATCCAACCGAAGCCGTTTGGGGGCTGGGTTGCGACCCGTGGAACGAAGACGCAGTGGACCGCTTGCTGGCGATCAAGAATCGCTCGGTGAGCAAGGGGCTGATCCTAGTCGCCGACAACATCCGTCAGTTCGATTTCCTCTTCGAGGACTTCCCGCAGGACTGGATCGACCGCATGGCCAGTACCTGGCCGGGGCCGAACACCTGGCTGGTGCCGCACCAGAATCTGTTACCGGAATGGGTCACAGGCGTGCATGACACCGTGGCGCTGCGGGTCAGCGATCACCCGCAGGTGCGCGACCTGTGCTCGCTGGTCGGGCCGCTGATTTCGACATCGGCCAACCCACAGGGGCGACCGCCGGCGCGCACGCGTTTGCGCATCGAGCAGTATTTTCGTGGGCAGGTCGATCTGGTGCTCGGCGGCAGCCTTGGCGGGCGCAAGAATCCCAGCGTGATCCGCGACCTGGCGAGCGGTGACGTCATTCGTCCTGACTGACACCAATTCTTTTGTGTTTTGTGCGCACTCCTCGGCGGTATCGGCGAGGAGTTTTGCACATGCCTGCAATTATTTCTGCAGCTGTTTCAAGCCTGTCTGTTGCAATTGTTCTTGCATGCGTCAGACGAATCTTTGAGTCTGAAATATCTGTAAGTTTTCCCACGTGATTATCAGAACGCGTGCAGTGGCGAGATTTCCAAAAGCATCCATTCTTTCAATGTGCTTGAAGCAACTTCGAAATATTAATGGCTGCGGAGAAGTAATGGATATTACGGATTTACACCTCAAGGATTATCTGCAGGGCTTTCAGGAGACACTCAAGAATCAACAGGCCGACTATCGTGTGGCCATTCTTGAGGCAGGATCGGATGCCGGGGAATTTGAACGCTTCATCAATCGGCAGTTTCGCCTGCGATTGCAGCATTACATGCTCACCTCCAGAGCCCGGGCGCTGGAAACCCGCTTGGCGATCACCTCGCGCAGCACGCACTTTCTGTTGTATCAGCGTGATCAGCTTATTGCGGTGCTGCGGGCAACCCCGGCGCCCTTCGAATGGGCTTCACTGGCGCAGCATCATGTGTCTCCCACTGTGGCATTGGCGCGCCACGTCGAGTTCAGCCGCCTGATCACCCATTCCCAGCAGCACCGGCCGGTGTCGGTCAATGGTCTGCTTGCCACCGCTGCGGAATGGGCGATTGATCGTGGATATCAGGGAGTGACGGCCTTGTGCAGATCGCCACAGCGGCAACTGTATCAGCGCTTCGGCCTGACCCCGATCGCTTCGCAGGCAATGCATATCGAGCAACGTGCCCGTGGCGATTATTGGCTGTTGTCTGCCGAGTGGCGACAAATCCTCATGGCCCTGGATCAGCCGGTAAACATGAACGCGCATCAGCCGGAGTATCGTGATGTTTTTAACCGTCAGTATTGATCCGCCAGTGATTGAAGAGTGGGCTGAGAAATGGCTCGTATATGAATCGAAGAAGTTGCGCAGGAAGTTTGCCGGTCGCAGGCCTGCGGCGAAGAAACTTCACCGCAAGATGTACTTGATATAGCCACAAGAACCTCGGCGAACTCATGGAAGAGTTCGCCGAGTATCAACTTGAGGCGTTATGGCAGCAGAATTGTGGAACCGGTCGTGCGCCGTGCCGACAGTTCGGTTTGTGCTTTCGCCGCATCCGCCAGTGCATGGCGCTGGCTGATGTCGACCTTCAGTTTGCCACTGATGATCATCTCGAACAGCTCGTCGGCCATGCGCTGCAGGTTCTCGGCGTTGTTGGCGTAGGTCGCCAGCGTAGGCCGGGTGACGTAGAGCGAACCCTTGGCGGCGAGAATGCCCAGATTGACGCCATCTACCGCGCCCGAAGCATTGCCGAAACTCACGACCAGGCCCCGTGGTGCGACGCTGTCCAGGGATGTGAGCCAAGTGTCCTTGCCGACGCCGTCATACACCACCGGGACTTTCTTGCCGTCAGTCAGCGCCAGCACGCGCTCGGCAACGTTTTCATGGCTGTAGTCGATGGTCGCCCAGGCGCCGTTCGCCTTGGCCAGTTCTGCTTTTTCCTTCGAGCTGACGGTGCCGATCAGCTTCACGCCCAGCGCTTTGGTCCATTGGCAGGCCAGCGAGCCGACGCCACCGGCTGCGGCGTGGAACAGAATGGTTTCGCCGCCCTGCAGTTGGTAGGTCTGGCGCAGCAGGTATTGCACGGTCAGGCCCTTGAGCATGACCCCGGCGGCGGTTTCGAAACTGATTTCATCGGGCAGGTGCACCAGATTGTCCTGCGGCAGCACATGCAACTGGCTGTAGGCGCCGAGCGGGCCGCTGCCGTATGCCACGCGATCGCCAACCTTGAACCGGGTGACGTCGCTGCCCACCGCTTCGACCGTGCCGGCGCCTTCCGAACCCAGGCCGGACGGCAACGCCGGTGGCGCGTAGAGGCCGCTGCGGTAATAGGTGTCGATGAAATTCAGGCCGATCGCCTGGTTGGCCACGCGCACCTGATTCGGCCCGGGCGCAGCGGGTTCGTAGTCAACATATTCGAGCACTTCGGGACCGCCGTGGGCGCGGAACTGGATACGCTTTGCCATCTGCCTGCTCTCCTTGGGTCGTTGCTAAGCCCTCTATCCAACTCCCCTGCTTGATCTTCGTCAACTGCGGCGCGCCGGTCTGCGATGGTATGCTACGCGCCCATTTGCGCCGCCCGCCTGCCCGGGCGCCGCCCGATTCAAGGTGAAGCCATGACGACCCGCACCGACGCCGTAAAGGCCTATCTGCTCGATCTGCAAGACCGCATCTGCGCTGCACTGGAAACCGAAGACGGCGGCAAATGCTTCGTCGAAGACGCCTGGGCCCGGCCGGCGGGCGGTGGCGGGCGCACCCGCGTGCTGGACAACGGCACGCTGATCGAAAAGGGCGGCGTCAATTTTTCCCACGTGTTCGGCAGCGGCCTGCCGCCCTCGGCCAGCGCCCATCGGCCGGAACTGGCCGGGCGTGGCTTCGAGGCGCTCGGCGTGTCGCTGGTGATCCACCCGCACAACCCGCATGTGCCGACCTCCCACGCCAACGTGCGTTTTTTCATTGCTGAAAAAGAAGGCGAAGAACCGGTCTGGTGGTTCGGCGGCGGTTTCGACCTGACCCCTTACTACGGCGTTGAAGAAGACTGCATTCATTGGCACCGCGTCGCCGAGCAAGCCTGTGCGCCGTTCGGTGCGGACGTCTATCCGCGCTACAAGGCCTGGTGCGACACCTACTTCCACATCAAGCATCGCCATGAGCCGCGCGGCATTGGCGGTCTGTTCTTCGATGATCTGAACGAGTGGGATTTCGACACGAGCTTCGCCTTCATGCGCGCCATCGGCGATGCCTATATCGAGGCCTACCTGCCGATCGTGCAGCGGCGCAAGAACGACGCCTTCACCGCTCAGCAGCGCGAATTCCAGGAATTTCGCCGTGGCCGCTACGTCGAATTCAACCTGGTTTACGACCGTGGCACGCTGTTCGGCCTGCAGTCGGGTGGCCGTACCGAATCGATTCTGATGTCGCTGCCGCCGCAAGTGCGCTGGGGTTATGACTGGAAGGCCGAGCCGGGCAGCGCAGAAGCGCGCCTGACCGAGTACTTCCTGCAGGATCGCGACTGGCTGGCCGAGGCCTGAGGACGGGTGATGGATCGTTATGTCGTTTTTGGTAACCCGATCGGCCACAGCAAGTCGCCGATGATTCACCAGTTGTTCGCCGAACAGACCGGCCAGCGCCTCGATTACAGCACGCTGCTCGCGCCGCTGGAGGATTTTGCCGGCTGCGCCACGGCGTTCTTTCGCGAAGGGCGCGGCGCCAACGTGACAGTGCCGTTCAAGGAAGACGCGTACCGTCTGGCCAACAGCCTGACCGCCCGCGCGCAGCGCGCCGGTGCTGTGAACACCTTGAGCAAACTGGACGATGGTTCACTGCTCGGCGACAACACCGATGGCGCGGGCCTGGTCCGCGATCTGACGGTGAATGCCGGTTTCAGCCTGACCGGCAAGCGCATCCTTTTGCTCGGTGCTGGAGGCGCGGTGCGCGGGGCACTGGAGCCTTTGCTGGCGGAGAAACCGGCCTCGGTGATCATCGCCAATCGCACGGTGGACAAGGCTGAGCTGCTGGCGGAATTGTTCGGCGATCTGGGGCCGGTGTCGGCCAGTGGTTTCGACTGGCTGCGCGAGCCGGTGGACGTGATCATCAACGCCACCTCCGCCAGCCTGACCGGCGACGTGCCGCCAATTGCACCAAGCCTGATCGAGCCGGGTCAGACCCTGTGCTACGACATGATGTACGGCAAGGAACCGACCGCGTTCTGCCGCTGGGCCACTGAGCACGGCGCGGCGCTGGCGATGGATGGTCTGGGCATGCTCGCCGAGCAGGCGGCCGAGGCGTTCCTGCTGTGGCGCGGCGTACGCCCGGATACCGCGCCGGTACTCGCCGAGCTGCGCCGCCAGCTAGCCCTTTAACTTTTGCTCCCACATTGAAATGCGATCAATGTGGGAGCGAGCCTGCTCGCGAATCGCATCACCACCAATGTCAGCTCAATCCTCAAACCTGATCGGGCACTTCTCCGCCCCCTCCAGCTTCCTCAGTTCCTCCACCACTGGCGGCCGCGCCCGGCGCAAGGTCAGGCTGCGACCCTGGCCCAGCAGGCGTCGCGCTTCCTGATGCAGCATCTCTACCCCTGAATAATCGATGAAGTTGATCTGCTGTGCCTCGATCACCACCCGCGCGCCATGCAGGCGTTGCAGGCGCACTTGCAGGTAATGGCTGGCGCCGAAGAAGATCGAACCACCCACGCGCAACACATCGTCGTCACCGTCGCGCCAATGCTGCACCCGTGGTTGCGAGGTGCGCTTGAGGTAAAAGAACAACGACGCCAGCACCCCGGCGTAAATCGCCGTCTGCAATTCCAGCAGCAAGGTCGCGAGACAGGTCAGGGCCATGACCACGAACTCGGCACGGCTGACTCGCAGCAAAGCGCGAATGCCCCGGTGATCGACCAGACCCCAGGCAATCAACAGGATGCTGCCGGCCATGGCGGGGATCGGAATGTGCGCGATCAGCCCGGCGCCGAACACCGCGAACAGCGCCACCCAGAGCGCCGAAAATACCCCGGCCAGCGGCGAGCAGGCACCCGCCTCATAACTCAATCCCGAGCGGGTAAACGATCCGGCGGACAGCGACCCGGAAAAGAACGCACCGACGATGTTCGACAGACCCTGTGCGCGGACTTCCTGATTGGCGTCGAGCAACTGTTGCGAGCGCGCCGATATCGAACGGGCGATCGACAGACTGGTGACCAGCCCGAGCATGCCCACCGCCACGGCGCTCGGCAGCAGGCGCAGGATCACCTCCAGATCCAGCGGCAAGGCGCTCAGCGGCGGCAGGCGTCCGACGAAAGCGCTGACCAGATGCACGTGACCAAACATCGCCGGCCAGATCCACACCAGCAGACTGGCCAGCACCAGCGTGAGCAACAGCGTCGGCCAGCGCGGCAGGAGTTTTTTCAGGGCCACACCGACGATTACCGTGGCGACGCCAAGGATCAGCGAAGGTTTATCCACAGCCCCCAGATGTCGCAGCAGATCCATCAGGCTGGCGAGCGCGGTGGTGTTGGCCGGCAACTCCAGGCCGAGCAAGTTGGGCAACTGCCCGATGGCGATGACCACCGCAGCACCGAGGGTGAAGCCGAGCACCACCGAATGCGAAACGAAATTCACCAGTGCGCCAAAGCGCAGCAAGCCGAGCAACCACTGGAAAATCCCGGCGAGGAACGTCAGCAGCAGGATCAGGGTGATGTAGTCCTCAGACGCAGGCACGGCGAGCGGGCTGACGCTGGCGTACAGCACGATGGAAATCGCCGCCGTCGGGCCGCAGATCAGATGCCATGACGAACCCCACAGGCAGGCGATCAACACCGGGATGATCGCCGCATAGAGTCCGTATTCCGGTGGCAGCCCGGCAATCAGTGCGTAGGCAATCGACTGGGGTAAGGCGAGAATCGCACCGCTGAGGCCGACGATCAGGTCCCGCCCGACGCTGGCACGGGTTTGCCGTGGCAGCCAGCTCAGGAAAGGAAAAAGTGAATGGCGGCTGGGTAGGGCCATGGGTCCTCGCGGTTGGGGTTTTGTTCAAGGTTATCAGGGTGTCAGGTGTAAAAGCCCCTCACCCTAGCCCTCTCCCTGAGGGAGAGGGGACTGACCGAGCTGTTTGTTGAAGATTCACCGACCTGCGATTTCGGCGTTGAACGCAAGTTTTGATTCAACAGCGATCGGCTCCCTTTCCCCCTCGCCCCCTTGGGGGAGAGGGCTGGGGTGAGGGGGCAAAAATCTCCAGCCGAACGCTATCCCAGCAACCGTGAGATCAAAGCTTGGCCTTCACCGCCACCAACGCATCCTTGCCATCCACGGTCTTCACCCCATCCAGCCACTTGTCCAGCACCGCCGGATTCGCCTTGATCCATGCCTTCGCTGCTTCGGCATTGCTGATTTTCTTGTTCACCACCTCGGCCATGATGCTGTTCTCCATGTCCTGGGTGAACGCCAGATTGGTCAGCAACTTGCCCACATTCGGGCAGGCCTCGGCGTAGCCCTTGCGGGTCAGAGTGAAGACGTTGCCGGTGTCGCCGAAGTATTTTTCGCCGCCCTTGAGGTAACGCATTTTCAGCTGCACGTTCATCGGGTGTGGGGTCCAGCCGAGGAAGGTGACGAATTTCTGTTTCTTCACCGCCCGCGACACTTCGGCGAGCATCGCCTGTTCGCTGGACTCGATCAGCTTCCACTGACCCATGTTGAAGTCATTCTTCTTGATGATCTCCTGCAACGAAATGTTCGCCGGCGCGCCTGATCCGATGCCGTAGATCTTCTTGTCGAACTTGTCGGCGAATTTGTTCAGGTCGGCAAAATCATGCACACCCGCCTCCCAGACATAGTCGGGGACGGCGAGGGTGAATTCGGTGCCTTCGAGATTTTTCGCCAGTTGCGTCACATCACCGGTGGCGACGAACTTGTCGTAGAAGCCCTGCTGCGCCGGCATCCAGTTGCCGAGAAACACGTCAACCTGACCATCCTTCAATCCGCCAAAGGTGATCGGCACCGCAAGGGTGTCGACCTTGGCCTTGTAGCCCATGCCGTCGAGCAGAAATCCGGTGATGGCATTGGTCGCGGCGATGTCGCTCCAGCCCGGATCGGCCATTTTCACGGTTTCGCAACTTTGCTCGGCGAAGGCCGAGGCGCTGCTCAATGCGATCAGGCCAACGGTGACAGCTGTGGATAACTTGCGCATGGACTTCCCCTTAACGTTATTGGTTTTGGCAGGGTTGTGGATAACGGGCCTTGCGCTCCAGATCATCAAGGTCGATGTGGTTGCGCATGTACTGCTGACTGGCATCGACCAGCGGCTGGTGGTCCCAGCTCTTCAGCTTGCCGATGGTTAACGCATTGGCGACGAAACGGCGTCGGCGCTGGCTGGCCAGTACGTCCCGGTGGATCGCCGGAATGTCCCACTTGGCCCGCGCTTCAGCGAGAAAATCGTCGAACAGCTGACGATGTTGCGGCGATTGGCTCAGCTCCTCCTCTTCGCGCGGATCGTTATCCACATCGAAGAGTAGGCACGGGTCGCTTTCGCTGTAGATAAATTTGTAGGCGCCCCGGCGGATCATCATCAGCGGGCTGACAGTGCCTTCGGCCATGTATTCGCCGAACACCTCGTCATGCCCGCCCTGCCCTTGCAGGTGCGGCAGCAAGGAACGGCCGTCCAGTGGCAGGCCCGGCTCAAGCGTGCCACCGGCCAGATCCACGAACGTCGGCAGCAAGTCGGCGGTGGAAACCGCGGCGCTGACCCGGCCCGCCTCGAATTGTCCCGGTGCGCTGATCAGCAGCGGCACCCGCGCGGCCATCTCGAACCAGTGCATTTTGTACCAGAGGCCCTTCTCGCCGAGCATGTCGCCATGGTCACCGGAGAAGACGATGATTGTGTCATCGATCAGCCCGGTTTCCTCAAGGGTTTGCAGCAGTTTGCCGACATTGGCGTCGATATAGCTGCAAGCACCGAAGTAGGCGCGACGGGCATCGCGGATCTTATCCACAGGCAGCGGCTTGTCCCACAGGTCGTAAACCTTGAGCAGACGTTGCGAGTGTGGATCGAGTTGGTCCTGGTTCAAGGCTGTAGGCAACGGGATATCGGCATCGTCATACAGATCCCAGAAAGCCTTGGGAATCGTGTACGGATCGTGCGGGTGGGTCATCGACACGGTCAGGCAGAACGGCTGGTCGCCGTCCTCGCGGATGTGATCGAACAGGTATTGCTGCGCCTTGAACACCACCTCTTCGTCGAAATCCAGCTGATTGGTGCGCACGCACGGCCCGGCTTGCAGCACGGAAGACATATTGTGATACCAGCTCGGCCGCACGTCCGGCTCGTCCCAGTTCACCGCCCAACCGTAATCGGCCGGGTAGATGTCGCTGGTCAGGCGTTCTTCATAACCGTGCAACTGATCCGGCCCGCAGAAATGCATCTTGCCCGACAGCGCGGTGCGGTAGCCGAGACGCCGCAGGTAATGCGCGTAAGTTGGAATGTCGGCGGGGAAATCGGCCGCGTTGTCGTAGGCGCCGATCTTGCTCGGCAACTGCCCACTGACCAGGGTGAAGCGCGACGGCGCGCATAGCGGGCTGTTGCAATAGGCAGCATCGAACACCACGCCTTGGGCGGCGAGGCGGGACAGATTCGGCAGTTTGATCGGCGATGGGCCGTAGAACGGCAACATTGGCGCGGCCATTTGATCGGCCATGATGAAAAGAATGTTCTTGCGCTTCATGTGATCGCGGCATTCCATGTTGAATATTTATGCGAGAGTGCTGTGATCGAGGATGGATCCCATGCCTCCTTCGGTAAAGCCCGCGCCCGACAATGACTAGGATAAGCACAGCTTATGTATGACGCCCTCGGTGACCTGTCCCTAGATCTGCTGCGCGCTTTTGAAGCGGCGGCCCGCCATCGCAGTTTTACCGCTGCTGCGGTCGAACTTGGCACCACGCAGCCGGCGATCAGCCAGCAGATGAAACGTTTGGAAGAACAGCTCGGCACACGGCTGTTCGATCGGATCTACCGCGGCATCGAATTGACCGAGGTGGGCAGCCTGCTTTTCCAGCAAGTAACCCTCGGTTTGCAGAATATCGACGCAGGATTAAGCGCAATCAGCACTCAGCAGCAACATGAAGTGCTGCAAGTGGCCACGGATTTTGCTTTCGCCGCTTATTGGCTGATGCCGCGCCTGCATCGCTTCCATGAGGCCAATCCGCACATTGATGTCAGCCTGGTCACCAGCGAGCGCAACCACAACATGCTGCGCACCGACATCGACGTGGCGATCCTGTTTGGCGATGGTCGATTCAAGCAGGGCGAGAGCCACTGGTTGTTCAGCGAAGAAGTATTCCCGGTGTGCAGTCCGCTGCTGCTCAAGGAGCGTTCATTGCCGTTGCCCGCTCAGGCCCTGCTGGAATTTCCGCTGCTACACCTGCGCGGCGAAAACAGCAGCAACTGGTTCGACTGGAGCGGGCTGTTCCGTCAACTTGGCCTCACTACACCGCCGGCGCCGGGGCAGTTGCGCTTCGACAATTACACTCTGTTGATTCAAGCGGCGATTGGCGGACAAGGCGTGGCGATCGGTTGGCGTCACCTTGTGGATAACTTGCTGGTGCAGGGTTTGCTGTGCCGGCCTCTGGCCGAAACTACTCTGTCGCGGCTGGGGTATTACGTGGTGTTGCCGCAACGCAAGCGTCGGGGTGCGTTGATTCAACTGTTCGTTGACTGGTTGATGGCCGAGCAGGCCAGCAGTGCGGAATCGTTGAACGGGTTGGCGTTGCCTTCTATTGCGGTATGAAGAGCAAAAGATCGGACGATCTTTTACGAATCAGAAGCCGCCACAAAATTCACATGCTGCCCCACATGCAGATTCAACCGCAGCTCATCGGCGATGCCCACCGCGACACGGTTCAGGCGCTCCAGCGGTTCGGCCAGCCCCGGTTCGAGATTGCCGCCCACCTGACTGAAGTGCTCGATGGTCAACCCGGCAACGCCATGGGGCGCATTGACCAGGGTCCAGCGCAGTGAGCTGCTTTGTACCGCCTCGAGGATTTCTTCGGCAGCGTGACGTTGCAGGCGCTCGTCATTTTCTGGCTCGTCGAGCACACCGAAGTTGCCGACCAGAAACAGGCGCGGCACGCTGGCCAGTTGCAAACCTTCGACCAAGGCGTCGACTGCCAGCACTTGTTCCACCGGCCCCAGCGTCACCGAGCGCTCAACGTGGTCGCTGCTGAACGGCAACCCCGGAGCGTCCAGCAGGCAGATCACCGCCGAGCTTCCGGCGACGCTTTGATTGACCCGCTCGGCATCGAACAGATCGCCGGTCTTGGTGCGCAACCCCGGACGCGGCGCAAGTGCGGTGAGATCGTCGAGAATGGCGATGACTTCGTGTTGCCGACGGAGCAATTCAGCCATCAATGCACCGCCCAGGCTGGCCATGGCACCATAAAGCACCACTTTGACCACTGGGGTCTCGGCATTTTTCATGGCTGTTTTCCTTATATTTGTCCTGTATGACCTGTGACGGTGGAAACAGCCAAGGGTTCGAACCGATTGAGAGGCGACACGATGCAAGGGATCAAGGGCTATCACGCCCATGTCTATTTCGACGCACTAACCATCGACCAGGCGCGGGCCTTGTGCGAACAGGCCGCGCAGTTGTTTGCGTTGAAAATGGGCCGCGTGCACGAACGCCCGGTAGGGCCGCACCCCGACTGGAGCTGCCAACTGGCTTTCGGCCCCGAGCTGATCGGCGAGGTGCTGCCGTGGCTGGCGCTCAACCGCAAAGGCCTGGTGGTGTTCCTGCATCCGGACACTGGCGATGACTTGCTCGACCACACCGAACACGCGATCTGGATGGGCGTGGTGCGGCCGCTGGATCTGTCGGTGTTTTAATCGAGGGTTTCTTTGGCTTCGCCCGGCGCGTCCCGGCCAGCCATTGGAGGCCCGCCGCTGGCACGATGATCCAACTGGTGATGATGCCGCCGCTGCCCTTGCGGCAGGTCGAGTAGTGACAGTGACCGATGTCCTGCAAAACTGCGCTGAAGTGATAGCGGATGTGTCCGTAGTGACAGCCACCTGTCTACAAACCGGTCATAGCGATGTCAACGTCGTGTCAGGCAATCAGTTTTAGTTCGCGAGCCTTTTCGTCATTGATGACAACTACCGATGTGGGACTAAACCCCATGGTCTTCACCAGTCCCCTCATTTCTCTACTCAAAGACTCCTGTAACGGCGGAATCCATTCTTTTCGAAAGTTACGGATCACCAATACGCACTTTACCGGGCATTTGCCTAGATCTAAGCTCTGGAATTCCAGTGGTAGAGATTCATCCGGATCGTCATGTCGTTTCAAGCAAGCAGCGAACGTCAACTGCACCGAGTTCGTAAGTTTCTGGCGGATTTCCTCGACGTAGATCGCATGCTCTCGTGGCGCACTTGATTTTGCCTCTATAAACCATGCCGCCAGAGTGTTGTTTGTCGCATCTCGTAGAACCACAAACTCACAGACCTTCAATCCTTTGCCGAGGTTAGTGAAAAGCTGACTTTTTTCAATGGGGAAACATTTGTCTTTGGAATAAGGGCCAAAGCTCATTCCGGATTCTTGGATTGAAATAGTCATCCCAGCGCCAACTCCACTTCTTCCTCGTAGAGACGAATCGATTCATCGACAATCGGATTGTTCGGCATGCCCTTCAGGAGGTCATCGTCTAACCAATCTCCCGCGATGTTTGACAAAACCGGAATAGACATTTGTCGTTTTTGAGCTGCGAGATAAAGAGCCTTGATAACAAAGTACGAATGGCTTGCGATAAAGAACTGAATGCCACTGTCGGCAAGCGTTACGATAATCTCGATTAGTTTGGTAATTGCGATCGGATGCAGGGCTGATTCGGGCTCGTCAATGAAAACCACCGAGTCTTTAGTCAGGTAGCGATTGCCCAGCAAGGTGTCGAGAATCGCTATTTTCTTGATGCCTTCAGCTGTTGAGCCAATCTGGAATTTTTGATTTTGCTTTCTGAATTGCCAGCGATTCGTACGAGAATCAAAAATTACCTTACCGCCGAACATTTCCTCTAGGCTGGTTCGTGCCTTTACAAAATGCGTGTGGTTATTTCCTTTTGTTGGCAAAAGACGTAATGCCTTAGCCAGATCGTAATAGGTATCATCGAAACCGAAGTCTTTGTCGACATCGCGACTCTTCAAAATAATGTGTTGAAGCGACAACACTTCTTTAGGAGGGAGAAAGATTGAATTGCTGGCTCGTGGTGGGACGTGGCTTTCTAGGGAGGCGATGTTCTTCGCTGTGTCTTTACCAAAGCCGTAACGGAATTCGCGTCCATCCACTTTGACCTTGCAAGAAAGAGGAGCGTCCGCGCCTTTTGATACCAGATCGCCAATTTTTTCTGTCTGGAAGGTCCAGTAAAGTTTGTCGGTCAAGATATCAGCCGCGGATCGCTGGTCGTTCCCGCGCTGGTACTCTTCAATCGTCCGCATCGTGCAGTACAGCGCTTTGAGCAAAAAGGTTTTGCCAGCGCTGTTTGCTCCGATAATCAAATTCAGATTTGAGAGCTTGCTCCAACGAATTTTCTGTAACGGACCAAAATTGTCTAATTCAACGCTGTTGAGCATTGGTTGGAGCTCCTCTCAAACTTTGCAGTGGGCGCAAGCCTAGCACTGAGACTCCGTTCCATACAGTGATGAGCGCGACCCTTCAGAAACTAAAGAATGGTCTTACGGCACATTTCTCCCTTTTGACTTCTCCGGAGAGGGACATTGATCGAACCTCTTGTCCGACCGTTCTACAGCGAAAGGTAGCTGAAAGCTTCCCCGATTAGGATCGCCCCACTCCCGGCAACAGACCGGTTGGCTCAAGACCTGCGCTTTTGCGCAGGCCCGGCCCAATTAACAACAACAATGGTGATTCTGATGTCTTCTGCAACCCGCCGTTTCTCCCGCTTCCTGCTGCTCACTCCGCCCGTACGCCTCGCGCCTGCCGTTCTGCGCTGATCCCGCCCGATCCGCTCATTCCATTAGCCGCGCTACGCCTGGAGTATTCCCATGCTGACTTTCCTTGGCTTCGCCATGGTCATCACGTTCATGTTCCTGATCATGACCAAGCGCCTGTCCGCGCTGATCGCCCTGATCATCATCCCGATCCTGTTCGCCCTGTTCGGCGGTTTCGCGCCGAAAATCGGCCCGATGATGCTCGAAGGCATCACTAAACTGGCGCCGACCGGCGTGATGTTGATGTTCGCCATTCTGTATTTCGCCCTGATGATCGACTCCGGCCTGTTCGACCCGGCCGTGCGCAAAATTCTCAAACTGGTCAAGGGCGACCCGTTGAAAGTTTCGGTCGGCACCGCCGTTCTGGCGCTCGTCGTTTCCCTCGATGGTGACGGCGCGACCACTTACATGATCTGTGTGGCCGCCATGCTGCCGCTGTACAGCCGCATCGGCATGAGCCCGCGAATCATGGCCGGTCTGATCATTCTCGCCGGTGGCGTGATGAACATGACCCCGTGGGGCGGCCCGACCGCCCGCGCGGCGAGTGCCCTGCATGTCGACCCGTCGGACATTTTCGTACCAATGATCCCGGCCATGGCCGCCGGTGTCGTGGCGATCCTGGTGATTGCCTACTTCTACGGCAAGCGTGAACGCGCCCGCCTCGGTGAACTGCACTTGGTCGGCGACGAGATCGATCACAGTGAAATCAGCGTCTCGCAATTCCCAGACGCACGCCGTCCGAAACTGATCTGGTTCAACGCCGCATTGACCTTTGGCCTGATGTGCACGCTGATCGGCGGCCTGTTGCCGCTGCCGGTGCTGTTCATGGTGGCGTTCAGTATTGCCATGATCGTCAACTACCCGTGCCTGCAAATGCAGAAGGATCGCGTCGCCGCGCATTCCGGCAGCGTGCTGGCAGTGGTCGGGCTGATCTTTGCGGCCGGTATCTTCACCGGTATCCTGTCGGGCACCGGCATGGTCGATGCGATGTCGAAGAGCCTGTTGGCGGTGATTCCGGATTTCCTCGGCCCGTACCTGGCGGTGATTACGGCGCTGGTGAGCATGCCGTTCACCTTCTTCATGTCCAACGACGCTTTCTACTATGGCGTGTTGCCGGTGCTGGCCGAAGCGGCCAGCCACTATGGAATCACTGCGGTGGAAATGGCCCGTGCCTCGATTGTCGGCCAGCCCGTCCACTTGCTGAGCCCGTTGGTGCCGTCGACCTATCTGTTGGTGGCGCTGGCCGGCATCGATTTCGGTGATCACCAGCGTTTTACCCTGAAATGGGCGATCCTGGTGTGTATCTGCATTTTGATTGCTGCACTGCTGTTGGGGACTTTCCCGGTGTTCAGCACTCTATAAGCCCAAGACTCACCGTTACGGGTCCCGGCTTCGCGGTTTGAAGCCCGGACCTTTTTCGGTTCAACAATTGCTCAAAGGAATACACATGGATTGGCTGACCAACCCCGAAATCTGGGTTGCCTTCTTTACCCTGACCGCCCTGGAAATCGTCCTCGGTATCGATAACATCATCATGATTTCGATCCTGGTCAGCCGCATGCCCAAACACATGCAGCAGCGCACGCGGATCTTCGGTCTTGGCTTGGCCATGATCACGCGGATCCTGTTGCTGCTGTCGATCACCTGGGTCATGCGCCTCACTGCCGATCTTTTCGAAGTGTTCGGCCAGGGCATCTCCGGTCGCGACCTGATCCTGTTCTTCGGTGGCCTGTTCCTGCTGTGGAAAAGCTCGCAGGAGATGTACCACGCGCTGGAAGGCGAAGACGAAAGCGACGACGCGCCATCGGGCAAGGGTGGCAATTTCCTCTACACCATCATCCAGATCGCGATCATCGATATCGTCTTCTCGCTGGACTCGGTGATCACCGCCGTCGGCATGGTCTCCCACGTTCCGGTCATGGTCGCGGCGATCGTCGTGGCAGTGCTGGTGATGATGCTGGCGTCGGGCAAGATCAGCGAATTCATCGACAAGCACCCGTCGCTGAAAATGCTCGCCCTGTCCTTCCTGCTGGTGGTCGGTACCGTGCTGATCGCCGAATCGTTCGACGTGCACGTGCCAAAAGGCTACGTCTACTTCGCCATGGCGTTCTCGCTGGCGGTTGAGGCTATCAACATCAAACTGCGCGGCGCGATGGCCAAGAAGAGACAGCAACAGGATCCGGTGAAACTGCGCAAGGATGTTCCGGGCCAATAACCCGGTAGTCCCGGCAGCACGCTACACCCCTGTGGGAGCGAGCCTGCTCGCGAAGATGGAGTGCCAGTCGACAACCATGTTGGCTGGCCCACCGCTTTCGCGAGCAGGCTCGCTCCCACAGTTGTTTTGGGCAACAGAGGGAAAACGTATCGGATTCGGTGAGTGGATGCATTTGTTTTGATGACACTTTTGTTTCAATCCACGCTTTAGCTGTGCAATGCTGGCGCCGAGACCGTTCGCCAACTACAGCTTAAGTATCAAGAAGGTAGAAACCGCGCGGTGCCGTCCACTTGCCCCTCTGGGGCGCTGCTACTACAGGGGGTCTGCATGCTCACCCTGCTCAATCTGCTGTCCGCCGTCGCCCTGTTGATCTGGGGCACGCACATCGTCCGAACCGGCATCCTGCGGGTTTATGGCACCAATCTGCGACATGTCATCGGCCAGAACATGTCGAGGAAATGGCTGGCGTTCATCGCCGGTATTCTCGTCACCGCCATGGTGCAGAGCAGCAACGCTACGGCGATGCTGGTCACTTCGTTTGTCGGGCAGGGTCTGATGGCGCTGACCCCGGCGCTGGCGACCATGCTCGGCGCAGACGTCGGTACCGCGTTGATGGCGCGGGTGCTGACCCTCGATCTGTCGTGGCTGTCGCCGCTGCTGATTTTCCTCGGGGTGATTTTCTTTCTGTCGCGCAAACAGACGCGGCTCGGGCAGATGGGCCGGGTGTCCATTGGTCTCGGGCTGATCATTCTCGCCCTGCAATTGATCGTCGAGGCCGCCGCGCCGATTACGCACGCGCAAGGGGTGAAGGTGATTTTCGCCTCGCTGACCGGCGACATTTTGCTCGACGCCCTGGTCGGCGCGTTGTTTGCGATGATTTCCTACTCCAGCCTCGCCGCCGTGCTGCTCACCGCCACGCTGGCCGGGGCTGCGGTGATCAGCCTGCCGGTGGCAATCGGTCTGGTGATCGGCGCCAACATCGGCAGCGGCATTCTCGCCTTCATGAGCACCAGCATGCAGAACGCCGCCGGCCGCCAGGTGGCGCTGGGCAGTCTGCTGTACAAACTGATCGGCCTGCTGCTGATCATCCCGGTGCTCGACCCGCTGGTGCACTGGATCGACAGCCTCGATTTCAGCCCGCAGGAAATGGTCATCGGCTTCCACCTGCTCTACAACACCGCGCGCTGCCTGATCCTGCTGCCCAGCGTCGGGCCGATGGCGCGGCTCTGTGCGTGGCTGCTGCCGGAGCGGCCGGAGGTCAACGGCACCGCCAAACCGCGCCATCTCGACCCGACCGCGCTGGTCACGCCGAGCCTGGCGCTGGCCAATGCCGCGCGGGAAACCCTGCGCATGGGCGATCTGCTCGACAACATGCTCGACGCCTCTCTCGATGTGCTGCGCGGCAAGCAGACCGCCGTCACTCAGGAGATGCGCCGACTGACCGACGACGTCGAGGCCCTGTACAGCGCGATCAAGCTGTATCTGGCGCAGATGCCCCGCGAGGATCTCGGCGAGCAGGACAGTCGGCGCTGGGCCGAGATCATCGAACTGGCGATCAACCTGAAACTCGCCGCCGACCTGATCGAGCGCATGCTGCGCAAGATCCAGCAGCAGAAGACCTCGCAGCGGCGTTCGTTTTCCGAAGAAGGCCTGGAAGACCTCGCCGGGCTGCAGCAGCAACTGATTGCCAACCTGCGCCTGGGCCTGTCGGTGTTTCTCAGCGGCGACCGCGAGAGCGCGCGGCAGTTGCTGCGCGAGAAACGCCGCTTTCGCGCGCAGGAACGGCGTCTGGCCCATGCGCATGTCAGCCGTTTGCAACGCAAGATCGTGCAGAGTCTGGAGACCAGTTCGCTGCATCTGGAATTGATTGCCGACATGAAACGGCTCAATTCGCTGTTCTGCAGCAGCGCCTATGTCGTGCTGGAAACTGCGGACACCGGCGCGCTGGCGGTGGATGACATGGCCGACATTACGCATTCGCCTTGAACGTCTGGGGCTGGGGTCAGTCAGTTACAGTGGTTCAGCCGCAAGATCTTCGCGAGCAGGCTCGCTCCCACAGGGGAATGTATTTCAATTGTGGGAGCGACGGTGCGACGATTCGACCTGCTCGCGAATAGCGGCCTGAATAGCGACACGGATCTCCAAATCAGCCGTATGGAAGCCTGTTATGCGTTGCCTGTTGTTCGCCTGTCTGTTGCTCGGTTCCCTGCCCGCCTTTGCCCTGGATCGGTTTCAGGTCGAAGGCTATGCGCTGCCCAACGGTTTGCAACTGATGCTCAAGCCCGGCACCGAACGCGGGCATGTGGCGATCCGGCTGGTGGTCGGCGTTGGCCTCGATGACTTCGATTGCGACGAAAAAGAGCTGCCGCATTTGCTCGAACACCTGCTGTTCAGCGGTATCGACGCCACCGGCGAAGGCGGTCTGGAAGAACGCATGCAGGCGCTGGGCGGGGACTGGAATGCGTTCACCAGCAATGCCGACACCACGTTCGTCATCGAGGCCCCGGCGAAAAACCAGCGCAAGGTGCTCGACCTGCTGCTCGCGCTGTTGACCCAGACACGCATCGACGACAACGCAATCAACGCCGCCAAACGCGTGGTCGAGCGAGAGGACGGCGGGCATTACACCAAGCTGCAACGTTTCCTCGACCGTCAGGACCTCGGTCATACCGCGAGCAATCAACTGGCTGTCGAGCTGGGACTGAAATGCCCGCAGCGTGCCGAAGTCGGCCATCTGACCCAAGAGCAATTGGAGAAGGTGCGCAAAGCCTGGTACGCGCCGAACAATATGACCCTGATCGTCGTGGGCGAACTCGACAAACTGCTGCCGGCCTATCTCGAGCGTACCTGGGGTCAGCTGGAGCCGGTCGAGCCCACCGAACACCGCGCGTTGCCGAACATCCGCACCAGCGCTGCCCATCAACGTACCCTTACCCGTGGCTTTATCGGCGACAGCGCCAAGCTGCACTGGCTGGTGCCGGAACCGGTGCTCGACGATCAGTACGACCAGACGTTCGATATTCTCAAGGATTACCTCGACTGGGCGCTGTACCGGCAGATTCGTCTCAACCATGGCTTGTCGTACGGGCCGTGGGCCGAGCGCGAAGTGTTCGGCGGTGTCGGCTTCATGAGCCTCAACGCGGACCTGGATCGCGATGACGTCGACGAAGCCATCCAGGTACTCGATGACCTCAAAGCCGACCTGCTGAAAAACGGCCTCGACCCGAGCACTTTCGCCCGCATCAAACAAGCCGCCATTGCTCACCAGGCCTGGGCCGTGCAGGGCAACAGCGCGCTGGCGGACTATTACTGGAGCGCGCTGGCCGACTATCAGGATGGCCGCTTTGCCAATCCCGCGCGGGAGCTGCAGGGGGTGACGCTGGAAGCGGCGAACAAGGCGATGCGCGAGCTGTTGCTGCAGCCGGGGTATATCCGCATCGAGAAGCCGTTGATCAGTGATGATCAGGTGTTGTGGCTGGTCGCTGGTGGAATCGGGTTGTTGCTGCTGATCGTGATCGGCTGGCGCCTGCATCGCCGCCACAAAATTGCTGGAAGCCATTAACCCTGTGATGAGTGAGCACTTGTGGCGAGGGGATTTATTCCCGATGGGCTGCGCAGCAGCCCCAATAAGGGCAGCTCGGTATAGCCAGACAAAATTCGCTTGCAGGATCTACGACGGCGGCGCCGCCGGTCGGGGATAAATCCCCTCGCCACAGGGGGCATGCGGCGTTAACCTTTCCGGGATTTTCCCCATATCGTCGTGAACCGCCAAAATGCCGAAACTGACCCTCCTTATCCAGCGCCTTCTCGAGCTGATGAAGCGCTACCCCGGGTTGATCGCGGCGGGTGGTTTCATTTCCGGGGTCGGCAGTTTCATCCTCGTCGATCGCCAACAGGGGCTGGCCAGCTGGATCACGGTGATCATGCTGCTCAGCTGGATCTGGCTGATGCTGGAAAACACCCTGACCGGGCTGTTCACGCGGATCTTCAAGCGCGAGATTCCCCAGCCGCTGCTGCGCTACGCGACGCAGATGATCCATCAGGAAAGCCTGTTTTTCGTTCTGCCGTTCTTCTTCATCACCACCACGTGGAACAGCGGCCAGTTTGTCTTTACGGGGCTGCTCAGCGTTGCTGCACTGATCTCTATCGTCGATCCGCTGTACTACAAATGGCTGGCGCCACGGCGCTGGGCGTTTCTCGCGCTGCACACCCTGACCCTGTTCGCCGCCCTGCTCACTGCGTTGCCGGTGATCATGCACCTGACCACCGCGCAGAGTTTCAAATGGGCGCTGGGGATTGCCGTGCTGCTGTCGTTCCCGAGCCTGGCGTCGATCTTCCCGATCCGCACGGTGCGCAACGCCTTGGCGATTCTGTTCATCACAGTCGGCATCGGCGGTGTCGGTTGGGCGCTGCGTTCGTGGGTGCCACCGGCAACGCTGTGGATGACCGACGTAGCGATCAGCACGCAGCTGCAGGATCGCACCCCCGGCGCCAGTCTCGATACCGTCAGCGCCGAGCAGATCCGCAGCGGCGGGCTCTACGCCTACACCGCAATCAACGCACCGCGCGGACTCGATGAGCGGATCTATCACGTGTGGACCTTCAACGGCAAAGAGGTCGACCGCATCGCCCTCGACATCCATGGCGGGCGCAAGGAAGGCTACCGGGCGTGGACGCACAAACAGAATTTCCCCGGCAACCCGGCGGGCAAGTGGCAGGTGCGGGTGCTGACCGAGGACGGTCAGTTGATCGGCGTGCTGCGCTTCGCTATCACCGACAGCACACCGGCCAAAGAAAAGTAATCCGGTTCGTGCTATTACGTAGGATCTCGTAACGGCCGTACAAGCACGGAGCTTATGACCAGCAGCCCAACCCCCGGCAGTGCCCACCTGGACACCGCGTTCAGCCCTGCCCGCCTGCGGGTCAGCGGCGACTGGACGCTCGCCCATTACACCGCGCTCAAGCACCTGAGCGAAAAGCTCCATGGCCAGTACGACGCCAATACTCCGATAGACCTCAACGACCTCGGTGCCCTCGACACCGCTGGCGCATCGTTGCTGGTCGAGCTGCTCGGTTCCGAACGCTTGGGCAAAACCGCCGAACACCCCGATTGCACCCTTTCAACTGCCGACCGCGCCTTGCTGCAAACCGTGTACTGCTCGCTGAGTGATTTCTGCGTGCCGATCAAGGAGCCGGAGGTCAGCGTCAGCGTGCAACTGCTGACGCGCATCGGCCGCGCAGTGGATACGGTGTGGAAAGACACGATGCAGCTGCTTGGCTTCGTCGGCCTGATTCTCGAAGTCATCGCCCGTGGTCTGTTGCGGCCCAAGCGCTGGCGCATTACACCGATGATCGCGCACATCGAGCAGACCGGTCTCGACGCCGCGCCGATCGTGGCCCTGCTGACGTTTCTGGTCGGCGCGGTGGTGGCGTTTCTCGGCGCCACAGTGCTGGCCAGTTTCGGCGCGACGATTTTTACCGTGGACCTGGTCGGCTTCTCGTTCCTGCGCGAATTCGGCGTGTTGCTCACGGCGATCCTG
Organism: Pseudomonas mercuritolerans; assembly: GCF_025706525.1. NCBI lineage: Bacteria > Pseudomonadati > Pseudomonadota > Gammaproteobacteria > Pseudomonadales > Pseudomonadaceae > Pseudomonas > Pseudomonas mercuritolerans. The sequence continues at coordinate 740,789 of NZ_JAMSHA010000002.1, forward strand.
ATGGCCGGGCGCACCGCCAGTGCCTTCACCGCGCAGATCGGCTCGATGAAGGCCAACGAAGAAATCGACGCGATCCGCACACTCGGCCTCGACCCCATCGAGTTGCTGGTAGTGCCGCGCGTGCTGGCGCTGCTGGTGGCGCTGCCGATGCTGACGTTCCTGGCGATGCTCTCGGGGATTGTTGGCGGCGGCGTGGTCTGCGCAGTGTCGCTGGACATCTCGCCGGCGATGTTCCTCTCGCTGCTGCAATCGGACATCGGCATTCAGCATTTTCTGGTCGGCTTGGTGAAGGCACCGATCTTCGCCTTCCTGATCGCGGCGATCGGTTGCCTGGAAGGCTTCAAGGTCAGCGGCAGCGCCGAATCGGTCGGCGCGCACACCACCTCCAGCGTGGTCCAGTCGATTTTCGTGGTGATCGTGCTTGATGCGGTGGCCGCGCTGTTTTTCATGGAGATGGGCTGGTGAGTCGTCTACCCCGGGCGCCCTCGGAGGCGGTGATCGAAGTCCGTGGCCTGTGCAATCGCTTCGGCCCGCAGAGCGTGCACGAGAACCTTGATCTGGACGTGTACAAGGGCGAAATCCTCGCCGTGGTCGGTGGCTCCGGCACCGGCAAATCGGTGTTGCTGCGCAGCATCGTCGGGCTGAATCGGCCCAGCGAGGGCATGGTCAAGGTCTTCGGCCAGAACCTGCCGAATCTGCCCGAGCATGAACGCTCATTGATCGAAAGGCGCTTTGGTGTGTTGTTTCAGAAAGGCGCGCTGTTTTCCTCGCTGACCGTGACCGAGAATGTCGCCCTGCCCCTTATCGAACACGCCGGCCTCAGCCGTCACGACGCCGAGCATCTGGCGGCGGTGAAACTGGCGCTGGCCGGGCTGCCGTTGTCGGCGGCGGACAAATACCCGGCGTCGCTGTCCGGCGGCATGATCAAGCGTGCGGCGCTGGCGCGGGCCTTGGCGCTGGATCCGGACATTCTGTTTCTCGACGAACCCACCGCCGGCCTAGATCCGATCGGCGCGGCGCAGTTCGATCAGTTGATCCTGACCCTGCGTGATGCGTTGGGTCTGAGTGTGTTCCTGGTCACCCACGATCTCGACACGCTGTACACCATCACCGATCGCGTGGCGGTGCTGGCGCAAAAGAAAGTGCTGGTTGCCGGCCCTATCGACGACGTCTCTGAAACCGCCGACGCGTGGATTCACGAATACTTCCACGGCCCGCGCGGCCGCTCGGCGCTGGACGCCGCCAAACAGCTCAACGAGGTCTGATATGGAAACCCGAGCCCATCATGTGTTGATCGGCCTGTTCACGGTGATCGTCGTGGCCGGCGCCCTGCTCTTCGGCCTGTTTCTGGCCAAATCCAGCGTCGACACTGAGTTCAAGGATTACGAAGTGGTGTTCAACGAGGCGGTCAGCGGTCTGTCCAAGGGCAGCTCGGTGCAATACAGCGGGATCAAGGTCGGTGACGTGGTCAGCCTGCGCCTCGACCCGCAGGACCCGCGCCGGGTGCTGGCGCGGATTCGTCTGGCGGGCGACACGCCGGTCAAGGAAGACACCCAGGCCAAACTGGCGCTGACCGGGATCACCGGCACCTCGATCATTCAGCTCAGCGGCGGCACACCCGAGAGCCCGAAACTGCGCGGGCATGACGGCAAGCTGCCGACGCTGATCGCCTCGCCCTCGCCTATTTCGCGTCTGCTCAATGACAGCAGCGACTTGATGACCGGCATCAGCGCCCTGCTGCAAAACGCCAACCACATGTTCTCCGCGGAAAACGTTGAGCGCGTGAGCAAGACCCTCGCCCATCTGGAACAGACCACCGGTACCATCAACGACCAGCGCGGCGACATCAAACAAGTGATGCAGCAACTGGCGACCGTCGGCAAACAGGCCGGCAGCATGCTCGAGCAGACCTCACTGCTGATGCGCAACGCCAACGGCCTCCTCAACGATCAGGGCAAACAGGCCCTGGGCAGCGCCGAGCAGGCGATGAAGTCGCTGGAGCAAAGCAGCGTGACCATCAACGGTTTGCTCAGCAAAAACCAGAATTCCCTGGATAACGGCATGCAGGGCCTCAACGGCCTGGCCCCGGCGATTCGCGAACTGCGCGAGACGCTGACCTCGCTGCGCGCTATTTCCCAACGCCTCGAGGCCAACCCCAGCGGCTACCTGCTGGGCAGCGACAAGAACAAGGAATTCACCCCATGAAGCTGACTCGAATCGCCCTGCTCGGCGCTGGCCTGACCCTGATCGGTGCTTGCTCGATCTTGCCCAAGTCGGAACCCTCGGACGTCTACCGCCTGCCCGCCGCCCAAGCGCCCGCCTCGGCCAGCCCGGCGGCGACGCAGTCGTGGTCGCTGCGCTTGAATAAGTTGCAGGCCAGCGAAGCGCTGAACCGGCCGAGCATTGCCGTGATTCCGCAGGGCGATGTGATCAGCTCCTACAAGGGCTCGCGCTGGAGCGATCCGGCGCCGGTGCTGCTGCGCAATCGCCTGCTCGATGGATTCCAGCGTGACGGCAGAGTGACGCTGCTGAGCACCGACGACAGCAACTTCCAGGCGGATTTGGAGCTGGGCGGCAGTTTGCAGGCGTTTCAGACCGAATATCAGGGCACCCAGGCCGGCGTCGTGGTGCGGGTCGATGCGTTGCTGGTGCGTGGTTACGACCAGCGCATCCTCGCCAGCCGCCGTTTTGAAGAGCGCCAGCCGTTGAATGATGTGCAGGTGCCAGCGGTGGTCGCCGGGTTTGGCCAGGCCAGTGATCGCCTCACGGCCAAGGTTGTGGCATGGGCCGTAGAGCAAGGGCAGAAACTGGCCCCGCAACCGCGCTGACACACCACAATCCCTGTGGGAGCGAGCCTGCTCGCGAAAGCGGTTTATCAGTCACTTAAGCGTTGACTGACACTCCGACTTCGCGAGCAGGCTCGCTCCCACATGGGAATTTTGCTCAGCCGAAGAACCAGTAGCAGACAGCGATAGCGCCGACCACACCAGCGAACTCCGCCAGCAACGCACACCCCACCGCGTGCCGCGCGCGCTGAATGCCCACCGCGCCGAAGTACACCGCCAGCACATAGAACGTGGTTTCGGTACTGCCTTGCACCGTCGCCGCGACCAGCGCCGGGAAGCTGTCGACGCCGGAAGTCTGCATGGTCTCGATGAGCATCGCCCGTGCGGCGCTGCCGGAGAACGGTTTGACCATCGCCGTCGGCAGCGCATCGACGAAGCGCGTGTCCCAACCGGCCCACTCGACCAGATGCCGAATACCGTCCAGGCCGAAATCCAGCGCACCAGACGCGCGCAATACGCCAACCGCACAGAGCATTGCCACCAGATATGGCAGCAGGTTTTTCGCCACATCGAAGCCTTCTTTCGCGCCTTCGACGAACGCCTCGTACACCTTGACCTTGCGCATTGCGCCGATCAGCAGGAACAGCATGATCAAGCCGAACAGCGTGAGATTGCCGAGGATCGACGACAATCCCGCCAGCGCCGTTGCAGATAGTGTGCCGAGCAGGGCCATGAAGCCGCCGAGAATCAGTGCGCCGGGCAGCAGATAGGCGAGCACCACCGGGTCCCAGATGCGCAGGCGTTGCATGAAAGCTACGGAGAGGAAACCGACGATAGTCGAGCAACTGGTCGCCAGCAGAATCGGCAGGAACACCAGCGTCGGATCCGGCGCGCCTTGCTGGGCGCGGTACATGAAGATGGTCACGGGCAGCAGGGTTAGCGACGAGGCGTTGAGCACCAGAAAGAGGATCTGCGCGTTGCTGGCGATGGTGGCGCTGGGATTGAGCTCCTGCAACGCTTTCATGGCTTTCAGGCCAATCGGCGTGGCGGCGTTGTCCAGGCCGAGGCCGTTGGCGGCGAAATTCAGCGTGATCAGGCCGAGGGCAGGGTGGCCGGGCGGGACTTCCGGCATCAGCCGCAGAAACAGCGGGCCGAGGACCTTGGCCAGCCATTCGACGATCCCGGCCTTTTCGGCGATGCGCAGAAAGCCCAGCCACAAGGTGAGGGTGCCGAACAGCAGGACCATGACTTCGACCGAGAGCTTGGCCATGGCGAAAATGCTTTCCACCATCGCCGCGAAGATCCCGGCGTTGCCGCCGATCAGCCACTGCGCCAGCGCCGACACGGCTGCCACGATGAAGAAGCCAAGCCACAGGCCATTAAGCATCAGTCAAATCCCCCGAAGAATGCGGCGAATGATAGCGGGGTCGCCAGAAACGACAAACCCCGGATTGCTCCGGGGTTCGTTGGTGGGGCGTGCATCAATCACTGTGGGAGCGAGCCTGCTCGCGAAGAGGCCGGCACATTCAACATCTCTGTAGATTGATACACCGTCTTCGCGAGCAGGCTCGCTCCCACAGGGTTTTGCATCAGTTCTTGGAAATCTCGCCAGCCGGCAGTTTTTCCTTGCTGCGCCAGTGCGGCAGGGAGTTCCAGTAGCGCTCGCCCTTGGCGTCGTCGTACATGCCTTCCCAGCGCGCGATAACCAGCACCGCCAGGGCGTTACCGATCACGTTCAGTGCGGTACGCGCCATGTCCATGATGCGGTCGACACCAGCGATGAACGCCAGGCCTTCCAGCGGAATACCCACGCTGCCCAGAGTGGCCAGCAGCACTACGAAGGACACACCCGGTACGCCGGCGATGCCTTTGGAGGTGACCATCAGCGTCAACACCAGCAGCAGTTGCTGGCTGATCGACAGGTCGATGCCGTACAGCTGGGCAATGAAGATCGCCGCGATCGACTGGTACAGGGTCGAGCCGTCGAGGTTGAACGAGTAACCGGTCGGTACCACGAAGCTGCAGATGGCTTTCGGCGCGCCGTAGGCTTCCATCTTCTCGATGACACGTGGCAGCACGGTTTCCGAGGAAGCGGTGGAGTAGGCCAGCACCAGCTCATCCTTGAAGATGCGCATCAGCTTGAGCACCGAGAAGCCGAACAGCTTGGCGATCAGGCCCAGCACGACGAAGGCGAAGAAGGCGATGGCGACGTAAACCAGGATCACCAGTTTCGCCAGCGGCAGCAGCGAGGCGAAGCCGAAGTTGGCCACGGTCACCGCGATCAGGGCGAACACGCCGATAGGGGCGTAGTTCATGATCATGTGGGTGACTTTGAACATGCTTTCCGAAACGCCCTGGAACATCTTCACCAGCGGCTCGCGCAGGTCCGACTGCAGGCTCGACAGGCCGAGACCGAACAGCACGGAGAAGAAGATGATCGGCAGCATTTCGCCGCGAGCCATGGCCGCGAAGATGTTCGACGGGATCAGGTTGAGGATGGTTTCGATGAACGCATGTTCATGCTGCACTTCGGCGGCGGTCGCCTGGTACTTCGAGATGTCGACCGTGCCCAGAGTGCTCATGTCGATGCCGGTGCCCGGATGGAACACGTTGGCCAGCACCAGGCCGACGACGATGGCGATGGTGGTGACGATCTCGAAATAGATGATGGTCTTCAGGCCGATACGCCCGAGCTTCTTGGCGTCGCCGACGCCGGCGATACCGACGATCAGCGAGGAGATGACGATCGGGATCACGATCATCTTGATCAGACGGATAAAGATATCGCCTGCCGGTTGCAGGACGTTGCTGATCCACCAGGCCTTTTCGGCACTGAAGTGGTTGAGCAACGCACCAATTGCAATCCCCAGAACCAGACCGATGAGGATCTGCCAGGCGAGGCTGATTTTTGCCTTCTTCATTATCTTTACCCTTACTTGCGTTTGACTCAGGCACATGCAGGAACTGGAACGCTCATCAGCGGAAAAGTCTGTGCATCTGCCTCCGTATAAGGTGCCCCGAAGCGCGTGTTTACGGCTCTTCGGCAGGCGAAAAAAGGCGCAACTATTCCGATGCAAGGTGGCGCCGTCTAATGCCGTAAACGCCTACCCTATGCCTAATCGGCATGAGCTTTTTCATTTGAAACTGGCGTCCCAAGCGGTTCGATTGTGACATTTGTGCCGGCATAAGCGCCGTGAACCGGCCATTACAGCGTGACCTGGTTAAATTTTGCACAGGCAAAACCGGCGGAAATTTCCGGAAAAAGTCTGAATCGCAAGACTAGAAGTCACACGGAACGAGCGCGATCTTTGTCGATATACGGTCGCCAGGAAACACCACGAAATGTTTTCCTCGCAGTGTCGACGATTGAAAAAAGGAATTTGGCGTGCTGGATCAATGTTTTAGCTGATTCAAAGCCCAGCGCAGATTCGTCAGACCACCGGGTCGACGAACCTGCGGCGCAGCTTTTACCCTGACCCGGCCCTTGCGCAGGTACTCCCTGTACCCGTAGGTCACTCCGACCCTGTATCAGTCAGAACGTCCCGGCCCCCTGGTCATGCACCGACCCTCATCGGGCGGTGCAATGGAAAGCAGCGGGGCGCTGCTTTCGTGTTCGAAATCTTTGCGCGTCCTGCATCAGTACCACTTCGGATCTTTCTTCAGGGTTTCCATCAGCAGATCCTGCATGCCCTGATCGGGTTTGCCGAAGAAGCGATAAGTCGCGTGTCGCGTCGGCGACTTGTCCTGCGGCAGACCTTCCGGCACATCGACCAGCATGGCGTAGGCGTCATCCTTGTCGAAGCTGAAGGCAACGATCAAGCGGTGATTCAGGCACTTGTCCTGACTCTCGCAGAGCGGCCCGACCAGATACTTGTCGCCATCTTCCGTAACGGCATGCATCTGTTGTTCGGAGGTTCCTGACAGGTTGATCACCCATTCCGGGACGCGCTCTTCCTTTTTGATCACGCCTTCCCAGGTTTCACGGTACTGCGCGTCGGAGGCGAGCAGTTCGTTGACCCGGGTCTGGCCGTCATTGGCCGCCATGGCCATGGCACTGCCGCCCAGAAGCAGGGCGGCGGCCAATGTCTTGAGACCGATCATCGTTAACCTCGGCCGCGACGGCCAAAGAAGAAGGAAGCGATGAACATCACCAGGAACACGACAAAGAGAATCTTGGCGATACCCGTGGCGGTGCCCGCGATACCACCGAAGCCCAGAACGGCGGCGATGATGGCAATGATCAAGAATGTAATTGCCCAGCTCAACATGGTGATTCTCCTTACTTCTCTATTTAGGGGTGTTTCCGGTTTCCGGCGCTACGCGCCCGAATGTGTTCAACGGCTTAGAAAACCCAGCGCTCTTCCCGTGGCAATTGATCCAACGGTTGCGCCTGGTCGACATCGATCATGTGCATCGAAGCGTTTTCAGCCTGGCTGCTGCTCACGGCACTGAAGTGCGTTTGAGTGCTGTGCTGCATCGAAATCAGTGGCTCGGGCTTACGGCTGTTTTCCCAGCTCATGTACTGCTGGCAGACGATCAGGGTGATCAGCAACGCCAGTACACCGAACAGACCTTGCTGGATCTGCAGTGGCGAAATACGTACTTGGGCGGCGATTGGGCGAGTCATCCTGTGTTCCTCACGCTTGTTCTGTTGGGGCAGTGCTGTTCTGCCCGGGCTGAGTGAGGTATTGCAGCCTGCATGCCAGTTTTTTCATCTGTGAAAAAATCAATTAAAACAATGAGTTATGCGTGGTTGAGAAATTTCCTAAGACGCATCCTGCACGATGGCTCTTCTGCGGTCGTGCGCAATGCACGATTATTTCGTGGGAAATTTCGATGATATGGAATTGCTACCGGTACGCAGATGTCAGAAGAGGATGCAGGATCTGCCCTGCAAAACGCAGAATGTCTTAAAACTCAACGAAATCAATGAATTGGCCGTTATGGCAGTAGAGAGCTACCCTCCTATGGCTGGTATCGTTCAGAATCAACCATGCAACTTGCCCGATTTTTCCGGGACTAACCCAAGACTAATCACTATGGAGCGTAGGAAAAATGGAATCTGCCACTGAGCAACAAGGCCGCATTCTGCTGGTGGACGATGAATCCGCCATCCTGCGTACGTTTCGTTATTGCCTCGAAGACGAAGGCTATACGGTAGCCACCGCCAATAGCGCAGCCCAGGCCGATGCTTTGCTGCAACGTCAGGTCTTCGATCTGTGCTTCCTTGATTTGCGCCTGGGCGAGGACAACGGTCTCGACGTCCTCGCGCAAATGCGCATTCAGGCGCCGTGGATGCGCGTAGTGATTGTCACTGCTCATTCAGCAGTCGACACCGCGGTTGACGCCATCCAGGCCGGTGCCGCCGATTATCTGGTCAAGCCGTGCAGCCCTGATCAACTGCGCCTGGCCACCGCCAAGCAGCTGGAAGTGCGCCAGCTCTCCGCGCGCCTTGAAGCGCTGGAAGGCGAGATCCGCAAACCGAAAGACGGTCTCGATTCCCACAGCCCGGCGATGAAAGTCGTGCTGGAAACCGCACGGCAGGTCGCAAGCACCGACGCCAACATTCTTATCCTTGGCGAGTCCGGTACGGGTAAAGGTGAACTGGCCCGTGCGATCCACGGCTGGAGCAAGCGCGAGAAGAAATCCTGCGTGACCATCAACTGCCCGTCGCTGACTGCCGAGCTGATGGAAAGCGAGCTGTTCGGCCATAGCCGTGGCGCGTTCACCGGCGCCAGCGAGAGTACTTTGGGTCGGGTCAACCAGGCGGACGGCGGTACGCTGTTTCTCGACGAGATCGGCGACTTTCCGCTGACTTTGCAACCCAAGTTGCTGCGCTTCATCCAGGACAAGGAATACGAGCGGGTCGGCGATCCGGTCACTCGCCGTGCCGATGTGCGCATCCTCGCCGCCACCAACCTCAACCTCGAAGACATGGTCCGCGACGGACGCTTCCGCGAAGATCTGCTCTATCGCCTCAACGTCATTACCCTGCATCTGCCGCCATTGCGCGAGCGCGCCGAAGACATCCTGACCCTCGCCGATCGCTTCCTTGCACGTTTCGTCAAAGAGTACGCACGCCCAGCGCGCGGCTTCAGCGATGAGGCGCGCGAAGCACTGCTCGGTTATCGCTGGCCGGGCAATATCCGCGAACTGCGCAACGTGGTCGAGCGGGCCAGCATCATCTGCCCGCAGGAACGCGTGGAAATCAGCCACCTGGGCATGGCCGAACAACCGGCCAACAATGCGCCACGGGTCGGCGCGGCACTGAGCCTGGACGAGCTGGAGAAAGCGCACATCGGCGCGGTGCTGGCCACCGCCGGCACTCTGGATCAAGCGGCGAAAACCCTCGGCATCGACGCCTCGACCCTGTATCGCAAACGCAAGCAGTACAACCTGTGAGCACTGCGCGATGAAACTGGCGATCAAGCTGCGCACGCGCCTGTTCCTGAGCATTTCTGCGTTGATCACCGTGGCCTTGCTCGGGCTCTTGCTCGGGCTGGTCAGCGTGATGCAGATGGCCGGGTCACAGGAAGCGCTGGTGCGCAGCAACTTCGTCACCCTGGATCTGGGCCTCAAGCTGCGCCAGACCCTCGGTGATCAATTGATCATCATGCTCGCCGAAAAACCCGATCCCGTTGCGTTCGAAGCGTCCAAGCAGCACTACTTCGAGTTGCTCGACCAAGGCATCGCCCAGCAGCCGGAGGGCGATGACCAGCCTTACGGTTTCCGCCAGGCCAAGGCCGACTACCTGAACTTCCTCGCCTCATTCGACGTGACCGCCGAAGCGGCGAAGAACGCGAGCACCAGCGCGGATTTCCGCGAGCGCTTCAACATTCTGCGTAATGGCCTGATTGCTGAGCACAAACATGCGCTGGAAACCATTAACGCGGTCCAGCACGCTGCCCGTGAACGCGCGTTGCTGATTGCCGGGCTGCTTGGCCTGGTCGGGCTGGCGGTACTGATCATCGGTTTCGTCACCGCCCAGGGCATCGCCCGACGCTTCGGCGCGCCGATCGAAGCGCTGGCCAAGGCTGCCGACAACATCGGCCAGGGCAACTATGACGTGACCCTGCCGATTTCCACGGCCATGGAAGTCAACCTGCTGTCGCGACGCTTCGGCCTGATGGCCGAGGCGTTGCGCGAACACCAGGCGATGAATGTCGACGAACTGTTGGCCGGTCAGCAGCGCTTGCAAGCGGTGCTCGACAGTATCGACGACGGTTTGTTGATGATTGACCGCCAGGGTCAGCTCGAACACCTCAACCCGGTGGCTCAGCGCCAGTTGGGCTGGGAAGACGATCGACTGGGCCAAGGCTTGGGCACCGCACTTGGGCGCCCGGAGCTGGATGCGCAACTGCAATTGGTCCTGCGCGGCGGCACGCTGGAGCGTGCGCCGGAAGATCTGAGTATCGAAGTCGATGGCGAATCGCGCCTGCTGACCTACAGCCTGACGCCGGTCAGTCATACCCAGGGGCATATTCTCGGCGCGGTGATGGTGCTGCACGACGTCACCGAGCAACGCGCGTTCGAGCGCGTGCGCAGTGAGTTTGTCTTGCGCGCTTCCCATGAACTGCGCACGCCGGTCACAGGCATGCACATGGCCTTCGGGCTGTTTCGCGAGCGGGCGAAATTCCCGGCTGAATCGCGCGAAGCCGACCTGCTGGATACGGTCAACGAAGAAATGCAGCGCCTGATGCAATTGATCAACGACTTGCTGAATTTCTCGCGCTACCAGAACGGTCTACAGAAACTCACCTTGGCGCCATGTTCCATTGAGGACCTGCTGGAGCAGGCGCAACTGCGCTTTGCCGACGTGGCTGCGGCCAAAGGTGTGGCGCTGAACGTCGAGATTCAAGGCCCGCTGCCGAGGTTGCAGGCTGATCAGGCGCAACTCGATCGGGTCCTCGACAATCTGATCGACAACGCCTTGCGCCATACCGCCCGCGACGGGCAGATACGTCTGCAGGCGCGCCGGCATGGCGAGCGGGTCATCATCAGCGTCGAAGACAATGGTGAAGGCATCGCCTACGGCCAGCAGGGGCGGATTTTCGAGCCGTTCGTGCAGGTCGGGCGCAAAAAGGGTGGCGCCGGGCTCGGCCTGGCACTGTGCAAGGAAATCGTCCAGTTGCACGGCGGGCGGATGGGCGTTTATTCGCGGCCGGGGCAGGGCACCCAGTTCTACATGGCGCTGGCCGTTTAGGCTTCGTCGTCCATACGCCGCGCGGCGAGGCGCCTGCCGCGGGTGATCAGTTCGATGAACTGCACGGCGCTCAGTGCGTGGGCGAACAGCCAGCCCTGACCGAACTTGACCCCCTCACTGCTGAGCAGTGCGGCTTGGGATTCCAGCTCGATGCCTTCGGCAATCACTTTCAGGTCCAGCGCCTGCGCCATGTGAATGATGTGCGGAGCGACGCCGCTGCTCGCCGCGTCATGGCCGAGCGCATCGATAAACGCCTTATCGATTTTCAAACAGTCCACCGGCAAGGTCTGCAGATAGGCGAGGCTGCAATAGCCGGTGCCGAAATCATCGATCAGCACCTGATGACCAACGTCTCGCAAGGCTTGCAGGTTCTCCCGCGCCACCACCACATCGATCAGCCCACGCTCGGTGACTTCGAAGGCAATCTGCCGCGCGGCGACACGGTGCAGCGCCAGCAGGCGCGCCATGACCTGGCCGATGCGCGGCACCATGACATCGCAGGCCGCGAGGTTCACCGAGATATACAGCTGCGGGTTGGCGCGCAGTAACTGGCCCAGTTGTTCGAGCAGACGCTGCAAGACGAAGTCGGTCATCTGCCGGATCTGCCCGGTGTTCTCCGCCATGGGAATGAACAGGTCGGGGCTGGTCAGCGTGCCGTCCGGGCGCCGCCAGCGCAGCAGCGCTTCGGCGCCGACGCAGTTGCGGCTGTCGAGATCGAAGATCGGCTGATACAGCACCTGCAACTCGCCCCGGCGGATCGCCCCGTGCAGCTCGGCATCCAGCGACTGGCGCTGACGCACCAGTAGCAAGGTCAGAAAGCCGACAACGGCCCCGGCGATCAGGCACACCGGCAACAGCCACCACCACACCGCCGGGACGTGCATGCCCGTGCGCGGCGTGATCAGCACCAATTGATATTCCGGGTTGTCGGTGGGCATGCGGTAGATCAGCCGCGTTTGCGTGACTTGCAGCGCATTAGGGCTCTTCGGTGGCCAGGGTTCGGTCGGTGGCCAGGTCTGTGCTGTGCCGAGCACCGGAATCGCGCGAGTGCCGTGATCGAGCACCACCAGCAGGCTGCTGCCTGGCGACAGATCGACCATGTCGGTTAAATGTCCACGCGAGGTAGCGACACGAAAATTGCCGCGACCGAGCATCAGCGCCGCGCGGTTTTCATCGGGTTCGGTGGTGGTGTTCAGCCAATAGCTGTAGGTCGGGCCCTGAATGTCCGGCGCGCGCACCAACGACAGACCTTCCTGGCGCGGACGGTTGGAGCAGAACCGCGAAGCGTCCATATATGCGGCTTCGTAGACGAAGCGGTAGTTGAAGGTGACTTGCTGCAAAGTCGCGATCATTTCTTCGTCGCAGCCGCGCAAGGGCTGGGCTTCAAGGTCGTCGAGACTTTCGCGCAACTGGCCGAACAATTGTTCGAGGCGCGCGAGGAAGCGCTCGCCTTGGGCGTTCATTTCCTGGCTCTCGCGCATTTCCATCTGGCGCATCGCCGCGAACATACCGCCGGCAATCAGCAGGCTGGCGCTGAGGACAGCCGCGATCATCGCCAAAAAAACAGGGCGATAAAACCAGCTACGCAGCGTCTCTCGGGTCGCAGCCATCAGGGATTTTCCGAAGAATTACCATGAGTTATAGCTGCTGATTGCGATTTCGCCCTGACCGTCGGGCGGGCGTCATTATTTTGTCTGATTGAGAACCAGAAGAAGTGCTGCGGTTTGCGCATCCGGCGTGCCGTCAAAGCGGGCAGGGCGGTAATGCATCTGGAACGCGGCGAGGACGTGGCGCGTGGCGACGTCCAGCTCGCCGGTCTGCGGTGTGTCGTAACCCAGGCGCGCGAGTTGCGCCTGGAACCAGCCGATCTCCGGCAACGGGTTGCTGTTGAAAACCGCCTGCTGACGCGCCACTGCTTGCTCGTTCGGCCACAGGCCAAGGCCTTCGGCGGCGAGACGTTTCCAGGGGAACAGTGGCCCCGGGTCAAGCTTGCGCAACGGCGCGATGTCGCTGTGACCGATGATGTGCCGCGGGCTGATGCCGTTGCGCTTGCTGATGTCCTTGAGCAGGGTGATCAACGACTGGATCTGCGCTTCGCTGTACGGATACCACAGGCGCCCGGTCGGTGTGTCCTTGTAGCCGGGATTGACGATTTCGATGCCGATGGAACTGGAGTTGAGCCAGGTGCGGCCCTGCCACTGACTTTCGCCGGCGTGCCAGGCGCGCTGGTTTTCGTCCATCAGCTTGTAGATCGTGCCGCTTTTGTCATCGCCGATCAGGTAATGGCTGCTCACGTCGCCATGGGTCAGCAATTGCAGCGAGCGCTCCAGAGACGCCGAGGTGTAATGCACCACAACGAACTGGATGCGGCTGTCGTAATTGGCCGAAGGGTGGCTGGTGTCATAGCGCGGACCGCTGGCGCAACCAGCGAGGACGAGCAGCGAGGCAACAAGGGCGAGGACTTTCATGGCAGAGGACGATACGCTGAAAACGATAATGCAACAGTGTAACGTACGGATTTGCTCAGAGTCCGCCAGCGGGCGGATTTAAACAAAATGGAACAATTGCCTTAGCCGAGCTCGACTCGGTTGCGCCCGGCGTTTTTTGCTCGGTACAGCGCCTGATCGGCTCTTTTCAGCACCAGATCGCTGTGTTCTCCCACCCGGAATGACGCGAGTCCCATGGAAATGGTGATAGTCACTCGCTCGCCCTTGAAATGAAACGGGCAGGCTTCGATCGCCGCGCGCAGGGTTTCCAGCAGTTTCGCGCCCACCGCTGGTGGCGTCGCCGGCAGCAACAGCACGAACTCCTCACCGCCGAAACGGGCGATGAAATCCGAGCCGCGCAGGCGTTTGCGCAATACCGTGGCGATGATCTTCAGCACTTTGTCGCCGGCCAGATGGCCATAGCTGTCGTTGATCCGCTTGAAGTGATCGAGGTCGAGCATGGCCAGGCTGAGGGTGTTGCCGTGCTGCTGCCATTGCTGGATTTCATGCTCCAGGCGTTCGCTCCACGCCGCGCGGTTGGGCAGGCCGGTCAAAGGATCGATCAGGGCTTTCTGCCGCTGCTCTTCAAGGTGTTCACGGAAGCCCATGGCTTCCTGCTCCATATGCGCCACGCGCTCCGACAGGCTCTTCAACCTTGCGGCGACTTCCTGCTCGCGGGCGTCGCGCTGCTTCTGGTGCTGGTCCATCGTTCCCAGCAGGCCTTCCAGATGATTCTCCAGCACATGCTTGAGGTCATCGAGGTCCGCCGCTTGCTGGACGCTGCTCTGCAAGCCGTCGACCTGCTCGCGAATCTGCGTGTCCATGGCCCGCGCCGCCGAGCTATTGTCGGCATGCCCTTCGCTGGCCGCTTGCAGGTTGCTCTGAAACGCTTCGAGGCGTTCGTTGAGTTGTTGCAGATAGGCTTCGAATTCGTGCTGACCGCTGTCGGTAATCGCCAGCATCAAAGTCGCGAGATCGTCGAGGATCGGCAACAGTTCGTACCAGTTCAGCCCGTGTTTGAGCCGCTCGCGCATGGCTTCGGCTTGCGGCCGGTGGCGCTCGGGCAGGGTCAGGTCGTCGAGGAGACCGATCAGCGTGTCTTCGATATGTCTGGCCACGGAGCTGTAGGACGGCTCCGGAGAATCCGGCAGCGCGAAGAGGATGTCGTGCTCCGACTGCTCCGGGTCGATGGCGGCCAAGGCCTGAGCAATCGGTTCGGGCAGGGGCAGGCTATCGAGAATCAGCGGCGACGGATCGCCGGGGTGGATCAGTTCATCGGGGTTAAACGCCTCGGTTGCTGGCGCAGCGACGGTCATCTCGGTGTCAGGGGCTGGTTCAACCTGCACTGGCTCGGCTTCAACGACGACCACAGGCGCAGCGAACGCAACGACTTGCGGCTCATCAGGCGGTGTCTGGGCGGGCGTTTCGATGACGGTCTCGGGCGCTGCGATCGTTGGCTCCGCGTTGGCCACCGGTGCCGATTGCGCAGGCTCCGGTTCAGGTTGCCGGGCTTCGACCGGTTGCGGCACTGATGTTGCTGGTATGTCGGCCGCCGGTGCAGCAGCTTCCTCACCGTCACGGCTGCCAAACAAACGCTGCAACAGCCCCGGCCGGCCCGGCTCGGCCGGCGTCTCCAACTGACTCAAGGCCTTGCCCTGCAAGCCACTGAGTTCGCTCAACAGCAGCGGCATTTCCCGTGCCTGACCGACGCGACTGTCCAGTTGTTTGGCGAATTTCTTCAGCGGTTGCGCGACTTCGCGTGGCAATGGCAAGGCCTGCAACTGGGTGACCAGCGCGGTCAGCGCGGTGCTGACCTGATCGATGCGGGTCTCACGGCGCTGCTCGGAGTCGAGCACGGCTTTTTCCAGACGCGGCAGCAGGGCGGCGAGGCCGGCGTCCATGTCATCGGTACGCACGACTTCGCGCATTTCCTTCATGCACTGATCGACGACCTTGTCGGTGCCCTCGGCCGCCAGCGTGCTGCGCACCAGACCGCGCCGCAGCAGGTCGAGTCGCGCGGCCCAGCGGCGTTCGAGCTTGTCCTGCTGTTCGATGCTCTTGAGGTACTTCTCTTTCCAGCGCTGGGCGTCGTCGCTCATTCACAGGTTCCGCGAGGGGCAGGGCTCAACGCGGGCAATGCGTCGGCCGTGAGCGAACCCGGCAGACGAATTTCCACCGCGACCGGCAGGTGATCGGAAATGGGCTGGGCCAGCACCTCGACCTTTTCCAGGGTCAGGGTCGGGCTGAGCAGAATATGATCAAGGCAACGCTGTGGGCGCCAGCTGGGGAAGGTCGCTTCCACCTGCGGGGCCAGCAGGCCGAGATCGCGTAATGGCGAGTGTTCGAGCAGGTCGCTGGCATGGGTATTCATGTCGCCCATCAGCACCTGATGCTTGTAGCCGCTGATCAAGTCACGAATGTAGGCCAGTTGCAGGCTGCGCGTCCGTGCGCCGAGGGCCAGGTGCATCATCACCACCACCAGTGCCTCCGGACCTTCGCCGAAGCGCAGCAGGATCGCGCCGCGACCTTTCGGGCCGGGCAGCGGGTGATCCTCGATCGCCCACGGCTTCAGGCGACTGAGCACGCCATTGCTGTGCTGGGCCAGTCGACCGAGGTTGCGATTGAGTTGTTGATACCAGTAGGGAAAGGCGCCGAGGTGGGCCAGATGTTCGACCTGATTGACGTAGCCCGAACGCAGGCTGCCGCCATCGGCTTCCTGCAGCGCGACCAGATCGAAGTCGCCGAGCAGGTCACCGATCTTCTGCAGATTGCCGGAACGCCCGGTGTGCGGCAGCAGATGCTGCCAGCTGCGGGTCAGGTAATGCCGATAGCGCTCGGTGCTGATGCCGACCTGGATGTTGAAACTGAGCAAGCGCAGACGCTGGTCTGCGGGCAGGCCCGTAGACGCCAGGTGATGTTCGTTGACCTGCGGATCATGCAGGCCAACGATGCGTTCGGACTTCCAGCGGCGCATGGCGAATGCCGCGCTTAGTTGGCAGCAGCCTTGTTCGCCGCTCGCTCTTTGGCGACCAGATCGTCAGCCAGCTTCAATGCTTGCTCGGCACCACCGGCAGAGCCGATGTCGAAGCGGTATTTACCATTGACGATCATGGTTGGCACGCCAGTGATTTCGTACTTCTTCGCCAGCTCACGGGCCTTGACGATCTGGCCTTTGATAGCGAACGAGTCGAAGGTGGCGAGGAACTTGTCCTTGTCCACGCCTTGAGTGGCGAGGAAGTCAGCCATGTCGTTCTTGTCGGTGAGCTTCTTGTGTTCTTTCTGGATCGCGTTGAATACCGCAGCGTGAACCTTGTGCTCGACACCCATGGCTTCCAGAGTCAGGAACATCTGGCCGTGAGCGTCCCATGGGCCGCCGAACATGGCGGGGATGCGTACGAAATTGACGTCGGACGGCAGTTTTTCAACCCATGGATTGATCACGGGTTCAAAGGCGTAGCAATGCGGGCAGCCGTACCAGAACAGCTCGACCACTTCGATCTTGCCAGGCACTGCAACCGGGACCGGGTTGGCCAGTTCGACATACGGGGCGGCAGGGGCTTCAGCGGCCTGGGCGGTCACGCCGAACAGGCTGGCAGCGACGAGGGCGGCGCTGATGATCAGATTACGCATGCTTTACTCCTGAACAATTTGGGTCGCCTCGCTCGACCTGTTGCGACACAGATCCTGGCGGGCATGAGTGCTGTAGTGTAACGGCAGCGGCCACAAAAAAGGGCGGCCGAAGCCACCCTTTTTATACTTGCTGCGAAGGATTAATCGAGCGTTAACGTGGCCGGCGCTGCGCGTCTCGTTCAGCCCTCGATTCAGGGCCTCAGTGCAGGCCCTGGATGTAGCTGGAAACCGCAGCGATGTCTTCGTCGCTCAGCTTGCGTGCGATGGTGCGCATGGTCATCGCGTCGCCGTCGTTGGCGCGACCGCCTTCTTCCTTGCGGAAATCGGTCAGTTGCTTGGCGATGTATTGCGCATGCTGGCCACCCAGATGGGGGAAGCCTGCTGCAGCATTGCCGGCGCCGTTCGGCGAATGGCAGCCGGTGCAGGCTGGCAGACCTTTTTCCAGATTGCCGCCACGGAACAGCGCTTCACCGCGAGCGACGATCTTCGGATCGGCGGCGCCGACGCTGCCTTTCTGACTGGCGAAGTACGCGGCGATGTCGGCCAGATCCTGGTCATTCAGGTTGGTCAGCAGCCCGGTCATTTCCAGCACCACGCGCTTGCCCGATTTGATGTCGTGCAATTGCTTGTCGAGGTAGCGTTCACCTTGACCGGCCAGTTTCGGAAAGTTTGGCGCCATGCTGTTGCCGTCCGGGCCATGGCAGGCTCCGCACACGGCAGCTTTGGCCTGGCCTGCTGCGGCATCGCCGGCAGCATGGGCGACACCTGAAATTCCCACGGTCAACAGCAGACTCACGATCAATTTGTTCATCAGCTAATCCAACTACGGCTAAGGGTTAAGTTATGGACCGGGCTTACTCTCGCTCATCCAAAGGATGATGGCCTGGTAATCCTCGGCACTGCAGTCCATGCACAAACCACGCGGCGGCATCGCCTTGAAACCCTGGGTCACGTGTTGCACCAGCGTCCCCATACCTTTCGCCAACCTCGGCGTCCAAGCTTCCTGATCGCCTCTTGCGGGCGCCATGGGTAGTTGGCCGGAATGACAGGCACCACAAACACGGTTGTACACAGCTTCCGGATCCTGTGTAGCCTGTGCGCTGTAAAGCGGCATCAAGACTCCGGCAGCCAGCAGCCATTTCGTCATAAAACGACCTTTTCAGGGTTGAGAGCGTTCTGCGTTCTAATGCGCAATCAAAGTCTGTCGCTCTCGTGAACTTCATCCTTCGCTGGGACAAAGCACACACAAAATCTGCGGCATTATATACTGGCGTCACTGAAACGGAAGCGACACCGCGTTCCGCGCCCAATCCCGGCGCCGCCCACATCGGAAATCCCATGCAACTCAAGAATCCCATCCTCGGCCTGTGCCAACAGTCCACGTTCATGCTCAGTGCCGCCAAAGTCGATCAATGCCCAGACGACGAAGGCTTCGAAGTGGCGTTTGCCGGTCGTTCCAACGCTGGCAAATCCAGCGCGCTGAACACCCTGACCCACGCCAGCCTGGCGCGCACCTCGAAAACTCCGGGTCGCACACAGCTGTTGAACTTCTTCAAGCTAGACGAAGATCGCCGTCTGGTCGACCTGCCGGGCTACGGTTATGCAAAAGTACCGATCCCGCTCAAGCAACACTGGCAGCGCCACCTCGAGGCTTACCTCGGTGGTCGGGAGAGTCTGAAAGGTCTGATTCTGATGATGGACATCCGCCATCCGATGACCGACTTCGACCTGCTGATGCTCGACTGGGCCGTCGCCGCCGGCATGCCGATGCACATCCTGCTGACCAAGGCCGACAAGCTCACCTACGGCGCAGCCAAGAACACCCTGCTGAAAGTACAGTCGGAAATCCGCAAAGGCTGGGGCGACTCGATCACCATCCAGTTGTTCTCCGCACCAAAACGCATGGGCCTGGAAGAGGCCTACACTGTACTGGCCAACTGGATGGAACTGGCAGACAAAAACACCGAGGCCGCTGCCGAGTAAATTCAGAATGGGGAAAATTGGTTGTAGTGTGGCCAGGCAAGGCGAAAGTAGGGCTAAAAAGCGGAGTTTAGGGAACCTAAATGAGCATTTTTAGCGATGCTTTTAACGCAGCATGGCCGCGCTACAGCCGATTTTTGGGCAAAAAAAGCCCCGGACTTCATTGGGGAGGGAGAAGTTCCGGGGTTCAAGTTCCGAACCGCTAGGGCGGGGTTCAGATATCTGCCAACACTTAACACAACATAGGAGCATCGAAGGGCTTCACCAGCCATTCAGTACCTCTGAGTGTTCCGCCGGCAGATTAGTTCAGATTTTTTTCAAAAAGCTTTGGAATAGCCTAAAGCGTTTTTCGATCTAAGCCGGATTTCGGCCGTTGCCGCGACGGCAGGTCGCGGCAACGCTTGAGCAAAAATGACTCAGTGCGCCTCATCCCAGTTGTTGCCCACGCCAACTTCCACCAGCAGCGGCACATCCAGTTTCGCCGCTTCGCTCATGTGCGTACGAATTTCGGCGCTGACCTGCTCGACCAGATCCTCGCGAACCTCCAGCACCAGTTCGTCGTGCACTTGCAGGATGACCCGCGCGTCCAGACCCGACGTCGCCAGCCAGTTATCCACCGCCACCATGGCTTTCTTGATGATGTCCGCTGCCGTGCCCTGCATCGGCGCGTTGATCGCCGTGCGTTCTGCTGCAGCGCGTTCCTGCGGCTTGTTCGAGTTGATCTCCGGTAGGTAGAGGCGACGGCCGAAGAAAGTTTCGACGTAACCCTGATCCGCCGCCTGCGCGCGGGTGCGCTCCATGTATTCGCGCACGCCTGGATAACGAGCGAAGTAAGTGTCGATGTAAGCCTTGGCGGTCTTGGTGTCGACGCCGATGTCCTTGCCGAGCTTCTGCGCGCCCATGCCGTAGATCAGACCGAAGTTGATCGCCTTGGCGCTGCGGCGCTGGTCGGAGGTCACTTGATCAAGCTCGACCTTGAATACTTCGGCAGCGGTTGCAGTGTGCACGTCGAGGTTGTTGCGGAAGGCGTTCATCAGGCCTTCATCGCGGGACAGGTGCGCCATGATCCGCAGTTCGATCTGCGAATAGTCCGCCGCCAGCAGTTTGTAGGCTTTGGGTGCGACGAACGCCTGACGAATGCGTCGGCCTTCGGCGGTGCGCACCGGAATGTTCTGCAGGTTCGGATCACTGGAGGAGAGGCGCCCGGTCGAGGCCACAGCCTGGTGATACGAGGTGTGGATGCGCCCGGTGCGCGGGTTGATCTGCTCCGGCAGGCGATCGGTGTAGGTGCTTTTCAACTTGCTCATCGAGCGGTGCTCCATCAGCACCTTCGGCAAGCGGTGATCGTCTTCGGCGAGTTTCGCCAAAACTTCTTCAGCGGTGGACGGCTGGCCTTTGGCAGTTTTCTTCAACACCGGCAGGCCGAGCTTTTCATAAAGAATCACGCCCAGCTGCTTCGGCGAGCCGAGGTTGAATTCTTCCCCGGCGATTTCGAAGGCTTCACGCTCCAGCGCGACCATTTTGTTGCCCAGCTCAATGCTCTGAATGCCCAGCAACTCGGCATCGACGAACGCACCCTGGCGTTCGATGCGCGCCAGCACTGGCACCAGCGGGATCTCAATGTCGGTCAGCACGCTGGCCAAGCTCGGAATCGCGCTGAGCTTGTCGAACAGGGTCTGGTGCAGGCGCAGGGTGATGTCGGCGTCTTCGGCGGCGTAGGGCCCGGCCTGTTCCAAGGCGATCTGGTCGAAGGTCAGCTGCTTGGCACCTTTGCCGGCGATGTCTTGGAAACTGACTGTGGTGTGGTCGAGGTACTTCTGCGCGAGGCTGTCCATGTCGTGACGGGTCGCGGTGGAGTTGAGCACGTAGGACTCGAGCATCGTGTCGAAGGCAATGCCGCGCACGCTGATGCCTTCACTCTGATCGCCGCCAATGGCGCAGTTGGCCAGAATGTTCATGTCGAACTTGGCGTGCTGGCCGACCTTGAGTTTGTTCGGGTCTTCCAGAATCGGCTTGAGTGCGCGCAGCACGGTGTCGCGATCCAGCTGCTCCGGCACGCCGATGTAGGAATGGGTCAGCGGGATGTACGCGGCTTCGTTGGCCTGTACGGCGAACGACAGGCCAACCAGTTGCGCCTGCTGCGCGTCGATGCCGGTGGTTTCGGTGTCGAAGGCGATCAGCCTGGCGTTGCGCAGTTTTTCCAGCCAGACGTCGAAGCGGGCCTGATCGAGGATGGTTTCGTATGCGGCCTCGACAGGAGCAACAGGTGCCTCGGCTTGCGGGGCGCTGAACAGATCGCCCGCCGGCGCAGGTTCGGCCGCCGCGCTCAGTTCCAGACGCTTGGCATCGCGATCCAGATCATTGAGCCAGCTCTTGAATTCCAGCAGGGTGTACAGCTCGTAGAGTTTGGCCGGGTCTTCCTGGCCCATTTGCAGATCGTCGAGGCCGATATCCAGCGGCACGTCGACCTTGATGGTCGCCAGTTGATAGGACAGGAAAGCCATCTCCCGGTGCTCTTCGAGCTTGGCCGGCAAGGTTTTTGCGCCACGGATCGGCAGGCTCGGCACGATGTCGAGGTTGGCGTACAGCTCGGTCAGACCACCGTTGACGCCGACCAGCAGGCCGGACGCCGTCTTCGGGCCGATGCCCGGCACGCCCGGAATGTTGTCGGACGAATCGCCCATCAGCGCCAGATAATCGATGATCTGCTCCGGTGCGACGCCAAATTTCTCCTTAACGCCCTCCACATCCATCGAGCTACCGGACATGGTGTTGACCAAGGTAATGTGGCCATCGACCAGTTGCGCCATGTCCTTGTCACCGGTGGAGATGATCACCGGGCGATCGGCGGCCGCGCTGCTGCGGGCGAGGGTGCCGATCACATCGTCGGCCTCGACGCCGTCGACGCACAGCAGCGGGAAGCCGAGGGCGATCACGCTCTGGTGCAGCGGCTCGATCTGCACGCGCATGTCATCGGGCATGCTTGGCCGGTTGGCCTTGTATTCGGCGTACATCTCATCGCGAAATGTCCCGCCCTTGGCGTCGAACACTACGGCGAAGGGGCTGTCCGGGTACTGCTTGCGCAGACTCTTGAGCATGTTCAGCACGCCTTTGACCGCACCGGTCGGCAGGCCTTTGGACGTGGTCAGTGGTGGCAGTGCATGAAAGGCGCGGTACAGGTAAGACGAACCGTCCACCAGGACGAGGGGGGCTTGGCTCATGAGCAGGATCAACCTTTTCGGCGGGTCCGGGGCTAGAATAGCGGGACCGTTGACGACAAAGGGACAAGGTTATCATGCGTACGTTAAATCGCTTGCTGCTGGTCGGGTTGATCGCTGTCTCACCACTGGCCGCGATGGCGGCGGATGATGCGCCGGGCGGCGACCCCGAGGTCACCATTCGCACGGAGGGGGACAAAACCATTCAGGAGTACAGCCGGAATGGCTTCGTCTATGCGATCAAGGTCACGCCCAAGAAGGGCAAACCGTATTTCCTGGTGCGCGCCGATGGTTCGGACGCCAATTACATCAGATCCGACCAGCCGGATATGCTGATTCCGTCGTGGGAAATCTTTACCTGGAAGTAAGCTTCCCGATTTTTAATCGGCGTCGCCTGACTGCGGCGCCAAAACTGAGCAGTTTTCAATGTCTGTGTTCACTCCCCTGGCTCGGCCCGAGCTGGAAACCTTTCTCGCCCCTTATGGGCTCGGCCGTCTGCTTGATTTCCAGGGGATCGCCGCAGGCAGCGAAAACACCAATTTCTTCATCAGCCTGGAGCAGGGCGAGTTTGTCCTGACCCTGGTCGAGCGCGGCCCGGTGCAGGAGATGCCGTTCTTCATCGACCTGCTCGATGTGCTGCACGAAGCCGAACTGCCGGTGCCTTACGCCCTGCGCACCACCGACGGCTTGGCCCTGCGTGAGCTCAAAGGCAAACCGGCGCTGCTGCAACCGCGCCTGTCCGGCAAGCACATCAAGGTCGCCAACGCCCAGCACTGCGCCCAGGTCGGCGAGTTGCAGGCGCATCTGCACCTGGCGACCCAGGGCGAGCGCATGATCAAGCGCAAGACCGATCGTGGGCTGGACTGGATGCTGGAGGAGGGCACTGAATTTCTCTCGCACCTGAGCGATGAGCCGCGTGCCTTGCTGCAAAAGGCGCTGGATGAGATCGCCGAGCGCAAAGACAACATCCTCGCGCTGCCTCGGGCGAACATTCACGCCGACCTGTTCCGCGACAATGCGATGTTCGAAGGCACTCACCTGACCGGGCTGATCGACTTCTACAACGCCTGCTCGGGGCCGATGCTGTACGACGTGGCGATCGCGTTGAATGACTGGTGTTCGGACGAGGAGGGCGTGATCGATGGCCCGCGTGCGCGTGCGTTTCTCGGTGCCTATGCGGCGCTGCGGCCGTTCACGGCGGCGGAGGCTGAGCTCTGGCCAACGATGTTGCGTGTGGCCTGTGTGCGGTTCTGGCTGTCACGCTTGATCGCCGCCGAGCAGTTCGCCGGGCAGGATGTGTTGATTCACGATCCGCAGGAATTCGAGCAGCGCCTGGCGCAGCGGCAGAAGGTCAATACACCATTGCCCTTCGCCCTCTGAGTAGATTCGCCAAGCAAACATGAACCTGTGGGAGCGAGCCTGCTCGCGAAGGCGGCGGCCCGTTCAGCATTTTTGCTGACTGACCCACCGCTTTCGCGAGCAGGCTCGCTCCCACAGGGTTTGTGTTGTTACAACGATTCTAGGCATCCGGCCAGATCATTGCCGAGTTTTTCCAGGACCTGCTCATATCCCTGAGCGGTCGCCGGCGTATAACCACCCAGCGCATCCAGCTCGGCCAGTTTCACTGGCAAACCGGCCACCAGTGTTTCTGCCAGGCGCGGACGCAACGGTGGCTCGCTGAACACACAGGTCTTGCCCGTTTCCTGCAAGCGCTTGCGCATCGCCGCCACGTGCTGGGCGCCGGGCTGGACTTCGGCGGCTACCGCGAACACCCCGGCGTGCTTCAGGCCGTAAGCGTCTTCGAAATAATCAAATGCTTCATGAAAGACGAAGTACGGCTTGCCTTCGACATTGGCCAGACGCGTCTTCAAGCGCAGATCCAGCGCATCCAGACGTGCATCGAAGGTTTTGGCATTGCTCTGATAACGCTGGGCATTGGCCGGGTCGGCGGCGCTGAGGTCGGCGGCCATTTTGTCGGCGATCACCCGCGCATTGACCGGTGACAGCCACAAATGTGCATCCAGCGAGCCGGGGCGATGATCGTGATCATGCTCGTTGGCTTCTTCGGCACGGGAATGGTTGTCCGCGCCGAAATGCCTCAGCTTCAGCCCCGGCAGATCCTGCACCGCAACGCTCGGCAGGCTGCGACCGCCGAGCACGCGCGGCAGGAAACCTTCCATGTCCGGGCCGATCCAGTAGAGCAGATCGACCGACTGCACCTTCCGTACGTCGGACGGGCGCAGGGCGTAATTGTGCGGCGAGGCACCCGGTGGCAGCAGCACCTCGGGAATCGCCACGCCGTCCTGCACGGCAGCGGCAATCAACTGCAACGGTTTGATGCTGGTGAGCACTTTGACCTCGGCCTGAGCCGTACCGATCAGCAGAAAACTGGCAACAAAAGCCACAAAAACAGAAAAAAGTCGGGACACGATGACCACTCAAGGAAGCGAGAACGGGTAACATAATAACGTCTCCAGCAAATCTCGTCGCCGCTCATGCCTATTACACCGATTGCCAGCCGTCCCCACGACCACTCCCATTGCGTGCACAGCGCTTTGTCCGAGGCCGATACCTTGTGCGCGCAAAAGGGCTTGCGTCTGACTGCCCTGCGCCGCCGCGTGCTGGAACTGGTCTGGCAAAGCCACAAGCCGCTGGGTGCCTACGACATCCTCGCTGTGCTCAGCGAACAGGACGGCCGCCGCGCCGCGCCGCCAACGGTGTACCGCGCGCTGGATTTCCTGCTGGAAAACGGCTTGGTTCATCGCATTTCGTCGCTCAACGCCTTCGTTGGCTGTGTACACCCGGAACACGCGCATCAGGGCCAGTTCCTGATCTGTCGCGAGTGCCACGCCGCTATCGAACTTGAGCAAAAAGTGATCAGCGACGCGATCATCAGCAGCGCCAAAGACGTCGGTTTCATCGTCGAAGCGCAGACCGTCGAAGTGGTTGGCCTGTGCGCCGGTTGCCAGGGGGCCTGATGAGCAATGCGCTGATCCGTCTGGAACAGGTCGCCGTCACGTTTGCCGGGCAGACCGTGCTGGACAACATTGAGCTGAGCGTCGAGCCAGGGCAGATCGTCACCCTGATCGGCCCCAACGGCGCCGGCAAGACCACGCTGGTACGCGCCGTGCTCGGGCTGTTGAAGCCAAACAGCGGCAGCGTCTGGCGCAAACCGAAGCTGCGCGTCGGTTACATGCCGCAGAAACTGCATGTCGACCCGACCCTGCCGCTGTCAGTGCTGCGCTTCCTGCGCCTGGTGCCCGGCGTCGACCGACCTCGCGCCTTGGCCGCGTTGAAGGAAGTCGGCGCTGAACACGTAATCGACAGCCCGGTGCAGAGCGTTTCCGGCGGCGAAATGCAGCGCGTGCTGCTGGCTCGGGCGCTGCTGCGCGAGCCGGAGTTGCTGGTACTCGACGAGCCGGTGCAGGGCGTCGACGTCGCCGGGCAGGCCGAGTTGTACAGCCTGATTACCCGGCTGCGCGACCGCCACGGTTGCGGCGTGCTGATGGTGTCGCACGATTTGCATCTGGTGATGAGCACCACCGATCAGGTGGTCTGCCTCAACCGCCACGTCTGCTGCTCCGGGCATCCCGAGCAGGTCAGCGGCGATCCGGCATTCGTCGAGCTGTTCGGCAAGAATGCGCCGAGTCTGGCGATCTATCACCACCATCACGACCACGCCCACGACCTGCACGGTTCGGTGGTCAAAGGCCCGCTCGGCGGGCAACCTCATGTTCATGGAGACGGCTGCAAGCATGGCTGATTTTCTGTTGTATGCCCTGCTTGCAGGTCTGGCCCTGGCGCTGGTGGCAGGGCCGCTCGGTTCGTTTGTGGTGTGGCGGCGCATGGCCTATTTCGGCGACACCCTGTCTCACGCCGCGTTGCTTGGCGTGGCACTGGGGTTTTTGCTGGACGTCAGCCCGACGGTGGCGGTGACGGTCGGTTGCCTGCTGCTGGCGGTGCTCTTGGTGACGCTGCAACAGCGTCAGCCGCTGGCGTCCGACACGCTGTTGGGAATTCTTGCACCGAGCACGCTCTCTCTCGGCCTGGTGGTACTAAGCTTCATGCATGAAGTGCGGATCGACCTGATGGCCTATCTGTTTGGCGACTTGCTGGCGATCAGTCCGAGCGACCTGGCGTGGATTCTCGGCGGCACTGCGGCGGTGCTGGTGTTGCTGGTGACGCTGTGGCGGCCGCTCCTGGCGGTCACCGTGCACGAAGAACTGGCGCGGGTCGAAGGCTTGCCGGTTGCGGGTTTGCGCTTGGCGCTGATGCTGTTGATCGCGGTGGTGATCGCCGTGGCAATGAAAATCGTCGGGGTGCTGCTGATCACTTCGCTGCTGATCATCCCTGCGGCTGCGGCACAGCGTCACGCCCGTTCGCCGGAGCAGATGGCGCTGGGCGCGAGCCTGCTGGGCATGCTCGCGGTGTGCGGCGGGCTGGCGTTGTCGTGGTTCAAGGACACCCCGGCGGGGCCGTCGATCGTGGTGACGGCAGCCGCGCTGTTTCTGTTGAGTTTTGTTCTGCCCCGTCGTGGGGTGTAGACTTGGCCGCTTTTTGCGCAATTAGAGAGTCGCAGGAATGAAGCCGTTCGCCTCCCGTTATCTGCTCCTTGTCGCATTTTCAGTGCTGCTGGGCGCCTGCCAAAGCACGCCGCCGGTGGCTGAAGTCCCGGATGCGCGGGCTACGGCCATCGCACAGCTGGAGCAAAGCCTGGCCAGCAGCGAACTGGCCACCGCCGAAGACCAGTTGGCCGCGTTGCAGGCCGCAACCCCCAATGATCAATCCCTTGAGCAATACCAGCGGCAGCTGGCCGAGGCGTACCTGCGCCGCAGCCAGATCGTCCTGCAGAAAGGCGATGTCAACGCTGCCGCCACCGCGCTCAGCCGCGCCCGTGCTCTGATGCCCAAGGCGCCCGCGCTGACCGGCGGCGTCAACGGCGCGATCACCGAAGCGCGCAAGGCCGAGCTGGAAAAGGCTGAAGCGGCGTTATTGGCTGCCGAAGCCCGGCCGAAAGCCAAGGTGATCGACCCGACTGCCGAGAGCACCACGGTTGCGTTGAACATCGGTGATATTCACAAGCTGCAACGACAACTCGACGCCATCGCCGCCGATGTGGTGAATTACGAATGCGCCGTCAGTATTCAGGCACCGCGCACCGCGGATTACCCGTGGCTGGCGACGTTGTTGAGCAAGCGAGTAAAGAAGCTTGATCCTGATTTTGATTTGCTGATCGAAAAGCAGATCTTGCGCACAGTGCCGGCGCAGATGGTTTTAAGCCCGCGCAAGCCATAAAACGCATCGCGAGCAGGCTCGCTCCCACAGGTGCAACAGCGTACCTGTGGGAGCGAGCCTGCTCGCGAAAACGTCCTCTCAGCCAATAAAGATCTTAAGCCGGAATCGCCTTGGCCCTAGGCTCCCGCGCCCAGACCCGATGCTCGCCAATCGCGGCGAAGAACGGCTTGGTCAACGCCCCCACATCCGCGCCCTGCAACAACCCCGCATCCGCATCGAGCTTCAGCAAGTCCTGCAATTGTTTGGCCTCGCCGTGCAGCGCGATCGCCTTCAGGTGCTTATAGGCCTCCAGCAGATAATGCAGCGCCACGCCGTCGCCGCTCAACGCGGTAATCGACGCAGCGCCACCCGGCACGAATACCGCGTCGAAAGCGATCGACGGCATGCCTTCCATCGACGCATCCACCGGCAATGCCTTGCCATCAGCGGTTTTCACTGGCGCCGAGGTCGGCCCGAGCAGTTTTGCGTGAGCGCCTTCGGCTTCCAGCGCTTTCTTCATCGCATCGATGGCTGCAGCGTCAACACCATTGGCAGCAAGGATCGCCACCTTGCGCGTCTTGATATTGCCTGGCAGCAGGTTGGCCTGGCTCAGCGCTGGCGATTGCTCCAGCGAGGTCTTGCGCACTTCGACCGTGCCTTTGGCTGGCGCCGGCAAACCAAGGTTTTCCGCCACGCGTTTGGCCAGGGTCAGGTCGATATTGGCAAGGATCTCGTTCACTTCACGGGCACGAATGAACTCACGCTCGACCTTGCCCAGCTCGAAGCTGTAGGCAGCGATGATGTGTTCTTTCTCGTGGTCGCTCATGCTGTTGAAGAACAAGCGGGCCTGGGAGAAGTGATCGCTGAACGACTCGCTGCGCTGACGGATCTTCGCTGCGTCGATGCGTTCTGGATAGCTCTCGAAACCACCGTCCTGTGCCGCTGGCGGGGTTTCTTTTGGCCAGCCGCCGTCGATCGAGTTCGGCTCATAAGAGGCGCGACCCTTGTCGATGGTGGTGCGGTGCTGCGCGTCGCGCTGGCCGTTGTGGAACGGCGCCACCGGGCGGTTGATCGGCAACTCATGGAAGTTCGGCCCGCCGAGTCGGCTGATCTGCGTGTCGGTGTAGGAAAACAGCCGACCTTGCAGCAGCGGGTCATTGGAGAAGTCGATGCCTGGCACGATGTGGCCAGGGCAGAAAGCGACCTGCTCGGTTTCCGCGAAGAAGTTGTCCGGGTTGCGGTTCAGGGTCATTTTGCCCAGCGGCGTAATCGGAACGATTTCTTCGGGGATGATCTTGGTCGGGTCGAGGATGTCGAAGTCGAAGTCGTGTTCGTTCTCTTCTTCGACGATCTGCACGCCCAGTTCCCATTCCGGGTAGTCGCCCATTTCGATCGCTTCCCACAGGTCGCGACGATGGTAGTCGGTGTCTTTACCTGCGAGCTTCTGCGCCTCGTCCCACACCAGCGAGCAGGTGCCGGCGGTAGGGCGCCAGTGGAATTTGACGAAGCGCGATTTGCCCTCGGCGTTGATCAGGCGGAAGGTGTGCACGCCGAAGCCCTGCATGCTGCGCAGGCTTTTCGGGATCGCCCGGTCGGACATCGCCCAGATGACCATGTGCGCCGATTCCGGCACCAGCGAGACGAAGTCCCAGAACGTATCGTGAGCCGAGCCGCCGGTGGGGATTTCGTTGTGCGGCTCGGGTTTCACCGCGTGGACGAAGTCCGGGAACTTGATCGCGTCCTGAATGAAGAACACCGGCATGTTGTTGCCGACCAGGTCGAAGTTGCCTTCATCAGTAAAGAATTTCACCGCAAAGCCGCGCACGTCACGCACGGTATCGCCGGAACCCCTTGGCCCCTGCACCGTGGAAAAGCGCACGAACACTGGGGTTTTCTTGCCCGGATCCTGTAGGAAACCGGCCTTGGTCAGCGCTGCATGGTTCTCGTAGGTCTGAAAGAAACCATGCGCGCCAGTGCCGCGAGCATGGACGATGCGCTCCGGAATGCGCTCATGGTCAAAGTGCGTGATCTTTTCACGCATGATGAAGTCTTCCAGCAGCGACGGCCCGCGCGGCCCGGCTTTGAGGGTGTTCTGGTTGTCGGCGATCTTCACGCCCTGATTGGTGCGCAGTGCCTGACCGGTGGCGTCCGAACGGAATTCTTCCAGGCTGTCGAGCTTGGCGTTGGTGTTGGCGCGATCCGGGGTATCGGTCCCGGCCATTTCGCTTTTATCGGGTGAAGGCTTTTTGATGCTCATCAGACGTAAACTCCTCGTTTGGCCCCGGATGCCTTCCGCAGACCCTTGAGTGATTCCCGGGCACGGCACCCAGGGTTTCAAGTCGCTTAAGTAGTGACTGATGAGCGTTTCAGCCGTTCCGTTTATCTGACCTTTGATCGCGTTATTGCCAAATCGAAGGATAATTGCGAAATAAATGCTAAGAACCTCTATACGGACAGGCTAAAATGCGCGCCCGGCTAACCGCTGATCCTTTTCCAACGCGCCCCACAAGGTTCGCTACGTGATCGAGTTTCAAAACGTCCACAAGACTTACCGCGTTGCCGGTAAGGATATTCCCGCGCTGCACCCGACCAGTCTCGCCATCGAGAACGGTCAGGTGTTCGGCCTGATTGGCCATTCCGGTGCGGGCAAAAGTACCCTGCTGCGTCTGATCAATCGCCTGGAAGATTCCAGTGGCGGCAAGATCATCGTCGACGGCGAAGAAGTCACCGCACTGGACGCCAACGGCCTGCGTCGTTTCCGCCAGCAGGTCGGGATGATCTTCCAGCACTTCAATCTGCTCGCCTCCAAGACTGTCGCCGACAACGTCGCTTTGCCGCTGACCCTGGCCGGTGAGTTGTCGAGCAGCGAAATCAACCAACGCGTGGCCGAGTTGCTGGCGCGGGTCGGTTTGTCCGACCACGCGAAAAAGTACCCGGCGCAATTGTCCGGCGGTCAGAAGCAACGCGTCGGCATTGCCCGTGCGCTGGCGACCAAGCCGAAGATTCTGCTGTGCGACGAGGCCACCAGCGCCCTCGACCCGCAGACCACGGCATCGGTCCTGCAACTGCTGGCCGAAATCAATCGCGAACTGAAACTGACCATCGTCCTGATCACCCACGAAATGGACGTGATCCGTCGCGTCTGCGATCAGGTCGCGGTGATGGACGCCGGTGTGATCGTCGAGCAGGGGCCGGTGGCCGATGTGTTCCTGCATCCGCAGCACCCGACCACCAAGCGTTTCGTCCAGGAAAGCGAGCAGATCGACGAGAGCGAGCAGCGTGACGATTTCGCCCACGTGCCCGGGCGCATCGTGCGTCTGACCTTCCAGGGCGAAGCGACCTATGCGCCGTTGCTCGGTACCGTCGCCCGGGAAACCGGCGTCGACTACAGCATCCTCGCCGGTCGCATTGACCGCATCAAAGACATTCCGTACGGGCAACTGACCCTCGCTGTCACCGGTGGCGACATGGAGGCGGCGTTTGCCCGCTTCACCGCCGCTGACGTTCACATGGAGGTGTTGCGCTAATGGCTGACCTGATGAGTTTCTTCGCCAATATCGACTGGTACGAAATCTGGCTGGCGACTGGCGACACCATGCTGATGCTCGGCGGTTCGCTGCTGTTCACCGTGCTGCTCGGCCTGCCGCTGGGCGTGCTGCTGTTTCTCTGCAGCCCGCGTCAATTGCTGGAAAACCGTGGCCTCTACGCGGTGCTGTCGCTGGTGGTGAACATCTTGCGTTCGCTGCCGTTCATCATCCTGCTGATCGTGATGATCCCGTTCACCGTGCTGATCACCGGCACCTCGCTGGGTGTGGCCGGGGCGATCCCGCCGCTGGTGGTCGGTGCTACGCCGTTCTTCGCGCGTCTGGTGGAAACCGCGCTGCGCGAAGTCGATCGCGGCATTATCGAAGCGACCCAGTCGATGGGCGCGACCACGCGGCAGATCATCATGAACGCCTTGCTGCCGGAAGCCCGTCCGGGCATCTTCGCAGCGATTACGGTGACAGCGATTACACTGGTGTCCTACACGGCGATGGCCGGTGTGGTCGGCGCCGGTGGTCTGGGTGACCTGGCGATCCGTTTCGGCTACCAGCGTTTCCAGACCGACGTAATGATCGTCACCGTGGTGCTGCTGTTGATTCTGGTGCAAGTGCTGCAAATGGTTGGCGACCGCCTGGTCGTGCATTTCTCGCGCAAATAACGGGTTTCGATCATCTAGAGAGGCGCTGGCCAAGATGGCGGGCGCCCTGAACAGGAGTTAGCTGAATGAAAAAACTGATCGCTGCTTTCGCTGCCGTCGCTGCGTTTTCGGCCCACGCCGAGACCCTGACCGTTGCCGCCACCCCGGTGCCGCACGCGGAAATCCTCGAGTTCGTCAAACCGGCCCTGGCCAAAGAAGGCGTGGATCTGAAGGTCAAGGTCTTCACCGACTACATCCAGCCGAACGTACAGGTAGCGGAGAAGCGTCTGGACGCCAACTTCTTCCAGCACCAGCCGTACCTCGATGAGTTCAACAAGGCCAAGGGCACCAGCCTCGTCGCCGTGACCGGCGTGCACTTGGAGCCGCTGGGCGCTTATTCGAGCAAGCTCAAGGATCTGAAAGACCTGCCAGGCGGCGCCAACGTGGTGATCCCGAACGACGCCACCAACGGCGGCCGTGCGCTGTTGCTGCTGGACAAGGCTGGCGTGATCAAGCTCAAGGATTCGAAAAACATCCTGTCGACCCTCAAAGACATCGAGCAAAACCCGAAAGACCTGAAGTTCCGTGAACTGGAAGCCGCGACCATCCCGCGCGTGCTGACCCAGGTCGATCTGGCGCTGATCAACACCAACTATGCGCTGGAAGCCAAGCTCGATCCGTCCAAGGATGCGCTGGTGATCGAAGGCAACGACTCGCCATACGTGAACATCCTCGTGTCCCGCGCGGACAACAAGGACAGCGACGCGATGAAGAAACTCGCGGCTGCGCTGCACAGCCCGGAAGTGAAGAAATTCATTACCGAGAAGTACAAAGGCGCGGTGTTGCCGGCGTTCTGATTCAGGTTGCTGCAATGAAAAAGGGGACGCCAATGGCGTCCCCTTTTTTGTGTCTGGTGCCTGGCTTGCGACCTGCCTTGAAGCTTCCCCTCACCCCAGCCCTCTCCCGAGGGAGAGGGGGCCGACCTTCAAGCTTTTCGAGCCTGAGTTCGACTCACAATTGCAGGTCGGCGCAATTCGAATAAACACCTCGGTCAGTCCCCTCTCCCTCTGGGAGAGGGTTAGGGTGAGGGGCTTTTTAGCTTTTGAACTGTCAATTGCGCTCAAGCATCGCCGGCAACTGCGCCACCAGCTTGGCATTGTTCAACGGCGCGCGGATAAACCCGCGCTGTGTGCCGTCCGGGCCGATCACGGCGAGATTGCCGCTGTGATCCACGGTGTAGTTCGGCTTGCTGGTATCGGCGGGAATGAACGGAATGCTCACCGCGTTCGCGACCTTCTGCAGCTCCTCGATAGATGAAGGCGTCAGGCCAATGAACTGCGGATCGAAGTAGCCCAGGTACTGCTTCAACTGCTTCGGCGTATCGCGGTTGGGGTCAACGCTGACCAGCACGATCTGCAATTTATCCACAGCCTCTTTCGGCAGCTCGCTCTTGATCTGACGCAGTTGCGCCAGGGTGGTCGGGCAGATGTCCGGGCAGAAGGTGTAGCCGAAGAACAACAGACTCCACTTGCCTTTCAACTCGTCGATGGCAACTGGTTTGCCGTCCTGATCGGTCATGGTCACGTCCGGCAGGTTGCGGCTCTGCGGCAGCAGGATAATGCCGGCGTCGATCAGCGCAGTCGGATCGCCCTGGCCTTTGCCGTTCAGCACTTTATTCACGGTAAGCCCGAGGATCAGCGCGATCACGGCGACGAGGATGAAGACGGTTTTCTGGGTTCGGGTCATAGGTTCAACAGTAAGTAGTGGTCTACGAGCAGGGCGATGAACAACAGGAACAAGTACCAGATAGAGTACTTGAAGGTGTTGATCGCCGCGTGCGGCCGACTGCCACGGTACAACACCACGGCCCATTGCAGAAACCTCGCGCCCAACGCCAGCGCGCAGACCAGATACAGCACGCCGCTCATGTGAATCACGTACGGCAGCAGACTCACCGCCAGCAACGCAAAGGTGTAGAGCAGAATGTGCACTTTGGTGTAGTGCTCGCCATGGGTCACCGGCAGCATCGGAATGTCGGCCTTGGCGTATTCCTCCTTGCGATGAATCGCCAGCGCCCAGAAATGCGGCGGGGTCCAGGCGAAGATGATCAGCACCAGCAACAGCGGTTCGGCGCTGACATGGCCGGTGGCAGCGGTCCAGCCGAGCAGCGGTGGCGCGGCGCCAGCGAGGCCGCCGATGACGATGTTCTGCGGCGTCGCGCGTTTGAGGAAACCAGTGTAGATCACGGCGTAACCGAGCAGTGATGCGAGAGTCAGCCACGCGGTCAATTGATTGGTGAACGTCAGCAGCAGCGCCTGGCCGAGCAATGCCAGCACCAGGGCGAAGGTCAACGCCGCCGCAGGTGAAACCCGGCCTTCGGCCAGCGGCCGTTTGTGCGTGCGCGCCATTACCGCATCGATGCGCCGATCGACCACATGATTGACCGCCGCCGCGCCGCCGGCGCACAAGGCAATGCCCAGATTGCCAAACACCAGCACTGTCCACGGCACGCCGGCGCGGGTAGCGAGGAACATGCCGACCAGCGAGGTGATCAGCATCAGCACCACGACTTTCGGCTTGGTCAGCTCCAGATAATCGCGCCACAGCGCTTGCGCCGCACGCTGGCCAATCAGACTCGCCATGGCGTTTCTCCTTTCAATGCGATAGGCGCGACGACAGGTTTGTGCGCACTCAAGCGCCAGCGCGCCAGCACCGGTTGGCTCACCCGCAGCAGGCTGGTGCGCGCGTGATAATTGACCAGCACCAGCGTCAGTAACAGCGCCGCGCCGCCAGCGTTATGCGCGACGGCCACTGGTAGCGGTAGATGAAACAGCACGTTGCTGATGCCAAGGGTGATCTGCGCGGCGAGGGCGATCAGCAGCAACCCGGCCAGTCGGGTCATGCCTACCGCTTTCAACTGCCAGGCCAGACCGAGCAGTACGACCGTCACCAGCAAAGCGCCGATGCGGTGAGTCAGGTGAATCGCCGTGCGCGCATCGCTATCGAGTTGTCCGCCGAGATAATTCGGGCCGATGTGCTGGGTCAGGTGAAAACCGTTGGCGAAGTCCGCCTGCGGCAGCCATTGGCCGTGGCAGGTGGGGAAGTCGATGCAGGCCACCGCTGCGTAGTTGGAACTGACCCAGCCGCCCAAGGCGATCTGGCCGATCACCAGCAGCAGGCCCGCCGTCGCCCAGTATTGCAGGCGCTTGGGTACGGTCAGCGCCGGCAGCACGCCGGACAACCTCAGCGTCAGCAGGAACAGCAGACTCAACGTGGCAAAGCCGCCGAGCAAATGCCCGGTGACCACTTGCGGCCAGAGCTTGAGCGTCACCGTCCACATACCGAACGCCGCTTGGGCGATGACCACCGCCAGCAGAAACAGCGGCAGTTTCACCGGCTGGCCCGGATGGCGCCGGTTTACCCAGGCGCGCCCGGCCAAAACTGAAATCAGCAAGCCGAGGGTGCCGGCGAAGTAGCGGTGGATCATCTCGTTCCAGCCCTTGTGCGCCTCCACTGGCGCGTCAGGGAAATGCAGTTCGGCATGGGCCAGTTGCGCCTCGCTGTTCGGCACGCTGATAAAGCCGTAGCAGCCTGGCCAGTCCGGGCAGCCGAGGCCAGCGTGGGTCAGGCGGGTGTAGGCGCCGAGCAGCACCACAATCAGTGCCAGCAGGGTGGCAAACAGCGCGAGGCGAAATCCAGGTTTGGCCATGACGATGCCCTTATCCGATGTTCGACAGTTTCAGCAGATGCCGCAGGTCGTTGAGCAGATCCTTGCCCTTCACATTCGGCTCGTAACGCAGCACCAGATTGCCGTGCGGGTCGACGATCCACAGCTGCGGCACGGCTTTGTCGCCGGTGGTTCTGGCGAATACCCCGGCATCCAGCGGATAGCGCTGCAGCTGCGGATATTCACGGTCGAGTTTGGCGGCATAATCGGCGCTCAGTGGTTGCGCGGCGGCGAGGGCGTGGCTGGCGCGCCCGGCTTCGCGGCCGAGGCTGATCTGGATCTGCCGGGCCAGATAAACCAGTTGCTGACAATCGACTGCGCAGTCCTTTGGCGCCGTGACCAGAATCTGCCAGCGCTGCTCATCGGCCTGCACGCCGAGGTCGGCCCGAGTCTGGCCGTTACCGATCAGCTCGCCGTGATAGCTGCGTCCTTCCGGCACCCAGAACTGCAATTTGTACATGCCGGTGGCGAGCAGCATCGGCCCGACGACGCCAAGGACGATCAGCAACAACTGAATGCGCCCGCGCCGGCGGCTGGGAACGGGTTTGGCCTCAGACATGCTGGGTGGATTCATGGCGCTTCCCATGGCGTTTCTCCTTTGCGTTGTGCCAGCCGAAATAGAGGTAGAGCCCGAGCAACGCCGTGGCCATGGCGAACCATTGCACGGCATAGCCGAGGTGTTTTTCCGGGCCCATCGCGACCACCGGCCAATCGGTCTGGTAGCTGGCCGGGGCGGGTTCGGCGCGCAGCTCAAAGGCGAAACCGTCCCGCTCCAGGGTTTGCCACAATTTGCCCGGCTCGACGGCGGTAATGGTTTGCGGCCAGACATGGCTGACCGGATCGGCGTGCAACTGGAACGTTGCGCCGGGGGCGACATAGACCCAGGCGTCGAGCGTCAGCGCCTCGGCCGGTGTCGTGAATTGCGGCGGCACGCGCCGATCGGGCCATGGCAGCCAGCCGCGATTGACCAGCAGCCAGAGGCCGCTGCGTTGGTCCTGAAACGGTTGCAGCAATTCGACGCCGACCTTGCCGCCACGCTGGCGGTTGTCCAGCAACAGCGTGTGGGCGGGGTCGAACTGGCCGTGCAGGCGCACGCGGCGGTAAGCCGGGTCGGCGCTGGCGAGCAGTTCACTGCTGGCCAGCGGTTCGGCCACGCGACGTTCAGCGTAACTGGCCAGCAGCGCGGTTTTCTCCGCCCCCCGGCCCAGTTGCCAGAAGCCCAGCGCAACCATCAGCGGCAGCAACAGCGCCACCACGACAGTGGGAATCACGCCCGGGCGAAAGCGCTTCATGGGCGCGCCGTAAAGTCAGTGATCGCGATCGCTATACTCATTTTCATCGCCTGTCCCCCGGAGTCTTGCCATGTTCAAAGCAGCGATCGTCCTGATGCTGATTGCCACGGTCGTCAGCCTGTTCAGCGGCCTGTTTTTCCTGGTCAAGGACGACAGCAGCTCCAATCGGCTGGTCATCGCCTTGAGTGTTCGGGTGGCACTGGCCGTGATCACCGTCGGCCTGATGGCCTGGGGTTTCTACAGCGGCCAGTTGGTGTCCCATGCGCCGTGGTAGACGCGAGCGGCAAGCTTCAAGCGGCAAGCTACAAGTTAGAGGCCATCCCGCTTTGACTTGAAGCTTGCAGCTCGCCACTTGCAGCTGTTTTCAGAGCACATAGACGAAGAAGAACAAGCCGATCCACACCACGTCGACGAAGTGCCAGTACCAGCTCGCCGCTTCGAAACCGAACTGGTGCTCGTTGTCGAAGTGGCCCTTCATGATGCGCATCAGCATCACGAACAGGATGATCGTGCCGATGGTCACGTGGGCGCCGTGGAACCCGGTGAGCATGAAGAACGTCGCGCCGTAAATGCCCGAGCCGAGGGTCAGCCCCAGCTCTTGGTAGGCGTGGATGTATTCCTCGGCCTGGAAACCGAGGAACGCGATGCCCAGCAGCACGGTGATCGCCAGCCATAGTTTCAGCGCGCCGCGATGGCCTTTCTTCAGTGCATGGTGGGCGATAGTGATGGTCACGCTGGAGCTGACCAGCAGAATCGTGTTGAGCAGCGGCAGGCCCCAAGGGCTGATGACATCCTTGGGCGGTGGGAACAGTTTCGGGTCGGGGTTGTTCAGCAACGGCCAGACATATTCGAAGTTCGGCCAGAGCATTTCCGACAGGCCCTTGCTGCCTTCGCCGGCCAGCCCGGGTGCCGACACGACGCGGATATAGAACAGCGCGCCGAAGAAGGCGACGAAGAACATCACCTCGGAAAAGATGAACCAGCTCATGCCCCAGCGGAACGAACGGTCCAGTTGTGGGCTGTACAACCCCGCGCGACTCTCCTTGATCACCGCACCGAACCAGCCGAACAACATGTACGCCAGCAGCAGGCCGCCGACGAAAAAGATCAGCGGGCCGTGGGAATCCGGGCGTGCGGCCTTGAGATCGTTGAACCAGGTGGCGAGGCCGTAGACGGTGACGAACATCCCGAGCGTGGCGATGATCGGCCATTTGCTCTGGGCCGGGACGTAATAATGCTCATGAGTTGCCATTTATTGTTCTCCTTATCGGCCACGCTCAACCGCCAGTGTTAACAGCCACCGGCGGATGTCGGGCGGTGATATCGAACAGCGTGTAGGACAGCGTCAGGTGCTTCACTTCCTTGGGCATGTCGCGGTCAACGATGAAACGCACCGGCATTTCGATCTGTTCACCGGGCTGCAGCACCTGCTGGGTAAAACAAAAGCATTCGGTCTTGTGGAAAAACGCTGCGGCGTTGCTCGGCGCGATGCTCGGCACCGCTTGCGCGCTCATCGGCTTGTCGGTGGGATTGCGCGCGATGAACACCATCTCGTTGACCGCACCGGGATTGGCGGTCAGCTCGTCGTGTTTAGGGTAAAAGTCCCATGGCATGTCGGCGGTGTTGGTCGAGAGAAACTGCACGCGCACCTGGCGCGAGGTGTCGACCACTTGCTCGCCTGAGTACTGGCTGCCGGTCTTGCCGTTGATGCCGAAGGCTTTGCACATCACGTCGTAGATCGGCACCAGGGCGAAACCGAAGACGAACATCGCCACCACCACTAGCAGCAGACGGGTGACGAGTTTCTTCAGCGAGATCGAGTCAGCCATGATTTTCAGCCTCCACATGAACCCTTGTGGGAGCGAGCCTGCTCGCGAAGCAGACGCCGCGGTGCTTCAGACACACCGCGTCAGCGTTCTTCGCGAGCAGGCTCGCTCCCACAAAGAACTCCATGTTCATTTCACTTCCGGCGGCGTGGTGAAGGTGTGATACGGCGCTGGCGACGGCACGCTCCACTCCAGCCCTTCGGCGCCGTCCCATGGTTTGGCCGGGGCCGGTTCGCCACCACGGATGGTCTTGATGACGATGAACAGGAAGAAGATCTGCGTGGCGCCGAACATGAATGCGCCGATCGACGAGACCATGTTGAAATCGGCGAACTGCAGGTTGTAGTCCGGAATCCGCCGTGGCATCCCCGCAAGACCCACGAAGTGCATCGGGAAGAAGGTCAGGTTCATGCCGACGAACGACAGCCAGAAGTGCAGCTTGCCAAGGGTTTCGTCGTACATGTGCCCGGTCCACTTCGGCAGCCAGTAATAGGCCGAGGCGAAGATGCCGAAGATCGCCCCGGGCACCAGCACATAGTGGAAGTGCGCGACCACGAAGTAGGTGTCCTGATACTGGAAGTCCGCCGGGGCGATCGCCAGCATCAGCCCGGAGAAACCGCCAATCGAGAACAGGATGACGAACGCCACCGCAAACAGCATCGGCGTCTCGAAGGTCATCGAGCCTTGCCACATGGTGCTCGCCCAGTTGAACACTTTCACACCCGTCGGCACGGCGATCAGCATGGTCGCGTACATGAAGAACAATTCGCCCACCAGCGGAATGCCGACCACGAACATGTGGTGCGCCCAGACGATGAACGACAGGAACGCGATGCTCGCCGTGGCGTAGACCATCGAGGTGTAGCCGAACAGCGGCTTGCGCGCGAAGGTCGGGATGATCTGGCTGACCGCGCCGAACGCCGGCAGGATCATGATGTACACCTCGGGGTGGCCGAAGAACCAGAACACATGCTGGAACAGCACCGGGTCACCCCCGCCGGCAGCGCTGAAGAAACTGGTGCCGAAGTGGATGTCCATGAGCATCATCGTCACGCAGCCGGCGAGCACCGGCATCACTGCGATCAGCAGAAACGCGGTGATCAGCCAGGTCCAGACGAACAGCGGCATTTTCATCAGGGTCATGCCGGGGGCGCGCAGGTTGAGGATGGTCGCGACCACGTTGATCGCGCCCATGATCGAACTGATGCCCATCAAGTGGATGGCGAAGATAAAGAACGTCACGCTTTCCGGTGCGTAGGTCGTCGATAGCGGCGCATAAAAGGTCCAGCCGAAATTCGGTCCGCCACCCGGGGTGAACAGTGTCGAGACCAGCAGCAGAAACGCCGCCGGCAACAGCCAGAAGCTGAAGTTGTTCATCCGGGGCAGGGCCATGTCCGGCGCGCCGACCATCAACGGAATCATCCAGTTGGCGAGACCGACGAATGCCGGCATCACCGCACCGAACACCATGACCAGACCGTGCATGGTGGTCATCTGGTTGAAGAATTCCGGCTGGACGATCTGCAGGCCGGGCTGGAACAGCTCGGCGCGAATGACCATGGCGAACGAGCCGCCGAGCAGGAACATGCAGAAGGCAAACCACAGGTACAGCGTGCCGATGTCCTTGTGGTTGGTGGTCAGCACCCAGCGCATCAGGCCTTTGGCGGGGCCGTGGGCGTGGTCGGCGTGACCGTGGTCATCGATGACAGCGCTCATGGCCGGTCTCCTTTACGAAAGTGGACGGGGCAGGCCGGGGCTCGCTGCCCCGACCGGTTCACTGAATACGCAATTGACCGGTTCATTTGCTTTCCGCCTGTTTCAGCTCCAGCACTTCTTTTGGCGTGACCATGTCGCCCTTGTTGTTGCCCCAGGCGTTACGTTCGTAAGTCACGACCGCTGCGATATCGACTTCCGACAGCTGTTTGCCGAACGCCGCCATGGCGGTGCCGGGTTTGCCGTGGTAGACGATGCTCAGGTGATCCTTGATCGGCCCGGTGGCGATTTTCGAGCCCTTGAGCGCCGGGAACATCGGCGGCAGGCCCTGGCCTTCAGCCTGGTGACAGGCCACGCAAGTGGTGTGGTAAACCTTGTCGCCGCGCTCCTTGAGCTCGTCGAGGGTCCATTCCTTGCTGGTCAGTTCTTTGAGCTGTGCGGCTTCGGCCTTGCGCTCGGCGAGCCATTTTTCGTAGTCGGCCTGTTCCTTGACCTCGACTACGATCGGCATGAAACCGTGATCCTTGCCGCACAATTCGGCGCACTGGCCACGGTAGAGACCGGGTTTGTCGATGCGTGTCCAGGCCTCGTTGACGAACCCGGGAATCGCATCGCGCTTGACCGCAAATGCCGGCACCCACCAAGAGTGAATGACATCAGCCGAGGTCACCAGAAAGCGCACCTTGGCGCCGATCGGCAGCACCAGCGGCTTGTCGACTTCGAGCAAGTAATGCTCGCCCTTGGCTTCTTTGTTGTGAATCTGTTCGGCGGGGGTGGCCAGGTTGCTGAAGAACTCGACGTCCTGGCCCAGGTATTTGTAGTGCCACTTCCACTGATAACCGGTGATCTGGATATCGATGTCCGGCTCGCTGGTGTCGTACATCTTGATCAGCGTTGCGGTGGCGGGCACGGCCATGGCTACCAGGATCAGCAGCGGCACGATGGTCCACATGATCTCGACGCCGGTGCTTTCGTGGAATTTGGCCGCGACCTGGCCGGTAGAGCGGCGGTGCACCATCATCGACCAGAACATGGCGCCGAAGACGATGATCCCGATCACCACACAGATCCAGAAAATGGTCATGTGCAGGTCGAATACTGCGTGACTGATTTCAGTCGCTCCAGGCGCCATATTCACAGTCCATGCCGCGTTGGCCGGGCTGAAAATCGACCACAACAGGAGGCCCATCCAGACATGTGGATGTCGCATCATTGCGGGTTCCCCTTATCGTTCTTGTTATCCCGCCGGCGTATCGCCTGCGGCAAGGGAGCGGCTGCATCAGACTACGAACTTGAATCGCCGGGCCTTGCTGCGGGTGCAGTCGGGCGTCATCAGCTAACTCCATTCATTGGCGAGTATAGACAGCGCCCGGGATTTGCAACCCGGACACGTAAATGAGCTGAAACAACCGGCGCTTGCGTTCAAGTGCCCGAATGGAGAAGGATGCAGACGAGTGGTGGCAAATGGATATAACGCAGCTGCATCAAGGATGAAATAATTATGACAAATGCGTCTTAGCGTTTTTCGTAAGCCAGCTAAGTTATGTCTTCCCTATTTCATTGCCTTGTTTCCTGGAGTTTTCATGAACACCGCCGCATTGCGCGAGCAGATCCAAAAAGCCCAACAGCACGAAAAAGACACCGGCCTGCTGACCCGTCAGCTGGAAAGCAAGCTGCCTCACCTGCACCCGGCGATCCAGTTGCCGGAAGCCGACGCCCAAGGCGTGCTGACGCGTTTTGTTGCCGCCTACATCGATGAAGTACCGGACCTGCTGGATGCAGCCAATGAAGTCGCCAGGGAAGCGGGAATCGAATCGCAGATCAAACCGGTGCTGAAAATCGCCGAGCAGTATTTCCTCCAGCCGCCGGCGATCATGGCCGGGCACGTCGGCCTGGACAGCCTGCTCGACGAAGCCTATCTGGCACACCGCTTTGTCGAAGAGGTCAACGACCTGTACATCAAGCACTTCGGCCAGCCATTGATCCCCTTGGACATGACGGTCGCCAACCTGATTGCTCACCAATTGATCGGTGAGGAATTTGCCAACCAACTGGACGAAGCGGTGCATCACGCGATCGACGAGATGCTCAACGAAGAGAGTTTTGCTTTGGAGTCGGTCGAAGCCTATCGCGAGAAACTCAGTAGCCCGGACACTGGCGCGGCGTGGAAACGCTGGCCGTGCATGAGCCGCCGGTTGGGTGTGGGGCTTGAGCTGGATCAGCCTGCCGCGTAACCCTCATACACCATAGATGCAATGTGGGAGCGAGCCTGCTCGCGAATGCGGTCGATCATTCAACATCTCTGTTGGCTGATACACCGCTTTCGCGAGCAGGCTCGCTCCCACAGGGTTTGTGTTCACAATGGATTATCTAGCCGGCCGCACCAATCCCGGTATTGGTCCGAACCCGGCCTTCCAGCCTGCGTTTCAACCCGCGCGATTCGATCAACAGCTTCGAACCCTTCGCCGCGTTCGCCCGGCCCCATTCCTCAAGCAACTCCAGACACGAATGGTCGATGTAGCTCAGGTTGTTCAGCGGCACATGCACCGTCGTGCCGTGGGGAATGCTGCCCAGCACCTGCGTCAGCGCCGGCACTTTCAGGAACGTCGCCGCGCCGACCAGACGCAATTCCATTTCGCCGTCCTGCGGCAGGTCGATCAGGCTGATCTTCAGGCGCGAAGCCTTGAACGCCAGCTTCAACATGGTCAGGCCGAAACCGATCAGCACACCGGTGAGCAGATCAGTGAAGATGATCGCCAGCGCCGTCGCGGCATAGGTGAACATCGGCATGCGTCCATAACGACCCAGACCACGGAAGGCTTTCAGGTCGACCAGTTTGAAGCCGGTATACACCAGCACCCCCGCCAGACTCGCCACCGGAATGCTTTGCAGCACGCTCGACAGCAACAGCACGAATGCCAGCAGCCACAGGCCATGGAAAATCGTCGAGTAGCGTGTGGTCGCACCGGCCTGAACGTTGGCCGAACTGCGCACGATCACTCCGGTCATCGGCAGCGCGCCGACCAGACCGCAGAGCATGTTGCCGACACCTTGCGCCGACAGTTCACGGTCGAAATCCGAACGCACGCCGCTGTGCATGCGATCCACCGCCGCAGCGGATAGCAGGGTTTCGGCGCTGGCGATAAATGCGACGGCGAACGCGGCAATCAGCAGCGTCGGGTCGGCCAGATTCATCAGGTCGGCTGGCTTGAGCCAATCGATCGCCTCGGCCAGATTCGCCGGTACCTCGACGCGCTTGACCTGCAACGCCAGAATCAGGCTCGCCACCGTCGCCAGACCCACACCGAGCAATGCGCCGGGAATGAAGCGCAGCGAATGCGGGCGGAATTTTTCCCACAGCCACATCACCGCAATCGTCGACAGACCGAGCAGACCCGCCTGCCAGCCGAACGACGGCAAGGCTTGCGCTACGGCCGCCGGGAACGCCGTGAGGTTGTCGAGCCCGGAAGGCTGCGGCTTGGCATCGAGCATCACATGGATTTGCGAGAGCACAATCAACACGCCAATGCCCGCGAGCATGCCGTAGACCACCGCTGGCGCCGTGACGCGAAACCAGCAGCCAAGCTTCAGGCGCCCGGCGACCAGTTGCAGAAATCCGGCGAGCAGCAGGATCGGCCCGAGCATCTCCACGCCATGCTGGCGCACCAGTTCGAAAACCAGCACCGCCAGACCCGCCGCCGGACCGCTGACCTGCAATGGCGAACCCGCCAGCCAACCGACCACCAGACCGCCGATGATGCCGGTGATCAGACCTTTGGCCGGCGGTAGCCCTGAGGCAATCGCGATACCCATGCACAGCGGCAGGGCGACCAGAAACACAACCACGGAAGCCAGCAGCTCCCGTGGCAACACAGCTTTCAATTGAGCCGCACGCATGGCGATTCTCCCGAAGTTTTCTTCAGGCGTGGCGAGGCCGGGCCGCTGAATCAG
This sequence comes from Pseudomonas mercuritolerans, assembly GCF_025706525.1. NCBI lineage: Bacteria > Pseudomonadati > Pseudomonadota > Gammaproteobacteria > Pseudomonadales > Pseudomonadaceae > Pseudomonas > Pseudomonas mercuritolerans. The sequence continues at coordinate 785,055 of NZ_JAMSHA010000002.1, forward strand.
CGGCCGGCGTCATACCACACAGATTGTTGGGAAGATTTAGAAGCGCGCTTTGGGCGTCGCCACAGGAATCGGATGGCTGCCGTCGAGAGGCAGGAAACGACCCTGGTCCGCGTCGTAAGCTTTGATTTCGCTGGTTTCGATGTTGTAGACCCAGCCATGGATGAACAGATGACCGTTCGCCATGCGCGAGGCTACCGAAGGATGGGTACGCAAGTGCTGCAGTTGGGCGATGACGTTTTCCTCGGTGAGGATCGGCATGCTGTCTTTTTCGTCGGTGCAGTTGCAGTTGTCGTGCACCATGGTTTTCGCGACTTCAGCGTGGCGCAGCCAGGCTTTGACCGTCGGCATTTTTTCCAGGCTGTCGGGGTTGAGTACCGCGCGCATGGCGCCGCAATCGGAGTGGCCGCAAATGATGATGTGCTGCACGCCCAGCGCCAGTACCGCGTACTCGATAGCGGTGGAGACGCCGCCGTTCATCTGACCGTAGGGCGGCACCACATTGCCGACGTTACGGGTGACGAACAGATCGCCCGGCGAGCTCTGGGTAATCAGCTCGGGAACGATGCGCGAGTCGGCGCAGGTGATGAACATCGCCTTGGGCGCCTGGGCGGTGGCGAGCTTCTTGAACAGTTCTTCCTGCTGCGGAAAAACATCATGATGAAAGCGTAAAAAGCCATCAACGATCTGTCGCAGTGCTGCATCGGCGGATTGTGCTTCAGGGCTTTGCGCCGAGGCAGCCAACGACTGTTTATCCTTGTCACTCATGATTCATCCTCTTGTGCGGATTCAGGGAGTCTTCCCCGGTATTCCGGTATGAAGCCAGTGGCTGTTTAAACCATCCGGGTCATCCCGACCCGTCAGTCACTCGATGAACAAGGTAGCCGCCGAAACTTAACTGAAACTGAATGAAACGCTCTAGAACGTGTGTTCCAGGTCACAAAAAACGTGACTGGCGTGTTTCGGCGGAAGGATTCCAACCCGTCAACCCAAAGCCAATTGTCGCTAAATCAACGACATCTGGCGACCCGGCGGACAGAAGGCCGAGCAGTCGAGGTTATAGCCCTCGCGTTTGTTCAGGCCAAGTTTTTTGATGGCCTTGGCAAATCTTTGTGCGAGCAGGTCGGCAAACGGCCCCTCACCACGCATCCGCGCGCCGAATCGGCTGTCGTAGAGTTCACCGCCGCGACTCTGGCGGATCAGACTCAGCACATGCGCGGCACGTTGCGGATAGTGCGCCTGCAACCACTCCTCGAACAGCGGCGCAACTTCCAGCGGCAGGCGCAACATCATGTAGGCGGCGCTCTGCGCACCGGCAGCGTGAGCCTCGGTGAGCAGGCTTTCGATTTCGCTGTCGTTGATCATCGGAATCATTGGTGAACACAGCACGCCGACCGGAATGCCTGCTTCGCGCATCACCCGAATCGCGCGCAGGCGTGCCTTGGGCGCAGCGGCGCGCGGTTCGAGGATGCGTTTGAGTTCATCATCCAGCGTGGTCAGGCTGATCATCACCGCCACCAACCGTTGCTGCGCCAACTCGGTCAGCAAATCGAGATCGCGCAGAATCAGCGAACCTTTGGTGACGATGGTTACCGGATGTCGGTAGCGCAGCAGCACTTCCAGGGTCTGTCGGGTGATCTGGTATTCGCGCTCGATCGGCTGATACGGGTCGGTGTTGGAACCGAGATTGATCGGCGCGCATTGATAGCCGGGTTTGCTCAGCTGTTCTTCAAGGACCTGGGCGGCATTGGTCTTGGCGATCAGGCGGGTTTCGAAATCGAGGCCCGGTGACATGTCCCAATAGGCGTGGCTGGGCCGTGCGTAGCAATAGATGCAGCCGTGTTCGCAGCCGCGATAGGGATTTATCGAACGGTCGAAGGGCAGATCCGGCGAGGTGTTGCGGCTGATGATCGATTTGGCCTTCTCGATGATCACTTCGGTGTTTTGCGTCTGCGGTACTTCCTGATACCAGCCATCGTCCTCGGCCACTGAACGACTCGGCGCAAAGCGGTTGTGCGGGTTGGTTGCGGTGCCGCGACCGCGGGGCGGGACTGGAGTGATCATCGAACGAACCTCTACTCTGTATATGCATACAGTATCCGAGGCTGTGCGCTGTTATCCAGTACCGTTCAGCGATGCTAAGGAAATTGGCGGTGCCGCTCGTGGATAAAGTTGTTCGTTAGATGATCCTTGCTGATAAACGACAATCGAAGACACAGATGCGCAATTGCTCAACACAGATCCGCTATATAGGCTCTGGAACTTCCGGCAACAGACTCCGGCCAACTAATTAAAAGGATTTGATTGAATGTCTTATTTGAATCAACGCGGTGTTTTCCTGCAAATGATGCGGCCCAGCATCACCGACTCCAATACCATTGTTTCGCTGCAGCTGGCGCGCAAGGAACTGGGCTGGGATGCAGAACAACAGCTGGCGTCCGAGGCTCTGGTCGATTCCATCTATGTCGTAGCGGTATCGGCCGACAAGGGCAAAACCTTCACTATTCGCACCAACAAGAAAGATGTCGACGGTGACGGCGATATTGATAGTGATGACAAGGCGAAGTTGATCGCACTGGCCAAAGCTTATGTGGCTATCATTAATCCGTAAGCAGAAGTAATCGCCACAACTTCATAAATAAAACCCCCTGCATCAATACATCATGCAGGGGTTTTATTTTCAGTTGTGTTGAGTGACCTGGCCGAGATCATCGCCGGAGGTGCTTTGCATGTCTTCGCTGCGCAGATGCGCAACCTCTTTGGCACTGACCGGCGCGCCCTTGTTGCCCCAGCTGCCACGGATGAAACTCACCACGTCCGCGACTTCCTGATCCGACAGGCGCCAGGCGAAACCGGGCATGGTGAAGGTCGATGGCGCTGCGTGCGTCGCCGGCAAGGTTCCGCCCTTGAGCACGATGTGAATCAGCGAGGTCGGATCCTCCGTCTGCAGCACCGGATTGCCCGCCAGCGCCGGGAACACCCGGGTGTAGCCATGGCCGTCGGTGCGGTGGCAGGCTGCGCAGTTGTCGATGTACACCGACGCGCCGCGTTGGCTGTCGTCACCGTTCCACAGCGCGTTGGCCACTTTCTCGTCGTACTGATGCGGCTGATCCGCCGGGTCATTGGCCGGCAGTGATTTGAGATAACGGGCAATCGCGGTGAGGTCGGCGTCGCTCATGTATTGCATGCTGTGGGTGACCACATCACTCATGCCGCCGAATACTGCGCTGCGATCACTGCGCCCGGTCTTGAGAAACTGCACCAGTTGTTCTTCGCTCCAGCTGCCGAGGCCATCCTTGTGATCGCCGCGCAGGCTCTTGGCGATCCAGCCTTCCAGCGGCGCACTGCCAGCGAGAAATTCGCTGCCGTCCGCCGCGCTCAGGGATTTTTCCTGCATGGTCAGCGCACGCGGGGTGTGACAGGCGCCGCAGTGGCCGAGGCCTTCGACCAGATATGCGCCACGATCGATCACCGGATCGGCCGATGTGGCCTGGTAATCCTCGACCTTCGGTGCGAACAGCCAGCGCCAGCCCATCAGCGGCCAGCGCATGCTCAACGGCCAGGGAATGTCGCTGGCCTTGTTCTCCTGCGCCACCGGTTCGACGCCGTGCATGAAGTAGGCGTACAGCGCTTGCATGTCGGCCTGGTTGACCCGCGCGTAGGACGGGTAAGGCATCGCCGGGTACAACGTGCTGCCGTTTCTGGCCACACCGTGGCGCACGGCCTGATCGAAGTCCTCGAAGCTGTAATCGCCCAGGCCGGTTTTATCCGGGGTGATGTTGGTCGAGTAGATCGTGCCGATCGGTGTTTCCATCGGCAGCCCGCCGGCGAACGGCTTGCCGCCCTTGGCGGTGTGACAGGCCACGCAGTCACCGGCGCGGGCAAGGTATTCACCTTGCTTGATCAGATTTTGATCAATATCGGCCGCATAAATTGCAGTGCTGCCGAGCAGGGCGAGGGTGGCGATAACGAAATTTTTCATGGTCATCGCTCCTTAAGCCTGCACCAGCGGGCCGGGGTTTTTCAGGTACTGCTCGCGGATGGCTTTGGCCGACCAGTAGGTCAGCGCCGCCACCAGCCCGGTCGGGTTGTAGCCCAGGCCCTGCGGGAACGCCGACGCGCCCGGAACGAACACGTTGTGCACATCCCAGCTCTGCAAATAGCGGTTCAGTGCGCTGGTCTTCGGATCGGTGCCCATGATTGCGCCACCGTTGAGGTGGGTGGTCTGGTACGAAGCGGTGTTGAAGTGGTCGCCGACCTGCTTGCTGATCACCGCAATGGCTTTCGGGCCCATGGCTTGGGCGATCTTGCCCATTTTCTCGACCATGAAGCGGTTCATCCTGATGTCGTTTTCCTGCCAGTCGAAAGTCATGCGCAGCAGCGGCAGGCCGTAGGCGTCGCGGTACACCGGATCGAGATCGAGGTAGTTGCCACGGTAGGATTGATGCGCGCCGTGGGCGTCCATCGACACCTGGTGGGTGTAGTAATCGGCGGTGGCGCGTTTCCACGCGCTGCCCCACGCCGGAGTGCCCGGCGGGTTGGAAGTACCGGCAATCGGTCGACTGCCGGCCTGGTTGACCCACATCGGCGAACCGCCGACGAAGCCGTGCGGGCCGTGGTCGAAGTTGTCGGCGTTGAAATCGTCCACCGCCACGCCGTTGCCGCCAGCGCCGATGAAGTTGTTGGTGTGGGTGTCCTTGTCGAAGAAGGCCTTGATAGTGGCCATGTTCTGGTAGGCGAAGTTACGCCCGACCACGCCGTCGCCGCTGATCGGATCGTAGGGTTTGCCGATCCCGGACAGCAGCATCAGACGCACGTTGTGCAACTGGAATGCGCCGAGAATCACCAGATCCGCCGGCTGCTCGATCTCGCGGCCCTGGCCGTCGATATAGATGACGCCGGTGGCTTTGGACTTGCTGCTGTCGAGGTTGACCCGCAGCACATGGGAGTTGGGCCGCAACTCGAAATTCGGCAGAGGCTTGAGCGCCGGCAGAATGTTCACGTTCGGCGAGGCCTTGGAATACATGTAGCAGACGTAGCCGCTGCAGAACCCGCAGAAATTGCACGGACCCATCTGTGCGCCGTAGGGATTGGTGTACGGCCCAGAGGTATTTGCCGAAGGCAGGTTGTAGGGTTTGTAACCGACCTCTGTAGCCGCTTTACCAAACAGCTGTGCGGATACGGTGTTCTTCTGCGCTTGAAGCGGGAACGGGTTGGATCGATCTGCCGCGTATGGGTTGCCGCCCTTGCCCTGACCGACCAATTGGCCCTTCACCGTCCAGGCCTGGCCGGAGGTGCCGAAGACTTTTTCCGCGAAGTCGAAAAACGGTTCCAGCTCTTCATAGCTGACGCCGAAATCCTGGATGGTCATGTCCTTGGGGATGAAGCTTTTGCCGTAGCGTTCTTCGTAATGGCTGCGCATACGCAATTCGATCGGGTCGACACGAAAGTGCACGCCCGACCAATGCAGCCCGGCGCCGCCGACGCCGTTCCCCGGCAGGAACGCGCCCAACTGGCGGTTGGGCAGGGCGATGTCGTTGACGCTGTGGCGAATGGTCACCGTCTCTTTGGAGATGTCCTGAAAGAGCTTTTTCCGCACGCTGTAGGTGAGTTCGTCGATCACCTGCGGATAGTTGCCGTCGGGGTAGGTGTCCTGCATCGGCCCGCGCTCCAGCGCCAGCACGTTCAGACCCGCTTCGGTCAGCTCTTTGGCCATGATGGCGCCCGTCCAGCCGAAACCGACGATGACTGCATCAACCTTCTTCATTACCGTTGCCATGCTTACGCCCTCTCGCCGCGAATCGACACTGCCGGGAAGGGGTATTGCTCGTTGCGTTCCACCCAATCCATGAAATCGGCGCGGGCGCCGGGGAAACCGATCATGGTCCAGCCGACCATGCCTTTATTGCCACCGTGGATCGGGTCGCAGAAGAAACCTTCCTTGGTGTTTTGCAGCAGCAGATTGAAAAAGATCTTCGCCGGCACCGCATCGAACTGCGGTTTGCCGGCTTCGAGTTGCTTGAGCAAATCGTCTCGGGTAGCGCTGTCTTGCTCGGCAAATGTTTTACCGCTCAGACCTTTTACCCACTGATCCGTGGCGGCGATGCCGAGGCGATAGATGTCTTTGGGCACCAGTTTGCTCTGCCAGCCCATCTCCGGCGCAGCGTCGGCATTGAACGGGCCTTGCATGTACCAAAGGGCACCGGCGGCGTACGGGGTGTTCATCTGGCGGTCGATGTATTCCGGTACGCCGGCTTCAAGCGCGCCCGGGCCTTGCGCGTCGTTGGGGATCAACTGGGCGACGGCGGCATTGATGAATGCCCATTCTTCAGCGGTGAAAAAGCTCGGCTGATACTCACCGGCGCCAGCAGCGGCCGGTTTTGGCGCGGCAGGCGCCGGTGCGCTTTCAGGTGCGGCTTGCAGCACGCTGCTGCCCAGGCCGGTACCGGCAAGCGTGACCACCGGAATCAGGGTCAGGGATTTGCGCAAGAACTCACGCCGCGGGTTGTCTCGATCTTGATCAGACATGTGGGCACCTCATCAGGCATAGAAATCAGCCGCTTCTGCGAGCAGCTCGAGGAATTTTGCGTCGCGACGATCGGGAACTGGCCTGCTGAAAGCCGTCCCGTCTGCAACATCATGTGACAAATGGTAGCAGGCTAAGCATCAAGAAAAACCGTTCGCACGGAAAAAAGCTCGGCGAGGCGACGATTCACGTTTCTTTGACGGCCGGCTCACGGCGCATTGACCGCCTGGCGGCGAAGCTGCAACTCCTTCAATGAAGATTGCCGAATCGGTCAGCCCAGCATGTCTCGAATGCGCTTTTTCCCCGCTTTGTGTTTTTCGCTTGTCGCGCTGTTGCATGGCATTGCCGCCCGAGCTGCCGACACCACGCCATCTCGCCCGGCCGAGTGGGCGCAGCCGGTCGAGGCGCAGTTCAACCTGTTCCGCATGTCACCGACGCTGTATCGCAGCGCCTTGCCCAGTCGCAGTGCGGTGCCGCTGTTGAATGATCTGCATGTCGTCACCGTAATCAACTTCCTGCCTGACGCTGATAGCGACTGGCTCTCCGCGCCGGGCATCAAGCAAGTGCAGCTGCCGTATCGCACCAACCACGTCGACGACAGCGATGTGCTCAAGGCTCTGCGCGCGATTCAGTCCGCCGAGGCCAATGGCCCGGTGCTGATGCACTGCAAGCACGGCTCTGACCGCACCGGACTGATGGCAGCCATGTACCGGGTGGTGGTGCAGGGCTGGAGCAAAGAGCAGGCGCTCAAGGAAATGACCGAGGGCGGCTTTGGTGACAGCCAGCACTTTCACGACAGCGTGCGCTACGTGATGCAAGCCGACGTCGACCGCTTGCACGAAGCCTTGATCAATGGCGAATGCAGCACCAGTGCATTCGCCATGTGTTCGATGAAGAGCTGGTTCGACTCGGCCCACGTCCAGCGTTGATCAGCTCAATCGGCTGGCGCAGGAAAAAGCGCGCTGTCGATCGGTTTTCCGAGAAAGGCTTGCAGTGCGGCGGGCAGTGCCTGCCTGTCCCCCGCCAACAAGTGTTCGCGCAGGTCCCGGCCCGTCTGCTCATTGAACAGGCCTTCACGTTCGAAACGTTTGAACGCCTCGCTCGCCAGCACACCGGACCATTTGTAGGCGTACAGCGACGCCTCGTAACCGGTGACCAGATAATCGCAGCTGTTGGCGAAGCGGCAGTAGGTCGGGATGGACAGGTGCGCGAACTCGCCTTGCACATCCTCGACCACTTGTTGAACAGTGCGCCCGTCGCCATGACAGCGGTGCAGTTCGAAGTCGAACAGCGCGCTCAGCAACAGTATCGCCGTCTCCCGGCTGCGCTGGACGTCGGTGGTGGAAAACGCGGCAGTGGCCTGTGCTTCGGACAGGCGCTCACCAGTCTGGTGATGGGTACCCAGCCAACGCAGAAATTGCCCGGATAACGCCCATTGCTCGAACAGTTGCCCGACAAACTCGGCCGCGTCGCGGCTCAAGTGCGAGATACCGGACAGATTGTAGTGCGGCGAACGCGTCAGCACGTGATGCAGGCAATGGCCGAATTCGTGCAGCAGTACGCGTAAATCGTCATGTCCAAGCAGGTCCGGATGCCCGATCGCGGCGGCCGTGAAATTGCAATGCAGCGTGGCAATCGGCAGCGCTGGTCGGCCTTCGGCATTGATCCGTCGATTGCGCAGCACGCCGGTCCAGGCGAAGTCGGTGCCCGCCTCGTGATGGAAGGGATCGATGTAGATGAAGCCAATCGGTTGATCATGCTCGCTGATTTCCCACAGGCGAACGTTGTCGTGGAAGTGCTCCTGGCGGGAATTTTCGCTGATGCTGATGCCGAACATGTGCTCGCTGAAGCGACGCAAACTTTGCAGAGTGGCGTTCAGCGGGAAGAACTGGCGCAGGTCCTGCACCCCGCCGCCCACCTGCTTGAGGCGTAATTGCTCGGCGAGGAAGTTGTGATCCCACGCTTCTATCCGTTCAATGCCCTGCTGGCGGGCAGAGGCTTGCAGATCATCGGTTTCGCGCGCCAGCGCCGCTGCATTGAGGGCGATCTGCTGACGCAGAAAACGGCGGACCTGATCGGTATCCACAGCCATGCGGTCGTGCAGCCGCAGATGGGCAAAGTTGTCGAAACCCAGGAGCCGGGCTTTCGCATGACGCGCGGCCAGGAGCTTTTCCAGTACCGGTCCGTTGTCGAAACGGCCGGCGTAAGGCCCCTGATCCGAGGCGCGGGTGCACCAGGCTTTGAAGCATTCCTCGCGCAGACCGCGGTGCTGTGCCCGCTTCATGATCTGGTCGTAAGTGTTTTGATCCAGTGTCAGGCGCCAGCCGGACAGGCCGGCCTTTTTGCCGTTGGCAGCCAGATTCGCCTGTGTTTGCGCGGGCAGTCCCGCGAGCAGCGCGATATCGTCGATGTCTTTGTTCCAGGCGGCGTTGACTGCTTTGAGGTTGCTCTGAAAGCGTTTTTCCAGCAGATCGATTTCGCCATTCAAGCGCGCCAGTTCGTCGCGTTGCGCAATTGGCAATTCGCCCCCCGCCAGCTGAAACCTGCGCAGGAACTTTGTCAGCGAGGCTTTGCGTGAATCACTGAAGCTGGCGGCAACCGGACTCTGCGCCAATCGTTGATAAACCTGGAGCAGTCGTCGATTGGCAGCTTTCGCAGTTCTGTAACGTTGCGCGGCGTGGGTACTCAGGGCTTCCTGGGACAACCACTCGGGATCATCGGAATGACTGACCGAGAGGGATTCAATGACTGCCATGGTTTCAGCCAGACGCGCGTCGGCTTCATCGACAGCGATGACCACATCGTCCCAGTTGGGGTGGTCGACCTGAGTGGCGATGACGTTTTCGATGATCAGCAAGTTGTCGGCAACGATGCGCTCGACCGCGGGGAGCAAATGCTCGGCGCGTATCGCCGACCAGGGCGGCAACTGCCAATGTTGTAAAAGTGGATTGGTGTGGGGCATGACGTCTTCCGTGAGAGAGGGCTGGATTGGTCAGCCTAATCAGGAAGCGCAGGGCGAGGTGGTAGATGATTACCGCCACCTGCCGACGATCATCGGCAGGTGGCGGTAGCTGTCATTGTTGTTCGTCAGGCTTTTTCTTCAACTTCGGATTGGGGAAGAATTGCACCGCCTGGACCTTCTTGTCGGCGGCAGGTTTCAGCGCGCTGGTATTGACCCGCGTGCCCAGCTCTTTGGGCACCGACAGGCCCTGCTCGTTGAGGGTGTCGGAGTAGCCACAGGCCACGCATTCGCGGTGCGGCACGCCATCCTCGTTCCACATCATCAACTTGTCCGGCTCGCTGCACGCCGGGCAGACCGCCCCGGCGATAAAGCGCTTCTTGGTGATCACAGGGCCTTCGCTCATGCTGCCGCGTCCTCACTCAGACCGCTGTGGCGCAACAGCGCGTCGATCGATGGCTCACGGCCACGGAAGTCGACGAACAGCACCATCGGCGCCTGCGAGCCGCCGCGCGCCAGAATCGCCTCGCGGAACGCCCGACCGGTGTCGGCGTTGAGCACGCCGTCTTCCTCGAATTTCGAGAAGGCGTCGGCGGACAGCACTTCAGCCCACTTGTAGCTGTAGTAACCCGCCGCGTAGCCGCCGGCGAAGATGTGCGCAAAGCTGTTGGGAAAGCGGTTATAGGCCGGGGGACGCATCACCGACACCTCGTCACGCACGCCCTCGAGTACCTGCGCCACGCTGCGGCCATCGCCGTGGGTGGCGTGCAGTTCGAAGTCGAACAGCGAAAACTCCAGCTGACGCACCATCATCAGGCCGGACTGGAAGTTCTTCGCCGCGAGCATTTTTTCCAGCAGGTCCTGCGGCAGTGGCTCGCCGGTCTCGTAGTGGCCGGAAATCAGCGCCAGGCCTTCCGGCTCCCAGCACCAGTTTTCCATGAACTGGCTTGGCAGCTCGACCGCGTCCCAGGCCACGCCATTGATGCCGGATACGCCAGCGTGCTCGACGCGGGTCAGCAGGTGATGCAGGCCATGGCCGAACTCGTGGAACAAAGTGGTCACTTCATCGTGGGTCAGCAGCGCAGGCTTGCCGCTGTCGGCCGGGGTGAAGTTGCACACCAGATTGGCCACCGGGCTCTGCAATACACCATCGACGGTGCGGCGACGGTCGCGGGCGCCGTCCATCCAGGCGCCGCCACGCTTGTTGGCGCGGGCATACAGGTCGAAGAAGAAGCGGCCGACGTGCTGGCCGTTTTCCTTGATCTCGAACAGGCGTACGTCCGGGTGCCAGGTGTCGAAGCCTTTCTGCTCGGCGATCTCGATGCCGTACAAACGCTGGACGATGGCGAACAGGCCGCTGAGGACTTTATCGATCGGGAAGTAGGCGCGCAGGGTTTCCTGAGCGACGCTGTAACGCTGCTCGCGGAGTTTTTCGCCGTAGAAACCGCTGTCCCAGCTTTGCAGATCGGCGCAGCCCTGTTCGGCGGCGTAAGCGCGCAGCTGTTGCAGATCCTGAGCGGCGAACGGCTTGCTGCGTTGGGCCAGATCGCGCAGGAAGCTCAGCACCTGATCGCTGGATTCGGCCATTTTCGTCGCCAGACTCAGTTCGGCGAAACTGGCGAAGCCCAGCAGTCGGGCCAGTTCCTGACGCAGGTCGAGGATCTCTTCCATCACCGGGCCGTTGTCGTTCTGGCCAGCATTCGGGCCTTGGTCCGAGGCGCGGGTGCAGTAGGCGGCGTAGACTTCTTCACGCAGCGCGCGGTCTTGCGCGTAAGTCATCACCGCGTAATAGCTCGGGAATTCCAGAGTGATCAGCCAGCCTTCGAGGCCCTTGGCCTGGGCGGCGGCAGCCATTTGCGCCTTGGCCGAATCGGTCAGGCCGGCGAGGGCGGCTTCGTCGGTGATGTGCTTGGTCCACGCCTGAGTGGCGTCGAGCAATTGATTGGAGAAGCGGCTGCCGAGCTCGGACAGCTTGCTCTGCACTTCGGCGTAACGTTTCTGCTCGGCTTCCGGCAGATCGATACCCGACAGACGGAAATCGCGCAGGGCGTGTTCCAGAATGGTCTTTTGCGCGACGTCGAAACTGGCAGCTTCCGGACTGTTGGCCAACGCTTCATACGCCTGGAACAGTTCGCGGTTCTGGCCCATTTCGGTGGAGTAGGCGCTCAGGGCCGGCAGGCACGACTCGTAGGCTTCACGCAGTTCGGCACTGTTGCACACGGCGTTAAGATGGCTGACCGGGCTCCACGCCGCACCGAGACGATCGTTGAGTTCGTCCATCGCCAGCACCAGACCGGCCCAGGTCGGGTTCTTGCCCTGGGTCTTGAGGATTTCGGCGATGGCGGCGCGGTTGTCCGCGAGAATGGTTTCGATGGCGGGCAGGACGTGTTCGGCACGGATCGTGGAGAACGGCGGCAGGTCGTAGGACTGCAAAAGAGGGTTGTTCACGCTCACGGTTGGCACCTTGGCTGGAAGAAACATGCGCCCATCTTAATTACAATCGACACTCACCGCAGCTATCGGCGACAGAGAGAGAACTAATCGTGTCCCTTCGCAAATACCAGAATCACACCCCCCGCCTGAGCAACGGCGCATTCGTCGACGGTTCGGCGGTGGTGATCGGCGACGTCGAAATTGGCGCAGACAGCTCGGTCTGGCCGCTGACGGTGATCCGTGGCGACATGCACCGCATCCGCATCGGTGCGCGCACCAGCGTGCAGGATGGCTGTGTGTTGCACATTACCCACGCCGGGCCGTTCAACCCGGACGGTTTTCCCTTGCTGATCGGCGATGACGTGACCATCGCCCACAAGGTCATGCTGCACGGCTGCACCGTTGGCAGCCGCGTGTTGATCGGCATGGGCAGCATCGTCATGGACGGTGCCGTGGTGGAAGACGATGTGATCATCGGCGCCGGCAGCCTGGTGCCGCCGGGCAAGCGCCTGCAGAGCGGCTTCCTGTATGTCGGCAGCCCGGTCAAGCAAGTGCGCCCGCTGACCGACAAGGAAAACGCCTTCTTTACGTACAGCGCGGCGAACTACGTCAAGCTCAAGGACCTGCATCTGGCCGAAGGCTACGACCAGCTCTGAATCGCCCTACACCTGCTCGGGAATTTCCATGCATTACCAGACCGTACTGTTCGACCTCGATGGCACCCTGACCGACCCGCGTGAGGGCATTACCCGCTCAATTCAATTTGCTCTGGCCAATCTCGGCATCGACGAACCGGACCTGAGCAAACTGGAACACTTCATCGGCCCGCCGCTGCTGCAAGCGTTCATGCAGTTCTACGACTTCGACGAGGCCAGGGCCTGGGAAGCAGTAAATTTCTATCGCGAGCGCTTCAAGGTTACCGGCCTCTACGAAAACCGAGTATTCGACGGGGTGACGCCGTTGCTGGAAACCTTGAGCGGGCAGGGGCGGCGGTTGTACATCGCCACCTCCAAGCCGTGGGTGTTCGCCCGAGAGATCGCCCGGCACTTCGACTTCGCCCGCCACTTCAAGGTGATCTACGGCAGCGAGCTGGACGGCACGCGAACCAACAAAGTTGAGCTGATTGCGCACTTGCTTGAGGAAGAACGCCTGGACCCGGCACAGACCCTGATGATCGGCGATCGCAAGCACGACCTGATCGGCGCGCGCAGCAATGGTCTCGATGCAGCGGCGGTGGGCTATGGGTTTGGCAGTTTTGAAGAGTTGAATGCCGAGGCGCCGGCTTATCACTTTGAAACCTTGGACGAGTTGCATCAGGCGTTTTTGCAGCGCTGATGAAATAGCCTTCGCGAGCAGGCTCGCTCCCACATTGGATCTCGCTGCCTCTGTGGGAGCGAGCCTGCTCGCGAAAGGGCCGTTATGCCTCCGAGTTCCTTAGGACTGGGCCAGCGCTTCCAGCGCCGCCTTACGCTCATCAACCGGCAACCGTCCCAACCGCTCGACCTCGGCATAAAACCTCAGCCAATCCCCATCCATCTGCCTGAACACCGCCGCAAACGCCGGCACCCACTGGTCATACAGCCCGAACGGCAACAACCGCGCGTTGTTCAGCGGCGCATTGACCCAGGCGTCATAGCGTTTGTCCCCGGCCCACTGAGTGTCGCGCATTAGCCGATACTCCCGGCGCAAGCGCTCGAATTCCGCCGCTTTGCGCTCTCGCATCTGCTCGGCGGACAGCGGCTGCGCATAGAGCTTCTCCAGTCGTGAGCGCGTGTCGAGTACCAGACCGATGAACTGGTCACGCTGCTTGAGCCTGGCATCCGACTCCGCCGGCAGGCCCCGAGATGCGCGCCACTGCCGCGTGCCTTCCTGCTCGACGAAGGTGGCGAATGACTCGTTGAACTCGGTGTCGTCCTTCACATAGAACTTCTGGTGCGCCAGTTCATGAAAGATCAGCGTGGCCAGTCGTTCGTCGCCCCAGCCCATCATCGAATTGAGGATCGGGTCATTGAACCAGCCAAGCGTCGAGTACGCCTCGACCCCGCCGATCGACACGTCCATGCCCTGCAGACGTTGAAGCGCCGCTTCGCCACGGGCGGCGCTCTGGCTGTAGTAGCCGCGATAGGCCACGCAGCCGGCAATCGGGAAGCAGTGATTCTGCGGGGTGAGGGAAAACGCTGCGGTGGCGAACACGTTCCACACCACGAACGGCCGGCCGATGTCGGCGTAGAGACGATAGCTTTGGTTGTCCGGCAGGTGCAGATGCTCGCTGGCGAACGTGCGGGCCTTTTGTGATTGAGCCAGATGCGTGCGCAATCTGGCGTCGCGATTCGGGTCGGCAATGACTTTCTCCACCGGCTCCCGTGCGCGCAGCAATTGCAGTTGGCCGCTGGCCAACTGGCTGTAGTAGCTGACGCTGGTGCAACCGTTGAGCAACAAAAACAACACACCCGGAAACAAAATCGGAAAAACGCGATCAAGTAACCCAAGGCTGGTAAACGGCCTGATCAAAATAAGAAATTCCCCGGAAAGTCCGCCCCAAGACTATCCCGCCTCAAGGAGCACCGCTATGCGCATGTTGATGCTGACAGGAGGCCTGCTGACGCTGGCCGGTTGTGCCGGATTCGGAATGCCCGACCCCGACCCCTCGCAAGCCTGGATCGATCTCGACGCCCGCCAACACGACACGGCGCTGCAAGCCGTACAAGTCGATGCCACCCAGGCCATCGACAAACGTTATTTCGAAGTGCAGCCCGGCAGCCATGAGCTGAAGGTGCGCTATCAATTCCCGGTCGAGGCCACCAATATCGGCCCGAATGCCGAACCGCTGTGGCGCGATTGCCAGATGAGCGTGAAATTCAAGGATTTCAACGCCGGCCAGCGCTATCAGTTGCAGGCGGGCAGCATCGGCTTCCGGCCGTGGGCCAAGCTTTATGATGAACAGCGCAAGGTCGTCGGCCAGGGCACACCGGCGGGCTGCCAGAGCAGTTGATCGGCGCTATGCTGGCTATTCGAATCTGCGGATATCCATCATGCGTACCTTGCTGCTGTTGCTCGTTGTCGGTCTGGTCGCCGGTTGCCAGACGCCATTGCCACCGGTTGACCCGCACATGGCCTGGGTCGACTTCTCTACGCCAAGCCCCGGGGGCAAGTTGCTGATGGCCGAGCGTCTCGACAACCAGCGCTTGAACGACGGGCGCTTTTTCCAGGTGACTCCCGGTAGCCATGAGCTGCGGGTACGTTTCGACTTCGAAGTGTTTGGCGGCGGTGGCAGTCTGCTCACCGGCCCGGTGGAGCGCTTATGCTACCTGACCATTCGCTACGACCACTTCGAGGCCGGCCAGCGTTATCTGCTGGAAGGCCGCTCGCTGGCATTCACGCCGAGCGCGCGTTTGTACAATGCCAAGCGCGAAATCGTTGCTGAAGACCGCGAGTTCCACTGCATCATCTAGCGCTTCAGCTGTCGTTTTTCTGGTAAATGATCCGTTTGGTGCCGTTCTCGCAAGAACCGACGATCATGGCCGAGTCGTGCTGCTTCGCCTCTTCCGCCGTGATGATTTCCAGGGTGTACGAGGGGATCGCCTTCGCCTGAATATTTGTTTCGATTTCCTTTCTGAGCTCTTCGCAGTTCTTCGGGGCTGCGATTGCGGACGTGGCCAGTGCACTGCAAAGGATCGCCAAGCCAATACGTTTCATCGATGAAGCTCCTTGAGGCAGCGCGCACGGGTGTGCGCTGAAGCTGCTGTCGATTATTCGACCACAATTCTGCGGAGCGGGTTCTGACTTTGCTCACACCTTGTATTAATTGCCAGCCGCTGAGCAGGTTTCGAGACTGCCTTCGCGAGCAGGCTCGCTCCCACACTGGATCTGCGACGTGCACAAATCCCCTGTGGGAGCAAGCCTGCTCGCGAAGGCGTCAGCCCGGCAAACGCCCAATCAGCTGACCAGCGAAGCCTCGAGAGTGATCTTCGCATTCAGCACCTTGGAAACCGGGCACCCTTCCTTGGCCTTGTTGCTCAACTCTTCAAACTGCTGCTGAGTTGCGCCCGGGATCTTCGCCTTGAGAATCAGCTTCACCGCAGTGATCGCGAAGCCGCCGTCAACCTGATCGAGGGTGACTTCGGCGTTGGTGTCGATGCTGTCTGCCTTCAGGCCCGCATCACCGAGAATCATCGAAAACGCCATGGAGAAGCAGCCGGCGTGGGCCGCGCCGATCAGCTCTTCCGGGTTGGTACCCTTGCCGCCTTCGAAGCGCGCCTTGAAGCCGTAAGGTGCTTCGCGCAGTACGCCGGTTTCGGTGGAGATCGAGCCGAGACCGGTTTTCAGATCGCCTTCCCAATGCGCCGATGCCTTTTTCACGATAGCCATGTCTGCCTCCTCAAATGTGGCGCGGAACGCCGCGCCGTCGCGGTTTTTACTAGCAAGGCTTCTGAGGATAGACGGCGGAACAAAGTTCAGCCTGGCTGAATCGTTGACTTTTTTAGTAGGAAATTTCGTCGCTGCTATTGAATCTCGGGTATATGCCCTCATTCCATAAAACACGCTTATGGATTTGGCAGGTTTTCGCTCGCAAGAAAAACCTGCCTCCCCACCCGGAGATGCAGGTTCATGAAAAAACTGTCCGACGTAAAATTTTCCACTCTCGACCTGGTGCCGGTGCGCGAAAACGGCAGCGCGGCGCAATCGCTGCGCAACTCGCTGGACCTGGCGCAGCATGCCGAGAAATTCGGCTACACGCGCTTCTGGGTCGCCGAACACCACAACATGGACGGCATCGCCAGTTCCGCGACGTCGGTGTTGCTCGGCTATCTGGCCGGGGGCACGTCGACGATCCGCGTCGGTTCCGGCGGGGTGATGCTGCCCAACCATGCGCCGCTGGTGATTGCCGAGCAGTTCGGCACCCTTGAGAGCCTGTACCCGGGACGCATCGACCTAGGCCTGGGCCGCGCCCCCGGCTCTGACCAGATGACCGCCCGCGCCTTGCGCCGTGAGCGCTCGGGCAGCGCTGACGACTTCCCTGAAGACGTCGCCGAACTGATGCGCTACCTCGGCCCGCGCACCCCGGAGCAACGGGTGATCGCCATGCCCGGCACCGGCACCAACGTGCCGATCTGGCTGCTCGGCTCAAGTCTGTTCAGCGCGCAATTGGCGGGTGAGCGCGGCTTGCCTTACGCCTTCGCCTCGCACTTCGCGCCGCGCTTCATGCACGAGGCGATCCGCATCTATCGCAACCACTTCAAGCCTTCTGCCGTGCTGGACAAGCCGTACGTAATGCTCGGCGTGCCGCTGGTGGCGGCCGATACCGATGAGCAAGCCGATTATCTGGCGACGTCGGTGTACCAGCGCATTCTTGCGTTGATGCGTGGCCAGAGCCTGGTGCAGCGTCCGCCGGTGAAAACCATGGACGGTCTGTGGCTGCCCCATGAACGTGAAGCGGTGGGCGATTTCCTCGGCCTCGCCATGGTCGGCGGCCCGCAGAAGATCCGCGCCAAGCTTGAGGTGCTGATCGAGCAGACCCAGGCGGACGAGCTGATTTTCACCAGTGATCTTTACGAACATGCCGATCGCATCCATTCCTACGAACTGCTTGCGCAAGTCATGAAGGGATAACGCGAACCCTTGTAGGAGCTGTCGAGTAAAACGAGGCTGCGATCTCTTGATCTTGATTTGAAATCAAGATCAAGAGATCGCAGCGTGCCGCAGCTCCTACCCGGAAAATCATCGTCCACAAAAAAGCCGACGCATCCACGTCGGCTTTTTTACTTCAGGCGCAATCAACCGCGTTTGTAGACGATTTCCTTGCTGCCGCCTTCGCAGGTGCCAACCACTTTGGCGTCAGCCGCCGCACCTTTGTCGACAACCTCCAGCGAATAACCGGAAACGCCTTTGGCGTCGAGCTTCGCGGCGATTTCGCTTTTCAGCTCTTCACAGGGCTTGCCGGCTGCAAACGCACCACCCGCAAGGCTCAACAAACCTACTGCCAACATGAACTTCTTCATCGGTCGCACTCCCTGGTCGGATTGAAAGAGGCGGGCATCGAGTCATCCACCCGATGCGCTCACCTTGTAGCGCTTTGCCATTCCCTATGGCACTCGGCCAGCGCGCAAGTTCAGAAGACTAGCTCAAACTCAGCTGGCGGCAATCTTGAAGCCGACTTTCAGCGTGACCTGAAAGTGCGCCACCTGGCCGTTTTCGATGTGGCCACGGGTTTCGGTCACTTCAAACCATTCCAGATTGCGCAGGGTTTTGTTGGCCTCGGCCAGTGCATTGTTGATGGCGTCTTCGATGCTGTTAGTGGACGAGCCGACCAGCTCGACTTTCTTGTAGGTGTGATGGTCACTCATGGCGTTCTCCTTGGGTTGGAATGGCGTGTGAAATTGAGCCTAGCAGGCAATTGCACTGATGATTTCGGCGCCGTTGCGCTGCCGAAGTTCAGAATTTCTGCACTTTCTCGACATGCTGAAGTCCCAACCAACACACGCCACTCATCACCAATGCAGGAGAGCCACCATGGCCAACACCTCTTTACGTAAAGCCTCGTTGCAAAGCATGGAAGCCGAGATCGAGAGTCTGCTCAAATCGTTGGAAAGCTTGAAAGACGATGCTTCGGACGAGTCGCGCAAGACCCTCAAGGCGCTGAAAAGCAATGCCGAAAGTGCGCTGAAACATTCCCGTCATCTGCTCAGCGACGCGTACGAAGAAGTCAAAGTGAAAACCCGCGAGACCGGCATTGCCACTCGTGACTACGCGCAGGAACACCCATGGACCACAGCCGGCGTGGCTGTCGGTGCAATCGGTCTGCTCGCTGCCTACTTTTTGTTCAAGCGCGGCGAGTGATCGTTCTGGCGTAGCTCGTTTTTAAGCCACTGCGCCAGTTGCCTGGCGCGCCCGTCCGCGGCGCGCTTGGGTAGCCACAACGCCAGTTGCGCCGGGGTTTCGCAGAAACCCCACGGCGCAACCAGGCGACCCGCCTTCAGATCTTCGGTCACCAGCGGCTCCGGCGCGATCGCTACGCCAAGCCCGGCTACCGCTGCCTCCAGCAAATAATACAAATGCTCAAAACCTTGCCCGAGCTTCAACATCTTGGGATCGAGGTGGTTTTGCTGCGCCCAGCTGGGCCAGGCTTGTGGGCGAGAGGTGGTGTGCAGCAAGGGCTGGTCGAGCAATTTTGCGGCAGGAGCGTCGTGCAGGTTCTGATAACCGCTGAACAACGGGCTCATCACCGGGCCGATGCGTTCCGCCGCCAGTTCATAGACCTGCATATCGGCCGGCCACGGTGGTTCGGCGAACAGCAACAGCGCATCGAGGCCCGGGCGCCGGGGATCGAGATCGCCTTCACCGGCCGACAGGTGCAGACGCAGATCCGGCAAATCGGCATTCAGCCGCCCCAGGCGCGGAATAAACCAGCGCGCCAGCAGGCTCCCCGAACAACCCAGCACGAACGGCGCATCCGCTGTGCTTTGCGTAAGTTCGGCGCAAACACTGCGCAACCGATCGAACGCCTCAGCGCTGGCATCGCGCAGACGCACGCCGGCATCTGTGAGTTTCAAGCCGCGCCCTTCCTTGACGAACAGGCTCACGCCGAGCTGTTCTTCAAGCACCTTGAGCTGGCGGCTGACAGCACCATGGGTCACGTGCAGCTGTTCGGCAGCCTGACTGACGCTGTTCAGACGGGCGGTGGCCTCGAAGGCGCGCAAGGCATTCAGCGGGGGAAGGTCGTGGCTCATGGTATCTGTGAGTTTTCCTGACAGGTTATGGCGATCTTATCGGTTTTCAGCCTGGAAAGTCAGGGGTAGAGTGGTCGTCATTGTCTTCTCACCGAATTCACCTGGAGCGACCCATGACCCAGACTTCGAACACCTCTGATCTGCGTAACGGCCCTGACGCCAACGGCCTGTTCGGTGCGTTCGGTGGCCGTTATGTAGCGGAAACCCTGATGCCGTTGATCCTCGACCTGGCCCGCGAATACGAAGCGGCCAAGGAAGATCCGGCCTTCAAGGAAGAATTGGCCTACTTCCAGCGTGACTACGTCGGACGTCCGAGCCCGCTGTATTTCGCCGAACGCCTGACCGAGTTCTGCGGTGGCGCGAAGATCTACCTCAAGCGTGAAGAGCTGAACCACACCGGCGCGCACAAGATCAACAACTGCATCGGCCAGATTCTTCTGGCGCGGCGCATGGGCAAGAAGCGCATCATCGCCGAAACCGGCGCCGGCATGCACGGCGTGGCTACTGCCACCGTCGCTGCGCGTTTCGGGCTGGACTGCGTGATCTACATGGGCACCACCGACATCGAACGTCAGCAGGCCAACGTCTTCCGCATGAAGCTGCTCGGTGCTGAAGTGATCCCGGTAGTCGCCGGTACAGGCACACTCAAAGATGCGATGAACGAGGCTCTGCGTGACTGGGTGACCAACGTCGACAACACCTTCTACCTGATCGGCACCGTGGCCGGCCCGCACCCTTATCCAGCAATGGTTCGCGACTTCCAGGCGGTCATCGGCAAGGAAACCCGCGATCAGTTGCAGGCTCAGGAAGGTCGTCTGCCGGACAGTCTGGTGGCGTGCATCGGTGGCGGGTCCAACGCCATGGGCCTGTTCCACCCGTTCCTCGATGACAAGAGCGTTGAGATCATCGGTGTCGAAGCAGCGGGTTATGGCATCGAAACCGGCAAGCACGCGGCCAGCCTGAACGGCGGCGTGCCGGGCGTGCTGCACGGCAACCGCACCTTCCTGCTACAGGACGACGATGGTCAGATCATCGACGCCCACTCGATTTCCGCCGGCCTCGACTATCCGGGCATCGGCCCTGAACACGCCTGGTTGCATGACATCGGCCGCGTCCAGTACACCTCGGTAACCGACGACGAAGCCCTTGAAGCGTTCCACAAATGCTGCCGTCTGGAAGGAATTATCCCTGCGCTGGAAAGCGCCCACGCCTTGGCCGAAGTATTCAAACGCGCACCGCAGCTGCCGAAGGATCACCTGATGGTGGTCAACCTCTCGGGCCGCGGCGACAAGGACATGCAAACCGTGATGCACCATATGCAACAGTCGCAGCAGGAGAAACACTGATGAGCCGCCTGCAAACCCGCTTTGCCGACCTCAAGCAACAGAACCGCGCGGCGCTGGTGACCTTTGTCACTGCCGGGGATCCTGACTACGACACTTCGCTGGCAATCCTCAAAGGCCTGCCTGCCGCAGGTGCCGATGTGATCGAGCTGGGCATGCCGTTCACCGATCCGATGGCCGATGGCCCGGCGATCCAGTTGGCCAACATTCGCGCCCTGGGCGCCAAACAGAATCTGGCGAAAACCCTGCAAATGGTTCGCGAATTCCGTGAAGGCAACAGCGACACGCCGCTGGTGTTGATGGGTTACTTCAATCCGATCCACAAATTCGGCGTCGAGCGTTTCATCGCCGAAGCCAAGGATGCTGGCGTTGACGGCCTGATCGTGGTTGATATGCCACCAGAGCACAACGAAGAGCTGTGCGACCCGGCGCAGGCTGCCGGGCTGGATTTCATTCGCCTGACCACGCCGACCACCGACGACGCACGTCTGCCGCGTGTGCTCAACGGCAGTTCCGGTTTTGTCTATTACGTGTCGGTGGCCGGTGTCACCGGTGCCGGTGCCGCGACTCTGGAGCATGTGGAAGAGGCGGTTGCTCGTCTGCGTCGGCATACCGACCTGCCGATCAGCATCGGTTTCGGCATCCGTACGCCGGAGCAGGCTGCGGCCATCGCGCGTCTGGCTGACGGTGTGGTGGTGGGGTCGGCGCTGATCGATCACATCGCCAGTGCCGATACGCCTGAGCAGGCCATCGATGGCGTGTTGAGTCTGTGTTCGGCGCTGTCACAAGGTGTGCGCAAGGCTCGCGTCTAAGACCGCAGGGGAAAACAAAAAGGCTTCAGAACAGGCGTTCTGAAGCCTTTTTTTGTGCTCAGGGTAATTGCAGTCCGCCCGAGGCCTTGTGCAGTTTGCGCAGGTGTTCGCCAATCTGCTTGACGTTGGCTTCGCTGGCGGCAATTTCGGCGGCGCGCTTGGGTTCGAGCAGCTTGCGCACTTCGGTATCAAGGTCGCCGGACAGCGCCAGCAGCTTCTTCTGCCGCTGGCTGCTTTCCGCTTCCAGTCGGCCAAACTCGCTCGGCTGGGGCAGTCCGTAACCTTTGGAGTCGAGCAGTTCCGCCGGACGGCTGAGGAAGCCACTGTTGGCGAGAATCTCCTGCAAGGTTGCGTTGGCCTTGTCCATGCCGCCGTTTTCCAGCTCGCGGGCGCCGAGGTAGCGTTGCTTGACCTCGTCCTGAGCCAGCAACAACTGTCGGCGGAAACTGGCTTGCTCGAGCAGCAACAGCGCGGCACTGGTGCGCAGGTCGGCGCGGTCGAACCATTCGCGGCGTTGTTCAGCGCTGAGTGACAGCCAGTCTTCGACAGTGGTCTGCTTGATCGGCAGCTGCTTCTTCAATACATCGAACATCGCTTGATAGCGATCGCGGAACGAGTCGAAGCGGTAACCCAGGCGCAGCGCTTCTTTCGGATCGTCGAGCACACTGGTGTCGGCCAGACCACGGCCCTTGAGCACTTCGAGCAAGCCGTTGGGCATGATGCTATCAAGGCCGACCAGTTGGCTGTTATTGCTGCCGCTGCGCAACAGTTTCAAGCCTTCCACCGCGCAGTTGTTGGACAGGAAGAAGTAGTTGCCGTCGTAGCTCCAGTGCATCTCGGCAGCATGTTCGACCACGCCTTCGATTTCCTCGCGAGACAGCTTCAGCGGCACCGAAGCGAGACTGCGCAGCTCGGTCTTGGTGTATTCGTCGATCACTTGCGCCAGCGGCAACACGAACAGCCGCGACGGGTATTTGCCGACCAGTCCGTCCCAGCTCGACAGCTGTACATCGCCAACGAAGGCGCGATAGGACAGCACCAGGTGCTGGTCGAGGTCGAGGCGGCAATCCGGGCCACGCGGGCGACCGGGGGCGCAGATCACCAGGCGCAGCATGCTGTGACCCCAGCGGCTGACCCAGTTCTGATTGGCCTCGGCCAGCAGGTAATCGACCGCGTAGACCCGTTCCGGATCGACTTGCCCCAGAGGCTGCTTGGCGAAGTCATTGCCCGCATTGAGAAAGGCGAAGCTCTTGCTGCAGGTGTCCTGCGCTGGCGGCGCCCAGCCGAAATGTTCCTTGTAGTAGCGATACAGCGCCGGGCGGCGGCAGGCGTAGCTCGGGTCGAGGAGGAAGTACTCCATGTTGACCGCGACGAATTCCTTGGGGCTGGAGACTTCGTAAAGGTCCGGGCTGCGGGCGATCTGGCGGTTGTGTTGTTCGCGCTCGCCACGGCGGCCGACGTATTGCTGCCAACCGGCCAGATCGAGCAGGCGCGGATCGTCGCTGATGGTGAAGCGGCGACCGTTCTGCCCGCGACACTCATCGGGAATGCCAATCAGCCCGGCGCTGTTGAAACGCCGGGTGCAGCGCTGGATCAACGTGCGCTCGGCGCTCGGCCATAAACGCGCGCGGTCGTAGATGTGGGTGATTTCGTGCAGCACCGTGGCCAGCAGTTCCTGCCGCACAGTGCCGTGGGGGCGATTGGTTTTTGCTTTGGCCGCGCTGCCATCGGTGAGGCCAGCGAGCAGCTTGCGATTCAGATCAAGCTCGGACACCAGCGTCGCTTGTCCATAAGCGTTGGCAGGCATGTCGTCGGTCCAGCCGACGTCGATGCGCCGATCCAGCCGCTCGATGAAGCTCGGCGGCAGTTTCGCCATGGCCTCATCGATCAGCGCCTGACTGGCCTGTTGTTGAGCCGGGCTCAGACCCTCGGTCTTGAGCCGCAATTGCAGGCCGGCGTGAGCACTGTTGCCAAGCAGCAACAACACCCCGGCCAGCAGCCAGGCGCCAACGGACCTCACAGTGCGAGGATGGCTTCGGCGAGTACCTGATCACTGGCGTCGCGCGCTTCCGGCACACGA
This sequence comes from Pseudomonas mercuritolerans, assembly GCF_025706525.1. Taxonomy (NCBI): domain Bacteria; kingdom Pseudomonadati; phylum Pseudomonadota; class Gammaproteobacteria; order Pseudomonadales; family Pseudomonadaceae; genus Pseudomonas; species Pseudomonas mercuritolerans. The sequence continues at coordinate 808,932 of NZ_JAMSHA010000002.1, forward strand.
TTACGCAAGGTGTTGAGAGCAGCTTCGAGGTGCGCGCCACGGATGTCGCCGTTGCTGGCGACGAAACTGGCGGCGTCGTCGTGAGCTTCGCGGATGATTTTCGAGTCGCGGATCGAGGTGGTGGTATCGGAGGTGAAATCGATGGTGCGCTGGGAGGCACGAACGATGATGTTACTGGTGGCTACCAGGGTGTGCGCCTGGGCCACATCGGCCAACACAAACAGGCCAAGGGCGGCAGCAATCAGCGGGCTACGCATGGAACGACTCCGGAAGGACAAGGATAACTATTGGACGAGAATTGCCTCTGCCAGTTCAAGGTCGCTGGCATGAAGTTTTGGCCGGGTTTTGCGCAGGTAATGCAGCGCGGATTCCAGCCGTGCGCCTCGCCATTCACCGTTACTGGCAACGAAGGCGGCCGCGTCATCATGGGCGGCGAGCAGCAGTTTACGGTCGAACGGCGCAGAAGACACCATGCTGGTGGCGTAACCGCTGACAACCGTGCCTTGGGTCGAAGCATTGAAAGCGTCGAAGGCGTTGGCAGACATCGCCCAGCAGGCGGTGAACAAAGCAGAAGAGATGAGCAGATTTGGAAGAAAGCGCATGGGACTCGACAACTGTTAACGAGCCTGAAGGCTAGCGCAAATGCCCGGGCCAGAGCCAGCGTTGAAACATCGGGACACGGCTGGCGTGTCCCGCATTGTGGCAATCGATCAGAGGGTCAGAATGGCCTGAGCCAATTGGGCATCGGTGGCATTGAGTTGTGGCGCCTGATGGCGGATGTGATCGAGCGCACTTTCCAGTTTCACCCCACGGATATCGCCTTGGCTGGCCACGAAGCTGGCGGCATCGTCGCGGGCGGCGAGGACGATCTTGTCGTCACGGAACGAGGAGGTCACATCTGAAGTGGCGTCGGAAGAGGCTTTCAGCGCGCCGACGATCGAGTCGGTGGTGACGATGAAGCTGGTAGCGCTGGCGTTGGCAGTCACGGCCAGCAGGGCGGCGGCACTGAGCAGGCGAAGACGGGTCATGATGGAACTCCTTTGGATAAACCGTAGTGAGAGGTGGCTCGGTATCTGAGGAGTCAGACGCCTGTTGCGCAACGTTCGCCACGTTCTGCATGGATATTAGGCTGCCAGATGCGGTTCGCCCAGTGGTGGCCAGTGATACTTCAAAGGTTCTGGATAACTGTACCGGTATATTCGAGTATTTCGTAAATTGTACCTGTACTCGTTCATATATGCGTTTTAGAGCATTCAAGGCCCCTGAAACGACAGAACCCGTCGTGGTTGCCCACGACGGGTTCTGCTTGTGCAATTCGGGTTGCTGGCGGTGGGTCTGACGACCAGAGCCAGCGACGCTGCTTAGCGCCAGAACGGCTTGCTCAGCTCTTCGTAGCGTTGTGCTTCGCTGATACCGGCGTCGGCCAGCAGGCGCGAGTCCAGACGAGCCAGTTGATGGCGGCTGGAGATGCGGCGCTGCCACAACATCAGGTTGGCAATAACGCGCAGAGGCAGGGAAGCCTGGGTGTTTACAGCTTTGTCTTCGAAGAACAGTTCGGAACTGAGTGTACGTTCCATGGTTGACATCCTTCCGCTTGTGGCGGGATCAGGTAGTGGTTTGACTGGTGCCCATGATCCTCTCGTTTGCCTAGTCTCTGTAGATACAGTTCATTTGTATTGTGAGCTAGCAGTTAACTGTTTACGGATGGTGTACGGGTCGAAATTGGGCAAACTGTACCTGTCCGCACTAGATTGGTGCATTTTGACTGGAATTAAGCTATTGAGTAGGACTTTGCTGTAGGAAAGCACCGGTACAGCAGTACAGTTTTCGACGATTCTGCTACTAGCGGAGATCCATCGACGCAAAACTGTGTTTGCGTCGATGTATATCTGTGTGAATCACACCGCCAGCATGCGCCCGGTTTCTTCCAGATTCATATGCCAGCTCAAGGCTTCGCGCAGAATATGCGGGGTGTGCCCGCCAATTGCACAGGCAGCGGTGAAGTAATCATTCAGTGCCTGGCGGAAGTCCGGGTGCACACAGTTGTCGATGATCACCCGCGCACGCTCCCGTGGCGCCAGGCCGCGTAAATCGGCCAACCCGACCTCGGTCACCAGAATGTCGACATCATGCTCCGTGTGGTCGACGTGGCTGACCATCGGCACCACGCTGGAAATCGCGCCACCCTTGGCGATCGATTTGGTCACGAACACCGCCAGATGCGCGTTGCGCGCGAAGTCGCCGGAGCCGCCGATGCCGTTCATCATCCGCGTGCCGCAGACATGGGTGGAGTTGACGTTGCCGTAGATGTCGAACTCCAGCGCGGTGTTGATGCCGATGATGCCCAGACGGCGCACCACTTCCGGGTGATTGGAGATCTCCTGCGGCCGCAGAATCAGTTTGTCCTTGTACTTCTCCAGGTTGCCGAACACGTCGCTGTTGCGGCGCTCGGACAGGGTGATCGAACTGCCCGAGGCGAAGCTCAGCTTGCCGGCATCGATCAGGTCGAAAGTCGAATCCTGGAGCACTTCCGAATACATGGTCAGGTCTTCGAACGGCGAGTCGATCAAGCCGCACATCACCGCGTTGGCGATGTTGCCAATTCCGGCTTGCAGCGGGCCGAGCTTATTCGTCATGCGGCCGGCCGCAACTTCCTGCTTGAAGAAGGTGATCAGGTGTTCGGCGATAGCGTTGGTATCAACGTCCGGTACCGACACTGTGGACGGCGAGTCCGACTGCTGAGTGATGACAATCGCGACGATCTTCTCCGGTGGAATCGGGATCGCCGTGCTGCCGATGCGATCGTCGACTTTCACCAGCGGGATTGGCGTGCGCGTCGGGCGGTACGTCGGGATATAAATGTCGTGCAGGCCTTCGAGATTGGCGTTGTGGGCCAGGTTGATCTCGACGATCACTTGTTTGGCGAAGATCGCGAAGCTGGCCGAGTTGCCCACCGAAGTGGTCGGCACGATATGGCCTTGTTCAGTGATGGCGACTGCCTCGATGACGGCGATGTCCGGCAGCTTCAACTGTTGGTTGCGCAGTTGCTCTACGGTTTCCGAGAGATGCTGGTCAATGAACATCACTTCGCCGGCGTTGATGGCCTTGCGCAACGTGCTGTCGACCTGAAACGGCATGCGCCGCGACAGCACGCCGGCCTCGGTCAATTGCTTGTCGAGGTCGTTGCCCAGGCTGGCGCCGGTCATCAGGCTGATCTTCAGCGGTGTGACCTTGGCGCGCTCGGCCAGTGCATGGGGAACGGCCTTGGCTTCGCCGGCGCGGGTGAAACCGCTCATGCCGACGGTCATGCCGTCCTCAATCAGAGCAGCGGCGTCGGCAGCGCTCATCACTTTGTCCAACAACGAAGGCAGGCGAATACGGTCACGGTACATGGATTATTATCTCGGGCAACGAGTAGCAGGATGCGCAGTCTAGTGAATTTGGCCGGCGCCTGTCCCGCTACCAAGGTCGCAAACGAGGCCTCTATTTCGCGGGTTTGCAGTAAAACACCGTTACCGGATCTGCAACAACGCGGCAAATTGTCCAGCTTCTGGCGCAAACAAAAACGCCCCGACAAGTCGGGGCGTTCGCTATTGCAGCGGTGAATTACTCGACCGCTTTGACCATGTCTTCGATGACTTTCTTCGCATCGCCGAAGACCATCATGGTCTTGTCCAGATAGAACAGTTCGTTGTCCAGGCCGGCGTAGCCGCTGGCCATCGAGCGCTTGTTGACGATGATGGTCTTGGCCTTGAACGCTTCGAGAATCGGCATGCCGGCAATCGGCGACTTCGGATCGTTCTTCGCGGCCGGGTTGACCACGTCGTTCGCGCCGAGCACCAGCACCACGTCGGCCTGACCGAACTCGGAGTTGATGTCTTCCATCTCGAACACCTGGTCGTAAGGCACTTCGGCCTCGGCGAGCAGGACGTTCATGTGCCCAGGCATGCGACCGGCCACCGGGTGAATCGCGTACTTCACGGTCACGCCCCGATGGGTCAGCTTCTCGGTCAGCTCCTTCAGTGCGTGTTGGGCACGGGCCACTGCCAGGCCGTAACCCGGGACGATGATCACGGTGTCGGCGTTGGTCAGCAGGAAGGTTGCGTCATCAGCCGAGCCGGATTTCACCGGGCGTGCTTCCTGCGCACCGGCAGGACCTGCGTCTGCCGTATTGCCGAAACCGCCGAGCAGTACATTAAAGAAGGAGCGGTTCATCGCCTTGCACATGATGTACGAGAGGATCGCACCGCTCGAACCCACCAGCGAGCCGGCAATGATCAGCATCGAGTTGTTCAGCGAGAAACCGATGCCCGCCGCCGCCCAGCCGGAATAGCTGTTGAGCATCGACACCACCACCGGCATGTCGGCGCCGCCGATCGGGATGATGATCAGCACGCCCATCACGAACGCCAGCGCCAGCATCAGCGCGAACGCCGTAAGGTTGCCTGTGAACATGAAGGTCAGACCGAGAACCAGCGTAGCCAGACCCAGGACCGCATTGAGTTTGTGCTGACCGGCAAACTGTACCGGTGCGCCCTGGAACAGGCGGAACTTGTATTTGCCCGAGAGCTTGCCGAAGGCGATTACCGAACCCGAGAAGGTGATTGCACCGATCGCAGCGCCGAGGAACAGCTCCAGGCGGTTGCCCGCCGGGATCGCATCGCCCAGCTGTTTAACGATACCCAACGACTGCGGCTCGACCACCGCCGCAATGGCAATGAACACCGCCGCGAGGCCGATCATGCTGTGCATGAACGCTACCAGTTCCGGCATCTTGGTCATTTCAACGCGCTTGGCCATGATCGAACCGGCGGTACCGCCGACCAGCAAGCCAACGATCACATAACCGATGCCAGCCGTGGCCAGTTCAGCGCCCAACTTATAGATGAGGCCGACCGTGGTGATGATTGCCAGCGCCATGCCGAGCATGCCGAACAGGTTGCCGCGCCGCGAAGTGGTCGGGTGTGACAGGCCTTTGAGGGCCTGGATAAAGCAGATCGACGCGATCAGGTAGAGCGTCGTGACGAGATTCATGCTCATTACTTCGGCGCCTCTTCTTTTGCTTTCGGGGCTTTCTTCTTGAACATCTCAAGCATGCGGCGGGTGACCAGGAAGCCACCAAACACATTGACCGCCGCCAGTGCCACAGCCAGCGTGCCCATGGTCTTGCCCAGCGGCGTGACGGTCAGCGCAGCGGCGAGCATGGCGCCGACGATCACGATCGCGGAAATGGCGTTGGTCACCGCCATCAACGGCGTGTGCAGCGCAGGTGTAACGTTCCAGACCACGTGGTAACCGACATAAATCGCCAGCACGAAGATGATCAGGTTGTAGATACCGGGGGAGATAAGCTCTTCCATCGTCTGAATCCCTGCTTAGGCGTTTTTGCGGATGACTTGGCCGTCGCGGCACATCAGGCACGCGGCGACGATGTCGTCTTCGAGGTTGACGTCGAACTGGCCTTCCTTGGTGAATACCAGCTTGAGGAAGTCCAGCAGGTTGCGTGCGTACAGCGCCGAAGCATCGGCAGCGACTTCACCGGCGAGGTTGGTCGGGCCAACGATGGTCACACCGTTTTCCACAACGACCTGATCGGCCACGGTCAGCGGGCAATTGCCACCCTGAGCGGCGGCGAGGTCGATAACCACCGAGCCCGGCTTCATCTGTGCCACGGTCTCGGCGCTGAGCAGCGTCGGCGCCTTACGGCCCGGAATCAGCGCAGTGGTGATGACGATATCGGCCTGCTTGGCGCGCTCATGCACCGCCTGAGCCTGGCGCTGCATCCAGCTCGCCGGCATCGGCCGCGCGTAACCGCCGACACCGACGGCGCATTCGCGCTCTTCATCGGTCTCGTAGGGCACGTCGACGAACTTCGCGCCGAGGGATTCAATCTGTTCCTTCACCGCTGGGCGCACGTCGGACGCCTCGATCACCGCACCCAGGCGTTTCGCCGTGGCAATCGCCTGCAACCCGGCCACGCCTGCGCCAAGAATCAGCACCCGCGCCGCTTTCACGGTGCCCGCAGCAGTCATCAGCATCGGCATGAAGCGTGGGTAATAGTGAGCGGCCAGCAACACCGCTTTGTAGCCGGCGATGTTCGCCTGCGACGACAACACATCAAGACTCTGCGCCCGCGAGGTGCGCGGCGCCGCTTCGAGGGCGAACGCGGTAATGCCGCATTCGGCCATCTTCGCGATGGTCTCGTTGTTGAACGGGTTGAGCATGCCCACCAGCACCGTACCGCGCTTGATCAGCGTCAGTTCGGCATCGCTTGGCGCGACCACTTTGAGAATCAGCTCGGCGCCAAACGCGTCATTGGCGCTGCCAATGCTTGCGCCGGCCGCTTCATAGGCACTGTCGACGACACTGGCTTTGACGCCAGCGCCACTTTGCACAGTGACCTTATGGCCTTGGCTGATCAGCTTCTTGATGGTTTCCGGGGTTGCAGCAACCCGTGTTTCACCGGTCTGGGTTTCGAGGGGAACACCAATGTGCACGTCAAATCTCCTGCGTGATCTTATTGAGTAAACCCATGCACTACGGATGGTGCGACTGGGGCGGCCGATCAGCACGATCCCGCCGAATCAGGGCGGGGCGCGGCATTTTGCAGGCGAACTTTATGCCCTTCAAGGGATTATGACGGGTGACGGAAAATTAACTACAAGTCATGCCGTGACCGAATGTCGCAGATGGCCAGTTGAACCCCTTGCAGGCCGTGCCCTGCATGGATTCTGGCTGAATTTGAAAAAAATTCGCATCGGTGGCGTGAATAGGCAGTAATGAGTCGCCATTAGAGGCTCAAAGCCACGTGTTTGGCAGCTTGTGGGACGTCTGTACGACTTTCGGATACAGTCTGCGCAAAAGCGACAAATAGTTATATCTGTAGGGCTTTGTTTTTTCTGACTACGGGGTTAAGTATTACGCAAAGCCTTTATTCTTCTAGGCTGTAGCTTTGCGCTTGATTTACCAGCCAGTCGCGAAATGCCTTCAGCGATGCCGATTCGACCTTTCGCTCGGGAATCATCAGGTAATAGGCCTTGATGCTGGAGAGCGCTTGAGGGTTGGCAACCACCAGCCGTTTCTCTGCCAGCTCGCGCTGGATCAGAAACGGCGGAATCAGCGCGACGCCCATGTCGTGCATGGCTGCCTGGGCAAGCATGGAGAATAGCTCGTAGCGTGGGCCTGTCATGTCGCGAGGGATATTCAGTTGCTGCGAGTTGAACCATTGGCGCCAGGCGTAAGGTCGGGTGGTCTGCTGCAGCAGCGGTAGCTCGGCGATGGCTTGCGCTGTCAGTTGCTTGCGATCGCCGAGTAGGGCGGGGCTGCATACCGGCATCGGATTCTCGCCCATCAATCTGTGGGATTCGGTACCCGACCAGTCGGCGTCGCCGAAGTAAATCGCGGCATCGAATTCGGTGTCGGCAAACAGGAACGGCCGGGTGCGGTTGGTCAGGTTGACGGTCACTTCCGGGTGCTTGAGCTGAAAGTCCTTGAGTCGCGGCAGCAGCCATTGCGTGCCGAAGGTCGGGACGACGGCGAGCTCGATAACGTTGGTACCCTGCTGGCCCATCACCGAAAGGGTGTCGCGCTCCACCGCATCGAGCTGAGTCGCCACCCGACGACTGTAGGAAAGACCCGCCTCGGTCAGTTTCACTCCACGTCGCGAGCGTCGGAACAGTTCCACGCTGAGGAAGTCTTCAAGGCTGGCGATCTGTCGGCAGATGGCGCCCTGGGTGAGCGACAGCTCTTCAGCGGCTCGGGTAAAGCTCTCATGGCGGGCGGCAGCTTCGAAGCTGATCAGGGCGGCCGTGCTGGGGATCTTCCTGCGCATGTACGGCAACCTCACTAATGCGCCGCATAAAAGGCAATTCGCGACGTTTCGGAGTGAGAAATTAACACAACAGGATGCGAAATCCTCGTTTGCCCCGATGACCAACCGCGCCTAGGATCAATGCCACGTTAATTCACCAGATTGCGAGGGCACACTCATGGGCGGTAAAGCTAGCTTCAATTGGATCGATCCCCTGCTGCTGGATCAACAGCTCACCGAAGAGGAGCGGATGATCCGCGACACCGCCGCGCAGTTCGCTCAACAGAGCCTGGCGCCGCGTGTACTTGAAGCTTTCCGTCATGAGAAGACCGATCCGGCGATCTTCCGCGAGATGGGCGAAGTCGGCCTGCTCGGCGCGACCATTCCTGAGCAGTACGGTGGCAGCGGTCTGAACTATGTCAGTTACGGCCTGATTGCCCGCGAGGTCGAGCGCGTCGACTCTGGCTATCGCTCGATGATGAGTGTGCAGTCCTCGCTGGTGATGGTGCCGATCAACGAATTCGGTACCGAAGCACAGAAACAGAAGTATCTGCCGAAGCTGGCTTCCGGCGAATGGATCGGTTGCTTTGGTCTGACCGAACCGAACCACGGTTCCGATCCGGGCGCGATGATTAGCCGGGCTCGCAAGGTCGATGGCGGCTACAGCCTGACCGGCGCGAAAATGTGGATCACCAACAGTCCGATCGCTGACGTCTTCGTGGTCTGGGCCAAGGACGATGCCGGCGATATCCGTGGCTTCGTTCTGGAGAAAGGCTGGAAAGGTCTGAGCGCTCCGGCGATTCACGGCAAGGTCGGCCTGCGCGCCTCCATCACCGGCGAGATCGTCATGGACAACGTTTTCGTGCCGGAAGAAAACATCTTCCCGGACGTGCGTGGTCTGAAAGGTCCGTTCACCTGCCTCAACTCCGCACGCTACGGCATTTCCTGGGGCGCACTGGGCGCCGCCGAGTTCTGCTGGCACACCGCGCGCCAATACACTTTGGACCGTCAGCAGTTCGGTCGCCCGTTGGCCGCGACGCAACTGGTGCAGAAGAAACTTGCCGACATGCAGACCGAGATCACCCTGGCGCTGCAAGGCTGCCTGCGCTTGGGTCGGATGAAGGATGAAGGCACTGCCGCCGTTGAAATCACTTCGATCATGAAGCGCAACTCCTGCGGCAAGTCGCTGGATATCGCGCGGATGGCCCGCGACATGCTCGGCGGAAATGGCATCTCCGATGAGTTCGGCGTGGCCCGTCATCTGGTCAACCTGGAGGTGGTGAATACTTATGAAGGTACCCACGATGTTCATGCGCTGATCCTCGGGCGTGCGCAAACCGGTCTGCAAGCGTTCTATTAACAGGAGGGCGGACCATGGGCGCACTGTCGCATCTGCGGGTACTGGATTTATCGCGAGTACTGGCCGGGCCTTGGGCTGGGCAAATCCTCGCCGACCTTGGCGCCGAAGTGATCAAGGTCGAGCGGCCAGGCAATGGTGACGATACTCGCGCGTGGGGTCCGCCCTTTCTCAAAGACGCTTACGGCGAGAACACGTCGGAAGCGGCTTATTACCTGTCGGCCAACCGCAACAAGCAATCGGTGACCATCGACTTCACCCGTCCTGAAGGGCAGAAGCTGGTGCGCGACCTGGCGGCGAAGTCGGACATCCTCATCGAGAATTTCAAGGTGGGCGGTCTGGCGGCCTATGGCCTGGACTATGAGTCGCTGAAGGCGCTCAACCCGAATCTGATCTATTGCTCTATCACCGGCTTCGGTCAGACCGGTCCTTACGCCAAGCGTGCAGGGTATGACTTCATGATCCAGGGCCTCGGCGGCTTGATGAGTCTGACTGGTCGACCTGAAGGAGATGAAGGTGCTGGCCCGGTGAAAGTGGGCGTAGCGCTGACGGATATTCTCACCGGGCTATATTCGACGGTGGCGATTCTCGCGGCGTTGGCGCATCGCGATCATGACGGTGGCGGCCAACACATTGATATGGCGTTGCTGGATGTACAGGTCGCATGTCTGGCGAACCAGGCGATGAACTACCTGACCACCGGCAATGCGCCAAAGCGTCTGGGCAATGCCCATCCCAATATCGTGCCTTATCAGGACTTTCCTACGGCGGATGGCGACTTCATCCTCACCGTGGGCAATGACGGGCAGTTCCGCAAGTTCGCCGAAGTCGCCGGGCAGCCGCACTGGGCGGATGATCCGCGCTTCGCGACCAACAAGCTGCGGGTAGCGAACCGCGCGGTGTTGATTCCACTGATCCGCCAGGCGACGGTTTTCAAGACGACAGCCGAGTGGGTTGCTCAATTGGAGCATGCGGGTGTGCCTTGTGGGCCGATCAATGATCTGTCGCAGGTGTTTGAAGATCCACAAGTGAAGGCGCGCGGTCTGGCGATCGAACTGCCTCATGCATTGGCGGGGATGGTGCCCCAGGTGGCCAGCCCGATTCGATTGTCGGAGACGCCCGTTGAATATCGTCATGCGCCTCCTTTATTAGGTGAGCACACATTAGAGGTTCTGCAGCGGGTGCTGGGTCTGGGGGCCGGCGCGGTGGCTGCGTTAAAGGAGGAAGGCGTCCTTTAAGTCTTCTTCTATATAGAAGAAGCTCTTTTCTCATCTGATTGGATGTTTTTTAACCAATACGCAAGTTATTGAAAGAAAAGCGAAATTAACGGTTGACGGCAGATTTCAGAGGTCTATAATTCGCCCCACTTCCGGCGCAGTCGAAACGGAAAACTCCTTGAGATTCAAAGAGTTGCGCGGTTTTCGACAGCGGCTTGCTTCAGATCATCGAAGCCTGGAAGGAGTTGAGAGAGCAGTGATGTGTAGCTCTTTTAACGGTTCGATCTTCTCGGTCGAAAGCGGAGAAAAAGAGGTGTTGACAGCAGCGATTAACGCTGTAGAATTCGCCTCCCGCTAACGAGAGATCGGAAGCGCAAGTGGTTGAAGTTGTTGAAGAATTCTTCGAAAACTTCTGAAAAT